>NZ_CP132542.1:1647500-2847500 GCF_030845175.1 Coralliovum pocilloporae | reverse complement strand
TTCCTCCACTTTGAAACCACGCCATATCTCTCTCTGATAGAGTTTCTTACCCTCACCCAGAACCCTATTCACTCGTGAGTAAGGTGACCATATGCCCCCCTTGACCCACATCAATGCCCCCGATACCGCCCTGCCCTAGCGTTTCCTCACTTTGAAACACGAGGAAACATTATGTCTGGTGCATCTGCCGTTGCTCATCCGTCCTGTTGTTCGGCCTGTGACCGGGATCCGGTGGAGGGTCTGCCGCTGACGCCTCTGGATGAGGCAATTGAGCGGATTGAGGCTCTGGTCAGCGTCATTGAGGGTACCGAAACGTTGCCGCTGACACAGGCCGCCGGCCGGATTCAGGCAACCGACCTGACAAGCCCCATGCCTCTGCCGCTCTGGGATAACTCGGCCGTTGATGGCTATGCGGTACGAATGGCAGACCTGACCGGTGATGGACCTCATGTCCTGCCTGTCGTGGGCCGGGTGGCAGCCGGTGACGACGCTGGACAGGTGATTGAAGCCCGCGCTGCCGTACGGATTTTTACCGGCGCGCCCATGCCTTCCTGGGCGGATGCGGTGGTGATGCAGGAAGACTGTTCACTGTCAGAATGCGGAGCCGAAGTCAGTTTTTCAGACGCACCACCCACTCACGCTCATATACGGTTTCGCGGCGAGGACGTGCCGCAGGGGTCTGTGATTATCCGCAAGGGCACGCGGCTTGATGCACGGCATATCGCCCTGGCCTCATCTGTCGGCACCCGCCATGTGGACGTCATCCGCCCGGTTCGTGTGGCCATTCTGGCAACTGGTGCTGAACTGGCCGAGCCGGGACAGGCCCTCAGCCCCGGCGCCATCTACGATTCCAATACCCCGATGCTGGCAGCCCTGCTCGACCAGCCGCATATCAGCCTGACGGTTCACCGCACGGTCACAGATGATTTCGAGGTCATTCGACAAGCCGTGCGGCAATTGGCAGCCGATCATGACCTTCTGCTGACCTCCGGCGGCATGTCGGTTGGAGAAGAGGACTATATCCGTCGGGTGGTTGAGACAGAGGGTTGTGAGCTGGATGTGAAGAAAGTCGCCATGAAACCGGGCAAACCGCTTGGCTTCGGGCGACTTGGCCGCTGTCTGTTCATCGGCCTGCCTGGCAATCCATTTGCCGCATTGACCGGGTTTCTGCTGTTCGCCCGCCCGGCCATTGCCGACCTCTGCGGCATGAACCGGTCTGACCATCTGCTCCAGGGCCGTGCTGCATTCAGCACCCGCCATGGAGGCAAACGGATCGAATTCGTCCCGGCCCGGATCTCGGGCTTTGCCAAGGATGGCCTGCCACGGCTTGAAAAACTCGGCAAGGGCGGCTCTGCCCGTCTTAATCCACTGATTGATGCCGATGGCCTTGCAGCCCTGCCGATTGGCAATGAAGGCATAAAGGAAGGTGCGCGTCTGGCATTCTATCCCTTCCACGCCGTATTCGGCCTCCGATAAACAGAATTCATCTCACGATACCCCATCCGCTGGAGACAAAACGCCGAAGAAAAACTTTGGCGTTTTCTATGCAAAAAACACACCTGCAATCTGAATTACGTAAAGCATAGTAGAAATAGATTTAATCTTTAGAAATTTAAATACTTAATTCAACACAACCTGCATACTACCAAAAAATCCAAGCCCTTATATTTGACTCAAAATAACCTCTATGAGAGTATTAATAATAATTAACACTTAAAAAGAGTGAAAATAAGGAGAGAAAATCAACGCAACATCATAGGGGGGAATTATGTTTAGTTTGCGTTCAGGGGCATTGCTGGCTGCCGGGCTGACTTTGGCCGGATGTGGAAGTACAATCCACAAGAAAACGCCTGTTGGGGGCGTACAAACACTCAGCATAGACGCCAAGCAAAGGCTCTTTACTGTCGGGTATCGCAAAGAAGGCGAGCACGGTGAAAGGCGGGAAGTTGCCTGCGCAGAGCCCTCACCCGATGCACTGGTGGCCAGTGCAGCTACAGTTGCGGCATCAGGGGATATCCTCAATCGAGGCAGTGCACGGGCTGCAGGGAATTTTTCGGAAGCCGCAGCGGAACTTGGGGCACGCTCCCAGCCAATCCAGATCATGAGAGACGGATACTATCGCCTGTGCGAAGCTTATCTGAATGGTGCGATCTCAAGCGACGACTACCGTCGGATTATAACCAATGTCGACACGGCTCTGACCATGGTTATGGCAATTGATGCTCTGGCAGGGAACAAACCAGCCGGAAAAGCGAAGGTTACAGCCGGTGGCAGTGGCGTAACAATCAACGACAACAGAGAAGACAGCAGCGCACCGAGTGCAGAAATCAGGATTGAAGGCTCATCCACCACCGCACAAGCAGACTCTGCTTCTGATAAAAAAGCAATCAGCGATGAGCAGGCAAAACAGATCGTCAATCTGATGAGAGAGTTTCTCTCTCACAAGAGACAGGTCATCAAGTTTTCTGCAGACCGAAAACACCACCTGCAACACCACAACAACGATTTCCGGAATTAGGGTCAGGACCTAGTTACGGGCTCAATAGCGCCGGACAAGAAGTCTCCTGTCCGGCGCAGCATGATGAGCAGATCACGTCATTGGATAGCTGCCATTCCGTGGTCATCCAAAAGGTTAGGCAGAGATCTCCATCACACCGTGTTTTCAAGGGGGGAGAGAGATGGCCGAAAACGATGAAAAAACCAACACGCTTGTTCTCTGTGTTCACGGCATTGGCGAGCAGAAAGCGGGCGACACCATCGACACGCTGGCAGCTGCCCTTGAGAAGAACGAAGCTGCGAGAGTAGAAAGCGAATGCCGTTGGCTAGTGGATGAGTACAAGATACCCGGCTCTGTAGAAAGCCGGTTTCAGGATCATTTTCAGTGCCATATCAGGGCTTTTGATACCAACGAACAGAGAACAACATATGCGGAGGTTTTCTGGGCTGATCTATCACGGCCGCGTCATGGCATGGTCGGCGTTCTTTATGAGTTAATCCTGACTGTGCTAGGCATGGGCAATATCGTGCGGGAGAATGTCTACGCGGCTTACGGAAAAGGGTCTGCAAGCGCCTCACTAGCAGGCCTGTTCATCGGGCTCATGCATGCCTGTATCGCGCCGCTCAACCTGCTCCTGCTCGCTGTTGTTCTGCTTCAACTCAACGAGAAGGTCCGTACGGAGCCGCTTCTGGTCATGGGGTTGATCTGGCTGGGGCTTATTGTGTCCTGGCTGTTTGGTAAAAAAGGTCCTTTTGACAGTCATCTTTTCAACCAGTTCAAAGCAGGTCTTGTGATCTTCGCGATGGCCCTGAGCCTTATAGCACTGGTTGCGACCATCTGCCCGCTGGCCATCCCTGAAGCAATTACAGGCCCGCAAATCGGTGACAGGACACTATCTCTGCCGCTGGATGGCAAGCAGGATGTGTTGAGCGCCTCCTTGATTGCCGCCCTTTTGATGCTTTCCGCGCTAACAGCTCTTGTCGTTGGAATCCTGATGCTGCATGCGTTGACCCGAACCATCCGCGCGAAGCTGACTGGCCGGCCTGCACGCAAAGCGGAATCTGTTGTAATGTTTGAAACGGTTTGCACCATCATGGCTCTTCTTTGGGCCACACTGTCCATGGCTTTCTGGTCTATAGCAGTTCCTGCGCTGGGGGACAGACCTCATACGGAAGACGACACAAACATACAGGCAGAAATTGAAACGGGGTATATCGGGATCAACACATCTCTGTTTGAGATCCCGCTAATGGTTTTCCCTTACCTGGTTGTCGCCCTGCTGCTGGTGATCTTGTCTCTGGTGGTTATTTATCTCTTCCGGAATTCCAGACTGAACGAACTCAACGGCACACTAGATCAGGCGACAGATATCAGAGAAACAGAGGATCAAGAATGCTTCCGAGCTACCCGCAACCGGTTGCTTCTGAATGGTCGTCTCTCCATCATCATCTGCGCAATGCCCGTGATCATTGTTGGTCTGCTCGGTTTGCTCTATGGCGTGCTCGGGCGTACTCTGGTTGATGAGTGGCTGTTTATCTCTGTGCCCATCTTTGTTGGTGTTTGCGGGTATGTTTTTTCCGCCCAACGCTCAGGTCTGTCCATGGCGCTCGGGGTTGGCAAGGATGTCATCACCTATCTCAAGCGGGAGCGTCTCCCGTCCAACCGCAATATCTGGTTCCATCCGCAAAGAGAACGGATCCATCAGCGGTTCAAGACAGTTGCAAGAACAATGATTGAATCGACCAAAGCCGACAAGGTTGTCGTTGTGTCACACAGCCTCGGTACACTGGTTGCGGTTCAGAGTATCAAGGAGCTCCTGTCAGAATCTGAGAACCATCAGTACTTCAGGTCAGACCTCGAATGGAGTGCCCTTATTACCATGGGATCTCCGCTTACCCATCTGTTTGAGCATTATTTCGGGTCGACATTCGCGGTACCCAATGGGCTCTTCAAAGAGAAAATTCCGACCTGGAAAAACATCTTCTGCATTGATGACTTTGTCGGCACAACAGTCGGGAACCCGAAAGGTGATTGGCCTCTGAACTATGCGGTCAAGAAGAGCGGACATACTGAATACTGGAAAGACCGCCATACGCTTGATCTTATCCGACATCATATATAACCGGCGATCAGCTCTTCCAAGCTGAGGAAGCATCAAGAACCCACATTTCGCACGTGAAAACCATACGGCCGCATGCAAAATGAAAATTGAAAGCCATTTATCTAAAACCACATAACTCTACCTACAATTAATTTGATTAAATGAATGCAATATGCTAGTTGTATGGATAATTATGAGCAGGAGGGGGAAATGAAAACCATTATCAGAATAGTCTTATTGTCATCCATCCTTTATTCCGGGCACGCTTATCTACAGATATTTTCTGGTGGCGAGGCTCTTGCGGGCCCTTGCAACCCGGCTATTAGCGCCTGCTTCTAGTTTAACTAGTCAAATCGTGACCTTCAGTTATGAATACGCTCATTTATATCGGCGTAGTAATTTTTGGCGGGCTAACTCTACTTATTGAAGCTTATAGAAATTACAACTCGTCACTAGCTACAATTCCGTTTCGCGAACACGCAATTCTTCAGGATGTAGAAGTTGCAAAACTCTGCACTCCCAGAGAGAAGAATATTGGTTTTTTCTTTTATTCTCTGATCTATCTTCTAACATACATCATTATATTGAGCTCAAGCACAGTATATGATCTTGTCCAGCAAGCCTCAGACCTGAATACTATGGTCGGCCCAACCGGTTCACCCTTTCTAAAAGAGGATACCCCCTTTGGGTTGACGGGCACGCAATACGGCAAGCCAATCTTCATATCCGCAGCGATAATAGCGGTTTTCTCAGTGGGAGCTTTGCGCCCTCTTGAAAATACCATGCGCTCACTGGCCCATCGTATCGCAGGCGTGCCCAGAGGAGTGTATCAGGTCATAGAGCATCTGAATGACATTAACTACAAGACTGACCTGGACCCAGACCATCCGCTTCCCCTGACCCGGCTCTTTGAAAAGAACGCCAAGGCCACCTTTGTGGGGAGCCATGATGAAGAATACCTAGCCTCAATAGAAACATCCCTCAGGACAATCGACTACCTCTCCCCCATCATAACTGAAAGGTCCAGAACACAGCACTTTCCGCTGACACAGATTTCCTCAATGAAGAGCCTGTCAGAAAAACTGGAGAAGCAGATAAGATCAATCAAGGATACTCTGAAGTCGCCTCTTGCTGACAGTGAAACCGAGCGTCAGAAGCTCTATGCAACAACTAACGCGACCGCCAACGATACTATCGCGTTATTCTCCGTGCATTTTCTTCGAAACAACAAATCCATAAAAAATAGCAATAAAAACAAGACAATAAATCATGTTCATAAGAAAATTAAAAAAAACTACCAAATCGAAATGAATTCTTTCGCGATGGCAATATTGTGCGCCTCAATCATATCGCTAACCCTCTGCTTCAATACATATCAAAAATGGGTTTACTCTGATGAAAATAATATAAAACTCATGGTTGAAAGAGAAATAAATGCAATTAAAACAAATTGCCCTGCAGAGAATAAAGAAAAAAAGAAAAAATGCGAAGAAAAAACAAATGAAATATCGACAAATAACGTTGAAAATAAGATAAGAAAAGTCACGATAAACAGATCTCTATGGCGCTCTTTTGTGGCGATCATTCCTGTAATATTTGTAGCTATTGCAACCATATTCGGGAGAGACGCGCGCCTTGATGACAATTCATGGCCAGAATGGAAATTAAGACGCATTCCGTTTTTGCGTCTCTTCTTCATGGCACTCGTACCATCTATTCTATGTGTTATAGGGATCACTTCAGGGGAATTTATCAAAATTTGGGCTGATGCCAACTTCCAGCTGACCGAAAGTCAAATAATATTCTTCTTCAATAGCCAGATATCATACATCCTGATGCACCTTGGTCTTGGGTTTATATTATCTATCGCTATGCTGGTCCTAATGGATCAGCACGAGAAGCTTCATAATGAAATAACTGTATTGATTTCCATAGTATTTTCAGCACTCATTTTTGGGTGGTTCTATATCATTGTGCTCGTTGGTTACCCCGCTGAGTTTATTTTGCCGGAGCCTGAAGGATCCTGGCTCAGTTTTGAACTACGAGAAATGATTACAACCGGCTCTCTGTCGTCTCTTTTTATAATCTTTTTTGCAATTTTCCTGGAAGTCACAGAGGCCGATGAAAAAGACAAGGGATGGTGGTTTGTATCATCCCAGAAGGAGCAAAAATGAGCAACACTGTAAGGTTGTTTCTCTTTGCCTCCCTTGTTCTGTGTCACACTGGCACCATCTCTGGCCATGCTTCAGAAGAAGCTCGGATAAAGCAAGCCTCCCCTTCCACCACTTCAAATACAGAAGATAAAGAAGGAAACAATAGCAAACTGCTCATCGGTGTAAGAGAGCATGCACGTCCGTTTTCGTTTCGGACAGAAACAAGATCCGGGAACTATTCCTCAAAATCCGGACCACTCAGGTCCAAGGGCTATGATGGCTATATGGTCTATATCTGCGATGAAGTGTTGAAGGAGATGTTTATTTCCGATCCGCGCGGGCCAGAAGAACCTTTCGGGCCAGAAGATATAGAACACATTGATGTGGATGAGTTGCTCAGGCAGAATCCGAAGAAACAGGACCGTATAGATTTTCTGGAGAGCGAGATCGATATACTTTGCGATCCGGCCACAATTACACGGGATCGTGTAAAACGTTATGCTGTTTCCCCCCCCCTGTTTGTTACTGGGATTGGATACCTCCAACTAAAGAATGCGACACCTCCGGACCTCGAACATACTCCAGGCCCGGGCCGGGCTCTTATTGGACTGGTTGGCGCGACAACCTCCAGACACATTGGCCTTCAGGCCATTTTGAATTCCGGGGAATGGAGTCGCTTTAGAGAAAAGATCATTACAGCAATGCGATCAGACCAAACCAGCAAGATAAGGAAAAAGCAAGATATTCAAAATGAAAAGGAAGGAACCGTAATCTGGCCTGCCCTAAGTCATGAAGAGGTTTCAAAAGCCTTTTGTGACAATGTTGTTACCTATTACGTGGGTGATCTTGAGATCATCACAGATTATGCCCGTCAACACGCGGGCTGCGAATGGACTCTAGGTGCCACAACCTACACCAATGATCGCTACGCTATTTTTGCCAATATCGACTATCGGAGAAACAAAGGACGCAAAGCACACCTTATAGGGCGCTTTTATGAAATTCTGAACCGTGAGATTGCAACAGCAGATTCACTCCTTGATAGAGCATATAGAGCAACCTTTGGTGATGCCCCCCGCAGCAGGCAGCTAGAACTCTTTTACTGGAGCATGCGCGGCTCTAATTGAACCGATAAAATTACCTTTTCTGCCAATGGGAGTTCCATTACCCAGAACTCCCATACTGGCTACATAGTAATCTGCTACCGCACCACCCGGGTTGAGAGCGTGGTGATGTTGTTACCCGGAACATGCTCCGTATTCCGCCCCTGTCTGTTGATCAGAAAGCGTATCTGGGTGGAATTGCTGCTTCCGCGAATGCTGGACGCCGGGATCCGGATGGCTGCGGACCAGTCGTAATAGGCAAGACGGCAATCAGTAGGCAGAGGAATTGGCTGTTCATAGACGATCCGGCCAGCCACCGACACAGCGAGTGTGGGCGTTCTGCCGGTTGAACAGTTCTGCCGGTCGTTCAGAGAGAATTGCAGCCTGTATACCGGCAGAGATCCGGTGGCACAGTCTGTCAGGTTGCCTCGACCTCCCCTGCCGCACAGTTGGGCCGGGACAGTGTCGAAAAAAGATCGTGTTGCCCGAAAGTTCACAGGATTTTTTCCACTGGCATTGCCTGGCAGTGCACAGGTATTGCTTCTCTGAACGAGCGTGGAGTGAATGGCCCATTCCGGCGTTGTCGGTCTGGTTCGCTGCATGGGGTGACGTCCATAGCGATACTGAAAGTAGGCTGTGGTATAGGCCGTCGGGTTCTGCTGACGCATATCGGCATTGGCGGTACCGGGGAACGGATGGATAAAGGACCGGGCAAATCCGCCACCTTTTGCAAAGCCCGGCAAGGTGTGAAACAGCTTTGGCTTGCGAAACCTGTGGCTGCTGGCACCTGAGCAGGCATCAGCGTCATCATCATAATTATGCACCTGCCCGAACAGATGACCCAGCTCATGGGTGATGACACCTACGGACGGAATGTTATTGGCATCCGGGTAATTGCTCCGGCGCAGCATCAGCAGTGAACTGTCTGCCCAGCAATCCGACCAGCCATTGCAATCCCCGATCCGCCAGGGCTCTGTTTCACCCCTGTTGAGATAACAGACACCTGCCGTGGCATTAAGAGGCTGGATCAGTGTGTTGAGCCGTCGCGGGCAGGCATTGTCGACAATCTGGATCTGAATATCAGCTGGAATATCTGCCCGCACATAGGTCTGGTTTTCGTTGTCCAGACAGGGCTCGGTCCTCGGCTCAAATGCAATCTTCGTGTTCTGGATGGAGGCAACCCGGTCAAGTGCCAGATGAACATTACGTTCTGCCTGGGACCCTCTCGGGAAATCCTCTTGGCAGATCAGCACATCAAGCGGCCGACCAAAGGCTGCGCGCTGCAACGGGTGCACATCTTCAAGCAGGGCCCAATGTTCTGGCCGGAAATCAAGCGGATAATAGGTGAAGTCACCCCGGTTGACAGAAAAGACCTCGGCCCGGGGCTGGGCACAACGCAGCGCCAGACCGGTAATCGTGTCATTGTTACGGTGAACATCGAGGCCAACAGCAATCTCGCCGCGCGAACAGGCTACCGCCTGGCTCCATCTGGCGCAGTTGGTTCGGCGGAACCGCTCCGGGCTGCCACTGGTCACCACCGAGTCATCAAGCCGCGCCAGAAACTGGCCTCCATTGACAATATTGACGCCTTTGAGCCGCCGATTGGAGCGACGGTTATTGCAGACAGCCAGCGAAGCGATGCCGGGATAGCCCAGGGTCTGTCTATCCACTTCGACAGTCTTGATGCTGCGTGCATTACCACCACAGAGATTGAGCGTCCGCGTCAATCGGGCACGAGCGCGATCGTCATCCATCAACCACCACCATGCGCGGACATAACAGGGTGTGTTACCCCGTTCTCCGAAATCCAGACGGTAAAGGATCGCGTTTTCCGGCCTCAGAAGGCGTTCGACCCGCTGACCGGTGAAGCCGGAAACCGGTGTCGGTGATACCGGTCCGAGAGACAGTTCAACAATCCGCGCACTGGCCTCTTCCAAGGCCAGAACCGGTGCCAGCACCAGAGCTGACAGCAAGGCACGCCGCGCCTTTTGTATAAGCGTCATGAAATCCCCCCAGATTCGCTTGCTCATCTTCTATCAGAGACTGCCGGCGCTCCTCCCCGAGCGACGGATACAGGCTATGTTATCCCTCACCCCATTATTTGCAACCTGGGAACGATTAAAAGACGATATAATGCATACTGCATATAAAAAGGGTGGTAACGCACTCATCGCTGCCACCCTGTTCATTCAAACCAACCAAAGCAATCGGGCAGGCTCAGTTTGTCATCGCCTGCCCCTTTTCTCTTTGACCCTATGCGACTTCACGCACGCCAGTCAGGAAGCCGTCCACTTCTGCCTTGAGGCGGTCCGTTTCAGACTGCAGGACATTGGCAGATGAGCTCACCTTGCGCGCATTTGCCCCGGTTTCATCGGCTGATGTTGCCACTGAGGTAATGTTGCGTGTCACTTCCTGAGTGCCGTTGGATGCTTCCTGGATGCTGCGGGCAATTTCCTCAATCGCCTGGCTCTGCTCATCAACAGAGTACTGGATATCGGACGAGATCTCGTTGATTTGCTCAATCGTGTGAGTGATCCCCTTGATGGCATCGACCGCACCATTGGTCTCGTTCTGCACAGACTGGATCTGAATGGAGATTTCTTCTGTCGCTTTGGCCGTCTGGTTGGCCAGCTCCTTCACCTCGGCTGCCACGACCGCAAAGCCTTTACCGGCCTCACCGGCCCGGGCCGCCTCAATGGTTGCGTTCAGAGCCAGAAGGTTGGTCTGTTCCGCAATCTCGGTAATCAGCTTGACCACTTCACTGATCCGGTTGGCGGCATCAGTCAGACCTTCGATCCGGCCATTGGCGGAATGAGCCTGATCGACAGCCTGACTTGCCACATCCACGGACTGTTTCATCCGGCCACTGATTTCATTGACAGATGCCATCAGCTCTTCAGAAGCCGAGGCCACAGTTTCCACATTGGTCGATGCTTCTTCAGAGGATGCGGCCACAGACGCACTCTTGGAACTGGTGTCATCCGCTTCAGACATAAGCGATATGGAGGCGTCATTCAGATCCTGAACCTGGGACAGCACAGTCTGAGTCAGGCTGGTTACCTGCTGGTCAAAGTTCCGCGACAGTTCACGAACCCGTTCAGCACGGGCGGCATCCTGTTTCTGGGCTTCAGCCTGCTGATGTGCCAGCTGCTCGGCCTGATGGGCCTTGTCCCGGAAGATTTCGAGTGCGCGGCTGACCTCACCAATTTCGTCGCCGCGATCCGTGTCCGCAATCTCGATGGTATAATTGCCATCGATCAGAGCCTTGATAGTCGAGATTGCCCGGCCAATCGGTTTGCGGACGACAGAGTTCCCAACCCCATAGACTGCCCCTGCCACAACAAACAGCAGAGCGACACCGATACCGATAATGGTCACCGTGATTTGTCGCGAGGCTGCTGTCAGCGTGTTGTTGGGAACATTGGCCACAAGTGACATGGTCGCATCCGTTCCACCAATGCGGAGCGGGATGATAATCCGGGTCACTTCCGTGCCAAGGCTGTTGGAATACCCTTCGTAAGTATAGGGCTGCGCATTTTTCACTGCGGCTTTGACAGCACTTTCATGAGCGGCATCAGCGTCCGACCGTCCTTCAGCCCAGTCCTTGCCAAGAAGAGCAGCATCCGGATGTGACAGCCAAACGCCATTCTGAGACAGAAGATGCACAGAACCGGTTCCCAGCGGACTGATCCGCGACAGGGCATTGGCCAGCGGCGTCAGCAGGATATCGGTACCCGCAACCCCAATCGTCTCTGAGCCGTTTTTCAACGGCACACCAAAGGAGACGCCGGTCACTGTCTGACCATCCGCTTCCCAGCTGTAAGGCTCGGTCACATAGTCCTGACCGGAGATAAACGGCGCATTGAACCATTTCTGCGCTTCGGGATTTCCGACATCCGGAACCGATGTGGGCTTGTAGCCAATCTTGCCATCAGCAAGACGGAAATAATAAGGGCGCCAGTCACCGTGCTCATCATACTTTTCCGTATCGGCAAAATCAGCGTCGCGTCCGTCAAACCTGTTTTTTGGAATAACGCCCCATGTTCCTGACAGGTTCTCATTTTCACGCAGTGTCTTTTCAAGCAGCGCCATCCAGGCGGTGCGGTCTATGGCTTCTGCCTCGCGCAGGCCATTGAGCGTATCACCAAGGATCTGCGCAGAGGTCAGACCTGTTTCCATCTGCCTCTTTACAAACTCGGCCTGCTCGCGGGCAACGGCTTCTGCTTCTGCGAGGGCCTGCCCTGTTGTTGTTTCCGAGACCTGCCAGCTGATCACGCTGACACCAGCTGCAAGCACCACTGTGAGTGCTGCAACTGTCATACCGATCAACTTTGTTGTTATCTTTGCATTTTTCAGCATTTTTTGTCCCCAACCTGCCGATACCCGAGCGTGCTCTTGATCGGCGAACTGTTTCCTGGAGATCGATACGTAAAAACACCTAACAATCTCTTGCGAAAACGCGTGCGTCCGTAAAAAACTTAACTGAATTCATGTAAATAAAGTCTTCATTGACAGCATCATTCAAGAAACAACCTGAGCGGAAACACAGTTCAAAACCGAATTTTGCTTATTGGTTACAGAAATCATAGAATTGGTTTTTGATGGTGCTAGATTTGGTCGACATCGTCTTTGCTACCACCTAGGGTCAAGCTCCAGTCGCCTGCCTTTAAAGGCGGCGCAGCATGCTCATTACAAACAGAGCCCCGATGGCTGAGGTAATAATGCCAATCGGAAGCTCCTGCGGCGTCAGAAGCGTCCGGGCAAGGCTGTCACTGACCAGCAGAAGACAGGCACCAATAAGAGAAGACAGGATAATAAGCCGACCATGAAGAGGCCCGGTGATGGCACGTGCCAGATGCGGCACCATCAACCCGACAAAGCCGATGACACCGGTTACGGAGACAAAGGCCGAGGTCGCAAAAGCGGCAACCATGAAAGCCATTCTGCGGGTATTCTTCACATCAACCCCGAGAGTCTGGGCTGTATCATCACCGGAGAGAAGTGCGTCCAGGTCCCGGCTTTTCCAGACCCCATAGACGCCAACAGCCAGAAGACCAGCAAGCGCAATGGGCAGGATATCCCACCGGGCAAGCCCAAGGCCGCCAATTGTCCAGAACAGGACTGAATGCGCGGCCCGCTGATCTCCGGCGAACACCATGTAATTCGTCAGCGACAGGAAAAGGAAAGACACCGCCAGACCGGTCAGGACCAGTCTGGCAGGATCCTGACGCACACCGCGAGCCATCAGCAGCAGGACCGTAGCTGATGCAATCAGCCCGCCGCAAAAGGCAGCAATCGGCAGAGTCCAGACTCCAAGAACATCGCCAGTAACAGTAATGACCAGTACCGCACCTGCGGCAGCGCCCGATGACAGGCCAAACAGAAACGGATCGGCCAGATCGTTGCGCGTTACGGTCTGGAGAATACAGCCCACGACCCCAAGGCCAGCCCCAACCATGATCGCCAGCAATGCACGGGGCAGCCGGAGGTCAAGGATAATGCGAGAGAGCGGATGCGGTTCATCCTGACCGGACGGGAAGACAGCTCCCCGGATGGCTTTCCAGATGACATCGAACGGAATATCAACCGCCCCGACCGACACAGCCAGAAAGGCAAGCCCCAGAAGCCCGGCACCTGCCGCCAGCACTGCAAGAATGAACCGCACCATCAGTCTGATACCAAAGGAACTAAATATTGAATCATTTGACCGAGATTCATACGCGGTCCGGCAAGGCGCGGATGGTGATGTGGTATGGATACCATGAACCATCTGCAACGACGCCTGGAACGCGCAGAAATCCGGCCTTCGGTGCCGTCCAGTCGCCCACCGGACAGCGTTTCTTCTCTCGACCGATGCCCCGCATCGCCCTTCAAAAAGCGCCTTGCCGATGAACGGCTGGGCGGCATCACATGGGTCAATATTAAGGTCCTTTGGTATTAAAACGCTTTCGGATACATGGCTTTGGTGATCTTGCCTATAGCCTTGATATTAGCCGGTCCCGGTGTCAGTTCTTCATAGCGAAGGGCGACATAGCGCCCGTTCTTCACGGCATCCGTATACTTCATCACCGGATGCTCCTTGAGGAAATTCATCAGGCCCTTGGCACCATCGCCATTCTGGTAATCCAGCAGGATCAGGAATTCCGGATTGGCAGCCGCAACGGCTTCCCAGGACGCGGTTCCCCAGCTGGTTTCCATGTCACCGGTGACATTTTCGCCGCCTGCAGCATCGATCATTGCCGTGGTGATGGCATACTTCCCGGCGGTAAACGGCTTGTCCGCACCGGAATCATAGAGGAAGACGCGCTTGCGACCCTCAGCAGGCACAGCGTCTTTCAAGGCCGCCAGTTCTTCCTTCCAACCCTTGACCAGAGCTTCCGCTTCATCGGCCTTGTCAAACACCTTGCCAAGCCGCAGGACATCACCAAACAGCAGGTCCATTGAGGCAGCTGGACGTGTTTTGTCCAGGTGGATACAGCTCTCGGACAAGACCATGGTCTTGATGTTGTGTCCTTTCAGAATATCCGGCGTCACATCTCCACCCGGCTTCATGCCGTAATACCAGCCGGCAAAGAACAGATCCGGAGATGCGCCCAGGAGATTTTCCAGAGACGGATATTTCGGGGCAAGTTCCGGTATGTCCCCGCGTTTCTTCTCGAAATCGGCGCTGGTCTTGTACCAGCCGGAAATGCCGGTCACGCCGACCATCTTGTCCTGCAGGCCGAGCGCGAATGCCATCTCGCTCATATTGATATCGTGAACCACCAGCCGTTCAGGCGTGGTCTCGAATGTGAGTGGCTGACCGCAATTATCAACCGTTACAGGCTCGGCCTGCACGGCTGTGGCCATGAGCAATGCAGAAAGAGCTGCACCGTAAAATCTGATCATCAGTCTATCCTTTGGTTTGAATACAGGTGTTGGAACGCTCTCGAGAGGCTTCAGCCTTCCCAAGATCAAGTGTCGGGAGAAAACCTCGCCCATCCGGATGCGCCAACCGGAGCAGGTCCACGTCAAAAACCTGCCGCACATTCGGTGTGGAGAGCGTTTCAGACGGGGAGCCAAGATCGATCAGCCGGCCGCCATCAAGCAGAGCAACCTTGTCGGCAAAACTATCGATCAGGGTCAGGTCATGGAGTGCAGCAATAACCGCCATGCCGAACCCTGAAACAAGGTTCAGAATGTCGCCACGAGCCCTTGGATCAAGGTGGTTGGTCGGCTCGTCCAGAACCAGCAGGTCCGGTTTCTGACAAAGTGCGCGGGCTATCTTTGCCTTCTGGCGTTCGCCCCCGGAAATCCGGTCCATGCGCTTGTCCGCAAGTGACCCAAGGCCGAGTGCATCCAATATGGCATGCATGCCTTCCGCAGTTTCTGCCTGGCTGAGCTGATCCTGTCGGGCGCGGGTTCCCAGCCCTACATATTGCGTGACAGACAGGCGTCCATCTGGATCATCCGCCTGCCCCACATAGGCAATCTGCCGGGCCCGCTCTTCAAAGCTGAGCGTCTGCAGGCTGCGGCCATTCAGCCTGATTTCTCCGTTATCCGGGCTCAACAGGCCGCAGATGGTCCGGAGCAATGTGGTTTTGCCTGCGCCATTCGGACCGACCACAGCGAGCCGTACGCCATGGCTGACCCCAAAGCTCACGTCAGACAGCAAAGCGTCGCCCCGCTCGGAGTGAACGGTGACAGCATCAAGTTCCAGGAAAGATGATCCCATCTGCCTTGTGCTCCGCGATCCGGCGGCGGCAGGTCAAAAGGCAGATTGATCGGGTGACATTGAGATGTGCCATCCGGAGCCCCTTAACCGGACTTCCCCGCCCGGGTTGAGTGAATTCCTGATGGCAGGTCTCCTGACTCGCGGATTACAGCGCTCCCGACCCTTCCCGGCCTGTTTCAGGCCAGTGGTTTTGCCGGGTTTGCTCCTCGCTCACAGTTGCGGGGGCAGCTACGGATTAGGCACCTGATGGTTAAGCCTCACCGTATTCCCTTTTCATTCCGGAAATATGCTCGATTCCCGAAAACCATCGGTTGATGAATAACCCCGTTCAGGAGGTGGAGCAAGATGAAATCATCCCGTTTATCCAAGCACCTGCTCAGACGAGCGAAAGGCTGGCCAGCACGAGTGAAAGCCCTCCGCAGGCGCAGAGGGTGAGAAGGACACTCCGACGGAGGCTTAGCAGCAGCACCATAGCCAGCGCGATGAAGATAAGAACAGCATCATTGAAGCTGCCGAGCTCAGGCCGCAACAGGGTCAGGACAGCCAGACGCTCTGTTGTCACAGTTTCAAACAGCACGTGGATTGCAAACCATATGGACAGATTGAGAATGACGCCAACCACTGCCGCCGAAATGGATGCAAGCGCGGCCCGCAATCGGGGTTTTGATGTGAGCCAGGCAATATAAGGGGCACCCGCAAAGACCCAGAGGAAACAGGGTGCAAATGTTGCCCAGAGCGTTACCCCTGCCCCCAGAACTCCGGCCCATAGACTAACATCGCCCTCAGCCCGTGCTGCTGCCAGAAACCCGACGAACTCTGTCACCAGTATCAAAGGCCCCGGTGTGGTTTCCGCAAGACCGAGTCCGTCAATCATCTCTGTCGTGCTCAGCCAGCCATGGTTCTGCACCGCGTCCTGCGCCATATAGGCCAGAACCGCATAGGCCCCGCCGAAGGTCACCGTTGCAAGCTTGGAGAAAAACAGGCCGAGCTCAGTGAGAATGGGCAAACCGGTTACCGGCTCAACCAAAGCCAGCGGCACCATCCAGATGGCGAGCCAGACCAGAATAGTGGCACAGGTTCTGGACAAGGGGATATGAGGTCGGTCAATCACCGTCCTCTCACCCGCCTGTGCCGTGACAAAGCCGAGACAGCCTGCCGCCAGAATGATGACAGGAAACGGAATTCCGAGAAAGAACAGCGCCACAAAGGAAAGCCCGGCGGTCCACCAGTGCAGCCGCGATGTCAGGCTGCGCCTGGCAATCCGCCAGAGTGCGTCAAACACGATCACCAGAACGGCGGCCTTCACTCCGAGAAACAGGGCTTCAAGAGATGGTGTGTTGCCGAAGGTTACATAGAAGCCCGCAAAAGCCAGAACCACCAGCGCCCCCGGTAGAACAAACAGTAACCCGGCCACCAGACCACCCAGAACTCCGTGTTGCCGCCATCCCGCGTACGTCACCAGCTGCATGGCCTCCGGCCCCGGCAGCAACATGCAGAAAGACAGAGCATTCAGGTAATCCTGCTCACTCAGCCATTTCCGCTCTTCCACGACCATCCGGTGAACCAGGGCAATCTGAGCTGCAGGCCCGCCGAAAGACAGAACCCCGATCTGCCACCAGACCCGGAAGGCTTCATAAAAACCCGGGCGGGTCATGGCTTGCTTCCTGGTGCGGGCCAATCATGACCTTCATCCATACCATCCCGGGCCCAGCGATAGAGCGCATCATAGAGCAACATGCCTGCATCAAGCTGCATCATGTCATCTCGCACCATACGCGACAGACCGACTGATAAGGCCAGCAGCCCTGCCGCCTGTGGTGCGAGATCATGTCGATTGGTATCAGCACCGCGAATGACAACGGCCATCTGGTCCAAGGCGTTGGATCGCAGGTCGAAATCCTCCATAAAGGCATCAAAAGAACATCGCTCACCGCGATGGCTGAACCGAACACCCTCAACGTCAAATGGTATGGCATTGAACTTTTCGGCCACCAATGCCACGTCCTGCTGCGGCACAAACAAAAATTCCGCTGTGGGGTCAATAAACCGCCTGACCAGCCAAGGGCAGGCTATGCGATCAATTTTCGGACGATGTCGGGTGACCCACCGGGTTTGCCCCTCTTCCGTGCGCTGAAGCATGCCAATTTCCTCGCGCATGGGCAGCGCTGCATCCCTCCAGGCAAACTGTCCACCCTGCAGAACCTCAACAGCCCAGCCATCCGATCGCAGCAGAGCTGCCACTCCTTGCGATATCTTCCGCCCCTTCTGGCAATAAACCACCACGCGCTCTGCCTGTCGCCTCTCGAGCTGTGCCTTTAGGGCTGCGAGATCCGTATGCGGACTGCGAAAGGCTCCGGGGATCAGACGCGGATCGTCTTCAAAGTCTTCTTGTATCCTGAGATCGACAAGACCAGGCGCATCGGGTGTGCCGATCAGGCGGTAAAGCTGTGCAGGGGTAATTTCATTAAATGCAGGCATGGATTGCTTCCTCTCGAATGACATGCGCAAGTATGCGCAGACAATCTCCGGTCTTCTGGAAGCGAACCTTGGGTCTAAGCCTCACGGGGCGTTCGCAAGCCCCCTGCCATCAGGATATCAATCCAGAACAGTTTTGTCAAAAATCAGTTGCAGTATCATCAGCACACCATTCTTCACATTTCAGACATAGAATCATCAGAGGGTTTGAACAATGCAGTTCCGATCTCTGGCAACAGGCCGGATGCTTGCCGGAGCCTCAACATCGACCTTGTTTCAAATACGGAACATGAAATTTCGCACTTGGGGTAAATCAGGTAACATAGCCCCGGAAGCACACTGAAAATCTGCTCAGAGACAAGCCAAATTCATTGAAAGGCGGTCTCTGTTTCCTCTTTGGTCCCTCCATCACAATAACGGGAGGAGACAAAAGGGTGCTCTCTAACACTAAATTTTCAGTGAAGCTGCTGTGTTCGACAGCATTCAGTCTTTCACTTCTTGCAATGACTGGCATCGCCAATGCCGCAGACCTTTCTTCTGCGACCAAATCACTTGATGATGCTGTCACAAATGGCGAAAAAGCCATTGAAGATGCTGTAGGGCCGAAACTCGATGTAGACCTTTACGGTTCTGCCCGGGTCGGGTTCGACTACATTGAAGCTGGCGTCAGTCAGGATGGTCTCAACGGGCGTGATTTTCTTAGCCGTATCGGCGTGAAAGCCAAATATCAGCTGAACGATCGCTTTTCGGTCTTCGGTCAGTTTGAATACGGCACCCGCAGCGACGTTGTTGATTTTGTCCAGAATGGCGGCCTGACCCTTCGTATTGCCAGTGTTGGCGTTGGTCACAAGGATTACGGCACACTGTCCTTCGGATCACAGACAACCGTATTTCACAGCTTTGTTCGCGGCTCTTACTTCTCCGATGGACTAGACACGGTCCGCCTGGCCACCATTCGTGAGGATGATTATCTGCAGTACCGCTTCAAATACGGCAATTTCAAATTCGGTATCGGCACGCAGCTTGAAGGACAGGACGGCGATAATTTCGACCAGGTTCAGGTTGGTGCAGAATATTCAATCGGCCCTGTAAAGCTGCAGGCCGCCTATGCAAAGGATCTGGAAGGCCCATTGCAGGGGAACCTCTATGGCGTACGTGCCTTCTGGAAAATCAACGACATTTTCACTCTGTCAGCCTACCATCATCAGCAGGATGACGAGTTCGATTTCCCCTCAGGGGCCGGGTCTACCGGTACGTTGCGTCTGAGAGCTTCAGGCGGCGGGCTTGGAAACATCAACTTTATTCCTACCTGCGTTGGTGAAGACAGAACAGCCAGCGGCATTTACGGTAGTGCCCGTGTAAAAGAGCATCAGTTCCACGCCCGTTACGCTGTTGACAGTTGTGATACGAGCGGTGATGTCCAGTCCATCAAAGGGGAATATGTCTATCACTACGACAAGAACCTGCGCTTCTGGACCTCTGTTGAGCATCTGGAAAACGATGCTGGCCGCGTGCCAACCGCACTTGTCGGGATTACGGACAATTTCACGTCCTTCCAGGGTGGCCTGCGTCTTGATTTCTGATCATTATCGGACAGCAGCCTACACGATAATGTGACCTGAAAGGGGGCAGCGTAGACCAGTACGTTCTTGCCCCCTTTCTGACTCTTCAATAGTTTTCCGCAAGCTTTGAGAAGAGAGCAACAAGACGTCATCATCAATACTGAAGTGTGAAGACCTGATGCGGTGTATATTACCCGCTTCTTCCGTCGCTTCTACAACGGTCTAACCACAATCAAGAACCAGGGCTTTGACCCTAAATGCCAGAAGCTGCTCCTTACATAATTCAACGCAGAAAAACATCTGCCTATATGTTTTTCACGGCTCTTGGCGTCTTCATTTTAAGCCTATTTCTACTGGTGCGGTTTCTTGAAGGACAACTCATCACAGAGTACTTCAATCGCAACTCTCATCTGCTTACCCTGCACAGCAAAATTGTCGAAACGGAAATATCCCGTTTCAGAGCCCTTGCAGTGAATTACTCTCAAGAGCCGCTTTTTGAGCGCTTTCTCAATCGTCAGGCAACGGGAACACGCCCGGGGCAGGTTTTTCGGACCAGTGTTCAGTTACGCCTGAGCGAGCTGAGAAATGTCTCGGGCCTGTCAGACATTCGGCTTCTCGGGGCCGATGGCCGGATTGTCTCTTCAGCGGCAACTTTTGGACAGACACCATCTTTTCTGGAACAGAACTACTTTGCCCGGGCCTGGAATGGCAGCCTTGGCCGGGCCATAGCCATTGACCCTCTGACCAGTCAGCTCAGTTATTATCTCGCGCGCGGCATTCGATTTAATGGCCAGACAATTGGTGTGATTGTGCTGGTCATTCCCCTTGACCACCTGCAGCAGGAATTTCGCGCCAATACCCATGAAATCTTCATTGCTGATCGCAATAATCTGATCGTTCTGTCGGGCCATCCTGACTGGCGGCTGAAAGTCCTTGGCGGAACACGCCTGGCGCAACGATACGCAGCGGACGACCTCGCGGCTTTCGCGCTGGACGCCCCCGTTCCGGCCCCAATAGAGATCCGTCCGTTTCCAGACACGACTGACTTTACAAAAGTCATCGCTGTAGCCGATCGATCCGACCAGAGACCGATGGAATTTCTCAGGATGACCCGATGGATGCCGCTGGAAGGCTGGGAGCTCAACATCCTCATTCCGCTTGCGCCAGTACGGCAGCAGATTCTGACAATACTCGCAGTCGCTGTCCTGGCCTTTCTGCTTGTCGCTATGGTTTTTGTTGTCGTTCTACAGCGTCGGAGACGTCTTCTCGATCTGGTTCATGAGCGCGAGCAATCACAGCAGATGCTGAAACAGAAAGTGGCGGAGAGAACCCGCGATCTGCAGGCTCTCAACCTGGAATTGACAGCGCAGGTTGACGACCGGATACGGGCGGAGAAGAAACTCCGCCGAACCCAGACAGAACTGATACAGGCCGGAAAAATGGCGGCCCTTGGCCAGATGTCCGCCGAATTGCGCCATGAGATAAACCAGCCATTGGCGGCCATCCGCAACTATGTGGAGACCACTGCAATTCTGCTGGATCGCAACCAATATGAACGGGCAGAAGATAATATCGGGCGGATGCGCCGGATTATCGGACGGATGGAAAACCTGTCTTATGCATTGACCAAGTTTTCCCAGAAACCAAAAGAAGGAAGACAGCTGGTCAATATTGGTCCGATCCTTGACCGCAGCCTGGAGCTGCTGCACCCCCGGCTCAAGAAACAGAATGTTCACCTCGAAAAGAGCTGGGGAGAGAATATCCGCGCCTATGGCGAGGAAAACCTTCTGAATACGGTCTTTGTAAATCTCATCAGCAATGCCATTGACGCCACCATGGAGATGGAAAACCCTCATATTGCCTGCAGCGCAATCGACCTTTCGTCTTCTGTCCTGGTGGTCATAGAAGACAATGGACCCGGCCTTGATGACGAGGCGATCAGCCAGGCCTTCAATCCGTTTTTCACCACCAAGGATGCGGGGCAGGGTCTGGGTCTTGGCCTGTCCATTTCGTATAACAGCATTAACGAACTGGGCGGTAAGCTGAGGGCGGAAAACCGTGACCGTGGCGGTGCCCGGTTCATCGTCGAGCTGGCAAAGGAGGCATAGGTTTGGAAGCTCTGAAGAACTATGCTGTCATTCTGATTGACGATGAAGAGGACGTTCGTCAATCGACCGGGCAAGTGCTGGAGTTGCAGGACATTGATGTTCTGTCTTTTGCCAGGGCTGAAAGAGCTGTTGCCCGCCTTGGCAGAAGCTTTGATGGTGCAGTTGTGTCCGACATAAGGATGTCCGGCATGGATGGCCTGCAGCTTCTTGCGGCCGTGCAGAACATCGACCATGAAATTCCAGTTATTCTGATTACCGGTCATGGCGATATCGCCCAGGCTGTAAAGGCCATTCAAAGCGGGGCTTATGATTACATAGAGAAGCCAGCGCTGGTTGACCGCCTGCCCCAGGCCATCAAAAAAGCGTGCCGCCTGCGCCATCTGGTTCTTGAGAAGCGTGCTATGGAAAGGACGCTGGAAGCAACGGACCCTCTTGAGCTCGTATTGATTGGACGGTCCGCTCCCATGGAGCAGGTGCGCCAGCAGGTCGACGCTCTGTCGGATTCATCACTGAGTGTTCATCTCACCGGTGAAACAGGAACCGGCAAGGAACTCGTGGCCCGTACAATCCATGAGAATTCCGACCGCAAGGACTATCCGTTCGTCGCCGTCAATCTGGTCTCGCTGCAAAGCGCCTCCATCGAGGTCGAGCTCTTCGGGTGCGAGGCTGGAGCCTTTCCCGGCGCTATAAGAACGCGCATAGGGCGACTTGAGCATGCCCGGAATGGCACACTGTTTCTGGACAAGATCGAGTCCGTACCGCTTCCCGTTCAGGCCAAGCTTCTGCGCGTTCTGGAAGAGGGTTGCGTTCAGCGGGTCGGATCTCACGAACGGATTCCGCTTGATACCCGCATTATCAGCTCTTCCAATGCGGATCTGGATCATCTGGTGGACACCGGAGCATTCCGGAAGGACCTGCTTTATCGTCTTGCGGTCATAAAGCTTGCCATCCCGCCATTGCGAGACAGGCGGGAAGATATCCCCCGTCTGTTCCAGCATCTGGTCAACACATCTGCCCTGCGGATGCAGCGACCGGCTCCGACAATTGCAGCTGAGACGCTGTCCGCTCTCATGGAACAGACCTGGGAAGGGAATGTACGCGAACTCCGTAATGCCGCAGACAGGCTGGTCATGGGCTTTTCTCCACTGGAAGAGCCTTATGAAGCCGCATCCGACGAGACACTCGCAGATGCCCTGCTCCAGCAGGAAAAGGTCGTGATCGCCAGAACTCTGGCAGAAAAGAACGGCGATCTGAAAGAGACCTACGAAGCCCTGGGTCTATCCCGCAAGACTCTCTATGAAAAAATGCAGCGCCATAATCTCAACCGGGATGATTTCCGGGGATAACAACGCAACTCCCCTCACCCGCCAAATACCACCACAGGCTCCCCGAGTGTTTCATAGTCGAGTTCCACACCAAGGCCCGGTTCTGTTGAAGCGTAGAGGTTGCCGTTTTCCGTGTGTGGGCCGGGCAGGCCTGTGGTGCCGACCACGTAGTTGTGGAGATCGGTGGTGTTGTAGAGAAGTTCCGACGGAGTGGAGGCTGCGAAATGGGACACGGCAGCAGTGGTGATTTCTCCGCCCCAGGTATCTTCCGAGACGACAGACAGGCCATTTTCCATCAGATAATCCCGCACTCGTCTTGCTTTGGTGAGCCCGCCAAGATTTGAGATTTTCAGGCAGACCACTTCAGCCGCGCGATCTGTCACTATTCTTTGTGCCGCACGCATGTCGGTGACGCATTCATCAAGCTTCATAGGCAGATCCGTGCGGGCGCGTACGTGCAGACATTCCTCGTAGGTCATGCAGGGTTGCTCGATCATGATGCCCGTGTCGCGGACCGCGTGGACCACTTTGACAGCCTCATTCACTGTCCAGCCCGTATTGGCATCCGCATAAGCGTTCTCGCCGGGCTGCAACAGGCTTGCGGCCTGCAGGATATTGTCGATATCCCGGACCCAGTCGCCACCCACCTTGATCTGAAACTGGCGATAGCCTGCCTGACGATAAGCGTTCAGTTCGGCTGCGGTTTCCTCAAGACCTTTTTGCGGCACCACCCTGTACATGGGCGCGCCATCGGTCAGCCGCCCGCCCAGCAGAACACAGACAGGCAGGCCAACGGCCTTGCCCAGAATCTCCCAACAGGCCGCATCAATAGCCGATTTTGCATAAGGGTGGCCCTTCAGGGCCTGGTCCATAAGCCGTTCTACCCGATGCAGCTCCCGCGGATCTTCACCAATCAGGGCCGGCGCCATCAGGCTGACAGCGGCCGGGATCCCCTCCCCGTAAGCGGCCAGATACGTGCTGCCGATGGGGCAGGATTCCCCGCATCCCGTCAGCCCCGCATCGGTCTCTATTGTGACAACCGTTGAAAGCGCTACGGTCAGAGGCTGGTTGCGCCCCCAGACATAAGTGCCACCCACATAAGGCAACCGGGCCTGATAGACCGAAATTCTGGTTATTTTCACAGCAGACCTCCCAATCTGACGGCGACAGATAACAGCGAATAAGACAAATTATGTGATAACTTGTTTTCTCATGAAAATTATGATGTCATATTTTTCATATAGCACAAGAAGAATTCTAGCGGACAGAGAGAATGGCAGAGCACAAATCCCTCTACTCTCCCGATCAGGGGCAGGAAGCCGGTACAAAGTCGGGCGGAGGTGATGGATCATACATCCGGTCTTTAAAGCGCATTGCGCAACAATCGGAACCGGCCTGGCGAATAACAACATGCTTCAGCAAAGGCGTAGAGTATGGTGCGTGAAACCCATTCAGCACCTCATGCCCTGGGGGACGATATGCGCCAGCTCCGCAAGGCGCGCGGCCTGACGCTCACGGATCTGTCTGACCTGTGCGGCAAGTCTGTCAGTTTTCTCTCCAAAATTGAACGTGACCTGGCCAATCCGTCTCTCACGGCCCTGCAGGAGATTGCAGCGGCGCTCAATGTCTCGACCGGCTGGTTTTTCCAGAATGAACGTCCTGTTCCGGAAGAAGAGCGGGCCTTTGTAGTGCGGGCAGATAATCGCCGCAGGCTGACCTACGCTCCGGCCAGCTCCACGGATTTCTGGGGCTTTGAAGACTATCTGCTGTCTGCCAATCTGGATGGGGATCTGGTTATGGCCATGTCGCGCTATGCGCCGGGCAGCTCCACCGGCGATGATCTTTACACGCACAAGGGTGAGGAAGCCGGCTTTGTCCTGAGCGGCACCTTCGAATTGACCCTCGGCGAGCAGGTGTTTCTTCTCAACGCGGGTGACAGCTTTTCATTCCCCAGCACCACCCCTCACCGCTTCCACAATCCGGGGACGGTGGAGACCATTATCATCTGGGCCAATACGCCCATTTCACTGAAGCCCTAGGGTCAGGAGCCAGCAATGACATCACCTCTCCCCGACACAATGGCTGCTGTACTGTTGACCGGACATGGCGGCCTGGACAAGCTGGTCTACCGCACAGACGTGCCGGTGCCTAAACCCGGCCCCGGTGATGTTATTGTGAAGGTTGGTGCCTGCGGGCTGAACAATACAGATGTGAATACGCGCACCGGCTGGTATTCCCCCCAGGTGACCGATGGCATTACCGATGAGGGCGGCAGTCAGGGGTTTGATGAGGCGGATGATAACTGCGGCACATGGGGCAGCGGCTCACTCACCTTCCCGCGCATTCAGGGGGCCGATGTAGCCGGTTCCATTGTTGCCGTAGGTGACGGTGTCAGCACCAGCCGCATTGGTGAGCGGGTGATTATCGATCCCTGGCTTCTTGGTCATGGTGACTGGCAGAACCCGGAGCACTCGGACTATTTCGGCTCGGAATGCGATGGCGGATTTGCAGAATACACACGTGTGCGGTCTGCCAATGCCTTATCCATCACCACCGACCAGACTGACGCGGAACTGGCCACCTACCCTTGCGCCTATACAACAGCAGAAAACCTTGTGGCCAGAACCAGCCTCCGGCCCGGAGAAACCGTGGTGATCGCCGGTGCGTCAGGTGGCGTCGGCTCCGCAGCCATCCAGCTCTGCCGCCTGCGTGGCGCTCGGGTGATCGGCATCGCATCTCAGGCAAAAGCAGACCTACTCTGTGAGCTGGGCGCAGAAACCATTATCGACCGGAATACGGACCGGCTGGGCGATGCCATCCGGGAGGTCGCAAAAGGCCCTGTCGATGTTGCTCTCGATGTGGTGGGTGGAGAGACGTCCCTCAGCCTGATCGACGCTCTGCGCCAGGGTGGTCGCTACTCAAGCTCCGGCTGCATATCTGGACCAATCGTCTCTTTTGACCTTCGCCAGCTGATCTACAAGGATCTGCAGCTGACCGGCGCGACCATCTGCCCGCCCGGCACCATGGCCCGCATCACCCGCCTGATCGAAACCGGAAACCTGCGCCCCCTTCTGGCAGCCACTTACCCTCTTGAGAAACTGGCAGACGCACAGGACGCTTTCATGAGCAAGCGCCATGTGGGGAATATTGTTGTGGTGCCGTGAAGAACACCGTGTTCAACTATCAGGGCTTGCCCGGGTTGAGTAGCACGAGCAAGCCAATGACAATGGCCGGATCAGTTGGACAACCGGCAGTAAAACCCGCGGATTTCCTGTTTATCCAACTCTGGAGCAAGATGAATTGCTGAAGCATCCACAATGTCCACACAACTGCGCGGCATCAGAACCAGGTCATTATCTGCACCATTAAAATCTGCCCGAAATTTGATATTCACTTCATTCTTGGCAGTGCTGTTACAGACCCGGTAACTGTAGAACCTGTCACTGACAGAACGCAGGATCATTTTATGATCATCAGCTTTCTTGTCTTTTATCCTCCAGCTTGCTGAATTTTCTGGGCATGCCAACTTGCGGAAGTTTGGTTTTTCCGCCAGAGCCACATTCGGCGCCATAACAGCGGTTGCAATCACTGATGCTGTCAGAGCTATCTTGATTTGTTTACAGTCCATATCTCACCCTCCCTCAGATAAACCAGAGTATAAAATACAGTGACAGGTTGCAAATCTTCGTTCCGTACAAACGGAAATAAACAATCCGTCTTTTGATACAGGGAGGGAATACAAAGAAAAACGGCTGGTTGCAGTGACACAACCAGCCGAAAGTTGGTCCTGAAAAGGCCTGGAAGCCGGGAAATGGAAGCCGCGAGATGCGGAAGAACAGGACAGGTTCCTTGCTATATATCCTGACTTCGGAAGTCAACAATAAAATATGACTTTAGAAGTCATATAAACTGGAACTGTGGATGAGATCTCTGTTTTCAGAGAAAATCACACATTCCGATACAGCAACGATTGATTGTAGAACACGGCATAACGCCCTATCATGGTCGCCAATAGGGGGACGTTGTCAGCAGTACGGGAGGAAACGTCATGCTGTTCATCACCAATCGGTTTCCGACGCAAAGTATCAAGTCGCGCACCAACAGAAAGTTCGATTTCGACCTGAAAAACAACGCGCCCAGCAATTCGGTCTTTTTCTGCCGCAAGAATGGGGATGCGTCCTATACGGAGATTGGCAGTCTTCCCTTTCTCGCGGAGATAAAAGCGTCTTCCTATCGGCAGATCCTGCTCTATGTTCACGGCTTCTCCAACCTGCCGGACGACGTGTTCTCAGCTGCGGAAGAGTTTCAGAAACTCTGTGACAAAGCGAAAAAGAACGAGGTTCTGGTCATTCCGCTGATCTGGCCTTGCGATGGGGATCTGGGCGTCGTGCAGGATTACTGGGACGACCAGAAGGCAGCAGACCAGAGCGCCTATTCCTTTGCCCGTGTTCTTGAGAAATTCATCAGCTGGCGGAACTCGGACAAGTATAACAGCGAAGACGATCCGTGCCTGAAACGCATCAACATGCTGTCCCATTCCATGGGCAACCGTGTTCTGCGCGGCGCACTGAAAGCCTGGGACAAATATGATCTGTCTCGCGGTGTGCCGATGATCTTCCGGAACACCTTTATGATTGCGGCTGACGTTGTGAATGAAAGCCTGCATGAAGGTGAGAGCGGTGAACTGATCTGCCACGCATCGCGCAATGTCGTGGTTTATTATGCCTCTGACGATCTGGCACTCAGAGCCAGCAAGGCCGCCAATCTGAAAAACAAGATCGCCTCCCGCAGACTGGGACATACCGGGCCTGAAGACATCGATAAGACGCCGAAAAACGTCTATCAGGTGGATTGCGACGACATCAACACACTTTATGACACTCCGAAAGGCCATTCCTACTTCCGCTCCGGCCGCAAGAAAGGCCAGCCGGGCGTGGTCTTCGACCATATCTTCTCATGTCTGCTGACAGGCCGGGTCGTCCCGGAAGACAAGGCCCAACGGTCAACAATCCTCAAGCATCCTGATTAGGGTCTGTTGAGATTCAGATCGTCAATGGCTGCCTGAAATCTGCCATCGGTTGAGGTCGGGCCTTGACCTTCTTCGTCTTCTGGATCTGCCAGCTCAGATCATCATCATCGCGCAGAAGCACGTGATAGCCCGGGGTCGGGTAGCCATCCTTGTCCGGGTGATTGTCGATGGCTGTGCGAATAGCCATCTCAAGATCACGCTCCAGTTCAGGTGTGGCCGTCATGAAGGATGGATAGGCGGAATCAGCGGCATAGAGGCCTACGGAATACGATCCGACCACCTTCAGGCGCCCGATGATGCTGCCATCTTCAACGGAAACCAGCTCCAGACGGAGATTGGCCAGGATAATCTCCTTGCCGTCAATCATGAAGCGATAGCTCTTCAGCCGCTTGCCTAGTTGATCAGAAATCAGCCCCATATAGCGGCGGACCCGGTCTTCCGCGTCCGGCTCGGTCCATGCTCCGGCCAAAACCAGAACCATCTGACCAATATCCAGAAGGCGCATGTCTCTTAGAGCTTCTAATTCCAGCTTAGTCGCCATTACGGTCTCTCCCCCCGAATCGGCGTTATTAGCTAAGGATAAGAGAATTACTCAAAGACATCCATCAAAGGTTGCTATTAAGGTTATTTTAACTGGTTAATTCTGCTCGATTACATATTTCAGGTATCCACGTAGCTGACTTCATAAGTGGAACGAGCCAACCAGTCCGGATTTATTTCGATTCCCCAGCCCGGCGCATCTGTGACAATGGCCTTTCCATCCTTAATCCCATAAGGACATTGAACAAAAAGCTCCTGCTGCCAGGGATAATAATCTGCGCCCTCAATGGAAAATTCCAGATATTTACCCGCGTTCGGGATGGCTCGAAGAAGGTGCATAGTGAACAGGGTCACAAGAGACAGGTTGGCACAGTGTGGTGTACAGGGCAGGCCTGCCTCATCAGCCATCCGGGCGACCTCCAGCGTCCGTTCCATACCCCCCATATAGCAGATATCAGGCTGGATCACGTTCACGGCCCGCATGTCAATCATCCGCCGCCAGTTCTGCAGCTCACAATCCTGCTCGCCGCCTGTGACATCAATCGACAGTGCGTCAGTGACCTCTTTGGTCTGCTCATATTCCCAATAAGGACACGGCTCCTCGAAGTGAGAAATGCCGTTATCCTCCAGCATATGGCCAACCTCGATGGCCTTCCGGGGTGAATAACCGGAATTGCCATCAACAAGCAGGGCAATATCATCCCCCATAGCCTTGCGCATGGCAGGCACGATAGCCTCTGTCCGGCCCGGCCATTCGTCCACATCGCGACCGCATTCAGACGCCACACGGAACTTGAAAGCATCAAAGCCGAATTCGTCCCGCAGGCGGGTCAGACGGACGGCTTCATCCTCAGGGGTGATATCGCGCCGCATGGATGAGGCGTAGGCGCGGACCTGTCCCGGTGCTCCGCCCATCAGGGCACAGACAGGCTTTTCTTCAAGCTTTCCACGCAGATCCCACAGCGCTGTATCAAGCCCGCACATGGCCCGTCTCAGATAGGAGCCAGGGAACTTGTGTTCCCGCAGCGGGATGATGTCCATCAGATGAGCAATATCAAACGCATCCTGCCCCAGCGCATAGGGTGCTACCTGCCTGTGAACCACCTTGGCTGTGATATCCGCGTGATAGGTTGACGTCTGCCCCCACCCCTGCGCGCCGCTCTCTGTTGTGACACGGGTAAAGCAGACAAACTCATTGGTGAATGTTTCAATCGAGCGGATTTTCATGGGGCACCCCGAGCATTTATGTGGTGCTTAAAAAGGATCACAGCACACATGTCCTCACAAGCCGCTTTGCGACATATCCCCAATCATGTCTGGTTATGATGTTTCAGGCGGGTTCAGGCCGTCCGATTGTGATGAATCCTGCCGATGAAATTCATCAGGATCTGGGCGGCAAGAATGGCGGTTGAACCGGTCGGGTCATAATCCGGGGCCACTTCCACCAGGTCCACACCGACAACATCGCCACGTTTGGTGAGACCGTCCAGAATCTCCAGAATATCATAATAGAGGAACCCGCCATGGCTGGGTGTGCCGGTTCCCGGCGCGATGGACGGGTCGAAGGCATCAATATCAATGGTCACGTAATACCGGGCACCCTCCGGAATCCGGCCCAGTACGCCTTCGGTGCCGAGTTTGCGGGCCTGGCGCACCGACAGGATGTCAGAGCCCATCCGCCGTGCATCGTCATACCCTTCCTTTGCGGTTGAAGAGACATTGCGGATACCGATCTGGGTCATACCGGTCACATAGTCTTTTTCCGCCGCCCGGCGCATAGGATTGCCGTGACCAAAGCGGACACCATGCCGCTCGTCGACAAAATCCAGATGTGCATCAATCTGAACCACATGAACAGGGTCCTGATCGTCAAAGGCATTGATACAGGGGATATTGACCGAGTGGTCCCCCCCAAGAACAATCGGCACCGCGCCGGCCTTGAGGATCCTGCGTACACCGAACTCGATATTGGCGTGGCTGCCTGTGGTGTCCGTGTGGATGATATCCGCGTCGCCGATATCGACAATCGTGACCTTGTCCCTGTCCAGATAGGTCACGTCATCCTCATGGTCGTAGGCTCCGCCATGGCCGAACGAAAACAGGGTCGAGGCTTCCCGGATGGACCGGGGGCCGAACCGCGCGCCCGACCGCCACTGACAGCCGAAGTCAAATGGTGCGCCCAGAACAGCAAAGTCTGCCTCAATCGCATCCCAGTCCTCAACATAGGCGTTTTTGCCAAAGGTTGAGATACCGACAAAAGGCAGATTCAACCGCCCGCTTTCATACCCGTGAGACACTGACCCTGATCCTCCCAGAACGTTTTCAGTGCGGACACGGTAAGGGCGTGGCCCCTGTTCGGCAAGCGGCTTGTGGACAACTGGTGCCGTCTGTCACACCTCATCCATCGCCACCACCCACGGCTCTGCACAGCCCTTCTCCACCCAGTCCTGCCAGGCAGGCAAAGCCTTCATCGCCTGCGTGTAGCGCTCGACAGCAGGATGGGTGCTGAGGCGATAGATCTCAAGGCGGTTGACCACCGGCGCATACATCGCATCAGCTATAGAGAACGGGCCGAACAGAAACGGCCCGCCATAAGTTTGCAGACAATTGTCCAAGATTGTCTCAATCCGTGCCACATCCTTGCGCACAGCCTCTGAGACCACAAGATCACCCGGAGCGCGACGCATGTTCATAGGGCATTCGTTGCGGATACCAGAAAAGCCCGCATGCATTTCATGAGCAATGCAGCGCGCGTATGTTCGCGCGTCAGCATCCTCCGGCCAGAAGGGTTTTTCGGGGTGCGTTTCGGCGGCATATTCAAGAATGGCCAGAGATTCCCATACCGTCCGCCCCTGATCCTGAAGGACCGGGACCTTACCCGTCGGTGAAAACGCCAGATAGTCACGAAAGTCGTTTTCTTCATCAAACGGACGCAACTCGGTTTCAAACGCCACGCCGCCCATGGTCAGGCCCAACCAGGCACGGAAGGACCAGGACGAATAGTTGCGGTTGCCAATAATCAGTTTCATGACGTGCCCTCCATGTGGTTCGGGATAACTATCCTGAAACTAGGGTCAAAACTCATTGCTCACGTCCATTCTGCGATAGTCATTTTCTCGTCCGGCGCGGCGGAGGTCCGCAGGAAACCCTCTGGTTTTCAAGGATCTCCAACAAAGCCGGGCGGTAAAATGACCCCGCCCGTCGGGTTCATCAGGGAAGCGCAGCCTGACCACAAACAACAGCTTGAATAGGATCCACCTGTCCTGCGCTCTTGTTCGCGCCCATTCTGTACTTCCCTGATGAACAGAATGGGCGTCAGCAATGAGTCTTGACCCTAACAATGACATCGGTTTTTTGCCTTGGTCCAAATCACAGATAGACAGAGGGCCAAATCTCTTCGACCAGGAGCCCCGCCCATTTGCTTCCTTCCAAACCTTGGTAAATCGGGGTAAACCCAAAGAGCTGATCCTTTGAACAGGATTGATTCAGACTTATTGTTTCAGACTGGGGAGCCCGTTTTGCCGGAACAATCGCAGACCGTATCGGAACTCATTCAGGCCAGCTTTGACAGCCTGACCCGGGCGGAACGGCAATTGGCCAATTCCCTTTTGGAAAACTATCCGGTTTCCGGCCTCAGCAGTATTACGGCGGTGGCAGACAATGCCAAGGTGTCCACGCCGACCGTCGCCCGCATGGTGCAGAAGCTGGGCTTCAAGGGCTTTCCCGAGTTTCAGGCCCGGCTCCGCGATGAGCTGGAAGAGACAATCTCTAACCCGATCAGCAAGCATGACCGCTGGTTTGAAGATGCCCCTGACACCCACATCATCAACCGCTTTGCTGAAGCTGTATCGCAGAACCTGCGCCAGACACTTGGCCAGCTCGATATGAAGGACTTTGATACGGCCTGCGCACTCCTTTCTGACGAAGAGCGCACGGTCCATGTGGTTGGCGGGCGCATTACGCGGGCTCTCGCGGATTATTTCTTCACCCACATGCAGGTTGTTCGCCCTAATGTGACGCTGATTGCCTCAAACTCAAACGCCTGGCCGCACTATGTCTTGAACATGAAGGCCGGTGATGTACTGGTGATGTTCGACATCCGCCGTTATGAGCACGACATCATGGCACTGGCGGAAATGGCGCGCGGTCTCGGGGTCGAGGTGATCCTGTTTACCGACCAGTGGGGATCACCTGCCGCGAAGTTCGCAACCTCCAAGTTCAATATCCGCATCGAAGCCCCGTCCGCCTGGGATTCCTCCGTCGTCATCCTGTTCCTGGTGGAAGCCATGATTTCTGCCGTCCAGACCCAGACCTGGGACGACACCCGTGACCGCATGAACCAGCTTGAAGACCTGTTCAACCAGACGCGGCTGTTCCGGAAATTTATTTGAGGGGACACCCTGACTATGGGGATTGCCTGAGAGGGAACAGATGCCATAGTCTAGAGCATATTTCCGAAAAGTGTGTGCGGTTTTCGGATAAGAATATGCTTGGAAACAAAGAGATAGAGCATTTGGGGTGACTCCGTTTTCACACAAATACCCTATCTTCAGGAAACAGGATAGAAAGGTGCGGACGTCCAGGTTATGGAGGGAGGATCATCGCGTAAACGTGGTCGTCGCCGGGCGGCTTCTGCACCCTTAGAACAAGAACAGCTGGCTCCAATTGCCGGGCGATTGTCGCCGCTTTCACCTGACGATTTGGGGCGGATCGATGAGGCCTCTCGCAACATCCTTACGTCTATCGGCCTGAGTGATGCACCGGACCCGGTTCATGATGCCGTGACAGCACGTGGCGGCAAGCTGACAGAAACCGGTCGGCTCACCTTCCCTCTCAGTCTGATCGAAGAGGCCCTGTCAGGGCTCAGACGGAATATCACGCTTTACGGGCGCACATCCCGACATGATCTGGTGCTGACAGACGCCAGGGCGCACGCCGGTTCAGGCGGGGCCTCGCCGATGATTGTCGACCGGCTTGATGGCACCTATCGCCCTGCTCTGCTGGCAGACCTTTATGATGCTGCAAGACTGGTCGACAGTCTTGAGAATATCCGCTTTTTCTCGCGCTCCATGATTGCCGGGGATATGACCACCGCTTACGATCTGGATATCAACACGGCCTATGCGGCGCTGTCCGGCACGTCAAAACATGTGATGACAAGTGTCAGCACTGTTGCCCATGTACGGGATATCGCGCGCATCTGTGCTCTTGTGGCCGGATCCGCTGACGCCTTCAAGGCGCGACCGTTCCTGTCACTCAATATCAATCACGTGGTTCCCCCTCTGCGCTTTGATACTAACGCTGCAGCCTCGCTCATGGAGGCTGCACGACTGGGCTTGCCGGTCATGGTCAACACATTCGGGCAGATGGGCGCATCCAGCCCGGTGACCATGGCAGGTTGTCTGGCCCAGACCAACGCCGAAACCCTGGCGGGGATGATCATCGCCTGGCTGGCCAACCCGGACTGTCTGGCGGTCTATGGCGCAAGGCCGATGATCACGGACCTCCGGTCCGGAGGCATGGCCGGGGGCAGCGGTGAACAGGCCATTCTGACGGCAGCGGCAACCCAGATGGCCCGTTTCTACACTCTGCCCAATTCGACGATTGCAGGGGCAACGGACAGCAAGATTGCCGATGCGCAGGCGGGCTATGAAAAATCCCTGTCAGTCACCATGGCTGTTCAGGCCGGGGCCAATCTGGTTACCCAGGCCGCAGGCACTCAGGCGGGTCTCATGGCCACGTCTTTTGAGGCCTATATCATCGACAATGACATGTTGGGGGCAATTCTGAGATCTGCCGTCCCTGTTGAGGTGAACAACAGCACACTCGATCTGGACGTGATCGCGCAGACCGTGAGTGGAGACGGCCATTTTCTCGGGCACCCGGAAACCTATGCCCGCATGAAATCGGATTTCATCTATCCGGACCATGCGGACCGACAAGCGCCGGAGGCGTGGCTTGCCAGTGGATCGCCAACCATCAACAGCGCGGCCAGACAGCGGGTTGAAACGGTGCTGGAGACACACTTTCCAACCCATATTCCGCCAGATGTGGACAAGGTTCTGCGGGCGGAATTCCCGATCAGACTTCCCAGAAACAGGATGGGGCAATTATGAAGATAGTTGTGATGGGCGTTGGCGCGATGGGCAGCGTCTATGCGGCTCTGCTGGCGGATGCCGGGCATGAGGTCTGGGCCGTTGATCCATGGGAAGAACACGTCAATGCCATCAATACAGAAGGGCTTCGGCTTGAAGGAGCCAGCGGCAGTCGCGTGGTCACCTCGATCAGGGCCACCACCCACATGACTGATGTGGGGGTCTGTGATCTGTGCCTGATAGCCACGAAGGCTTCTGCTGTTGAGGCAGCAGCAAAAGCTGTTGCTCCAGTCATCGGGCCGGAGGCTCTGGTTCTGACCATCCAGAACGGCCTCGGGGCCGGAGAACGCATCTCCCGACATATGGCACCCGATAATGTGCTGCTGGGTGTCGCCGACGGCTTTGGGGCCTCCATGAAAGGCCCTGGCCATGCTCACCACAATGCCATGAAGCTGATCCGGATCGGAGAGCTCAATGGTGGCCTGACATCAAGACTGAAGGAAATCGAGACTGTCTGGCAGGGTGCCAGCTTTGATGCCAGAGCCTTTGAAAACATCCATCAGCTGATCTGGGAGAAATTTCTCTGCAATGTCACGTTCAGCGCGCCCTGCACCGTTTTTGGCCAGACCGTCGGGGAGCTGATGGCGAACCCTGACCACTGGGCCGTTGCCATCGGCGCCATGCAGGAAGCCCACAAGATCGCCCGGATCAAAGAGATTCCCTTAAGCTTTGAAGACCCTGTTGCCTATGTCTCAGCCTTTGGAGCAGGTATGCCGAAAGCCCGCCCGTCCATGCTGCTCGATCACCTGGCCGAGCGCCCGTCTGAGCTTGACGCCATCAATGGAATTGTTCCGAAACTGGGTCGGGAGCTGGGTGTGGAAACGCCCTATAATGACATGCTGACCGCCCTCGTCCGCCATCGCGAAAACAGCTTTGGGGTAAAACCCGCGACGGCATGAGCAGGCAAGGACTTACTCATGACAAGCTCCCTGGCACGTCGCTTCAACAAGGAAGAAAAATATAACCATTTCGGAGTTCGTACGGCGACCACAACTACAGGCCGGGTATGGGCTGCTGTCCTGATCACTTAAATGCTGCAAGCCGGACGACACCATCCCGTACGGGTATAAGACAGATGCAGAAAGACGGCGCCAATTCTGACGCCGTCCCTGTTCTCAATGCTCGAGCAGCCCTTAAATGAAGGCCAGATCGTCTGCTGTCAGCTCTATATTGCCGATAAGGGTCAGAACGTCTCCGTCACCGAAGTCGTACTGCGTCACATCATCTGGAGCATTTTCCACCTGGGCGGCCTGAAACGCTTCAAAATCATCGACACCTTCCACGTCGATCTGCAGTGTGTCAGCTCCCTGGCGGAAGTCGAAAATAACATCCCGATCATTACCATCTCGGAAGATAAAGGTATCTCTACCACCACCGCCGAACAGAATGTCAAGGTCGGCTCCGCCGTCCAGAGTGTCACTGCCGCCTTCTCCGCGTAGAGTGTCAACGCCGGTACCACCATTGATCACGTCATTGCCTTGCTGACCATTCAGGAAGTCCCGTCCGGAACCACCATTCAGCTCATCAGCACCACGGCCTCCACCAATCGAATCGTCACCGGCACCACCATTCAGGACGTCGTTACCGCCGCCGCCGCCAAGCTGATCGCGACCTTCACCGCCGTTGAGTTCATCATTGCCGCCACCACCGAAGAGCAGGTCGTTGCCGATTCCACCGTTCAGTTCATCGTTACCGCCGCCGCCGTACAGAATATCTGCACCTTCATCGCCATTCAGAACGTCATCACCAGAGCCGCCATTCAGTTCGTCATTGCCGGCGCCGCCGTTCAGCTCATCATTGCCAGCACCGCCGCGAACATCATCAGCTCCTGCTCCGGCATTGACCACGTCATTGCCTACACCAGCTACAATACGGTCATTGCCTGATCCGGTTGTGATATCGTCATTGCCGTCGCCAGCACGCACGATAACGCGGGCGGTCGTTGCCGCTTCATCAATTGTGTCAGCTGCATCTGTGCCGGTTACAACAACATCACCATTGTTTCTTACAACACGTGTTACGGGCTCAATTTCCGGGATATCTGGAGCAGCAACCTCAGCTTCCGGCGCAGGTTCAACAGCCGGTGCTTCTGTTGTCGATGTCTCTACCGCAGAGGCAGGAGAAACAAGGGCCGCACCAAGGGCTGCGGTCTGGTTCAGTTCTTCTTCATTCATAAGATTGTTCTCCGACAATAAAAGTTGGTTCGGCCCCATCCGAAATCCTCAATATACGGTATTTAAATACCTCATATTGATTACAACGTTATATTTTGCCCCGGAGAGTCTGGATCACTTCCACGCCAATTTATGACGACGTTACCATTCACACGGAATAAACATTTTTGTTTACAAAATTAGGTTGCAAATCCCCTGGCTTTGAGTTTGCCCAAATGGGCACGTCATTGATTCAAGACGATTTGCCCCGCCTGGCGAAACAGCACAATCACACCTGAGCCGGGTCATTGAGTCAGAGTCCCAACGCACAAGCCAAGACCATCATCAGTTGCCAGACTCACCAACTAAATTCTTCGGAGTTGTAGCCCGTTTAAACCTCAAAAGCGGGCATCAGATTGACGCTTATAGGGGTGGAAACGGCTGAAACAAATTGCATACAGATGAAAATAATTTTTCAAAATGGCATCCCAACGGAATATTCTTTTTGTTCCACACGGCGGAATCGAGATTTATTCCGAATTTGTGCAAAACAGCAAAAGTTACCTCAAACCCAGTTCACGGCTTCGTGATTGTTGATAAGATACCGGCGCTTTAGTGATCTAGATAAGCCCATTCCGTGGGAGGAATTCATGAAACTTATCAAAACAACTTTAGCGGCAACCGGTCTGATGCTGGCTTTGGCATCCACCGTATCCGCAAAAACGCTGGTCTATTGCTCCGAGGGCAGCCCGGAAGGCTTCAACCCCTCGCTCTACACGGCAGGCACCACATTTGACGCGTCATCCCGTCAGATTTTCAACCGTCTGGTCGAGTTCGAGCGCGGCTCCACCACAATCGTCCCGGCTCTGGCCGAGCGTTGGGACGTCTCCGAGGATGGCCTGGAATACACTTTCCACCTGCGTAAGGGCGTGAAATTCCACTCAACACAGGGCTTTACCCCGAGCCGCGACTTCAATGCGGATGACGTGGTCTATTCCTTCCGTCGTCAGCTCGACAAAGGCCACCCGTTCCATGGTGTGTCCGGCGGCTCTTATGAGTATTTCAACGGCATGGACATGCCAGCCCTGATGAAAGACATCGTCAAGGTGGATGATCACACGGTCAAATTCGTGCTCAACCGTCCGGAAGCGCCGATGATCGCCAACCTGGCCATGGACTTCGCGTCCATCATGTCAGCTGAATATGCCGCTGCCATGGATGCGGCAGGCACCAAGGAAAAGGTTGACCTTGATCCGGTCGGCACAGGCCCGTTCCAGCTCGTTGCCTATCAGAAAGACGCCGTGATCCGCTACAAGGCGCATCCGGAATACTGGGCAGGCAAGGCCAAGATCGACAATCTCATCTTCGCCATCACACCGGACGCATCCGTACGCTATCAGAAGCTGAAAGCCGGTGAATGCCACGTGATGCCTTATCCGAACCCGGCCGATATCGAAGCGATGAAGGCTGATGCCGACATCAACCTGATGAGCCAGGAAGGTCTGAATGTGGGCTATCTGGCCTATAACTCCAAGACCCCTCCGTTTGACCGGGCAGACGTGCGCAAGGCACTGAACATGGCCGTCAACAAGAACGCCATCATTGATGCTGTGTTCCAGGGTGCCGGTAAAGTGGCCAAGAACCCGATCCCGCCGACCATCTGGTCTTACAACGAGAAAACCGTTGATGACGCCTATGATCCGGAAGCGGCCAAGAAGATGCTGGCAGATGCCGGTGTATCCGGTCTGAAAACCAAGATCTGGGCCATGCCGGTTCAGCGTCCTTACAACCCGAATGCCCGCCGTATGGCTGAACTTATCCAGGCAGACTGGGCCAAGGTTGGCGTTGAAGCGGAAATCGTCTCCTACGAGTGGGGCGAGTATCTGAAGCGTTCCAAGGACGAAGACCGCGACGGTGCTGTTCTTCTGGGCTGGACAGGTGACAATGGCGATCCGGATAACTTCCTCGCCGTTCTTCTCGGCTGCTCCGGTGTTGGCGGTTCCAACCGCGCCCAGTGGTGCCACCAGCCGTTTGAAGATCTGATCCAGAAAGCCAAGCAGGTTTCCGATCAGGCCGAGCGCGTGAAGCTTTACGAAAAAGCCCAGCTCGTCTTCAAGGAGCAGGCTCCGTGGAACACGATTGCCCATTCGGTTGTCTTCAAGCCGGTGCGCAATGAAGTGGTTGACTTCCGCATCGATCCGTTCGGCGGTCACATCTTCTACGGCGTAGACCTGAAGTAATCTGACGAAGACCGGGGCGATCATTCAGATCGCCCCGGTTTTTTTGTTCGCCCGATTATGGCATCAAAGCCGGGCGGATTTGCGCAAGATCAAGGCCTGCCGGTTCAGATCATGCGCATAGATCACGCCAATCGAGCATGGTTCTTGCCAGCAGTTCCGATCCGGAAACAAGGCCTGCCCTTCCGGGCCTCTTCTTCCGGGTAAACTGAGACCACATCTTCGGCGGATCCATTTCAAATCTCGTCTTTACCAATGAGCTGGGTTAGACGCTTATGTTACGCTTTCTTCTGACACGCATCGGTCTTCTCATCCCGACCTTTATCGGTGTGACCGTTGTGGCTTTCTTTTTCATCCGGCTGTTGCCAGGCGACCCGGTCCTTCTGATGGCCGGAGAGCGCGGGGTAACGCCTGAACGCCACGCGGAGCTGATGGCCCAGTTCGGTTTCGACCGCCCGCTCTGGGAACAGTATCTGGACTATATCGGTGGTGTCATCCAGGGAGACCTGGGCAAGTCCTTTTCCACCAAGCAGCCTATTCTGGAAGAGTTCCTGACCCTCTTCCCCGCCACCATGGAACTCTCGTTTGCCGCCATTATCATTGCGGTTGCGCTTGGGGTTCCGGCTGGAGTGATTGCAGCGGTCCGGCGCGGCTCCACCTTTGATCATACGGTGATGACCACAGCACTTGTGGGCTATTCCATGCCGATTTTCTGGTGGGCTCTGCTGCTGATTATCGTCTTTTCCGGCTGGCTTGGCTGGACGCCGGTCTCAGGCCGGATTTCGGTTCTCTACTTCTTTGACAGCGTAACCGGCTTCTATGTGATTGATGCCTGGCTCTCCGGCCAGCCCGGGGCCTTCAAATCAGCGCTCGCTCACCTGATCCTGCCCTCTATTGTGCTCTCGACAATCCCCATGGCGGTGATTGCCCGCCAGACCCGTTCCGCCATGCTGGAAGTGCTGAGCGAGGATTACGTCCGCACAGCACGGGCCAAGGGCCTGACACCCTGGCGCGTCATCGGTCTTCATGCCCTGCGCAATGCCATGATCCCGGTCATTACCGTGATCGGCCTACAGATTGGTGTGCTGTTTGCCGGAGCTATTCTGACCGAAACCATCTTTGCCTGGCCGGGGGTCGGCAAGTGGATGGTCGATTCCATTTTCCGCCGTGACTATCCGTCTGTTCAGGGCGGCCTGCTGTTGATCGCTGGCATTGTGATGATCGTCAATCTGATTGTCGACATGCTCTATGGCCTGATCAATCCGCGCATCCGGCATACGAGGTAAGCGCCATGTCCAGCGAAACACTTGATACTGTCGATACCCGTAAAGGCGGCCGTCTGGCGCTCTTCAAGGAGTTCTGGAGCTATTTCAGCGAGAACCGCGGTGCGGTGGTCGGCCTTATTTTCTTCGGCCTCATTGTGCTGATGGCTCTTCTGGCCGATGTGATCGCACCCCATGCACCAAACGAGCAATATCGCGATGCCCTGCTGAAACCACCCTTTTGGATGGAAGGCGGCAGTGTGGAATTCCTGCTTGGGACAGACCCGGTCGGTCGGGATATCCTGTCCCGTCTGATCCATGGGGCGCGCTATTCACTGTTTATCGGCTGTGTGGTGGTTTCCATCGCCCTGACCGGCGGCATTCTCATCGGCCTGATTGCCGGTTTCGCCCGTGGCTGGGTCGATACGCTGATCATGCGGGTGATGGACGTTATCCTGGCCTTCCCCAGCCTGCTTCTGGCTCTGGTTCTGGTGGCTATTCTTGGCCCCAGCCTGCTGAACGCCATGATTTCCATCGCCATTGTGCTGCAGCCCCACTATGTGCGACTGACCCGGGCGTCTGTCATGGGTGAGCGGACAAAGGACTACGTGACCGCTGCCAAGGTGTCGGGTGTCGGCCCGTTGCGGCTGATGTTTGTTACTGTGCTGCCCAACTGCATGGCACCGCTGATTGTGCAGGCAACCCTGTCGTTCTCCTCTGCCATTCTGGATGCTGCCGCACTAGGCTTTCTTGGCATGGGTGCCCAGCCGCCAACCCCGGAATGGGGCACCATGCTGGCAGAAGCCCGTGAGTTCATTCTGAGGGCCTGGTGGGTCATCACCTTCCCTGGACTGGCCATTCTGCTGACGGTTCTGGCAATCAATCTTGTGGGTGACGGATTGCGCGACGCGCTTGATCCGAAGCTCAAACGGTCTTGAGGTGCATCATGTCTCTTCTGGAACTTGAAAATCTCTCGGTTACCTTCAAGACAGCCCATGGGGCCTTCAAGGCGGTGGATGGCGTATCCCTGTCCATGGATGCAGGTGAAATTGTTGCCATTGTCGGGGAATCCGGCTCCGGCAAGTCCGTGTCCATGCTGGCTCTGATGGGCCTTCTGCCCTGGACCGCAACCATTACCGCCGACCGGATGATGTTTGAGGGGCAGGATCTGAAACATCTGAGCCCGCGCCAGCGCCGCAAGATCATCGGCAAGGATATCTCGATGATCTTCCAGGAGCCGATGACCAGCCTCAACCCCTGCTTTACTGTCGGCTTCCAGCTGACCGAAGCCCTGAAGGTGCATCTGGATCTGGACCGCAAGGCGCGCCGTAAACGGGCTGTGGAGCTGCTTGATTCCGTCGGTATTCCCGAGCCGGAAAAACGTCTCAACGCCTTTCCGCATCAGATGTCCGGCGGCATGAACCAGCGCGTGATGATTGCCATGGCCACCGCCTGTCGTCCCAAGCTGCTGATTGCCGATGAGCCGACCACCGCTCTGGATGTGACCATTCAGGCGCAGATCCTTGATCTGCTTACCAGCCTGCAGCGGGATCATGGTATGGGACTGATCCTGATTACCCACGATATGGGCGTGGTGGCAGAGACCGCCGAGCGGGTGTTTGTACAATATGCGGGCCAGCAGGTGGAGACCCAGTCTGTCCATGGCCTGTTTAAGTCTCCCCATCACCCCTATACGGAAGCGCTGCTGTCTGCTCTGCCGGAACGGGCGACGGAAAAGCATCTGCCCACCATTCCCGGTGTAGTACCGGGCCAGTTTGACCGGCCCGCCGGATGCCTGTTCTCGCCTCGTTGTGCCCATGCCACCGAACGCTGCATGAGCGAGCCGCCTGCCAAGGCCGACAACAGCCGGGGGCAGGCGCTCTGCCATATTCCCCTTCCCCATGATCACGCCCAGGGCCAAGGAGGCACATACTGATGCCAAGCTCTGCTCATGAACCTGTCCTCGTCGCCCGTGATCTGAAACGGCACTACTCTGTCAGCCGCGGCTTGTTTCGCGACGATGCGACGGTCAAGGCGCTGGATGGCGCAAGTTTCTCTCTGGCACCAGGCAAGACACTGGCTGTGGTCGGGGAATCCGGCTGCGGCAAGTCCACCCTCGCCCGTCTGGTGACGATGATCGAGACACCCACCGCCGGAACGCTGGCTATTGATGACCAGGAACTGGCGGGTGCCGGCCCGGATGTGCTGAAGAAACTGCGCTCTGATGTGCAGATTGTCTTCCAGAACCCTTACGGTTCGCTCAACCCGCGCCAGAAGATCGGCGATGCTTTGACAGAACCGCTGAAGGTCAACACCTCCCTCAATGCCCATGAGAGGCGTGAACGAGCCGAGGCGATGATTGCCCGCGTGGGCCTGCGTCCCGAGCATTATGACCGCTATCCGCACATGTTCTCGGGCGGTCAGCGCCAGCGTATTGCCATTGCTCGCGCCCTGATGCTGCGTCCGAAAATTCTGGTACTGGATGAACCGGTTTCCGCTCTGGACGTGTCCATTCAGGCGCAGATTCTCAACATGCTGGCAGAACTGCAGCGCGAGCTTGGCCTGGCCTATCTGTTCATCAGCCATGACCTCTCCGTGGTGAAGCATATCGCTGATGATGTGATGGTGATGTATCTGGGCACACCGGTGGAGCATGGCACACGGGAGGCCATTTTCGCCAACCCGCAGCACCCCTATACCCGCGCCCTGCTTTCAGCCACGCCCGTGGCAGACCCGACGCGGCAGTCAGAGCGGATCGTGCTGAAGGGCGAGCTTCCCTCCCCCATGAACCCGCCCAAAGGCTGCGCCTTCAACCCGCGCTGCCCCATGGTCACCGAACAATGCCGCCTCAGCCGCCCCGGACTTGAGGACAAGGCCGGACGGGACGTGGCCTGTTTTGAGGTAGGGTGACTGGTCAGACACGGGATTGGCTGCATTGCAGCTGGCCCGTATGTTCTGATCTGCTACAGTTTCAGGCAGCCGATATTTACGGCGACAAATGTTGCGGTTGGACCGTATTTTCTGATCTGCTACAGTGCAAAGAGGGATGACAGAGAAGCGTCTCGGTTGCGGTTGGACCGTATTTTCTGATCTGCTACAGTGCTCCAGATCCACTTCCACGTTAAAATTGAGTTGCGGTTGGACCGTATTTTCTGATCTGCTACAGTGCACGTCAACAGGTATTCCACAGCTCGGGCGTTGCGGTTGGACCGTATTTTCTGATCTGCTACAGTCGCCGAGCGGCCATATCGCGGGCGCTGTCTGTTGCGGTTGGACCGTATTTTCTGATCTGCTACAGTAGATAATCGGTCAATTCCTTGAAATAAAAAGAGAATTGACCGTTTCTACTGGAGTTAAAATGGAACATTGCCTCAAAAAAGAGCCTCTTTTTTCTCATTTTTTCGCGAAATTCTGCGTCAGTTTCAGGTTGAATTCCGTATGTTGAAGCATTTTATCACGTGGTGATGAGTGACCCAACCAGGGTTCACAACAGTCTTGATAGTCGACTGCACCTCATTCTGCACCTTCAGGAGCGCCTATAGTGCGAGAGAACTTACGCCGAAAAAACACTCTATCCGAAAGTCAATACCCGCGATCTTGCAACTCTGTCTGTTGCCTTGCAAACTCGCGTCGAGCAAGAACCGCGTGGTGAGCAATCAACAAAGACGTTTGAGAAAACTCACGAGGATCCGAAGCGGCTGAAGAAAGTATTTCAATAGGGTCAACAGATGCATTTCTCAAGTCACATAAGAAATATACGCAAACAATTACGAGCATGCTTGTCGCATGAGAAATGCGATATGATATCCGAGTTGCGCGACTGCATCCACGCAGCCAAAGACCTCTTGAAAACTTCAAGCTTTGACTTCTACATCACCCAGTTTGAAATTGTTGATATTACAGAGTTTGCAACCACAAAATACGCTGTACAGATAGTAAAAAGCACACTTAGCCGAGATGACTTCCGGGTAGAAAACTCACGGAGAAATTTGGAATCGGAAATCCATTTTGTTTGTGAAAACCTCCTGACATATACCGTTGACGATGCTTGCTTCATGCAATCAGAATTTCATTGGTATTACTGCATTGGCGGCGATTTCATTTACAAAGAAAGCGAATTGGGCGTTGTTGAAACACCGAATGGTGAAGAAACGACAGGACGAAGAAGGGTCGCCAAAATCTCTGACCTGCCCAAGAGTTTCCATATCAATTTAATGTAACATCATCAGCAACAGGTTAAATGGGATATCGAATATATTGGTTAAACCTTTAGCCGTGGGAGGACAGTACTTTACGAATTACCGCCTCACGGTCGTTCTTACACCCCTTCTTCAGATTCCACGAGACATCTTCACTGCTCCCCTCATTGACGCCGTCCGTAAAATTGATAATTCTATAATTATCGAAATAAAACCCATCCAGGCCACTTTCATGAGACGGGATCCGGCTGTTGCTTTTCTGGCGCTTGGTCAGACACTTGTCTGGGCGTCGATTTATTATGTCTTCCCGGCGCTTCTGCTGCGATGGGAGCAGGAGCTGGGCTGGACGAAGGCGGAGCTGACGCTGGCGATTACCATGGCCGTGTTCGTTTCAGCCGCCGTTTCTCCCCTGACCGGGCGGTTGATTGATAAAGGGTATGGCGCGGTGATGATGGCCCTGTCGGCTCTGCTCGGCGGTCTGGGGCTTGTGGGTCTGTCTGTTGTGACCGAACTCTGGCAGTTCCAGGCCGTGTGGCTGATGATCGGCCTGGCGATGGGCGGCTGCCTCTATGAGCCCTGCTTTGCCATTGTCACCCGGGCGCGTGGCGCGGACGCAAAGCAGGCGATCATTCTCATCACTCTTGCGGCAGGCTTTGCCAGCACGATCAGTTTCCCGGCCCTCTACAGCCTGTCGGAAGCTCTGGGGTGGCGCGCGGCTGTTCAGATTGTTGCGGGACTGGTTATCACTGCTGTTGCCCCACTGCTCTATCTGGGTGCCCGCCTTCTGGAGCGAAGGAGCCCGGCTGCAGATACCCGACCAGAAGGCGAGCAGAATGTTGAAGGGCACGCCCCGTCATCCCATTTTCTCAAAACCACCTCGTTCTGGTTTCTGGCCTTGGGGTTTGCCTGCCTCGCCATTGCTCATGGAGCGCTTCTGCATCACCTGCTGCCCTTCCTTGATGAAGCGGGCGTTGCGCCGGAACTGGCCGTGCTGGCCGCGTCCTTCGTCGGACCTATGCAGGTGGCGGGCCGGATTGCCATGCTGGCCTCAGAGCGCGTGCTGTCCCATCATGGCGTTGCCCTGGCGGCCTTCGGCATTATCGGCTTTTCGGTGCCGATGCTTTATCTCAGCGGCACGTCCCTTGCATTTCTGTCGCTGTTCATTCTGCTGTTTGGCGGGGCATATGGAACGGTCAGCATTCTGCGTCCGCTTCTTGCCCGCGATATTCTGGGAGAGGTTGCGTTCGGTGCCAAATCCGGCGCGCTGGCCCTGCCCTATCTGGCGGGCTCTGCCTCGGCTCCCTATCTGGGGTCTCTTATCTGGGGTATTGGCGGTTATGACCTGATGCTGGCTTCCATCCTTGCAGTGACCCTGACAGGCGGCCTGCTCTACGGCCGGGCGGCCCGTGCGATGGGTCGCAAAGCATAAAACACCAATAAAAAAGACCCGCAGGACATCTGCGGGCCTCGAACTGTCGAGCTGTCCGGATACAGCTGTTAGCCGTCGGACTGAAGGCTCTTGAAATAAGCGATGAGGTCCTGACGCTGTTTTTCCTTTTTCAGGCCCGGGAAGCTCATTTTTGTGCCTTTCATGAACTTTTTCGGCTTGGTCAGGAAAGCATCCAGATTAGCTTCATCCCAGACAATGCCGGACTCAGCCATAACCTTGGAATATTTGAACCCTTCGATGGTGCCGGCTGTGCGACCCATGATGTTGACCAGGTGCGGGCCAACCTTGTTTTTCTCTTTCTTCACGTCATGGCAGGCTTTGCACTTCTTGTAGACCTTCGCGCCCTTCTTGGCGTCGCCTTCTGCAGCAGCTCCCGTTGCCATCATTGCCAGAACAACGGCCGAAGCCAAGGATGTCAGTTTGAAGTTCACATCTCTCTCCATTGTTTAAGGGCTGACAATCTTCTTTTCCGTCAGCCAGTTAAACCCCCAGTGCCAGAATGTGCTGGAAGGCTTCCATGATTCCCAAGCGTCATTGTTATTCAGTTTTGTAAACACGTTATAAAGCGGTATATTCATTGCTCAATGTGCCAAAATACCGCGCCACCTTTACAGGCAGTGTCACCGGGTAGCGTTTTTCCCTTATCTTCATTTGTGGCATTCAAATTTTATTGGCCCACTGTTATAGCACTGACAGGTTTTTTTATCCTCCGCGACCAAGGTCCGGTTTCTGCGTATAAGGTTGGATCATGAAACTGGGCAAAGAGCTGATTGAGCGCATTGAGGCAGGCGAGCCAAGTTATGTGCCTCCCTTTCCTCCGCGCAGCGGCCGGAAGAGATCGCTCTATGAGCTGATGCTTGCCTTCCGCCGCAATATGCTCAGTGTTTTCAACAAGAATGACTTTACACGACGGATCTATTTCCGACGGATTCTGTTTCGTGATGTGATCATCTGCAACTGCCCGGAGCTGGTGCAGGAAACCTTCTCCGCCCAGCATGAGACATTCCAGCAGAAATCCGCCCAGATGGTCCATTCCCTGAAACCGCTTCTGGGGGATGGCCTGTTTGTCAGCGACAGGGAATTGTGGAAACAGCGGCGCAGCGCGGTGGCTCCGATTATTCACACCCGTCGGGTGCCGGGCTTTGCCCCCGTGATGAGCGAAACAATCGCCGAGTGGTCAGACCTCTGGCAGAAGCACCCGGAAGGAACAGAGATTGACGTTATCGCCGAGATGGCGGAGCTGACCGCAGAGATCATCTCGCGCACCGTCTTCGGGCGCAAGCTTGGCCGGGCCAGCACATCCAAGATTGTCGCCGGTTTCAAGACCTATCAGGAGCGCGTGGATCAGGTAGACCTCCTGTCCCTGCTCGGTGCCCCGGACTGGATGCCCCGGCCCTATCACGGCATCGGCATTCGCAATCCGCTGAAGCGGGTTCATGCGGAAGTGGACAAGATCATCGAGGCTCATTTCAAAGGCGAAGCCGACGATTCAGATGCCATGATCGCTCAGCTGTTCTCAGCGCGGACGGAAGACGGCGAGCCACTTTCCAAACGGGCTATTCGCAACGAGGCCATCGTGATTTTCATGGCCGGGCATGAGACAACGGCCAACACCCTGTCCTGGGCCTGGCTGAATGTCTCCCAGAGCCCGCGGGTTCGCAAAAAACTTCATGAAGAACTCAAAACGGTTCTGGGCGGCCGCCCGCCCTGCTTCGAGGATGTGGCCAGGCTGCGCTATACGCGGTTCATCATTGAGGAAACCCTGCGTCTTTATCCACCGGTGCCCATGCTGGCGCGCCGGGCGCTGGAAGATGGTCGTCTGGAGGAGCATAGCTACAAGAAGGGCTCAATACTGCTGATCTCGCCCTGGCTTCTGCACCGGAACCCGCGGATATGGTCGGAACCTGACGCTTTTATTCCCGAACGCTTTGACACAACGATTGCGCCAAAGCCGCACAAATACAGCTACATCCCGTTTGCCATTGGGCCCCGCATCTGCCCCGGCCTGACCTTTGGCCTGACAGAAGCCATCCTGATCCTTGCCGGGCTGGCGCAGAAATTCTCTCTCGACCTGAAACCGGGACATCAACCCGAAGCCGTCTCGCGACTGACCTTGAGGGCCGGAGACCGGTTGCCGATGATCCTCACAAAGAGGGAAGACCATCATGACGCCTGATGACATCCCGATTAGCGAGACACGGGCTCCATGGATCCCGCGCCCGCCGCTCTTATCCGTTTTCGGAGATGGAAAGGCGAAGAAGGCCTGGTTCAAGTGGTATATCCAGTCTGGCCTTCTGGTGCCTGTCCAGCTTCTGATGCTGGGTATCCTTTGGCTTACCCCGCTCACACTGGTTGACCGGTTCGGGTGCCTGCTGGGTCGATTGATCGGAGCTCAACAGCGCAAGAGCCGGAAATTCGCAAGAGAACTGCCGGATCGGATTGCAGCAATCAATCCCGCTCTTTCCTCCGCAGAAAACCGCGAGGCCGCTGCCCGCACATGGTTTGAGCAGCAGGGTGTCACTCATATCCGCTTTGGGCTGATGGATCGCTATACCGAAGGCGACCGGATGCGCCTTCACGGAGTGGAGAACGCCTGGCCTCTTCGCGAACGCGACCAGCGTTTTATCGTTGCCTGCGTTCATCTGGGAGACTGGGAATCCATGGGCAACTTCTCGGTTGCCTCACCGGGTGCCCATTCACCGATAGGCCTTTACGAGCCGCAGAAAACCAATTTTGAAAACTGGATGGTAAGCCGCAAGCGCGAGGCAAAGAACCTCTATGTCTTTCCGCCTGGCATGAAAAGTGCCCGCCATGTGGCCGCCCTGATGAAAGCCCGGAAAACCGACATCAACATCTTTGTGGATGAAGTTGTGGATGGCCAGTCCCGCTTTCCTTTCTTTGGTCGGAAGCCTTACAAACACGGCAATCTCAGCCGCCTGGCCCATATGTCGAAAAAGTACCGTATGCCGGTCGTGCCGGTCTATATGCTACGCGGCGAACGCCCCGGGGTCGATATCCACGTTCTGCCCGCCATCATGCCTGAAAGCCTGCCGGAGGATGATTACGAGGCTGCGATAAAGGAGCGGGTTAACGCAGTCTATGAGCCTGTTATCCGGGACAACATAACCCAGTGGTACATGCTCAAGGATACCCCGCTGAAGTAAGACCAAAGGAACTCAGGGTTCAGACCCATGCTGCAGAGATCGGAGCAATCGGCATCTTTATCGGATCATGACCGAATCTGGCTGCTGAAACAGGCTGTCAGGCTGGCGCTTGATGTGGGACTTTCGCCGTTTATCTCGCATGTTCTCACCGCCCTGACCGTTGTCGTCATTTTCTGGCCCGGTGAACAGCAGGTGTTTGTCCTCTTCTGGTTTGGCGCTCTTGCGCTGACGGTCGGTGCACAGGGTGTGTTTGTTCACAAAACGCGCGGTCAGGGCATCACCGAAACCTGTGCCAGGCGGGTGAAACGGGTGTTCGAAATTTGCGGGCTGTTGATCGGGGTTGCCTGGGCCGGGTTGTTTACACTCGTTTTTCCCACCAGCGCCGATTACACCATCATCTATCTGGCTTTTGCGGCAGGCGGTCTGTCCATGGGAGCCGTGGCAACCCAGCATATGCTCCCATGGGGCGCTATTCTTGCCTTTTCCGTCTCTCTTGCCTGTCTGGCCCTGCAATTCATCCTGACCGGCTTTCCAAATGGTTATTTTCACGCTTTCTGTATCGTTCTCTACGCTGCGGTAATGGTTCATCTGTCTTTCCGCCTGCAACGTCTCTCCTTGAAGGCGGCCAGGCTTCAGGTCGAACAGAAGCGTCTGCTGGAGCAGATCGCCAATGACAGGGTCCTGCGGGCTCAGGCCGATGAACGCCAGCGCGTGGCGCGAGACATGCACGATTCCGTTGGCCAGTGGCTTGGCTCGGTCAAACTGCGCCTGCAGACTATAGGGGCGGAAGTCCGGAGTGGTGAAGCAATCGATGAGCCCCGTCTCGCCGAGCTGATCGGTGACATGGATGTGCTAATCGACGACACCCGCCGCATTGCACATGATCTGTCTCCCTCCTCAGTTGAGCACAAGGGATTCTTCAAGGCACTTGCCGAGCATATGCGCTATCTGGATGATGATCATGGCATTGCCGTCCACCTTGATCTGGATGAAAGCGTACACGTGCAGGGCGACCATGCCGATCACCTCTATCGTATTGTTCAGGAAGCAGCCAACAATGCGGTCATCCACGGCTCAGCAGACTGGATTGCCATCAGCCTGACCCAAACCGATAAAGGCAGACTTTGCCTGACCATCAAAGACAATGGCATCGGTTTCGACACAGAAACCAAACAGAATCGCCACTCCCTGGGCCTCACCTCGATCCGGGAGCGCGCCGCCAGCATGAACGGACAGGTGACAATCACCAGCGCCCCGGATCAGGGGACACGGATAGAGGTGTTGATATAAACTGACCTCACAGAGATCTATAAACCGGCTTTGAAGCACAAAACTTCTAAATCCTGCCTGAAGATAACATATCAGATAAAACAAATCCTATTACCAAGACCTGCAATATAGTGACGGCAGCCGAGAAATACATTTTTTAGTTTTATACAAATCGATTTACTTTCTCTCGGTTGTGGTTTTAAATTATCAAAATACCACAGGCAGCAAGGGCAATACCGTGTCATGCATGAGCTAGCCAGAGATACTATTCTCAGAGTCTATGATACAGTGGCTGATCCTTCACTCTGGCCGGATTTACTGCAGGAGTTTGCTAACCAGATCAATGCAGCTGGCTGTATTGTCTTCGAATGGCAAACACATGCTCTTGAGCGTCGCCTTTCTGTTTCTGTTGCCTCTAGTGCTTATGATCTCAATGCAATTGAGACCTACATCGAACGTCTGTTTGAAGATGAAGCCCATGACCAGGATGTATTTGAGGCCCATTCCCTTAAAAGTGATGCCATAGATCTCATTCAGGATGATGTGCTCGCCACAAGCCTTGAAGATCTTAAAAATCGAAAAAATGTTCAGGCATTGCAGAAACTGGGCATCCTGCATCGTGCTGCGGGGCTTCTGAACAAGGACAACTCGGCAAACTCCCGTTTTTCTCTCCAGCTTGATGCCAGTCGCGGTCGCTTGAGTGCTGCGGAGCAACATTACATAGGGCTGGTTCTACCGCATATTGCCAAGGCGTTCGATCTGGGCAGACCTTCCAAGCAACTTGCTGAAGAACATCAAGGCATGCTTGCGGCTATGGACCATCTTATTGTTGGTGTCTGCATCCTTGACAACCAAAGCCGTATGGTTGTTGAAAATGAGGAATTCCGGCGGCAACGAGACAGCTATAGTGCATTTCGCCTCAATCAATTCGGAACCCTTCAGTTTTCATCAACAGAAAATCAGGCTGTTTTTGAGAAACTAAAGTCTGACGCTCTCAATCATGGTCGATTTGGCGCAAGACCACGCAAGGAAGCTATTTCTGCGAAGAGAGATACATTTCTATGTATTGAAGTCGTTCCGCTGCAACGATCTGATGAGATCGGCACGACAGAATTCAACGGCTACATTGTTTACAGTTCAGATACAAGCAAGCCTGTTAATTGTCAGGTCTTACCCGTTCAAATGGCCTATGGATTGACCAAGACAGAGCTTTCCATTGTGGAATCTATTGCTGAAGGGCTGACGAACCAGCAGATTGCAGATCAGCGAAGTAGATCCGTTGCCACGATCAACGCTCAGGTTAAATCAATATTGTCTAAAACCCATTGCTCAACACGGACCCAGTTCGTCCGGTTACTGATGAGCTTTGGCACCAACTATATAGCACGACCCGAGTAATTTAACCCATCTGGTCGATGACGATGCCTCCCGATCAACTCACCATAGCTGTTGCAGAAGCCGGGTAGCGGTCCCCGGTGCAAAACCTGACATACAACCGCACACCAAACGTAATCTATTTCCGGGAGGGCAACCAAAATGGAGCAGAAATACGGCTTCACCAAACTTTCAGCAGCTGAGTTCTCGCAATGGCTTGCAACACAATCGATCAGCAGAACGTGCTTGCGCGTTCAGCAACACCACACCTGGAAGCCACGATATTCGAGTTTTAGCGGCAACAACCACTTTACACTTCAAAACAACATGAAGCGCTTCCACATGAACCACAACGGTTGGTCTGACATTGGGCAGCACTTCACGATTTTTCCAGACGGTGCCATTGTCACCGGACGACGTCTCAACAGTTCACCAGCCTGTATCTACAAAGCCAACAGCGGCGCTATCTGCATCGAGAACCTGGGTAATTTTGATACCGGTGGCGACACAATGAATGCGGCGCAGGCTGACTCCATTTTCAGTACAACAGCTGCACTGTTGAAGAAGATCGGCATTTCCACACCATCCAGAACCAATGTGGTCTATCACCACTGGTACAACGGGTCAGGCAAACTCGTCTATCACAACAGCGGGCAGAAATCCTGTCCGGGAACAGCTTTCTTTGGAGGCAATCAGCTCAATGATTTCGAAGCAAACTTCCTGCCTCGTCTAAAATCCGCCATGAGTTCCGGAGGCGTATCGGGCCCGGTTGGCTTGCAACAATGGGCACGGGTCGCATCCGATACGTTGAATATACGCACCGGGCCAGGTTCCTCATTCAAAACCATTGGAGATCATGGTCCACTTCATTATGGCTCGGTCATACGAGTCTACGAGACCTCTGCATCTGGCTGGTATCGTATTTCTCAGACAAAGCAATACTGGGTTTACGGCCGCTATACTCAACCCGTGCGTGAAGCTGTTGTGAATACAGTGGATACCAATGTTCGCATTGGTCCAGACACCGCCTTCGCAATCGAGACCATCTATCAGCCCGGGGACCGGGTCTTTGTTATCAGAACGAAGGGAAGCTGGTGCCAGGTCGACGATGATCAATGGATTCACTCGTCTCTTCTGAACATCATTTGAGGTCGATAAGATGAAACATATTATTCTCGTCCACGGCATGAACGCCACAGCAGCAAGCTGGAACACAGTGCCGAAGCTGTTGAAAACAAACGACAACACGGTCAAGACAGTCGATCTGCCAGGACATGATCTGTCCAACAAGATTTCAGTTTATGATCTCGCAGAACTGGGATTCAGTGACTCCAGTGTCGAAATGACCGATTACATTGACAGTGTAGTCGATGCTTTTCCCTCTGGAACGGATCGGGATATCTGCCTGATTGGTCATTCAATGGGTGGCGCAGTAATATCCCATGTTGCCCGGAAACATCCCGACAGAATTGCAGACCTCGTCTATATTGCGGCACTCCTGCCAGACAACAAGCAGTCGATTTCTGATCTGATTAATATGTCCAGAGCGGAGCCTCCCTTCAGTCTGGAAAAATTCATCGCCACTTTTACCGCACATCCGTCAGTAACACTGGTTCAGCAACCAAAGGGGCCTCTGCCTGTCCCATTTGAACGCACTGAAGAGTTTGAAGGTTTGCGACGCACCTACATTCGATGCACGGAAGACAATGTCATCCCGATCAAGGTACAAGACCAAATGATCAGTGCCTATGCAAACGTTACTCCGAAAATCAAAGTCGCAACTCTCCAGCGTGGTCATTTGCCACAATATGATGATCCAGAGGAGCTCGCCGAACTCTTGAAAAAGAGTATGGCCTGACTGGAGTACATCCACTCTTCGGGAATATGCTCGAGGGTTCACACAAACGGCAGGTCACACACTGTGGCTGATCTAATGCCGATGGGGGTGTCGACGGTTACCTTACTGCCGACATCCCAATGGGCCTTGTCCACCATGGCAATGGCGACCACGGCCTCAAAGTATGGGGAATAGGCGGCGGAGCTGACTGTGCCCACCACAGCATCTGATACGATGACCGGCCAGCGGTCCACACAGGGCGGACAGCTGTTGCCCTCCATCAGCAGGCCACGCAGTTTGCGGGTCGGGCCGCCATTGTCAGCGATATCTTCCAGAGCCTTGCGGCCCATGAAATCGGCATCACTGCTCAGGCTGACATATTTGTCGAGACCGCATTCAAACGGATTATGCTCATCCGTCATGTCATTGCCATAAGAGAACAGTGACCCTTCGATCCGCTCGATCAGGTTCGGACATCCCGGTCCGATATTGTAGGCCTGACCGGCCTCCCAGATTGCATCCCAGAGCGGCAAGGCCAGATCGGGCCGGTCCACATAGATCTCGAACCCGCCCTGTTTTGACCAGCCCGAGCGGGCAATCAGGAAAGGATGTCCCTGAAAATCGAAATAGGCATAGCGGAAGAACCGCACTGAACGGATGTCCTCGCCGAAAACTTCAGCCATGAGGTCATCTGCCTTGGGTCCCTGTATGGCCAGCGGTGACACATCCGGCTCGAATACGGACACATCGAGCCCAAGCCCCGTGGCAATGCCCTTGGCCCAGAGTTTCACATCAGAGTCCGCAATGGACAGCCAGAAGCGATCATCAGCCAGCTTCAGGATGATCGGGTCATTGATCATGGCTCCGCTTTCATCTACCAGCGGCGCATAGAAGCACTGGCCATGAACAGCCTTTGACAGATCCCGGCAGGTCATCATCTGGACAAGCCGATAGGCATCCGGGCCTGTAATCTCGACCTGACGCTCACAGGACACATCCCAGATCTGCACATGCTTTTTCAGATGCTCATAGTCTTCCTCGACGGAGCGGAAGACGGTTGCCAGAAGCATGTGGTTATAGACCGTGTAGCCTTTGACGCCACAGGCTTCCACACGCGGTGTGAAATGCGTCCGACGGGTACGACTGGAAACAGAGAGAACCGGATTGGTCATGGGACCCCCTTAGCTGAAGCCATCACTCAGGCTGCAGACTGCAAAACGACAAAAAAACTCAAAAGGTTTGAAAAGGCCTCAGCCTTTCCAGTCAATCTGGCAGATCTCGGCACTGCGGCCTTCAAAATCCCAGACGCGTCCGAAGGCACGCACCCGCCCCTTGTTGGCCTGGGCAATGGTGATGTCCGGTCCCATCCAGTACTGGGTGTTGACCACCTTCACCTCTTCATCCGGATTGCCTCCGGCAATAGGCTCGACCTCACCGATGATCTTTTTGCCCACCGTCAGACGTCGTTTTGCGCCTTCGTTTTCATAGGTGATTGCAGCACGTTCGGCACCGAGGAAGGTGCTGACCAGCATGGTGAACAGGCCGGTGGTTCCGCGACGCTGACCGGAAAAAATCTCAACCAGAGCCTCATAAGCCGCATCATTGGCGCGCTCATCAATAAAGGCTCCGGCGGTCCAGTTGCCACGCCCCATATTGCCGGGAATATCAATCATCATGCCCACATTCAGGCCACTGAGATCCTCATCATCCGCATGTCCCTCATCAATACGGACACCGAGCCAGGCCTGACAATAGCCTTCGGTCGGCTGATGCTTGCCCAGAGATACCACGCACGGGCAGAAGACCGTGCAGTTACAGTTGAGGATCAGCTCCCCCTTGATAGCCCAACCCATGGGTCTCTCCCTTTTGTTACAACAGCAGGCGAGCGGCGGCATAGCCGGCGCTGGCCAACAGGATATATCCGAGTGGTGCAGTGATGTAGCGCCCTGGACCGGGCAGTTTTTCGCCAATCATCACCAGCATGGCACAGCCCATCCAGAACAGGTTCATGGTGCCACCCACAAAACCCAGCATCATCAGCGCCCAACAGCAGCCCAGGCAGGCCAGACCATTCCGGAATCCGATGATGGTGCCGCCTTTGAAACCGTGCCGCCAGTTGCTCATCAGATAGAAGAGCGGTGACTGGCAGGCTCTGACACAGGCATCCTTGAGAGCGGAAAACTGATAAAGCCCGGCGATAGCCAGAAAGCCAATGGTCAGCCAGGGCGACAGCAGAATGCCATGAGGCGACAGCAATCCGTATCGCGCCAGAAGCACCTGAAGCGCAGCGGCCAGAACCGCAAAGCCGAGCCAGACAGACAGATAACCGGCCACCAGTCCGACTACACCCTGCTGTCTGCCGGGCATGTCCCTGCCTTCTGTCAGGGTCTGGTAAGAGCGGATCATCGGCAAGGCAGTTGGCAACATCATGGCCTGTGCCATCAGCGCCCACATGGCCAGAACAGCAAAAAACGGTGCTTCAGCAGGTGATACCGAACAGATGGCAATCCATGTCTCAAGGTCAAACCCCGATGAGAGAACCCCTGCCAAAGGAACAGCCTCATGGTCAAGGCTCAGCACAAACAGCGCCAGCCAGGAGCACAGAATCGTACCATAGAGGCCGATCCAGATCAGATCGCCCTGCTGGCCGCTCGCCCGCTCCTGATGTCCGCTGTCTACTGCCATTCCGGTTCCGCTGACATGCCTTGAATGCCCGTCATGGTCTGCGGGCCGTAATTCATTACACAATGACTACATAACCGGATGCAAGAGCGGAAGGGAACTGGTATAAGATTCATCTCATTATCAATAATAATAATGATGAAGCCATGCGAGACCTACCACCTCTGAAAGCCCTGCGCGCCTTTGAAGCCTGTTACCGGCTCCGCAGTTATACCCGGGCGGCGGATCAGCTGAATGTGGGCCAACCGGCCATCAGCCATCAGATCCGGCAGCTGGAGCGGGATCTGGGCACGGTTCTGTTTATCAAGCGTGGCTCTCGCATTGAGGCAACGCCTGACGCTGACAGTTATTTCGAAGTTATAGCCCCCGCCCTCTCGCGCATTGCCGATGCCAGCCGCAGCTTGCGCCACAAGCCCGAAAATCACGGCCTGACGCTCGCCACCTATCCCGGCCTTGCCGCTTACTGGGTCATGCCACGGCTCGGTCAGCACCCTGATCTCTTTGCCGACTGCCCCGTGACCGTGACCACGATGGAGCTTGATGCGGAGGTCGATTTCAATCTGGTGGATTGCGCCATCCTGTTCGGTTCCGGCAACTGGGCAGGTGATCTGGATTACATGCGGCTGATATCAGAGGAGGTCGTCCCGGTCACCTCACCTGCCCTTGCTGGCAGCCTGACAGGTCATGATGCCGCGGCACTGCTCGCACAGGCACCGCTTATCCATCTGCAGGACCCGGAGCGACGCTGGTTCGACTGGCAGCACTGGCGTGACCACTTTGCCCCGAACCAAGAGCAGATCAATACAAGCCTCACTGTCACCAATCACGGCCTCGCTATCTATCAGGCTCTTCAGGGACAGGGCGTGGCGCTCGGCTGGACGGGTGTCATAAGAGATCTGCTCAACAGTGGAGCACTGGTGCCCGTGTTCCCGGAACCTCTCTCCTCAGACCGCGCTTACTGGCTGATTGCCCGCTCCGGCTTTCTGGACAGCGACAGGGGACAACGGCTGTTGAGCTGTCTGACAGAGATGTGATGAGCGGCGGCCCGGACCGGTGATAGGCTTGCAATCTCAATCCGCTAACAAGCCCGCTGTGTCCTGCCATGTCGTCATCTCCCTCTGCTCTGGCCTCTCCGTTTACCCTTCGTGGTCTCACCTTTCCCAATCGGGTCGTCATCTCACCCATGAGCCAGTACCGGGCCAAAGACGGCTATGCCAATGACTGGCATCTGGTTCATCTGGGTCGCTTTGCCATGGGTGGAGCCGGTCTGGTCTTTGCCGAAGCCACGGCTGTGACGGAAGATGGCCGCCGGACACATGGTGATCTCGGGCTTTGGAACGACGGTCAGATTGAGGGATTACAACGCATTACCCGGTTTCTTGAAGCAGAAGGCTCTGTCCCGGGCATTCAGCTGGCCCATGCGGGTCGCAAGGCCAGTGAGCGCCGCCCCTGGCATGGGGAAACTCCGGTCGATGAAGAGGACCGGACAACGCGAGGTGAAGCCCCCTGGCAGGCATCAGGCCCTTCCGCCCTGCCCTATGCAGATGGATGGCCAGAACCCCAAGACATGACGCTGGATGATATAAATGCTGTCATCCGCGCCTTCCGCGATGCAGCCCGCCGTTCGAAAGAGGCCGGGTTCAAGGTGATCGAAGTCTATGCGGCCCATGGCTTCCTGTTGCATCAGTTCTACTCGCCGCTCTCCAATCAGCGGAACGATGTTTATGGCGGCTCATTTGACAACCGCATCCGGCTGGCCTGTGAGGTGGCCTCCGCCATTCGCGAGGTATGGCCAGACGATTATCCGCTGATCTTCAGGATTTCTGCCACCGACTGGGTGGATGGCGGCTGGGAGCTTGAGGACTCTGTGGCTCTCGCCAAAGCGCTGAAGCAGCGCGGGGTGGATATGATTGACTGCTCATCAGGCGGCATTGGCGGACGGGAGCGCCCGCGCCGGATGCCACTCGAGCAAGGCTTCCAGGCGCCTCTGGCAGAGAAAGTCCGCACAGAAGCCGAGATCGCTACCATGGCCGTTGGTTTCCTCTGGGATCCAGACAAGGCCAATGAGATCATCTCAAACGGATCAGCGGATCTGGTGGCACTGGCCCGGGAAGTCCTGACAGACCCGAACTGGCCTCATCACGCCATGGATCAGATGGATGGCGATTTGTCTTACCAGCGCTGGCATGAAGAATTCGGCTGGTGGCTCAGCCGCCGGGATCGCCTGCTCAATAAGCTTGAGCTGCGTTAGGTTCAATCGACATTCAGTCTTCCCAAGTTGGGTACAGATGTGATTCATAGGTTTCCAGATTCGATGAACTGGAGATGCTTTGATGCCCAAGCGCTATGAATTGACGGTTTCGCAATGGCGTAAGATTGAAGGGGTTTTGCCGGGCAAGCCTGGAGATCCAGGACGTAGCGGCAGAGATAACCAGCTGTTCGTAAACGGTGTTTTGTGGGTTCTACGATCCGGGGCGCACTGGCATGATCTTCCTGAACGCTACGGCAAATGGAAGACAGTGCATAAACGCTTCACTCGCTGGGCCGAGGCGGGCGTGTGGGAACGGGTGTTCGAGCATCTGATCAAGGACCCTGATAACAGCTACGTCTCGCTCGACAGCAGCCTTGTGCGCGCGCATCAACAGGCGGCGACAGGCAAGGGCTCAAAAGGGGGGACCAGGCTTTGGGGCATTCCCGAGGTGGTCTGACGACAAAGATCCACCTCGCGACGGATGCTCTTGGCCGTCCTCTGCGTATCATCCTGACGCCAGGCCAGCGTGGAGATGCACCGATTGCACCTGATCTTCTGGACGGCCTGACACCGAAGCGTGTGCTGGCGGACAAAGCCTATGATTCCAATGCGATCCGTGCTTTGATCCGCGCAATGCGGGCTGAGCCGGTGATCCCGTCTAACCCGACACGAAAACATCGCATCCCCTACGACTTCGAAGCTTATAAAGTCCGTAATACGGTGGAGCGATGCTTCAACAAGCTCAAGCACTTCCGACGTATCGCAACACGCTTCGACCGAAGGGCCATATACTTCCTCAGTTTCGTCCAAATCGCAGCTGCAATACTATGGATGAGATGAATGTCGATTCAGCCTAGAGCGTGTTGCGCCAAAGTGGGAACCGGTTTGGCGACAAACAACTCGTGTCATCAAAGACATAGAGCATGCGCATGAATCCTGTTCATCGCAAAATGCTCTAGAACGCGCTTCTGAAAAATTGATAGACTTTTCAGATAAAAGCTCGCGCAGAAACAAACTCATCAAGCACCACTGCCAAGCCAGACTAAAGGTCTGGTGGTTTAAGACGTAGCGATGCCTGATGGAGTCCGGTCCGGCAGTTCGCCCGATCTCGATTGCGCATCAACCAGAGTGCGGATCTGCCAGACATAGCGGGCCAGCATGGTCAGAGCTGCAATGGTCAGGCCGACGACCAGACCACTCCAGATTCCAACACCACCATAATCCTGCTTGAAGGCAAAGACATAGGCGACCGGTATGCCGATCATCCAGTAGGAGACCACAGCCAGCGCCATGGGGACTGAGGTATCCTTTATGCCGCGCAGAAGCCCGAGCGTGATGACCTGCATGCTGTCAACAATCTGGAACGCAGCAGCAGCCAGGATCAGCACCAGACCGTATGCCACAATGGCTGGCGCTTCCGGGTCGGCCTTGTCCAGAAACAGGCCGATCAGCGTCTCAGGGATCAACAGGAACAGACTGAGCGAGCAGAGTGCAATGGACAGGCCGACAGCGCCGACAACCCATGAGCCACGCACGAGATTGGGGATATCCCGCCGCCCGAGCGCATGCCCGGCGCGGATTGTGGCCACGTTGGACAAGCCAAGCGGAATCATAAACGCAATGGATGCGATCTGCAGCACGATGCCATGGGCCGCAAGCTCGCGCACACCGATCCAGCCCATCATCAGGGAGGCCGCAGCAAACAGCCCCGTTTCGGCCAGCAGCGTCAACCCGATGGGCCAGCCCAGTTTGTAGATTTCGCGGAAGGCTGGCCAGTCAGACCGCCAGAGGCGCCGGAACAGATCGTATTTCTGCAATACCGGATGTCTGGCAGCATAGAGCCACAGCATCAGAAAGCTAAGGCTGGTCGTGATCAATGTGGCCACAGCTGCACCGCGCAAGCCCATTTCCGGAGCACCCCAGTTGCCGAAGATAAAGGCATAGTTGGCCAGCCCATTGGCAACAGCACCGGCCACAGTGGCCCAGAGTACGATCTGCGCCCGCTCAAGAGCGGAGAGATAAGACTTCAGCACCATGATCAGCAGGGCGGGAATCATCGACCATTGGGCAATCCGCATATAGTCCTGTGCCATGGCCGAAATACGCGGCTCCTGGCCGAGCAGATTGAGGATCGACTCGACAAACCAGAGCGGCGGCATCACCAGCGCGCAATAGATCATCGAAAGCCAGAACCCCATGCGCACGGCACGCCGTACAGAGGTCTCATCATTCGCCCCTACGGCATTGGCAACTGTGGGCAAAACCGCAAATGCGAAGCCCGATCCAACAATGAAAACGGTGAAAAAGACGGAGGTCGCAAGCACCACAGCGGCCAGTTCATCAACACCGTACCAGCCCACCATGACAATATCCGTCGTGTTGGTCAGCATCTGCGCCAGATGCGAGCCAACCAGCGGAATGCCCAGGGCAAGCGTCGACTTTACATGCCGAAACCAGCTATCGGCAGGTTGTGTTGAAACCGGTGCCATACAGTCTCTCGATATAGAATAGTTGTCTGCTGCGCCTCACCCTTCGGCTGCGCAAGAGACCGACGCTACGCCTGATAGACGCCAAGTTCAAGAGACGAAAAAAGCCGGAGCACAATGCCCCGGCTTTCTGGTATTCAAACTGTGTCGGTCCGGATCAATCCACGAAGGCACGCTCTACGACGAATGTGGACGGACGGTTATTCGCCCCTTCATCAAGGCCAAACTCTTCGCAGACCTCTTTCACGTCTTTCAGCATGTTCATGGACCCGCAGATCATCGCACGGTCCGTTTCCGGATTAAGCTGCGGCACGTTGAGGTCACGGGAAACCGTGCCATCACGCATCAGATTGGTAATCCGGCCCATGGTGGGCGACTCTTCCCGCGTTGTGGTCGGATAGTAGAACAGCTTGCCTTCGACCAGCTCACCGATCAGCGGATCGTTTTTCAGATCGTCGACCAGGTTTTTGGAATAGGTCAGCTCATCCACCGTGCGGCAGGTATGGGTCAGAATGATCTCGTCAAACTTCTCATAGGTCTCCGGATCACGCACAAGACTTGCGAATGGAGCAACACCGGTACCGGTAGAGAACATGTAGAGGCGCTTGCCTGGCAGCAGAGCATCAAGAACCAGGGTTCCGGTTGCTTTCTTCTTCAGAAGAATCGTGTCGCCCGGCTTGATTTTCTGCAGGTGCTCGGTGAGCGGACCATTTTCAACCTTGATGGAGAAGAACTCCAGTTCCTCATCCCAGGACGGGCTGGCAATGGAATAGGCGCGGAACACCGGCTTTTCAGCATTCGGCAGGCCAATCATGACAAACTCGCCAGAGCGGAAGCGGAAGCTCTGCGGGCGGGTGATGCGGAATTTGAAAAGACGATCCGTGTAATGCTCAACAGACACGACTGTCTCAGCATAAACATTGGCCGGAATTGGAAATGCCGTGACGGATTCGGCTTCAGCAGGCATCGCGCTCATCGGTTCATTGTCCTTCACTTTATGCCCCTTTTCGCCCTTGATGCGGGTCGTCAGCAGAGGCTCTCATCAGTTGAGCCCAATATTTGTCTCCCGGCGACAGATTGCAAGCGATGCGATTTCAAATTGCCGGGCAAACAGAGAATGCCATTTCCTCGCATGGCGTTTCCTGAGAAACCGGTTCGACTCTGCCGCGCCTTGCCTTGTTTTGCGGGAATTCTCACTGGTCTTGGAGCCGATTTATACACGACTATAGTCGGCTTTTCCCGCGCCCTATCGACGCATGCCTGAAACACCTGCAGAACGGGCGAAGCCATCACCGACTTCGCCTGCCCCATGCCTCTTTTACAGCCTGCTATGCAGCAGACCGGGCGATGCGCATGTCTTCAACAATACTGACCCCGGCCATGTCATCCTTGACCCAGACCACCTTGACTTTGCAGTGCCCGGCTTCGGTCTTGATCTCCAGCGTTTCATTGTTCTTCAGACCTGTCGCACCTGAGATTTTCATACCGGTGGCGCTGATATCGCTCATATAGGCCATCCGGCTGTCACCATTCTTGAGAATCCGGATTTCCTCATGGGCCAGCTCACGCGCATTTTCCCGACGGTCTGTCACATCCTGAATGACGTCTTCCAGGAAAGAATTCACCGAGTGGTTCAGAGTGGATGCGACGCCGGTCAAGAGCTCGGCTGTCTGGCCCACTGTTGAGGATTGTGCTCGGGTCTGATCGATGGCACTTGAGACGATGGTGACGTTCTCAGCCGCCGATGTACTGCCGTCAGCAGCACGTGAAATACTCTGGGATATTTCGGATGTGGCTGCTGACTGCTCTTCAACCGCAGCCGCAATGGCATTGGTGACCTCGGTCACAGAGACAATGTGCTTGGCAATAGACTGAATGGATGTCACAGCCGATTTGGTTGATGTCTGAATATCGCCAATCTGGGAGGCGATTTCATCAGTTGCCCGCGCGGTCTGTGTTGAGAGTTCCTTCACCTCGGCTGCGACAACGGCAAAGCCCTTGCCTGCTTCGCCGGCCCGAGCCGCCTCAATGGTCGCATTCAATGCCAGAAGGTTGGTCTGCTCGGCGATAGCGCGGATCATCTCGACCACTTCACCAATCTTGTCAGCCACTTCTGCCAGACGAGACACATCTTCATCGGTTTCGGCAGCAACATCGCTGGCCTTGGCGGTAATCTCCGTCGCCCGTGCCGACTGATTGCCGATTTCCTGAATGGCTGCAGACAGTTCCACTGCGGCAGATGCGACTGTCTGCACGTTCTCGGACGCGTTGGCAGACGCATTATGTGCGGTCTGGGCAGACTGCGAAGCCTCATCAGCAATCACCACCAGGCCATTGGACGTTTCAGCCATGGACGTGGTTTCATCTGTCAACTGGGTCTGGATTTCCGACACTGTGGAGCGGAACGAACCAACCAGTTCCGACATTTTCTGCTGGCGCATCTTGTCCAGGTCACGCTCACGACGGACACCCTGCTCAAGGGTCCGACGGGCGACCGCGTTGTCGCGGAAAACACGCAAGGCCGCATTCATGTCACCAACTTCATCCCTCCTGTCCTGCTCATCCAGCGCGACGTTCATGTCGCCATCAGCAAGACCCCTCATGGAGCTGGTCATCTGCTTCAAGGGTCGTGAAATGGTTCTTTGGGCTATGAACCACGACAGGGCAAAGCCGAACACGGTTGCCACAACGGAGACGATAATCAGAAGAACGATAGCCTGCTGCTCATGCAGTTCTGCTGTACGGGCTGCATTGAGCGTGAACATTTCAACCTCGTGCAGAAGTTCTTCAAGCTCATGATCCAGCTTGTCTTCTTCTGCCTGAACGGAATCGATGCGGGCTTCCGCCTCCGCCAGGCGTCCTTCATCGACCAGCTTCATGATCTCCATGGCATGGTCGTCATAGGCCTTGTGTTCAATCTCAATCCGCTTCAGGGAGGTCAGAACATGCTTGAATTCCTTGCGTTCCGCATCCGTATGGGCCCGGCCGATGGATGCTTCCGCAACCTCTTCACCCTGCTTGATCTCCTTATCAACCTTGTGCGCAAGCTCAAGGAAACGAGACCGGGCCTCGGCAAGCTTGTTGGCTTTATCGGGAGACTGGACGCCATAGAGCCGCATGACGCGCTCGAACATGATGGCCTGTTCGAGCTGATGCGTGGTGATCCGGCTGAGAACCTCGGTCAGCGGAATGTCCGATTCCGCAATAGAGACCAGTTCCTTACCGATTTTGTTCATCTGCCAGATGCTTATGGTCGCAACCCCAACGACAAACATGATGCACAGACAGACAACGGTCAGGATCTTGCCGGATATACTGACATGACGTTCAAACTGGCCAATCATCACAACCCCCAACGACGGACACAAGTACAATCGGTGTCAATTGTCCGGCTGCAATCGTTAACAGCATTTGTCATTCGTCCTTAGGTCAGATGGAATTCTTATCATAAAACAAGTTAATCAACTTAATTTAAGTTAATTACCACAGATTGCACATATCTTGCACCACCTTGACCTGTGCGATATCGCTTACAGACTTTTCCCCTCCGGGAAAAACGCAGCAAAAAACGATTGAGAATCGTGCTCGATCCGGCAAATGATACGGTCAATTGCTTAGTTGAACGCATTTTATCTAGGCAATATATTATGCAAAACATGTTCAACTGCGGGCATCATGTATACGATCAAAACCTTATCCAACCTGACCGGTGTCAATCCTGACACGATCAGGTCATGGGAACGCCGATATGATCTCCTGCGCCCGGAGCGCACGGATAGCGGGCGGCGGACCTATTCGGACGGGGATGTCGAAAAGCTGACGCTGATAGCTGCTCTTCTAAAATCAGGACATACAATCAGCCATCTTGCGGCGTTGAGCCCTGACGAGCTGAATGCGCTTCGTGCGTCCAACCCGGTATCAGCCACACAGGATCTTCGACAGAAAATTCTGACCGAACTGGAGGAGACTGTCGGCAGAAGCGACCTGCAGGCCTTTGGCAAGCTCATCAGCTCCGCAATCACCCTGCTCCCGCCCCATGACCTGGCGGATCGCATTCTGAGCCCTATTCTCCGCACTATCGGGGACCGCTGGTCCATCGATGCTCTGGATATCGGAGATGAGCATGCATTCACGGCAGTGATCAAACAGTGTCTGATGTCTGTGCTGCCATCCCCGTCCTGGACCAATCCGGGACCAGTAGCCCTGTTCACAACGCTGGCAGATGATCATCATGAGCTTGGAGCCCTGATGGCCTGTCATATTGCAGCCAATTCAGGCTTCAATTGCCACTATCTGGGACCCAATATGCCCGGGGATGCACTTCTGACCCATTGCCAGCGCATCAAGGCAGAACTGCTGGTTGTCAGCCTGATCACCAGTTCCGATCCGGCGGCAGTTACCGGAACGCTCAACAGTCTGGCAAAAAAACTGCAGCCGGTCACACAGGTCTGGGTCGGGTTCGGCAAGCACGCTCCGTTCAAGGACGCTGACTTCGACAGCCGAATTGTAACGTTCAATCGCTTTGACCCCTTCCACAAGCGACTGGTTCTCTTACGATGAGGTCAGTCCAGTGGCACTGACAACTGCGTTTCCCGCGTGATAATGCCGCCTCTGTTACCGGGCTCGATGGAGCCGAAACGCTGTCTGAAACACTCCGGCAATTGCCTGTCTCCGGGCACCGACAACCACAGGCGCAGAAGATGACGCCTCTTGTCCGGTTCCGGCCAGTCTGTGAACCCGGTGCGGTCGTGCAGCAGGGCATGATTATAGACAAACTGGATGTCGCCCGGCTGCAGTCTCATACGCAGATGCAAGGCAGGATCATTGGCAAGGTCATCAAAGAGGTCCAGAGCCTGAATCTGCGCCTCCGACAGTCTTGGCGCTTCAGCAAATCGCTGCGCACTGTCGATATATTGTCTCTGATAGGTACCGGTCAGGTGCTCATCGTGCCAGTTCAGGACCGGAATATCGAAGAATGGCTTTTCCCCTTCCGGTACTTCGCCCCGCCTGTCTGTGGCAATCGGATCAAACAGAATAGGCACAAGCTCGCGTCGGCACCGCATCATTTCATTGTACAGGGTGGCAACGCTGACAATCAGGGAATCGCCACCTTCCCTGGCCTCGTTTATGCAGAGAAGGCCGACAACATCGGCTGAATCCGTATGGAATGTCTGCCGCTCGGCGGTCTGGTAAATCCGTGTCTTCGGGTCTTTTGCATCCGCTCCTGTATCCCGCACATGGCCAAGCAGATGACCAGCGGCATTCTGGGATCTGGCCGAACCGATATAGGCCCCCAACCCGCAAAAGATAATTGCAGTTCTGAGGCGGGACAGTCTTTCGACCGGAAGCCCGCGAAACAGGTGAAACCCGAGCCCCTCGACCAGAGTCTCTCTCAAATCCGCCAGCCGTGTCTCCAGATGAGGCAGCGGAAACGATTCCCGGGTGATACTGGCTATATCCCTGCCGGAGCGTTCGAAATGCTCTGCTGCCTGTTCCAGTTCAGAGACGTCAGCCTCGGAAAAATGCGTCGTCCAGAGGTCCGGCTGCTCCTGAAGCGTACTGCCTTGCCAGGCGCTTGCACAGTCAAGCCGTCTGGGCGGCAGGTCTCTCTGAAAGGTCATCCACGGCATCAGCATTGCCTCATTTATCGATTCTTCCTGTCACCTTATCCCAGAGACTATTAGTGCTGTTAGAAATCTGCGCTCTTTATGGGCTGTTTTTGTCGCAAAGCACTCAGAGAACGCCCGCTTGAACCAACGGGCTTGCATATCCTCAGGTGAGGCCTCAATAATCACCCTCGATTGACACCTCGGCTTGCAACAGAAAGGCCTTGCTATGCCTCATAAAATGTCTCTGGAGGAGGCACACCAGCTCGCAACGACAATCCTGCAGAAGTATGGCTGCGATGACGAGAATGCAAAGGCTGTGGCTGACACGGTCATCGCTGCAGAACGTGATCATGCTCATTCGCACGGGCTGTTTCGCATTCCCGGCTATGTCAATGTTCTGAAATCCGGCCTTGTCGATGGCAAGGCCAGGCCGACGGTCCGCAAGCTGTCACCGGGCGTGGTGCAGGTGAATGGCCATAACTGCTTTGCCCCTCTGGCACAGACCGCAGGCAAGGATGCTCTGGTTGAGGCGGCCCGTGCCAATGGCATCGCCGCTCTGGCTCTTGTGGGCGTTCATCATTTCTCGGCCCTCTGGCGCGAAACCGAGATCATCGCCGAGGAAGGCCTGGCCTGCTTCGCCTTTACAGCCTATACGCCAGCCGTTGCTCCCGCAGGCGGCAACAAGCCATTCTTTGGCACCAATCCCATGTCTTTTGCCTGGCCACGCTCCGGACAACCGCCCATGGTGTTCGACCAGGCCTCAGCCGCCATGGCCCGCGGAGATGTGCAGATTGCCGCCCGTGATGGCAAAACTGTTCCGCTTGGCACGGGGATCACGGCTGATGGCCAGCCGACCACCGATCCGAACGAGGTTCTGAAGGGCAGCATGCTGACCTTTGGCGGTTATAAGGGATCAGCAATTGCTCTGATGATCGAACTGCTCGTTGGTCCGCTGATCGGGGAAGCCGCCAGCTTTGAAGCTGGAGCCCGCCACAACGGCGATGCGGGCCCGCCCCAGGGTGGCGAGCTGATGCTTGCGCTTGATCCGGCCCGTTTTGGCGACCCGGACGGCTGGGCTGATCACGCTGAAGCTGTCTTCGCCGAGCTATTGAGCCAGGATGGCGTCCGCCTGCCCGGTTCCCGGCGTCAGTCCTATCGCGCCGTCACCCCTACAGAAGGGATCGAAGTGGCAGATCCGCTCATGGATAGCCTGAACGCGCTCCTGAACGGATAGAGCATATCCAGTTTCTCTGAAAACGCGGCAGGTGGCTACCGACAGCTTCCTGCTGCACAGGTCAGATGATCTATCAACATTTACGCGAGAAGTGACGGGGCATTTTTAAGGAGTGCCTCGGCCTCCTCCGCAATGCGCCTGACGATGTCAGCGGCAGGCGGGCGGTCTTCGATGAGGCCTGTCACCTCTCCGACCACGCTTACGACCGTGTCAAAGTCACCTTCCTCTCGGGCCTTGTCATAGGTGTCCTTGAACGCCCCGATCTGTGTCTTTGCTTCATCTTCCCGATGAGCCCACTGATCAGTGAATGCATTTTGTAGCATTCGGAAACTGTATGGCTCCGGCCAGGGGACGCCACGCAGGGCGTCAACTGCTGTGGTTCTGACCGTCTGATCACCCGATGAAGCAATAGCCCGCCGGATGGCTTCACCAGGGGACAGGGCCTCGGCAGAGGCCCAGAAGCGTGATCCGATCAGAACACCATCCGCTCCCAGCATCAGGGATGCCGCCAGCCCGCGCCCGTCTGCTATACCTCCAGCTGCAAGCAGCAAGACGTCCGGCGCATGCTTTGCCAGATAATCAGCCACCTCCGGCACAAAAGGCATGGTCGACCTGCTGGCCCCATGCCCACCGGCTTCCGTCCCTTGAGCGACAATAACATGTGCGCCTGAATCCACAGCACGTGCCACATGCTCCAGAGACTGGGTCTGACAGATAACCGGAATATTCCATTCCAAGGCCCGCCTTGCGAACGGGGCAGGATCGCCGAAAGAGAGAAACAGACAGCTCGGCTCCTGTTCCAGCGCCCAATCGCACCAGTGAGGCGCTTTCTCCAGCGCCCAGGTGATGAAGCCTATACCTATTCTGGCATTGCCAGCCTTGCGCTTTTCCTCATCCAGATCGGGCTCTCCGCCAAGGGTGCCAGCATAGCCCCCACCGAGAACACCCATTCCTCCGGCATTGGTTACCGCCGAGGCGAGCGCTCCGCCGGTCGCCAGCGCCATAGGCGCGCAGACAATCGGATGCTCCAGATCAAACTGGCTGGTCAATCGTGTCTTGATCATCAGAACCCCTCCTGCCCGGATTTCCAGCAAAGGTGCCCTGCCCCGTGCCTGAATGCAATGGCTAGAGCACGTCCACTCTCTACTGTGAAGGTGTGAGGTAATATAAGAGGCGTGACCAATTTTGTGAGTCGAAAGAATCGGTTACCGGCCCTTGCTCACAGGCTGATTCAACAATCTTCAGGGGTTGATTCAAGCACTTCATGTTCTGATTCAACGCCATTATTCCTCCCACACAGGGACACTCAACCCGACCTTGACCGTGTCCATGACGATGTTGGTTTTGAATTTTCTGATCTCGGCATTGCCGAAAAAATGGTCCCGGGTGAACCGCTCATAGTCGTGAATATCCCGCACAACGAGGATCAGGACAAAGTCCGCTTCTCCCGTGGTGTAGTAGCATTGCTGCACCTCGTCGGTTTCCCGCATTCTCCTCTTGAACTGGTCCAGAACACCGAGGTTTTCCCGCTCAAGAGAAATCTCGACAATGACTGTCATGGCAGGGCCCAGCTTCTGCGGGTCGAGAACCGCGATGTCCTGGAGAATAACCTTCTGGTCTCTCAGACGCTTCAGACGCTTTTGCACAGCCGCAGGCGACAAGCCCACTGTCTCGCTCAACTGGTCTGCAGTGACGCGCCCATCACGCTGCACCGCATCCAGAATCCGTCGGTCAAAATCATCCAGCTTCACATTCACCATCATGCAGACTCCTGTTTCGTCGGATTTTCATCTTCAAATAGCCTGGATTCAACGAAATTCGGATTCAGAACTTGCTAATCTCGACACTCAGAGCGCAAGGAACTCTCAATGAACACGGTAAAACCCGACGATCTGGCCGATCTGATCCCCTTCATGACCGCTTTCCGGCATGACCTGCATGCTCATCCTGAGCTTGGCTTTGAAGAGACCCGAACAGCAGGCAAGGTTGCAGACAGCCTCAGACAGGCAGGCCTTGAGGTTCACGAATCCATTGGAGGCACCGGTGTCGTCGGTCTTCTTAGAAAAGGCAGCGGCAATCGAGCTATCGGGTTTCGTGCCGATATGGATGCCCTGCCGCTTGATGAAACGGGAACACCCGGCTACGCATCCCGGCATCCGGGCCGCATGCATGCCTGCGGTCATGACGGACATACATCCATGCTGCTTGGTGCGGCCCGCCATCTGGCGCAGCACGGCCGGTTTGACGGCACGGTGGTCTTTATCTTCCAGCCCAATGAGGAGAATGGTCTGGGTGCCCAGGCCATGCTGAATGATGGTCTGTTTGAACGGTTTCCCGTTGAGGAGGTTTATGCGCTCCACAACCTTCCCGGCGAACCTCTCGGAGCAATCTCCACGCGACCCGGCACAATCTGTTCCAGCGAAAGCCTGTTCGAGATCACCATTGCGGCGCGCGGCGGGCACTCAGCCATGCCGCACCGGGGTGTTGACGCTATTCTGGTCGGCTCCGAACTGGTGCAGGCTCTTCAGAGCATCGTCGCCCGCAAACTTGAGCCGGGCTCGGGTGGTGTTGTGTCTGTCACTGAATTCATCACAGACGGTCGTCGCAATGTTCTGCCTGGTACAGCCACACTGAAAGGCGATGTGCGGGCCCGCACCCCCGCCGAACGCGAGACCATCAGAGATGCCATGCAGCGACTTTCTGATGGGCTTGCCGCAGCCCATGACGTGTCGGTGCAGTTTTCATTCGAAACCGAGTTCATTGAAACCCTCAACGGGGAAGCTCCCACAGAAGCACTTGCTGCAGCCAGCCGGAGCCTTGGCCTTACAACACGCGCCAATCGCGAGCCGATGCCGTTTTCTGAGGACTTCGCGCATCTGTCGAGTGCTGTGCCGGGCTGCTTTGCTCTGATCGGCAATGGCACGGAAGGTGCCAACGGCCAGCCTCTTCACGCTACAGATTATGATTTCAACGATGCCCTTCTCCCTATTGGCGCGGCGCTCTGGTGCCGCCTTGCAGAAGAGCGGCTCAATCCGGAAAGTGACCATCATGCTTGACCAGTTTGCCCCGAGCGATCTTGCCCATATTCACCGCGAACCAAAGGGTGGCAATGCCGCATCAACGGTGTTGAGCCCGACAGACTTTTCCGATGCTGTCGCCGAGATCAAAAACTGGGACGGTTATCAGCCGACACCACTCTGGTCTTTGAAGATCCTTGCCGGGCAACTGAATGTGGCTGACCTCCTCTACAAGGATGAGGGTGAGCGCTTTGGCCTTGGCAGTTTCAAAGCGCTCGGCGGAGCTTATGCCGCCGCCCGGACCCTGCAGACAGAATGCAGCAAGCAACTGGGCACATCGGTTTCTCTCGCCGATATCCGCGCGGGCCTTCATAAAGATCTCACCGCATCAATTACGCTCGTCTCGGCCACAGATGGCAATCACGGACGATCCCTTGCCTGGGGCGCTCAGCGTTTTGGCGCTCCCTGCCGTATCTATATCCATCGGGATGTGAGTGAAGGCCGGGCGGAAGCCATGCGGGCTTTCGGAGCCGATGTTATCCGCATTGACGGGGATTATGATGATTCCGTCCGCATCGCGCGCGAGGAAGCGGAGGCCAATGGCTGGTTCATCATCTCCGACACCTCCTGGGAGGGCTATACGGAACCACCCCGCGCCGTGATGGCCGGATATGGAGCCATGGTTCATGAAATCGCTGACCAGAGCCCCGAGCCGCCAACCCATGTTTTCCTCCAAGGTGGTGTTGGCGGGCTGGCCGCCGCTGTCACAGCCGGCCTGACGCAGATCTGGGGCGACAGCGCACCACGGGTGGTGATTGTGGAACCGGACCTTGCTGCCTGCCTTTATGAAAGTGCTCGGGCTGGCGCCATGCGGGCCGTGCAGATTGAAGAGGAAACCATGATGGCCGGACTGTCCTGCGGGGAGCCCTCGCCGCTCGCCTGGGCCATTCTTGATGAGGAAGCCTCGGATTTTATCACCATTCCGGACCGAATGGTGGCACCGGCCATGCGCCTTCTGGCCCGTCCGCTCGAGAGCGATCCGTCAATTGTTGCAGGGGAATCTGCTGTTGCCGGGCTGGCTGCAGCAATCGCAATTGCACAGGATGACGCCCTGCGCGCTGCCTTCGGGTTCACAGACCAGTCTCGCCTGCTGTTCATCGGCTCGGAAGGCGCGACCGATCCTGAAATCTATCAGGAGATCATGGCTGCATGACACGAGGAGCTCCCGAACGCGGCTTTCCGACAGCCGAATATGAAGCTCGGTTGACCAGAGCCCAACAGCATATGCACAGGGCCGGGCTGGATGGTCTGTTGTTGATGACAGAGCCTGAAGTCCGCTATTTCAGCGGGTTTCATACAGCCTTCTGGCAGAGTCCCACCCGACCCTGGTTCCTGTTTGTGCCCAAAGATGGGGATGGAGATGGGGACGGAAAACCTGTGGCAGTGATCCCGGAAATCGGGCTTGCTGTGATGGAACGGACCTGGATTGACGACATCCGCACCTGGCCCGCGCCGCGCCCGGATGATGATGGCCTGACCCTTCTGGCAGACTTACTGCAGCCGATTGCAGCGCGGGGCGGTTCTGTCGGCCTTCTGAAAGGTCATGAAACCCTGACCCGCATGCCTCTTGGCGATCTGGAACGACTGCAGAACAGCTTGCCCGGCCTGCAATTCAAAGACTGCACGGAGATTATCCGCAGCCTGCGCATGGTGAAATCGTCGCTGGAAATCGACAAGATTGCCCATATCTGTGGCATTGCATCCGAGAGTTTTGCGGAAGCGCCTGCATTGTTTCATCAAGGGCAGCCTCTCATCGAAAGCTTCCGCGCGTTCCGCATGGCCTGCCTCAGAAACGGCGCTGACGATGTGCCCTATCTGGTGGGTGGGGCCGATCAGGGCGGTTATCGGGATATCATCTCGCCTCCCTCAGCCCGCCCGCTTGAGAACGGCGATATCCTGATGCTCGATACGGGTGCGGTTTTTGACGGGTATTTCTGTGATTTCGATCGGAATTTCGCGATTGGCTCCGCGTCTGATGATGCCAGGCGCGCCTATGATGCTCTGCACAAGGCCGTGGATGCGGGGCTTGAAGCAGCACGTCCGGGTATCACCTGCAGCGACCTTTTCCGCGCGATGCAAAAGGCCCTTGGTGATGCAGGATATGATGCAATCGGCGATGTCGGCCGGTTCGGCCACGGCCTTGGCATGCAGCTGACCGAGTGGCCCTCCCATGCAGCTTTTGACGAGACCGTACTTGAAGAAAACATGGTCCTGACGCTGGAGCCCTCTCTGACCTATGGGGATGGTTTGACCATGGTGCATGAGGAGAATATCGTCGTTCAGGATGGGACGCCGCGCCTTTTGACCACCCGCGCTCCTGACCATCTGCCTGTTTTATAGGATTTCGTCCCATGCCTCTTCCTTTTGAGACAGACAATGGCATCGGCACCCGGGCCAATCTCGGGCTCATCGCGCTGTCCACAGATGAGACGCTCGAATGGGAGCTGAACCGGATGGCGGATGCCGACGGGCTGGCGCTTTATACAAGCCGGATTCCGATGGTGCCGAGCATCACATCAGACACCTTGCGGCAGATGCGGGCTGACCTTCCGACTGCGGCCAGTCTTCTGCCCTCATCCGTGCCCTTTGACGTCATCGGCTATGGTTGTACATCCGCCTCCACCGTGATCGGGCCGGATGGTGTGCGCGACGCAATCCGCGAAATTTTCCCCGATGTTCAGGTGACCAACCCTATCTCGTCAACCATAGCGGCCTGCACGGCCCTGGGCATCAAGCGCCTTGGCTTTGTCACGCCCTATGTGGCAGAGGTATCCGCCGCCATGCGCAGCCTTCTGGAAGAGAATGGCCTCACCATCAGCGCTTTCGGCTCTTTTGAAGAAGGCGACGACCGGGTTGTCGCGCGGATTACCCCGGCCTCTATCCGGCAGGCTGCCCGAACCGTTGCCAGTCAGGCCGCCTGCGATGCCATTTTCATTTCCTGTACCAATCTGCGGGTCGCCGGTCTTGCTGCCGATCTTGAAAGAGACCTCGGCATCCCCGTCCTCTCCAGCAATCTCACCCTCGGCTGGCACATGCTCCAGCTCGCCGGTATACACGAGCCCAAGCCACAATTCGGGCAGCTGTTTGGGGCGTCCTGACTGGATCTCGCCATCGTTCAGGCCCGGCAAAACGAGCCAGAAACAACTCACGCGTATCAAGGAGAAAAAACAAAAGACTATGACATGAGTTTATCGAATTCTGTCTCTCATACCGTATCGCCCTGCCAGATACTGCGTCTCTGCAAGAGCAATCACAATAGCCAGTAAAATGCACCATTTGAAATGTGAGACGGAATTAGTAAACTGTCATCGTAATTGCAGAAAATGCCGTTTGTCGTCAACGCGAGAGACGCCTCTGGAATTCTGTGGCAAAAGCGGTTCAATAACGCGCCATTCAAACTATATCATCTCATAACGGGCCATACCAATCTCCTTTGTGAAGATTGAATCTGATTTGCCCAAAGCGCGAAACAACAAAAGTTAGTCTATGAGTTTACGGTCTAAATTTGAAGCACTCAATTGATAAGTTATTGATGACGATAGATACAACTAGGTGTAGAATTTCGCTTATTGTGAAATGTCATTAAAACAAGTGCCTTGATGATGAAACCTGAAAAAGCCGTCGCGGTTGCCATCGACAACGTTCTTAAAGAGGGACTGACGGATATCTTTGAAAGGCCGTTTGAAGTTGACCTTCTCAAGAATCCACCTTTCCGTACTGTCGTAACCAACGCTTGCATAAAGCGCTTGAAAGCAAATTCGTTAGAAGGCTTGTTGCTTCATCCGATCCAGCATGTGTTATTTCCCAAAAAAGATCCTTTTGATTTTAGAAGAGCAGCGTTGATAGAGCCGATGGATACAATTACAACGCTGGCATTGGCAATATTGGTTGCACAAGAGGTCGAAAAATCACGCCCTGAAAAGAGAAAAAAGAAAGTTTTTTCATATCGCTACAAGCCTCAAGATGGGTTTATTTTTGACCCTGCATACAATTTCACTGCGTTCAACAAACACGTGAGCCAAAAAGCCAAATCTACGAAATTTAAAGTTTTGGTGAAGTGCGACATTGCGAGTTTTTACGACAGATTGAACATCCATCGACTGGAGTCCACCTTGCACAGTCTGCTAAGTGACAGCACGCGAGTGAAGTTGGTCAATGAAGTGCTCCTTTATTGGGCGAAACGAGACTCTTACGGGCTACCAATTGGTGGCAATGCAAGTAGGATTTTTGCAGAAGCAGCTTTGATTTCGGTCGATGAATTTCTAATCTCTAACAAAGTAAACTTTTGTCGATTTGTTGATGATTATAGATTTTTTGCACCTACGACCGAGAAAGCACACGCATGGCTTACGCTATTTGTTGAGCGCTTATACCGGGAGGGGCTCACGATTAACCCGTCAAAAACGGTTTTAGAAGATATTACCAATCGTGGGCAAAGGTCTACCGCTGGAGATGCGCAATCAAACGACGCGATTCAAGGCGAAGATGATTCCAAACAGCTGACTCCAAACAGGATTATTATTGGATACTCAGGAATAGTTCCGACAAAGTTCAGAAAAATATCTGAAAAAGAGACCGCCGAATTAGCTGCAGAGAGCCTTGACAGTCATTTAGAGGTAATCAGAAATACAGTTCTAGTTAAGCCTGAGCAATTTAGGAAAATTCTAAAGCTAATTGTTGCTCAGAAAAAACTATCACTTCTATCAGAAATAATTGATTTACTTGATAAATTCCCCCAATTCACACCTCTCTACGTTGATGTTGCAATAAAATACTCAAGTTTTTTGGACTTAGGTGCTAGAGCAAAGATTTGTGAAGCACTGTTTTCAAAGGCGAACACATCCGAGAACGTACCAGAGTACATATTGATATCAATAGTTAAACTTCTTGGCGCAAAAGGATTTGAACGAAAAGATGAGTTAGTGTCATTATTTCGGCAGCTCAGGCGAAATTCTGGAGCATTTGTTGGAAGAAGCATTATTGACGCACTCAACGGTTTGTGTACTCGTTCCGATGCGTTAGAAATTCGCGAGTACTTTGACCGAGCAGATGCTTGGGAAAAACGTTCAATAATTCGAATTGTGGATACACATTTGCCTGAAGCTGAGAAACGCCCTTGGCTGAAAAATGTAGCAGTTCACCACAAGTCAGATGTTTTTGCGATCGAGTGCTTTCGTCCTTTAAAGAACAAAACAGCTTAGTAGAAGCTATGAAAGTAAGAAGCTGATGCCATTTGCCAATCTAGTCAAGAATTCGCGCTCAGGCTCTTTGTAACAACAAATTACGGAGTTACGCGGAATTACGGATTACGATGACAGTTTACTTAATTCTGCCTCTCATACCGTGTCGTCCTGTCAAATACAGCACCTCTGCGAGGTAGCCACAATAGCCAGTAAAATGCACCATTTACAAATAGTAAGCTGCCACCGTAATTGCGTAATAGGAATACACGAGTCCAAGCCGCAATTCGGGCAGCTGTTTGGGGCGTTCTGACTGGATCCCGGCTCGCAGGCCGGGATACCATCGAACGTGTTCAGCGCCTAAAGGCAATCCGCAGATATGCGCCTTATCTTACCCGTCAATACGGATGGAAACGCCTTTGGTTTGCAGATAGCCTTCGAGGCCCTCGGTGCCTTTTTCCCGGCCGATGCCGGAGAGTTTGGTGCCGCCGAAGGGAACATCCCAGCCGTTGGCCCAGTAATCATTGACCGAGACCTGGCCTGTATCCAGATCACGGGCCACCCGCAGAGCTTTTGAGACATCCTGGGTATAGACGCAGGACATGAGGCCGAAATCGGTGCAGTTGGCAGCCGTAATCGCCTCTTCAATGCCATCGACCACCTGAACGGAGAGAACCGGGCCGAAAATCTCGTCCTGGATCACTTCATCATCAGACGGCACATTATCGATCAGGGTCGGGCGGTAGAACCAGCCGCCACCATTCTCGGCATCCGTAGCTGTCTCTCCGCCACACAGAACCGTGCGGCCACGCTCGCGGGCTCGTTCAACAAAGCCGTGGACTTTCTCAAGCTGCATCGGGTTGTTGATCGCACCAACATCAGCGCCACCGAGGCCATGACCAACGGTAATGCCTCTGGCCTTCTCGACCACGCGCGCTACGAATTCCTCATGAATGGCCCTGTCGATCACCAGACGGGAGCCCGCAGAGCAAATCTGGCCCGCATTGGAATAGATGGCCCAGACCGCATCATCCACGGCCCGGTCCATGTCGCAATCAGCCAGCGCGATGAACGGTGACTTGCCGCCCAGTTCCAGAATGGTGCTGGCCACATTGCGCATGGCAACCTGCCCCACCTGAACGCCGGTGCGGACCGAGCCCGTGAACGTGATGTGGCGGATGCGCTTGTCTTCCACAAGCGGAGCACCCGCTTCAGAGCCGGTGCCGGTGACCACATTCAGCACACCATCAGGCAGACCGGCCTTCTGGAACAGGTCAGCCAGCATCAGGGCGGTGAGCGGCGTGGTTTCCGCCGGTTTTGCCACCACCGTACAGCCAGCGGCCAGAGCTGGGGCAATGCCGCGTGCCAGGGTAGAGGTCGGATAGTTCCACGGGATGATATGCGCTGTAACGCCCAGCGGCTCGCGCAATGTATAGGTCAGGTGGGAGCGTCGGGAATTGATGGTCTCGCCGTGAATTTTGTCCGCAAGACCGGCATAATAATTGATAACACGCGCCGTACCGGCCACATCGCCCTGGGCTTCGCCGATGCTCTTGCCGGAATCGAGCGTTTCAACAACAGCCAGACGCTCGGCATTCTCTTCAACCAGCTGTGCGGCCCGGCGCAGAATAGCCCCGCGCTCCTGCGGCGTGACATCACGCCAGCGGCCATATTGCTCCCGCTCAGCGGCTGCAATTGCCCTGTCCACTTCCGCAGCCCCACTGGCAGCGAAGTCCGCGTAGGCCTTGCCTGTACCCGGATCATAGGTCTCCATCCGCGCGCCGGATTCCGCATCGACCCACTGGCCGTCGATGAAATTGGACTTGGGCAGGCCGGACAGAGTTCCGGTGCTGCGGGCTTCTTCGATCAGTTGGGAAAGAGATGCGCTCATTGGGGGATTCCGCATGATTCAGGATAAAGTCAAATGCTTATGACAAACCGCTAGCAGCAAATCAAATGAAGGATTAGGGTTCATAGGCACAAATTTTTTGAGGCACGACGTGACCTATCAACTTCCCCCTCTCAACTGGCTCAGGGCGTTTGAAGCCGCAGCCCGACACCTGAGTTTCACCGCTGCCGCTGACGAGCTGGGCCTGACCCAGACGGCGATCAGCTATCAGGTCCGTTCTCTGGAAAAGACCCTTGGCTATGCCCTGTTTGACCGCCTGCCCCGCTCCATCAAGCTGACCGATATGGGCAAGGCCTATCTGCCTTCTGTGCGCAAGGCCTTTGGGGAACTGTCCACTGCTACGACGGGCCTGTTCACACCGAAGCGTGAGAAGGCCCTGACCGTCCGCTGCTCCGCCTCGTTTGCCGTTTTCTGGCTGGCCCCGCGTCTGCCCCGGTTCAAGGCAGAGCATCCGGAAATCGACTTGCGCCTCACCTCCACGCTCTGGGCTGATTCCGGCTTTCATGACGATGTTGATGTGGAAGTGCACTATGGCGACGGTCGCTGGTCACGGACTGATACGGAAATCGTACTGAACCAGCCTGTTATCCCGGTCTGCGCTCCGGCCCTGGCAAAACAGCACGGGATCGAAACCGTGGCTGATCTGGTTCGCCTGCCCTTTATCGATATTCTTGGCTGCGAAGAGGTCTGGCCGGCGTTCAAACGGCGGCACGATCTGCCGCAAGGCCCGTCCGAACAGGCCATCAAGGTGGACAATTCCGTTACCGGTATTGAAGTGGCCGCCAGCGGCGGCGGACTTATCATGGTGCTCCCCTGCTTCGCCGAGCGGGCCATTGCTGAAGGTCGCCTCATCCAGCCGGTTGATGCAAACCTGCCCAATGACCTGTCGCACTATCTGATGATGCCGACCGACCCCGGCGCCATCACCCCTGAAGTGCGATTGTTCCGGGACTGGATCCTGTCGGCCAACGACCATTCTGCATCATAACCTTCCAGGGTCAAAACGCGTTGTTGACCCTTAGAAAACCATTGCCTCCCTGCCGCCTGCCGGGTATCGCTGTCTGAACGGGATAACAGTACGGGTCGGATTATGGCAAAGATCGAAGATGAAGCGCTGGCAGAGGCTTATAACAAGGCGCTGGAGCTGGAGAAGTCCGGCAATTTCGACGCGGCTGCGGAAGCTTATGAAGATGTCTTGCTGCTCGACCCGGAAGACCATGGCGGTGCAGCCGTCCGACTGGCGGCCATGCGCCGTGGAGAGGTGCCGGAAAAGGCATCGGACGCCTATGTCACCACCCTTTTCGACCAGCATGCAGAAGTGTTTGACGCCATTCTTGTGGGACAGCTCGGTTACGCCGTGCCAATGATGGTGCGCCAGATGCTGCCGGACCATGCGGACGGCACGTTTGAACGTCTGCTTGACCTTGGCTGTGGCACCGGGCTCAGCGGTGAGACCCTGGACGACATGGTTGACCATTCAACCGGCGTTGACCTGTCCGAGGGCATGCTGAACGAGGCCTGGGATCGGGAGGTCTATGACGATCTCTACGCTGGCGAGGCTGTGCAGTTCATCCGGGAAGCGGAAGATGAAAACTGGGACCTGATCACAGCAACCGATGTTCTGCCCTATATCGGCAAGCTGGAAGAGTTCTTCCGCTATGTCTCCCTCCGGCTTGATCACGGCGGCGTTCTGGCCTTCTCGACCGAAACCCTGCCGGATGCCGACTTTGGCGGGGCTGACTACATGGTCACCCCACAGCACCGGTTTGCCCATCGTCTGAGCTATGTCCAAAGCCTGATGAAACGCAATGCGCTCTCTGTCCTCGCTGTCCGCGATATCACCGTGCGTGACGATGAGGGAGAGCCAATCCCCGGCCATCTGATTATTGGGCGGAAGGCCAACGGATAAACCAGGGCTCAGACCTTCAATCAGAAGAGACCCTAAGAGCTCGTTTCTGCGCGAATTTTTATGTGAAAAGTCTGCCAACTCTCTCAAGTGTGTCCGGCACTGGCAGGTCATAGGCCTTGCAGATCGGCTCGACAGCGGCACGGATCCTGTCCTGTCCCCAATTGTCCATCAGGGTGCAGGGTGGTATGCCGAACTTGAGTGCCATGGACGCACCCATATCGATATCCTGTGGTGAGGCGACACCCTCATCGAGCAATTGCAGCACGGCCAGACATGTTGCGCCGACCATGCGATCAGCAATCGCTGCATCATTGGGACCCGGTGTGTCATCCCCCTCTTCAATGGTCCAGAACTGGTCCGCATCACCTGTCCGGATCATACCGTCCGCCGGTTCGTAGAACCGCCCAAGCGTCGACAGATTACGGATAGCGTTGAGGTTGATGCGCGGCTTGATGATGTTCATCACCAAAAATGGCCCGGCCGCAGCACCGAACACATCACGGCAGACCCGGTCCACCTCAGCAGGCTCTGCCAATTCCTCGTCAACCAGACGGGCCGCCTCGTTGGTATAGGGACAGAAGAAGCGATTGACCGCAAAACCGCTTGAATCCCTGCATTGAAGTGGCTGTTTTCCGGTGCTTTTGAGGAAAGCCAGAGCTGTCTCAGCCACCTCATCCAACGTCTGTGGGCCTCGTACCAGTTCACAGAGCGGGTTGACCTCCGCCGGGCTGAAATAGTGCAGCCCCAGAAAACGCTCCGGTCGGGAAAGACTTCCGGCCAGATCCGCCACTTTCAGACAGGATGTGTTGGTGGCAACAATCGCACTGGATTTCAGCAGAGGATCAATCCGCCGCAAGAGAGTCTGCTTCAGTGTCAGGTCCTCAAAAACGGCCTCAATCACCAGGTCGACCCGCGGAATGACCTCCTCCAGAACCCCTGTTTTCATCCTGGCGCGCGCAGCTTTCGCATCCTCTTCAGAAAGGCGTTCCTTCTCGACCCAACGGGCGAGAACCGTATCCGCTTTCCGCAATGCGGTGTCGAGTGCAGCATCAGATTCATCAATAAGATAGATTTGATTTCCCGATGATGCAGCACCGATAGAAATTCCCGATCCCATCGTTCCAGCACCAATAATCGCTATACTTATCAATTCTCTATCCCCGTTTCGGAAATCTCAAATTCTATCTTGAGCCTTTCGAGGGATACTGTCCACCCCTCTATCGACCTAGGTCCTATACCGTGCTGCAACAAAAAAATCCGGCGAACTATTGTGCAGTGCGAAATGTCCTGTTATCGTTTCCATTCGGCTAATACCGTGGAGGAGAGCATTATGGCACAACTGGCTATCCCTGTAGCGGAGGTCCACAACGCGGCACCGCTGCTTATTGCAGACGATCATCCCATGTTCCTCGATTATTTCGTGGGTCTGGTGGGCGATGCTGCACCAAGCCGGGTGCTGAACAAGGCCCGCTCCTTCACCGAACTGGCAGCAAGCCTTGAGACCAATTCAGATGTTGATCTGGTCTTCATGGATCTCAGCATGCCCGATATTCGCGGGTTGTTTGGTCTGCTCTACCTTAAAACACGCTATCCCCATGTGCGGTTTGCCGTTGTTTCCGGCAATTCGTCCCGCAAGACCATCGAGACCTGCTTTGCGCTTGGTGCGCATTCCTTCATTCCCAAGAACACGGATCGCGATGGTGTGCAGAATGCGGTGTCCCATGTTCTGGAGGGCGGCATCTGGCCAAGCTGGCAGCAGTCAGAGCCGACGACCCTGTCTGATGAAGAGCATGCCCGTCTGGATGCCGTGCGCAAGCTGACCCCGCAGGAGATCAAAACCTATATGCTCCTGTGTGAGGGTATGGTCGACAAGCAGATCGCCAAGGTTCTTGATATTGCGCCATCAACTGCAAAGGCACATGTGGCGTCGATTCTCAAGAAATTATCTGTATTTACACGTACACAGGCCGTGATCTACGCGTTTGAGCTTGGCGTGGAAGAAACCATGTATCTGCCGGAAGGTCTTCTGGCCATGGAACGCAAAGCATACGCCACAAACTCCTGAGAAATTTGTACTAATTCTTTAGTTTGTAATTGAATCCAACGCATTAGCCACATAGGATCTGACACAGGTCTTATGTGGCTTTTTGTTTTGGAAAGCGTTTCGCAATAAGTCTCTCAAACTTGTGAACGAAAGCGTTACTTGAGAGGAATTGCAAATAATAATCGTATACCCCACCTTAGTGGCACAAGATCCCGCAAATGGGGCGAAACCGGCAATGGAAGATCAAGAGCAATAGCGGGCGACTATGGGACTAGTGCAACTAGAGAATTATCAAGCCTCAGATGAGCTGAATTATCTCGCTGACCGGGCCAAGTCTGCAAGCGACTTCCTGAAAGCACTTTCACATGAAAGCCGCCTTCTCATCCTCTGCATACTGGCAGAGGGCGAAAAGACGGTGACAGATCTGGAAGCAATTCTGAATCTGAGACAGCCTACCGTTTCCCAGCAGCTGGCCCGCCTTCGAATGGATGGTCTCGTGTCCACCCGCAGGGCCGGGAAGACCATTTACTACTCCTTGTCCAACGATGATACGCGGCAGATGATCAAGGTCATTTACGATCTCTTCTGCAATCGCAAAGCGGCTGCGGCTTCCAGTTGACCTGATCCGTTATTCCGTGTCTCTTTTCATCGGAGGAAGGAGACAGGATGACGGAGTTTGACCGGCAAGAAGCGTTCAGCGGGACACAGGATAGCCCTCCCGCTCTGCAACTTGATCACACTGGGCTATGCTCCTATCTCGCCGACCAACTCCCCGAATTCTCATCAGTCTTCAGACCTGACACCCTGACAATCCGGCAGTTCAAAGGTGGACAGTCCAACCCGACCTATCTGCTTGCACATTCAGAGAAATCCTTTGTTCTCCGTCGCAAGCCACCAGGGCCTTTGCTGCCATCAGCCCATGCTGTTGAACGGGAATTCCGCATCATCAAAGCGCTGGGCAGCATCGGATATCCGGTGCCGGAAGCGTTTCATCTCTGCGAAGATGACACCATTATAGGTTCCGCTTTCTATCTGATGGAGAAAGTGGATGGCCGCATTATCTGGCAGCCTCATATCCCTGGTGCATCAGTAGAAGAACGACAGGCGATCTTCGGAGCGATGATTGATGGGCTGGCCCGCCTTCATACAATAGACCCTGACCGCGTCGGGCTGGGCGACTTCGGAAAGCCCCGGAATTATGTGGCGCGACAGATCAAACGCTGGTCAAGCCAGTACACGGCCTCTGAGACTGTGTCTCTGCCAGATATGGACTGGCTGATTGACTGGCTTCCATCCGCGTTTCCGTCGGATCAGGCTTCCGGTCAACCCGGGCGGATTGTTCACGGGGATTACCGGCTGGATAACCTCATCCTGCACCCGGTCCGTTCTGAAATCCGGGCTGTTCTTGACTGGGAACTGTCAACTCTCGGGGATCCGATTGCCGATTTCACCTATCATCTCATGCAATGGTATCTTCCCCCTTCCGGCAACGGCCAAGGTGTCGGTTCGCTTCTGAGAGATGACCTTGCGGCCCTTGGCATTCCCGATGCGGAACGCTATTGCGCAACCTACGAAGAGAAGACGGGATTTGCCGTCAGAGGTCGTCTCACCGTCTATCTGGCCTATAATATGTTTCGCCTGGCAGCCATCTTTCAGGGGATTGCGGGCCGCGTTCGTGATGGCACGGCCAGCAGCAGCAATGCCACAGCGGTCGCGTCCATGGTCGGACCGATAGCCAAGGCTGCGCGCAAGCTTGTTGATGGCTGAAAAGATCGTTCCCGCCTGTTTGAAAATCCGGTAAGAAGAGCGAGCATATTCCCGAAAGTGTGTGCGGTTTTCGGATAAGAATCTGCTTGAAAACAAAGAGACAGCGGCAATGAACGAGACAAATCAGAGCGGAATGGTAGCAGACGCCCCCAAAAGCAATTGGGTCGACCGCTTTGCGCCGGAATGGCTCAAACCCTATGCGCGTCTTGCCCGCTGGGACCGGCCGATTGGCTGGTGGCTACTGTTTCTGCCCTGCCTGTGGTCCGCAACCCTGGCTGCAGATGCAAAGGGCTTCTATCTGCCCAATCTCTGGCATATCGCCCTGTTCTGGATCGGCTCTGTGGCCATGCGTGGTGCCGGATGCACCTATAATGATCTGGTGGACCGGGATATTGATGCAGCAGTCGCACGGACTGCCTCCCGTCCCATTCCATCAGGACAGGTCAGTGTTGCGGGAGCCAAGGTTTTTCTTGTCCTGCAAGCACTTGCCGGGCTTCTGGTGCTGTTGCAATTCAACATTTTCACCATCTGGCTGGGTATCGCATCCCTTGGCTTCGTTGCCGCCTACCCGTTCATGAAGCGGATTACCGACTGGCCTCAACTTGTACTGGGTCTGGCTTTTTCCTGGGGGGCTCTTGTGGGCTGGGCAGCCCTGTTCGGCAGCCTGTCCCTGGCGCCGGTCTGTCTTTACCTCGGAGGTATTCTCTGGACCATCGGCTATGACACGATCTACGCCCATCAGGACAAGGAAGACGATGCGGTGGTCGGCGTCCGCTCCACGGCTCTGCTGTTCGGTGCCGCAACACGCTACTGGCTGATTGCGTTCTACGGTGGTGCGACACTGCTGTTTGGTCTGGGTTTTATTCTTGCAGATGCGGGCCTGTTTGCCTTTGGCGGTCTTGTGGCCGGGCTGGCCCATCTCGCCTGGCAAGCCATCCGCCTTGATATAGACAATGCGGATGACTGCCTGCGCCTGTTCAAATCAAACCGGGATTATGGTCTGATCCTGTTTGCTGGCCTTCTGGCCGATGCGCTTATAACCGCGGGATAAACCCACCATTGCTGGTCAGCGGACACTGCTTCCGAAGTCTATTTCAACCGTCGGCAGATTATCAAAGAACTCCGCGAAATTGATCTTCCCGTTCCGGTCAGCGTCCATCATAGCAAACACGACGCGTAGCTCGTCAGCCGGGACGCCATAAATCTTCTCCTGGGCTGGTGGCGGATATCCGGGCAGACCTTTGAACAGAGCCTGCTCACATTCCGGGCTGAGGGAACTTCCTTCAGACCACATAAGCTTCGCCAGCTCCGCAAGCTCCTTGCGGTTGAGATAAGCACTCTTGTCCTTGTCCAGACGCTTGAACTGTTTTTGGGCATCCTCCTTCATCGCAGCCAGGAATTCGTCATATGTGATGGTTCCGTCTTTGTCCGCATCAACCGTAAAGAGCGTCTCAACGGTCTTCTGAATGTCGGCGTCTGCCTCAAATTTTTCAAAGTCATCACGGCATACTTTCGGCACCTCTGCTGCCGGATGTTTCACATCTCTGATGACTGATCCGTTCTCGGTGACGGTTACACTGACCTCATCGCCAAGTTCGAATTCATCTCTGGAAATCACTCCGTCCTCGTTACGGTCCAGCATGGCAAATGTAACCCGCACCCCGCTCTGCGCGGTGACAGGGGTTTGTACGGCAATATTCCAGCCAATCGCCAATGTGGCGACGGCGACGGTCGACAGTGCAAAAGATTTCCATTTTCCTGATAGCGCCTGTGTCATCGGGCTTATTCCTCTGCTGAAATGATCGTCTGCGGAGGTGGATATTTCCCGTTCGACAAGCGTTCGGACAATCTGGCTGAGCGGCTTTCCCCGTGCTTTGCACAAGGCGCTGAACTCAGCTTTGACTTCCGGAGAAATCCGGACCTCAATTGTCTCGGTTTTCTTACTCATGGTCACTCGCTCCTCAGGGCAATATCCTGTTCCGCGTTCAATGACACAGACATGCGATCCGAAATATGCGGATGCAATTTTTTCCGTGTCCGGACACAGGTATAATCGTGTCCGGACAGGATCTATTCTTGAGATCAATGTGTTGAAGTTATGTCACAAGCCGGAACGGCTTCACTCCAGAGGCGGATACTAGGGTCAAGACTCATTGCTCACGCCCATTCTGTTTATCAGGGAAGTACAGAATGGGCGCAAACAAGAGCGCCGGACGGGTGGACCCTATTCAAGCTGTTGTTTGTGGTCAGGCTGAGCTTCCCTGATGAACCCAACGGGCGAGGTCATTTTACCGTTCAGCTTTGTTGGAGATCCTTGAAAACCGGAAGGTTTCCTGCGGACCTCCGCCGCGCCGGACGAAAAAAGGACTATCGCAGAATGAACGTGAGCAATGAGTCTTGACCCTAAGCCTCTTCCCGCTCAACAGCACGCCAGCCGATATCACGACGACAGAAGCCATTGGGCCAGGTGATGCGGTCAATAGCCTGATAGGCCCGGCTCTGGGCTTCGGAAACAGACGTGCCAAGGGCGGTCACATTCAGCACGCGTCCGCCGGTGGCCAGCAGAGTGCCCTCATCGCCACGTGCGGTTCCCGCGTGGAAGACGCGTACGACATCGTCTTCTTCGGCCTGCTCCAGTCCGCTGATCGGGGTATTTTTATCATAAGATCCCGGATACCCTTTTGAGGCAAGAACCACGGTCAGAGCCACATCATCAGACCACTGGACGCTTTTACCCGAGAGCGCGCCCTTTGCGGCAGCTGCCATCAGGTCAAGCAGATCAGATTTAAGACGCATCATCAACACCTGACATTCCGGATCGCCAAAGCGCACATTGTGTTCGATCAGTTCCGGGCCCTTCTCGGTGATCATCAGGCCCGCAAAGAGCACACCGACAAAGGGCATACCGCGGGATTTCATGGCATTGACAGTGGGCAGGATGATTTCATCCATGGTGCGGGCAATCATTGCCTCTGTCATCACCGGTGCTGGTGAATAGGCACCCATACCACCGGTGTTCGGTCCCACATCCCCGTCTCCGACGCGCTTATGGTCTTGAGCGGTTGCAAGCGGCAGCGCGGTTTCTCCGTCACAGATGGCAAAGAAACTGGCTTCCTCACCAACCAGGCAGTCCTCGACAACCACCTCGGCACCGGCTTTGCCGAAACCACCTTCAAAGCACATGTCGACAGCAGCCAGGGCCTCTTCAAGCGTTTCGGCGACCACAACACCCTTGCCGGCTGCCAGTCCATCAGCCTTGATGACGATAGGCGCGCCGCGTTCGCGAACGTAGTCAGATGCTTCATCAGCATCGGAAAACCGTTTGTAGGCTGCGGTTGGAATGTTGAATTCGGCACAGAGGTCCTTTGTGAAGCCCTTTGACCCCTCAAGGGCTGCCGCCTCACGGGATGCACCAAAGACCGGAATATCTGCGGCTTTCAGGTCATCTGCCAGACCGGCCACCAGAGGTGCCTCCGGGCCGACAACCACAAGGTCAATCCCCTTGTCACGGCAGAAGGTGATGACAGCGGCATGATCATCCACATTCAACGTCACGCATTCGGCCAGTTCGCTGATACCTGCATTGCCGGGGGCGGCATATAATGTGGTCAGCAGAGGAGATTTCGACAGGGCCCAGGCCAGAGCGTGCTCTCGCCCGCCAGAGCCTATCAACAGAACATTCATGACGCTATCCGAGGGTTGAAGTGAGATTCTGTAGTCTTGATCAGCGGCTGAATATCACGATGTGCCACCCAGGGTCAAAGCTCCTCGTTCACACCCATTCTGATTTGTCTTTCCCCTCGAATCCGGCAACATAGGACCTGAACCTCCTTTTCAGGGACCCAAGCGCATTATGGCCGTTCGCCGTCTGTCAGAAACCGTGATCAATCGCATCGCCGCCGGTGAAGTCATCGAGCGCCCGGCCAGCGTGGCCAAGGAGCTGATTGAAAACGCTCTTGATGCCGGTGCCGAGCGGATTGAAGTGGTGACTGCCAGCGGTGGCAAGACCCTGCTGCAGGTGACTGATGATGGTCACGGCATGAGCGAAACCGATCTGCAGCTCGCGGTGGAGCGTCACTGTACATCGAAACTGACCGAAGACGACCTGATGGATATCCGCACGCTGGGTTTTCGCGGCGAAGCCCTGCCCTCAATCGGCTCAGTGGCCCGGCTGACCATCACCTCTCGGCAGGCGGACAGCGATACGGCCCTGCAGATCAGCGTTGATGGCGGTGCACAATCCGACGTCAGCCCGGCCGCCCAGCCCAGAGGAACCCGGGTCGAGGTGCGGGATCTGTTCTTCTCGGTTCCGGCCCGACTGAAATTCCTCAAGTCCGACCGGGCAGAAGCCAATGCCATTACCGATGTGGTCAAGCGGCTGGCCATGGCCCATCCGGGAACACGGTTCACCATTCGCGGCTCAGACCGGTCGCAGACCGACTATCCGGCTGCGAGAGGCGACGATGCCCAGCTTGTGCGTCTTGGACAGATCATGGGACGGGACTTTCAGGACAACGCCCTGCCCATTCATGCGGAGCGGGAAGATATCCGTCTGACGGGTTTTGTCGGTCTTCCGACCCTCAACCGCGCCAATTCCATGATGCAGTTCCTGTTTGTCAATGGTCGCCCCGTCCGGGACAAGCTGCTGCTGGGTGCCATTCGCGGGGCCTATATGGACTTTCTGGCACGAGACCGGCATGCAATGGTGGCGCTGTTTATCGATCTTGATCCGCATCTGGTGGATGTCAATGTCCATCCGGCCAAAGCTGATGTGCGGTTTCGGGATTCGGGCCTTGTGCGTGGCCTGCTTGTGGGGTCGATCAAACAGGCTCTGACCCTGGCAGGACATCGCTCATCATCAACTGGCGGTTCGGCCACACTGGATGCGCTGGTCACCTCCCCGTCCCTGCATCAGTCTACAAGCGACGCGGAATCGACGGGTGTTTCATCTGCCTATCAGGCCTCCTCATCCCATCGCGCTGCGCCGATGATGGATTACGACTGGCAACAGTCCGGTCAACGCCCGCTGATGCCGCAGCAAGGTGGCTTTGCCCAGGATGACGGAGATGGCCTCACACCGCTGGCTGAGCCCAGCGCTGATACCCGCCCGTCCGACAGTCCGCTGGATGGAGAGCGGGTTTCACGACCGCTCGGTGCGGCCCGTGCCCAGATTCACGAGAACTATATCATCGCCCAGACGGACCATGGCCTGGTGATTGTCGATCAGCATGCAGCGCACGAGCGCCTGGTCTATGAACGGCTGAAAGCCGCCATTGCCGAGAAAGGCATTGCCCGGCAGGCTCTTCTGATTCCGGAGATTGTCGAGTTACCGGAAGAGGATGCAAACCGGTTGATTGACCGGGCCGAAGATCTTCTGGAGGCCGGGCTGGCTATCGACTCTTTCGGCCCCGGTGCCATTGCCGTGCGCGAGACCCCGGCCATGCTGGGCAATCCGGATATAAAGGGCCTCATCCGCGATCTGGCTGATGAACTGGCGGAATGGGATACGGCAGACAGCGTCAAGGAACGGATCGATCATGTGGCTGCCACCATGGCCTGCCACGGCTCTGTCCGCTCCGGCAGACGGCTGCGTGCAGAGGAAATGGACGCCCTCCTGCGCGACATGGAAGCAACGCCACATTCTGGCCAGTGCAATCATGGACGCCCCACTTATGTGGAACTCAAACTGACAGACATCGAACGCCTGTTTGGGCGGCGTTAGGGTCAAAACTCATTGCTCACGTCCATTCTGCGATAGTCATTTTTTCGTCCGGCGCGGCGGAGGTCCGCAGGAAACCTTCCGGTTTTCAAGGACCTCCAACAAAGCCGGACGGTAAAATGACCCCGCCCTTTGGGTTCATCAGGGAAGCTCAGCCTGACCACAAACAACAGCTTGAATAGGATCCACCTGTCCTGCGCTCTTGTTTGCGCTCATTCTGCCCTTCCCTGATGAACAGAATGGGCATGAGCAATGAGTCTTGACCCTAAGGTCAAAACTCACCCCAACAGGGTCATAATACCGCCATTTTCTCCTCTCTGAGTCAGGTCATATATTGATTTGGAGATTATTATTATGCGTTCGTTTGATTGGTTTTTCGTTCTGACACTGACGATTCTTGCCTCAGCACTGGCGTTGATGCCCACAGCATCCGAGGCCACTGAACCCCCGTTTGTGTGGCATTCCGGCAATGACAGTCTGGAGTTTGGTATTCCGGAAACAGATGCCCGCTATCTGCGTGCAAATTGTATGGCTGGTTCTTCAACGATTGAGCTCGATTTCCTTATGGAACTCAAAGGCGTCGAGACCAATGACGATATTGTACTGCAGGTCGCCGCTGGCAAATACCGGCAGGGGATGACCGCGAAAGTCGCCCATTATTTCGGCGATGGCGAGTATTTCTACCCTGTCCTCACTCTTTCAACAGACGATTCCTTCTGGACTGCAGTCATCCGTGAACAGTCGCTGACGCTCACAACCGAGGCTTCTGACCCTCTGTCCCTTTCACTGAAAGGCAGTGCGGCTCCGGTAAGGGCCTTTCTGGATGCCTGTCAGACCGCGCAAAAAAGCTGACCGGCATCTTCACCGGCCGCTTTTGACGTCAAAGAAGCCCGAACACCTGCAAAGGCTGGCAGGAACCATATCCTTGCCAGTTTTCCGCAGTATCCTCGAACCAGAAGGGAGAACTCACGGACAACCTCTGTTATAATTCCCTTAACCATTAGAATCGCGGACCCCGGTTAGATCATGCGCAAGTTGTTTATCGTTCTCGGCTCTGTCCTCGGGATTTCAGTTCTGGCGCTGCTTATTGCGCCGATGTTCATCTCGACAGATCTCGTCAAATCCCAGGTGACCGAGCGGGTTTCCGGTGCAACAGGCAAGCGTCTGTCCATTGACGGGGATGTCAGCATCAGCGTCATTACCGGCCTGAAGCTGAATGCGGAACAAGTCACCCTGACCGAAGCAGACGGCACGCCTCTCCTCTCCATTCAGGAAGTGGATTTTGGCCTGGCGCTGAGCCCGCTTCTTAATGGTGTGGTGGAAATTTCTCAGATCAAACTGGAGCAGCCGCGCATCACCCTGAGCAGCGCCCCGTCCGGGGATGGTGCCAATACAACGCAGAATTCTGATCCGGGTGGCGGGGCCTCTTCAAATGATGACCCGCTTGGTGGTCTTTCGCCTGAAACATTCCGGCTGAAGAAATTTATCATCCGCAACGGCCAGCTTGTCCAGCGTGGCGCGGATGGCAGCGAGGCAACCCTGGTCAACGACTTCGCTCTGGACCTGTCGCTGCCTGCCCTGAATGAACCAGCGCTTGCCAAGGGGCGGTTCAGCTTCAAGGGCAAGAGCCACGATATCGGCCTGACCGTCGGCAACCCATATGATCTGATCCGCAAGGCCGGGAGCGCGGTCGCGGTGTCTCTTACCTCCGACACTGTGCGTCTCACCGTCAATGGCCAGGCCATGGCAGCTGAAACCCTGTTCAAGGGTGATGTCAACGGTGCCTTGCCATCTCTTGCCGGTCTCGCTTCATGGCTCTCCGGCAGCAGTCCTGACCTTCCTGTCAGAGCCCTGTCGTTTGAAAGCCAGGTGGAAATGGCCGGGCCGGACATCAAGATCCTGCAGCTGGATGGCAAGGCCGATGATCTGCCTTTTGTCGCGGCGGCCCGGATCAGCACCGGTGGAGCGAAACCCATTGTGCGTCTGGCTGTTGATGTGCCTCAGCTGGATCTGGACGCCTTGCGTCAGGGCGGAACCACGTCCTCCGGGTCCACCACCTCCGAAAACACCCAGACAACGACAGGGGGCGAAACCGAAAGCCCGATCGATCTGTCTCCGCTTCAGGCCTTTGACGGCTTTGTCGACTTGCGGATTGCCGACCTCAAAGGCATGGGTCAGACCGTCAAAGACGTGGTCTTTATCACACGGGTTCAGGATGGAGCGCTGAGCGCCAAACTGCAGCAGGCAAAGCTTTCGGGCGGCTCTGCAGCGCTGGATCTGTCAGCACTCCAGGTGAATGGCGTGCCGGTCTTTTCAGGCTCTGCCAACCTTTCCGGTCTTGATGCCGCACCACTTCTTGCTCTTGCCGGTACCGGCGGCTTCAAGGTAAAAGGCCGCCTTTCAGCAGAAGCGAGCTTTCAGGCAGCAGGCAGCACGACCAGTGCTCTTAAAGATGCCCTGGAGCTGAATGCCGGACTGCGGATGCATGATGCCTCTGTCAGCGGTGTCGGCGCGCTTCTTGGCAACCCGAAGGCTGATACGGTCAGCAATCTTGACGTTACAGCCTCTGTCACTTCCCTCACCTCGCCGGTGCGTCTTGACGGTGCACTGACGTGGAATGGTGAACGCGTTTCGCTGGATGCAACAGCAGACCCCCGCCCTCTTCTTGATGGCAAGCCGACCAATGCCAAGCTGTCTCTGAAGAGCCGCCCGATCTGGGTTCGTTATAACGGGCGTCTTCACCCGGCGGGCCAGACCCTGGCCAATGGTGAAGTGGTTGTTTCGGCCGATTCCCTAAAACGTTTCCTCGGCTGGGTCGGTCAACAGACCGGTGACAGCACACCAGATGGAGATCTGTCCCTCAAAACCCAGCTTGCCGCCTCCGACAAGGCGCTCAGCCTTGAACAGATAAGCCTCACCTTTGGCGAGACAAAAGGGTCAGGCAAGGCGTCCGTCGGGCTGGCTGGCAAGCCCGATATCAAGGCGCAGTTCGTCTTCGATGCCCTTGATGTTACCCCCTTCCTCGGATCGGGTGAAAGCGCAGGCGAGCATGCGCAAACCGGCGGACAATCCTCTGGCGGCAAACGTGGCTGGAGCACTGAACCAATAGACTTCTCCGCTCTCAACAGCCTCAACCTGTCTCTTGATGTAACCACACGGGTCCTGAAGGCTAACAAGATCAAGACCGGTCAAAGCCGTCTCTCTGTTACCATCAAAGATGGCTTTGCCGAGGCCAATCTGGCGGAACTGGCGCTCTATCGCGGTGCCGGATCAGGTCGGGTCGTTCTGGACACACGGTCAGCCTCCCCGGCCATACAGGCAAAGTTTGACCTGAACGGCCTGAATGCCCGTCCCTTCCTGAAAGATGCTGCAAACTTTGATTCCGTCGAGGGTACAGGCAATATCGCTCTTGATTTTGCCACAACGGGTGCAAGCGAAGCCCAACTTGTCTCTGCCCTGAACGGCCGCGCTGCCTTTGCCTTTGCAGACGGTGCCATTGTGGGGATCAATATCGCCCGAATGATGCGGGCACTGACGACCGACATTCTCACAGGCTGGACCAATACCCAGTCAGAGAAAACGGATTTCAGCGAGTTTGCCGCCAGCTTCAACTTTACCAATGGCATTGGCCGCAATGACGACCTGCGCCTGCTTGGCCCGCTTGTGCGCGTTTCAGGCTCCGGGACGGTTTCCATGCCACCACGGACCATCGACTATCGTGTTGAACCGAAGCTCGTGGCCAATCTGACGGGTCAGGGCGGCCGCGTGGGGCTGGATGGTCTGCCGGTTCCGGTCATCATTCGCGGATCCTGGGACAACCCGCAGATCTATCCGGATATCAAGGGCATTCTGACAGATCCGGGCAACGCGTTCCGTCAGCTTCAATCTCTGGGTGGCAGCGTCGGCTCGGAGCTTTTCAAAGGCGTTGAAGGTGCGGGCAAGGTCGGCACCGTGGTCAAAGATGTGCTGGGTGAAGGTGCGGGCGGCATTGGCGAAGGCCTTGGCCAGCTTCTGGATGCGGCCGGTGGACGTAACAAAAATCAGAATACGGGCCAGACGAACAATCAGAACAACAATCAGGCTGGTGGCAACCAGAATTCAGGCGGCGCACAGCCCCAGCAGCAGGATCAGCGAAGTCTTGAGGAAGAAGCCATTAAATCACTTGGCAACATCCTGTTTGGCAACTAGGGTTCAAGAACTGATCGGCTCCCTCGAGCCGGTCCTCTTCTCTATCGGATGATATCTATGTCTTCGCTGCGCCTCGGTGACTTCGCCGTGCTGATCGTGATTCTGTTCAGCTGGGCCTGTAATTTCGTCGCAATCCGCTTCTCTGTGACTGACCTTTCTGTCACAACGACCCTGCTGGGTCGGTTCTGCCTTGTGGGGATTTTGCTTTCACCATTTCTCAAGTGGCCAGACTGGCAGACTTTCCGGCAGCTTTGCCTGCTGACCCTGGTTCTGGTTGCCGGGCATTTCGGCTTCCTCTTCTGGGCATTGCAGGAAACATCCAGTGTTGCGGGCATTGCGGTCTTTGTTCAGCTCGGACCGGCCTTTTCCGTTCTGATGGCCTGGCTGCTTCTGGGAGAGATTCCGGGCATTCGCCGGATTATCGGCCTTGGCGTCGGCTTTTCCGGCATCATTATCCTCTATTATGATCCGGGGCTTCTGAGCAGCCAGTTTGCGCTGTTGCTGGCTGTACTCTGTGCCTTTTTCCTTGGCTGCTACAATGTGCTGGTCAAGTGGTGTCAGGGTGTCAACGCCGTCAACATTATCGGCTGGACCTCCATTCTCGGCATTCCGATAATGGCGCTTGGGACCATGCTGGAAGGTGCAAGCCCGGTGACAGAGGTGCAGAATGCCTCACTGACCGCGCTCATTGCGCTTTGCTATACGGCCCTGATCGGCAGCATTCTGGGGCATGGTCTATGGGCCTGGATGCTCCAGAAGCACCCGGTTTCCGTCCTCGCCCCTCTGACACTGGCTGTGCCGATTATCACCACACTGGCTTCAGCTTTTGCCACAGGAGAAGCGATTACACTTCGCTTTGTTCTGGCCTCTGCCGTGGTTCTGGCCGGTGGCTGGTTCATCCTCAGATCACCGCCTGTTCTTGAGCGCATGAAGGACGGGGAGGATCGCGTCTAGGGTCAGGACCAGTTCAACTGGTCTTGACGGTCTTTTGACGAGCTCTCCATAGAACCTCCACACTTCTCTTCTTATCTGTCCTCAAGGGGGCCTTTGGACTCGTTTATGAGGAGAACCAGTCATGGCCTATATTACGCTCACCCAGGGAGAGTTTCAGACACTTCTCAACTCGATCAGATCACGCTGTACCAATCTGAGCCTTGGCATCAACGGCCATCTCTTGTGGAATGGTGCCATTGTTACACCCGGGCAGTCGCGCCATCTGCCGTGTAATCTTCATACAAAGCTGATTGAGATGGGAAAAGCCGGAGATATTCGGCAGTTGTCATGAAAAAAGGCGCCTCACCGGGCGCCTCTTCACAACATTTAAGATCGGAAGATCAATCCCGAGCCGGGATCTTCCATCCCGCTTCCGCTGCCGGGCGGGCATTGAAACGCTCCACATAGGCTGCAACATTCTCAAAGCTGTCAAACCCGGTCACATCTCCAGCCTTGTAAAACTTGTTGATCGTGGTGAGCCAAGGTGCAATGGCAATATCGGCAATCGAGAAGTCATTGACGATCCAGTCACGGCCTTCAAGGCGGGTATTCACCACATTCAGCAGACGCTTGGCCTCGTTGATATAGCGATTGCGCGGGCGGTCATCCTCAATCTCCTTACCGGCAAAGGCATAGAAGAACCCAAGCTGACCGAACATCGGACCGACGCCACCCATCTGGAACATCAGCCATTGCAGGACTTCCAGTTTTTCAGCTTCCGTCTTGCCCATCAGCTTTCCGGTCTTCTGGGCCAGATAGACGAGGATCGCACCGCTTTCAAACAGGCCGATAGGCTGACCGTCAGGGCCATTGGGGTCGATGATGGCAGGGATTTTATTGTTCGGGTTGAGGGACAGGAATTCCGGGCTTTTCACATCCGCGTCCGACAGGGTGACCTTGTGCGGTTCATACGGCAGACCCAGTTCCTCAAGAGCGATGGAAACCTTGACGCCATTGGGTGTCGGGAAGGAATAAAGCTGAATGCGGTCCGGGTGCTGGGCAGGCCAGCGTTTGGAAATCGGAAAGTCAGCGACAGAGGCATACCGGGTTTCAGACACGGGCATCATCCTGTTTGTTGAAAAATTCTTGGGCACCGGATGCGTGTCCCGCACCCGCCTATCGCTCATAGATAAGATCAGATTTCGGGAAGTCCAGTCTTCAGCCTGTATAGGCCAGATAGCGTACGACGCTGTCCCCGGCCTTGCGCTCGTCTTCAAGTGAGAACTCATCCGGGATTGCCACTTCGGCACCTGCGGCTTCCTCGAACACACAAAGCGCGCTGGCCTTCAACCAGCCGCCACCGGCAGCTGAAACCAGTGCCTGTTCACCAAGCCCCCGGCTGTAGGGCGGATCAAGGAAGACCAGATCGAATGGCTCAAGCGTGCCCACCTCGCCCAGTTTTGTGGCGTCCCGGCGAAAAATCCGGGTCCGCCCCATCAGGCCAAGGCTTTCGATATTGCGACGGAGAAGGCCACGTCCTTCGACACCTTCTTCAACGAACAGGGCATGCTCTGCCCCGCGCGACATGGCTTCCAGCCCAAGTGCACCGGTTCCCGCAAACAGATCCAGCACCCGCCTGCCCTCAAGGCCGCCAAAGCGATGCTCGAGAATATTGAAGACAGATTCCCGCATCCGGTCCGTCGTTGGCCGAATGGCATCCGTCTTCGGCCCTGCTAGCGCCTTGCCGCGAAACTTACCGCCGACGACGCGCATTGCGGCGTTTTCCTTCACGAATGATTTCTTCTACCGGATCTGAGCTGCGACGCTTCTGGCCACCTGGCTTGCCTTTGGAGCCTGGTTTGCCTTTGGCCTCTTTGCCCTGACCTGCGCTCTGCCCTGTGCCCTGTTTTCCAGCGTGCTTTCCGCCCCTGGCAGGTTTGCCATCGTCAGCCTGTCCCCGCTTTTGCTTGCCAGGTTGAGCTTTGGCAGACTGGGCCTTGGCTGACTGGGCTTTCGGCGCAGGTGGTAGCGGAGCTTCAAAATCAGCACCGGATTCCCGGGCCAGACGCTCACCAAGCTGATCACGCAGAACCCGACTGCGGATTTCCACGGCGGCACCGGCTTTCAGATCCATCAGCTGGAAAGGTCCATAGGATACACGGATCAGCCTGTTTACCGTCAGACCCAGCGCACCGAGAACCTTTTTCACTTCACGGTTCTTGCCTTCACGCAGGCCCAGCGTAAGCCAGAGGTTATCCCCCTGTTCACGGTCAATCTCGGCTTCAATTGCGCCATACATAACGCCTTCGACGATGATGCCATCAGCGAGAGACTTCAATTGGGCTTCCGTCACCTTGCCATGGGCACGGACCCGGTAGCGGCGCAACCAGCCGGTTTCCGGCAGTTCCAGCACTCGGGCCAGGCCACCATCATTGGTGAGCAGCAGCAGGCCCTCGGTGTTGATATCCAGGCGTCCGACAGTGATGACCCGTGGCAGGTCCTCCGGCAATTCGTCAAAGACGGTGGGCCGCCCTTCCGGATCGCGCGTCGTGGTCACCAGCCCGCGCGGCTTGTGATAAAGCCACAGGCGCGTCCGCTGATGCTGCGGCAAGGGCTCGCCATCAACCAGAATGGTATCGGTCGGGGTCACATTCAGCGCCGGACTTGAAAGCTTGCGACCGTTGACGGATACCCGGCCTGCCTCAATCCAGCGCTCGGCATCCCGGCGCGAGCAGAGGCCCGCACGTGCCAGGACCTTGGCAATGCGTTCGCCTGCTGCTGCCTCGCCCATCTTTGGGGCTTTGGCTTGCGTCTTTTGTTCTCTTCTGTCTTTCATGGCTCGTGCATAGCAGAGCTTTTTGAATGGTGCGAGCGTGAAACGACAATCCTTTATGGAAATTGCCCTGGAGGAAGCCAGACAGGCGGCTGATCGCGGCGAAGTGCCGGTTGGCGCCGTACTGGCCATGGGTGATCAGATTATCGCTCAGGCCGGAAACCGGACCCTTGAGCTGAAGGACCCCACAGCGCATGCCGAAATTCTGGTGATCCGGGCGGCCTGCGAGACGCTGGGTAGTGAACGTTTGCCCGGTTCAAGTCTTTACGTCACGCTTGAGCCCTGCCCCATGTGTGCTGCCGCAATCTCCTTTGCCCGGATTGAAACGCTCTATTATGGGGCGGGAGACGTTAAGGGCGGCGCAGTGGAGAATGGCGTGCGGCTCTATAATGCCGCAACCTGCCATCATCGACCCGATGTCTATTCGGCACTGGCCGAAACAGAATCGGCCACTCTTCTGCGCACGTTTTTCAAATCCCGCCGTTAAGCGGTATTTCACTCAAGCGACCTCGACTGTTGATCATTTTATCAACAGCCCACCCTGATACCGCGCAAGAAACTGTTTATTTACCATAACCCGGTCACAAATAGGGAAAGCGTAGAAGACCAGTCAAGACGTAAAGACCGAGGTAAGGATTGTTATGGGGGCGAAACGGGGCGCAACAAAGCCGACACGTATTCTTATTGTTGATACGGACCCCACCAGCCATCGCCTCGTCCGCGATTATCTTCTGAAAGTCACCGAAAAACCTGTTCTCTGCGACCATGCAGACAGTCTTGACGATGCGGTAGCCCTGCGCCAGTTAATCGCCTATGACATTGTTCTGATTGATCCTCAATATATTGGTGATCTGTCCCGTTTCAAACGGGTGGAAGCGCGGCTGAACTGCCCTCTTGTCTTGCTGGGAACACTTCCGACGCCGAAAGACGAAATCGCGGCCTTCCGCGCTGGCGCAGCCGGTCTGGTGCGTAAACCCTTCCGGGGAACCGACCTGTTCGACACGCTCAACAAAGCGCTGAACTACGCTCTGCAGCCTCAGGCCCCTGATACGGCGGAGGCCAATGCCACTCCCTCAGAGACAGTTTCTCAGGCCTTTATTGGCTGTTCTGTGGCCATGCAGGCTCTTGAGCGATCAATCCGCCGGATTGCCAAGGCAGATACTCCTGTCTTCCTCACAGGCGAGCATGGGGCCGGAAAATCATCTGCAGCCTCTCTGCTGCACAGCCTGTCTCCCCGATCAGACAGAACCTTTGTCCGTTTCACTTGTGGCGAAGGTGATCTGTCCAGAGCCTGGGACGAAGCACAGGGCGGAACGCTGTTCCTGCGCCGGATCACCCAGCTGAACGAGGACGAACAGCATTTCCTGCTTGGCCAGATAGATACCACTTCGGCAGAGGCTGCCTCAGCGCCGCGCCTTATCTCTGCCGACAGTCAGTCTCCTGAAACAGCGATCCGAACCGGTTTCCTTCGTGCGGATCTCTATTACCATCTGCGGGTTTTCCCACTTCATATCCCGCCCCTGCGCGACCGGGGTGATGACATTGCCCCGCTGGCGGAGCATTTTCTGGCGGACTTTACCCGGGCCGAGCGCAAGCGCTTCCTAAGTCTTGATCAATGCGCAATGGCGATGCTTCAGCATCACCTCTGGCCTGGTAATGTGCGAGAACTTCAGAACGCTATCCGCCAGACTGTGATGCTGCATGATGGCCCCGTTCTGACAGCCGAGATGCTGGCTGACTTTGACGTGCCCGAAACTGCGCGCAACCCTATGCATGCTGCCCCCTTGATCACAGACAGTGTCGTGCCGATCAAACCATTCTGGGAACAGGAACGGCAGATTATCGAAACAGCAATCACAGCCTTTGGCGGCAATATTACAGCGGCTGCCAATGCGCTCGAAATCAGTCCGTCGACCATTTACCGCAAGCGCTCGACCTGGTCAGAAAAAGTCGCATGAGCCGCCAGACAACACCCCCAATAACCCGCCGATCAGCCAAAAGTGACCATCTTGGGGCGGAAAATGGGCAGATCTGTTTACGATAGCGCCGATTCAGGCTTGCGCCTTTTGATTCCACAGTTATTTTGCCGTCGAGATATCAATAAGAAAGCTTGCGCGCTGTGGAAAACTGATCCCGGCCGCATCAGGCACGGAGTTGGGTGTCATGCGTCATATCGTTCTTGCGGCGGCCTTTGCCGGTTCCCTGGTTCCTTTTGCAGTGCATGCGGGCGACCTTCAGTCGAAAGCTGCGCTGGCAGAAAACCATCTGAACAAGGGCGATCACCAGGCCGCGCTCAGTGAACTCACCAAGGCTGCAGACGCCATTCGCGCCGCAATGCCCTTAAGCTTTGCCAAGGCCCTGTTTGTCACCTCATCTGATGGATACGGTCTCTACACGGCAAGTAACCAGTCCACGTTCAAGGCTGGTGATACCATCCGCCTTTACGCGGAACCTGTGGGCTATGGCCAGCCTCATACGGACCAGGGTTACGAAATCCGTATGACGGCAGACGTTGAAATCCGCAACACCACCGGTCAGATCCTGGGAACAACAGAGAACTTTGCAAAGTTCGGAGGCTACAGCCAGAGCCGTCGTGACGATCTCAGTGTCGACATCTCCATTGATGTCCCTGCCCTGCCACAGGGGTCTTATGAACTGGTTGTCCGCCTCAAAGACAGCCTGTCCGGCAAAACCGGCGAGCAGGTTGTTCCGTTCACGATTGATGAGTGAGCAAGGTCGCCCTCATCATCCTGACCGGAGTTATGCCCTGCTGCATAAAATAATCCGTAGTGGATGATATTTAGCCGTTCGCGTTTGATTCAGTTACGGACTGGAACATCGAAGAAACTGACGGTTTCCACCTGCCATTTTCCCAGCTTTGCAACGTCAGGAACCACGACAAGCTCCATACCGATACTGACGTTTGACACAGCTTTGCCACTCTTGCGCGTGACGTTGAAATTATGCTGAAGAATCTTGCCAGGTTTTAGCATAATTGTCGTTGGCCCGTTCGGATCAGTACAATATTGGAAACCGTTACTTCGTCCACAAGTCCTCAGGCCTTTCCATTTATCTTTCCATTTCAGATCTTCCCCATCGTCTCCGGTCACATGAAGCGTGTTACTGATGTAAGACAAACCAATGGGTTTCTTTGACTTGTTGACGAACCGAATGCTTCCGTTGATCGTCTCACCATCCGATGAAAGGCGTATGTTGCTGATATGTGCATCAAAGGACGAGGACTCATACGTGTTTCCTGCGTCAATCTGCGAAGAGGTATTCGTAACACTTACCGTTTGTCTGGCAGGGTTACCACCAGTCGCCACGGCAAACCCGCATGTCGCACGTGACCTGGTCTTGAGCATTGAGGAAATGGTTCCTGTCCGCGGAAATGACGAACGGGCTGTTGAGAAAACCTTACCATTAGTCGTGCTGATAAGACGGCCCTGCACAATAATTCGATCCCCGAATTCCGTGATTTTCGCCGTTACCAGAGCATTGACCCCTTCAATTTCACCAATTTTCTTTGCCGTGTCGGGAGCAACGGTCCCGTCGTAGATGAGGTTGAGCTCTTTAAAAATCGCGTTGAGCTGGCTGCGCTCGATAATCGAGAACGATCCACCATTCGCGTTGAAGAGCGAATCCACAAGCTGTTCTGACAGAAAATTCGAGAGATCCGAGCAGGTATTGTCACTATGCGTAATCGTCGAGACTGCAATTGTACCCTTGCCGTCCGGCAGTGCTTTCTCAACGATCAGCTTTGCCAGCTCGTCTGCGCTCTCCAGGATTGAACCTGCTGCATATGACGGAGATATCTTTGCAGTCAGCGCCAATGAACAGACAACTGATACAATCAGAAATTTGTAAACCGAACTCCAAATCATCCCTTCGACACCCCTATTCAGATTGACATAGTCCCGTTTCCCTGAACGCAACCTCAAGCTTTTCCATCAAACCAGATAACGCCCTGGTTTCAGAATAATCACCCTTTGCAGCAGCTGACAACGACATCCAGTCCGTTTCTCTTTTCATTTCATCCTGAACAGAAAAACGCCCTTCAAGATAGGAGGACTGAAAGCCATGAGACGTCTCGTCTTTTGACTGATGAATTTCGGTGTAACCCTGAATGGCAAGTGCAAGCTGGCAGTTCTGGGTACCAAGCAACTGGCGCAGAGCCTGGTCGACTACCAATCTGCGTTCATCCGAAATTGCAGTATTGACCCAGGTAATCCCGACAGGATTACTCGCCTGCTCCAACGGAGCGCGGTCGCTGGAAGAGAAAAGATGAGACCCGAAGAACGACATAACAGTGATAACTGCTGTTACGACCGTGCAGATCACGGCAATAGCCGCAAGCTCTCTGTTTGATATCCACCAGAGTATTCTGCGGTATCTGCTGCCTGGCTGTCTCATGGGGTACCAATAAGCTGTTTGCCTGCACATTACGCAACCAAGATCAATTACAACCATTATCTTTTACCACCGGAGACTGCAACAGCATTCCTTCTCTCACAAACACGTTGCATCCTGGTGGGCGCAGGTTCTAACCTCACCCTTTTTTGGGATTGGGGAGTTGTCATGCGCAGTGAGTCGGGTCTTGCGCCGCTTTATTCTGTTGCGGCGGCAGTGTCTGTTCTGTCGATCATGGATGCGCTGATCAAGGATCTGTCAGGCACATTCACCATCGCCCAGATCGTAACACTGCGCTACGGGTTCGGCATGCTGGCAGCAGTTCCCTTTTTCATCATGCTGACCTCGCCGCGTCTCTCGGCAAATGCCTTTCGTACAGGCTTTGTGCGCTCGCTGGCCATTGTTGCCACGGCCAGCTCGTTCTTCTATGCGCTTTCTGTTTTGCCTCTGGCGGTTGCCGTCACCATTGCCTTCACCGCGCCACTGTTTCTTGTGCTTCTGGGTGCGCTTGTTCTGAAAGAGCCGATTACGGTCCAGGCCATCGCAGGCGTTTTTATCGGCCTTCTGGGTGTTCTTCTGATCATGGGACCGGAGCTGGTGAACGGATTTGGCTCTGAAGCCTCTCTATCCGGTTACCTGGCTGCATTGTTTGCTTCACTTGGCTATGCCGTGGCTCTTGTTCTCACCCGGCTGCATTCGTCCCATGACGCTCCGGCTGCCATGGTGATGGTACAGACGGGTTTTTGCGCGTTGATTGTTCTGCCATTTGGCATCAGCGCCTGGACTCCGCCTGCGACCCTTGACTGGGGACAGGCGCTGATTGTCGGCTGCCTTGGAACATTCGGCCACCTGCTGATGGCCTGGGGCTTTTCCCGCGCAGAAGCATCTCGCCTGGGGCCGATCGAATACGTGGCTTTTCTCTGGGCCATTGTGATTGGCTATTTTTTCTTCGGAGAAGTTCCAGGCTGGTGGGTTCTGTCTGGCGCCGGTCTGATTATTCTGGCCTGCGTGGTCGTGGCCCGCCGCCCCGCTGCGCCAAACTCTGCTGGCGCTCTTATGGATGAGATTAAGTCAGACGGAGGTAATTGATCGCTCCAAGCGAGCCTGAAGTATACGATTTCACGCTAAAACCCGCAAATATGCAATGATCTTCAACAAGCTTTAACCATATCACGACACTGTGGGGCTCTGAGGAATGCGCTCTTTATGGGGCATTGGGGCGACAGATTGAGGATGGGCAGCCATATGGGCGACAGTCTGCCAGTGGGACAAGCAGCGGAACAGCCTGACGAGCTTGAGACGTTGATCACCACCATTCGGGATAATGCCCGCAAGGTGAATGCTGCCTCACGTGCCCGTGTCACCTTTCTTGACGAGCTGATTGCATCAACTGAGGGGGTCAAAACCCGCCTTGGTGGCGCAAACCAGATTGTCACACAGGCCTGCGCCAATCTGAATGACGTCGTCAGTCAGCTCGGCACCATCAAACACATGGCAGAACGGTCAGCCTCTGATGCTCGGGAAGAGGCCGAGATCACTCGTGGGTCCCGCGACAGGCTGGATGCATTCTCAACCGAATTTACCCAGATCAACAAGCTGGCCGATGCCATTACAGCCATCGCCCGGCAGACCCGCCTGCTGGCGCTGAACGCCACGATTGAAGCGGCTCGCGCTGCAGAGCACGGACGCGGCTTCACAGTCGTTGCCAACGAGGTGAAGCGCCTGTCTTCCCGTACGGAAGGGTCCAGCCACGAGATCAACGAGGCGCTGGTGCCACTGACCAACCATGTGCAGGAGCTGGAAGGCGGCATTGACGAGCTGATGACGCTGATCAACACCGCCTCAGACAGCCGCATGGAACTTGTGACCATTGTCGAGACCATCATGACCGTGGTGGATACAGCCACCGCCTCTGTTGATCAGACACGCGAAGAAACACAGACCGTCGCCGATCAGTGTGATGATGTGATCGAAAAACTCCGCACCATCCGCACGGACGCAGAAGCCGCTATCAAGGGTTCCGCAAAGAATATTGAACTGGCGGAACGGGCCATCAGTCTGCTTTAGGAGACAAAGACATGGCCAACAGCCAGCGCAGGGAACGACACGACGAGCTTGAAACGCTCATCACCACCATCCGCAACAATGCCCGCAACGTTCATGAAGCCTCCCATGCACGGGTAAAGTTTCTTGATGAGCTGATCACCTCTACCGAAGGGGTGAAAACCCGCCTCTGCGGGGCAAACAAGATTGTCACCCAGGCCTGCGCCAACCTGAACGACGTGGTCAACCAGCTCGGCACCATCAAGGGGATGGCGGACAAATCTGCAGCTGACGCCCAGGAAGAAGCCCAGATCAGCCGTAATTCCCGGGAGCGCCTTCAGGCGTTCTCAACCGAATTCGCGCAGATCAACCGGCTGGCGGATGCCATTACTGCTATTGCCCGCCAGACCCGCCTGCTGGCACTGAATGCCACGATTGAGGCTGCCCGCGCTGCCCAGCACGGGCGCGGCTTCACAGTCGTTGCCAATGAGGTCAAGCGTCTTTCATCCAATACAGAGGGCTCCAGTCACGAGATCAACGAAGCCCTTGTGCCACTGACCAACCATGTGCAGGAACTTGAAAGCGGCCTTGACGGGCTGATGACCCTGATAAATTCGGCCACCGACAGCCGTCTTGAACTGGTGACCATCGTCGAGACCATCATGACCGTGGTGGATACAGCCACCGCCTCCGTTGATCGCACCAAGGCGGAGACCCAGAGCGTCGCTGACCAGTGTGACGATGTCATCGAAAAGCTGCGCACCATCCGCAAAGACGCCGAAGCCGCGATCAACGGCTCAGCCACCAACATGAACCTGGCCGACCGCGCCCTCGGGCTACTCTGAGGCGCGCGTAGGGCGGACTACAGCGCTGTTATCCCCTACCCGCTTCCTGTCATCAAAAACAGGCCAGCCATACCCGTTGTTCTTCTCGAACGGGGCTTCGTCGATAGAGGTTTCACAGACAATAGTCGACCAATAGCCTCGGACATTATATCTGCAACTAAGGTTTTACTCTTACACAAGTCATAATACACTTTCATCAAAGAAAATCTCACCAGAGCGCTCATCAAAGCAATAGCCTTCTGGCATAGCTAGATATTTTGTGAAATTGATGCTTCTTATACTCAAATGCAGCGGATGAATTAGCCTTAAATTACTAGTATCCCCCTCATCGTAATCATCAGACAATATCCACCATCCCGACATATGATCTTCGCTGGAATACCTTGCTCCTTCACAGATTTTCCCGGAAAGAGCATTTGGTGTAATTACAATTAGCTGATCTGGCCTTGGAGGACAAAATAGCAATTTATGTTCATCACAAAACCTTCTCTGCTCGCCCCACACTCCAGCAGATGTATTTATTCCCGGCACATAATCATTAACATCATCATTGTACTCGTAAAACGAAATATAACCCCCCATCCTCTTTGCTATCAAAGACCACATTCCTAAATTTACAGTTTCATTATGCGATATCTTATTTCCATTCTGAATATATGAAGAGATATACTCCGCTATATCTCTACAATATAGAAGAAATTCAATGGACTTTACTTCAAATTTATACTCAACTCCATATATCGAGCCAAACCCGCAGGTTACATAACCTATCCCTGGATCAAGAGATGAAATTTCGATCATAAATAATACCGTTAGCAGTCCGAGGAACTCAAATTACGGTGATAGTTTACTAATTACGCATCACATTTCAAATGATACATTTTGATGGTTATTGTGACTTGATCGCAGCGACACACTATTTGGCCGTATGAGAGACAGATTAAGTAAACTGTCACCGTAATTCCGTAATTCTCACCGTAATTCCTGTGTTTCTGTGCAGGAAGAATACGGCCCGCTGTTTGCAGAGTTCACGGGTAAGCCAGTCTCAGCGATCTCGGCTCGCCTGGGCGCACCTTCTTTCCGCCGCAAGGAATTACGGAGAATTACGGTGACAGTTTACTAATTATCATTTTGTTCTTACAGTCTCAGCATGGCCCGCCTTGCACGTATTGTTGTTCCTGGTCTTCCGCATCATGTGACCCAGCGGGGGAACCGGCGTGAGCAGGTGTTTTTTTCTGGTGATGATTATCAGGCCTATGCTGACCTTCTGTCTGATGCTCTGAGAGTGAGTGGATCAGAAATCTGGTCCTGGTGCCTGATGCCCAACCATGTCCACCTAATCGTGGTGCCGGGGGATGAGGATGGCCTGCGGACGACGGTGGCTCACGTGCACAGGAAATATGCCGGGCGGATCAATGCACGTAACCGCTGGACCGGTCATCTCTGGCAGGGGCGGTTTGGTTCTGTTGTCATGGATGAGGATCATCTCCTGACAGCCTTTGCCTATGTCGCTCTTAATCCGGTCAGAGCCCGACTGGTAGAACGTGCTGAAGACTGGCCGTGGAGCAGTGTCCATGCGATTTTATCAGGGCGAGATGACGGGATCACCACATGTGAGCCTGTTCTGACCCGCATCCCTGATTTTAGGCGTTTCCTGTTGGATCATCAGGAGAGCGATGAGGTTTATGCCGTGTTGCGTCGGGGAGAGACGGCCGGGCGACCTTTGGGAAGTGCGTCGTTTACCCAAGACCTAGAGCGCCGTCTTAACCGCCGCCTGGCTCCTCAGAAACGAGGACCGAAAACGAAGCAGATTGTGGAGGATGGGAATAATTAAGTAAACTGTCACCGTAATTCACAACGGCGAAGATCAGACCCAGCCTGGCCAACCACGCCTGAGCGTATTGACGCAGTTTCGACACGTCTGATGACCCAGCTCCTGCCCCCTGCCACACCCGGTATGATGTGTTCTTATTTTTGATCGCTGAACTCTTACGGATAGATTTCATAGTGACGTATCAGTGCTGCAAAACGGCCAGTGTGTTGCGCAGCACCCTCTCCCCAGGTTTTGTTTGCTTTAGACGACAAAGACCCGTTTTGGGTGCCGTCAGATTGCAGAGCCGGATGTGTTGTTCTTCAACGCACTACAGGAAGAAATTGCGCGCAGACAAATGAAAACAGGGGGTAACAAGGTATGTGAGACGCTCAGGCAATGTTTCTGAGACGAAGCCATCTATTGTTCAGGCTTTTGGAGTTTGAGAACAAAATTCTATACAATGAGAATCAGATAACAGGACAAATTTCATTTATGCGAATTACCGTCAGCATAGATCAGAATCACCATTACAATGACTGCTTACTATCTATGCCTCACATCTCAAATGGAGCATCATTAGAGAGGCGGGATGGGATGAACTGTCACTAGAGTTCAAGTCTTATTTATGTGAATTCTCATAACAAGTCTTACCACAACCATGAGATCAATTCCCATCATCCCTAAACAACTAATAAAGAAAGCATCCCTTATAAAGAAAAACTCACCTTTTCCTATCATTGAATAGATCAGAAATCGCCTATTCGAATACCCATCCTCAATACTGAAAATATAAATACCAAAAAATACTAAAAAAATAACACATACAAGAATAAAATAATTAAAAATATCAAATTCAGGATAATCACTTCTAATTTTTTCTTTTAATTTAGCTTTAAATAAGGAAAAAGTAACAAATATTACTGACAATAAATAGGAAATTGAAACAAAAATAGAGAATTTTTTAAAAATTAATAAATCATTATTAGCCTTCAATTCATAAAACAATGGTGTCATTATATTTTAAAAATTAAAGTCTATCAAATCATATAAATAAATATAGAAATCACTAGATACACAAATTATATAATTTACAATTATCAAAACTGAAAATAGTATCTTCAGATATGAAATATCTGATAAAGACTTTTCATCTATATAAAAATCTCGAAAATTAATGTATTCTCTTCTTATGTTCTTCATGGAGCTCACCCAGTCGCACCTACAGCAAGATCAATCCCATTAGCTATCAAGTTAGACATTACAACCCTCCCTTAGGCTAAATGATCCAAAAAACCCGTTTACAGCAAGACCAGACAGAGAAAAAATAAATATACCTGGAAACAAAATCCAAATAAAAAACTGAAAAATAAGAGATGTTTTTGCAAAATAAATTATTTCAACCCCATCATTTGCATCGACTAAATTCAAAGGTAATTTAAATTTTACAAAATTATTAATTACATAAATCCATCCGCCTCTTGTAAATACTGATGGACTAAAGAAATATGAATTTATAAGACCTATAGACAATAATAATAACCAAAAATTTCCAAAAAAGAGAAACACATTACTATAAACAGAACTCAAACCAAGCTTATAGAAAGAAAATAAAACCAAAGTAGAAAGAATAAATAATGCGGTGGCTACGATCTTTCCAAATAACAGGTTCTTATAAGTTAAAGTGCTATTATCAATATTTTTCATATTTACCCCTTCTTTATACTGAAGAAAATATTTGAGATAATCATTCGAGCCGCAGCCGTACAGCCAACAAAAGCAAACAAGAATAAAATATAATCCTTTATCCAGAGCGCGAACCCTAAGTAAAAATAAGATTTTATAAATTTCGTTGATATTGAATCAAAATCAGGTTGAATAAAAAAAAGATACAAGACAAAAATACAAATAACTATCATCAAAAACAGGTAGTGGTTCACACCTTCATGATGATATTTATATTCGTATATAGATTTATCAACAGGATAAATAAAAGAAAATAATATTCCAAATAAATTAGAAAAAATACATAATGCAATAAAAATATCATAAATAGCCGAAAAATTATCTTCCACTAAAATATTTTCAGGGATGTCAATATTTTTAGATATAGATAAATAATCCGGCAATTTAACTATCTGGCCAATATCATGATTTTCAAAGTAAATTATAAAAATAAAAAAAGAAATCACAACCGGAGACAGAAAAATAATGAGCTGAAAAAAAGAGAATAAATTTAAGCTAGGATAACCAGCTCCAACAATATCGAGAGTTTTTTTCTCTTCCGTCACCTTACAAATCCTAACCAATTAACCGTTCAAAATTGGAACCAGAGACTGCATAGCCCAAAATGCGTCCGTGAAGCTCGGCCATCAAAACGGCTGACCGATTGGGATGCGAAACCGCATCCGTAAACAGACGACGGCATTTGTCTTCGCTGAACGTGATATCGGAATAGATGCTCTTCTCGTGAAACTCTCGACCCAAGGGGAGGATTTTCACGACTTCTTCCGCTTCTTGCGCAACGCGAATACGCAGTTCTCTTCCAGTGGCGCGGCCCTTGTCGGCTTCGCTTTTGTCGCCTGCACTATTCTCGTCTGATGCTGTCAGCATCACGACCCCCTATTGCATTCTGACCAACTCCGCATAGAGACCGCCGGCTTTCACCAGGTCATTATGCGTTCCGGTTTCTGCAACCTGCCCCTCATCCATTACCACGATACGATCATCACCCCTGACTGTGGTAAGGCGATGGACAACAATTATCACGGTTCTTCCTCTTGCTACAAGAGACAAACTCTTCTTAAACATGTGTTTTGAGTCATGCTATCAACCACCTGAATCTCCGCCGATACTATCACACTGAACATTCTTTGATGACGACGACGCAAAACATCGTCGCGGTAGCGGAGATCAGACTCTCAACACACCTTACAGGCATCTCAAACAAAAAAGCCGCCCCGAGGGGCGGCCAAGGTCGGTCTTGCGGGCAAGCCGTTTCGGGAGGTTTGGTCTACAGCGTGCTTCTGAAAAGTTGACAGACTTTTCAGTTAAAAGCTCGCGCAAAAACAAACCCTTAAAGCACCGCTACCCATTCAGGTTAAAAGTCTGGTGCTTTAGAGATTCCCTTTGCCCAGTTCACTGGCCAGATGGTCTGCCTGACGGATAGCCAGGGCCACAATGGTCAGGGTCGGGTTTTCTGCCGCCCCGGTGGTGAACTGGCTGCCATCGGAGATGAACAGGTTGGCAATATCATGGGTCTGGCCCCATTTGTTGACCACACCATCCCGCGCCTTCTCCGACATGCGGTTCGTGCCCAGATTGTGGGTTGAGGGATAGGGTGGTGTCGGGAAGGTGCGTGTTGCACCCACCGCGTCATATACCGCCGCCCCCTGCTTATAGGCGTGGTCGCGCATGGCGATGTCATTGGGGTGATCATCAAAATGCACATTGGGCACCGGCAGGCCGTACTGGTCTTTCACATCATGGTTGAGGGTGATGCGGTTGGTTTCCTGTGGCATATCCTCGCCGACGATCCACATACCCGCCATGTTCTCATAGAGATCCAGCGCGGTGGTAAACTCCCTGCCCCATGCGCCCGGGTCGAGGAAAGCCGCCATGAATGGCAGGCCCAGTGCCAGGGTTTCCAGCTCATAACCGCCCACAAACCCGCGGGACGGGTCATGGCGGGACTCATCCTGGATGATACCGGCCATAGTGGTTCCACGCCACATGTGCACAGGCTTGTCGAACACCGCATAGACCGAGCCGGTCATATGCCGCATATAGTTGCGCCCCACCTGGCCGGAGCTGTTGGCCAGCCCGTCCGGGAACAGGGATGAGGCGGAATTGAGCAGAAGCCTCGGGCTTTCAATGGAATTGCCCGCCACACAGACCACACGGGCCTTCTGCAGATGCTGATTGCCATCCTTGTCCGCATAGAGGACACCGGTCACCTTGCCGGATGCATCATGCTCGATCTTCAGCACATGGGCCCGCTCGCGCACCTCCAGATTGCCGGTTGCCTCGCCACGGGGGATATCAGTGTAAGCGGCTGACCACTTCGCCCCCCATTTACAGCCCTGGAAACAGAACCCTGTCTGCTGACAGACCTGTCGCCCGTCATATTCGGCGCTGTTGATGGCCATTCGTCCGGTATGAACCTGGCTGTAACCGAGCTTCCTGGCCCCGGCCTCGAACACCTTGTAATTGTTGTTGCCTGGCAGGCCATCCCGGCCACCGGTGCGGGTTACACCCAGTTTGGCTTCGGCCTTGTCGTAATAGGGAGCCATTTCGGCTGCATCAATCGGCCAGTCAAGCAGGCTCGCGCCCGACACATTGCCATAGGTACTGGCGGCCTTCCATTCATGATCCTGAAAGCGCAGGGATGCCCCGGCCCAGTGTGTGGTAGTTCCGCCGACGGCCTTGACTATCCAGGCAGGCAGCCCGGAAAAGTCTTTTGAGACGCGCCAGTCGCCGCTGGTGGTGCGACCGTCCAGCCAGGCCAACTGGCCGAAGCTTTCCCACTCATCATTGATGTAATCATCCGGCAGATAGCGCCCGCCAGCTTCCAGCGCCACAACGCTGATGCCTTTCTGGGCCAGTTCATTGGCAAGCACACCGCCGCCTGCGCCTGTTCCGATGATGACGACCACACTGTCATCGTTGAGGTCAAATGGTGCTGTCATGATCCCGTCCTCCCTCAGAGCCAGTTGATGTCGTCAAAGCCGCGGTCGATGTAACCGCCCTTGGTGTAGCTTTCGCCCTCATAGCCAAACAGCGGCCAGACCGCTTTCTGGTTATAGAGGCCGGTTACCAGCCCACCGCGCACCATCTGGAAGAAGGGGCTGTTTTCCATGCCTCGCAGGAGGTCGACACGATCCCGCTCCCAGCCTGTGCCCAGATAGCTGGAGAAGCCTGCACCGACCGCAGCCGCATTCAGCGCGGCGATGCCAGCCTCCACAGTGGCGGCCTGCTCTGCCGTGTCATACCCCTTCACAGCCGTGGCGTAGAACTCATCTCCCACATGGTCATGGGGGTAGATATCACGCGCCATCTGGATAAGCGTTGCCATGGTTTCAGGCTTCAGGTGTGAGACCTCCAGTGCCCAGGCAGCCGTATTAGCGGCAACAAAGCCGTTCCCCACCACCAGAAGCGCTCCCATGGCCACAGACCGTGACAGAAGCGCTCTTCGCGTCAGTCCGCGTTGTTGAGCGTCCATTTCCTTCTCCTCCATTTCCCGTAGTCGGCTTTTGCCGTGTTGTCTTTTCCGTTCAGCGATAGCGCCCGTGGCGCTGCAGCACCTCGATCTGATACCCGTCGGGATCAGCCACGAAGAAAAACCGGGCCAGCAGAGCGCCATCCCGTTCGAACTCAACGATTTTTCTAGGTGCAAGGCCTTCCGCCTCGAACCGGGCGTGTTCTGCATCCAGATCATCAACGCAGAAGGCGATATGACCGTAGCCGTCTCCGAGGTCGTAGGCCTCTTCCCGCCCTTTGTTGACGGTGAGCTCGACCTCAAAATCCGCTTCGCTGTTGCGCAGATAGACGAGCGTGAACGTCTCGAAATCGAGGCGCTCCGCCACAACCAGATCAAAGGCTGTTTTGTAGAACTGAACGGACCGCGCCTCTTCGAGAACGCGGATCATCATGTGTATTGCTTTCGCCAAAGCATCCTCCCAAAGCGATGTCTTGATCGCTCTGGCAGTTTGACGAAGTCAGAACCCGGCGTGGTAGTAGCACTCTACTACAGACCCTTTCGCCGGTTTTTTTGCGCCCTATTCGGCTGCAACGGGAACAGTATCTCCCGTTTCCTGTCCCTGATGGATCAGACAGGCACAGCGCAAAAGCGAGGTGAAATTGGTGACTTCACCGCGCAATTCCAGCACTTCAGAATGCAGCTTGGAGATAAAACCCGGTGTGGTCAGGCCTTCCCGTTCGGCAATGGTATCCAGCATTTCCCAATAGGATCGTTCCAGCCGAATGCTGGTGCTCTGGCCGTTCAGGCGCAGACGCCGGGTGACCGGCTCGTAATTATGCGGGTCCTGCCCCGCAAAAATCTGGCACATGCATCATCCTCCCGTATGACGACACAGCCGTCAGTATAGGGAGGATGTGCAAAGCCTGTCCAGACGCCTCTATTGCGCAGCAGCTGCTGCAGCCTGGTTAAACGCGTCGGCTGTAATCTCAGATGGCGGAGACACAGGCGCACCACCGCCCTCGCCCACGTAGCTGTCCGCCACAGAGAACATGTAGACCCCGCCCTTGCCGCGCGGGGCAATGGCATAGCGCTGGGCCAGTTCAAAATCTCCGGCCACACAGGTGGCGTGCCCCGTAAACAGGGTCTTGTCACCCACGGTCTTCCGGCCCGTACCCGACGAGAAATCTCCTTCGCACCCTTTCGCAGAGATGCTGATCAGATCTGTCAGCAGCGCCTGTTCCGAGGCATAGCTGCCTGCGGTGCGGATATGGGATGTCATGGTGCGGGCATCACTATAGGCCACCGCGTGATAGCCCTTCAGATCATCGGTGCGCTGGTCTTCCGCCTGGAGCTGCAGGGTCAGAGCTCCGGTCCGGCCCATCAGGTTGAACAGGCTCTGAGCCGCTTCGATCTTGAGCTGCGGATCATCGGAATTGCCAGCATGTGGCGGCTCTTCCGGTTCCGGCTCTGGCGTTGCGCTGGCGCTTGCCCCGCTGTCTGCAGCACTGCCCGGCGCCACACTGCCGACAACCGGTGCGCCTGTGCCGTATCGGGCTGCATAGGTATCTACGCAGCGGGCCATGCGCCGCATCAGTCGGGATGTTCCCGTCAGGCGGAACTGGTAATTGTAGGTACCGTCATAGACATATAATGTGCGCCCACGCCGGAAGCGGGTGATGATGTAGCCGCCCTGAGGCATTGCCATCCGCGCCAGCTCCGGGGAAATCGCCTCGGCTGTGCCCTGCTGCCAGGGGCCACGGTCAATACGGTATTGGAGGGCAATTTTTTCACCCGTCGTCATCGTCCAGCCAGGGGCAGAAAAGCCGATCCACCAGCTGTAATTGGCATCCACCTGAACACTCATGGAAATGCCGCTGCGATATTTGGCAATGGCCACGCAGGAATCAAACGCCCCTGTCTGGTCATTGGTGAAGGCGTTGCCGTTCCAGCTTCCGGTCCGGAAACTACCGACGACAGCCGCAGATGCGACGCCGCCCAGAAGCAGCAGAAAACACAGTGATGATACAAGTCTTTTAATCATGAAACTCCCCCGCGACTTCCCTCCTGTTACCATGACCCCATCGCGCGTTCTTGTTGTTTGAGTCACAGCATTTTCCCGAGGTTAGCCTTCCAGCGCGGCAAGCTCAAGACACAGAACCGGGTTTGCCAGGGTCAAGCCCCATTGCTCACGCCTATTCTGCGATAGTCATTTTACCGCCCCGCTTGGTTGGAGGTCCTTGAAAACCTAGACAATCCGCTGCTCCATCTCTACCGTTTTACGCAAAGGTGAGTCGCAGAATGTTGCCTCATATGCTGCATGTCTGGCGCAGAGCACCTGGTTACTTCTTCAGGATTCCTAACCCGAAACACAAGGCACGGTCATGGTCGCAATCGACAAGGGGAAAGACCGGTTTTCCATCATTGAACATCTGTCCGGCACGGAGAATATCGGTATCGAGCTGGGTGTGGCATCCGGCGGTTATTCCGCCCGCATGGTACAAAGCGGCAAGTTCCAGCGCTTTTTTGGCGTTGATGTTTATGGTGACCATCACAATCACGAGGAATACAAGGCCGCCGTCAAGCGCGTGGGCCTTGAGGGCAATTACACCCTTCTCAAGATGTTTTTTGATGAGGCGCTGGGCCTCTTTCCCGACGACTATTTCGATTTCATCTATATCGATGGCTATGCCCATAGCGGCGAGGAAGGCGGCAAGACCTTTTTCGACTGGCTGCCCAAGCTGAAATCCGGTGGCATCATGGCGGGTGATGACTATTCCGAGCGCTGGCCGCTGGTCATCCAGTCGGTCACCTATTTTGCAGAACAGACAGGCGCCGAGATTACCCTGACAGACCCGGATGTGAAGGGCCCGGACGCTGTGTTCGACCAGTCACCGACCTGGTACATCACCAACACAGATCTCAAGACCGATTGGCAGCGCAACGCCCAGTTCGAAGAACAAGGCAAGGCGCTTGGCGCTCAGACCCGAGACCGGCACAAACAGACCATGATGCTCGGCCAGACCTTCGAAAAACTCCTCCACACCGCCATGACCACAGACGACCCCGCCGTCATCCGCATCAACGGCAAGAACGTCTATGTGGTGGCGAAGTGAGGGATGGCCAAACAGCGTGTTGCGCTTGATTGGCTAACTATGTATCCACAAAGTTGCATGACTTTCCTGATTGGTGGATTCTTCTGTGGCTCAAGCGACGCTCTTCAATCCTAAGACACTCAAGAAGTATACGGAGCGCTTTGAGGCCTGCCCCGACCATCACAGAGAGATTCTTGAGAACTGGGCTGAACTGATCAGATCAGCGCGGATCAAGGATTATAAGGAAACCGCTCTCCACGGTGAGTTCAAGACCAGGCTTGTGGAAACCGTTCTTGGCTATCGTGGCCCGGTGGAAGGGCAGGATTTCACGGTTGCGGCTGAGAAGGCCATTCTCCGGGGCTCGGTTGATCTGGCGCTTGGTCACTTTTCAACTGATCGTGCAGAGATCATCGCCCCGTTTGAATTGAAAGGCGCAAAGACCAAAGATCTCGACGCCATTATGCCCGGGCGAGCAAAAAGCCCGGTTCAACAGGCCTGGGAATATGCCACCAATGCACCTGGCGTGAAATGGGTATTGGTCTCGAATTATCTGGAAATCAGGCTCTACGGGTTTGGCGAAGGCACCCAGGCTTATGAGCGCTTTGACCTGGCAAAGCTGACAGAGCCTGAACAATATGCCCGGTTCATGCTATTGTTGAGCGCTGAAAACCTTTTAACAGGCCGCACGGCGGAACTCCTGGCAGAGAGCCGCCGGGAAGATAAGGACATCACCAACCGGCTTTATAGCCATTACAAGATCCTGCGCAGCGAGTTGATCGCGGCGGTTCGCGCGGCGGCTCCGACGATGGATCCGCTCAAAAGCATCTCGGTCGCCCAGACCATTCTCGACCGGGTTCTGTTTACAGCCTTTGCCGAGGATACCGGCCTTTTACCCGACCGGATACTGGAGCGGGCCTTTGAGCATTCAGACCCGTTTAATCCAAAGCCGATCTGGGATAATTTCAAGGGCCTGTTTGCCTCCATAGACAAGGGTAACAAGGCCCTGGATGTGCCCCCGTATAATGGTGGCCTGTTTGCACCCGACCCGGATATTGATGCCATCCACCTGCCCGATGAGGTCTGTGAGGGCTTTAAGCGGATTGGTGATTATGATTTCGGCTCGGAAGTCTCGGTCACCGTTTTGGGGCACATCTTCGAGCAATCCATCAGCGATGTGGAGCGGGAGCAGGCGATTGCCCGCGGTGACGCAGTGGAGGTGGAAAAGACCTCCGGCACATCGGGACGCCGCAAGCGCGATGGCGTGGTCTATACCCCGGATTATATTGCCCGTTTCATTGTTGAACAGACCCTCGGCACCCATCTCAAAGAGATTTTCACAGACATTCTGAAAGGCCATGCCAAAAAGAATGCAGACCTGTCAGACTATGAAACCATCCCCTGGAAGCGGAAGAGCGCCGAGTTTGAGGCCTGGGAGGCCTATCGGAACCGGCTGAAGACCCTGCGCATTGTCGATCCCGCCTGCGGCTCTGGCGTGTTTCTCGTTATGGCCTTTGATTTCATGAAGGCAGAGCTGACCCGCGTCAACGATAAGATAGCCAGCCTGAAAGGCACCGGCCTTTATGGCGACCTGCTGGACCCGGACAGCGACATCCTCACAAATAACCTCTACGGGGTGGATGTGAACGAGGAAAGCGTTGAGATCGCAAAGCTGTCTCTCTGGGTCAAAACGGCGCGCAAGGGCAAGGCTCTCGACAGTCTCGACAACAATCTGAAAGTCGGCGACAGCCTGATTGAGGATTCCAACTATGCCTATCTGGCCCACGGCTTCACCTGGGCCACCGCCTTCCCGCATGTGTTTGCCGAGGGTGGCTTTGACGTGGTGCTGGGCAATCCGCCTTATGTGCGTCAGGAACTTCTGGGCGATATGAAGCCCTATCTCGAAAAACGCTTTGATGTCTATCACGGCGTGGCAGACCTCTATTGCTATTTCTTCGAACGCGGCTTGCGCCTTCTGAAGCCCGGCGGGCGACTTGGTTATATTTCCTCTGCCACCTTTTTCAAAACAGCCTCCGGCCAGCCTTTGCGGGATTTTCTCAGAAACAAGGCAACTCTTGAAACCATCGTTGATTTTGGTGATCTACAGATTTTTGAAGGGGTGACAACCTACCCGGCCATCCTGACCATGCGGGCCGAGAAACCAGGCAAGGAGCATCAAACCCGGTTTTGGAATGTCGACAAGCGACCCAATGACAACTTCTCCGCTGCCTATGGTCAAGCGGCTGAACATTATGCCCAGCAGCACTTGAGTACGGAGTCATGGGAGCTGGAAAGCCCGGCCCTGAAAGCCCTGCGGGACAAGATCAGAGCAGGCAGGAAAACCCTCAAAGAGGTTTATGGCTCGCCGCTCTATGGCATCAAAACAGGCCGGAATGAAGCTTTTGTTATAGACCGGCAAACCCGGGACAGACTGATTGCGGAAGACCCAAAATCCGAAGAGATCCTAAAGCCATGGCTTGAGGGACGGGACCTTAAACGCTGGCGAGCTGAGAGCCGGGATCTGTGGTTGATTTTCACGAGACGCGGGGTCGACATTGATGCCTATCCGGCCATTAAGCAGCACCTTGAACGGTATCGGGAGATTTTGGAACCAAAACCGGTGGGATGGCGTGCTAATGTCTATGGTGAGAAATGGCCTGGCCGGAAACCGGGCCCCTACTATTGGTATGAAGTACAAGATACAATTGCGTACTATACTAAACTGGACGCGCCCAAAATCTATTATAAAGACATTGCAGACCACGCTCCCTTTCACATCGACATTGAGGGTTCATACTCCGCTAATACCGGTTATTTCATACCTCAAGAGGATTGGTCATTACTAGCTTTTCTTAATTCGAAAATTTGTTGGTTTACATACCTCAGCATGAGTGCCCAGATCCGCGGTGGTTTTGTTCGATTTTTCTCGCAATTTGTTGAGCAATTACCAGTTCCACAGCTGTCCGAGCCTCCAAAATCCGAACTCGCCTCCCTCGCCCGGGCCTGCCAGACGGCTGCCGAGGAGCGCTACAGGCTGCAACAGGGTCTGCGTCGCCGGATTCCGGATTTGTGCCCGGATGGCCGGGAGCCAAAGCTCAACAATAAGCTGAAAGAATGGTGGGCATTGCCGGACTTTGCCGCCTTTCAGGCTGAAGTGAAAAAGAGCTTCAAGGCGGACATTCCCCTGTCCGAGCGCAATGACTGGGAAGACTGGATCAACCGTGACCGGGCGGACATCAATCGGCTGACAGCAGAGATCGCCGCCCATGAAGACCGCATCAACGCCATCGTTTACGAGCTGTTTGAGCTGACACCGGACGAGATCACCCTTCTGGAGGCCAATCTGTGACCCGCACCTTCACGATCGAAAAGGACGGCTTCCCCGACCTGCCGCACTTGATGCTCGCAACCCTCAAAGCCCTCCGCCACCTCGGTGGTTCCGCGTCCATCCACGAACTGGATGAAACCGTCATCGAGTTGGAAGGTGTGACTGAGGAAGAGCAATCCTACACCATGCCGAATGACGATCGGCAGAAGCTGAATTACTATTTGGCCTGGGCGCGAACCTTTCTGAAACGCGGCGAGGCGCTGGAAAATTCCGCACGCGGGATCTGGGCACTGACAGCAACAGGCGAAACTCTTTCCAGCCTTGAGCACATGCAGGCGATCCACAAGCGGGTCAATCAAGAGGAGCGAGACCGCGCCCGCGAAAAAAGACAGGCGGCTGCGGCCAAAAAGGCAAAGCACAAAAAGCAGGCGACAAACGCCTCTTTACCAGAAGCAACACTGGACGACGCTTTGCCGGAAGAGGATATCAAGGAGAGTTGGACAGCCACACTTCTCGACGTTCTAAAAGCCATGGACCCATCCGCCTTTGAACGCCTGTCCCAGCGCTTGCTGCGGGAGGCTGGCTTTGTGAAGGTGGAAGTGCGTGGCAAGACCGGCGATGGCGGCATCGACGGCGTGGGTGTATTGCGGGTGAACCTTGTCAGTTTCCAGATCTATTTCCAATGCAAACGATACAAAGGCAGTGTCAGCTCAAAAGAAATCCGGGATTTTCGCGGTGCTCTGCAAGGCCGTGCCGATAAGGGCCTGTTCATCACAACCGGCACCTTTACCAGTCAGGCTTCCGAAGAAGCGACCCGTGACGGCGCAATCGCTATTGATCTCATTGATGGCGACCGCCTGTGTGAACTGCTGAAGACCTACGAACTTGGCGTCAAAACCACCATGATCGAGCATGTGGATGTGAACGCCGAGTGGTTTCAGGGGCTGTAGACAGCACGATAACGAAGATATGACTGCTTTCTGTCTCCGTATCACCCCTGCCCGTCATCCCGGACAAGCAAAGCGCAGATCCGGGATCCAGGAGCGGCAAGCTCTGAGGGTGTGACTCTTTCCCGGCTGGATGCCGGGTCAAGTCCGGCATGACATTTAGGGCGGAGTGCCTCTCTGCTCCACAACACCCGCTCCCCGCGATGCCACGCATCGCAAAACAGATAATCCCCATGGCCGCCCGCCACCTGGCAACGAAAAAAGGCCGCCCCAGGGGACGGCCTTTCTCAAACTTTGTGCCTAGGCAGCAGATTACATCATGCCGCCCCCGCGATGCCCGCATCGCAAAGCAAAACAATGAGCATGGGCGGCGAGGCTACGAAAAAAGGCCGCCCCAGGGGACGGCCTTTCTCAAACTTTGTGCCTGGGTAGCAGATTACATCATGCCGCCCATGCCGCCCATGCCGCCCATGTCTGGCATTGCAGGGGCTGCGCCGCCGTCTTTCTTAGGAGCGTCGGCAACCATGGCTTCTGTGGTGACCAGCAGGCCAGCAACGGAGGCGGCGTCCTGCAGAGCGGTGCGAACCACCTTGGCCGGATCGATGATGCCGGTTTCAACCATGTTGACGAAGGTTTCGTTCTGAGCGTCGAAGCCAAGAGCCGCGTCGCCTTCGAGAACCTTGTTCACAACGATGGAGCCTTCAACACCGGCATTGTCGGCGATCTGGCGGATCGGAGCTTCCAGAGCCTTGGTGACGATCTTGATACCTGCCTGGATGTCTGCATTGTCAGACTCAACGCCTTCAGCAGCACCTTTGGCGCGGAGCAGAGCTGTACCACCACCCGGTACGATGCCTTCTTCAACGGCAGCGCGGGTTGCGTTCAGTGCATCGTCAACGCGGTCTTTTTTCTCTTTCACTTCAACTTCCGTTGCACCGCCAACGCGGATTACGGCAACGCCACCGGCGAGTTTCGCCAGACGTTCCTGAAGCTTTTCACGGTCATAATCGGAAGAGGTTTCTTCGATCTGAGCCTTGATCTGGCTGACACGACCTTCGATGTCGCCCTTGTCGCCAGCGCCGTCAACGATGGTGGTCTCTTCCTTCGTGATGGCAACTTTCTTGGCGGTGCCGAGCATGTCGAGCGTAACGCTCTCGAGCTTGATGCCAACGTCTTCGGAGATCACGGTGCCGCCGGTCAGGATGGCGATGTCTTCGAGCATGGCCTTACGACGGTCGCCGAAGCCAGGAGCTTTAACAGCAGCGATTTTCAGGCCGCCGCGCAGCTTGTTGACAACCAGAGTTGCCAGGGCTTCGCCTTCAACATCTTCAGCAATGATGAGCAGCGGACGGGAAGACTGAACAACAGCTTCCAGAATAGGCAGCATGGCCTGCAGGTTGGAGAGTTTCTTCTCGTGCAGCAGGATGAACGGATCTTCCAGATCAGCGATCATTTTCTCAGCATTGGTGACGAAGTATGGAGACAGGTAGCCGCGGTCGAACTGCATGCCTTCAACAACTTCCAACTCGGTCTGAAGAGACTTTGCTTCTTCAACCGTGATAACGCCTTCATTGCCGACTTTCTGCATGGCTTCAGCGATCATGTCGCCGACTTCTTTGTCGCCGTTTGCAGAGATGGTGCCGACCTGAGCAACTTCCTCAGAGGTGTTGATCTTGGTGGAACGGCCTTCGATGTCGGCAACAGCAGCTGTCACAGCCAGGTCGATGCCGCGCTTCAGGTCCATCGGGTTCATGCCGGCAGCAACAGCTTTTGCGCCTTCACGAACGATAGCCTGAGCCAGAACGGTAGCAGTGGTGGTGCCGTCGCCTGCAATGTCGTTGGTCTTGGAAGCAACTTCACGGACCATCTGAGCGCCCATGTTTTCGAACTTGTCTTCCAGTTCGATTTCCTTGGCGACAGAAACACCGTCTTTCGTGATGCGCGGTGCGCCGAAAGATTTGTCGAGAACAACGTTACGGCCTTTCGGGCCGAGGGTCACTTTGACAGCATTTGCCAGGATGTCCACGCCGCGCAGCATGCGCTCACGGGCATCGGCGCCGAATTTTACGTCTTTAGCAGCCATAATACTTTCTCCGCTGGGAGATGGAATTCTTCAATATCGGATGAGATCAGAGCGGGCTTACGCCAGAACGCCCATGATGTCGGATTCTTTCATGATCAACAGCTCTTCGCCGTTGATCTTGACTTCCGTGCCGGACCATTTGCCGAACAGAACGCGGTCGCCAGCCTGCACGTCGAGGGCAACCAGCTCACCCTTGTCGTTGCGTACGCCATTGCCTACAGCAACAACTTCGCCTTCCTGCGGCTTTTCCTTGGCGGTATCCGGAATGATGATGCCACCGGCGGTTTTTTCCTCGGATTCAACGCGACGCACTACGACGCGGTCATGAAGAGGACGAAAGCTCATGTCAGCCTCAATCTCTTAAGTTAGGAAAGGCCCTTCCTGCGGCACCTTTCCGGGTTGATCTGAACTGTTAGCACTCATGATAAGAGAGTGCTAACAGGCGTCGCATGATTTAAGAAGGCGGGGCGCAGGTGTCAAGGATAAGGCGTGAAAAAACTTCACCGGCACGTGATTGAGCGGAGGCGTGGTTAATGGGGGAGGTTTTGTTTCTCTCACCATAGCCCGTCTTATCGAAAAACAGAGGCATAGGGAACTGCCACAGGAAATAAGCCATCTGCGGCTGATGTGGCTGGCACTGATGGCTGGTGGTCAAAACCCATTGGGGATAATCCGGTTTGCCGCCTTCAAGACTGCCCTTACGGATAGAAGAGACAATATGGGCGGCATCGCCCTGAAGAACTGAAGCATCAAGATTGCTCTTGGAAGGTCTGGGCAGAAGCGGCCAGTGTGGTTCCGGGCAATCGATAGCGGTTCCCTCAACGCAGGCCCAGCGGGCCTTGGCTGTCTCAAGCGCCTGCTCTCCAGCTCGCGCATAGTGATCCAGCGCTGCCAGGAAATGATCAAAACGGCTGCGCCCCAGATGGAACTCCAGCCCGGAGACATTCTGTTCCCCTTTGGTCAGGACAAGGGCTGGGCGCAGGAGAGCGAGATAGGACAGATAAGCCTTGATCGTGGTCTCAAGCTGGGTTTGATAAGCCTGAAGCATTGCCTGATCTGATGCTCCGAACAAGGCGCGTCTCCGGCGTTCCAGAGCGATCATCTGGTCCAGCACCTCAGTCGGATACAAAATCGTGCGCACCCGATTGCCCCGAGCCAGGTCATAGTGCTGATCGGTCAGGCTGGCGATCTCCTCCCGAGAGGCCCGGAGGGCGGCAACAGCGCGGGTCATCTGCGAGAGATCCACCCCCCGGCAGAGCGAACAAAGGCAAACGACGGGTCTCGGTCAGATAACGGGCCTCAGGTATGCTTTGCTCTGCCACAACAACAGCCCCCGCCCCAAGGAGCATGGTCAGACTCAAGATCAGGCCCAGGATCAGGCTAAACATCAGGGGCTTGAGAAGCCCTCTCATCACAGGCGGGCGCTCAGGCTGCGGCAGGCACTGGGGCTGCCGTAGAGTTCGCCATCCACGATCACGCCCCGCTTAACCTTGGCTTCGTAGGTACAAGTCAGCTGGCTCGCAATCGAGCGATAGCCCGTCGTTACCCATTTGCCGTTGATATAGGACTGGATCGGCTCCCGTCTTGTATAGGGCTCACGCACTTGCCAGGCCACTGTACCCTCTTCCTTGCGGCGGAAAGAAGGTGCGCCCAAGCGAGCGGAGACCGCCGAGACGGGCTTACCCGTGAACTCTGCAAACAGCGGGCCGTATTCTTCCTGTACGGAAACGCAAGAAGCAAGGAAGAGAGGGAGGAGAAGGCCACAGAATAGGCGGGCCTTCGTAAGACGGGCATTCATTGATAACAACCTCTGCGGAAACAGCTAGTCACACGAGCATCACATTTTGGAGGACGCAACGCGAAAAGTTGAAGCTGGAAACTGGTATTGTGCTGTTGCTATGCCGAAGTATCAGGAATTAGAACAAGCCGAGTAATCAGAAAATATGATCCGTCAAATCTTTATCATTTCACCCGTACCAACACGCTCCGTTTCTGACAGTCGCACTTGAGACTTCAGATACTCGCGGAAGGTCCGCTTGGTATTGCTCACCATGCCGGTGTTTTCGTCAAAATGATACACGATTTCGGGATTATCGCTTAATTGGCCATAGTCGTCTTCAACAGTTGTAACTCTTATCGGTTCGTCCGCACGAGTCCTGAGAAAGAAAAACTGAGTTTCGCTTTCGATGGAGATCAGGAACGGACTTCCGGATCTGAACGGGCGGTTATTCCGGATTAAATCTTCTCTAAACTCAAATTGTTGAGCAAGGTGCCCGCTTATCATAGCGGGTGTCTTGGCGGCATAGTAGCCTTGATAAAAAATCAGGTCAGGAAGTAGAACGTCACCTGATGAGCGTCCAAACTCTTGCAAAAAAAGACGAAAGTCACCCCCTACCTTGATAGAGTAAAAACTTTCAATTTTTTCGATCTCTTTGTCTGAGTATCCTGCGATCTGCGACAAATTACATTGCAAACCAACCACAACATCATCAATCAATCTGGTCATGGATTAACTCCGCTAGAACCCTCAAAGATAGTGAGAATTACCAGAATTACGGTGACAGTTTACTTAATTATTCCCATCCTCCACAATCTGCTTCGTTTTCGGTCCTCGTTTCTGAGGAGCCAGGCGGCGGTTAAGACGGCGCTCTAGGTCTTGGGTAAACGACGCACTTCCCAAAGGTCGCCCGGCCGTCTCTCCCCGACGCAACACGGCATAAACCTCATCGCTCTCCTGATGATCCAACAGGAAACGCCTAAAATCAGGGATGCGGGTCAGAACAGGCTCACATGTGGTGATCCCGTCATCTCGCCCTGATAAAATCGCATGGACACTGCTCCACGGCCAGTCTTCAGCACGTTCTACCAGTCGGGCTCTGACCGGATTAAGAGCGACATAGGCAAAGGCTGTCAGGAGATGATCCTCATCCATGACAACAGAACCAAACCGCCCCTGCCAGAGATGACCGGTCCAGCGGTTACGTGCATTGATCCGCCCGGCATATTTCCTGTGCACGTGAGCCACCGTCGTCCGCAGGCCATCCTCATCCCCCGGCACCACGATTAGGTGGACATGGTTGGGCATCAGGCACCAGGACCAGATTTCTGATCCACTCACTCTCAGAGCATCAGACAGAAGGTCAGCATAGGCCTGATAATCATCACCAGAAAAAAACACCTGCTCACGCCGGTTCCCCCGCTGGGTCACATGATGCGGAAGACCAGGAACAACAATACGTGCAAGGCGGGCCATGCTGAGACTGTAAGAACAAAATGATAATTAGTAAACTGTCACCGTAATTCCTAATTAGTAAACTGTCACCGTAATTCCACCGTAATTCCAATACTATTTTAGGATGCAGAGTTTGTAGGCTTAACGCCCTATCGTGAGGAAAAGCCGCTCTGGATCCCGGCTCGAGGCCGGGATGACAATCTGGTGGGTGGGATTGAGGCAAGGGAATGACCGCATCCTCTTTGTCATGCCGGACCTGATCCGGCATCCAGTCGGGCATAAACCACACGCTCAGAACCTGCGACCTTGATCACCCCGGTCAGAATTACGGAGTTACGCGGAATTTCGGGGAATTTCGGTGACAGTTTACGTAATTCCAGCTCTCATACCGCGTCATCCTGCCAGATAGTACGTCGCTGCAATCCAGCCACGACAGCCAGTAAAATGCTAAATTTGTAACTGGCAAACTATTACAGTAATTCGCCCTATCCTTTTGGAAGCTTATTCGCCATTTCTTTGAATTGATCAGATGTTAGCCCTGTCAGAGTTGGCATTTCCCAATCAAAGAAACGATCATCTGCTACAGCCTGAAAGATCAATGATCTAAGGCCGGAGAGCTCTGAGGTGGTTAGCTGATCGCTCGGAACCAGTTCGCTTACCACTTCATAAATATGCTTGGCAGGAGCATCAGCCTCGCCTGCACACAACACAATGTCTCCGCGGTCTTCGAGATGGAGCAAAGCCTTTTTTATTAATTCCATAAGAAGGTTATCGCTCATCAATACAGCTCCGCTCTAGCCAGCACCCAGATACACGGTCGTTCCAATTTTGCTGCCAGGTTTGTTCAGCAGATTTTCGATTACGATGACAGTTTACGTAATTCTAGCTCTCATACCGCGTCATCCTGCCAGATAGTGCGCCGCTGCGAGACATCCACATTAGCCAGTAATATGCACCATTTGAAATGTGAGATGTAATTAGTAAACTGTCACCGTAATTTACCGTAATTTAAATTATTCCACATAATCAAAGAGATAGCATTTAGAAGGCATCCAATCGCACACAGTCAAACACAGCCAAAAGCAAATTTAATCAACGCCTTAACCAGGCAGCTAAATAGAAGAGACAATAGATTTAGGTCATACTGAGTAAGGAAACAGCGGGACGGTATGGCACTCAACGCCTACAACTTTCGATCGTCGCAAAAAATCAAGAACCGTAGTCGCCGACCCTGAGAAGAGTTCTGAGCCTCGCGTTTGAAGCGCTTTTCTAGCCTGTAAAAAATTCATGCCGGAAGCATGCGATACAATCCTGACATGTTCTTTGTTTTCAAAGTCCCCGCAATCCAGAATGACCGAATAAAGCTCAGTGTCTGCCTCAATTGGCTCAATGTTCGTAGTCACGACAATCCACTTATCGCAGGCTTCACAATAAATCCCATAGAGCGAACCTTCGGTTTTCAACTCACCGCGCCCGCCACAGTCAAGGCATTCCTCTAGATCAGCCGACAACGTTACCTCCCGGAACTACGATGACAGTTTACGTAACTCTAGCTCTAATACCGTATCATCCTGCCAGATAGTGCGTCGCTGCGAGACAGCCACGACAGCCAATAAAATGCACCGTTTAAAATGTGAGATGTAGTTAGTAAACGGGCACCGTAGTTCGTAATTCCGTAATTTTCACTCACCATTCTTGATCAACTAAGTCCATCTCGTTCACACTTTGGAAAGTGTCAAAGTGCACCTTCTCGGCATCAAGCCGATATCGATGCTTTCCCAATCTAAAAGTACAATTTTTTGAGCTTAGATTTTCAATCTGATCCGCCGGATCGCCATCGGGCAAGTAAGTCACTTGCAATTTGAAATCAGGCATGTGCACAAAAAAGATCAGACAATTCTTTGATTTATTCTGGAAGTTCGGAGGAATACTCCCTTCCACAAAAGCCATTTTCAGTTCTAACGTGGCTGATCTATAATGCAACTTCATATTCAAAACGGATAAATCATTAAGTGTGTCACACCCAAGGACTTGCTGAAGCCGCGCCTCTAACTCTGGATGATCAAATAGCATCTCCCGCTCCTCCTCGTTGAACACATAGCGCCCGGAGACACCCGGAATACTTCCGACCTTAACACCTTCACCATTGAAGACATCAACATCGAAGTGAGGTTCTCCAGCAGCTTGTCCGGTAAACTGGGGATGACCAAATAGTCTGTCGCTGCGATCAAGACACAACAGCTATCAAAGTGCACCATTTGCATTACGATGACAGTTTACGTAATTCTGCCTCTCATCCCACGTCATCCTGCCAGATAGCGCGTCTCTGCGAGACATCCACATTAGCCAGTAAAATACACCGTTTGAAATGTGAGATGTAATTATTAAACGGGCACCGTAATTGCGTAATTGACACCTTGTATGTACAGTTTATTTTGCCTTTTTACAAAAAAGCTCTCGTCCATGTAAATGTATTCGTTAGCTCGTCATTTAGATAAATAAATTTCAACTGAGAATCCATCAGTATGTCATTTATATTGGAACTCGAATCACATCCGCAATGATGACATAGTGTCTTTTCATTCACCACCGTCACTAAATCATTAAAATCACTAATATAATGCTTGTGTTCAATATTATGCTGTTCTAAAAATTTGAAAAACTTCCTACTACCATTACGATCCCTAAACCAACTCCTCTTAAACCCGCAAAATCTTACAAACTTCTTTTCTGGTCTATAACTGTAAATATCTAAACTTTCCAAACCCACATTGTCTAGCTTCCCCGTATCATTCCAATCAAAGTACAGGTTAACTCCAGGATAAAAAATCTTAGAAGGTGTAGAGTCACAATCTGATACAGGGAAAATATCAAATGGCTCTCCCCATAAATCCAGCATCTCTTTGTAATACATACCCAAGTATAGAGGAGATATATCTCTATTCTTCAAAATATTAAGGGCGCTGATTTTTTTCATTCTACTTCCTAAAAACTGCCGATATCGCTAGCTTTTCCATCAAACGACGCGAAAAAATTTCGATCTGAATTACAGTGACCGTTTACCTAATGATCCCCCATCCTCCACAATCGGGTTTGGTTTCCACCTTCCACAGGTAGAACGCCTTTCTGGCCGGTTGTAATGCACCAACCATGGCTGCCGTATAGCGCCGGAATCGAAGTCTGGCCCTGTCACGGTAATTGCTCACCGTAATTGCCTGACGCTGTCTTTGCAATTCAGGTTTGCAATACCCGATCCGGGCGATTAAACGTCTCACAACTCTATGAATGTGGTGACGGGGAACGGCGAGACGATGATAATTGGTATAGATCTGGGGACGACAAATTCGCTGGCGGCTTATTTCACTGACGAAGGTCCCAAGCTTATCCCGAATTCACTCGGCCAGGATTTAACGCCGTCCGCAGTTTATCTGAAAGACAAAGCTGAAGTTGTAACAGGGGCTTCAGCGAAAAATCATCTGGTGACCCACCCGAAAGACGCAACGTCGAAATTCAAACGTTACATGGGCACCAACCAGCAGACGCGGCTGGGAGAGCAGAACTTCCGTCCCGAAGAGCTGTCCGCTCTGATCCTCAAATCTCTCAAGGCTGATGCGGAAGTTCATCTTGGCGAGACCGTCACGGAGGCTGTAATATCCGTGCCGGCTTATTTCAATGACATCCAGAGAAAAGCCACGATCGCAGCGGCTGAGATTGCCGGACTGAAGGTCCGACGCCTGGTCAATGAACCCACAGCAGCCGCCCTTGCCTATGGCCTGCAAGACAAGGATGGTGAGAATACCTTCCTCGTGGTTGATCTGGGAGGTGGTACTTTCGATGTTTCAATCCTGGAAATGTTTTCCGGGGTCATGGAAGTCAGAGCTTCTGCCGGCGATGCTTTTCTTGGTGGAGAGGATTTCACGGATCGAATCCTCAATCATTTCCTTGATAAATTGAAGCTCAAGGCCAAAAAAGTCTCTGCCGATGACCTGGCCCGCCTGAGAGCATTAGCTGATCGCGCCAAACATGCTTTGACTGAACAGTCTGCCGTTGAGTTCTCCTATGCCTATAAGGGCGCAGAACATGCGTTATCCCTGAGCCGAACCAGTTTTGAAGAGATGGTTAGCGACCTTGTCGCGAGGATGCGTATCCCGATCCAACGAGCGATTTCTGACGCTGGCTTGCGGGCGGATGAGGTGGATCGTATCGTTCTGGTTGGCGGCGCCACCCGCATGGGCATTGTTCGGACGCTTATCACCCGGCTTTTCAAGCGCTTTCCCGAGCATGATCTCGACCCAGACCGCGTTGTCGCACTGGGCGCGGCTGTCCAGGCCGGTCTGGTTGCGCGAGACAAAGCTCTCGACGAGATGGTCATGACAGATGTCTGCCCCTTTACGCTCGGCTATGAGGTATCCAAGCAGCTTCCGGGGCATGACAAATGGGAAGACGGCCTGTTTTCTCCGCTGATTGAGCGTAACACGGTCATACCAGCAAGCCGAACGACAGAAGGGTCGGTTTTGAAGCCCGGGCAAACAGAAATTCAGCTGAATATCTTCCAGGGCGAAGCTCCTTATGTGAAAGACAATATTCAGATCGGTTCTTTCAGCATCAGAGTGCCTCTCAATCGCAAAGAGCGGGAAAGTATCGAGGTTCGTTTCACCTATGATAATTCCGGCGTTTTGGAAGTCATTGCCAAGAGCCTAACAACGGGAAACCACAAGAAACTCATCATTGAGGGCAATCCCGGTGCCTTAACACAGGCACAGATTGAAGAGCGTTTCAAAGAGCTTGAGAAAATCAAGATCCATCCACGCGAAGAGGCCGCCAATGAAGCCATTCTGTCCCGGCTTGCTGCGGTTTATGAGAATTCTCTTGGCGAGAAACGGGAATATATAAGCGATCTTCTCTCGCAGTTTAATACTGTACTCAGCAGCTATGACAAGCGCGCCATAGACGAGTTCAGAGACCATCTGGCAGCTCAACTGGAGAGCCTGGAGGACTCTGATGTCTTCAGCTGACCCATTCAGTGTTCTTGAGATAGAGCGCAAGGGCGCAACGCTGTCGGATGTGAAAAAAGCGTATGCCCGCCGCTTGAAAATCGTTAGGCCGGATGATGACCCGGCTGGCTTTATTGCCCTTAGGGAAGCTTACGATCAGGCGCGCAACATTGTGCGTTACGCGGAGTCAGTCGTAGATGATGAGCCGTCTGAGGCCTCTTCCGAGCAGGCGGGACGGGAGAATGACTCCGAGGATGACGGATCTGAAGAGATCTCTTACTGGTATGATGAAGACCTCCAACTGCAGCTTAATTCATCATCCGTCGGGCAATTACTGGAGCAGTTTTGCCGCTGGGCGCTGGATGAAGACAAGTCTTCGGCAGAAGACTTTATGGCCAAGTTGTCGGCAGAGCCAGCCTTTCGGAATCCAAAAGATTTTCGCGCGCTCTCTACGCAATTGCAGTATTGGGTGTCCGAACAAGCTGATTTTGACTGTTACGATTATTATGATCATTTTACAAACCCGCCGGAGATTACAAGGCCTGAATGGCTCTCAGATGACTTGATCATTGCCATCGAGGCCAGGTTCAACTGGTTGCAGGAACAGCCGTCGAATCCTTACGAAGCCTCTGTTCTCAACTGTATCATCGAGCTCTTTGAGCCGACGCTTCTGAAGCATGGTCATCTCGACACGTCCGTAACCCGCCACGATGTGGAGGCTATCCATGCCAGACATGTCGAAGAGGAGAGCAAGGACGAGTACGGTTCTTTCTATGATCGGAAAAACCACGAGTGGGTGGATATGTCGCCTGCTGCAGTCGCGCTGCGGGATGCTGAAAAACTCAGCGAGACGCCCTGGGGGTCTGATAACCTGGACGCATGGCGTGAACTCCTCAATCGGGAAGAGCTTCAGGTTATCGACCAGTTCCAGTCCCTGAATGACAGACTTCGCCACTTTATCTGTCAAAAGACCGGCCTCAATGACAAAGACGCGCCACAGCGTCCACGTTGGCTGAGTGCGCGACTTATCTGCCTGCTGGATGATACATTTGGCTGGTACAATCAGCATGGCCGAACATACTGGGAGCATGAGCAATATGGCTGGCTTCATCGTATTATCGCGCCGCATAGACAGAAGCCCGATATTGAGCCCAAATTCCAGAATTGGGAGACCCTTGACAAGAAAAGCTTTGAGTATCTCGGCTACCAACCCATGCCGTGGTTTCTCAGTGGTGCCGCATTGCTGGCTGGTTATGCCAGCTTTCGCGCTCTTCAAACTCTAACGTGGCTCTCCTTATGATGGGCAGTTTTTTTCTTTGGGGAGTCCTGATTTATCTGGCTTTCAAATGGTGGAAGCCAGTGACGAACTGGGCTCGATCCGTCCGCTGGACCAAATTCCGCCGCAGGGATATAGGCCTGAACCTGGCAGCACTTAGCTGCATTCTTGTTTTTGAGCTGTTTTACCCGACATTCGGCATTGTATCAGTCATAGAAAATATCCGCCCGGGTCATGACCTGCGTCAGACCGAAGCGGATTGGCCCGAAACCAGCATCAGAATGGGAGACCTCGCTGCGGTCGACCCGGACCTCAAGGATCTTGCCCGGTATTCGTCTGATTACTTTCGAAGGGAATGGGAGGACGTCGAGACCTCATTCAAGTCGAAACTGGAAACTCTGAGATATGAGATCCAGCGTATTTTACGAGCCAGTCCAACGACCAGACAGTTCTCGTCACTCGCCGAATTTGCCGAAGGGAGACGAGCCTATATTCATCAGCATTATGACCGGGAAGGACGGTACGCTGAAACAGCAGAATATAAAGATCTGGATGAGACGTCGCAGGAGTTCTACAAACTGTTGCGCTCCAAAAAACATCGCTTTCTGATGTATCGCCTTTCCTCACGTTTTGCGTTCCTTGAACAGAAGGAAAGAACCGAGGCGGCTGATCTTTTTTTACCCGACTATCCTGATCTGATTGAATTTCTCTATACATCCATGCAGATCCGGAGTGTTGATTACAACACGCCGCGACCCGTCCATTCTCTTGGTCGAACTGGACGGTTGATTGATGCAGCATTGCGCCAGGATTTCTCTTTACGACCCATAACCTATCTTGAGACATCCTGCGGATTTGAACTGAGTGGAACAGCCACACGGGATTTTGCGATGCGCCGGGTCTGCAACTCGCATATCCCCCTATCCATCCAGTATGATTTGACCCAGTCTAACTGTGCTGCCAGCGGGGATGCCCCGCGTCAGTGTGTCGAATCCTGGAATGCGCCGCGGTTGCAGTTCAGGCTTGACGCGAGGGGAATTGAGTTTCTTCCCTTGCAGAACAGATCCAGCCCGGTGAACAATCGAACAGGAATTTCTCAATGGGTTCTTATCGTTGACGGGAAATCCCATCTTCTGGATCAGCACGTACTGATTGGGTGGGATATATGGGACCAGATGGACCACAAGCGCTTCCTGCTGAAACATCAGGCTCGTCAGCCAGATCGAAAACCCCAGATCTGGCAGAGTTTATATCTGGACACAGGGCTTGATCTGAAAACCGCATTATCCAGGCCTCAAACAGTACCTGACACGCTTGAGGGACAGCCATTCCTTGAGCGAGCACATCAGTACACCGTCACCTCAGACCTCCAGATGCTGCGCCTCCTGGTGGAACCACTCACGCCATTGGATGCTCCGGTCTCAGAAGGCGCTTCCGAGCAGCAATACAAGACGCTCTACAGGCGTCTCGACGATTATCTCGACCACCTCGACAGCTTCGTCAGATATCACGGCTATTATGGCAATGGTTATTGCGACCCGACTTATCGGGGGCGCCGCCACCTTCCAGAGAAACAAGACATCGAAACAGACCCTGCTTACGAGCGCCTGCATCGCGTCTATCTCAGGAAGTCCGGTAAACTCCACTGTGAGCGTGTCATCGCATCACGTCGCCTCATCAAACTTCTATCGCATCAGGTTCTTGCCAAGTTTCGCTTTCTTTGTGAGGCGAGAGGCGGCGCAAGTAACTGTTCCTACTGATTGCTGTTGTTACGCAACGTTACAGTGTTTCTGATCTACCAGGTTCCGCGACTTCACCCATGAACATCGTCCTTCTTATTATATTCCTGCCAATTATCTGGGCCATATTGAAGCGGATATGGCACCTTGCCAGCTATATATGGCGGACAATCAGGCGGGTTCACTGGAGAGAGCTGCGTCGGCAGGACGTCTACAAGACCATCGCTGCCTTGGTCTTTATTGCTCTGTTTGAAGTTTTCTATCCGAGTTTCTGGTCCTACAGTTCTACGCAATCGGGTTCATGGAAAACGGCCATATCATTGGAGCTCGACACGCCTCTCCGCGCTGATGTTCCAGTCACGGAGGTCGTTGCAGATGCCCCCTGGTTATCGTTTTTCACGCAACGTAGTGAAGAAGAGTGGAAGCAACATTTAAGAGAGATACAGGTAGAGGCAGACCAACTGATCGCAGAGCAAGAGAGAGCGGCGTCTCTCTTTGAGCAGGCTGAGAGTGCACACCAGGCCTATATAGAGCAGCACCCGGAAAAATCTGAAGAATTTGACCCGAAGATGGCTCGCAAACTGCAAAGCGATGCCAGCGAAAAGCACAAACAGAACTCTAAAGCCTGGTCCCGGCGGCGTGCAGCGGAGAAGAAGCTTGAAGCTGCGAAGAGATATGCAGCCCGGTTTCACACTGAAGCCACGTTTCCCGCAACACCATATGCCATTGAGTTGATTTACAGGAATCAGGAAGGCTTGCCGGCACAGGTGCAGGAAGCATCATCATCTAAAAATATAACCCGTTTTTTTAATGGTCTTCATCACGCGCTACGCAGGTCTTCTCACCTCAATGCGGAAAGACGGATGGAGCTGTCTTGCCAGATTGCCGTCATGACCGGTGAGACGAGTACCGTTTCTGTTGAGCGCTATTGCGACCTGATTTTACCCATTGGGGCGCGATATGACCTCGCTTCTCTTTCCTGCCCTCGAGCACAGACTAAAAGCTCCTGTGCGGAGCGCTGGCATTACCCGTATCTGCATCTCCGTCTCCGGGAAGACCAGCTGACAATCTACCCGCCAAAACCTGGCAGAATATCGGATAGTGATGATGTTGAGTTCAGTTCTCTGTCCCATTGGCAGGTTACGGTCAATGAGCAGACGCATGTTCTTACCGAACCGGTTACAATCCCCCAGCCCAGAATGACGACACTCCCGTACATTGCTCTTCTTTTGACGCACGAACCCCGGAGTTCTTCAGGTGCGACTTATGAGTGGAGTAATCTTGACTACGATGCGGGGTGGTTTTCATCAGTCAGAGATTTGATTCTGGCGCAAGACAGTTCTTCCGATCATGCGTTTACCGGACGGCGATATCCATTGCTCCTCAACGAAAAGCTGCTTGCTGATCTCCCTGAGATTCAGGCCTTCCTCGGGCCTGCAAAACCGTTCAGGTACATTCCCGATTTTCTCACTCGTTTTGATCGTAAAAAATATCAGGTTATCCGTACCTCGAGAGACAAAGCCTGCAACGTTCCGGTTGTCCAGGAATATGGCAAGCCCGATTGGTCAGACCACGAGCGAGACAGGTTCAATATGTTGTATAATGACAACCAGGATGCCTCTTGTCAGGTCCGACTGGCGAGCTGGATGCTTGGAGAAGCCCTTAAATCACACATTACAAACCGCTAGAACGACGAAATCACGACGGCAGTTTACTTAATTCGACCTCTCATGCGGTGCTATTCTGCCGGATAGTGCATCGCTGCGAGACAGCCACGATAGCCGGTAAAATGCCACATCTGAAATGTGAGATGGAATTAGTAAGCGATCACTTTAGTTGTAATAATTTCCTATTAATACATCTAAATAGTTGCATTAAATGACTCATAACTATTAAATTACTCCCTTAAGTTGGGAGGCATAAATGAAGAGGGTAACATTCTTCGTAATTTCAGCATCGTTCATTTTTGCGGGTTGCGCATCCGTACCAAGACCCAAAGCATGGAACATAACCACTACGGATGTTATCAAGAATATCAGATGTGAACTCATGAACGCCGCTTGGCGCAAACACCCTGAGAACAAAGCCCTGCTAAATGGATGGGGAGTTGATGTCGATCTGACACTGAAGGTGTTCCAGAAGAGCGGTTTATCTGCAGATGCTGCATTCGTAGTGCCATTGAACCCCGGCACCTTTACAATCGGATTGAGTGCTGGAACGACCGGTGACGCAACAAGATCAGAGCGAATTCAATTCAGCGAGCGGATAAATGACTTGAACAGAGAAATTGCTCCACTCGCCTGCGACCATTCATCTGACAGCAAGGGAAAGCGCGCTCTACTTAGTGATCTACGGATTGCAGACTTTCTCGGCGGTGCGCTGGACTCCAAAAACAAAGCAAAAATTGACATCAGCACCCTAACCTACACGGTTAATTTTGCTCTTACGGTCGACGCTGGTGCAAATCCTCAGCTATCAGCAATTCCACTCGGGAACTCTCGAACATTTGGCGGAAACCTCAACTGGTCCGCCACTCAAACAGATACCCACACCCTGGCGCTAAACTTTGCCAAACTTCCTAAAGCAAGCTGCGAGGTCAAGGAGGTGGATGGCAAATGTCCTCTACCTGTGTATTTGGTGAAGGACGATAGAACACGCACTGTCCAAAGACAGCTTAAAGGCGGAAATTTTCTCTCCGATGGTACGACCCCGACATTTACTGAGGAAGTATCCGAGCCTAAGAATACTATTAAGCGAAACCCTGAACAAAGAACCGCAGGCCAATTGACCGACGAAGAAAAAAGAGTACTTCAAGATGCTGCAACGCGCAGCACTCTTCGGTCTATAGAGAATGAACTTATAAATGACTTGAACCCACAATAGTCGTGGTCAAACTTGTAACCCTTCCCCTCCACATGCGATCGAGCAATGGTTAGGGGAAGAGTTACTTACCAAAAATTACCGTAACAGTTTACTCAACTCCCTTTCTCTCAGCCACAGAAGAACACACAACAACCCTCGCCCTTTTGTTGGCTAACCACCACCATCGGGGAAAAACTCATCCCATAAACTACTTCTGTGCCCCTCACTTCACGCCAGCGCAAGCATTGCTTCATCTGGAGGGGCTGTTTTGGAGCCTGGCTCGGGCCGGAGTGGCAATCTGGCGGATGGAGTGAAAGCGGAGGAATACTCCATTTTCAGCTCCTTGATGGATTACGGTACGGCATCCAGCCAGAGGTAAGCCGCAGTGCTTTCTTGCTCCGTGCGCCTTCTCCCCAAACAAAAAACCGCCCGGACGCTGTGCCCGGGCGGTTTGTATCTGTCAGATATGGTTTCGTGCTGGAGGTCTTTACGCTGCCCGGATGTCGGACAGGAAGACGTCGATTTGCCTGTCGAGCGTATCAGACTTCTGCGCAAGCTCCCCGGCAGCACCCAGAACCTGGCCCGCGACTTCACCCGTCTCGGAAACAGCGGACTGAACGGAACTGATATTGTCTGCAATCTCTCTGGTTCCGGTGGCGGCCTGCTGCACGTTCCTTGAGATTTCCTGAGTAGAGACGCTCTGCTGCTCAATGGCACTTGCAATCTGCACGGCCGCCTCTCCCAGTTGACCGATCACAGTCTGAATCTCGCCGATTGAGGCCACCGAGTCATTCGTCGCTGCCTGCATGGAACCAATCTGGGAAGCGATTTCATCTGTCGCCTTTGAGGTCTGGTTCGCAAGTTCCTTGACCTCTGCGGCAACAACCGCAAAGCCCTTGCCTGCATCGCCGGCCCGTGCCGCCTCAATTGTGGCATTGAGAGCAAGAAGATTGGTCTGCTCGGCAATGTCATTGATCAGCTTGACCACATCCCCTACCTTCTGCGCCATGTCAGACAGGTTCTGAATAGTCTGTGTTGCCTGGCCGCTGGTCTGCTCCGCCCGCTCGGTGATGGTACGGGAATTCTCCACCTGGCGGCGGATTTCGGAGATCGAGCTGGACAGCTCTTCAGAGGCTGCCGCAACGGTCTGCACATTGGTTGATGCTTCTTCTGCTGCACCTGCAACAACCACAGACTGCTGTCCGGCTGTGTCAGCGGTTGTTGCCATGCCTTCAGCAGTGGACCGCATCTGCGACGAGGCCGAAGCAATGGTCTGAACAACGGATTTCACGCTGGTCTCCAGATTATCCGCCATCTCAAGCTGAGCCCGGCGCTTTTCTTCCTCGGTGCGCTTTCCGGCCTGCGCCTGCTCTTCTTCAAGGCGCTTCTGCTCAATGGCGTTTTCCTTGAAGACCTGGGTGGCCTGGGCCATCTCACCAACTTCATCGCGACGTTCTATGCCAACGATGTCCACGGCCAGATCACCATTTGCCAGATTGCGCATGGCCGATGTCATCCGGCCAATCGGCGTACCGATGCTGCCACCTATAATCCAGGCCAGACCAAGCCCAAGGATAATGGCGCCAATGGCACCGCCTATAATAACCGTATTGGTGGTCTGAACCGTGGTGACATTGCTGTCTTGGCGCACGGTCATCAAAGCCTCTTCCTCAGCTTTGAAATCGGCCATCAGCTGCCGGAACTTGTCGAAATACTGCTTTCCGCGCGCTTCACCGACCAGATCGGCCATATCGTCCATGGTCTTGGCACCGCCGATCTCGCGACGCAGGGCAATCATCGGCTCGACAACGTCTTTCCGCCAGTTGGCAATGTTCTGTTGAATATCCTCGATCAGCTTGACCTGTACAGGATTGTCACTGACCGTTGCCTTCAACTCGTCAGACAGCTTGCCGAAACGCTCGCCGCCGGATTTATAAGGCTCAAGAAATTCTTCCCGGCCTGCAAGCAGATAGCCGCGCATACCGGTTTCCATATCAACCGCTGATGCCAGCAGGTCCTGCGCCATTGCAAGAACCTTGTAGGTGTGCTCAACCCATTTCAGCGAGTTCTGGATATCTGCCGCGGCTGCAATCCCGCTCTGCATCTTGATCTGGAAGATTTCCCGGCGATCTTTCAACAGCACCTCTTCCCGCTTGGCGAACGTCGCGATCTGTTCACGAAACTTGTCGAAATAGACCTTGCCTCGGGCTTCTCCAACAAGATGAGCCACATCGTTCATGGTTTTCGCGTCGCCAATCTGGCGCCGCAGCTCGATCTGCATGGACGTGACATTGGACTGCCACTCGCGCAGGGTGCGTTCGACCTCGCCCAGTCGGGCAACCTGTCCCGGATTGTCACTCACTGTCTGCTGCAGCGCGCGGATACCATCATAAGTCGCCCGCTCGCCATTTGTGTAGGGTTCAAGAAACTCTTCCCGGCCCGCAAGCAGGTAACCACGCATGCCAGTTTCCATATCAACAGCCGAAGCAACAATTTTCGACGCTTCAGCCAGAACAACGCGCGTGTGATCCACTCACTTGTTCGTCCCGGCAATCCGGTCAATGCTGAAAATCGATACAGCGCCAATCAGCGCAAGAAGAACCAGCGGCGCACAAACACCAACCAATACCTTTGCTTTTGTTTTAAGGTCTGAGAACCGGAACAGTCTCATAATCTTTATCCCCCGAGTTCAACAGCGATGCTCTGATATCGTTTCAGATACATCATTAATTAACAAAAAATGAGTTAATTTCAGTTAAAACCCCCTAAATAATTATCATTGAAAATAAAAATTTATAGGCAGAATTCAGATCCATCGAGTCTTGAGTGCCTTGCTCAATCCCCCTACCCTGCCTGTTCATATTGCAACGTTCAGGACAGGTCATGCGGTTCATCTGGAAGCAGTTTGAGGATTTCACCACGGCAGAGCTCTACGCCACGCTGAAGCTGCGCTTTGATGTTTTCATCCTTGAGCAGCGATGTTTTTATCCGGAACTGGATGACGCTGACCAGAATGCCCGGCATCTGCTTCTGCTGGAGGGTGACAGCATGCCGCCGCTTGCCTATCTCCGGGTCAGGGATGCACTTGACGGGCTCTGGATCGGTCGTGTGGTGGTTCATCCGGACGCGCGTGGTGAGAAGCTCGGCCAAAAGCTGATGCAAAAGGCACTTGATGACCTGACCGGGACAAATCCGGGACGCCCGATCCTGCTGCAGGCTCAAGCCCATCTGGCCGGGTTTTATGGCGGGCTTGGTTTCAAGGCCATCTCTGAGGTGTATGACGAGGATGGCATTCCACATGTGGACATGCGGCTGGAGAGTATGCCCGGATAATCCCTGTCAACAGGTCATCTGGCTCCCCGGATCAGGACCCAGAGGTTTATCCAGTCTTTGCTGAAAAGCCTGATGGGTTATAATCCAACCTTTATCAGCCCCAGGCCTTTCAAATCAGGGATATTGACCGTGCGCTCTTTGAAAACAGTCTTTTCTCTACTCTTGCTTCTTACACTCACCCTGCCGGCATATTCCGCCTCCCTCAGGGATTTTGTCTTCCACCGGCCATTCAATACCCATTTTAACGCACCCGGTGATGGTATGATCTATCCTCTGACAAGGGACGATGAACCGGCTGACGGGGATTACAGCATCAGTTTCTGGTTCAAGGCCAAGTCAGATGCGGATGGTGCGCTTCTCTCCAAAGGGAATTATTTCAGCAAGCATCATGGCTGGCGGTTTTTCCTCAACGACGGCAAGCTGATTTTCCGCGTGACCACCAATGACAGGAAAACCGCCGCGCAGAAACAACCCTACAAGCTCAACAAATGGCACCATGTGGTTGGTGTCATTGACCGGGCAAAAGGCCAGGTCAGGCTCTATCTGGATGGCCGTGGCAAACCATCAGCAGATGGGGGCGGAGGGGCCGTATCCAACCGCCTTTCAAACCGGATTATCCAGTCTCCCCAGCCCCTGCGTATCGGATATGCCAGCAATCCTGATACCAAACATGCCGACAGGCAGCTGTTCAAAGGCCGTATCGCCAGCCTCAGGATCTACAAGGCCCGTCTGACAACAAAACAGATCAAAAAGCTCCGCAAGGCTGGGGCTCGCCAGATCGTCAAGAGCCCGAAGGCACGGTTTCGCGAAAGCGTTGTTTTCCGCCGCACCGACCAGCATTGCTATCGTATCCCGGCCATTTCCCGCCTTCCATCTGGCAAACTCATGGCGCTGGCCGAGCGCCGTCATGGGTATTGGGGGAAGCTGTGCTCCGATCATGGCAAGATTGATATTGTTGCGGCCTATTCAAAAGATAACGGCAAGCACTGGTCCAAGGAGCAGGTTGTCGTCAGCTACAAGCATGGTGATTTCACCGCGATGGCTCTTGGTGACTGGGTTGCCGTCAACAATCCTGTGCCGGTCGTCGACAAACGGGGACGTGTGCATATCATGTTCAATGTCTCCACCTCTCAATACAGCTTCAACAACAGCCAGAAGGCGGTCACACGTGGCGCGGCTCTCAGGACATCGTGGATCGTAAGCTCGAAAAATGAAGGCAAGAGCTGGAGCGCTCCCAAAAACATCACAAAACAGGTCAAGAAACCCAAGTGGCGGTTCTATTCCCATGGTCCTGGCCATGGTCTGAAGGCCAGCAATGGCCGCCTTATCATCCCGACCTATCACAACAATGGACCCAAGGCGAAATCACGGGTCAGCCTGGCTTTCAGTGATAACAATGGCAAACGCTGGCGTCTTGGCAAACCAACGCCCAATGGTGGTGTCAGCGAGTCTCAGGCTGTGGAGCTGCTCGACGGCTCGATACTGGTCAACTCTCGCCGTGTTGGTGACCGCAAGCCATTCAGCAGACGTGTTTCCATTGCAAGAGACATGTCGAACCTGTCCCGTGCAACACCTGACAAGTCCCTGCCCTCGTCTCGAAGTCATGGCAGCTTCTCCCGCTATTCCTGGCCCAAGCAGCGTCAGGGAAAAAGCCTGCAAAAGGGAGGAGATTACGCCCGGAGGCAGACATCCATGCTTGTATTCGTCAACCCGGCCCATACCAAACACCGGAGAAACCTCACCGTCCGGATATCGGAGGATGAAGGCCAGACATGGGCATATTCCCGCAGGATCAGAGCACGCAGTACCGCTTACTCTGATTCAATCGCCACAAAGAACGGTGGCATCGGGGTGCTTTACGAAGGAACGATTTCCCAGTTTGATTCCAAACAGGCCATTCTGTTCGCCACGTTTACACCGGAGTGGGTGAAAGGCGGCAAACGGTAGAGCGTCATATTTATGACGCTTTGCCACAGACATGATGCTCGGCCTAATGACTGAGTACTGAAGATATTTTTATTCTGCATACGTTCTCTATTGCATTTCAGAGATGGATTAAGATCATGAAATTCATTAAACATTTTGTCGCCAGCCTGTTTATTGCCGGCCTCGCAACGCCCTCTATCGCCAAAGCTCCGGATATCATGCCGGTGGGAGAGAAAAAGATACTGCAAGGCTACTACGTCTGGGGCCATGAAGCCTATTCCTTCCGCCAATGCGGGGAGACAGAAACGTACTGGGCGACAAGCCCGGACAAACTGATCAGCAATGTCCTGCAACATGTCGGTGAGTATTCGACATTCCAGAGAGGCCCATACCAGGAATTCTATGTGGAGATTGAAGCCATCAATCACGGCAAGAGTGCAGACGGGTTTGCAGCAGATTATCCGGCAACGTTCGAAATTACCCGAATCCTGGACCTATCCTGGTCACCCAGGCCGGGCTGTGCCTGACTTTCTGGGGTATTAAAGCACCAGACCTTTAACCTGAACTGGTAGTGGCGCTTCAAGAATTTGTTTTTGTGCGAGCTTTTATCTGAAAAGTCTATCAACTTCTCAGAAGCACGTTGTAATCTTTCTGGCTGGCCAAAATCCCAAAAACCGGTATTGATAACAGAGCTTTAAACCGCCCTCTCAATACTCCGGTGAGTTTCCCGTGCCAGATAACATTCGCGGCAGCCTGTTCATGATTGCGGCCATGGCCGCCTTCAGCCTTGAGGACATGTTCTTCAAGGCGGCAACAGTCAGCATGCCGGTGGGACAGGCGTTGATCCTGTTCGGAGCACTGGGCGGGCTGGTCTTTGGTCTCTGGAGCGTCCTGCGCAAGGAGGCCGTCCTGCATTCCGCCTTTATGGGCAGGACGCTTCTCCTCCGCTCTCTCTGTGAGATTGCCGGGCGGCTGTTTTTCGGGCTGGCTCTGGCGCTGACGCCACTGTCCAGCACGTCTGCCATTCTTCAGGCTGCTCCCCTGTTTGTCACGCTCGGGGCCATGGTCTTCTTCGGCGAACGCGTCGGGCTCCAACGCTGGCTGTGTATTATTCTGGGCTTTGCCGGTGTCCTGATGATCCTGCGCCCCGGCTTTGGCAGTTTTGAGCCTGCCTCGCTCTTTGCTCTTCTTGGCACATTGGGGTTTGCCGGTCGGGATCTCGCCACACGTGCCAGCCCGATGACCATGTCAAACGCGCAGCTGGGAACCTATGGCTTTCTGATGCTCGTTGTTGCAGGGCTCATACTTCAGCTCAGCTCTGATACACCGCTTCAGTTTGCCCTGCCTCTGACACCCTGGTTGCAGGTCAGTGCTGCTGCCGCGATTGGCGTTGTGGCCTATTCCTGTCTGACTGTGGCCATGCGGACGGGTGATGTTTCTGTCGTCACCCCTTTCCGTTATACGCGGCTTCTGTTTGCCGCCATTCTGGCCATGGTTGTTTTTGGCGAAAGGCCCGATGTTCTGACAGTCCTCGGAAGCCTGCTGATTGTTGCAAGCGGGCTCTATCTTGTTTTCAGAAGCTGGCGGCAGAAACCGGCCTTGTGACACGCCTCACACCAAAAAGGGCGACCCCGAAAGGCCGCCCCCCACACCCCGGACATCAGTCCGGGATAGTCTGCCAGAAGCCTTAAGCCATTTGGCCAACGGCTTCATCTTCGGGCTTGTGAAGGCTGACAACACACAGCACAGCGATGCCATTAGCCCAGTAGTAGATGGCGTCAATACCTTCAAAGCCGAGGATGAACGGCGCCAGGGCGAAGACCACACCAACAGCCAGGTCAACGGCCAGATGGAGTGAATAGGGCAAGACCCGAATGACGCCGAGATGATGGTCCGTCAGAATGGTCAGCAGCAGGGCTGCAAAGCCGGTGACCACTGACAGCCACAGGGCAAGCTCATTTGAACTGCCAAGCTGAAGAATGAACGGCAGTCCCATCAGAGCCAGGGCCACCGGGTAGTCGAGATAGGCATGAATCTGTTTTGTGACAAAACGAATAGACATGGGACGCACTCCCTCTCCGTGTTGGTTCATTGTCCGCTCTCATCAGCGGTGTTTCCCCAAGATGTGCGCAGCACGCCGTCTTTTCCATGTCGGTCCGTTCGTACTTTTTGACCAATCGTACGGAGCACCTCGTCTCAGCAGGGTATCCTTCCTTCACTGTAGAACTCACCACCTGCCCCTCTTGACACAGGGCCTCCTTCTCCGCTCGAATGGTGAGAGCATATCCGGTCTTTCCTGAGCCACTTGACCCGACAAAGACCGGATATGCTCAGGAAACCATTCAGGAGTCTCCGGTCGCACATGGCACGCATTGTTCTGGTTGATGATCATCCCATTTTTCGGGAAGGCCTTGAGGCTCTGATCGATCGTTCAGCTCAGGACGAGTTTACCGCCAGTCTTGGAGAACCGTCCCGCCTCCACCAGGTCATTCAGCAGAAAAAGGCTGATGTTGTCCTCATGGACCTGTCTATTGAGGGGCGGATGACGTTTGATGTGATCAGCACGCTGAAAGACCGGTTTCCCGCTCTCATTCTCATTGTTCTATCCATGCACGGAGACCAGCCCACTGTGGAGCGGGCCATGCAGGCCGGTGCTGATGGTTACGCGCTGAAACAGGATGCGTTTGAGGATCTGCTGTTTGCCATTCGTGCCGCAGAACGTGGCGGGCGTTTCATCAGTCCCACCATTATCGGCCATGGCAACGTCTCAATCGATATGCAGAAACCGGACGTCACCACCATGCCTGAACGACAGCGGCAGATCCTGACCCTGCTGGCTGAAGGCAAGTCCAACAAGCAGATCGCCTCCGATCTGGGCATTGCCCTGCCGACCGTGAAAAATCACCTGTCGACCCTGTTCCGGAAATATGGCGTGTCCAACCGGGTCGGCCTGCTGCACAAGCTGGATATGATTTCGGTTGCTGATTAGTCTCAAATACTCGGGATAGCCAAGAGGCAGGCCCCATTACGTGGGGCGTGACGCCAGAAACTCCTGAACAGCATGCGCCGCGGTCAGGATCGGGGTATCCCATCTGTCCCGGTCAGACTGCTGGAAGAAGCGGAACGTTTTTCCGTACCAGTCGGGGGCCTGTCCAAGGGGCAGCCACCGCCAGTTCGGCACAAAGGGCTGAAGAACAAAGCACTCCGTCCCGAGGGCTCCGGCAAAATGCACCGTTGAATTATCGACACTGACCACAAGATCGAGCGATGCAATCTGCGCGGCGAAACTCTCAAGGTCAGTCAGAGGGTCTACATCATCCCAATCGTAAATGGTGATGCCAAGCGCCTTGGATACTGACGCGATTTCATCATCGTGAGAGCCGTATTGCAGGTTGATGAAGTTGGCATCAAGAGACAGGACAGGAGCCAGGTCCTGCAGATCAATCGAGCGTGCCCGGGAAAAAGTGGTTGCAGCCCCTCCCCGCCAGGATAAGCCGATATTCGGCTTTCGGGGTAAGGCGCTTAGCCGTTCCTGCCACAAGGCACGACAAGCCTCATCCACCACAAGATAGGGCGCTCCCTTCACCGATCTCTTCAACTGCCCCATCAGCCTTGGCAGAGACCCCATGGCGATCATGGCATCCGGCTTGGGTTCAAGCCCGTCATATGCCCCTGCGCCATCGCGCAGAACCACATTGATATCCGGGAAGGATCGGGCCAGCAGAGGGGCAAAGCGCGGGTCCGCTGCAACCGTTATCGGTCCGGAGATCAGTGCCTGCAACGCAGGCAGAAGCGCTGCAAACATCACCTCATCGCCGATACCCTGCTCAGGCCAGACAAACAGGGACTGGGCCGGGTTTGAAGTGGGCCAGGCAGGGCATGTGAGCCTGGGAGGCTTACTCGTCTGACTGGAGTTCTGCGGTGCCATGCGCCATTCGTAGTGCTCGCGCCCCTCTTCAAAATGCCCAAGGCTCATCAGCACAATCCCGAGATTGAGGTGAGCTTCGGCATAGTCCGGCTTCAGTTTTATGGCAGAGATATAGCTCTGGGCTGCATCCGTGAACCGCCCCATTGCCTTGAGAGCGGCACCGAGGTTGTTATGAGTTTCAGCCCGGTCGGGCACCTGATGGATCGCATGGACATAGGCTTCAACGGCCTTCTCATGAAGGCCCACCGCGCCAAGGGCATTACCCAGATTGTTCAGAGTATTGGGCTGATCCGGGTTCAGGGCCAGCGACGTTCTGTAGTACTGAATAGCCTGTTCATGCTCATGTCTGGCAGCATAAAGCGCCCCGATAAGAGTCTGCAGATCCGGCTGCTCCGGCATTGTGGCCTGAAGGGACAGGGCCTCGTTCAGAGGTTCGTCAATCTCTCCGCCCTTATAGCGCCGGATCAGATCATTCATCTGGTCGAGAAACGATGCCTGCGGCCCGCTCAAGCGTTTGAGACCCTCCCGGGCACGCCGGTTTTCAGGAAAGCGGTCAATCAAGGCCTGATAGAGCACCCTGGCCTCGTCAATCTGCCCACCCGCTGCAAGCTTTGCAGCCTTTTTCAGATCGCGATCCAGGGACACAGACTTCTTCGCCATTCAATCATCTCGATTCGCCATCAGGACAGGAAAGCCCTTTCATGGATAATGCGTATCGTGATGAATTGATAGGGCAGTCAGCAACGATAGCAGGCCCACCTTCACAGCTTCAAATCTCCTTCTTCAGCAGCCACAGGCCGGGAAGCCGGATACGTTGCGGTTGGACCGTATTTTCTGATCTGCTACAGTAGATACTCGGTTAATTCCTTGAAATTAAAAAGGAATTGACCGTTTCTACTGGAGTCAAAATGAGAAAAACCCTTCAAAACAGCCCTCCTTTTTCTCATTTTTTTCGCGATTCTTGCGGCCACTTCCGACCCTCAAACACGCCTGATTCCTGAATTATAGCCCTGCTCTATGACCTGTCGCAACCAGTCAGCAAAGGCTGTGGCGGCTTCTGTCAGGCCTCCTCCCGGGTACGCAAGAAAATAGCCATAACCCGGTGCCTGAATATCGGAGAGGCGGGTAAGGGTTCCGTCCTCCAGCTCACGCGCGACCAGAGCATCATTCAGGGCCACCCCCTGCCCGTCAATCACGGCCTGCACACGGACATTGGGATCGGGAATAATGAGCGTATCGGCCCTGCTCCTGAAGGGCAGCCCTGCCGCCTCATACCAGTGAGACCAGGCATCGCTGTCTGGTCTGTCACGCAAAAGAGTGAATTTGCGGAACGCATTCTGGAGGCCAAGGCGAGAGACCATCTCGGCGGCCCGCCGGTTGCCCACGGGCCAGGCCGGGCAATCCAGAAGCGGTTCTATGATCTGGTCCGTCCAGTCTCCCCGCCCCCAGCGAATAGCCAGATCGACACCTTCTCCCTTCAGGTCTGACAGGTCGACCATCGGCTGCAGCCGCAGGCGAACATCAGGATGGGCCCGCATGAAATCCATCAGTCGCGGTGACAGCCAGCGAGAGGCAAAATAGGTGGAGACTCCAACAGTCAGCGTGCGCGGTTCAGTCTGGCTGAGTTCAGAAATCCTGTCCTCCATCTGCCTGAAGGCAGTTTCAGCCATCCCCAGCAGCTCCTGCCCTCTGGCAGACAGCACAACGCCCCGCGCTTGCCTCTCGAAAAGGGGAAACCCGAGCTGCTCCTCCAGCGTGCGAATACGATAGCTCACCGCCCCCTTGGTCATGTTCAGGGCGTCTGCTGCCGCAGCAAAACTCTCATGCCGTGCAATCAGAACGAAGGCGCGCAGCGTGTCAAAATGTCTGAAATACATATCTCCGTATAAAATTCCTGCACGCATAGTGCAAATCTTTTGCGTTGTACATCTGCAAAAATCGCACAAATCTGATGATATCGGATTAAGTGATCCGGTATCATCATGTGAAGCCGATCAGGATTTCTGAACATGGACCACAGCGCCCTGACATCCGACCCGCCCCCGGCACCCGGGCGACGCCAGAGAAACAGGCGTTCAGGGCGTACCCGGTCGCGCCAGCGACAAAGCGGCCTGAATACAACAGCAACCACCCCACAGAGACGACAGGTCCCTGCTTACGGCCTGCTGCATGAAGAAGCCCTCAGAAGACTGGAAGACCAGGCCGACTGGATCCTTCGTGAAATTGGCGTTGAGTTTCACGAGGATAACGACGCATTGCGCCTGTTTCATGCAGCCGGGGCTGATGTTCAGGGATGCCGGGTCCGGTTCGAGCCTGGCCATGTTCGATCGCTTTGCGCAACCGCACCGTCAGAATTCCGGCTTCATGGTCGCAATCCACAGCGGACCGTCACCCTTGGCGGAGACCATGTGGTGCTGATGCCCGGCTATGGCTCACCCTTTGTTACCGACCTTGATCGCGGGCGACGTTACGCAACGCTTGAGGATTTCAACGCCTTCGTCAAGCTAACCTGGCTGTCGCCCTGGCTCCACCATTCCGGCGGCACGGTCTGTGAGCCGCTGGATGTGCCGGTCAACAAGCGGCATCTGGATATGGTCTATGGCCATCTGCGCTATTCCGACAAGCCTTTCATGGGGAGCGTAACAGCACCGGAGCGTGCCAGAGACAGCCTTGCCATGGCGGAGCTTGTTTTCGGCAAAGCCTTTATAGACAGACACGCTGTTATTCAGGCCAATATCAACGTCAATTCGCCACTGGTCTATGACGGGGTCATGAGCCAGGTCCTCAGAACCTACGCGGCAGCCAATCAGTGTGTGGCCGTATCACCGGCTATTTTCGGCGGTGCCATGGGCCCTGTTTCCCAGCCTGCAGTCATTGCCCAGACGCTGGCGGAAGGCATGGTCGGCATCGCCCTCACCCAGCTTGTAAAGCCCGGCTGCCCGGCAGTCTTCGGCAGTTTCCACTCCACCATGAATCTGAAGTCCGGCGCGTTGACCTTTGGCACGCCCGAGGCCAATCTGACCACCATGGCGCTGGCGCAGCTGGGGCGCAGGCTCGGGGTACCCACGCGGGCAGGCGGAGGACAGATCACCGCATCCAACGCCCCGGACGGCCAGGCCATGCAGGACAGCACCAGCGCCATGTGGGCAGCGCTTCTGTCAGGCAGTCATCAGGTCTGGCATGCTGCAGGCTGGCTCGAGGGTGGTCTGACCATGTCCTATGAGAAGTTCATTATGGACCTCGACAATTGCGGTATGATGCTGACGATGCTGCAGGGTCTTGCGGTCAATGATGACAGTCTCGCCCGCGATGCTTACAGAGAAGCGGGACCGGGTCAGGCGTTTCTGTCAACCAGCCACACCATGGTCCATTATGCCTCAGCCAATTATCAGTCTCTCCTGCCGGAAACAGGCCCTTATGAGACTTGGTCTGAACGCGGCGCGCCCACCGCAGCAGAACGTGCCAACGGCATATGGAAAACCATGCTGAGCGACGATCAGCTCCCCGATATTGATCCGGCAGTTGATGATGCTTTGAAAGACTATGTGGCAAGGCGCAAGTCAGAGATGACGGATGAATGGTATTGAGGGCCGGGAGGAGTTCTCTAGCCTCCTCCCAACGCAGGTTCGTGCTCTTGGGATCAGATCCCTATTCTCCCGCCTCAAAGAAAGGCTCCGGATCCTTTGACGGGTCCCTGGGCAGCGCATAGACCGTGTATCGGGCATTTTCATCGTCCCCCATGCCGAGCGAGCCCATCGGCATTCCTGGAACGGCGATACCGCGGATGTCGGGGCGTTCCTCAAGTAGTTTGTGGACGGCTTCGAGGGGAACATGCCCCTCAATCACATATCCATCCACTGCAGCTGTATGGCAGGCCTGCATATCCTCAGGAATCCCGGCCTGCTTTTTGACCGGGTCCATATCTTCGATATTCTCGACATCAATTGAGAAGCCTGCCTTCTCCATGGCCTGCATCCAGGCGGTGCAGCAGCCACAATAGGGTGACTTGAACACTGACATTTTCCCAAGAGTCTCTGCCGAGACCGCTGTTGACAGCCCTGTCACGAGAAACAGAACCGACAGCACCTTGATAAGATTACTCTTTTTCATTTTAAAACCTTTCTGATACTTCAAACCTGCTCACAGAGACAGAGTGCTGCCTGCGGAGCGGGATTTATTCCTGAAGCCGATTGAGAGCTTGATCGCACGCCTCTGACAAGCAGAACGCAGCCTTCGCCGGATCATCAGGTGCGTGTTGCAGCAACACGCGGGTCTATTCAGAAAGATCAGGATATTGGAGGTCGTAGCAGTTGTGCGCTCTGCCTTGACCGGAAGAGCTTCACGGTGGGCAAGACGACCTGTTTAACCCGCCCATCGGGTTGAGCAATATCAGAAGACAGCATCATAACACAGAAAACACAGCCCCCTGCTCCATGGGACGACAGATCAGACATATCCACGCAACATGGCATTGCCGGTGTCGCTTCCCCGTGCTCCATCTCCGCTGATGTATGCCCCATATGGCGATCAGAGCCTGATACGCTGGCTGCAGCAGGCACACCACCCACGGTCGCCATCATCGCAGTCTGAGACACGATGAGAGCCAGGATCAGGAAAAGGGTTCGAAGCAAAGTCATAATTTCAGTCTATTCGGCCTACGGTCCAGACACACTGCGACATAGCGCCCCGTACGGAGCGCTATGTGAACTTTGTCATACATGAAGACCTAATCATGGCGCTGTTGAGACAACAGCAGACGAAAGCCTCAAAGCGTTGCGATCCATAGATAGAGCGGGATGCCTATGGCTATGTTGAAGGGGAAGGTAACGCCAAGGGACATGGTGAGATAGATGCCGGACTGGGCCTGTGGCAGGGCGATTTTCATAGCAGCCGGCACCGCAATGTAGGACGCGGATGCGGCCAGCACCATGAGCAGGAAGACACCGCCATCTGACAACCCGACCAGGGACCCCATACCGAAGCCCAGAAGTGCTGCAATCAGCGGCATGAGACAGCCGAAGCCGAAGAGGCCGGGCGTCAGATAGTGCCGGTTCTCGAGGATGCTGCGCCCGGCAGACAGGCCCATATCCAGCAGGAAGAGACAGAGAATGCCGGTAAAGGGCACAACAATAAACGGATCGAGGTCCTGAAGCCCTTCCTTGCCTGTAATTGCACCGATGATGAACGAGCCCACCAGCAGGACAATGGAGCCATTGCCGACGATATCCCGCACCAGTTTCTTTCTGGACTGGGTCGCATTGCCCTTTGACCCCGCGATCCACAAGGCTGAGAGAATAGCGGGCACTTCCATCACGGCCGCAACGGCCACCATGTAACCTTCAAACTCCATACCGTTCAGCTCAAGCAGGCTTGTGGCCGTGACGAACGTAACAATCGAGATTGAGCCATAATGCCCCGCGACTGCCGCCGCGTTGAGGTCATCCAGCCTGGTCATCAGCTTCAGAAGGAAAAATGCAATGAAGGGAATGACAAAGGAGAGGGCAGCCCCTGCCCCCAGGGTCGCGAATGTCTGCCAAGTCAGGCCATTGCTGATGAGGTTCGCCCCACCCTTGAAGCCGATGGCAAACAGCAGATAGATCGACATGATCTTTGCCGCCCCCTCTGGCATGGACAGATCGCTGCGGGTGACCGCCGCAATGAGACCAAGGAGGAAAAACAGGATGGTGGGCGCGAGAAGATTTCCCGCCAGCATCGACAAGATGGCGTCCATAGGGGCTCCAGCATGGGTGTGAGGGCTTGCCGACACCTCGCATATGGCGTTGTGCAGCAGGCTCGGTTCTGTCTGGCGCTGCTGGTATCTTGTCTTTTGATATAGTTCCAATATATATAAACAATAAGAACAATAGTCTGGAAATATGGATGTCGATCAGCCTGCGACAATTGCAATATGTGGTGACTGTGGCAGACACGGAGCGCTTTGGTCTTGCTGCAAAGAAGCTGAACGTAGCCCAGCCAAGCCTGTCGGCACAGATCGCGGAATGCGAGGCAGAACTGGGCCTCAGGATCTTTGATCGTGGCCGCAACGGCGCTCAGGTCACGCCCCTTGGCCAGGACGTGGTGCGTCGTGCGCGGACTATCCTGCGCGAGATGGATGACCTCATGATTTCTGCCAAAGGGCGACGGCCCTTTGACGGCCAGTTACGACTTGGCGTCCTGCCCTCCATCGGCCCTTACATCCTGCCCAATGTGGTGAGACGGCTTCATCAGGATCACCCCAACCTGCGTCTTGTGCTGAAGGATGAGAACACCTCGGCCCTGGAAGCAGGGCTGCGTGATGGGGAGCTGGATCTGATCATCTCGACACCGCAGGATCACCCCAACACCCTGCAGACGCCTCTGTTCAGCGAGCGCTTCTGGATTGCCTTTGCCCTTGATGATCCGCTAGCAGACATGACTGGGCCCGTTGGTATGACTGACTTGAAGGACAAGATCCTTCTTACCCTGGACCGATCCCATCGGTTGTCCCGGATCGTTCATGATCTGGCCAGTGACTGTGGCGCATCCATTTCAGCGGATTATACAGGAAGCAGTCTTGACACCATCCGGTTGATGGCAGCGACCGGTGTTGGTGTTGCTATCCTGCCAGAGATCTATACTGCCGCCGTTGGTGTTCACAGCCGGGACATCGCGTTACGCCCTCTTAATCTACCTCAGGCCGGACGGGATCTGGCGCTCATCCAGAAGAGACGGCAGCAGCCAATCTTCGGCTCCGATATTCTGGCTGCTGCCCTTATTGACGAGGCGGCAGCTATTCTAGTCGCTTAGGCTTCTTCAAACGACACCGGCTCGCACCAGAAGGGACGAGCCGGCCAGATGGTAAAGCTTATCGCTCAGCCAACACTCTTAGTGCTTGCTGTGACCGCGACCACCACGATGGCCACGGAAACCGCGATGCCCACCGAAACCACGGCTGCGGAAGCTGCTGTGACGGCTGAAGCCATAGTATTTCTTGAACCCATGACGCTTCTTGAAACCATGATGGCGCTTAAAGCCGTGATGGCGTTTGAAACCATGATGCTTCCGGAAGCCATAATGCTTCTTAAAGCCGCGATGGCGTTTGAATTTATATTTAAAACCAGCCTGCACCACATTTGCGCGATCCTTGGCCGCGAGCTCTGTGAAGGTAACCGGCGCCGCCGCTGCAGAGCCGACTGATCCCGCAGAAAGACCAACTGCGAGGGCGAGTGCTGAGAACAATGACTTAATGAACATGTCTTCTAACCTTTCCTATTTGGTGTTTCCTGCTTGCCTGTTCGTTAACTACGTTCTTCATATGGGAGCGGTTCTGTAAATTACGCTTACGTAAACGCCATCGTGAACGTACTTGACTGATCAGCGAGCACCGTAGCGACCGAAGGTGTCATAATGACCATAGAAACGCAGAACCCGGCGCGGCCCTATATAATGACCGCGAGACTGTCGGCGGTTCTGGGCATTATGCCCCTTGCGCAGGCTGTTGGCCTTCGCTGCCCTCTTCTGCCGCTTGGATTTCTGTTTCAGCGCCGCTTTGGTGACTAAGGAAGATCCGGTCAGACCGGTTTCTGCTGCCTTTGCATTGCTCCCTGACGGGGCACCAAACCCTGCAACTGACAATCCAGCTACAAGGGCGAGTGTGGAAAATGCCGAGCGTCTCATCATGATGCTGATCTCCTGACTTGATGCCCCGGTGCCCTTGCCTTCATATTGTTTCGAAACCGTGAAAATAAAGGTAGCTGAACACCATCGTGAAATGAGGTGATCAGCATCAGTTATGACTGCATCATCAGGCATATGCCCGTCACTGACATACCACCCAAGACCACGATCGGAAATCAACTTAGAAACCAGATATTTATACGTATAAGTGACAAGCGGAACCGGCCTTCAACACACGCTTTGTTAACCATAAAACAGTATATCTCGTTCAGTTTGATCAGCCGAGTGGGGAGCAAAAGGTGTCAGATCAGCCCGTCGAGGTCATGGAAGGCCAGTCCACAGATCCGTGCAGCTCACATCTGGATCTGGCGCGGGACCTCGCGCAAAACATGTCCCATTTCGGCCTGCAGATTGCTGATGTGGCAGGCGTCCTTCAGGATGCTTCTGCACACTCTGCATCGACCAGCAAAACATTCCAGTCTTTTCAGGCATCCATCGACCGTGTGCAATCCATCAATGAGCAGATTGCAACGGCTGTCCAGGAAACCCGAGCCCAGTCCGATGCATCCATTGAGGAATCCCGACAGGCCCGCTCCCAGGTGAATACCGCAGTCGATACGATTGCGACCCTGTCCCAGGCTGTGGGAGATATCAGCAGTCAGCTACAGGATCTGCAGAACGCGTTGACCGGCGTCCGCTCGTTCTCTGATGTGATTGACGGGATTGCCCGGCAAACCAACCTTCTAGCCCTAAATGCCACGATTGAGGCAGCGCGCGCCGGTGAAGCCGGACGCGGCTTTGCGGTGGTAGCCTCAGAGGTCAAAGCGCTTGCCCAGCAGACGAGCCAGGCCACAGAGAAGATTGCAGAGACCATCGCTTCCCTGGACGAGGAAACAGGATCCCTGATCGGTGTCTGCGACGAAGCTGTCTCCCAGGTGAGTGCCGTGAAGGACACAACAGAAGCAGTTCAGAATGTCATGGTCAGCCTTGAGGAGACCATGGGACAGCTTCAGTCCTCATCATCAGACATTTCCAGTCGTGTGGATGAAAACAGTCGGACGCTGAGCGACTTCTCGGGCGAAGTCCGCACGCTCGACAGTCAGCTGACGGCCGATGCCGCATCGCTCTCCAAGGCTTCAGAGGAAGCCGTCGGGGCCGTCCGCTCCGCAGACAGCCTGATCAGCTCCACAGCCGTTGACGGCATTGAAACTCTGGACGCCCGTATGCTGGGCTGCGCAGAACGGACAGCGGCGCAGATCGGTCAACTGTTTGAAGACGCGATCGCATCCGGGACCATCAGCGAGCACGACCTGTTCGACTTCACCTACACCCCCGTTCCTGGTACAAACCCTGAGCAGGTGATGACAAAGTTCACCGAGCTCACTGACCGCCTTCTGCCTGATGTTCAGGAGCCCCTGCTCCAGCAGCATGACGCCATGGTGTTCTGCGCGGCGGTGGACAGGAATGGCTATCTGCCAACGCATAATCTGGTTTTCTCCCAGAAACAGGGGTCAGACCCGGTGTGGAATGCCAGCCATTGCCGCAACCGCCGCATCTTCAACGACCCTGTCGGCCTGGGTGCCGGCAAGAACGCCAGTGGCCGCCAGCTGCAGACTTATCGTCGCGATATGGGTGGCGGCAAATTCGTCCTGATGAAAGACGCCTCCTGCACCATCCGCGTAAACGGCCGTCACTGGGGCGGCTTCCGGATCGGGTATAAGTGAGAACAAGCAGTCTGCGTGCGGAAACTCAGTCTAAAGAAATAGCCCCACGATCCACCAATTCTTTTAAAACAACGGCCGCGCCGATCTGCCTGGATATGGCTTTGGGCGAATAGACACCATCAGCAACATACTGGCCGCCTCTGTAGTGCTGAGAAAAGGACCAGAGATAAGGCGAGCAAACCCCTTTATGCCGATATCCCCATCCATTGTACTTTTCTAGCCGATAAAGTATCCGGCTCAATGACCAGTCCTTCAACTGTCTGTATTTTTTATATTCGATTAGATCTTTCGCACTCTCTTCCCATGTGAAAGGTGGCGTACCTGATAGTGGACGACTAGCAGGAATATTAACTGTTCTGCTTGTGAGTGGGTCGCCATTAATAAGATGCCCGGAAAAATTGAACTGGCTTTCCATCATATGGATCAGGCCAACAAAAAACCATGGAACCAGCGTGTCTTGCACCACGTTCTCATAACGAGCACGTTCTGCCAAAACCCTGTCAGCCAAGTCTTTGACTTGTTTCTTGTTACGCTGACTGACTTCTATGCTCCAGAATAATCGTTCATACTCACTTGCGGTTCTCGAGAATGCTCTGCTGCTTAAGCATTGCTTGCCAGTGGAGATGAGCGGCTTGAGTTGTTGCCTTAACGTGAACAGTTCTCTCTGAAGTTTACTGACCTCAGCCGTTTTGTTGCCATCGCTCTCTTTTAAGAGTCGTTCAAGCTCTTGGCTTTTCGCGTTTTCCGCCGCACTTTTCTCAGCCAGATGTTTGCCATACGCCGCCCATAAGCCGCGCTGCTTCTCACTCGGCAAAACAAAAGAAAAATAGTCCGCTAGTGCAATTTGAGAATCCGGTTTTTCCTCGAGCATTCTAACATACTCTACAACAAAATCGCGTCGAGACTTCTCGGTATCAAGTGAGATCTTGGCCTGCTCAATTATGAACGGCAGCATCGCAGATATAATGCCGACTGCGGCACTTCCCGCAAGAACCTTGTACAGACCGTACCTTTGACGAACTCTTTCAAGTTCGATACTTGCATTTTCAGTTTCTGCCATGCCCCCCTCCTGCACGTTTTATTTAAACATAAAACGTCATACTCGGCTAAGGGTCAAAGAGGTTTTCCGAAGGCCAGCTAAACACACCCCTAAAACCCATCCAGCGGAATGGTCAGTTGGCCGAAGATGGAGGTTGAGCGGATGTCTGAGCCGAGGCCGGAATAGGTGGCCCGGAGTGTGCCGCGCATGCCACCTTCTGTCTCAATCGAGATACCACCGTTGATCCCGGCGAACAGGTCTGGCGTTTCCACCAGAGTGCCGCTGGTGGACAGGAAGTCATTGGGTGTTTCGAAATTCCAGACACCACTCACGCCGATAAACGGCTCGGCGCTCTTCAGCATCGTGCCCACATCATAGAGCCGGACGCCGAAGGTGGGGTTGAAGCTCAATGTGCCCGTATCAACCCGCGTGCCGGGGATCTGGGCTCCATCTGAGCGGGTATAGGCACTCCGACGGGCCGTGACATAGGACAGGGACAGGTTCGGCTCGATATAGAAAGTGCGGTTATTGTCCTGGTCCTCGAATGTGAATTCCCGCGACAGGGTGCCGCCGATGGTCAGGATATCCGTGTCGAATGTACCGGTCAGCGTTGTACCGCCCGCCGTAAGGTCAAGGTCGGTTCTGGTGAATTCAAGAGCGACAAGCGGTGTCAGCACGGCGCCTTGCGGCAAGGAAAACCGGGCAAACACGGCACCACCGAAGCCATCAGCTTCTGTCGAGATGCTCCTGTCCCTGCGCTGCGAATCCAGATGGCGATAACGGAGTTTTGCGCCAATCACCACATCCTCATGCACCCGCATCAGAGCTCCGGCCTCAATCACGGTCTGATCGCCATCCGCCTCGGCTCCGCGGCGATTGTCATCGCTGAAATTATGGTTTGTAGAGACCCATGTCTGAAGTGAGCTGACGCCGGTCCCGTGTTGTCCGGCTGCCTGTCTTGCAAAGGCCTGCCGCAGCTGCCGCCTCAGCACGGCACGGCGCGCCGGATCCCTGACCTGTTCCTGTAAGGTGCGCGCACCCTTGCTAAGCCCGGCCGCGTGCTGCCCTGGCAACAGGGACGAGACATAGGCGACCCCCTGCCCTCCCGGGCCAGAGCTGCGGGGCAGGCCAAGCGCCTGATTGATCGCATCAAAAGCCTGGTTCGCTTCACCACTGAAAGGAACGCTTTCGGGTGCGTAACGGAGAGAACCCAGAAGAGGTTCCGCCAGCCCGCTGGTCGAGGCGGATTCAGCCGCACTGTTATAGGACTGAACCCGGCCGTTATCCACGAGCTGGTTATAGTTGAGAACAGCGTTGGTCTGCTTGTCATCGGCTGCAATCAAGGCGTCCGTCTGGGACTGGACCAGTTGTCCATAGGCACTTTGAGCTGCACCGAGATCACCATTTTCGAGGGCCTCCAGCAGCGGGCCGGTATCTATGCCATAGAGATCCTCAAAGTTCTGCCGGTCATCTTCATCGCTGATCTGAATTCCTTCGCCAAACGGATCGCGTTTGCCGTTCGAATACCCATCATAGACGATGACGAATGTGCCCGGTTGTGAGGTATCCTCGACGAATTCGATAGACTTGACCATGTGATAGATGGAGCTCTGACGTCCGAAATTGTTTCTCGCATCCGCTAGCTCGTGCTCAGCATCAACCACATCATCATACTCGCCAGACAAAATTGCCCAGAGATCCGCATCAGCCCCGGTCAGACTCTCCGGATCAAGTTTGCCTGATCCTTCATCGAAACCCGGAATATCATCACTCCAGTCATCCACACCACTGCCCGCAGTCTGGTCCGCCACAGCAAGATTGCTCTCCTGCTCGGATGTCGCAGCACTTGAGGAAGACGGTGTGGGAGGCGTCGAGCCTCCCCCACCCGGAGTTGGAGGAGTTGGTGTTGGAGGGGTTGGACCGCCCGTCAGACATTCAGAAACAGGAACCGTGGTGTTGGAGGTGAACGAAAACGGTGCACCACCGGGAAAGGTCCCACTCACAGTGACGCTCTGAACGGTTCCGTCAGGATTACACGTGAGCCCGCTGATCGTATCGCCGGGGCTCAGAGCAAGAACAGCAAACAGGGACGGCGCGGATTGTGCCAGGGCACCACTTGCCACTGTCGCAGACAGTCCTGCCGCAATAAACGTCTGTCTCAAAAGGTGTGAATTCAACTGCCCTACCCCCGGATACGCATACTTTCCCCGGCTCGTCAGGCGACTTCAGACACCATATCTGGATACCCGGGTTCAGCGCGAAACGTTAACGGACATTAAGGCAGAACTGAACTGAGGAGTTGGTATGGCTGAGAACGCCAAAGCAGACTTTAGAACCAGTTCTTTCGGCAGCTACCAAAACAGCTTCATTTGACAGAATCGCACCACTGTGGCCTTTCTCACTGCCATCGTTCCGGGGTTCAGGTTACGCAGTGATATCTGATGGCCAAGCTTTACTTTAACTACTCGACCATGAATGCAGGGAAGTCCACGACCCTGCTGCAGGCTTCCTACAATTATCGGGAACGCGGCATGCGGACCCTGTTGCTGACCGCAGCCTTTGATGACAGGGCCGGACGGGGGACGATTTCGTCCCGGATTGGCCTCGAGGCCGAGGCTGACACCTATGACAATGACAGCGACCTCTTTACCCATGTTAGCCACGCTCATGAGGCAGCGCATATCGATGCGGTCTTCGTGGACGAGGCCCAGTTCCTGACGGAAAAGCAGGTCTGGCAGCTGGCACATGTGGCAGACAAGCTGCGTATTCCGGTTCTCTGTTACGGCATCCGAACTGATTTTCAGGGCAAGCTCTTTCCCGGCAGCGCCGCGCTGCTGGCCCTGGCAGATGCTCTACGCGAAATCCGCACGATCTGCTGGTGTGGCAGCAAGGCAACCATGGTTGTCCGGCTGAATGATCATGGCGAGGTGGTCGAGGACGGCGACCAGATCGAGATTGGCGGGAATGACCGCTACATGTCCCTTTGCCGGAAACACTGGCATAGTCGCACCCTCGACAGACCGAAACATTCCTGACGCTATAATGCATCTCCGGATGCAAATCCGGAACACCGCTCCTTCAAAGCTGCAGGTCTCTTGTCGGGGATGTATCTAAAGCGCGTTGCGCCAAAATAGGAACCGGGTTTGCGAAAACAACGCGCTTCAGCAAAAGTGGTGAGCATGTTGCGGGAATCCCATTCAACGCAACAACGAGTGCCCAAACGACAGAAACCGCCCAGATGAGCGGTTTCTGCAGTACCAAAGGGGGGTACGGAGCTAACTATTTCTTTGTTGACGGTTTCAGGGTCGAAAATAATCGCGAATTCCGATTCGGGGCAGAAAACACAAATTTACCAAGACCTTGTTCAAGTTTTTCTTGAACGACCATCTACAAATAGTTTAACGTACCGGTACAGGTACCGCAACCAAAAAGGTACAGGTACCGCTAAAAAATTCAACTGAGGTAAATTACAACCTCCGGAACAGATAATGTCAGAGACTTTAAGAGACCGTCTGAAAATCAGCCTTGAGGCTTCCGGCCTTAAGGCATCTACTGTTTGTGATGTCGCCGGAGTTGATAAGGATACGATCCGCAACATTCTGCGTGGTCGCAGCAAGTCGCCTTCCGGTGAATCCATTGCCCGGATTGCTCAGGCTCTCAACACCACGGCTGAATATCTCTACGGCCTTTCTGATGAGCCCACCGACACAATGTTCGGGCTTCGAGATCGCGATCCGCTTGATACAGCGCTGCTGACCGAAGTGGTCTATTCGGTTCAGTCATGGCTTGAGCAGGAAAAGCTGTCTCTTGAGGCGCATCATTTTGCAGCCCTCGTTTCTCGCCTGTATGACTATTTTCAAGGCATGCAGTCTGATACCGATACGCTGCAAATCAACGGCGAACTGCCGCTTGGTGACCTGACAAACTGGTTGCGAGGGCGGGGAGACAACTCCCCCACAGGTTGATTTTCACCCTGACCGCACCTAAAACTATGGTGGGCGCATTAATGAGGGACGGCATGACCCATCACAGGCGGACAACCATATGACCAATATTCGTCGTGAGATTTGGAATATCCTGGATCAGGCCAAACCTGCGTCCCGAACATCGAGGATTCGCCAAATCGAACGGAACCTGAATGCACTTGGCCTGGAAGCCGTAGGCCAGGCCTATCTCAAACAGTCATTCGGCAAAGACAGTTTGCATGACCTGACCGATGATGAAGTGGAAACGACCCTGCTTTACATCAACAAGATTTCCAAACTGATGTCGGATACGGAAGCCGGAAACAGTACACTGCAATGAACTTTGTCCATTCCGATTCATTGAGCTGTCTGGAAAACCGCACCGCGCAGGCGGATGTGGTGGCGTTCTGGCAGCGCTGGCGTGCCTTGAACGGCCGGCTGGATGAAGCATGGTCGGATCTTCTGCCAAAGCTCACCTTGTGCTCAGCCAAGGGACAGGAATTCCAGTCGCCACCATTTCTGTTTATCGGTGAAGACAGCTTTGTATCCCGCTGTTATGGCAGGGAATGGGCACAGTCTGTTCTGGATAATGATGTCACGCCTGACAGCGAGCTGGAAAAGCTCGCCGCTCCGGGCTATTTTGCAGCCCAGAACGGCGAAGCCAATTTCGACACCGTGTCGGTCCATACCATCCTTCACGATGTTGGTGAGGCCGTCATCACTTATGAACGGCTTATTCTGCCAATGCAGACACCAAGCGGGGCTCGTGTGCTTGGCTGTATGACTGCGCCGCTACAGCTCTCCCCGACAGAACCCTCGCAAGATAGGTCAGATCTGACCGTGCGTTCCACAGCAGCCAATCGTCGGCAGGTATATGATGCGGTGCCACTAGCCAGTGCGTCCCCACAGGCTGCATATGGGCGTAGCCCTGCCCGGTCGAGAATCCTCGCTGAACCAGTTTTTCGGACATGAAGCAGTAGATATAGTCCGGCTGCCATTTGGCGTAGACCATAAGCTGGCTGAGCCGTGTAATCAGCATCGCCAGCGGGCCGCCGCGATATTCCTTTTCCAGCCACATATCACCATGATAGACGACCCGACCGGTAATCTGTTCGGCCCCAGGACAGGACTGCTCCGCCAGGCGGGCATCGCCACCATAGGGGTCGATATAGATCCGTTTCTGCTGCTGTAGCCAGTGATCAGACAATCTGATCCCCGAAAGGTCTTCAAACCGGGCAGCAACAACCGATATGATACGCCCGCCCGGTTCAGAAATGGCCAGCCAGAATGCATTGGCTGGCGTAAAATCGAAATAACGTGTCTGGAACTGCTCTGACAGTTCCTTGCCCTCAAAGGACTGGCAAACCTCGTTCAGCCGATCAAAATCATACTCGACCCTGATCTCAAGATTCTGCTCTCGAATATCATCTGCAAGGACCGAAATAGCTTCTGCAGTGACAAGAGGATCAAATGTATCCTTCATCCTGTTTTCCTCTTTTCTGAAAGAGGAGCTTCTTTGCGGACACACAATACAAGACACAGCAAACCCGCCTTCGAAAGAACTCCTTTCGAAGTCAATGACAGGTTTCCCCCGCTCCCGACCGCAGAGACCTGTAAGACCAGTTATTCGACGACCTGTACTTGCAATACGCCCCCGCGCTGATAGCCTCCCCGTACTCCCTTTACAGTTTCGCCCGATACGAAACCGCAATCAGTAAAGCACGACACGCCCAGAAGGTGAATATCCACGCGATACTTTCGTATAAAGTGCTAAATTATATTAATAATATACAAGTATATTTTAATATATATACATTATATACATATTATTATTAAGTTTTATCGCAAACATAACCTTTTATCCCGCCATGATTGCTTTCAACGCGGCAATCGCGTGGTCAAATCCCGTTGATTGATGGGTCTGAACGGATGGAATTTATGGGACTAGGGTCAAAACCCTAAAGATACAACCAGACCACCAGCCAGAGCCACAGAGGCATGGGCGCGGCACCAAAGACCAGAAAGGCGGGAAGAAGGATATCTTTCTTCAGCATTGTTTTCTCCTGTTTTCAGGATTCAGATCACCTGTTTCCATCAAGAGACCTGAATGAACTCTATGACCTGTGTGCCTGTCAGCACGAACAGGGCTGCAACACCCAGACCAAAGGCTATACGGGCACTTCCAGAGAGAACCCGCCCGAATCTGTCCATTGCCGGGGGTTTCATATGGCGCGCTTCCCTGTGCATGCTTGTCAGAAGCGTGCAGAAAGCAGCAAACCAGAGAAAACACAGCACCTCTGCGATAAGAACAATGGCGGGGATCATAGGGCACACTCCACATCAACTGATGGTTCGACCGTTTCAGATTTCATCCAGCACGGCGGCTTGGAGAAGGGATCACCGAACATGCCCAGCCAAAGGCTCTGGGCGATCCGTTCAGCCGCTTCGATAACAAGCCTTGCGGCCTCCGGTTCAAAGCTCTTCTGCGCCTGGGCGCGAAACAAGGTCAGCCAGATCCTGAAGTCATCCGGAGCAGCTGTATCCAGCCTTTTGTGAATGACCATCGGTTGCCCTTTGTACCCGCCATCGCGCAGCAGAACAGAGCCCCAGAACAGTTTCATCCGCCCCAGATGCTCATCCCAGCGTCCGGCTATCCGGCCTTCAAAGACCGGCCCCAGGCGCTCGTCCTGCCTGACAGCCCCATAGAAGCAGTCAACAAGATCAGAGATCTGCTCTTCCGTGATCGACGGATGAAGCGGATCCGAAGATGTCTTTGGATAGGCATTGAGAGACATGGTAACCTCTAAATTAGGTATTTTATATACTTATTATATGCAGCACCCTGTCGAGATAATCAATCCACAATCTGCCAGCACTACAAAATGTCGCACCGACCGGGTTTCGCTCGGCTTTCTGCGTTCAATCTGACCCGGACAGTTCTTTTTTTGACTGTTTGGTCAAAAACAGTTTGCTCTTTGGCGGGCTGCTCTTTACCGATTGCGCATGTTATTTCTTCGTGTGCTTATTCCTTTCGCGCTGGGTTATTTCCTGAGCTATCTGTTCCGGGTGGTGAATAGTGTTGCCGGCCCGCATCTGGCTGAATCCATGCAGCTTGATTCAGGTGACCTTGGCCTGCTGACCAGCACCTATTTCCTGACCTTTGCCGCCGCACAGATCCCGCTCGGCCTTCTGCTCGACAAGTTCGGGCCGCGCAAGGTGGAAGCTGTTCTTCTGCTCTTTGCCGCTGCCGGATCAGCCATTTTTGCGGCCTCAACCGGGCTGGTTGGTCTGACTATCGGCAGGGCCTTGATCGGATTTGGCGTTTCCGCAGCCCTGATGGCGGCCTTCAAGGCTTACGCGGAATGGTCGAGTGCGGAGCGTCTGCCACTGATCAATGGCATCCACCTGACCGCAGGCGGGCTTGGGGCTCTGGTGGGCGGTCGCCCGACCGATTTCCTTATCAATGCCTTTGACTGGCGCGCCGTATTCTTTGCCCTGGCCGTGGCAACTGCAATAGTGGCATTGGCCATCTATCTGATTGTGCCGCGGAAAGATGGTGACCGCCCTTCTCCACAGAGCTTTGGCCAGCAGATGCAGGGTCTGAAGACCGTTGTCACTCATCCGGCCTTCTGGGCCATCACGCCACTCTGCGTCTTAAGCCAGGCCACCTATCTGGCTATCCCGACGCTCTGGGCAGGCCCCTGGCTGAGAGACCTGGCAGGGTTTACACCAGCATCGGCGGCCAATCTTCTGTCTTTTATGGCTGCAGCACAGATGGCGGGATTTCTGGGGCTCGGGGCTCTGGCAACACGTCTCGGCAACCGGGGCATCTCGGCGGCAACAGTCAGCGTCTGCGGTATGGGCGCTTTTCTCGTGGCCCAGGTGCTGTTGATCCTGCTTCCCGCTGAAACTGTGTGGCCGGTCTGGCTGCTTTACACCTTCGCGGGAACATCAGGGATTATTTCATATGCGGCGCTGACCCAGCTCTTCCCCCGCGCCCTGGCCGGGCGGGTCAACACAGCGATCAACTTTCTCGTTTTCATCCTGGCTTTTGCCATGCAATGGCTGACGGGAGAACTGATTGATCTGTTCGAGAGCGGTGTTTCAACCGGCTATACCGTCACGTTCACGGCATTCCTGGCCTTACAGAGTGTGGCATGGGTCTGGTATTTCGCCCGCCGCCATGAGCTGAAGCCAGTTGAACAGACGGCCTAGGGCACATCCGGATCAGCCGATGGTGGCCAGTCCCGGGAACAGCTCAAGCATCCAGTAAGACAGGCGGGCCAGCTGACCGGTCATGATCATGATACCGGTGAAGACCAGCAGGCCACCCATGACCTTTTCCACCTTGCCGAGATGACGGCGGAAACCTGCCATGAACCGCATGAACGGTCCGGCAAACGCAGCGGCCAGCAGGAATGGAATACCAATACCGAGGGAATAGACCGCCAGCAGGAGAGCCCCCTGTGATACAGTTTCTTCAGCAGAAGCCACCACAAGGATGGTGCCCAGGATCGGGCCGATGCAGGGTGTCCAGGCGAAACCGAATGCGAGGCCAATCAGATAGGAACCAAAGGCACCAGCCGGTTTCTTGTCCACATGAACGCGGGCTTCGGAATAGAGTGCCCGGATACGAAACACACCGAGGAAATGCAGCCCCATGGCAATGATGATGGCTCCAGCCACATAGATGAGCCAGCTGGCATGCTCTGCAAGCGAAATACCGGCCAGAGAGGCCCCGGCTCCGAGCGCCACAAAGACAGTCGAGAAGCCGAGCACAAAGGTCAGCGCCGCTGTGAAAACCTTGACCGGATCAGCGCCTTCACCATCCTCACCGGTCAGCTGGTTAAGGGATACGCCCGCGAGATAGCACAGATAGGGCGGTACGATGGGCAGCACACATGGGGAGATGAAGGAGATCAGTCCGGCAATCAACGCGCCCCAGATCGTAATGTCGAATTCCATAGTCTGCTCTCTTTCAGATAGCGTGGCTCAATCTTGTGATTTGAACCAGAGCTATTCCGCGCATCTTGTGATGCAGCCCCAAAGTCACCGTTATCAATCCGGTTTATATGCGCCTTATGTGTCTGGTGCGTTGCTTTCCGTCAAGGTGACGGATCGCCGCTCATCAAGATGTGATGACCCTTGAGGTCTGTGCGGGCTCACCCGTCAACGCTCTGACACAGGCATAGAGCACCACACCATTCAATATATGCCAGACATAGTGAATGCCGATGGGCAGGGTCTCGCAGATTGCATTATCGATTGAGCGGAAGGTGATGGATACAATAAACACAAGGGCTGCGGTAAGCAGGCTATAACCAGCATACGCATTCCTGCGACGGATCAGGGCACCCAGGTACAAAAGCGCTGCCAGGGCCGGAAGGTATTCGCTAGAACCGTTGAGAAACCCTTGAGGCAGTGCACTGGCAAACACAAAAGATGCGCCGAGAAAAGCTCCTGTTCCAAAAACGGCCTGTAACAGAGGGAGCTCCAGCAGACGATACAGGACAACAAAGAAGAACCCGTAGATAAACAGGGTTATAGGCAGAACATCCGCCAGCAGTGACCAGCGATTGGCAAATGTGTGGAACAGGAAGGATCCAAGACCTATCACGCCAATCAAAGCGGCAAAGCCATACGCGACATACCCACCTCCACGACGACCAACCAGACGCCAGGCAAGAACAGCAGCAATCAGAAAGGCACCATTGGACAGGGCATTCAAAGGCTCGGCCCAGAATGACTGCTCTACCCGCACGCAATAGAGATCAACCGGAGCAAGCCAGGAATGGGCATGATCTCCAGCCAGCGCAATACCGGTTGAAATAAACAGGGCAGCAACAACCATAAAATAACGAAAAACCATCTCAAACTCCTCAAATGCCTTTATTAGGGTCAAGATCATGATCTCTTCACGACAGTTGTGAATTCTTTTGCTGAAGTGACTGTATTCAGGCGAGCGAAGCTTGGTTTTCTGCGCAAATCACCTTACATCTGGACTCCTGTTCTATTGGACTCAAGCTCTGTTCTGGTCTGCGCTGCAAAGTGACGGGCCAATGGTCAAGAAGGAAACCGGATGCGGACCGAGACGCCTGTTGTGATCCGTCTGGATGATTACACACCCTCCACCTATTCGATCGAAACGGTCTCTCTGGACATCAAACTGCATCCGACAGAAACGCTGATCACCAGCACAATTACGCTGAGAAAGCGTGAGGGTACGGGAACCGAGACAGCCGCTCTGGTTCTCGATGGTGATGACCTTGATTTCGTTTCCGCAGATCTGGACGGCGCTGCGCTTGCGGATGATGCCTATACGGTCAGCCGGGATCAGTTTGTCCTTCTTGCACCGCCAGAAGGCCTCTTCACCCTCACGCTGACGACAAAGGTTGATCCGACGGCCAATACCCGACTGATGGGGCTTTATCGATCTTCCGGCACCTATTGCACACAATGTGAAGCTGAGGGCTTTCGCCGGATCACCTATTTCCTCGACCGGCCGGATGTGCTGGCCGTCTACACCACGCGCCTTGAAGCAAACAAGGCAGAGGCTCCCATTCTGCTTGGCAATGGCAATCTGCAGGACAGCGGTACAATTGAGGGCACGGACCGGCATTTTACCGTCTGGCACGACCCGCATCCGAAACCATCCTACCTCTTTGCTCTTGTTGGGGGTGACCTCGCCTCAATCCATGACAGTTTCACCACGAGCTCCGGCAAGCCGGTGGAACTTGGCATTTATGTTGAGCACGGCAAGGAACATCTTTGCGCCTACGCCATGGATGCCCTGAAACGGTCGATGAAGTGGGACGAGGACGCCTTCGGACTGGAATATGATCTGGATGTCTTCAACATCGTTGCCGTCAGCGACTTCAATATGGGGGCCATGGAAAACAAGGGCCTCAACATCTTCAACGACAAATATGTGCTGGCCAATCCGGAAACCGCGACTGATCAGGACTATGCCAATATCGAAGCTGTTATTGCGCATGAGTATTTCCATAACTGGACCGGCAATCGCATCACCTGCCGTGACTGGTTCCAGCTCTGTTTGAAGGAAGGCCTTACGGTTTTCCGCGATCAGGAATTTTCCTCTGACATGCGGTCCCGGGCGGTTAAACGCATCAGCGATGTCAGGCTGCTCAAATCTCATCAGTTCCCGGAAGATGGTGGCCCGCTGGCTCATCCTGTGCGTCCTGAAAGCTATACGGAAATCAACAATTTCTACACTGCGACCGTCTATGAGAAGGGCTCCGAGCTTTGCCGGATGCTGAAGACCATTCTGGGCGATGACGGTTTCCGCGCCGGAATGGATCTTTATTTCGATCGCCACGATGGCGACGCCACCACAATTGAATCCTTCCTCGCCTGCTTTGCCGAGGCAACCGGTCAGGATCTTGACCAGTTCAAGCTCTGGTACAGTCAGGCCGGCACGCCGGAACTGATCGTATCAACCGACTGGGACTTCTCATCCGGCCTGTTTGGCATCACCATCGAACAGTCCTGCCCGCCAACGCCGGGCCAGCCGGTGAAACAGCCGTTGCATATCCCCGTTCGGCTCGGCCTTCTCAATGAGCATGGCGCAGACATGCCCATCAGCGCGCTGATCCATGAGGGTGGAGATCATCTGCAGGGCGACGTTCTGCATATGCGCCAGGGCCGCCACAGGGTGGTGTTCGGGCCGATGGAGACACCTCCGGTTCTGTCCCTGCTGCGCGGCTTTTCCGCACCGGTCAATCTGACTCTGCAGACGGATAATGACAGCCGCCTGCACCTGATGGCCTCCGACAGTGACGGCTTCAATCGCTGGCAGGCCGCCCAGGACCTGGCGACACGGCATCTGATCGATGGTGCACGCGGCACGCTTTCAGTTGACCCGCGCTTCCTCTCAGCATTGCTGTCCATCATCCGGGATGACAGCCTTGAGCCTGCCTTCCGCGCCCAGGTTCTGACCCTGCCAAGTGAGGCTGATATCGCCAGGGAAATCGGCAAGGATGTCGATCCGGACGCCATCCACACGGCTCGTAAGGCCCTGAAGGTCAAAGCAGCCGAGACACTCGGCCCCGATCTCCCGTCCCTCTACAGGGCGCTTGAAGGCTCCGGAGCCTACTCACCAGATGCGGCCGAGGCCGGTCGGCGGTCACTTCGCAATGCCGTGCTTGACCTTATGCTGGCCAGTGGTTCCGATGAGGCTTATGCGCTGGCTCACAGCCAGTATGAGACGGCGAACAACATGACAGATCGCTTTGCAGCCCTCTCCACCCTGGTGATGGCAGGTGCGGAGACAGCTGACGCGGTTCTGGATGACTTTCACGAGCGCTATCAGCACCACGCGCTGGTGATCGACAAATGGCTATCCGTCCAGGCCATGGCTCCGCAATCGGACACCCTTGGCAAGGTCATTGACCTGACCCGGCACAGCTCGTTCTCAATGAGTAATCCGAACAGGGTCCGCTCGCTGATTGGCGCCTTCGCCACCGGCAATCCAACCCAGTTCCACCGGGCTGACGGTGCCGGATATGCCTTTGTAGCCGACCATGTCATCACCCTTGATGACAGCAATCCGCAAGTGGCATCACGCCTTCTGACCAGCTTCCGGTCGTGGCGCGCCATGACTGAAGACAGGCAGCATCATGCACGAGAAGCGCTGCAGCGCATTCTCGACAAGGACAGCCTGTCAAAAGACGTTCGCGATATCGCGGAAAGGAGCCTGGCATAGGAACATTCCCCTTGAAACCTCACCGATTCCTGAGACCGGGACACGGATTCCACTGATGAAACAGCGCTGCCAACCCGTTAACGCTTTTTTTGCGTTTGGGGCTAGACAAGCCGATTCACCTCGATTCAAATGGAGGTGATTCGGATGGGCAGCAGAGACGAATCATCAACTGAGGAATCAAGGGGGACAGAGATGCACCGTGCAGGGACAACCGGCACGGCGGATGCGAAGAGATTCAAGGTTTCGCAACCGCTGTTCTCCAAGCCGACCCTCACCGGACATATGCGCCTGATCGCCAGACCGACCTATGAACGGCTGATCGCCGCAGAACCTTTCCTTAAACGATCCATCCCGCTTCTCATCGTTATCTTTCTCGCTCTCGTGGGCTTTGTGCGTATTGTCGACCTGATGGGGCTGAAGCTTGAACGGCAGGATTCAGCCAAGCGGGAACTCTCCCTGGCTATCAGCACTCTGTCACAGGCCGCTAACGGGCTGGACCTGTCTGAGGGAAGCGACATCAAAGGTCAGCTGACAACGCTGCTTTCCTCCACACTGCCGGAAGACATTTATGCAGAAGGTCGGCGGATCTATTTCACCGACCAGACAGGCATCGTGTTGCTGGCCTATCCGCAGGACCATGTATATGAGAAGCGCCCGCTTATCGAACTGCTTGGTCTGGCCCAGCCTCTGACCACATTTGGTTCTGATGCTGGCGTGTTGCAGATTGAACTGGCTGACGAACGTGCCGCACTTGGCGCTGTGCACCACCTGCCTGCCCCGCTCGGCTCTGTAGCCATCATCCAGCCCATCTACGACATTGAGGAGATGTGGCGGAAGGAAGTGTCGATCAATGTGACCATCTTTGTGGCCACCAGCTTCATCTTCCTGGTCATCATTTACGGCTTCTTCAATCAGTCCGCCCGGGCAGACGAGGCCGACCGGATTTATCGAGATGCTCATGGCCGGATCGAAGCGGCTCTACAACGCGGGCATAGTGGCCTCTGGGACTGGGACCTGGGACGCGGACGCATGTTCTGGTCCCACTCCATGTTCGACCTGCTTGGCATGGAACCAAGGGACGACCTCCTCGGCTTCTCGGAAGTCAATGCACTGGTCAACAAGAATGACGGCGATCTCTACGAACTGGCTGACACCCTGCTCAAATCCGGTGAGACCAATGTGGACCGCGTGTTCCGCATGCGCCATGCCAACGGGGAATGGGTCTGGCTGCGCGCCCGGGCCGAGATCGTCGAGACGGCTGACGGTACACCTCACCTGTTGGGCATCGCTGTCGATATAACCGAGCAGCGCAAGCAGGCCGAACGCACCAAGCAGGCCGATGTCCGCCTGCGTGATGCGGTTGAGACCATTTCAGAGGCCTTTGTTCTCTGGGATGCCGATAACCGACTGGTCCTGTGTAACTCGAAATATCAGCAGCTGCACAATCTGCCTGATTCAGCCGTGCGCGTGGGCACGCCCTATGCGGTGGTTCTGGAAGCGGGCCGCCACCCAATGGTCAGCACCACCCTACCGGATGTAGGGCTTTCAGCAGATGACGCTGTCGGCATGCATCATACCTATGAAGCTCAGCTTTCTGATGGGCGCTGGCTGCAGATCAACGAGCGCCGGACCAAGGATGGCGGTTACGTCTCCGTCGGCACCGATATTACCCTGCTGAAACAGCAGGCCAAGCGCCTGACCGACAGCGAAAGCCGTCTGCTGTCCACCGTATCTGACCTGCGCCAGTCGCGGCAGACCCTGGAAACCCAGGCACAGCAGCTTCTTGAACTGGCAGAAAAATACGCCGACGAGAAGGAAAAGGCCGAAGAGGCCAACAAGATCAAGTCTGAGTTCCTCGCCAATATCAGTCATGAGCTGCGAACACCGCTGAACGCCATCATCGGTTTCTCGGAAATCATGACCAGCGAGATGTTCGGCAAGCTGGGTGCTGACAAATATCGGGAATATTGCGAAGACATCCATCATTCCGGCACCTATCTGCTGGGTGTGATCAATGACATTCTCGACATGTCGAAAATCGAGGCCGGGCATCTGCAACTTGAAAGAGAAGAGATCTGCCTCAAGCCGCTTGTTGAAGAGGCGCTCCGCATTGTTCAAACACAGGCGGAACAGCGCAAACTGACCCTTGAAACAGACCTCGACAACAGCCTGGAACTGCTGGCCGACAGGCGGGCAATGAAGCAGACCATCATTAACCTTTTGTCGAATTCCGTGAAATTCACGCCGGAAGATGGTAGGATATTCCTTAAGGCAAAGGTGGTTGCTGATTCGGTCATCGTCACCATCCGGGACACGGGAATAGGCATCCCGCAGAACGAGCTGAGGAAACTTGGCAGGCCGTTCGAGCAGGTGCAGAATCAGTTCACCAAAAATCACCAGGGATCTGGTCTTGGGCTGGCCATTGCACGATCTCTGGTTGAGCTGCACGGGGGCAGCATGCGGATATGTTCGCGTGTTGGTGAGGGAACAATCGTCTCTATGCGTCTTCCGAAAGCAGCAGTGTTGGTTAGCTCCGACCCAACTGTCTGAACATGTGCCCCTCTGCATGTTCACTCAGGCGCACTGATCATCATCGGATAGGCCGTGATGACCAGATTTGAGAAGTTCTGTATTCCTCCCTAGAGTACCCACTGCGCTCCGGCTCGCCGGAGCGTTTTTTTGTGTGCGAAGAGGGAGATGAAGTATTTTTTAGATATAAGAGCGTTTCCTTTTTAACTTCAGTATCAAAATATCATGTTGATATTCCATGAAACTAAGGCAAGATAAATAAAATAAATTGAATTTTAAGGGCTATTTTCAATGAAAAGAATTCTGTTTGGCCTAACATGCGCAACCTTTGGAGCGTTCTTTTCAGAAATATTAGCTCCTTTGGCTGTCGAATATTCTAAGGCGCGCTTTTACGATACTTACTGGGGTGGCACCTGGTACACAAAAGTAAATTGTTCAAATGAAGAACTTTGCTTTCATACAATGGAAATTACACAACGGGGAAACAGGGCAACGGCGCTGTACACTGGAGACAATTTGACAGGAAGTAACAAGCATGTCTGGGGGAGTCTCATAGGAGAAATCGACGCTGGTGTCTGGTCCGGCACATGGCAGCGCAAAGACTCGATTGGATTTGTAGGAGGGGATTTCGAGTTTCAACTGAATGGAGATCATACATGGCTCGGTACTTACACTGAGGCAGGGAAATTCAAGCCCTGGTATGGATCACGAAATCAATCATATTATAGATCTGAAGAACTAAAATTCTAACTTGAGAACGCCGGTCACAGCCTAACTAAAGCTCAAAGTTTTCGTCAAATAGCGCAGAACACATCCCGATAACTCCTCCAGCAGGGCGATATTAGGCACTGCCGGTGCAATGCAACCGGACCATGTCACGAACGCGTTTTGCGCGGTCTCTTATGACACAAGGATGCTGTGGAGGCTGGAACGATATCATGCCGCTCCCCACTCACCTGCCCATACAGCCCCCGAAATACGGAGCGCGCCTCATCATAAATCGATGGGAATGCCCGGAGCGTGTCACGCTGAACGGAGTTCACGCGACATGCTCACCACTTTTGCTGAAGCGCGCTGTCCATCACAAAACCGGCTCCCGCCTTGGTGCAGCACGCTTTAAGAGGGGACAACGTCAGCCCGAATAGCATACAGCACCATCTCCCGCCCTTGTGCGGAATGGTGGCCCACAAAATATTTGTAGTCCAGATTCTGGCTCTTAAACCACAGTGGGACCCTCAACCAGTCATCTTCGTGATAAATTGAAATCCCGAGCTTTGGCATGCACTTGCGGATGGTTTTAATCCCGCCTTTCAACGCAGGGAGCTCCGCCCCCTCAATATCCATCTTGATGAAATCCAGTCGCTCTTGCCCGGACTGTTCCATATAGCCGTCAATGGAAAGGGTATGGACCGGCGTACAGTCTTCATTGGCTGCTTCGTCAAACACTCGGCTTGGAATGTATGGATTGAGGAACAGCGTCTGTCCGTCGGTTTCAAAGACGGGGTGACTGACAATCGTCAGCCGCTGTTTGAGGTGCGGATTCATTTTGATAGCACGGCGAATCCGCTCGATTTTGCTGGGAATGAATTCAAACATCGCGACGGTACAATCGTCACGTCCTTCCGCTGCAAACAGCAGACCTGTCTCACCATGCAGCGCACCACAATCAAGCACATGAGAGCACCCTTCAGGCGAAATCTTCACTGCTCCATCTTTTGACACATAGTGATAGTGATTGAGCAACATGACATCCAGAACTTCCTTGGGTGAGATATCCAGATACAGGTCCGAATATCCCAACCCGGTTATATCAACCAGGCCATTCCGGGTATTTTCCTCACAATAGGAAATCGCTTTGCTTGTAAGGCCTTCGTTGAAATCCCGCGCTATGGATGGAAGCTTATACGGGCTCAGTGGCGGTATCCTGACACTGTCCAGGATACAGAAACCCGCAGACCAACTGCGAAAGAGCGAAACGGACGCTTCATCACACAGCATATCGGCTACCGACCTGTACTGTGTTTCGAGTTCCAGAGATTGCGTCACCGCATTGATTTGGCGTTGTACGAACGCCTTTATTCCAGGTGTGCCAGCAGTTTCATATGCGGCTTCAAAGTGCTTCAGTGCCCGGTTCAGCTCAAAACGACCAACCTCCAGAGCGCCCAACGTCAAAAATGTCAGACAATGGCTCTTCACGTTACTATCTGTCAGCGTCCGAACAGCACCGTCCTGATCATTTGTATTGAGTTGAACAAGAGCGGAGCCAATCTGAGCTTCGACACATTCAGCATCCAGAGCTTTTGCTTCTCGGAATTTCTGAGAGGCCTTTTCAAAGGCGCCAGATTCGAACTGGATCATCGCTTCAGCGAGATAGCCTGCTGTAGCTTCAGGTGCTTCCTTTTGTGCTTTCTGGGCGGCAGACAGCGCATGGTCACGACTGAAGGCCCAGTGCACTTCGCGATAAACACCCTGTAGCTTAAAGCGCTCCCTTAGCGGTTCATATACTTCTTCGAGCTCACTCAAGCGTTCATAACACGTTTCGAACCGGGCCCGGAAATAAGCCTCAAGAACCTGTAGAACCTTGATGCCCAACAGGCTGCGCTTAAGGCGCAGAGCGTCTGGATTCAGTTCGATACCGTGACACAAGGCTTTTTCAGCACCAGCAAAGTCTTGCGCCGCTATAAACGATTTCGATAACAGCTCATGGACCACAGGCCGTCTGGAAAACTGCTCAGAAGCAGCCTCAAGCATAATAGTTGCCTGGCTGGCCTTACCTTGCGCCAACAAGCAATTTCCCAATTCGACATACGCCTTCAACTGGCGTGGAAAGGCCTTGATACAGGCGCGAAGGGTCTTTTCCTGAGCCTCTGGTTTAGCAAGATGCTTATAGACATCTGCCATCAGGATGCGACCGACAGCTTTCCTGGGAAAGTTCGTAATGAGGTCCTGAGCCAATTTCTTTGCTTCGCCATGCTTGCCAAGAGCCATAAGCGCTTTTCCCGCGCCCGCAAAGTTTTCATGGCGCTCCGGAAAAGTGTTCATTGCAATATTGAACAGCTCAATAGCAGCACTGTATTCACAGCGCTCCAGCTGAACCAAGGCACGTTTCTCGATGCCTTCCGGGGCCTCTGGCCTCGTTTTGGAAAACCCGATCGCCAGCATCTCAGCATGAGAGTAGTTGCGAATGCGCATTGCTAAATCAAATGCATTCAGGAAGTCATTCAGAGCATCAGATTGCTGCTCCGCTTGTGCGTCATCCATCGGTCATCTTTTCCTTGGAACAGCGATGCTGAGATCAGACAGATTGAATATCTCACTGTCTGGCCGATAGTGTCTAACTTTTTCTATAGAGGCAATAAAGGTAGCCTGAAAATCTGAACAGGCTGGCCAAAAGAGTGTCGCCCTGAATAGCAAGGCGGCCTTCTCTACAAACTCCCCTTACGCAGGGCGATACTGGGCGTTGCCGGTATAGTGCAGCCGGACCATGTCACGGACGCGTTTTGCGTGGTCTTTTACAACAAAGGGCACACTGTGGAGGCCAAGGGTGATGGCTGTGGGGCAATGGCCAGGCTGGGAGACAGAACTGATAACGCGGCCGCACTCGATGCGGTCCGGCCAGAACCTGAGCAGATGGTGGCCACCACCGGTGCCTGAATCAAGTACGCGCACATCCGGATTGCTCTGGAAGGTTTCCGCCAGATGCATGGCCAGCAGCGTGCCCGGCGAGTGTTTCGCGTAGGTCTCGTCATAGGCCATTTTCATGCCGAACAGCTTGCGGCCTGATGTGAGGTTGAGACTGGCGGCGATGGCCTGCCCGTCCAGCATCAGACGTTCTACCCGCAGGTTCCTTGAACGCGCCAGCTTGAGCGCAAAACGCGCGGTGTCCGCCTGACAGACCAGTGCCGTTCGGCCTGATCCCTTCCAGCCAAGGGATTCAAGCACCAGAAACTCACTGACGGCCTGTGCCTTGCCGGGGTCAGTGCCGGAGAGGCTCTCAAACCGCACCTCTCCCAGTTCCGATAACGCCCGCAGGCCGTGCTTGACCCTGTAGCGTGCCTTGGGGCTGAGCCGGTCCTTAATTTCTGTGGGGTTCCCGGTTGCCGCGTTGACAGCAGGACGGTGATAGCGTCCGACAATCCGGTTGACGCCACCAAACCCGATGATCCGCTTCAGCCATGTTTCCGCAAAGGGACTTCCCAGAACAAGAGAGCCGAAATTGAAGATACTGGGCAGATCCTTACGTTCTTTCGCAAGCCCGAGCACCGCATCGACCACACCGGTCAGGCAGTCCGGGTCAATCAATGGCTCATAATAGGGATTGTAGCGCGTATCCAGCAGCTGGAATTCAGGCGCAACAGCCAGGTTGCGCACCTGCCCTGGCATGAATCCCACCAGCCGCCGCAGGTCGGGGCCGTTATCCCGCCAGACCAGGAAAGCGGAAACCGGCTCTCTGGCCAGGATGGTTTCCTGGGCGGCAACGAGAAAATCTGCACCATAAAAGCAGTTGGCCTGACCGGCCCGGAACTCCAGGTCCCGCAATTCCTGCAGCAGTTCAGCCGCATGGAAGCGCCGCCTGTACTCCACCAGATATCTTGGTGTCGACAGGCCGGACATCATGCTCCAGCTATCAAGTGCATATGCCACCGCTTCGGTCCCTGCTTGTTTCAACCACGTCCGTGTTTCTCCGGTATCGAAGATAACTTGCGGACAACCCCATGGTTAAATTTATGTAAACATTCTAGCAGCTTGAACCAGTACTCGTATATCGCAAGTTCGGTTTATGATTAACAGCTGGCGGGGTGGTGTTGCCTCCGTTTATGCCTCAGATGATCTGTCTGAGAGTCTACACCTATTCCGGCACATATCTTGGATAGGTGGACTTGCTGTGGCTGGCAAAGGACAGATCAATCTCAACGGTGGCAAACGGATTGTCCGGGTCGGTGGTGGCCAGCACATTGCCTTCCGGATCAATGACCCAGCCGAGCCCGCCCAGATCCGCACCCTCACCTTCAGGCGCCCACAGGTTTGATGACAGGCTGTAGGCACCGGAGCAGACGGCCTGGGCCTGCCCACCGGCCAGCCATTTGCTCACCGAACCATGGGGTGTCGCGCGCGGGACACAGATCATGTCAGCCCGGGCAGCCGCATAATGGCGAGCCCATTCAAAGAACCACATCTCAGTGCAGATCTGCACTCCGATCCGCATTCCAAGCGCCCGGCCCAGATCAAACCGCCGGTCTCCCCGATCATACCAGCTGTGTTCCCAATAACCCGGTTCATCCGGCAAATAGTATTTCTCATGCAGGGGCGCGGCCTCACCTGTGGCGGATGACCAAAGGTAAGCCTGGTTCCTCCGACTGCCATGGGCTGTCACAATCGGACGGGTTCCCATAACGCCATCAGCGCCCAGTGTCGCCAGATCAGCGATACGTTGATGATGCGCTGTAACCGCCTCCTGCCAGCGATCCGCGTCAGGCACCTTGTCTGCCGCCAGCCAGTTGGAGAAACACATTTCCGGCAGAAGCAGAAACCGGCTGCCGGTCTCGCCCACATGCCGGGCCAGGGCGGCCAGTTGATCATCCAGATGTGACGGATGCGGGTCCAGCTGGCAAACGGTGACTTTCATCTCAGGCTCCCTTTTATCTGAGCGAGATGATTACAACCGATTGGCTTTCAGGCAACTGGCAAAAGACGGAAACTACACTTTCATGAAGAGGTACAATCAGATACTGATTGTGATCGTCTATTTTCCCGGAGCCCAAAGATGATCCCGTTTGAAGTTATGTCGCTGTTTGTTATTGCTTCGCTGGCGCTTGCTGCGGCACCCGGGCCGGACAACATCTTCGTCCTGACCCAGTCTGCACTTTATGGCCGCCCGGCCGGTCTGGCTGTGACCGCCGGTTTGTGTACCGGGCTTCTGGTTCATACCTGTCTGGTGACAATCGGCGTCGCTGCCATCTTCCAGACATCCGAGCTGGCCTTTACCCTGTTGAAGATTGCCGGTGCCGGATATCTGCTCTATCTGGCCTGGCAGGCCTTCCGTGCCGGGGCCTCTGACCTGACGGACCCGGAAGCCGAACGCCTGAGCCTGCGCAAGCTCTATCTGCGTGGCATTATCATGAATGTGACGAACCCGAAGGTGGGCATTTTCTTTCTGGCTTTCCTGCCGCAATTCGCCGACCCGGCTCGTGGCTCTGTGGGTATCCAGATGCTGCTGCTCGGTGCCATCTTCCTGCTGGTTACCTTCCCCACATTCAGCCTGGTTGCCTGGTGCGCCGGGTTCCTCGGCAACTGGCTCAAACAATCCACCCGCGCCCAGATCATCATGAACCGGGTCGCCGGTCTGATTTTCGTCGGCCTTGCCACACGGCTGATGCTGAGCGAGCGGTAAAGGGCCCTCGGTCTTGGTACCATAAACCGCCCTGTTCATTTACCTGACTGGCAACCCTTCAATCCTGATATTTGAACTTCTTGACAGAACGAACGTTCGTCTTAGATATAACAGCATGCTGCCGGTTCGTCGGAAGCTGTCGTTCGAGGTGAACCCATGACTGACCAGCCAGCCCCCAAAGATCTGTCGTCCAAGGACCCGTCACAGAGTGCAGAGGTGGCAACGAACCGTGACAGGCGGTTCCTGCGTATTCTGGACGCGGCTCTGGGCTGTATTGTCCAGAAGGGTTTTCACAGCACCAGCATGCGCGATATCAGCCGGGCGGCGGGGGTCAGCCTCGGCAATCTCTATAACTACTTCGCGAGCAAGGAAGCCCTTATCGTCGAGATTGCGGCTCTTGAAGCGGATTCCGTTGCCTCCATTGCCGGAACTGCTGCTGATATCACAGACCCGCTTGAGGCCATTGAGGCGGTTCTGTCCTTCATCGTCGGGCAGGTTTCTGACCGGTCAGATGCTATTCTGATGCTGGAAGTGGCTGCAGAGGCTGCGCGGAATGACGCTGTTGCCGATCTGTTTCTGACAAACCGGAAGGCGCTGATTGCCGTCCTTGACACAAAGATCAGCGATGGCGTCCGATCCAGACAATTTCTGACACAGCAACAGCCTGACGCTCTGGCGGAAACCCTGCTGGATATGGCAGATGCCTTCGCTGTCCGCCCTGCCCTTGGCAAGGCCGTTCCTGAACCAAATGGAAACGCCAGCTTTCTGACCTCGGTTCATGCTCTTTTGCAGATTACTGAATAGAGCATATTCCTGAAAAGTGTGTGCGGTTTTCGGATAAGAATAGGCTTACAAACAAGTAGATAGAGCATTATGAGCAATCCTATTTAGGCTCAAAATGCTCTGGCAGAAAGCCCCGCCATCAGATGACAGCGGGGTCTTGTTTCAGCTGAGTTCGTTGTAAAGGTCGGGCACACCAGAGGTCAGATTACTCCGCGCTGTCACCGTCCTTTTTATACTTGCCCCCGTGATGGCCTTTGTACTTGCCATGATGTTTCTTCATGGCTTTGCGAAACTCACTCTTCTCAATCTCGCCATCGGAGTTGGCATCGAGTTTTGCAAAACGGTCCTGGCGATGATTGGCCATCTCCGCCTGAGAGATAACGCCGTCACCATCAGCATCAAACCGCTTGAGGATGCGCTCTTTCATCCTGGCAAGACGTTTGTTCAGATGGGCATCCAGTTCTTCAGCACTCAGAGCACCATCCTTGTCCGTGTCGGCCTTGGCCAGACGGTTTTCACCCATCTTGTCAAACTCTTCACGGGAAATCGTGCCGCTTTTGTCCGTATCAAGCCGCTCGAACATATGGCGCGGGCTATGATGGCCGCTATATTTGTGGCCGCCAGCAAAGGCTGCGGCAAGTGATCCAGCGACCAGTGTCGCAGCCGTCCCGATAATCAAAAGCTTTTTCATGACGCTAATCCTTATTTCAAAAAGAATCCTCACGTCGCCCCGAAGCCGCGCCCGTTTCTATGGTGCTCCGGCTACCCTTCACATATCTGTGATAGCTGCAGACAATTCAAATTAAACATCGGTAATTTTTGACTTAAAGCGCGAAAACAATATGTCTAAAGTCCGGCTTCGCCATCCGGCGAGCCCACAAGTCGCTCGAAGACCTGGCGAACGGCGGTCTCGGTTTCGAGCAGATGCAGGGACAGGGTCTTGAAGTCCGGCATGGATGCCGCATTGGCCAGAACACGCAGCAGACCGTCTGGCGCACTGGCCTCATCAAACTGATTATCAAGCGCCAGACGCAGAACCTGGGTCAGGTTCTGATAGAGCTGAATGGCAGGCATCAGTGCGTCCACATCTCCCCCATCCAGGAGCCCCAGATCAGCCGCAGCCCTCAGCGCCTGTTCCGTATTGGTCTGGTTGAGACCGGGATGATCATGGGCATGGAGCAATTGCACAGTCTGGGCGATAAATTCGATATCCAGTAACCCGCCGGGAGCCAGCTTGATATCCCACGGACCCGCATGCTTCTTCTCACGCGCGATCCGGCCACGCATATCCGCAATATCTGCCCTGATCGCATCCGCATCCCGGCTCTTCTGAAGAATCCGACGGACCTCGCTCTGCACCTCATCGGCAAACCCGCCGTCACCGGCAATCACCCGTGCCCGGGTCAGCGCCATGTGCTCCCAGGTCCAGGCATCCTTTGTCTGGTAACTGCGGAAACTGTCGATATGGGTAGCGAGCGGTCCCTTGTTGCCAGAGGGGCGCAGGCGGAAGTCCACCTCATAGATAGTGCCCTCGGCTGTGGGCGCAGACAGGGCCGAGACCAGCCGCTGGGTCAGCCGGGCATAATACTGGCTGGCTGAGAGGGATTTCGGGCCGTCGGAGCCTGTGCAATCCGGGTCCATGTCATAGAGCAGGATCATATCCAGATCAGATCCTGCCGTCATCTCATGGCCGCCCAGCTTGCCCATGGCCACCAGTGCAATGCGTCCGCCAGGAATATCCCCATGGGTGCGGCGAAGCTCCATGTGCACCGCTTCCAGCATGGCCGAGACGATCACGTCCGCCAGCGCCGTATAGGCAGCCCCTGCATCGCGAGCACTAACCGCGCCAGACAACACACGGACCCCGATCAGAAACAGTTGCTCCTGACCGAAGACACGTGCCCTGTCGAGGCTTTCCTCATAGCAGGTGGATTCTGACAGAGAGCGTGCCAGGTGATCGGCGAGTTCATCCCGCGATGGCAGTCCTCCGAAGAAAGCCGGATCCAAAAGCGCATCAAACGCGTGTACCCGCCGGGTGATAATCTCCGTCAGCCGGGGTGCCGTACCCAGCACCGTCATCAGCAGATCAAACAGGGCCGGATTGTTCTTCAGAAGAGAAAACAGCTGGATACCAGTCGGCATCTTGCTGAGAAAGCGATCAAAGGCAAGGAACGTGTTGTCCGGTTCACTGGTGCGGGAAAATGTCTCGATCAGAACCGGAGTCAGTTCAGTCAGCCGCTCTCGTGCCTTTGTGGACCGGGTGGCCGGATAGCGCCCGAAATGCCAGCTTCTCACCGTTCGCGTCAGATCCTGTGGACGCTTGAACCCCATGGTCATCAGGGCATCCAGCGTGCCGGGGTCATCCTCATCGCCGGTAAAGACCAGATTGCTGCCGCCTGACGACAGATCCGGCTCATCTTCAAACAGATTGGCATAGTGATGCTGGACTAGATTGAGCTGCTTCAGCAGCTCAGCCTCAAAGGCGGCCAGATCATCCATATTCATCATCCGGGCGATGCGCAGCATGTCCTCGTCATTCTGAGGCATGATGTGCGTCTGTTCATCCCGCACCATCTGCAGCCGGTTTTCAATGGACCGGAGAAAGATATAGGCGGCCTTCAGATCGTCGTGAACATTGGGCTTGATCCAGCCTTGCCGCACCAGCTCCGCCAGCATATCCAGCGTGCTACGCCCGCGCAGTTCCTTCACCCGACCACCCGCAATCAATTGCTGGGTCTGGACAAAGAACTCCACCTCGCGGATGCCACCGCGTCCAAGCTTGATATTGTGTCCGGCTGCAGCAACGGCCGCATGGCCCTTATGGGCATGAATCTGGCGCTTGATCGACTGGATATCGGCAATAGCGGCAAAATCCAGATATTTGCGCCAGATAAAGGGCGCTATTTCCTTCAGGAACTGATCGCCGGCTTTCAGATCACCGGCACAGGGGCGCGCTTTGATGAGAGCCGCCCGCTCCCAGTTCTGTCCCATGCTCTCGTAATATTGCAGAGCTGCTGGAACAGAGACCGCAGCGGCAGTGGCCCCGGGATCGGGTCTCAGACGCAGATCCGTGCGGAAGACATAGCCATTATGGTCGCGTGTCTGGAGGATCTTCACCAGGCTCTTGGTCACCCGCACGAAGATATCCGGCGCATCATAGGGGTCTGCAATCAGCGCATTGATTGGCTCGAAGAAGATGATCAGGTCAATGTCGCTTGAATAGTTCAGCTCATAGGCCCCGTGCTTGCCCATGGCCAGTGCGATATAGCCGCATTCCTTTTCCGGATCGCTCTCATCAACAAGGGAGATCTTGCCACGTCTGTTCAGATCACGAAGGATGAACCGCAGAGCACAACGGGCGGCCGTATCAGCCAGCCGGGTCAGAGCAATCGTGACGGCATCCAGCGTCCAGGCACCCGCAAGGTCCGCCAGGGCTATCAGAAGTGCCCCCTCCTGCTTCATCCGCCTCAGGTCTTCCATGACCTCGGCTTCTGTTTCATGGAACCGGTCCAGCCGCTCGGACAGAAGCATATCGAACCGTTCTTCAGGCACAGCCTCCAGCGTGTCCGGAAGCAGGACCGGAGACCCCATGGCAATATCCCGGAGATAAGGTGAGAGATCGAGTATGGCTCTCAGGAAACGGCGAACGGCGGGATCAGCCAGCAGACCATCCAGTCGTTCTTCAAGTCCGTCACGCCCGGCTCGCTCCAGATAATCACTGAGCACCTGCTCGGCTGCTTCAGGCGACAAAGGCTCCAGGTCTCGCGCAATCCTGCTTAACAAGGCGGCTCTGTTGGTTACCGCTTCCACACGCTCCAGCCCGTTTTCCGGCTCACTCACCCGGCGTACTCCCGATCGTCTCAACCTGCGTCAACTGCAGTTCTACACTGAGTCCCGGCTTGTTGTCGCCAAGCTGTACCTTTCCGTCCAGAAGACGGGCAACGGCGGCCACAAGGCTAAGGCCAAGACCGGAACCCGGCTGACTGCGGCTCTCCTCAAGCCGTACGAAACGCTGCAGAACCCTGTCGCGGTCCGCTTCCGGAATCCCGGGACCATTATCGGTCACACAGAGGACCACGGACTTGTCGCGACTTTCGACAGACAGGGTGATTTCTGGGGTCAGCCCTTCCTTGCCTGGCTCTCGTGCGTATTTGAGCGCGTTATCCAGCAGATTGGCAATCACCTGCCCCAGCAGCTCGCGGCTTCCTGTCACAAAGGCGGGTTCAGAGGCGCTGATGACAAACCCGATGCCATCCTCTTCGGCCACAGGCTCATAGAGTTCTGAGACATCGCGGGCAATACCAGCCAGATCGACCGGCTTCAGATCTCCCGTGGCGGACCCTGCTTCAAGACGGGCAATCCGCAGCAGAGCGTCAAAAATGCGGATCAGGTTTTCGGATTCCTCCAATGTGGTGGACAGTGCTTCGCGCAGCTCCTGTTCACCGCCTTCACCCCGCAGGGCAATCTCGACCCGGTTTCGCATGCGCGTCAGCGGGGTTTTCAAGTCGTGGGCAATATTGTCGGAGACTTCCTTTAGTCCGGCCATGAGGGTTTCAATGCGGTCCAGCATGGTGTTGAGGCTGACCGAAAGACGATCAAACTCATCATGGGAACCACGGATCGGCAGGCGTTCATCCAGGTGCCCCGCCATGATGCGCTTGCTGGCCTTGCCCACATCATCCACACGACGCAGAACCCGGCGCGACACGAACAGCCAGGTCAGAAGCCCCAACAGAACCATCAGAACCACAGACAGGTTAAAGGCCCGCTTGAAGATATCGCGGAAGCGTTCCCCTTCACCGATATCCCGCCCGACCAGAAGGCGGAGGCCGTTGGGCATGAAATAGATCTGGGCAACAGCCCTGTGCACCAGTTGTTCGTCCGGATCAAAGCCGCTGCCATTGGCCTGCTCGAAGCGGGTATAGGTGATCGGGTCCTTTACCCAGCCTTCCTCCTGGAAAATATCGGGTGGCACATCCAGAATATTACCGGCGATTGGCTGACCTTGCGGGTCGGTGATCAGATAAAGGCTCGAATCCGGGCGTCTGCTGCGCCACTCAATTGCCCGCACCAGACGCCTGAGTCCACCGCGCTGGTAGATTGAGTCAAGCTCACCAACCTCGTCATTCAGGCGAAGCTGCAGCTGTGTCCTCAGCAGGGAATGGGTGCTGGAAGCGAGGTAATAGATCAGACCGCCCGCAAACAGCGTGAAGATGACCAGATAGATTGTCGCCAGCTTGAAAGCGGTGGTTCTGTAGAGCCTTCGCAGTGCCATCTGTTGGTTTGCCCCACCCTGTTCTGTCTTGGTCTTAAATTTTAAACTGCCCGGACCATATATCCGGCCCCTCGGATCGTATGCAGCAACGGGGTTTCAAAACCCTTGTCGATCTTCGAACGAAGCCGCGAGATATGCACATCGATCACATTGGTCTGCGGGTCAAAATGATAGTCCCAGACATTCTCAAGCAGCATGGTCCGGGTTACCACCGTGCCTGAATGTTTCATCAGATATTCCAGCAGACGGAATTCACGCGGCTGCAGGACGATATCCTGACCGCTTCGCGAAACTGTATGAGACAGACGGTCAAGCGTCAGGTCGGCAACCGTATAAGAGGTTTCCGCTTCCGAGGTCTTGGCATTTCTGCGGGCAAGCACTTCAACCCGGGCCAGAAGTTCGGAGAAGGCATAGGGCTTTGTCAGATAGTCATCACCACCGGACCGGAGGCCCGTCACACGATCATCCACCTGCCCCAATGCAGACAGGATCAGAACCGGTGTTGTATCGCCTTTACGCCGGATTTCCTCAATGATCGACAGCCCGTCCCGCTTTGGCAGCATGCGATCCACAATCAAAACGTCATAACCACCCTCGTCCGCCATGGCAAAGCCATCATCGCCATCTGCGGCGTGGTCCGCAATATGTCCGGTTTCCTTCAAAGCCTTAACCAGATAATTGGCCGCTTCCCGGTCATCTTCAACAATCAGAATCCGCATGCTCTCTGCCGCTGTTGGTCTCATCGATACCCTCGCATAGCCTGTTCAGCGCCATAAGAAAAGAGCGGCAGCCCTTGCCGGACTGCCGCAGTTCAGTTGAACGTCCTGGGTGGAAGTCAACTCGGGGCCCTTGGGAAGGCCCCCTATCCCGACAAGCTGGGGGCGACAATGATACTTGCCGGGATAATCCTGTGGGTTCCAGATCGCTCTGAAGCGATCAGATCAGCCGATGGACAGGGCCGTGAAACCGGAACCGCCATTGGCTTTTTTCACACCGAAAAGCACCTTCTTGCGGCCGCGTTCTTTCTCTGCTTCCAGAGCGGCTTCAATCTCTTTCAGGGTATTCACCTTCTCTCGACCGATCTGGAAGATCACATCACCCTTGGCAATGCCCTTTTCCGCAGCGGCACCGTTCGGCTTCACGGCAGTCACCATCATGCCGACGCCATCTTCGGTTGGCTCGACCGTCATGCCAAACTCCTCAAGAGCCTTTTTGACGGCGGGTTTTGGGATGCTGCGTGCAGCGAGTCTGTCAGATGTTGGGAAGTTACCCAGTTCAACCGTGATCGTCTGTTCACGTCCGTCGCGCATCAGGGTCACCTCCACTTTGGAGCCCGGCGCATAGGCCGCAATCCGTCGTGACAGATCCTTGGTGCTCTTCACCGACTTGCCGTCCACAGCCGTGATTGCATCACCGGCCTGAATGCCTGCCTCTTCTGCCGGGCCGCCTGATGTCGGGTCTGCAACAAGTGCGCCTTCGGTTCCGGCCAGGCCGAGACTGTCAGCAAGATCTTCCGTAATCGGCTGGATCTGCACACCGAGCCAGCCACGGGAGACAAGGCCGTCGTCACGCAGGTCGGAAATGATTGTCTCTGCGGTGGAGGCCGGGATAGCAAAAGCGATACCCACATTGCCGCCGGACGGCGAGAAAATGGCCGTGTTGACACCAATCACCTCACCCCGGCTGTTGAATGCCGGTCCACCGGAATTACCCTTGTTCACCGGCGCATCAATCTGGATGAAGTCATCATAGGGGCCTGCGCCGATATCACGACCGCGTGCCGAGATAATGCCTGCCGTTACCGTTCCGCCAAGGCCGAACGGGTTTCCGACCGCGACCACCCAGTCACCCACACGGGAATCACCCTTGGCAAAGGCCACATAGGTGAACTTACGATCGCCACCATCAACTTTCAGGAGCGCCAGATCGGTCCGGGGATCTGTGCCAATGACCTTCGCATCCAGTTCGGTGCCATCATCCATGGTGATGGAAACCGCACTGCCATTCTCAATCACATGGTTATTGGTGACAACGTAACCGTCTTCAGAGATGAAGAAGCCTGAGCCCTGGCTCTGGGCGAAACGGGGCTTACGCGGCTGGCGTTCGCGCTGCTGACGCTCACCCTGGCGCTCCTGCTCGCCAAACCGGCGGAAAAAGCGGTTGAACGGATGATCTTCCGGCAGGTCACGAAAGCCCGGAAACTGATCAAGACCAAAACCGAACTGCTGGTTGGAGGCGGCCTTGATTTCTGACTTCACCTGTACGCTGACAACGGCCGGCTTCACTTTTTCAACGACCGGAGCAAAGCTGACTGGAGCCGGAGCATCAACGCTGACCGGCTCGGCAAAGGCCGGAGACTGCATCAGAACCAGCTGGGCCGTGACAGCGCCCATCATCCCGAATGCCAGGGTTCCGGCCAGCAGGGTCTCACGAACAGCCTTCAGGGTTTTCGTCTTTGTCATTGTGTCACTCTCTTGTTCGTCTTCTCGACTTGGCTTTGACGGATGCGAAGCACCGGACGGATGCTCCGAAGTGTTGAGAGTGAAGATAGAGACAGGAACCTTACAGCCGCCTGACCGACACATTAAACATCCGTAACGTTCAAGTTTTCGAATGTTTTATTTCAAATCCCGCGTAATTCACGAGACCTCACGGAAGCGTTAGAGAAACGGGACTATCTGCAACAGCTTACGCACGATCCATCAAGGTAAATTTCTGCCGAATACCCCATGTTTAGAAAGCTGTCGGACTCAACTGCACCTAAGGAGACTGATCAATGCGACTACGTTCACTAACGCTTTCTGCCGTTGCAGGACTTGTACTTGCGCTTTCAGCCGGATCACTGACCTATCAGTCAGCAACGGCTGCGGATTCCTATGACTGGAAACCGAAATGGACCGAAGACGGCCAGCTCATTCTGCCGAAGAATTTTCACAAATGGGTTTTCCTCGGTTCTCCGCTGACCCCGCACGCCCTGAATGGCGGCAAGGCCGGTTTCCCTGAATATCACAATGTCTATGTTCAGCCGGAAGCGTTCGACATTTACCGGAAAACCGGAGAATTTCCGGAAGGAACCATCATGCTCAAGGAACTGCAGCTGACGCAGAAGGCCGAGCATGAAGACGGGTCCCGCAACGAGGTATCCGGTCGCGGGTTCTTCCCCGGCGCGCTGAATGGCATCGATATTTCGGTGAAGGATTCAAAACGCTTTGCGAAGACCAACAACTGGGGCTTCTTCAACTTCGGCCACCATGCACCGCCTTATGCCAAAACGGCTGCAGCGGCACCGGCTGAGGCTTGCGCCCAGTGCCATATCGACAATGCCACGAAAGATATGGTGTTCACCAAGTTCTACTCGATCCTCGATTCAAAATCACACCAATAAGTCTCCTTTCAGGATCAGAACTGGCTGCCAGCTAACCGCTGCATTGGAATCGCCGGGTGGCAACCAGTTTTGAGAGGATCGCGTCTTCATTCGGGATCTACAGCGTGCTTCTGAATGGAAACAATCCGCCGGACCAGATTCGGCGGATTTTTTGTTTTGGCAAAACAAAAGAAGAAAAGCCCGCCGGTATGAGGCCGGCGGGCTTTTTCATCATCATGCCTGGTGCTCAACAGGCAGGGTGGAGGACTTCTGGAGATCAGTCCGATCAGGTGGAAGACCCTGATCTGATGAAAGTCATCCTAGCTTTCCAAACATTACAGCCAAATGGCAGCCACATTACAGTTCAGTAATAAAGAGGTATCGGAAGGCCGGTTTTCCAGTGAGACATATCCCCCCTGAGGTAACAGAGGGGCCTGTTTATCAGGATTTCAGCCGCGTAACCACAGCGGCACTGTGTTCCAGTGTTTTGTGCACGGGGCAGCGGTCGGCAATGGACAGCATTTTCTCGCGGGTTGCCTCATCAATATCTCCGGTGATGGAAATGATACGTTCGAAGCGATCAATCTTGCCGCCTTTGCCGCCTTCCATATCGCCACATTCAGCGCAATCCGAGGCGTGGACCTTGGCGTGGTCCACATCAACGGCAATCTTTTTCACCGGCAGTTTCTTGAAGTCCGCATACATGCGCAGGGTCATGGATGTGCAGGCTCCAAGAGCAATTGAGACGAAATCATAGGGCGATGGCCCGGAATCAAGCCCACCCACGTTCTTCGGTTCATCCGCCAGCAGCAGATGACGTCCGGCACGGACATAGTTCTGGAATTTGCCTTCCTGAGTTTCGGAGATATGGACGTCGGTTGTCTCAGGCTCCTGACGCTCATCCTCGGCCTGGGCAATATAGCGGGAGGCCCAGGCGGCGATCATCTCAGCCGCATAGGCAATATCCTCAGCGCGCGACAGCAGATGATCCGCATTATCCAGCGAGACAAAGCTCTTGGGATGTTTGGCGGCTGTGAAGATGTCCCGGGCATTGTCGATGCTCACCGTGTCGTCAATGGGTGAGTGCAGCACCATCAGAGGTTTCTTCATTGTTGCCACACGCTCGGTGACACTCTGTGCCCTGAGATCCTCGACAAAATCCTTGCGAATGGTGAAGGGCCGCCCGGCGAGTGAGACTTCCGCCTCGCCGCTATGCTCAATCTCATCAAGATGGGCAGCGAAGTTATGAATCACATGGTCGGCTTCTGATGGTGCGCCAATTGTAGCAACAGCCCTGGCTTCGGGAATGTCACCAGCGGCTGCCAGTGTGGCCGCACCGCCCAGGGAATGGCCAATCAGAACGGCAGGGGCTTCATAATTCTGGCGTAGATAATCGGCAGCAGCGAGAATATCACCCACATTGGACGTAAAGCTTGTTTCCGCGAAATCACCGCCTGACTGACCAAGGCCTGAGAAATCAAACCGCATCAGTGCGATGCCGCGTTTGGCCAACTCGTCGGCGATTTTCTTTGCAGCCAGAATATCCTTGGTGCAGGTGAAGCAATGAGCAAACAGGGCATAGGCACGAACAGTGCCAGACGGCACATGCAAGCGTGCCGCCAGTGTTTCACCCAATCCACCTTCAAAACTGATGCGCTGAACGATCTCGGCCATGGTGTCCCCCATATGGTCCTGAATTGATAAGGGTCATATAGGTCTGACAGAGCCTGACGGTTATCACAAGAGTTCTCGTTTGCGTGTGGACGGCTCTATTCCCCATCCTTCAACAGGGCATCGAGCCGTTTCTGATCCTCTGCGCTGAGGTTCGCTCCGGTCGCACTCCCGGCAGCAGCGTGCAAATGCCTGCGGCGCATGGTGAGAGCCACGACACCCACGGCAGCCAGCAGCACCAGAGGGCCGCCCAGCCACAGAACCAGCGTATGGGACCCGAAACGTGGCTTCAGCAGAACGAACTCCCCGTAGCGGTCGACCAGATAGGAGATGACCTGATCGTCACTGTCACCCGCCACAAGGCGTTCACGCACCAGAACACGCAGGTCGCGGGCCAGATCGGCATCTGAATCGTCAATAGACTGGTTCTGACAGACGAGGCAACGCAGCTTGGCCGACAGACCGCGGGCCCGTTCTTCCAGCGCCGGGTCATCCAGAACTTCATCAGGATTTACCGCGAAGCCCGGCAGAGCACTGCCGATCAAAAGCGCAAGAGCCAGAAAGGCCGATGTGATCGATCTCATGCGTCTTCCCCTATTCCGTTGGCCCTATTCCGCCGGAGCTGCAGCGGCACCCGCCTTTGCAGCCTTGCGCGCGCGTTTGGGAGCACCAACCCGTAACCGTCTGTCTGTCAATGACAGGAAGCCACCAAAGAACATCACCACAGAACCAATCCAGATATGGGTAATCAGCGGTTTGTAGTAGATCCGGACGGTCATGCTGTTGTCTCCAACCTGATCGCCAAGGCTGACATAAAGCTGACTGCCGCTCCACAGTGTCACGATGGCCGCCTCAGTGGTTGGCATCTGACGGGCAATGTAGACCCGCTTGGACGGTGCCACATCAGCAATGAATTCGCCATTGCGGCTGATGGTGAATTCCGCCTGCAGTTCCTCGAAGTTGGCTTCCTTATGCGGCCGTCCGCCATTGAAGGTATAGGAGTAACCTGACAGTTCCGTCGTCTGGCCCGGCTTCATCACCAGAATGGCTTCAGTCTGGAAGGAGGATGTCATGACGATGCCAAGAACGGCCATACCAAGGCCGAAATGAGCAACCACCATACCCCATGTGGCCCGTGGCAGGCCTTTTACGCGGGACAGACTCGAGGCAAACGGCACCTTACCGAACCGGCCCTTTTCCACCAGTTCCCAGAGAGAGCCGACCATCAGCCAGACGGCCAGGCCGATACCCAGTGACGCCAGAACCGGACCACCTTCAATAATCGTGAAACTTACAAGTCCGGCAGCAATCGTCAGGCCCAGAACTACATAGAGCCTCTGCGTGACACCCGCCAGATCACCACGTTTCCAGGCCAGAAGCTGACCAAACGGGATGGCAATCAGTATCGGCAGGATCAGCGGCCCGAATGTGAGATTAAAGAATGGTGCTCCGACAGAGATTTTCTCGCCAGTGACCGATTCAAGAGCCAGTGGGTAGAGCGTGCCAATCAGAACCGTGGCGCAGGCTGTCGTCAGGAAGAGATTGTTCAGCACCAAGCCGCCTTCACGGCTGATCGGCGCAAAGATGCCACCCTGACGCAGGGTATGTGCCCGTGCTGCAAACAGGGTTAGTGCACCGCCAATGAACATCAGCAGGATCAGCAGGATGAACAATCCGCGCGTGGGATCGGTTGCAAACGTATGAACAGAGGTCAGCACGCCCGACCGCACCAGGAAGGTGCCAAGAAGGCTGAGCGAGAACGTCAGGATCGCCAGCAGAACCGTCCAGATCTTAAGGGCGTCCCGCTTTTCCATAACGATTGCAGAGTGAAGCAGTGCAGTGCCCGCCAGCCATGGCATGAAGGACGAATTCTCGACCGGATCCCAGAACCACCAGCCGCCCCAACCGAGCTCATAATAGGCCCAATAGGAGCCCATGGAGATGCCGACGGTCAGGAACATCCAGGCGGTCAGTGTCCAGGGGCGGACCCAGCGCGCCCAGGCTGCATCCATGCGCCCGTCAATCAGAGCGGCGATGGCAAATGAGAAGGAGATGGAAAAGCCGACATACCCCAGATAGAGCAAGGGCGGATGAATGGCGAGGCCGATATCCTGAAGGATCGGATTGAGATCCTGCCCCTCGATCGGAGCCTCCACAATGCGTGTGAACGGATTGGAGGTGAACAGCACAAACAGCAGGAAGGTCAGGGAAATCCAGCCCTGAACGCCCAGCACATTGGCCTTGAGCGTTGACGGCAGATTGTTGCCGAAGACAGCAACCAGAGCACCAAACAATCCGAGAATCAGCACCCAGAGCAGCATGGAGCCTTCATGGTTGCCCCAGACGCTGGTGTATTTGTAGATCAGCGGCTGCAGACTGTGGGAGTTTTCCCAGACATTCTTGATCGAGAAATCTGAGACCACATAGGCATAGGTAAGAATGCCGAAGGACAGCGCCAGCATGAGGAATACCATGACCGATGACGGCACAGCGACCGCCATCAACTGCGGGTCACGCTTGTAAGCTCCCCAGATAGGCAGGGTGGATTGGATGACGGCACAGGCCAGAGCCAGCACCAGTGCATAATGTCCGAGTTCCGCAATCATGCCGTTGTCCGCCTCTTTCCCTAGCCGTCTTCGCCCTGCCAGACGCCCTGTTCCTTCAAGGCATCGGCGACCTCTTTCGGCACATAATTCTCGTCATGCTTGGCCAGCACGCTGTCGGCGATAAAGATACCGTCTGTGCCAATGGCTCCCTCGGTCACAACGCCCTGCCCTTCCCGGAAAAGGTCCGGCAGAATGCCTGTATAGGTCACGGGCACATCATTGGCTGTATCAGTTACCGTAAAGGTGACCGTTGTTCCCTGGCCACGCTCGAAGGTCCCATCCTTGACCAGCCCGCCAAGGCGGAAACGCTCGCCCGGCTTGACTGAATTCTGTGCCACATCGGTGGGTGAGTTGAAGAAGACGATCTGGTCATTCAGTGCATAAAGCACCAGACCGATAGCGAAGGCGAGTACCGCGCCTGCTCCACCAATCATTGTCAGCCGTCGCTGTTTCCGCGTCATAGCCATTGTCCCGGACCTTTTCTTATTCAGCCAATCCAAGCGCAGAAGCAATCTGCGCAATCTGTTTCAATCCTGCCTCATCACCGGCATAAGCCTCGCGGGCATCCTTGAGTGCCTGCATCGCGCTTTCACGCTGCTCCAGCACCGTATAGGACCGCATCAGCTGCCCCCATTCCTCAACCGAGCCGCCTTCGTCCTGAAGACGTGTGGCAAGGCTTGTGACCATGGAGGCAATCATCTCGTTCTGTTCAGCGGTGACCTGACCCGCAGGTGCCTCACTGGTTCCAGCAGGGGTCTCAGCGGGAGCATTGCCTTCAAGCGCCGAAAGTTCTCGCTGCGCAACAGAGACCCACGGAGCTGCGGGGTCTTTGGCGCTTTCGATAAGCGCTGACCAGGCCGATATTGCTCCATCCTTGTCTCCGGTCTGCTGCTTCTGCATAGCCAGATAAAACCGGGCCTTGACCGTGGATGGTTCAACAGTTACCGCCCGTTCAAAGATGGTTCTGGCTTCCTGGTTCACAGCTCCCCTATCCCGGACCACAATCGCCTCGGCCCAGCTCTCCAGTCTGCTGACCGGCGTCTCACCCAGCAGTGCCACAGATTTCCGGTAGGCGTTGATGGCATCATCCACGCGACCAACCCGCATATAGACAGGTCCTAGGATTTCCCAGCCCTGGCCATCATTCGGATTTTCTTTCAGATGACTTTCCACCCGGGCGATCATTTCCGGAATGGTCTGCTGTTCCAGCGGCTTGTTCAGGCGCGCCTGCAAGGGCTGATCCGGCAGACCCGGCTGACCAATGGACAGATAGGTCGCAAGCGCCACTGCAGGAATCACCACAACAGCAAACAGCGCGGCCCATTGCGTCCGCCCCTGACGCATTATCTTCTGCTCTTCCTGCTGTGTATCAGCAGCGAGAAGACGACGGGCGATTTCCGCTCGTGCTGCATCAGCTTCTTCTTCAGGGAGCACGCCACGTGCCAGATCCCGGTCAATTTCGCGGATCTGGTCCTTGTAGACAGCCACATCCTGCTCATAACCGGTCGCTTCTTCTCCGGTTCGCCGCATCAGCGGCATCAGAACAACCAGCGCTGCCATCGCTGTCATTCCAGCAAAGAGTATCCAAAGAACCATGGTCGGCGTCTTTATCCCGTCATTATCATCACGGACTTGGTTTAGCGAGATACCGATATTGAGACATTGATTAAGCTCAAACGGCAAACGCTTTGTCCGTGTTATCCCGTATCCCGTTCATGCGCAATCAGACAAGCTGTCTCAGCATGGCCAGGTTTCTGTCAAATATAAGGATTTTAGAGCCGTTCTGAACTTGTGATCACCGGGATGTGACCATTTCAGACTGCCATCGGGCGTGACGGATCGTCTCAGCCAGCTGCAGATTGCTTCTGAGCGGCACCGCGCTGACGTCTCAGGAGGTCAGCATAGTCGTCGCCGAAATAGACCGAGCCGAACCGGATACCGGCATCAGTCACCTGCTCACAATAGTGATAGAGTTCACCGTGTGCATCTCGCATCGTGGCCAGAACGCCGTTGAACAGCACTTCGAAAGACTGCTCGACTTCCTTTGTCACCTTGCCCAGGGACTGATTAAGCGCCAGAGAGGATTTGATCCGTTTGGCAATATCGAGCACCGCCATTGCTCTTTCACAATCATCCACCGTATGCTCATCAAACTCCGGGACAGATCCACTTCCGTCCTTCGGCACGCGCAGTGTCCGGCGCATCAGACCGGATATGCTGCTGATCTCCTGATCAATCCAGCCGGAAATCTCATTCCGCAGAACAGAAATGCTCTTGTTCAGCTCACTCGGGCTTTCAAGATCAAGGGTCACGGAAACACGACGCAACATATCGTGATAAGCATTCAGATGTGTTTTGACCGTATCCAGCTTCGGCTGACCGCGGCTGATATCTGTAATTGCTTTCACATGACCTGCAAGATCATAGTGAATGAGTCCAAGCGGCGTCTGGCCCAGCGAGCGCTCAATCTTGCGGACGTCATCACTACCCGCCAGCTTAACCGCGATTTCTGCCAGAAGCGCCTGATTGGAAAGACGGGGAATAAGGCTGGCAAAGGCCCATTCCTGGTCATCAGGCCTCTGATGAATGAAAAGCTGGAGCTTCTTGATAAGGGATTTCTCGCCTCCATCGGTGATCTTCTCGATAACCGGGGGCAAGGACTGGGAGAACCGAGTGATCAAGGGCTCAATGCTGTTGTAGTAGACAATATCATTGAGATCCTGGAAGATTTCTTCACTGCCAAGCTGAGCAGAAAAATGCTGCGTCATCTTCTGGGATGACGAGGCATCAACCAGCGTGTCCGAGAGCTGCCGCATGCAATGAGCACGGAATTTGCCGACAATGTCCGAAACATCGCCATCCGACATTCCGACAACGGCATCCTCATTATCAAGTTGCAGCTCGGAGAATCGAGGGCTGAACATTTCACGATGCAGCCATGACCAGATTGGCGCGAGTGAAGAGCGGCTGATCCGTGCCGGACGTTTCCAGCCCGGAGTCCGGTCGATAACGAAGCTCTCGACACCGCTGAAAAACTCTGCTTCAGGGCGGGCCAGACGCCGGGCCCGCTCTTCCGGAGAAAGGGTAATCCGCTGGACCGCTTCCATGACGAGTTCAAGTGCCGCATCCATATCCCCATTCGCACGGGCGGTTTCGATGCTGCGTGCAAGCATCTGTATCGCGCCTGGCCCCAGGCTCGTCAAATATGCACTGATCTTGTCTACCAGCTCGGCGCGCGAACTCATTTATAACTCCAGACGTGCCGCGTCCCATAACAAACACGTCCGAATAAAATCGCCAAAAAAGGTATATTTTTTAATAATCAGTCTCACAAAGACAAACCGGGCGGATCTGTTGATCCGCCCGGTCGAAAATCATCCGGTCCACAGACTGGACAGATACTAGCTCACGGTGCGCCAGGTGCCATCTGCTTCACGGCATGCTGTGCCGCGAGCCGTCTCTGGCTGACCATCGATATAGACCGTGTGCGTGTAGTCACGGCACTGGCGGTTGTTGACCGTATAGGCCTTCTGCGGCACCACGCGACCGCTGTGACCGGAATCAGGATTACGCCATTCTACAGGCGCTCCGGAACGGCCACGTTCAAGAGCTGAGTACTGGGCGTTGTAAGCCAGCTGCTGGTCACGTTCGTCAAGCGCACGACCGATTTCAGAGCCGATCAGGCCGCCGATAACAGCACCTGCTGCCGTTGCCACAACATTGCCTGAGCCTTTACCGAACTGATTGCCGATGACGCCGCCGGCAATGGCGCCTGCCACGGTTCCGATACCCTGTTTCGGGCCGGTATTGGAACAGCCCACAACAGACAGACCGATCAATGTAACGGCCAGAACTTTTGCTGAAGTGTGTAGAGTGATCATGATGATCTTCCTATCGGTTCAAACGGGCCGACTCATGGATCATGATAGCCCCCAAAAATCTCTAATATGTGTTTCTGTTGCCTTTGAAGTACGTCGAAATCAAGGCATTTTCCCGCTTTCTAGGGTCAAGACTCATTGCTCACGTCCATTCTGCGATGGTCATTTTTTCGTCCGGCACGGCGGAGGTCCGTAGGAAACCTTCCGGTTTTCAAGGATCTCCAACAAAGCCGGGCGCTAAAATGACCCCGCCCTTTGGGTTCATCAGGAAAGCTCAGCCTGACCACAAACAACAGCTTGAATAGGATCCACCTGTCCTGCGCTCTTGTTTGCGCCCATTCTGCCCTTCCCTGATGAACAGAATGGGCATGAGCAATGAGTCTTGACCCTAGTGTTCTCTCACAGGAGACGGGACAACAAGCTCAACACGAAGACCGCCAAGGGTCGACCGTGTCAGACGCAGTGTTCCTCCATATAATTCCGCTAATTCGTTAACAATATTCAGCCCGAGGCCTGATCCCGGCTTGGTTTCGTCAAACCGGCGCCCCCGCCGCATGGCTTCCTTGCACTGATCCTCTGTCAGCCCTGGGCCGTTATCATCAATACAGATATGCAGAAATGCCCGCTGTCGGTCCGGGTCCGGTGCATACGTGAAGGAGATCTGCACTTCGCCATCTGAATATTTGCAGGCATTATCGATGAGATTGCCCAGCATTTCCTCAAGATCCTGCTGTTCACCCCTGAATCTCAGACCTTCAATCGGCCCCAGCTCGATACGGATGCCCCGTGCTTCGTAGATGCGGCGCATGGCACGAACAAGCCGGTCAACGACAAAAGCGACATCGGTGACAGAGGTAATGGTGTTGACCCGGGCGGCCATACGGGCACGATCCAGATAGGTCTGCACCTGGCCGCGCATCAGATCAGCCTGTTCGGAAATTTTATCGGCAAAGTCCGTTTCGCTGCGCCGAGCCTCATTGGTAATCACACTGAGAGGCGTTTTGAGAGCGTGGGCCAGATTGCCCACATGGGTGCGTGCCCGCTCTATCACTTCGTTGACGGACTTGATCAGCTCGTTCAACTCCAGCACAAGAGGCTCAATCTCGGTTGGGAAACTGCCGTCCAGCCTGTCTGCATCACCCTGCCTGATCCGCGTCAGGCCTGCACGGATATCGTCCAGCGGTCGCAATCCGATCCGGACCAGAAGATAAGTCGTCATCAACAGCCCCAGACCAAAGGCCGCCAGGGTGAGAACGGTGGATGCCTCAAAGCGACCGATTTCCGCCTGCAATTCATCAAAATCACCCGAAACAGCAATCGTGTAGACCTTGTCTCCGATGGTGATATCGCGTTCCAGAATCCTCAGAAACTTGCCGTCAGGGCCCACGCCATAAGCTTTTCTATAGCCTGTATCATCAGCCTCGACACCGTCATCACTGGGCAGGTTAAACGTCTCGCCGAAAATAGAATCGGATGTGAGCAGAACCGTAGCTGATGCCTTGTCGCGGATAATCCAGTACCAGCCGGACAGGGGCAGATCGAACTGCGCGTCTCCCAGACTGACAATGGCGGTCTCGAACCCTCCGGTCTCAACAATCTGGGACGTCTCACCGATGAGCAGGGACAGATGATTATCGAGTCTCTGGTCGAACCCGCTTTCAACCGATGCTCTGTGCAGACTGGTCAGAATGAACGCCGCACCGGCAAGCGCCAGAAGACTCCAGATCGCACCTGTCAGGAACAGGCGCGCTGCAAGAGATTTCGGTTTTGGCAGCCGTTTGAACAGAGACGTCATCGCCCTTGGTGCTTCCCGGGTCTCAGCCGTCTTCCGGGTCTGACAGGCAATATCCGAGCCCCCGGACCGTGCGGATAATGTCTGACTTCAGTTTTTTGCGCAGGCGGCCGACAAAAACCTCGATCGTGTTGGAATCCCGATCAAAATCCTGATCGTAGAGATGTTCCACAAGTTCGGTTCTTGAGACCACGCGCCCCTTGTGATGCATTAGATAGGCAAGCAGCCGGTACTCATGGGAGGTGAGCTTGATGAGCATGCCATCTTCAGTGGCCCGGCCCGCTCTTGTATCGAGACGGACGCCGCCAACCTCAATCTCGTTTGATGCAAGACCGGCAGAGCGACGCACGAGCGCCCGCAGGCGCGCCAGGATCTCTTCCATATGGAAGGGCTTGGCCACATAGTCATCGGCACCGGCATCGATCCCGGCGACCTTGTCGCTCCAGCGGTCCCGAGCTGTCAGCAGCAGAACCGGCATGGTATGCCCATCCCTGCGCCATTGCTCCAGAACACTGATGCCGTCCATTCCAGGCAGGCCAATATCCAGAATCACAGCATCATAAGGCTCTGTATCACCCAGAAAATGCCCCTCTTCACCGTCGAGAGCGGTGTCAACGGCGTAATCGGCATCCTTCAGTGCCTCAACCAGCTGCCTGTTCAGATCCGGGTCGTCTTCAACCACCAGTAAACGCATCCAAACCCCCTCAAATCCCTCTTTACCAGTTAACGCAAGCTACCGTTACGGGCATCGACCCGCAACCGACTGACCTTGCCTGACCGTGTCAGAACCGTCAGCACATAAACAAGTCCTCCACCAGCTGCACACAATTCAGCCTTGACCACTTTCCCGCGGACCTTGCCACGCAGGCTGCGCTTGATCTTGGAAAACGGTAAGGCCTGGCCGGAAGAGATGAGCTGTCGCACCTTGGCCTGTGACAGGCATGGCGCAGCAGATACCGTCTCCGTGGCCGTCGTGACGGCAAACAAAGAGAGGGCAACGACTGCCAATGTGCAACGCAGTGAAATCATGGGGGAAGATATAGGGGGAGGAGTCTGAACGCGGCATGAACATTGCGGTCATGAAAACCGCGCAACCACGCACATAAATATGAGAAAAATAGTCAATGATCGTATATAGTTGACAGACTGTTTACAATTAGTAAAAACTCCGCACCATTGTGAGGCGCGAAGCTGCTTGCTCTGCTGGCAAATGACGTAGCGTTACACAGGCGTTCTGCAGGCACCAGATCTTTAACCTGACTTAGCGGCGGTGCCTGGAGAATTTGTTTCTGCGCGAACTTTTATCCGAAAAGTCTATCAACTTTTCAGAAGCACGCCTTAGGTGCGCGAGCTTTTATCCGAAAAGTCTATCAACTTTTCAGAAGCACGCTGTAGATCAGCGAACCGGCTGTTCGGCCCGCAAACGCCCGAGGATCGAAAAGATACCACCACCGACAGCCGTCAGCTGAAAGAGGGAATCGGCCAGAATGGCCTGCGTCGTGTCAGGCACAGTCACATCAGCCAGTGCGGCAACAGAGGCACCGATACTGACAACTGCCCCCCAGATGGTTCGTGACTGATACCAGGGTTTGCTAAAATCCTGTTTCATAGTTTCTCCTCATACAGGCTTGGGACTGGTGAAATGTTGAGAATTAAAGTGCCAATGTTTCGGTGGCCGGTGCGCCCTGGCCCGCAACCGCGCTGATCTGACTGATCCTCAGGGTGATCCGGGTGGCATCAACGCCCAGTTCTGCGCGCCACTCCGCGCTCTGATAGCGATAAGCTGGCTGACCGAGTGTTTCTGTCCTGACAACTGTTCCAGCGCTCAGGATTTCCAGAAGATAGCTTTCCTTGTCTTCAGCCAGAGGAATGTCAGCCAGCGCCCAGTTATCTGCGGAAACACGCCCTCTTCTGACCCAGCGGATATCGATATGCCCGTCCGCTGTGAGAGCTGCATTGATATGCACAGGGCTGAGGGGCAGCAGAGCTCTGGCGGAGGCAGCGTGGCTGACTTCGACCGTCGTTGGATAAGACAGGCTACGCCCTGGCAGACTGACCCGATATCGGCGGGCCTGCTCAACAAAGGCCGGGTCGGTTTCAAGCGGCACCAGAGCCCGGTCGAGCAGGACAACCCTCTTCCCGGAGCTGCTGCCCGCTCTCATTGCGTCTTCTGTACCCAATTGCGCCCGCAGCAACCCTGACAAACGCCAGAGCCTGTCACCAACCATCTGCGCTGAACGAAACTGCAGAACTTCCCAACCGCCATTGTCGGTTTCCACGGCAAGCGCATTTCCGCCATTCAGGACTGCATCATCAGACAGCCCCTGCACCAGACCGCCGAAAATCCGCACATCAAGCTGATTGCCTTCATCCCAGACACCGACAGGCCCGGTGTGCAAGTCTGTTTCAAGGTGTCCCATGACGGCGCGCTGCTCGAGGGCTGTCACGGGCGAGAAGCCGCTGTTCCCGTCGGCGCGACTGACCAGAAGTCTGCCAGGCCAGGGTTCAGCGAAACCCGCTATGTAAGAAAGGGTCGTGTCATTTCTGCCGGGCAGGACCGGCAGGCTGAGAACAACCACCTCCGGTCTGCCGAAACGTGCCTGACGACCGACCTTCCCAAAGGCAGCGCGATTAGGCGTTCTGGGTCTTGGTACATCAAGGCGGCGGGCTTCGATCCGGCGCAGCCCTGCATCCTCCAGATTGGTGATCATCAGCGGGATGGTTCGGTCACCATCAATCCAGTCGGCAACATCGCCAGGTTCCAGAGCAAGTGCGCTTGGTGGCAGGGTGAAGCGAACCGTCTCCCGCGCTGTCCAGATGTCCGACAGCGCCTGTTCTGCAACAGGCTGCATGACATTGCGCGTGGCAATCACCGGCAGATTTACAGTCTGGGTTCGCTGACTGCTGATCATATTTTGTACTGCGCTTACGCTGGCGGTCTGATGATCTTCCAGACTCTCCGCAAAGCCGATGGTCAGCCGGGCAGGCAGCTCGGTTTCCTGTGCACGACGCACATCAACCAGTGCCCCCTCGCCCTCCTCAACCAACCGATCCGGACCGACGATCATATCGGCTCGCCTGCGCCGTGGTCGGCAACGGATGATGCCGTTGCTATCCGTCAGAACAAAGCCAAACAGATCTTGAAGCGCTTCAAGCGTGCTCCGCGCCGACAGGGGGCGATCAACAGCATAGCCGTCGACTATTCCGTCAATCTCGCCGATATCGATATCCGACAGGCCGTGATCCTGAAGCACATCCTCAATCAGACGACGCAGGGATATACCGCCGAGGCGCCCGTTCAGCCAATGGCCCGTTTCCCAGTTTGGCCCGTCAGCCCAGATATCCTGTGCAACGGGAAAGGCCGGAAAGGGTCTGGCATCCCAGGTCCAGAGAAAGCAGGCATCCAGATCAATCATCTGGCGCGATGTCTCCGGTGAAACAGGGTTGTTGGCCTCATCGCCCCACCAGGTCAGAGATGCTTCAAGCGCGCGCCGCTGAATAAGATCATCCCGCGCACCAGAGGAGAAATACGGTCTGCGGCTTTCCGATGACTTGGGGTCGGGGAAGACATTCGGCTGATTGCCCCCCTTGTCAACAGCCGGCACCCCCAACTCCGTAAACCAGATGGGTTTTGATCGCGGTTGCCAGGCTGTCGGCTGGGCCACTTCAACACCGGAAATCCGGTTCACATGCGGCTGGGACCACCAGTTGACCAGATCCTTGTAGCGAAACACCCACGGTTTTCCATAGGCACCATCACTTATCAATGTTCGCGTCTGGCTGTGGCGGTCCGAAGAACCGGCATAGAACCAGTCATACCCCTCACCACCGGTAATCTGTGACTGAATGTAGGCTGTTTCTGCCGGAGAGTCGGCTCTATCCAGATCCAGATGAGAAGACCCGTCCCGCCAGTCGCCCAGGGGCATGTAATTGTCGATGGCAATGATATCGACAGCGGGACTTGCCCAAAGCGGATCAAGGTTGAACAGAACATCACCGGAGCCATCCTGCGGCTGATGGCCAAAATACTCGGACCAGTCCGCAGCATAGGATACCTTCGTACCGCTTCCGAGCATGCCCTTCACATCAGAAGCCAAACTGACCAGCCCGGTGACAAAGGGATAATCGCTGCGGGATGACCGGATAGAGGTCATACCCCGCATTTCGCTGCCGATCAGAAACCCGTCCACGCCACCGGCTGTCTCTGCCAGTCTGGCATAGTGCAGGATCATCCGACGATATGACCACTCAACCGGCCCGGAATAGACCACACGATCACCAGCACTGCCGAAATGGGATGGCTGGGCTGTCCCCAGAAAGGCCTGGACCTGAGCTGATGCACTTGCAGTCTGGTCGGGCGTTCCGGCCTCTCCTGGAGCTGGAGAACAGGTAATCCGACCACGCCACGGGAAAACGGGCTGGCCAGTTGCTCCCGTATAGGGATCAGGGCGGTCATTACCCTGCGGGATATCCATCAGAATGAACGGATATAGAGTGACTTTCAGCCCACGCGCCTTCAGATCCCTGATAGCGCGGATAACCCCGCCGTCGCTGGGCGTTCCGCCAAAGGCCGGGCGTCCCGACACTGTTGAAACCAGCGTAGCCGTCGCACGCCCAAGGCCCGACACCTGCCATTGGTCACCACTTGTCTGCTTATCGGGATGGTCAACCTTGGGCTCGAGAGTACACGCCTCGCACCGGAGGTCCGAGCCAAACCAAGCGATCACAAGGCTGACATGCTGCAGATTGGGGCAATTGGCCTGAAGCTGATCTATGGAAACGTCCCAGTCGGTCTTATGGGACTGGGTATGCCGGTTATCCGTATCAGATGCCCCGGGGCGGAAAATGGTCGTAACCAGCCGGGGATCGTAGCCGAACTCTGTGGAACCGGGAATGACCGTCATGGCCCTGATCTGTTGCTCAAGCGGCTCCCGGGACCGCACCACCTCAAAGGTCAGATTAGGCAGACGATTACCGAATTCCTCAAGCGGCAGCCGCTCGAACACCACATAGGCAAGCCCGCGATAGGCCGGGGTATTCTCCATACCCTCCTTGGCGACAATCAGACTGTCCGGCTGCTGGTCTTCAGTGCCCCGATAGATGCGATAGGTAAGGTCGGTCAGATCCAGCAGACGGCCATCCGCCCATATGCGCTCCAGCCGTGTGATTTCCCCCTCGCATAGACCAACAGCAAAGTTTGCGAAATAGGAGTAAGAAGTTACAGAAGCCGATGCACCTCCACCGCCCTTACCTCCTGTATTCTCTACAGAAACGCTTTCTTCAAACCGGGTTGCCCAGATAACCTGACCTGCCAGGCGGGTTCTGCCATAGACCCTTGGAATGGGCCTGCCGTCGGTTGATGTCTGAACCTCCAACGATTGCAGGCGCGGTCCTTCAACCCGTTGCGGGTCATTGAACAGCACGGCATCAACCGCACTTCCAGCGATTGCACCGACGGTCTGGCCTATCAGGGCACCGATATTGCCTGCGAGAGCGGAGCCGAGAACCGAACCGGCGGTCTGAAGAACAAGGCTCGCCATGGACTAGACCTTTCTGAGATGAGGGAACCGGAAAGCATGACTGATGCGTCGTCGCCACCAGCCGGTCAGCGGCACTTCCGAAACAACCGCTCCACTTTGCGCATGAATGAAATGATCGGTGCGGCTCAACAGACCAACATGTTTCGCGGGACAGTGAGGCTGCCAGCGAAACAGGATCAAATCTCCAGCCTCAGCGACATCAGTAGAGATGGGCAACAGGTGACGATGACCAGCCTCAGCAAGAGTTTCTTCTCCATTGGCTTCAGCCCAGTCCGGCGTATAGGCGGGAAGGCTCTCGGGCTCTGTGCCATAGAGAAACCGCCAGAGCCCGCGCACGAGGCCAAGGCAGTCACATCCCACACCCTTCAGAGAGGCCTGATGACGATAGGGTGTGCCAATCCAGCTTCTGGCCTCGGCAATAAGATCTTCGGGTGTAGTGGGCATCATGACAGGCTCCCGCCATCATTCCGGTCCCGGCCAGAGGCATAACCGAAGACAAAATCATTACCGGGAATCTGCGGAAAACCCCGATAGTTCAGAAGGTTGGAAAACTTGGACCGACAAGTTGCCAGTGTGTTGTCGCATCCGGCAAAGACCTTCACCCGGTCCCCGACCTGCCAGGGCATGACCGGGCCCTGCCAGAGACTGAGGCGCGTGCGCCCCTCTTCCCGGGCATGAAAGCTGACGGCTCGCCGTTGCCCGTCATTAGCGCCATCAATGAAGTGTATGCTGCCACGTGAGAACCAGCCATCGTCATAGGCATCAAGCCCGGATAGTTCCGCATTCAGATCATCAATCACGCGAGAGACAGTCGCTTCAGATGCATAGACGGGTGTATCCAGCATGACGCCGCAACGCCCGTCTCCGACAATGGCATCACAGGCTTTCGTAAACCGTCGCCCCTGCACCTGATCAAGGTGCTGCATAGCCCCCCGGATTTCAGCACGAAACCCATGGTCGCTGCGGATCACGTCGCCCAGATTGCCAACGCGGAGCCGTAGCCGACTGTCCGTATCCATCCAGTCCACCAGAAACTGTTCGATGCGGGCATTGTCGAACAAGCCTGCTGCCAGATCTCCATCACTCAGGCGGTCGGAGTCAATTGCGCCCAGAATCTCAAGCCCGGATACCCCGAACCCGACTGAACTGCTTGCCTCACTGGCCTCAAACCCTGCAACAGGTTCAAAGGACTGACCATCAAAGGACAGAGACCGGTCATGATCTGTAAAGCCAAATGTGACGCCATCCACCCGCTCCAGACGCCAGCAATGGCAGAGCGTTGTGCATCCTGTCGCGAGTGATGCTTTCAGACTGTCGGGCAAGGTTCTCATAGCCGCACCTCCACCAGCGGGATGGCTGGAACATCACCGGCATTGAAGGCGGCCAGATTGATTTCGAGACGATCCGCATCAAACCGCACAGGAACATCAAACTCATATCCTGCTGTAACAACCTGACCAGCTGCGGGAACGGCGCTCTCGGCAAACAGGATTTCTCCCTTGCCAGCGTCAATCGTCACATCGGACGTTACGGTCTGCCCATCCACTGCGACGACGACAGTTCCCGCCACCGGCTTGGTTATCTGTCGCACGTAAGCGGAACTGCCAGTGCCATAGGTTTTCGTGAGCTGGAAAAGACGGGTGGACCCATCACCGGTACCAAGGACCTGATCGGTGATGGATATGGTTTCGCCTGGCCGACAGCTCTTGTGATCCAGCGGGTCGCGAAAACGGAAGGCATGGAGACGCCCTCGTCTGGCCTCGAAGAAGTCGAGCACCATATGCAGGTCATCCAGTGTCTGGACCGCAAGCCCTGCATCATAACGACGGCGCGAATCGGCCCAGCGACTGTTTCGCTCCTCATGGCCAGAGGCCAATGTTATGACTTCCGTACGCCGTTCCGGCCCTCCAGATGAGCCAAAAGCAAGCGAAATCGGGAACCGGACATTGTGAAATCCGGAAGAACTGTCAGTCATTGTCTGTCTCTTTCGGGAAACTTGATCCAGGTCAAGGTTGTGCAGCATCAGGTCTGGGTAGGATCGGTTTCAGCATCCAATCGGGTCCGGCAGACCGGTAGGATGTTTTGCCGTCCGTCCCCTCCTCATAGGGCGGCATGTTTAAAGCCCGCGTCGTCCTCTACCGACGGCGCGGGCCAACATTGCCGTCACCTGTGCTTCAGATCGCCTGAAACTGGCTGCATCGCTGGTGGTTACATTCATCACAACGGAAAGCGGCTTAGAGCCTGTCTCAGACCGGACGCCCAATCTGCCATCCGGCCCCCGGGACAGGGGCAGGATAGCTTCCGGCCCGGCCTCACCGGCGAGCCCCACACCACCCGCAAGCGGGAAAAAGGCCGGAGCCGACAAAACACCCCCCTTTGCAAACGGGCGTACCCGTCCACTGTCAATCACACCGCCCCGGGCGAAAGGCAGAACCGACCCTGTCAGATTGCCAAAACTCCCGGTCAAGGCCTGTGTGAGGCCCTGCGTCACCGGTGCAAGAGCCTGTTTCAGGGCAAGTGACGAGATCGACAGTGCCAGTTGTTTCAACACCTGATCGAAACTGCGGCCACCCGAGATGGCCGAATTGAAAGCCCGTTCAATAGAAGACTGGAACTGACTTGCAGCGCGTCGCATGCGGTCGGTCGCATCCTGCACATTCCGGTCATCTACATTGATCGTCAGATCCATGGTCCGGTCATCATCAGATTGGTTCATGATTGGATCGCTTCTTCCTGCTGGTCGGGAAACTGTCTCATCAGTGCGTCAAGCGTACTTCTGGCAGGCGCGTCCCCCCTGCCCGGCAAGCGAAACGCTGCGGCAACTTCTCTGGGTGTGAGAGCCCAGAACTCATCGGTGGACAGATGGGCCATGCCAAAGCCCCAGTGCATCAGGTCATCCCAGGGGAAGGACGAGCGGGGTCTGGCTCCCCCGGCGTTGCGCCGGATGGTTCCTCCCCTTCGCCGAACGTTGCAACAAGAAGCTCTGAGACGAGGCGTGCGCATCCCGCGACACCACCTTCAAATGCCATCGCGGCCACGTCATCATCCGTTACCGGATGCCCCGCACCACGCAGTCCGGCTGCCAGAATTCGGGTGCAATCCAGCGCACTGAGGCGTCCTCCTTCAAAGCGCTCTGCAAGGGCGCTGAGGTCACCGACACCAAAGGCCGTCTCAAGCTCTGCCAGAGCCCCGAGCGTCAGACAGAGACGTTTTCGCTCCCCGTCGATGACTGCATCAACTTCGCCACGTCTGCTGTTTGCCATCCGATCAGACCTCCGCAGAGGTGATCACGCCTGCTGATTCAAGCGTCAGTTCATAGAGGACTTCCCGGTCGTGCTCGCCGGAAAACTGCAGAGATGTCAGCTGAAACAGACCGGACAGAACGACAAAATCAGGAATGACAATCTGCCAGGTTCTGATTGTGCCATCAAAAAACAGCTGACGGATCAGGGCATCAGAGCTCGCATCCTTGAAGATACCGGTGCCCGAGACAGCAGCCCGCCGCGTCCCTGCACCGGCAAGCAGTTCGCGCCAGCGCCCGGCTGAATCTGAATCCGTTGTATCAACCGGCTCTGTATTGAGAATGATCTGTCGGGACCTGAGACCTGCCACAGTGACAGGCTGGTTCTGGTCATTCATCACTTTCAAAAGAAGGTCTTTGCCGCGTTGTGCGGTCATGGCATTGCTCCATTCTGAAAAACTGTTCGAAGATTCTGGTCAGCCCGGATGCTGCTTCAGGCCGCCTCAACAAGGGCACGGAAGCGCATGAGGCCATCCTGAACCCGTCTGTTTCGCGACACGCGCACCTGCTGCAGCTCAAGCTGGATATGAACAAGCGTGTGACCATCCAGCTGCAGATCGGTTGCAGCAACGGCTGTAGACACCGCATCCATCAGGGCAAACAGATCCGCGCGACGGCTGGTCCTGCTCTTCAGCTCGAAAGTCTGAACCAGCTCGTGCCCGGCTTCCGAACCGGTCGACCAGTCGGAAACCACCAGGTCGGCAAAAGCGACAAAGGGTGTCTTCGCATTGCGTGGCACGAAGTCATGGATTCCACCGTCGCCCAGCAATCCTGTAAGGTCCGATGACGCAGCCAGTGCCTGATAGAGCGCTTTCTGAAACGCCTGTCCCACGTGACTCATCGCCCACCCTCCACTGTCTCGCAGACCAGAAAGCGTCCGGTTTCATCAGGATCCCTGACCGTTTCGATCAGAAACACGCGGCTAGCCTTGCGAAAACGCATGCCGCTTTTCACATCACCTCTGAACCGGGTGGTGATCAGGCAGCGGTTTTCAGTCACCAGCCGGTTATCCTCAATGCGCTCTCGCGCGCCGAGGCCTGTAATGCCGGCCCAGAGCTCATCAGAGCCGGTCCAGACCGTTGTCCGTCCCCCGTCATCCTCGACGGTTTCAGACAAGGTCTCCAGAACCAGACGGTGGCGGAGAGCACCTGTATCAGGAACAATCATCATGCCCTCCTACAGTCTGGCCGTACGAAACGGGGCCACAAGCGGCTCAATCATGTCGGGGATTGGCAGGCTGATGGAATCGCCAACCAGCGATGCCCGATTGTCGTACCAGAAGGCCGCGAGCTGCAGGATCGCCAGGCGCAGGACCTTGGGCACATCAATGGATGTGGGCCCATATCCGGCCACCACTTCTATTTCTAGGCCGTTCATCTGCTGTCCGATAGCGCGGGCTCTGGCATTGACCGGATAGATCCGGATCGGGTTCGACACCAGATCGACCCGATAGTCATCAGCATCCAGAAGAGTGGGGTTGCCTGCTTCATCATAGACCGTGATGGACAGGACCGACTGAACCGGCCTGATGGCAAGTTCAAGGGGCCCCTCTTCCGGCCAGGCATCCCGATAGAACCGCCATGTCTGATTGACCATGGCGAGCTGGCTTGACGCTTCCACATGCATGCGGCTGGCGATGACATAGGTTCCGATGAGAGTGTCATCCGCATCGGTTTCCACCCTGGCATGTGCCTTGAGATCAGCCAGAGACACCGGCTCAAGAGCCGGGGGAGTTACAAGAAGGCGGGTCATATGTCCTCCAAAAAAGACGGCCCCGCAAAAGCGAGGCCGTCAAGTTGGGCTTCAGGGAGGATGGAGAAAAGCGCGGGTCAGGATGTTCCGAATTTCACCAGCTTGATGGCATCGAAGTCCTGCACACCGCCGCCCACACGCTTGGTGGTGTAGAACAGCACGTAGGGCTTGCTGGAATAGGGATCGCGCAGAATGCGGACACCCAGGCGGTCGATGATGAGATAGCCGCGACGGAAATCACCAAAGGCAATGGCTGTTGCGTCTGATGCGATATCCGGCATGTCTTCAGCCTCGACAAGCGGGAAATTCATCAGGCTGGCCTGACCACCCGCCTGCGCCGGTGGCTGCCAGAGATAATTGCCGTCAGCATCCTTGAGCTTGCGGACAGCAGCCTGGGTCGAGCGATTCATCACCCAGTTGCCATTCTGCCTGTATCCCGCCTTGAGGGCGTAGATTGTATCAATCAGCACATCTGACGGGCTGGATGAGGCGAAATCACCATCCGCGCCCGTGGCGATGGTGCCGATATTCCCCCAACTCCAGCCGGATTCATCCACCGTCGTATAGTCGAGGAAACCGCGCGGCTTGTTGACACCATCGCCTTTGACAAAGGCCTCGCCTTCCTGTTCCGCAAAGGCAATCTGCACTTCATCGGCAATCCACTGGTCGATATTGACCGCGCTGTCATCCAGCAATGTGGAGGTGGCCGCCGGCATGGCATAAAGCTCCATGACCGGAAACTGCAGCTCAGCCAGGGTTGGTGTCGCTGTTTGCGGGCGGACCGCCGTCTCGGCGACCCATCCGGTTGCCGGACCTGTGGTGGCGAAGGGTTTCTTGTAAACCGACGACGACACCTGACGGACAGATGAAATCGCACGAATGGGCGACAGGGTCGTCAACCTGCGGCCGATTTCCGTCTCCACCTCATCAGGGACAAGATATCCGCCATCAGGGTCTGAGCCGGCCGAGAGGGCTTTTTCCTCAAGCTGATGAAGCCCCTGTTCGGAACCGGAACGCACATAGCGCTCAAAGGCGGTTTTGTGTTCGGCCAGAGCCGGAGACCATGGACGGTCACCGCCTGCCCTGGCCGGACGTCCGGCTTTCAGAATCAGATGGTCCATGGCGCGCTTCTGCTCATCAAGCGCGGTATTGATGCGATTGACTTTCTCATCAGTGAGCGGGTCGGATGTCATCCGGGTTTCAAGCGCCTGAAGCCGTTCGTCATTGGCATCCTTGAACGCTTCAAACGAGGTCATGAACTCATCGAAGGCATCGGTGAGGTCTGATGCCGAATGGCCGCTCTTTGTTTCAAGCGGGACCGGCGTCTCAAGCCGGGTCGGATAGGTCTGGTCTGTCATGTCAGGTCCTTGCTGTACGAAAATGGTGGGCGGCCTGCCGCATGCGTCGGGCAAGCCCCTTGTCCCCGGCAGCGTCCTGCATGCCCTTGAGGCTGGTGAACCCGGAGCGGATAATCGTCCGGGCATCGGAACGGCTGAACCCTGCATCCCGCGTGAGCCAGCGTTCGAATTCTCTGAGTGTCGGCCTTTGCCCTGGTGCCCCGCCGGACTTGACCGCGCTGATGCGGGCATCCGGCAACATCGGAAAGGTGACCACTGAAATCTCCCAGAGGTCGACCTCATAGAGCCGTCTGATACGGCTCTTTGCATCGGTCTTGCCGCGCACTGTTCTGAAACCGATTGAGAGGCCGTCGAGCACCCCTTCCCGCATCAGGCTGAGCACATCCCGTGAGCGGGCAACATCCGGCATCAACCGGCCCCGGACGAACAGCCCGCGACTGTTTTCCTTCAGCTCAAGCCATTGGCCAATGGGCTCTGACGGGTCGTGCTGGTAGAGCATCTTGACGCCCCTGGTCCCGCGCCGGGCCAGCGAGTTGGCAAAGGCTCCGGGCATCACCATGTCGCGCCCGAGGTCCGTTTTGCCGAACAGGCTGGCATAGCCTGAAAAACACCCGTCAGCCTCGACCGAGGTCAGGTCGGCAACAGAGAACTTGACCTCCCGGTCAAGGGCTGCGTGCCATTCAATTGCGGGTGCACCACTGATATCAGCCATGGCTTATCCTCCCGTCACAGTACGGATGCGCAGCTCTGCATTCCGTTGATGCAGAACACGAGACAGCCCTTCAGCGAATTCATGAAACACTTCGGAATGGGGTGGAAGTGGCGCTTTAAAAGTCGCGAAAACATGAGTCATTTGAATCAGTTGATTGAAGGTCTTCATCTTCAGTTCCGAATGTTAAACTGTTGATTCAGGCGGGCAATCTCATTGACGAAGTCGTTAAAACGTCGATTCAACGCCACCAGTTCACGCAAGGACCAGACAAGCAGAGTGCTGGCACCCGAGGCCCAGAGAAACAGCGCCAGATGCGCTAGGTCTCCACGTTCGGCAAAGGGAGTTGCAAGCTCGGTCACATGGAGTCCATCGGGGTAAAGCCCGAGCCGGAAACCGGGTCGTCCGACCGCTCCGGGCTGTAACCAACCGCCTCCCGCTTTTCGCTGTCAGACAGGAAGCTCGCATCATTGACCCGTTGCCATAAGGCCTCCCGTTCGGACGACAGCGCGTCAATCTGGTCGGCGTCATACCAGAGCCTGAGACGCCCGCCGTAGGCAGGCGCCAGCCAGGTCGTGAGAGCCTTGGCCGTCCGCCCCACAAGGGGCAGAATAGTCTGTCGCCAGAATGCCCGGTTGGCCTCCTGATAGTTGGCGAAAGTGTTGTCTCCGGGAATGCCCAGCAGCATGGGCGGGACACCGAAGGCAAGCGCGATATCCCGGGCGGCTCCATTCTTGGCTTCAAGAAAATCCATGTCGCGCGGGCTTAGCGCCATGGCTTTCCAGTCAAGCCCACCCTCGAGCAGTAAAGGCCGCCCGGCATTTCCGGAACCTGAGAAGCCGTCTTCCAACTCGGCTTTCAGGCGCTCGAACTGCTCGTCTGTCAAATTCCCGCCTTCGCGGGCCGCATAGACCAGCGCGCCGGATGGTCTGGCCGAGTTATCCAGCAGGGCCTTGTTCCAGACACCGGCTGCATTGTGCACATCAAGGCTGGTTTGAGCGGCTTCAAGCGGGGCAAAACCGTAATGGTCGTTGAGCGGATGAAAGAGGGTCAGATGCAGGATTGGTCGGACCAACCCGCCTTCCTCCGCGCGGAACCGGACCGTTCGGCCAGACACCGTATAATCATAGGCGTCAGGCCAGCCGTCGCGCCCCGGAACCACTTTCATCCTGTCCGGCCTCAGAACATGCAATTCACCGATGCCATCGGTCACCGCAAGCGCCTCTGCATAGGCATTACCAGCCACCAGTACGTGGCCGTAGAGTTCCTCGAGAAACTCTGCACCGCCCTGCCGCTCATTCGGCCCGTCAAGCAGGGTCAGAATCGGGTGCTCGTCCAACTCGTCCCGCCCCTGATAGAGTATCCAGGGCACGGAAGCGGCAGCTTCGGCAATCATCCGGACACAGCGGTAAACGATGGGGTTTTTCGTGTAACCCTCGCGCGCCAGTGCACCATAATCCCTTGGCGTCCAGACCGGCTGCCCCTGATGCTGAAATGCAATCAGGCCGCCGGTTCGGCTCGCCTTTTCTTCCCGTTCTACAGGCACGGCGGACCGTACCGGTTCCCTGCGGAGCCAGCCAAACATAGTGTCCTCATTCTGTTCTGTTCAAAGGTTATTCAGATGCCACGCATCAAAGCGACCGCACTTGCGGGGTGGCCTGTGGGCCAAGCATCAAGGCAGTCAGTGCCCAAACCAGAGCATCCATCCGGTCAGGGCTTTTGCCGGACGACAGGCCATTGAGGCCGAAATCACACATTTCATCCTCAAGGTCTGCAAACCCACCCACATGACGGACCCGCCCCTGCTCATAGAGCGCTGCAACCGGCTCTGCCCGCACCCACTTGCCCCGCGTGGCCCGAACCGGCTTGACCGGTATCAACGGGTCAACCTCGCGGATAACGGTCTCGACCATCTCTCCGCCCTGGTTGACCTCGACCACAAGCGCATCGGCCTCGTACCGGCGCATCAGCCCGGCGGCCTTACTGGCCCATTCGGTCGGCCGCACCTCGCGCAGCGTGCTGTCCTTCAGGACATACGCCACGCCATTGGCACAGATACCGGCTACGATGATACCGCATGCATCAGCCCTCTTTGTGCTTGAGGCTGGCGGGTCGACAGCCACGACAATCCGTGTGAGCTCGGGTGCAGACGATACCCGCAACACATCCATTTGCTGCCGGTGCCAGAGTGCATCCTGCCTGTCCTCAATCAGTTCGCCATCCAGCTCCTGCCGCCCCAGCCGGGTATCGGCATATCGTCCGACAATCCGGTCGAGAAAACCCGGTGCCAGATTGGCCGCATTGGCGCGGGTGGCCGCTCTGCTCAGCACGGTGCCTGGCTCGTCCATAAGCCGCTTCAGAAGCGGGATGGGTCGCGGCGTTGTGGTGACAATCTGCCGGGGCTGACGCCCAAGCCGCAGACCGAACTGAAGCATGTCCCATGTTTCCTCCGCATAGCGCCACTTGGCCAGCTCATCCGCCCAAGCGGCATGGAATTGCGGCCCGCGCAACCCTTCGGGGTCTTCCGCTGAGAAGACTTGCGCAATACTGCCATTGGGCCAGGTCAGCCGCCTGCGTGATGGCAGCCAGTCCGGCCGTTCAGACCGAGGATGGATTGATAAAAGCCCCGAGACCCCCTCAATCATCACCTCACGCACATCAGCAATGGTTTCACCAATCAGCGCGATACGACTGGCAGGCTCGGACGCGAAGGGCGGTTTGCCCAGGGCCATGCCGCGCACCCATTCAGCACCAGCGCGGGTTTTTCCGGCACCGCGCCCGCCCAGTATCATCCAGGTGGTCCAATTTCCTGTAGGCGGTAACTGGTCTTCCCTGGCCCAGACTTCCCAGTCAAAGGCCAGCGCCCGGATTTCTGCAGCCGAACACGATGCCAGAAAAGAAACGGCTGAGGCCTCATCGGACAAAGCAACCAAGGCGTCGCGCAAGGTCCTCGCGGAGCGTTTCAAGGCTTACCTCCTCATCTTTGTCCATGTCGCCTGAATCCTGCTCTTCCAGGTCCATCAGTTTTTCTGCGGTTCGCACCAGCGTTGACAGGGTACGGGCGTCCTTTTCATCCAGAGAGGTCTGGCCCAGCCTGCCAAGACGGGCCTCAACTTCCGAGACCTGCTTGTCGAACACCCGTCGCAACCGGGCCACGAGGGCTGTCCGACCGGGCAGTTCAGCACCGCTTTCAGCAAGAACGCCCTGCTCTTTTCCCTCGGAAGGCTGCTGCCATGTCCAGTGCTCCTGTTTCTTGCGTCTGTGGATGGCGGATTGAGACACGCCAAATTGACGGCTGAGCGCTGCAACGCTCATCCTTTGCCCCTCATACAGGGCCTTGATACGCGACCATGGCGTATCCGCCTTGTTTGCCATAGGTGATCAGTCCAACAAAAAACCGGACCAGCATGGCTGACCCGGCAAGGAATTCTTGGGAGTGACCGGACTGCGCGAGGCGCAGAACTGTGACTATGCCAAAACACTATACAATCATCGCACCACTGTCAATAGAAATAATCGTATAAATTGTTATTTTCTATTTTATATAGGATTAAGACCGTGGACGCTACCAAGTTAAATCACCTGAGACATGCGGGTCATTGGTGTGGTTCTGCGCTCGGGTCTTCATCTGGCCAGGTGACAAGATAATCCTCGAAATCCTCTACGGGGATATCATTTTCGCTGACCACACGGCCACGAGCGGAGATTCCAGCCTCGTGAACGGTATCGCGACTGCCGGACAGAAGATGGTGCCACCAGTAGAGATCCTGTCCATCTCGCACCAGACGATAGGCACAGGTTGGTGGCAACCAGGTGATTTCACGCACGGTTTCAGGCGTCAGAGGAATGCAGTCCGGAACCGTCTCCTGACGCACCTCATATTGATTGCACCGGCAGGTTTCCGCGTTAAACAGGGTACAGGCCACATTGGTCCATTCAATCTCCCCGGTATCATAATCCTCAAGCTTGTTGAGACAGCAGCGACCGCAGCCATCGCAGAGCGATTCCCATTCGACCGGGGTGAGATCGTCCAGAGATTTTGTTTTCCAGAACGGTTCAGGTGCCAAAACCGTGATCCTTGTTCATAAGCCGGGCGTGCCCGCAGTGATTATATATGCCTGTGCAGTGCGTTGATGCTTTGCCTGACGTGCCATTTGCTGTTACATAACTGACTTTCGGCGCGTGTGCTATTGCTGCCAGATTGTTTTCAGAGTGAACCGAACCTGTGACCGACCAAGACAAGATGACCGATACGGAAGAGGCCGAGACCAGCAAGCCTCAGACGCCACCGGCAAGGCGACGCAGGCGCATTGGTCTTCTGGAGATCGATTCTTTTATTGATGACGGTTTCTATCGGTTGATGAACAGCATGTCGGGCAGCTTTGAGGGCCTGCGCAGCTTCATGAACCGCTTTCGGGTCCGTGGCTACAGGCGCATCGGCATTGAGCTTTTGTCTGACAGTCTGACGTTTGGCTTTGTGGGCGCAGTTCTGGCGGTCCTGCTGGCCCTGCCTGCTTTTGATGAAACAGAAACCGACTGGCGCACACAGGACGAGTTCTCCGTCACCTTTCTTGACCGCTATGGCAATGAAATCGGCAAGCGCGGCATTCTGCTGAACGATTCCATACCGCTTGACGAGATTCCCGACCATATGGTGAAGGCGGCTTTGGCCACAGAGGACCGGCGCTTCTACACCCATTTCGGCATTGATGTTTTCGGAACCCTGCGCGCGCTGGTGGAGAACGTCCGTGCCGGTGGTGTGGTTCAGGGTGGATCATCCATCACCCAGCAGCTGGCCAAGAACCTGTTTCTGACCAATGAGCGGACCCTTGAGCGCAAGATCAAGGAAGCCTACCTGTCTATATGGCTTGAATTCAATCTCACCAAGCGCGAGATTCTGAAGCTGTATCTGGACCGGGCCTATATGGGCAACGGTGCCTTTGGTGTTGTGGCTGCTGCAGAAGTCTATTTCGGCAAATCGGTGAAAGAGCTGACCTTGGCGGAATCAGCCATGCTGGCTGGCCTGTTCAAGGCGCCGACAAAATATGCGCCTCATATCAACCTGCCTGCAGCCCGTGCACGAGCTGATGAAGTGCTGACCAACATGGTTCAGGCCGGGTTCATGACAGAAGGCCAGGTGGTGGCTGCCCGCCGCAACCCGGCCACGCCTATTGACAGCAGTCAGGTGGATGCCCCCGACTATTTCCTCGATTATGCCTTCGATGAGGTCAAGCAACTCGCGGCAGGATCAACAGACCGGGTGCTGACTGTGCGGACAACAATCGACACCCGCCTCCAACAGCACGCTGAAGCAACCACGCAGTCTTTCCTTCGCCAGTTCGGCGCATCCTACAAGGCGTCTGAAGCCGCAATGGTGCTTCGCGAGCCGGAAGGAGCCGTTCGGGCCATGGTGGGGGGCAGTGATTATGGTGAGAGCCAGTTCAATCGCGCCACACAAGCCTTGCGGCAGCCTGGCTCCTCGTTCAAGCCCTTTGTCTATGCCACGGCCATGGCGCATGGCTATTCACCGAAGTCCATTGTGGCGGACGCTCCGATCTCCATTGGTGGCTGGTCACCGCGCAACTATACCCGCAGTTATTCGGGCAATATCCCGCTCACACGCGCTCTGGTGAAGTCAGTCAACACCGTGCCGGTCCGGCTGGCGCAGGCTGTTGGCCGCGACAAGATTGTTGATACCGCCTATCGGATGGGCATCACCTCACCGCTGAAGATTACCCGCTCCCTGCCCCTTGGTGCAGCCGAGGTCACGGTCCATGACATGGCCCAGGCCTATGCGGCCTTTGCCAATGGTGGTTACAAGGCACCATCCTTTGCCGTCCGCACCATACGCAACAGCCGGGGCGAGGTGATTTTTGAGCGCCCGGAAGATACTGAACTGACCGAACGCGTGTTAGCTGAAGAAACCGTTCAGAAGATGAATTCCATTCTGGTGCAGATCCCGCAATGGGGCACGGCGCGCCGGGCAGCGATCCCCAATGTGCCAACCGCAGGCAAGACCGGGACCACCAACGCTTATGTGGATGCCTGGTTCGTTGGCTATACGGGCAATTATGTTGCTGCTGTCTGGTATGGCAATGACAACAACCGCCCCACAGCACGCCTGACCGGCGGCCGCCTTCCGGCGATGACCTGGCAGGCCGTCATGGCCAAGGCCCATGAGAATATTGAGGTGAAACCCATTCCCTATACGGAAGGCAGCCAGTTTGTGCCAAAGCTTGTTGCCCGGGCAGAAACCGGCAAGAAGCCTGTTCGGGATCCCCTGCTGGTTGATGGCAGCCCATCCACTCTGTCTCCTGAAGCCAGTTCCGTGCTTGAAGACCTGACCAGCCTGATGGAACAGCGAGCAGCCCTTGAGACCGTCTCACCGAACCAGACTGCGGGTACCCTCACCCCAGCCGAGCAGAACAGCAATGCACTGACCGATCTGTCCCTCAGCGGTGGTGCTGGCCTGCAAGATGCAGATATTCGCAGGAACTGATTATCAATGCGCCTGATTGCCCTGCTCGCCCTGGCCCTGGCTCTGGCTTTCTCAACAGGGATTGGTTCCGCCTATCTGCTGCTCGAGCGAGGCAGCGTCTTCGGTGCCGTTAAGACCGGCGACTGGACAGCATGGCCTGATGCTGCCGGGCCTCAGGCTGATCCCTATTCGCGAGCCCATTTTTCAAGAACCGGACGCCTTCCACTCGCTCCAGGTGAAGGCATGGAACTACACGCTGACACCGGTCGTGACGGTCAGCCCTTTCTCGGCACCTGCACCTACAGGATCAGGGGTGAAGTTCCGTCTGCCCGTCTCTGGACCCTGTCTGTCTATGATGCGGACGGACGGCTGCTCAACAGCAAGGCCAATCGTCACGGCTTTCACGCCAGGAACATTCTGCGCAGTGCTGGCGGCAAGATCGATGTTGTTGTCAGCCCCACAGCCAAGCCCGGCAACTGGCTGCCCAGCGGTGGCGAACGCATTCGCCTGGTTCTGAGGCTTTATGATACGCCGATTACCGGCCTGACCCTGTCGACCACAGTGGCACCGCAGATCATCAGGGAGGGCTGCCTGTGAACCGGTTCACCAAAGCGGTCCTGTCCGGCCTTGTTCTAGGTGGTATCCTGCATATCATCATCATTCTGCTGATCCCGCACCATGCCAGCCGGGACGCCTGGTCGCAGGTGGGTAAACTGGGGCCCACCGATGCGTTTCATCCGGTTCCCCAATCGATAGCCGGGGCCGCCGGGCTTGCTGAACAGGACCCGTTCCTCATTCAGGCGGTCTGCCGGTTCTCTCTTGCCAACGCAGCCCGTGAAATCAAGGCATCCATTTCGGCTCCCTTCTGGTCCGTGGGCCTGTTCACTCCGCTGGGCATTGCCGTGTTCAGCGCCAATGACAGCGCATCAGACCAGAGTGAATTACGGCTGATGGTGATCACCCCGCTGCAACTGGCCGGAATTCAGGAAAATCAGGATGCGGATTTCAGCGATGCCCTGATGGTTGAGACATCCGAACAGGATCTGTTTGTTGTCCTCAGAGCTTTCGCCTCCTCCACGCGCGAGGCGGAGCGCCTGACGAAGGAACTGGGTGAGGCAAGCTGCACGGCCTATCAGCCAGAACTGATTGATGACGGCCGCATTCGCTGACCATAGTCAAGCCCAGCGGGCCACGCTCTATTTCACCAGATTGCTGTCGTCTTTCTGACGGGTATAGCGGGACGGGATCGGCTTTTTGTAGAGATCATGCTGCCGTTTAAGCTCCGCATAAGCCGGGCCGTCCGATTTGTTGATCTGCCAGGCCAGATAGCGCAAAGCCTGTTCCGCACGAATGGTTCGGTTTTCTGAAGGTGTTTCGATCTTCAGGCGTCGGATGGCATGATTATAGGCACGAAGGCGATAATCCAGTGCCCGACGCACCCATTCCACCAGCTTGGCATTCTCATCAATCCGCCCATAGGAGGATTTCAGCTCGTCCATGGTGATGTCGTGGGTCTTGAGCGTTGCCCGAAGCCGTTCCTGATCGGCATTGTAGACCGTGTTGGCTTTGGGAAAGAATGCAACAACAGAGTGCTGATCTGCGGTTACATCCTCAATCAGCCTGTCATAGCGGGCATCACTTGAGCGGAATTTCTCAGATCGGAGGAAATGGTAATAGGAGCGCGGATCAAGCTTGTGATCCAGTTCCGGTGTAATGCGGGTGCGCTGCGCCTCAACCACGCTGGCCGAAATCCAGTCAGCGGCATGGGGAGGCCGGATAATGCTCCAGCTCAGATCCCGGAGTTCCTGTTCATCATTGGTAAGATTGAAATCGGACGTCAGTTCCTCACGGCCATAGGCCGAGACCAGACGACCGGCTTCCGGCAGAACCTCATCATGCCAGACAGATGCCCTGGCCCGTCCAAGATCACCGGTCGGACGACCGCAGCCTGCCAGCGTAAAGGCTAACAGCAGGATTAATGCCGTGCTCCGGGTGACGGCAGCACTGTTGGCCTTTGGCATTCTGCACTCCTGAAGCCACAGCTGAGACCGGGGCTAGTTATCCTTGATTGCAGAGGGGCGCTTTGCAGCGGTTCTGCGACGTCTTTTCTTGAGCCGGACAGACAGGTCAACCTCTTCGCGTTCAATCCGCACACCGGGAAAAAGCACGACCTCTGCGTCCTCTGATCCTGAATACGCAACAGACCGGGAAGCGGCCTTGCTGACATGATCAGACAGTTGAACAACAATTCCCATAACAGGCTCCTTTCGACCAGCCGGACCAGCGGAATGCCAGCGCGGCAGACACACTCATCAGCTTCAGAAACAGTCGAACCTCTGTTTGTCAGAATTGAATCCCAGTCAGCCTGATAGTCTACTCCACATTCAAACGGCCTGTACGCCACTCGGATCTAATCCTGCCTCTGAGGGACGACTCATCCCGGAAACCGGATTAATGTTAAGAACCATTAAGAGACTCGGTTAGTTAACGAGGCGTTAATAAATTCAATGCAATTTGCATCTATTCTGTCTGTACACTGTCATCGTGCGCGATCCGCCGCTTATTACAGGGCATTTTGACACCTATGCGTAACAACCGGTCATCCACCCTTGCCGCCGACCTGGCTCATGCCTCAAAGGAAAAGAGACCCGGAGCCGTTCTCCGCTCTCTGGTCGACCTTTACCAGAGCTCGGAACAGCACAACGCAGTGCAAATGCGGATGTTTACAGAGCTCGGCTGCAGCCTCTATGACCGGGCAGAAATCCGCGACCGCGCTTTTGCCGCCCGCAATCTTGCAAGCAGGCCAGACGCTCCGCGTGATCTGATGGTTCTGATGGCCCTTGACGATATCATGGTGGCCCGGCCGGTGCTGAAACGCGCAAAAACCCTGACGGCACAGGATTATCTCAACGTCATCCAGCGCTGTTCATCCGAGCACCGGGCTCTTGTGGCAGAACGGCCAGACCTCGGCGACGCAGCAGCGCGGGCCATCATTCTGTCTGAAGACAGACATGCCGTGCGCCGCCTGGCGTCCAACGCAGCCATTACCCTGCCGCTGGATGTGATGACCTTTATGATTTCCCATGCCGGGCGTGATGCGGAGCTGGCCACGAGCCTGACCCTGCGGGAGGACATGTCCCACAAACAGCTGGCACCGCTTTTCCTGATGCTGGATGCTCCGGGCAAGCTGGCCGTTATCCGCGCTCTGGCCAATGAGCCTGTATCGCCTTCCTCGCTGGTCGGACGGGCGGTTCCCGGAGCCTATACCGAAGATCTTCTTGAAGAGGCCGCTGACCTTATCAGCTCAGATGATCTGGACGGCCTCGGACAGCTCTTTGCCGAACGGGCGAAACTGCCGATTGATCTGGGGCGGGCACTCGCACGGGATCCGGGCCGCGAAGGGTTGCTTCTGATCCTGCACAAGCATCGTATACCCATTGAGACCGTTCACACATTCCTGCTGACCGCATTGCCTGCTGACACCCAGTCACTGGATACATTGCGCCATCTCTCCGAGGTCTATTCAAGCCTTACGGATGCAGCGACAGAGGCCCTGTTCAAGGCCCTGCAGCAGGATACGACGAAACCCAAACGCCCTCGCCATGTCCCTGTTCTGCAAGGCAATCTGCGTGACGCCCTGAAAGGCAAGATCCGGCTTTCAAAGCCTGCCACACAGGAAAAGATCGACGGTGCCGAGAAAAGGGGCACATAGCCCCTCTCCCCCTGTCATCAAAGATCAATCACTTGGTTTCTGACCATCTCGGCAGACGGGTCTTCTCGGCCACATCTGTCCAGAGCTTGTGATTGCGAACATATTCCTGGCTGGCATCACGCGGCGGGTTGAAGTCCCAGGATGTCAGGCTGCCATTGTTCATGGCCTCATAAACAGCCCGGCGCTGCTTCTGTGTCTTGATCACGTCCTGACGAATGGCTTCACTGTCCCAACGCTCCTGCGCTTCCGCCATGAACGCTGCCAGAACATCAGCATAGGCCGGGTCGGTCGCCAGATTATTGGTTTCTTCCGGGTCTGCCGGGATATCATAGAGGATTGGCGGATCAATCTCGCAATAGATGAACTTGAACCGGCCACGACGGATCATGAACACCGGATGTGATGTCAGCTCAGCGCAATACTCTCCAATGGCTTCGTCAACCTCATCAGGCTTGCCCTGGGCTGCAGGCAGCAGGGAGCGGCCATCAATCGGCTGCCCCAGAACAGGCTCTTCCGCCCCGTTGCTGCAGGCAATATCCAGCATGGTCGGCAGGATATCCACCAGCGAACAATTGTTTGCGACCGTACCATGCTGGATGCCAGGGCCGGCAATAATCAAAGGGATACGGGCGGAGCGCTCAAACCAGTTCATCTTGGTCCAGAGACTGCGTTCGCCCAGCATCTCGCCATGATCAGCGGTGACAATGATGATCGTATCATCCATGACACCCGCCTCTTCCAGGGTTTTGACCAGCTCCCCCACCTTGCTGTCGAAATAGGAGACATTGGAATAATAGGCATGGCGGGTGTTGCGCAGCTCCTCATCAGTCACTTCCACAACACTGGCTTCAATGCCGTCCATAATCCGCTGGGAGAACGGGTCCTGCTCCTCGCGGGTCATCGGGTTCAGCGGCAGATCCACCTTGTCATGATCATAGAGGTCCCAGAATTCCTGCCGCGCCACGTAAGGGTCATGCGGATGAATAAAACTTGCCACCATGCAGAATGGCGCATCCCCGTCCCGCACATAGTCAAAAATCTGCCGGCGGGCATAGAAACCCACTTCATCGTCATAGTCATGCTGATAGGTGGTGGCGGCAATACCCGCCTCCCGCACCACATCCATGTTGGCGTACCAGGCGTCAATCCGCTCGTCCGGCAGCTCCCAGTCCGGGGTCCAGGCGAAATCAGCCGGATAGATATCGGTGACCGGCCGGTCTTCAAATCCATGCAGCTGGTCGGGCCCGACAAAGTGCATCTTGCCCGCCAGGCAGGTGCGATAACCCATAGCACGAAGATAGTGCGCGAAGGTCGGCACGGACGCGTGAAACTCGCTGGCATTGTCATAGGCGGCGATACGCGTCACCAATTGCCCGGACATGAAACTGAAGCGTGAGGGCGCGCAGAGTGGCGAATTGCAATAGGCAGACTCGAACAAGGTCCCGCGTGCAGCCAGCGCATCCATATGCGGCGTTTTCACCATCGGGTGGCCATAGGCGGCGGTGAAATGCGGCGCGAGCTGGTCGGCCATGATCAGGACAATGTTGGGAGCTTTTCCGGCCATTGAAACAATCCTTTGTCTGCTGGTGTTATTTTCTATAATACCCGGACAAAAAGCCACGTAAATATGGGCATATTCAATGGTTGCTAGCGGATTTTCCTATGCCAGATTTCATGCGCATCTTGAGGAGCTGCACAGTTTTGTGACAGCGGCCCGCCTTGGCAGCTTCACCAGTGCTGCCCGCGAACTCCAGATGACCCAGCCAACCATCAGCCAGAAGATTGCCATGCTGGAGAAGCTTCTGGGCCAGCCCCTCTTTCATCGGCAACACAGGGGCGTGGTGCTGACGGATACCGGACAGAAACTGTTCAAGGCCTGCGCACCGCATTTCCAGGAGATCAGCAGGGAATTTCAGGCCGTTCTGACACCAGCCAACAAGAACCGGGTCCGTCTTGCCACCGACTTCGCCTTCTCGAAATACTGGTTACTGCCCCGGCTCGCCCATCTTCAAGGGGCCTTTCCCCATCTGGATCTGCAGATTACCACGGCCTATGAGCCTTCGACCATTGACCGGTCGAACTGGGATCTGATGGTGGAGTTCTGCGAAGTCACTGCCCCGTCAGACAAGCGTCGCATCCTGTTCACCGAAACAGTAGCTGCCGTCTGCAGCCCGGCTTTCTTTCAGACATACGGCCCGTTTGACAGCACCGACATCCTCCGCCGCGCTCCGCATATCACCCTTGAGATGAGCACAGGTCCACAGGGTATCGACTGGAATCAGTGGTATCAGGATATGAGCGGGGCGCCACAGGAGCTGATGACCAGTGTCACAGTGAGCAACTTCATCCTCGGCTGCGAGGCCGCTCTTGCCGGGCATGGTCTGTTTCTCTCACCGGTCGAGTTCATCACCCCCTATCTCGACAACGGCACCCTCACCCAGGCCACCCCCTTCACCACAACCAGCCCCCGCCCCTATGTGATTGAACGTAAAGGCCATACGGCAGGACTGGAGGCCGAGATCTTCGATTGGATTTGCGGGGGATGAGGGGGCGCTTTGAGGGAAGTCTGCGATACAGGCACCCAAACAAAATTTGCTTCTTCAAACTTTGCCATTTCTGATAAAAGAGAGAATGACCAGTTTTATACTAGCGCTCGATTTTCTGGAAACAGTTATAAAAATCGTCTCAATTATTGCGGGAGTTTTCGGCGCAATCGTATTGACGTCACCTGACAGACTTCCAACCTATATTAGAAATCGCCCCGGTTTTTATTGGCCTATAGCCGTGGTTATTTTTGTTTTCGCAGGTATTTCATTCTTTTCAGTTTACACTCAGATAGCTGACTTCTTCCGCTCGCCGCAACAGAGTCAAGAAGTGGCTGTTAAGGACCAAAAACAAACCCCGCTCCTTCCAGAAATAAGCATACCGGAAATTGAACCACTACCTGAGCAGAAGGGAAGTGTAGAGAGTAAAACGTCACTTTCAATTGCGGACATCGTCCTGGGAACACCTATTGATGTTGCTATCCAGATCCTACTTTCAAGAGATGAAGGCTGCTCGGAGATAGAAGTCATTGATCCTGCATTAAGAACCAAACAAGTGCCAGCCATTTACAAACTAGACCATGTCTTCCAGAAACCCCGCGTTGTGGAGTGCTTCAGAAGCCAGCATGAGTACGATCACTTCTACATATACCCGGATATCTACGAGAGCGATTCAAAGGTCTTCGCAATCGCCCGGTATACATCTTTTGACAAGCTGAGAATGGAAGACATACGAGAGTTGCTAGAGAGACGATATGGTCCATCTGGTGACCCGTACTATCAACCCAATTATGGAGAAGGCTTGTATTGGGCTGCGCACTCCGGCAAGTTGACCGAAGGTTTTATACGGCAAAACAAAAACTGTTTTCTATACCTCCCACGCGCTATGGAAAGCCGACTAACGAACCATCCGGCGGCCCTCAGAACCCGACAAGACGTTCCGATTGTCCATTTGAGTTCATATGAACTCAAAGGTGATTGCGGGATCGTGCTACACGGATTTACGCTAAAAGACGGACCACGGTTGTGGCTGTTCCTAGTCAATTCAACACGCGTTCAAGCCTATAAGAAATATGGAAATTCACTAGCTGAAAAAGACCGGATCGAGCAGTTGAACAAAGCACGCAAGAACATAGAGTTCTAGAGTACAAATTCACAGAGTTAGGCCATCATATTTCGTGAACGCCCACTCCAAAAAGTCCGAGAATCTCAGAATTAGACAGGCAAAAGAATCCCGTATTCGGCATATATCGGGATCAGTACAGAAGTCTGCTTTCGCCCTTCACCCCCAGAGCCCCTTGCCCCGTTCATCCTCGTCCAGCCGGGCGATGTCCAGCAGCGGGTCGTCGCCGGGTTGCTCGACCTCGATAATCCAAAGGTCGCTGTCGAAGGTGACCTCTTTTGACAGTCTGGTGTCTATGTCTGCCTCAGCCTGCCGGGCAAGGGTGCAGATAAACTGTCTGTCCTGGGGTTTGGCATCATCAAAGACCATTTGCGGGGCTGGCATATAGAGGCTGGCTGTACCGTCCAGATGGGCAATCTTCACAGCAATGGCACCTGCTTCGCTGGCGCCCCGTCGGCCCACAGCGGCAAAGCGGCCTTCTGCCATGTGGCGGCGGATATAGGCTGAAACCCAGAATTCGGATGTGACTCGCATGTCAAAGACTTAGCGGAAAGACCTGCAGGCAGGCAAGCACAGACAGCGGGCGGTTTTCCCCAGTTCAACCGGCCATCCTGCTCAAAGCCACAATCCGTGTTGACTCAGGCCCTTCGAAAAACAACGCTTACCCCGATAGTATAGAGCCGACCAACGCATGCAGGGCCACCATGACCCATCAGGACACGACGAGTTCCAGCACCACACAGCTCTTTTCGCACTGGGCGACCGCTCTCAGGGACTTCTGGGGCCTTGAGGTCGCATTGAGCCGTCTCGATGGAGAATATGATCTCAATCTGCTGGCAAAGACCAGGGATGGCACAGGCTATATTCTGAAAGTGATGCGCCGCCAGTGCGAAACCTGGCTGGTCGACATGCAGGTCAAGGCATTTGAACATATGGCCGATCGTATGCCGGACCTGCCCTGCCCGCGTGTAGTGCCACCCGTGAAGGGTCCCTCGCTCCTGACGCTGCCTGATGAAGACGGAGAGCCCCGTCTTGTCTGGCTGCTCAACCAGTTGCCGGGCCGTTGCTATGCGCGGGTCGAGCCGAAGAGTGACGCCCTTATTCATGAGATAGGCACAGTTCTTGGTGGCACGGCACGGGCACTGGCTGATTTCCAGCATTCGGGACTGAACCGCAGTTTCAAGTGGGACCTGATGCAGGCAGGCTGGATCAGGGACAGGCTGGCAGCAATTGATGACCCTGTCCGGCATGCGCTTCTTGAGCGGATCTGTGTCGACTTCACTGCTCTGGAGCCCCAACTGGCGGCCCTGCCCCGGCAGGCCGTCCATAATGATGCCAATGACTACAACATCATGGTTCATGGCGGGCTGACCCGGCCTTGCCATGTATCCGGTCTGATTGATCTGGGCGACATGTGTGCGGCACCACGGGTCTGCGATCTGGCCATTGCAGCGGCTTACATTGCGCTGGACCATCCCAAACCCGATGCCGCCATCGCCGCTCTGGTGGCCGGATATCACGCGGCCAACCCGCTGACCGGTGCTGAGACGGATATGATACTGCCTCTTCTCAGGGCCCGGCTGGCCGTCAGCGTGGTCAATTCCACCCTGATGGCCGCAGAAAACCCGGACGATCCTTATGTGACCATCTCTCAAACTCCGGCCTGGCGTTTTCTGGAAGGCAATAACCTGCATGACGGGCTGATGGCTGCCCGCCTACGTGCGGCCTGCGGCTTGCCCGTGGTCGATGGTGCTGAGCGGGTCCTGGCCTGGCTGGACCGGCAACGCGGCACATTTGCGCCGGTGATGGGAGAAGACCTCACCCATGCTCCTATGGGGTCTCTGTCAGTTGAAGAATCAACCTGGCCGCAGAATCCGTTTCACCTGCCGGCTGAGGAAGCGGCAAGGGTTGGCGAGGAATTCGAAGACAATGGCCGCATCTGGCTTGGGTATTATCACGAGCCCCGGCTGATCTATACTGATGATGTGTTTCGCAAAGGGCCATGGAAAGCCAGTGACAGGCGCACGGTGCATCTGGCCGTTGATGCCTTTGCCCCGGCAGGTGCCCCCCTCTTCGCGCCGCTCAAGGGTGAGGTCTTCGTCGCTGAATATCGTGACGGGCACCTGGATTATGGCGGGGTCATCATCCTCCGTCATGAGATACCGGAGGGTGATCCATTCTATACCCTCTACGGACATCTGGACCCGGAATTTCTCAACCGGCTCAAGCCCGGAGATATCGTTGAGAAAGGCGCGCAATTCTGCTGCCTCGGAGACCCCGGCATGAATGGCGGCTGGTCGCCTCATGTGCATTTCCAGCTTGCATTGACCACGGACGGCATTGAAACCGACTGGCCTGGCGTGGGTGATCCGGACGAGATGTATCTGTGGCGCGCCATTTGCCCGAACCCCGCTGCCCTTCTCAACCTGTCGGATGACAAGGTTCGATACCACCCGACCGACAGAGACGGCATCAGGGCCGAACGTGCGGCCCATTTCGGCGGCAATCTCAGCCTGACCTATACCAGCCCGGTCATGCTGGTTCGTGGCTGGCAGCATCATCTGTTTGATGAATGGGGGCGGCCCTATCTGGATGCTTACAACAATGTGCCGCATGTGGGCCATGCGCACCCACGCATTCAGGCCATTGCCGCAGATCAGTTGAAACGGGTCAACACCAATACGCGTTATCTACACCCTGCACAGACCGCCTTTGCAGACACGGTTCTGTCGAAGTTGCCCGATGTGTTCGAGGTCTGTTTCTTCGTCAATTCAGGCAGTGAGGCCAACGAGCTGGCTCTGCGGCTGGCACGTGCTCATACCGGCGCCAAGGGCATCATTACACCGGACCACGGTTATCATGGCAACACCACCGGCGCTGTTGCTATCTCCGCCTATAAGTTCAACAAACCTAATGGCATCGGTCAGGCGGACTGGGTTGAGCTGGTTGATGTTGCCGATGATTATCGCGGGTCTTTCCGTCGCGATGACCCACACCGGGCCGAGAAATTCGCAGGGCTGGTTGACGGGGCCATAGACCGTCTGCAGCACCGGGGTCAGGGTGTTGCCGGATTTATCGCCGAAATCTTCCCGTCCGTTGGCGGTCAGATTATTCCGCCCAAGGGCTACCTCGCCGCAGTCTACGAGAAAATCCGGGCCGCTGGCGGTGTCTGCATTGCCGATGAGGTTCAGACAGGTCTTGGACGCCTCGGGGAGATTTATTTCGGCTTTGAGCATCAGGACATCCTGCCTGACATCGTGGTCCTGGGCAAACCGATTGGCAATGGTCATCCGCTTGGCGTGCTGGTCACCACAAAAGCCATTGCCGAGAGCTTTGACAACGGCATCGAGTTCTTTTCCACCTTCGGCGGCTCCACGCTCTCCTGTCGGATTGGCAAGGCTGTTCTGGATATTGTTGATGAGGAAGGGCTGCAGGCCAATGCGCAAGCCATGGGCAAGCGGCTGATGGCCGGTCTGAAGGCATTGGAAGAGCGTTACGACAGTGTCGGCGATGTGCGCGGCATGGGGCTTTTTCTTGGGGTTGAGCTCATCAATCCGGATGGATCTGAGGCCACAGATATCTGTTCATATGTGAAGAACCGGATGCGCGATCATCGGATCCTGATTGGAAGCGAAGGTCCCAGAGACAATATTCTGAAAATCCGCCCGCCCCTGACGATCACCTCTGATGATGTGGACATGATCATCACGGTTCTTGATGGGATTCTTGGAGAAGTGAGCGGGCACACAAACTCCTGAAACAACATCGGTGTTTCAGGAGTTTCAACGCTTTGGGCTGTTACAGATCCAGGCCGCCGATAATCAGCAGTTCCTTGACCACCAGATCGTTGATCTCGCCGGTCATGGGCAGATTGCGATCAAGCTGGAAACGCTGAACAGCCTGACGCGTTTCCGGGCCTATAAGACCATCAGCTGTCACCGGGCCGTAACCCAGCTTGGTGAGCGCTTCCTGCACCTTGCGGAAGCGGCGCTGTTCTTCGGTTTCCTGCCCCACAGGCTGTGCACCACGCAGAGCATGGGCCAGAAGCGCTTCGCTGGGCTCTCCGGTCTGTTTAAGGCCGTTCTGGCGCTCATAGGCCAGAATGGCAGACTGGGTCTGGCCACCAAAGACACCATCAATCGGACCATCATAATGGCCGTGCACCTTGAGAGCATTTTGCAGCTGACTGACAATCGACGACGCTGCAGGCTCGGCAGGCACCACTGGTGCGCTGTCCGGCGGGCCATCCGTTCTTGCAATCAGGCTTGCGACCTGACTGTTACCACCCTCAGACAAAAGCTCGCCGGAAAGCGGCTTTGGCGTTGGTTTGGGCACAACGGTTCTGTTGGGCTGCGGTGCGACCTTGGCCGGACCTGTTTCCAGCTGAGCATTCCAGCCAAACAGAGGTGCGGGATGTTTACCGGTCTGGGCAAAGGCCGCATTCCAGATGATCAACCCGGCTGTCAGGGCCATCACACAGGCCCCACCGAACCCGACCGGATTATCCAGCGCCTGATCTCCCAGGCGAGAAAAAGCCTGCATTGCCATTACCCCTGTCCGCCTGCACGTCTTCTTGGAGAACTCACGATATGCCTGTCGAGCGACACGGCTTTCTGCTGCAGCTCTTCAATCACCGCCTCCGCGTCAGAACAATCAACCGGCAGACGCAGGGTGGCCGTGGTTCCAATGCCGACAGTGCTGGCGATTTCAAGCTGTCCCTTGTGAAGCTCAGCCAGGCCACGCACCACAGACAGGCCAAGACCCGAGCCATCCTGACGACGCTCATATGAATCGTCACACTGGAAGAATGGCTGACCGAGTTTCGGCAGATCTTCCGCAGCTATTCCCGGTCCGTGATCCTTGACACTGATTTCGATAAAGCGACCGATCTGCTTGGTCTGAACACGGATTTCTGCGCCATCTGGTGAGAATTTCACCGCATTGGACAGCAGATTGAGAACCATCTGCTTACAGGCCCTCGGATCAGCAACCATTTCCGGCAGCCCGGCTTCCATCTGCATCACCAGATTGATCTGCTTGTCATCAGCAGCCGGTGCCATCAGTTTGCAGGATCCTTCCACCAGCGTTGTGGCATCAAAAGGCTCCGGCACAATCGGAAACTTGCCGGCCTCAATACGGGACACATCCAGCAGCGCATTGACCAGTTCCAGCAGATGCTCGCCGGATTCATGGATCAGCGTTGCATAATCCTTGTAGCGCGGCGGCGTCAGCGGTCCGAACAGTTCCTGCTTCAGGATATCAGCGAAGCCGATCACCGCATTCAGTGGCGTTCTCAGCTCATGGCTCATATTGGCCAGGAACTGCATATTGGATACGCTGGCAGCATTGGCCGCTTCCTTGGCGCCCACCAGAGCGTCCTCGTGGGCCTTGCGGACAGAGATATCACGCGTTGCGACGATAACTGAGGGAGCATCCTGCCCCTGCTCTGACATGCAGCGCATTTCGGTCCAGATATAGGTCGGGCGAACCTGATCACCGTGATGTTTCAGCATCCGGCATTCAACAAGAACAGCCTCACCTGCCGTCATCGCATCAGAGACAGCCTTCAGGTAGGCCGGACGATCTGCCACGTGGACCGCATTGAAAAAGCCGTTGCCGAACAGACTGGACGGTACAAGTCCGAGCAGCTTGTCAGAAACATCTGTAGCAAAGACCACATCACCACGCTGGTCATGACGGGTGATAAGATCCGTCATATGGGTCTTCAGCAAGGCAAGGGTCTCACCGTCTTCATCACGGTCTTCGGCAGGGGCCTGCCGCGCCAGTTCCAGGCGCAGATAGATGCTGCCCAGATAACCAAGCAGCGCCAGAATAAAGACAGCTCCGGCCTGGCCAGAGAGATCAACTGAGAGCACACCATTGCCGCCAGCAACACCTGATGCACTCACGAGAACCGTGAGTGCTGTCATCAGGAATGTCAGGGCGACCGTCCTGCGTGTTCCGGTCAGCATTGCTTCAAGTGGTGTCATCAGAAGCAGCAGCAAGCTCAGTGGCCCAAGCAACGCTCCACCCCAGAGAGCCAGCCCCAGCAAAACGGCACTTGACGCCAAAATACCCTGTTGAAGTCTGCCGGTTCTTGAAACGAAAAGGCCACACAGGAACAGAGCTGCAATGGCACTGAGCAAACCTGCTCCAAGAAGGCCGGGCATAGCGCTCCAGACGAGCCCCAGCGGCATCAGCGCAAAGGCCACCCCTGCCCCAAGCGTATGAGAGGCAATGAAGGACATATGCCGATAAGCGGAGCTCTGGTCCTGCACAACGGAGGGATGAACCTGCCCGTGCAGCCAAGCTTTCAACGATGTGACGAACAACTGGTTTGCCAATGGAATACTCTGATCACGACTCGATACTATTACGTGTCAAAGGCATTCTCTCGCATGGGACTTAAAAGAACCTAAAAGACTTCACTCGAAGTTTTATTTCATCCCATTTTACCGTCATATCCGGCTTTAAACGGCAGATTTCAGCGGTCGATAAAATTTGAGACAATGTTGAAGCGAATTTGTCTCTAATGCTGCTGTCTATCGAAACGGCACTTTCAGAGGTCTTTGCTAAAACAGAGGCAGAACCGGGAAAACCCGGCAAAGAACGCAAAGGTCAGATCCATGTTTCTTCTCAAGACAGCCTTTTGGCTCAGCCTTGTGATTCTGTTTCTACCCGCATACCCGTCAGATGACGGTGGAGAACAGAATCGCGTTTCCACGTTGCAGGCCCTGTCTGCCGCCCAGGCGACCGTTGATGACTTCAGCGGCTTCTGTGAGCGCAATCCCGGGCCATGTGAAACCGGTCGCAGCTTTATGAATACCTTCGCGGCCAAGGCAAAATATGGTGTCAAACTGGTCTATGACTTCATTGACGAGCCTTCAGAGCCCCCTGCGTCCGCGCCCTCACCCAGCGCACCGCAGGGGCCTGAAGGACTTGAGACTTCCACTCAGGCCCTTTCCTGAGATCACCCCTTAAACGCCAGCGTTTCCTGACATCTGACTACCTGCGTTCCGCTGGTTAAACTGCCACGCTGCATCCCCTGCGGCGTGGCCTTTTCTTTTTCAGAGCCGGAAACACTTTGCAGGCATCAGGCAAACCGCTATATCAGCCGTGTCACATCAGCAACGGGTTGCAGTCACATGACCACAATTGACGACATTGTCGATAATTTCGAGTTCCTCGATGATTGGGAAGACCGCTACAAGTACCTGATCGAGCTCGGCCGTGACCTGAAACCAATCGATGATACCGAGCGGACGGACCAGACCAAGGTACAGGGTTGCGTCAGTCAGGTCTGGCTGATTACGGAAACCGACCAGTCCGGCGACCAGCCCCGCCTGACGTTCCGGGGTGACAGCGATGCGATGATCGTCCGTGGACTGATTGCCATCGTCATCGCTCTCTATTCAGGCAAGACGGTGGACGCCATTGTCGATGTCAATCCGAACAATGTGTTTGACCGGATCGGCCTGCGCGATCATCTGACACCGCAGCGTTCCAACGGCCTCTCCTCCATGCTGCAGCGAATCCGTTCTGACGCCATGAGCCTTGCTGCCTGATTTCCAGGGTCAAGACTCATTGCTGACCCTAAAGGCTCGGTTTCGCGCCTTTGCCAAGCCAGGTCGAAAGTTTCGCCCGATCAGGTCCCAATCCCTCTTCTGAAAGCCCGTAATGGCGAGCCAGACTGTTGAGAGCCAGTTTCAGAACCAGTTTGGCTGACCTGGGCGGCCATCGCCGCTCCCGCTCCACTTCGGCGAGGCCTTTCAGAAAGCAGCAGACATCCAGAAGCAGCCCGGCGAAATCGGGGCCAGCGGCTTCCAGCGCTCTTCTGACACGTTCCCGAGCCCTATGGGCCATGTCAGACAGGTCCTCGCCGCCTCGACCTCCCCTGATCCGACCACAGCTGACCGCCGTCCAGTCCATGGTTATGGATTTCGCCATGGCACCGCGTTCAAAATCCCGCCTCAGGCGCTCTCCTGCCTCAAACTGGTGGGACAGGATCATGGGGCGTCCGTCTGCAGCTTTTCGACTGTAAAGCCACCCCAAGGGGCTTTCGTCCCGATTGCGATGCATGGAGGAGGGTCTGGCTTGTCGAACTGCGCCCTGTTTGACATCCACAGGTGATGGTGCAGAGAGATTCTCCGTCTCAATGTCACCTAAAGCCTGCAACAGAATCTTTCGTGCGTCCTTGGTGGGCACAAGCAGGCCATCACGACTGATTACGGCAGCACCGGCTTCAATCAGCATACGAGCCTGCTCCTGACAGAGGCCGTCACGGCTTCCCTTGACGCTGAAACCGTCTTTGGACGGGCTCGCCTGTTTGCTTTTGAGGAGACGTTTGAGCTGGGAGACGCCGTCCCGGGTCAGAGATCGGGTCATGACTGCATATCCTTGCCAATTGTGATGAACCAGAATTTCAGTGTGGCTTCGAGACAGGACAGAACCGCCTCTGTCCGAGGATCATCCCTCTGATCTTCTACTGTCCGGCACGCATGCGCCACTGTGGTGCGGTCACGGGTAAACTCCCGTCCCACATCCGTGAGACTCAAACCAAGGCTGACGTGGGACAGGTACATCGCAACCTGCCTGCCAAACGCAACCTCAGCTGATCCCCTGCTTGTTCCCCGCAGATCATCCAGCGACAACCGAAACGCTGCGGCCACTACGAACATTGTTTGCAGGCAGGCTGCCGTTACCCATTTACTTTCCACGGTTCCGTTACTGCGGCTTCCGCTGAGACCAGTGGACACCTGTATGTATCCCATTAACTCCAACCCCTTAGCTTCATCTTCACGGTCTCCCGATGCTGTTGCTCCGAAAGACTTCCGCTATTTTGAGGCCCCGACGAGCAACGGGGATAAATCAAATGCTATGCAGCTTCTGGAAGCTTCGCCCGACAGCAGAAGTTCAGAGCTGGCGGAGACCGCATCTGGAGACCACATAGTTAGGAAAAAAATCCTATCCTCCTCTCTTTTCAATTGAAATTAAATTTAATGCAACTTTTGGTATCTTTCATTCGTGTAGAATGCCGCATCACGAAAATCTCTTCCTGATGCCAGGTGAGATCAGAAACTTATTCACGGGCGGAAGGACGGTGGCATCATCGCGTGTTAGGGCCGAAACTCATTGCTGACGTCCATTCTGAACCTCCCTGATGCACAGAATGGGCGTCGGCAATGAGTCTTGATCCCAGGATCGACTGTTATGGACCGGATGATTGACGGATAAAGCGCCTGAAACTCTTTTGAATCTGATCCGGGCTCAGCGGATACGGATCAGGTATGGCCATTGGACAGCAGATTGGCTGTATCTGCGTTCCCTGCACCGGAACCATTCATATTCCCGACGCTCCAAACGAAATCAGCCGGGCTCTCATCAAGAGAAGCCCGGCTGACATGATCATTCGATAAGAACCCTGTCGGGTCAGAAAACCTTACCGTCCGCGCTTGCGGCGCTGCTGGCCGAGGCCCATTTTCTTCGCCAGCTCTGAACGAGCGGCAGCATAGTTCGGGGCAACCATTGGATAGTCTGTCGGCAGACCCCATTTCTCGCGGTATTCTTCCGGAGACATGTTGTAATGGGTGCGCAGGTGACGCTTCAGGGATTTGAACTTTTTGCCGTCTTCCAGACAAATAATGTAATCTGGATTGATTGACTTACGGATCGAAACAGCCGGGCGGAGCGGCTCCGGCTCTGGCTCTTCTTCAACACCGACAGTACGCTCAAGAGCAGCATGAACTTCTGTGATCAGCCCGGGAAGATCAGCTGATGCGACAGCATTATTACTCACATACGCAGATACAATATCAGCGGTCAGCTCAATAAGGTGATCGGTGTCTATTTCTTCGGACATTGAACTCTTCTCTTCTTTTCTAAAAAAGGTTGAACCCTTCGGAAGTCTGTCATAAATGCTTCGATTTCTTACGCTCGGGGAATTAGCGGGTACCAATTCTGAATTTTAGCGATTCTGAAATCTGAAAATTATCTCGATGTCGTGTTTATACTGGTAAGATAAGATATTACAAGGCCATACAAGAAATTTATTGAACACAAATGTGTAAATAGCACGACAACAATATTAGCAAATGGCAATAACAGTAATGACAACGACTTTTTGGCAAAAAACACCATATGAACAGAACGTACAGCTCAATCAAACTTAAGTATTAACACGTATCTTGTATCTTCAACCCTCCCCAACAACATCCATCCAACGGTCACGAGGGAAGGCTCAGACCATAAAAAAACCTCCGCCAGGTGGCGGAGGCATGATTTGCAGAACCGAAGCAAAAATTATTATTGACCACCCTTGTCCAGATAGTCCTTGTAGTCATCGCGAACAGTCCCGTCCCAAGGCTTGTAACCGACCACATAGGCCGCCCGTGCCAGAAGGTGAGACGAAATAGGTGCGGTCAGCAGGAAGAAGATTATACCTGCCAGAGCGCGTGTCACCACATCCGGCTCCAGGGAGTGGATGGCCAATGCCAGCAGCATCAGGCCAGACCCGAGTGTCCCCGCTTTTGAAGCCGCATGCATCCGGGTGTAGAGATCGGGAAATCTGAGGATACCGATTGAGGCAACCAGAGCAAAAAGAGCTCCAATCAACACCAGAACTGCGCTCAGGGCTTCCAGTACACTAAAGATCATGATGGGTTCCCCTCACTCTGGGCACTCTCAGGCTGGGCACTTTCTGGCTGGCTCTTCTCTATCTGATCCGTCTGTTCGGATGCCTGACCACGATGCAGAACAAACCGGGCAAAGGCCACGGTCGCCAGGAAGCCAACCAGTCCAAGCGCAATAGCGATATCCAGATAGAGCGTATAGCCGGTCTTAAGACCGATCACCGCGATAAAGCCGATACCAACAGCCACCAGCATATCAAGCGCGAGTATCCGGTCCGGCAATGTCGGGCCACGTACGATGCGCACAATAATCGCCAGAAAGGACAGGCACAGCAACAGCAGCGAAAGGGTGATACAGGCGTCAAAGAAACTGTCTATGGTCATCAGCGGAACGCCTCCATAATCTTGCGCTCAAAACCATTGCGGATGTCAGCAATAGTCGCGTCCACATCGGCACCGTCGACAGCATGAACGAACAGGGTCTTTCTGTCCTCAGAGACATCAACAGACAGTGTGCCCGGTGTCAGCGTGATGAGGTTAGCAAGCAATGTAATCTCGAAATCCCTGTCGACCGTCAGAGGATAGGCGAAAACAGCCGGTTTCAGATTCATATCCGGGCGGATGACAATCACGAAAACCCGCACTGCCGACAGGACCAGTTCATACAGGAACAGTCCGGCCAGACCCGTTATCTTGCGCGCCCGGCGGAAATAGCCGACCGTCCCGATCTGCTCCCGGATCAGCAGTAGCGCCAGCATGCTGAGCACAAAGCCGAACAGCAGATTGACCGGGTCGAACGAACCTGTGACCGCCCCCCAGGCAATCGCCATCAGAACATTGATAAGAAACAGTCCTGTCATCTGGCACCTCCGAAGACGGATGAAAGATAATCACCGGGATGGATTAAGCCCAGCGCACTGCTGCCAGCAACCTGGAAGACAGGCTCCGGCCAGACGCCAAGCGCAATAACAATGCCTGTCAGCACCGTCACTGGCAGGTAAAGGCTCCACCGGTCAGATCTGGCAACAGGTTCAAGCGCCGGGCCATCATTGCCGTCCGGCGTGCCAATCGGTCCGCTGCGCCAGAAGGCATGAGCCCAGACCCGGAAAATGGCAATTGATGTGAGCAGGCCCGCCAGAAGAATGACACCGGCCAGCAGGTTCTGTTCTGCATCAAGCGCCGCACTGACCAGCATCACCTTGGGCCAGAAGCCTGAGAATGGCGGCAGACCGGCAACCGCAAAGGCCAGAACAATGAAAATGGCCGACAGATAGGAACTCGCCTGATAGGCACCCCCCAGTTCTGCCAGATTGTACCGCCCGCCAGACAGGCGCATGACAACCCCAAGAGCCAGATAGAGCCCGGTCATCACGATGATGGAATGGATCGCATAGAGAATGGCACCGGAGAGGCCAAGTTGCTCACCAAGGGCAACACCGGCCATCATGGAGCCGATGCCGGAGATCACCAGATAGCCCAGGAGCCGTCTCACGTCATTCTGCGCAAGAGCCCCAAGAACACCTGCCAGCATGGTGAAAATCGCCACAAAAAGCAGGATATCCGCATACTGGTCACGCGCGGCCGGCATGATCATCACCAGTGTTCTCAGCAGAGCATAGACACCAACCTTGGTCAGAAGCCCGGCGAAGACCGCAGAGACCACAATACGCGGTGTATGATAGGAGGCCGGAAGCCAGAAATTGACGGGGAATGCCGCAGCCTTCATGGCAAAAGCCAGCGCATAAAGTGCGGCAATCGTGTTGATCGGCGCTGTATCATCCAGCTTGCTGACCTTGATGGTGATATCGGCCATATTCAGGGTGCCAAGCGTTCCATAGAGATAGCCGGTCGCCACCAGAAACAGGGTCGTGGCAATCAGGTTCAGCAGAGCATATTTGACGGCACCATCCAGCTGCACCTTTTCCGAGCCAAGCACGATCAGACCGAAAGAGGAGATCAGCAAGACCTCAAACCACACATAGAGATTGAAGATATCGCCTGTGAGAAACGCCCCTGAAACACCTGTCATCAGCAGCATGAGAAACGGATAGAAGCCGTAGCGTCTGCCGACCTTGTCAATGTCTATTGCCGCGTAGATGCTGACCGCCAGAGCGACGACGGATGCAATCAGGGTCAGCGTTGCGCCGAGCAGGTCCACCGAAAAGGAAATACCGAAGGGCGGCAACCAGCGCCCCATGGTCATGGTGATCGGCCCCGTATCCATAATCCGCATCACCAGCGCACTGTTGGAGACAACGAGCCCCGCAAGCGCCAGGAAAGCCAGAGTGGGATGAAGACTGATATTCTTGCGGAACATCAGAAGCAGTGCCCCGGCAATGATGGTGATACAGATCGGCGCGATAACCAGCATGTCACCGAGCGCGACCGGCTCGACTACCATTGCCTTGGAAATATCAACAGCGTGATCGCTCTTGCCTGCCATTCACTTGCCCCCGATCAATAGCTGGTTGGCGGCACGCGTTCGCCTTCCGGCTCGGCTGTGCGCATCTGGTTGGTATTATCCGTCTCAAGTGCCTGATAGGCCCGGAAAGCCAGGACCAGCAGGAAGGCAAAGAAGGAGAACGAAATCACAATGGCTGTCAGGATGAGAGCCTGTGGCAGCGGATTGGCTGTCACCACATCCGGCACCTGTTGATCCGGTGCAATGATCGGCGGCACTTCACGGGTGATCCGGCCTGCCGTGAAAATCAGCAGGTTCACCGCATTGCCCAGCAGAGCCACACCCAGCAGAATGCGGATCGTGTAGCTCGACAGCATCAGATAGATGGAGGCCGCAAAGAACAGGCCCACGAGCGCAGAAAGAGCGGTTTCCATTATTTGTCCTCCCTTTCCTCAAGCGCCAGGGCAATGGAGCTGAGCGCCCCCATCACCACGAAATAAACCCCGAGATCAAAGATAAGCGGCGTCGAAAGGGCCAGCTCTACCCCGAAGATTTCCGGGAAAACCCAGAGACCGGTCAGAAACGGCACTCGCTCCCAGAGAGAGGGAAGACCGGCAATCGCCGCCATAAACAACCCGAAGCCTGAAAAGGCCATCGGGTGATAATAAATGGACCGCCGGACAGAGGAGACGCCAGCAGCCACCCCGTAGATGGCAATGGCTGATGCCGCAATCAGGCCGCCGATAAACCCGCCGCCCGGCTCGTTATGGCCACGCAGGGTCACGAAAATCGAGAACAGAACCATCAGTGCCGTCAGATAGGGGGCAATGGTTCGGAAGATCACCGTTCTCATGATGTGGCCTCCTCTTCCGTCTTGTCTTTTCTGGTTTTCACCCGGATGAGCGCCAGTACGGCAAGCCCGGTAATCATCACCACCGCAATCTCACCCAGCGTATCCAGTCCGCGGAAGTCGACAATGATGACGTTGACGATGTTGCGGCCATGGGCAATCACCCGGCTGTTTTCTGCAAAGAACTCGGACAGGCTTGAATTGAATGGCACCTGAGAGACCTTCAGCAGCAGCAGCGCGAACGCACCACCACAGGCCAGCGCTACGCCGCCATCCACCAGCTTTTCCTTGAAATGCCTGTGGTCATGTGGCGACAGATTGAGCCTTGTCATGACCAGAGCCAGGATCACCACAGACAGGGTCTCCACCATGAACTGGGTAAAGGAAAGGTCCGGCGCACCAAACAGCATGAAGATCAGCGCGACAGCAAAGCCCTGAATACCGAGCGACACAATCGCCGTCAGTCTGTTGGGAGCGACGATGACCGCTATGATGCCAAGAGCCGCAATCAGCAGGATGGCCCACTCATAGAACATCAGTTCCGGCCATTCCGGCATCAGCGGCAATTCATCAAAAGCGATCATTGGCCAGATCAGAACCACGGCAGTCAGCACAAACGTGGCGAACATATAGACCTCAAGGCGACCACCCTGAAGAATGCGGGTCACGGTTGTCGAGAAGTGCACAAGCCCCTTGATCACCATGTCAAAGCCGCGATCCGGGCCATATCCCATGCTCTCAAATGGCAGGAACAGACCGGTTGTGCGGATACGGTTCAGCTTCCAGAACACCAGCATGCCAAGCGCGATGGTAATCAGGGAGAAGCCAAAGGCCGCATTGATGTGAATCTCATTGCCGACCAGCACATCAAGCGGCTTGCCCGCAATAGATGATGCGGTCGGCGAGATCAGGTGGGCACTGGTAAAGCCGCCATAGAACATAGCGACTATGCCGAGTGTTGCCAGAACAACAGGGCCAAGCCACAGGCTGATCGGCGCCTCATGAGCGTGTTTCGGTGTCTTGGTCGGCTGTCCGAAGAACGGCTTGATGGCAACGGCAAAGCCGGCTGCAAACATCAGACCATTGCCGACAATGGCTACCGCAAGCAAAGCCATGGCAAATTCATTGCTGCCATGCCAGAGCCCGTCATACATGGTTTCCTTCGCCATGAAGCCGATACTGGCCGGAAGCCCGGCCATGGACCAGGCCGCGACAATGGCGGCGGCAAAAGTGATGGGCATCGCCTTCATCTGCCCGCCCAGCCTTGTGATGTCACGGGTTCCGGTTTCGTGGTCAATAATACCTGCGACCATGAACAGGGCACCCTTGAACAGGGAGTGAGCAAAGAGATAGAGCGCGGCACCCTTGATGACATAGTCAACACTGGTGCCGGTCAGCATGACCAGAAGGCCGAGTGACGCAACGGTGGTATTGGCCAGGATCAGTTTCAGGTCCTTCTGCCGGACGGCAAGCACCGCACCAAGCAACAGGGTCACGCCACCGAACAACGGCAGAACCGTGCTCCAGACAATGGTGTCACCGAAAACCGGCTGAATGCGCATCAGCAGATAGACACCGGCTTTCACCATGGTGGCCGAGTGCAGATATGCGGAAACCGGCGTCGGCGCTTCCATGGCGTTGGGGAGCCAGAAGTGGAACGGGAACTGCGCTGATTTGGTAAAGGCACCACCAAGGATTAGGAAGAGGATCGGCACATAAAGCGGATGATCCCGCAGCAGGTCTCCGGACGAGATAACCTCTGACATGCTGCCCATGCCGGTGGCCGACATCAGCACCAGGAAGCCTGCCAGCATGACCAGACCACCGCCGCCGGTGACCACCAGCGCCTGAATAGCCGCACGGCGAGACGCCTCACGCTTGTGGTCAAAGCCGATCAACAGGAAGGACGTGATCGAGGTCAGTTCCCAATAGATGAACAATGTCATCAGGTTATCGGCAAGAACCACACCCAGCATCGACCCCATGAACATGAGGATGAAGGAGAAGAACCGGCCCTGATTGGGATGCCCCTTCAGATAACCGCCCGCATAGATGATGATAAACGTGCCGATACCGGAGATCAGCAGGCCGAACAGCAGGCTGAGACCATCAATATAGAAGGAGAAGTCAACCCCGAAGGATGGCACCCAGGGCACACCGATCTGCGCCACATTGCCAGACGCAATCACCCCCAGATAAGACCCGAGATGATAAACAATAAAGGCCGGAGCAAGGGCTAAAACCCATCCGGCCCGGTGTTTGAGAAGTGCGGTGAGTACCGGAGCGGCAGCGGCAGCCAGAAACGGCGCTGCCAGCGCCCAGTAGAAAGCATCAATCCCCAACCAGCTCATTTATGCTCCTCTCCAATCGCATCCGAACCGCGATCGCAAAGCCGTTGCCTTGCCTGCATGAGCCCGAAGGCGGCTGCAGGTCCTCTCAATAAACGGACTTATCGTGAACACCGGTTTAACAGATTCGCGAGAATTTGAGCATTTCCAAAGCCAGTAAGCTTGCGCGAGACCGACAAAGTCCTCAAATATGAGAACAGAAAGAGGTGCTGCAGGACGATCAGGTAGCAAAACACCTCTAATTCAGAGATTGAGCCAAGTGCTTGGCAGGGACAGCCGGTAAGGCTGCGAGGAAAGACGGATCTGAGACCATGAGCGGTGAAAAAGTCGTCAAAAGCGATCAGGAATGGAAAACCCAGCTCTCACCAGAGCAATATTATGTCACCCGGCAGAACGGCACAGAACGCGCCTTTACCGGCCCTTACTGGGATGAGAAACGCAAGGGTTTCTATTCCTGCGTCTGTTGCGGACAGGATCTGTTCGAATCCGAGACCAAATTCGATTCAGGCACTGGCTGGCCGAGCTTTTACGAACCTGTGGAACCCGGCGCTGTGAGCGAGCATGTGGATCGCTCCTGGTTCATGAAGCGGACGGAAGTCAAATGCTCCCGCTGTGACGCTCACCTCGGCCATGTCTTCCCCGACGGCCCCAAACCCACCGGCCTGCGCTATTGCATGAATGGCACGGCTATGGATTTCTCCGAAGCCGAAGACGACTAAAGTACCGGACCTTTACCCCTGCCGTTTCGTGAGCGGCATGAGGATACGGAAATCAGCCAGGGCGTCCTGGGTCAGCCGGATGGGGGTGGCAGTGCCGCCCTCTTTCTGCTTCCAGCCGGTGAACAGCAGCCCGTGCGCGAGATCATCAGACAGGATTTTACAGACATCACGATCCAGGCTGGAGCCACCTTCTTCGTCTGATTGTGCCAGTTTCTGCCAGTCTGCCTCCGGCTTGCCAACCAGGGGCAGAAGGCGACCTGACAAGGCTTCATCCCTCAAAAGACGTTCCCAGATCCATGCCCGCTCTGTGCTCAGGATCACAAAGGCCAGCAATTGCTGCCAGCGCTCCCCGCCCAGATCGAACGCATCCAGTGCCTGCAGAGCACTGTTCTGATAGGTGGCCATCATATTGATGATGAGCTTGATACGGCGCGGGTTATCCGGCAACAGGGTTGAGAAATCCGACAGGGCAAACCGGATCTGACGGTCCGCCTCATCAGATGTGGCCGAGGCGATGGCCACTGTCTCAGCAATCCGGGCCTTGCTGGCGGAGATATCCGCCTCACTGACCTGCCGGGCGCGAAGATATTGCCGCAATCGTTCCTTGCTGTTGCCCGCCCCCTGCTCAAGAACCGTTTTCACCCCTTCCTGCAGAACAGACCGGGCAACCGGTTCACGTTTCTTCTGGGCGGGAGCGTTCTCGACGGGCTGCGGTTCGTCTGCCGTCTCTGTTGTAGGGGCTGGTCCGTCGTCAAGGTCATGGGGCTGGATAAGAAGCGCAACCTTGTCACCGTCTCCCACCGCGGCATCAGAGACAAGCAGCCGGTCAATATAGCTCTTGCGCGTATCCTCGCTGATTGCGGGCAAAAGGATAGACATCTGAATAGCCTTTTCCGCATAGCGACGGGCGAATTCGGAATGTGTCTCGCCATCTCGCCGCATATTGGTATGGAGTTTTTCGCAGGCCTTTTCGATCCATGACCGGTCCCCGAGCAGCAGATAGACCACATTGGAAGATTTGAAGATGGTCATCAGGCCGATCAGCAGGTCTGTCACACTCTTGTTTTGACAGCGGTCCACATCATCAATCACCACCAGAACCGGTGCGCCCAGCCGCGCCATCATATCCGCATAGTGGCGCCTGAAGCTCTCAAACGGATCTTTGATGCCGAAGACCTTGGCATCCCGGGATGACAGCAGGCTTGTCATCAACGCATTGGACAAGGGTCGCGTCAGCGCCAGGAGACCGGCTGTGGAACCGGCAATGCCGAGCACGCCTTTCACTCCCTTAGTCAGGGCCGCATCCTCAATGCCGAGAAGGCTATCGAGCCCGAGCCCGAAAAACAGGGCATAGAGCGTGAAGGACAGGAGTGCCGCCAGCACCAGTATTCTGGTTTGCGGAGTGAACAGACGCCAGATATATTCCCTTGCCCAGAGGTCCAGCCAGCGCCCCAGCCGTTCTGCCCGGTCGCCGCGTGCCTCTTCGTGCCTGACCGCAGTGAAGACCTGCTTCCGGATAACTTCATAGAAATTCCACCAGGGCGGGTCGACCGTCTCGTGTCGCCAGATATTGTAATGCGCGATGAACCACGGACGACGATAGTTCTCCGGCCAGCGCTCCTCATTCGCAAGGTCGAGGTCAGCCAGAAAACCTAGTCTCTTTGCCCTTTCTCTCTCAGTCTCTTGTTTGTCAGCGAATGGATCAAGTCCGTAGCGACCGGGGCTCAGAATACGGCAGAGATGATTGGCAAAGGTGGACTTGCCCCCGCCCCAGGGGGAATCAATATGGGCGACAAAACCGTTCTCGTCCTGATCCGGATCCCGAGGTCCCTCCGTAACCCCTGTCCATGAGGCAGCATCAACTCTACCGTTTGCGGGCGTCCGGGCAGGCCTTTGCCCGCCCTGTTCATCAATGATCCTGTTGAGCCTGTAGGCCAGTGTGAGGGCCAGAGGAGCGCGGCCCAGATGATCATTCAGTTTCTCGGGCGCATCCGGCACATAATCCGCGTCAAAACGGTTTTCCCGCTCGGGCGGGTCCTCTTGGACCACCGAGGTATCATCGGCCTCGGTCTCGTCTTTCTCTTTCTGAGGGTTTCGTTCTTTGAGAAGCCGGTCGATGGCTGACACTTCCTGCGGCGTCAAGGCCCGCATGGTGCCCTGATAGGGCCAGTTTGAACCGGTTTTGGTAATGGCGGCGAGCACATCATCCCGCTGAACAGCATCCTCCGGGAAGGCTTCGACCACCTTTATCCTGACCTGATCGTCAGTTTCATCAAATCCGACAACTTCGCCTGTGGCCGTGACGCCACTGCCCAGATCGCGGTTGCCCATATTGCGCCAGAAGAAAACCCGCTGCCCGGGCTGAAACCTGCCCGTCCCATAATTGCCGCGCGGCCAGGGTTCTAAATGTCCGGGCTCAGCACGGCCCTCGAAGCCGGTCAGACCGTCCTCATTTGGCGCATATTTGCAGAGCCAGACATGATCTGTTTCTGTTTGGACGTCATCAGTTATGGGTGGAGAGGTGTCCGCCGCTGCTTCGTTGGGGTCTGAGGGTGGCGGTGTGGTGGTGCCCGCAGACGACGGTGAGGCCTTTCGCTCAGGTTCATCCTCAGAAAGACGGTTCGCGACCTCTCCCAGAATCTCACTGATACCCGGGGCGTAGCTTTCCAGGGCTTTGGGGTCGAAGGGAGTATCTATAGAATTCTGCCAAAAATCTCTCAAAACCTGATTGGTGGTTACTGGCCCCTCATCCCAATATTTGTTCGGTATGAAGGCCAGACTTACCTCTGCCAATGGATCAACAAACACACCACTCAATCGGCGGCTGAACCATTCTAGCCAAATATTCCAATGTCCACCATTGGAGAACAGATATTCTGACAGTTTCTCCCTATCGATTGACAATGGGAACAATACTTGTGACGACCACAAAGGTTCTTTGGCCAATTCGTGGGGCAACATGGCATTTTCGAGTCGCCCAAGATCGGACCCGAAAATTTCGGTGGAGTGATTCAGGCTGTTGTCATAGGACGCAATGACACCGGAAATCCATTTTATAATCTCGATACCGCTTGCAGGTGGCTCATTATCACTCCTGAAATTCAGGCGTAGGGGTGTTCTGAGAATGTAGAGCGCTCTTGATGTGGACCGGACCGGATTATCTGCATCGAGAGACAGCTCCACGCCCACGTCCTGATCAAGCTGCCAGGCGTCCTGATAGGCTGTTCTCGCCAGTTCTTCAAAAGCCATTTCAGGAAGCGGGAAGGTTGCCCTCACCCAGGCAAGCAGGGCACATCTGAAGTGAAGCAGTGCCAGATTGGCCGCATCCTTATCATTCGCCACTTGCCACAAACGATGCAGCAGGGGGATACAGCGGAGGGACATGCGGGTTGCCAGCACCCTGAGCTGGTCTTCATCCAGCCCGCTCAGCCGCTTTTCCAACTCCTGGCCTAAACCATCATCCATGGATGCTTACTCCCCCAACCCGGCCCCCATCTTGGGCACCCGGGCGGGAGATTGCAAGCGACATGACGTACACTTCAGGGCCAGAAAGCCGGTATCAGGGAGGCCACCAGAAGAAGGGCCATGGTGCGATTGAAAAGCCGCAGGTGGCGATCTGACTTGAGATAGCGGCGGATGCCGGTTCCAAACGCTGCCCAGATGATCACCGAGGGGATGCCCACCAGCCCGAAGACCAGCGCAATCATCATCACCTGCCCGGCAAAGCTGGCTTCCAGTGTGGCAAAGGCGGCAATGGCGCTGATGGCCATGATCCAGGCTTTGGGATTGACCCATTGAAAACCCGCCGCCTGAAAGAAACCGAACGGCTTTGCCGCCTGCTTGTCTCCGCTGACCGACGAGGCATTGGCTATCTTCCATGCCAGCCATAACAGATAGGCGGCACCCAGCCCTTTCAGAACCTGATGCAGAAGCGGAAAGCGCGTGAACAGCTCACCCAGCCCCAGGCCGACGGCCACGATCATCACTGGAAAACCGATAACAATGCCTGCCATATGAGGAACGGTCCGGCGGAAACCAAAATTAACACCAGAGGCCGCCAGCATCAGCACATTCGGCCCCGGCGTGGCAGAGGCCGTAAAGGCAAACAGAAACAAAGGCGCAAGAAACACAGCATCAAACATACCCACCTCCCCTCTCAGCAGGTGCACATGGCCCCATATCAGGCCAGAAAGGCAGTGAAGCAGAGAAAATATAATAGGTCAATAATATTGACATATTTATTATGATGGTCTTTGCCACCGGTCACTGTGTTTATGCCCGCCAGGTCGCGCCCTGCATATATACCCCCCTCTAAACTGGATCCTGGATCTGCACTATGCTTGTCCGGGTCGACAGTCTGTGGGTGGAACAGAGACAGTCCATGTGTGAACCACATCTCTTCAGAGCGGGGACTGCTTTTTTCTTATTCTCCCCGCGCTCAGCCGCGCGATAAAGAGAGAGACGGGCTCACATATCCCTGCCCGACTCTCTCTTTAGCGGGCGATGGATGGGCGAATCCGGCCTCTATCCACAGCTTATCCACTGTGTTTTCACAGGCTTTTCAACAGATTAAACGGAGAGTGCCACACTCAGAAGCGGCAGAGATAGCCAGGCTTCTGCGCGCGCCAGGCCTTGTAATCTTCAGCCTCATCCACATCCGGCAGAGGCTCGAGCCGGGCAACAGATGCCTGGCGCGCATTGGCCAGCGTGTCATCCAGCGTTGTTTCAGACGACCAGCGCACCCCATCGAACAGGGAGAGAACCGTTGGCCTGCGCTTCTGGCCGATCAGCCAGTAACCACCATCCAGTGCAGGACCAATCACCACATCGGATTGCCCCAGCGCGCGGAATGCGGTGTCTATGTGATCCGCACTGATGCCGGGAATATCCGAGCCGACAATCACCACTGGCCCGGCTGGCAGACTGTCAAACACATGCTGCATGCGGGCACCGAGGTCCCCCTGCCCCTGGCTCATTCGCCGTACGTGATCCGGCCAGACCGGGCTTTGCAGGTCTCTATCCGGAGCGATTGCCAGATGTGTCTGCCAACGCCCATCCCTGCCCAGCCGCCGGATCAGATTGCCCGTTGCCGTTCTGTAAAAGCGCAGCGCCTCACTCGCGCCGATGCCACGGCTCAAGCGGGTCTTCACCAGCCCCATGCGCGGAGCCTTGACCATGATGACGAGCTGATTGCGGATCACCCGTAGAGCCTTTTGATATGACGGGGTGGAACGCCGAGATAATAGAGCGACAGGCAGACGATATTCCTCATCATGCGGGGCAGGAAACCGTTCTTGCGATAGCGCACTGCGCTGGTAATCGCTTCTGTCCTCAGCCCGTAAAGGCGGCTGCGCCCCACCCGGCGGACAAGGTCCACATCCTCCATCAGCGGCACGGAGCGGAAACCGCCAAGCGCCCGATAAGTCTGCTTGTGGATCAGGAGCCCCTGATCGCCATATGGCAGGGCAAACAGCGCACAGCGGAGAGCAACAATCTTTTCCAACAAGCGGGCCTTGCCACCGAGATCATCAAGGGCAAAGCGGAAATAGGCAGCACGGTCTGTTTGGTCATTTCGTTCGGCCCGCTCGATAAAATGCTCGACCTCCCGAATCCAGCCTTCTGAGAGAACCGTATCCGCATGCAGAAACAGCAGCCAGTCTCCGCGGGCCAGCTCGGCTGCTGCAGCCAGCTGACTGCCCCGGCCCTCTGGCGCATTCAGCCAGTCACATCCGGCATCATCAGACACCGCATGGGTGTTATCACCAGACCCGCCATCGGCGATGATCACCTGGGACACGAGCCCGGCAACTGCCCCCGGCACAAGTGCCGACAGGGTCTGTGGCAAGATCTTTCCAGCATTCAGCGTAGGTATAACAACAGACAGCATGAGCGGGTTTTATCATGCTTTCCCAGCCACACCATAGGATTTTTTGCACCGCAACATATTCCAGATTGGATAGCATCTTATTTGTTCTTGATATGTTCTTATTAACTCACTAATCTGAATAAGAACAATACAGGAACAAAAATCATGCGCCAATCTGCATTTCGCAGTTCGGACAGGGAGCCGTCTGTCGCTACTTCAGGAGCGCCAGGTGCGCGGGTATCTGACGCCCAGATATCTGGCTCCGGAACCCGCGAACCGGATATGCCTGAGTTCAGGGCTCCTGAAGACACACGGATCTCTGCCGATTTCCGGCGCGGGCGGGGGGCTGTTGCCAATCAATCCGGGCGCTATGAATCAGAGACGCGTGTTGCCTTTGATGACGGCTGGGGTCCGGACGAGGATGCTCTCCCTATCCGCACCGATGTGCAGATTGAAAAGCCAAAAAAGATCATCACCCGGAATGACTCGCCAGACATTCCCTTTGACCGGTCAATCAATCCCTATCGGGGTTGCGAACATGGCTGTTCCTACTGCTTCGCCCGCCCGACCCACGCCTATATGGGCCTGTCGCCGGGGCTTGATTTTGAAACGCGCCTGTTTGCCAAACCGGATGCGGCCCGGCTTCTGGAAAAGGAACTGGCCCATCCGAAATACCAGCCGAAGACTCTGGCGATTGGCACCAATACAGACCCCTATCAGCCCATCGAAAAGCAATACCGCATCATGCGGGACGTGCTGGAGGTGCTGGACGCCTGCAATCACCCGGTGGGCATTGTAACCAAGTCAGCACTGATCCAGCGCGATATCGACATTCTGAGCCGCATGGCTGAACGCAATCTGGTCAAGGTGGCCGTCTCCGTCACCACTCTTGACCGCAAACTGCACCGTGCCATGGAACCTCGCGCCGCGGCCCCCGAACGGCGGTTGGAAACCCTGCAGGCCCTCTCTGATGCGGGTATTCCAACCGCTGTTCTCGCAGCTCCCATGGTCCCTGCCCTGAATGATGCCGAGCTTGAAAGCATTCTTGAGGCAGCCAGAGAAGCCGGCGCGCAGGAAGCCGGGTATATCCTCCTGCGCCTCCCTCTTGAGGTAAGCGAGATTTTCCGGGACTGGCTGCTGACCCATTATCCGGACAAGTACAGGCACGTGCTGTCCCTGCTCAAATCCATGCGCGGCGGTCAGGATTACGATTCCACATTTGGTCGCCGAATGCGCGGCCAGGGCCCCTATGCCGAAACCATCCGCAACCGTTTCACCCTCGCCGTGAAACGCCTCGGCCTCAACCGCATGCGAAGACGCCTGTCTTCAGATAGTTTCACAAGGCCAAGAGTCGCAGGGGAGCAACTTGATCTGTTTTGAAGAACAAAGCGACCCCCGGCGGAGAAAAGAGAGAACACTTATCGTAGTGTCCTGATGCCTCGGGGCGTGTCAAACTGTGCAAAATACGCAGGACTGTCGCCTTGCCTCACCTTGGGAGGATTGATGACATCCATTGCGCTGTAAAGCGCCAAAACCCTGGATGGCTCGGGGTGTTCCAGAACGAATTCCAAAAGCCGAATTCCCTGGTCCTCAAGCCCCGCAGCGGTTGGAGGTTCGTCTCCCATATCAATGACAGAAGGTAAAACCCCATCCATGGGCAGCGAGCCGTCCTCGGGAACAGCGAAATAGAAATCGTTCTCAAGCCATCGTTTCTGACCGAGATACTGACCGTGCGCTGAAAGCAGGTTCTCCATGTCTCGGGTTCTCGCAACCCAGCCTCTCAGGCGACGCCCTTCAGCCCAGTCAGATCGAACCGTGTCAACCTGATCAAGACCGAACCATCGCGGTGTCATCGGTGATTGGGCATCGGCATCAATGGCGATGACTTCGAGATAGCAGTCTGTGCCCAACCTGACCCGCCTGTTGTGTGTGCCCATATCAATATGGGAGGCTCCGTTTATCAAGCTGATACCAAGACAATCACCAACATAATCAATACCCTCACCGAGCGTCGGCGCTATCACTGTCATATGATCAAATCGTAACATCAAACACCTTTAAGAAACTCTGCGTGACACGTTTTCACAACCCTAACGGGAAAAGACATTAGAACACAGAAAAAATCGTTCTTCACCGCCTGCAGAGATTAATGTCAGAGCTCCCTCAAACAGGCATGCGCGCACAAAAAGACCCGACAGGAGCATCCCGCCGGGCCTCTGATATCATCCATGCATCGACAGATATCCGTCAGGATGCCTTGCGCTCAGGCCGATTGCCGCCATTGGCTCTGGGGTTGTCATTGGCCGGGCCGCGGCGTTTTCCTGCCGGTTTGCCGGTGAACTTCCCTGCAGGGCGACCGGAGCCGTCTTTTCCTGACTTTGTCCGTTTCTTTGGACGGTTATCAGGTTTACCACCTGCGACTTTCGCCTTGCGGGGACGGCGTGTGAACTCGCGCTCGCCTTCAGACCTGTCATCAGACCGGTTCTGAGTACGGCTGGGAGCACGGTTCTGGGCGGTATCAAAGGCGCTGTCCTGATAGCGATCCTGGTCTCTGTTCGGAGCCTTGCCTCTGGGTTTGCCCTGAGCCTGACCCTGACCCTGGGATTTGCTGCGCGTCTTGTCCTTGGAACGGGGTTTACCCTGCGCCTTACCCTGGGTCTTACCTTGAGGTTTGCGACGCGGAGAACGCTCCTGGCGGCGTTCAGACCGACCTTCAAGCCGACCTTCCGGGCGGAAATCTCCAAACGCGTCTTCGGCATCTGCCTGCTGAGCATTCTCGGTGCCCTCGATCACGTGATGACCGCTGGCGATGGGAATGCCCATCTTCATCAGCCGTTCCACAGAACGCAGCAGTTTCTTTTCTTCCGGCGCACAGAAGGCAATTGCCTCGCCATCCGCACCGGCGCGCGCTGTGCGGCCAATCCGGTGCACATAGATATCCGGCACTTCCGGCAGATTGTAGTTATAGACGTGGGTCACGCCGGGAATATCAATCCCACGGGCTGCCACGTCGGTTGCCACCAGCACCCGGACATTGCCATCACGGAAGGCCTGAATGGCCCGCTCACGCTGGCCCTGGCTCTTGTTGCCATGAACAGAGCTGGCCTTGAAGCCACTGGCGACAAGCAGTTTCATCAGCTTTTCGGCACCATGCTTGGTGCGGGCGAACACCAGAGACAGGGCATCCTTGCGCTCGGACAGGCACCGTTTCAGCAGGTCAGGTTTGCCGCGTGCGTGAACGAAATGCACCGACTGACGGATCTTGTCAGCTGCCTTGCCCGGAGGGCTCACCTCGATCCGGACCGGATCGGTCAGATAGCTGCGGGACAGATCTTCCATCTGCTTCGGCATGGTTGCGGAAAACAGAAGGGTCTGGCGCGGTCTGGCCAGAAGTTTGGCAATCTTTCTGAGAGAGTGGATGAAGCCCAGATCCAGCATCTGGTCAGCTTCATCGAGCACCAGAAAGGTGGTCTTGTCCAGAGTGATGGCCCGACGGTCCACCAGATCAAGCAGGCGACCCGGTGTGGCCACCAGAATATCAGCACCACGCTCCATCCGGCGACACTGACCGGCGATGGAAGCACCACCGATGATCTGCTCCACACGCAGCGGTGTCCGCTTGACGTAAGAGCGCAGGTTTGCACCAATCTGGTTCACCAGTTCACGGGTCGGTGCCAGGATCAGAGCACGGGCTGTTTTCGGCTCAGGGCGCTGATGCTCTTCAACCAGCTTATGCACAAGCGGCAGGCCGAAGGCGGCTGTCTTGCCGGTTCCGGTCTGGGCGAGGCCCATAATGTCATGGCCCTCAAGAACAAGCGGGATCGCTTCGCGCTGAATTGGGGTCGGGGTATCAAAGCCAAGCCCGGCAACGGTCTTGAGCAGGCTGGACGAGAGGCCCAGCGTATCGAAATGTGACAAAGCACGTCCTTTCGGAAACCGTCACCATCGTGACCGTTCCAAATGTATCAAAACAATGCAGATCAGGTCCGGCCATCAGTCGGGCATAAACTGCTGCGGTTGCGACCCAGACTGCCCCCGAAAGACATCGGGCTCTCAGTCGGTCGTCAGCACCCCGCGTGATCTGGGAACCGGGAAGAGCGCCAAGGATGGTTTCAAAACCGATCCGGGCGTTTCAGCGGAAAGCCTCTGCTTTCCATACCAATCGCGATGTTTAAAAAATGCTGCTCACGCGTCAGCCATGCGATAGCGCCGCCACCTATCAATGACTTGCCGGTCAAAGTCAAGCATTCATCTCATACCGGCACACGACAAACTCAGATTGCAAATCAGGTTTTCCTCGTGCAGAAGGTCTGCAGTCGGAGTCTCGTCATGTCCCAGTCCCTGCTGCTGTTTGCGATTACCGAATTTTTCCTGAGCCTTTCCCCCGGTCCTGCCGTGCTTCTGGTCGTCTCCCAGGCCCTGCACAAGTCCGGCTCGGCAGCTTTTGCGTCGATGATGGGGATCATGGCGGCCAACACGCTCTATTTCATCTTGTCAGCCGTCGGCCTCGGGGCGCTGCTGGTCTCCTCCTCTGCCTTGTTTACCGGCCTGAAGATTGCCGGATGCGCCTATCTGTTGTGGATGGCATACGAGATTGTCAGAGATGTCGTCCGCAAGGGCGAGAATGAGCATTATGTCACCTCCGACAGGTCCGTTGTGTCCCGTCGGGCCGGACTCTGGGCCGATTTCTTCAAGGCCTTTCTGGTTCAGGCATCCAGTGTGAAGAATCTGGTCATCTTCCTCTCCATTATTCCACAATTCGTCGACCCGTCCGAACCCGTCCTCTGGCAATTCGTGCTGCTGGGCCTTGTTTCCCTGCTGGTTGAAGCGCCCATTCTGGCCGGTTACGCCATTGCCGCCAGCGCCCTGGGACGCATAAGCAGTGGTCGGGCCAGCACTATCTTTGACCTGACCGCTGCCCTTCTGCTTGTGGTCATCGCCGTCAGCGTCGCTTTGGGAACATAAGGTTCCGGAATGAAAGACACCCCTTTCCCAAGACCTTTGGGGACGCTATAGGCTTGAGGTCAATGACTTCTGATCATTGGATTGCCCATGCCGTCATCGCGCAAGACAGGACAACACACACGCCGTTCCTCTCATCAGCCTCCTGATCACGGGGACCTGTTTCCGGAACCGGACGAGCCAACTTATCAGTTGGAGGCTGATGCAATTACCAGACATGGCGGCCATGTCGCAGGGGTCGATGAGGCCGGGCGCGGCCCTCTGGCCGGCCCTGTGGTCACGGCAGCGGTTATTCTCGACCCCAAAGCCATTCCAGATGGTCTTGACGATTCAAAGAAGCTATCTGCGACCAAACGGGACGCGCTGTTTGATGCGGTAACCGAAGCCGCCCTCGCCATATCCGTCTGCTCTGCCGCACCGGCAACCATTGACCGGCTGAATATTCGCGCGGCAACCTTACAGGCAATGAGCCGGTCTGTTGCCGCCCTGGCCCTCCCGACATCAGCGGCACTGATTGACGGGCGAGATATCCCGCCTGGCCTTCCCTGCCCCGGATCAGCCATTATCAAGGGCGACGGTCGGTCCCTGTCGATTGCCGCCGCCTCCATCATTGCCAAGGTTACCCGTGACAGAATGATGGAACAGCTCGAGCAGTTCTATCCCGGTTACGGGTTGGGCAGGCATATGGGCTATGGCACGAAAATGCACCGAGAGGCGCTCGAACGGCTTGGCCCATCGCCCTGCCACCGGCTCAGCTTTGCCCCGGTTGCCCGTGCAGAAGCGCTGGCAAAGGCGCTGCATGACGGTTAACACTATTGAGGCAGCACTGTTGAGGCAGCACTATTGAAGGCTTTCCCCGGTTCCGGTTGACGCAGATAGCGAATTCAGGTCAGGGTAATTTATTAAGACTTTTAACGAATCAGAGGGTTTCTGCGCCGAAATGGCCCGCACCAGCGCATTTATCATTGGCCTGTCCATGGTGGTCATTGCCGCATCTGTGGGGCTTGTCCTGCATATGCAATATGGCCTTAGCGTGATTGAGGCCCTGCTTGCGTCAACCCTGATGCTCCTGGCTCTGGTTCTGTTCAACAGCCAGTTCCAGCGCAGTCGTGACCGCGAACGGCTGGAGGAAAAGCTGGATGAGGTCCGTCTCGTCAAGACAGAACAGGACCGGGCACTGGAGGATATCCGCAAGGAACTGGCAATCTTTCACCAGACCCTGCCGGAACATATCCGCCACAATCTCGACCCTCTCACAGCTGAGGTGGAGGTTTTTGGCACCCTGATCCGTCAACTGGCAGAAACCATGGCGCAGATGGATGCCCGTATCGACACGCTTGATGAGTGGAAGACCGAGCTGGAACGGAGACTATCTGCTCCGCCACAACGCCGTGCACCGCAACAGCCTCAAGCCGCTTTGGGCGGGCAACAGCGTCATGATGCGCCTCATGATGCACCGACCCGCAATCAGGATGGCATCCGCCAGCGCTGGCCGCAATCCAATCCGGCAGGACCGGACCCGCTGGCCGCAACATTGAGACGATCCATTGCGGAAAACCGCATCGATCTGCATCTGCAGCCGATTGTTACCCTGCCTCAGCGCCAGGTTTTCGCTTATGAAGCCCTGACCCGCGTGCGGGACGAGAATGACACCATCCTGATGCCTGAAGATTACACGGCAGCAGCAGAGGGTGCCGGTGTCATGCCGATGATCGACAACACAATGCTGCTGAAGTCGGTACAGATCCTGCGCCGCATGAACCAGCGCAAGCGGGATGTCTCGATTTTCTGCAACATCTCGGCTGCCAGCCTGATCAATGGCGAATTCTTCGGTAATTTCATGAATTATATAGAGGCCAATCGTGAGCTGGCCGACAATATGATCTTTGAATTCAGCCATGCCACTGTGCGTGAGATGGGGCCGCTGGAATATGAGACCCTCAGTGCCCTGACTGATCTTGGTTTCCGGTTCTCCATGGATCAACTTGAAGATCTGCGGTTTGATTTCCGCGACCTGAACCGTCTTGGCTTCCAGTTCGTCAAGGTTCCCGCCAGCAAGCTGATCACCGGCTGGCCCGATTCCGGATCTGACATCCATGCAGCCGATCTGTCACGGCTTCTGGCGCGCAATGGCCTTGAGATGATCGCTGATGTGATCGAAAACGAAGCAACCGTTGTGGATGTGCTGGAATGTGACGCCCAGTATGGGCAGGGCAATCTGTTCGCACCGCCCCGTCCGGTCCGGGCCGAGGCCATGCGCCCGCTTGAGCGAGACGGGCAGCAAAGCCGCAGAGCTGCGGAATAGGCTGCTTGACCGCATAGGCAAGAGCCGCTACCCACTGTCTCTCTAGTCCCATTTTCAACGGAACTCCGCATCTATGTCCTCCTCGCTTGTGCCGCCATGCCATGGCCTCCGTGACCTTGCCCCACATTACCGCGCTCTTCTGTGCGATGTCTGGGGTGTCATTCACAACGGAGTTCAGTCCTTTGAGACATCGACCCATGCCCTTGAGCGCTATCGTGAGGAAACCGGTGGTGCGGTTATCCTGCTCACCAATGCGCCGCGGCCGCATCAGCCCATTCTGACCCAGCTGGCGGGTCTTGGTGTTCCTGAGACAGCCTTTGATGCCGTGGTCACTTCTGGTGATGTAACTCTGGCTCTGGTGCAGGCTGCAGCTGAGGAAGGCAAAGCCGCCTATCACCTTGGCCCTGAGCGTGACCGCACCCTGTTTGACGGGATTGATATCGAGCTGGTTGAGGAAGATGACGCGGACCTTGTCATCAATACAGGCCTGTTTGATGACACAACAGAAACACCGGAAGACTATGTACACCAGTTCGAGCGGATGATTGAGCGCGATCTGCCGATGATCTGCGCCAATCCGGATCTGGTGGTTGAGCGGGGCGGCAAGACCATCTTCTGCGCCGGTGCTCTGGCAGAAGCCTATGACGCCCTTGGCGGTGAGGTTGTTCTGGTGGGCAAGCCCTATGCACCGGTCTATGAGCGGGCTTTTGACGTACTGGAAGGGCTTCTGGGCGATCGCCCGGCCCTGTCAGATGTGCTCGCTATTGGCGATGGCCTCCGGACTGATATCAAGGGTGCCACCCTGCAGGGGCTGGATGCCCTGTTTGTCACAGGCGGCATTCATTCCTCAGAAGTTGGTGACAGCGAGACACCGGAAGCCGAAAAGGTGACCGCCACACTGATGGAAAACAATCTGAAAAGTATCGGTTTCCTGCGGGATCTCGTCTGGTAAACTGCATCCGATTACCCCTTGATCACACCTGAATTCGGGGCTATCTCACGATAAACAGATCAACAGGCATCGGCTGCCGGACGAGAGCGTAATCACAGATGAGCAAACCGGATCTGAAAATCTATCTGGCTGCCCCGCGCGGGTTCTGCGCTGGCGTGGATCGCGCCATCCAGATTGTCGAACTGGCGCTCGAAAAATACGGCCCGCCGGTTTATGTGCGTCATGAGATTGTCCATAACCGGTTTGTGGTGGAAGGCCTGAAAGCCAAAGGTGCCGTCTTTGTTGAGGAGCTGGACGAGATTCCTGACACGGAACAGCCGGTTATCTTCTCAGCCCATGGGGTTCCGAAGAAGGTTCCCGAGGCAGCGGAAAGCCGCAACATGTTCTACCTGGACGCCACCTGTCCCCTGGTTTCCAAGGTCCACAAAGAAGCACAGATTCATCACAAGCGCGGATATGACATCGTGCTGATCGGCCATAAGGGCCATCCGGAAGTGGTGGGGACTATGGGACAACTGCCCGACGGGGCCGTGACACTGATCGAGACCATTGAAGATGCCCGTGCGCTTCAGCCGAAGAACCCGGACAATCTGGCCTGGATCACACAGACGACCCTGTCTGTGGATGATACCAGCGATATTATCGGCGAGCTGAAACAGCGCTTCCCCAACATTACCGGGCCGCACAAGGATGATATCTGCTATGCCACGACCAACCGGCAGGATGCAGTAAAGGCCATCTCTCCCAAGGTCGATGCTGTGATTGTCGTAGGTGCACCCAACTCGTCAAACTCCAAGCGCCTGCGTGAAGTTGCTGAACGGGAAGGCTGCAGCAAGGCTTTCCTGCTGCAGCGGGCGTCCGATATCGACTGGACCCGGTTCGACGGGGTTGAAGCACTTGGCATCACAGCGGGGGCATCGGCTCCCGAGGTTCTGGTCGAGGAAATGATTGAGGCCTTCCAGTCCCGTTATTCCGTGACTGTCGAGGCGGTCACCACAGCAGAAGAAACCATTGCCTTCAACCTGCCGCGCGAATTGCGGGCATAAGGGTTCACCATGGCCGTTTACACCGACGTCAGTGATGACATGCTGGCCGATTTTCTGGCTCAGTATGAAGCAGGCACTCTCACCTCCTTCAAGGGAATTGCAGAAGGGGTGGAGAATTCCAACTATCTGCTCCACACCACCGGCCTGTCTTATATTCTGACGCTGTATGAAAAACGTGTGGACCCCAATGATCTGCCGTTCTTTCTCGGCCTGATGGAACATCTGTCAGCACGCGGCCTGTCCTGCCCGACACCGATCCGGAACAGGACTGGTGAAACGCTGGGAGAACTGGCCGGACGCCCTGCCGCGCTGATCTCCTTTCTTGAGGGGATGTGGGTCCGACGCCCGAGTGCGCTGAACTGTCGTCAGCTTGGCGAAGCCATGGCCCAGATGCATGTGGCCGGGCAGGATTTCGCCATCGAGCGGCCAAATGCCTTGTCGGTTGAAAGCTGGCGACCTCTGTTTGAGCAATCAGCAGATGACGCTGACACGGTCGCTGGTGGCCTGCGGCAGATCGTGCGCGACGAGCTGGATTATCTGGAGCAGAACTGGCCACAGGATCTGCCTCAAGGGGTTATCCATGCGGACCTGTTCCCGGACAATGTCTTCTTTCTGAGCGATCGCCTCTCCGGACTGATCGACTTCTACTTCGCCTGTAATGATGCCCTGGTCTATGATCTGGCCATCTGCCTCAATGCCTGGTGTTTCGAGCCAGATCTGTCTTTCAATGTGACAAAGGCGAAGGCCCTTCTTGTGGGCTACAGTCGGGTTCGTCCTCTTGAACCGGTCGAATTCGATGCCCTGCCGCTTCTTGCTCGCGGGGCAGCGTTACGGTTCCTGCTGACACGCCTGCATGATTGGCTTCGCGTGCCTCCGGGTGCCCTTGTCACCCCGAAAGACCCGCTTGAATATCTGCGCAAGCTGACCTTCCACCAGAGCGTGGAGACCAGCCGCGCCTATGGTCTTGATCCGTAATTCCAGGACGGTTTCTCATGAGCGACAAACGTGTTGTGATCTATACGGATGGAGCCTGTTCGGGCAATCCGGGGCCCGGTGGCTGGGGCGCTTTGCTGCTTTGGGGTGAGCACGAGAAAACCCTGTCTGGCGGCGAGGCGGAGACCACCAATAACCGGATGGAACTGATGGCTGCGATTGAAGCCCTCAAGGCTCTCAAGAAGCGCTGTCCGGTCGATCTTTATACAGATTCTCAATATGTTAAGGGCGGCATTACCGGCTGGATCCATAATTGGAAACGCAATGGCTGGAAGACGGCGGCCAAGAAACCAGTGAAGAATGCCGATCTCTGGCAATTGCTTGATGAGCAGATTGCCCGCCATGATCTGACCTGGCACTGGGTAAAGGGTCACGCAGGTATTGAAGGTAACGAACGGGCTGACGAACTGGCCCGCGAAGGCATGGCTCCGTTCAAGGCCGCCTGAGTTACAGACTTATACATGAAACACCTTTAACCACAGGGTGCGAGGGGGCTGGCGCAGATCATGGATGGACAGGTCTCTCACCCTGCAATCAGGACTTTGACCATTCTCGCCAACCCGGTGGCTGGCGGATATTCCCCGCGCAGGATGCGGAAATATGTAAACGCCCTCGCCCAACAGGGCATCGCGACGCAGGTCCGTCTGACCGGCTCAGCAGATGACATTGTTGCCTATTGCGCCGACAGTTCAGAACAACCGGATGCCATTGCAGTGGCTGGCGGTGATGGCACGCTGGTGCAGGCCGTCCGTGGACTGAGGCAGCGTCCTGATCCCTGCCCGCCTTTGGCAGTCATTCCCTTTGGCACAGCCAATGTTCTGGCCCTGTCTCTCGGGCTTGGCTTTTCTGCGAGAAGCTTCGCCGACATGATCGCAGGCAATCGCCGTGTGCCTGTCTATACCGGACGACGCAATGGCGACGTGTTCATTCTCATGGTGTCATCCGGGTTTGATGCTCAGGTGGTGCATGCCCTGCCCCTTGGACTGAAACGTCGCCTTGGCAAGCTGGCTTATGGATTAACCGCAATCCGGCAGGCCTTCAGGCGAAAGCGGGACGTGATCACAGTGACCGTTGACGGCCTGACCTATGAAGGACGTCTGGCCGTGATCACCAACACACCCCACTACGGCGGACCCATGGTCATCTGCCCTGAAGCCAGTGCTCTGAAGCCCGGCCTGCATCTGGTTCTGCTTGAGAAAGACAGCACCCTCTTCCTCATCCGCTGCGCCATCAACCTGCTGCGCAACCGGCTGGCAGATACGCCGGGCGTCACCATTCTGCCCTGTGAGGCCGCCGAACTGACCTCAAGCTCCGGGGCACCTCTGCAATCCGATGGTGATGCAGCAGGCTACACACCGGTTCTGCTAGAAGCCGACAATGAACCGGTGATGATGGTGGTGCGATAGAGGCTCAGGCCCGCCCCGGTTCCATGGACAGAAACGCTTCGTCGATACCGAGTTTGGCGAGAGCCTTGTCGTATTTGTTGTCGAGTGCTTCATCAAACAGCAAGGACATGTCGCCCGGACAGTTCAGCCAGCCATTGGCCTGAATTTCCGTTTCAAGCTGCCCCGGAGCCCAGCCTGCATAACCGAGAGCCAGCAAGGCATGGCGCGGGCCGCGACCATGGGCGATTGCCTTCAGCACCTCAAGCGTTGCGGTCAGACAGACATCATCATCTATCGGCAGAGTGGATTCCTTGATGTAGAAATCGGATGAATGCAGCACAAAGCCACGTCCGCCATCCACCGGACCACCATTGTGGACCGTCATCTGCTCGTCGGGATCAGGCAGCAGGATCGGCTCGCCGGGCGTTGTGATTTCAAGCTGGTCCAGCAGTTCTGAAAAGGAGATCTGCGGCGCTTCCCGATTGACGATAATCCCCATGGCGCCTTCTTCGGAATGGGCGCAGATATAAACCAGAGATCTGGCAAAACGCTCATCCGTCATACCCGGCATGGCAATCAGAAACTGTCCGTCCAGATAATCCTGCCCAGACAGTTCATCAGACAGTTCATCGGGCAGCTCATCGGACAAGTCATCAGATAGACTATCCGACAGGTCATCCATCAGGCTGTCCGTCAGATCGTCTCTTCTGTCATTCCGGTGGTCGCCATCGCCGTTCATATAAACGCTTCCAAATCAGTTCTTATCATCAACATGCTATCATGCATTCGCGGCTTTGACAGCCGGATCTGTGCTCCGTCGACCGCAACACATAGTCTGCGATCACGGCAATATGATGGAAATCCGCACGAAACAGCCACAGTTAAGGGTCCAAAATTAACATCAGTCGATTATGTTCAGCAGAGCGTTCAGCCAGAGAGTCTGCCCGATCGCCTGACTGGTTATTACAGCGTGCTTCTGCAAAGTTGACAGACTTTTCAGATCAAAGCGCGCGCAGAAACAAACTTTTAAAGCACCGCTGCCAATTCAGGTTAAAGGTCAGATGCTTTAAATTGTGATTGTGGAGTATGTTCGTGAAAGCTCTTTCTTTGCTCGCCCTGGCCTTAGGCGTTTCAACGCTGGTATCCGCTCCTGTCGAAGCAGCCCAGTCGAACTGGTCTGACACAATGGGCGCGCGCATGCGGGTGATTGCTGGTGGCATGGAAACCGGTAATCTGGTTGCAGGCATCGAAATTGAGCTTGAAAAGAACTGGAAGACCTATTGGCGCAATCCGGGCGGGGCCGGTATTCCGCCGCAGCTTGATTTCTCGCGCTCCACCAACGTGAAGTCAGTGGATGTGCGCTGGCCCGCGCCCAAACGCTATTTCGATGGCTATGCCACGTCTCTCGTCTATAACGACCATATCGTGCTGCCGCTGCGGATCACCCCTGAAGACCCGAGCAAGGCCATCAAACTGACGCTTGATATGCGCTATGGCGTCTGCTCCGAAATCTGTGTACCTGCCGTGGGCAATGCTGCCATGCTGGTCCACCCGCTTGCGGCCGATGACCCGGCCATGGCCGACCGTATCGGTGCCTTCGAGCAGAAGGTGCCTGTTTCAGATCAGGCTGCCTCCTTCCGCATTGAAGGCATCACCAGGGTTGATGGCAAACTGAAGATCAAAGCCCGCGTTCCTGATGGTGAAGGCAAGACAGATCTGTTTTCCCACAGTTCTGCGCCCCTGGCCCTGCCTCTGACCAAGCAGCTCAAAACGTCAGACGCGGAAAAGGTCGTCCAGTTTGAACAGCGGCTCCCTAAAGATTTCCCCGACGAACCGGTTACCCTGTCTTTTGTGCTTGTCAAAGGGTCCAAAGCGGTTGAACAATCGTATTCCATCTCGAAAGACGCAATTGTTGACCTTAATTAGGCCTGCAATCAATCGGACCATAAAGTTCGTTTTCAATCATTCAGCACACACAACAGGGAGAGTGTGATCATGACTATTGCCGTGGGGGATCGCCTGCCGGATATCACCGTGAAAGCCGTGACGGCCGATGGACCGGCTGACGCGAGCACATCGGAGCTGTTTGCTGGCAAAAAGGTTGTTCTGTTTGCCGTACCAGGTGCATTCACACCAACATGCCACATGAACCATCTGCCCGGCTTCGTGGAACATGCTGCTGCCATCAAGGCGAAAGGTGTGGATGAGATTGCGGTTATTTCCGTCAATGACCCGTTTGTCATGAGTGCCTGGGCTGAATCCACAGGTGCCGGCGATGCCATTACCTTCCTGGCAGACGGCAGCGCGGAGTTTACCAAGGCTATCGGCCTTGAGCTCGACGCCACCGCTTTCGGCATGGGTGTCCGCTCTCTCCGCTACTCAATGATTGTCGACAATGGCTCTGTCACAGCGCTGAATGTTGAAGAAAACCCGGGACAGGCCGAAGCCTCAGGTGCCGAAGCCCTTCTTGGCCAACTGTAAGCCTTCACCTGTCTTCGCCTGTTTAGCCCGCCTCAACAGTGAGGCGGGTTTTCTGTTCCAGCACTTTGCTTCCGCTGACAACAGTCTTCCCTTGCTGCACGACCCTTGCTATAGGAAATAAGCCTTCGAATAGAGAGAGATCTGTGTCGCAATGCCTTTGAACCGCTCTTCCCGTCTGTTGACCACCTTGTCCCTGTGCGCACTGGCTCTGGCCGGATGCTCGAGCTCTGGTGGCACTTCTGGTTCCGGTCAGTCTGAGACATCGCTGCTCGACACATTTATTCGCGGTACAACGGAAGAATACAATTCCGATGTAACCGCGCAGGCACCGGTTCTCTGCCCGAGCGTCGATATTCAGTCCGGCACCAAGGTAGTCCAGGTCTTTGAGCGCGGACATAATGATGATCCGGGCTATCTGCGTTATCAGGCAACGATTGCTGACGTCGCACGCGAGTGCAGTCTCGATGGTCTTAACATCACCATGAAAATCGGTGCGGCAGGCCGGGCGCTGACGGGCCCCAAAGGATCGGCTGAGACGGTTGCACTGCCTATTCGGTTTGCTGTTGTCCGCGCTGATGGAACCGTTGTCTTCTCGGAATTGTCCAAGACAGAAGTCGCCTTCACATCTCCGACAGACAGCAAGACCTTTTCAGCAGTGGTCCAGACACCGCCCTTCCCGATCACTCGTGGCGAACGGGTTCGAGTGCTTATCGGGTTTGACGATCAGGCCAAGCAGTAAGCCCGCCTTCAGAGATCCCGTCCGTCCCAAACCTTCATGGCTTCGATAATCGGGGCAATCTCGGAGAGCCGCCGGGCCACGGTTTCAGCACCTGCTTCCATCAGAAGTTCACTGTGGCCTGTGAAGCTGTGTGATCCGCCCACAAAGCCGATGACACGCATGCCTGCGGCAATGGCACCAGCAACACCATGGACACTGTCCTCAATGACGATACAGTCGCCCGGATCGGTCTCGAGCTCTCGTGCTGCATGCAGAAAGATATCGGGAGCCGGCTTTGGCTCCACATCTTCAATGGAAATGGCAGAGAAGATGTAAGGTCTGAACCGGTCGAACAATGCCGTTTTCCGGAACGTGGCTTCAAGCCGCTCTGTCGGTGAGTTGGAACAGACACAGCGTGGATCATCAAGGCTGTCGAGCATGTCCTCCACGCCTTCTATTGCCTTTACATCCTTGGCGAGGCGTTCATCAATGGTGCGCTCAATCTGATCGAGCAGATCATCAGGTAGGTTCTTGCCCAGCTCTTCCTCAATACGGCTTTTGATCTCAGAGCCTGGCAGACCGGCAAATTCACGGACGAAATCCTGAGGATCACGATCAAAGCCATGCTGCCTGAAGGCCTCCGTCTCCACCTTGGCAGCAACGATTTCGGAATCCAGCAACACGCCATCGGCATCAAAGATGATCAGCATAAAGGCCTCGCAAATGAAGAGTGATACACGCTGTTCTGACCTGAGTGTGAACCGAGATCAAGAGATTTGTACCGTTTCAGGGGAATTATCTTGATCGCCGCCAAAATCTGGCCAACCTGCTATCATGGTGTTTCAACACCTTCTGATTCTAACGGAAATTCGGCTGGGAATGGCACAATCGATACTGGTACTCTTCTTTCATCCTGCTCTGCACCGTTCGCGGGTCAATCGCGTTCTCTACCGGGCAGCAAGCGATCTGGACAATGTTACATTTCACGACCTCTATGAAGCCTATCCGGATTTTATGATCGATGTGCACCGGGAACAGGACCTGTTGATGGTGCATGACATCATCGTCTTCCAGCATCCGTTTTTCTGGTATTCAGGCCCTGCGCTGATGAAAGAGTGGTTCGATCTCGTGCTCGAACATGACTTTGCCTTCGGACGCAATGGCACCGCGCTTCAGGACAAGGCCGCATTCTGTACCATCACCACAGGCGGGCCTGAGCAATCCTATGCCAATGGTGGCTATAACCACTACACGATCCCGGAACTGCTGCGCCCCATCGAACAGACCGTGCGCCTTTGCAACATGAACTGGCTGCCACCGGTCGCTATTTTCGACACAGCTCAGCTGAACGATCATGACGTCTCGAAACATGCAGAAGACTATCGCCGCATTCTGATCGCCTTGCGGGACGAACCGCTCGACAGCTATGATCTGGACGGGCTCGACCTTCTGAACCGCGATCTCAGTCGGCTGCGGGCATAGGGGGACGATATGGAACACGGCTCTCTTCTGTTTCAGGCTTTTGTCTATCTGGCTGCTGCCGTTGTCTCGGTTCCGCTTGCAAAGCGGCTGGGTCTTGGCTCGGTGCTCGGCTATCTGATTGCCGGTGTCCTGATCGGGCCCTTCGGCCTGCATCTGGCTGGCAATACTGCTGATGTGATGCATTTTGCCGAATTCGGCGTTGTCATGATGCTGTTTCTGGTGGGACTGGAACTGCACCCGACCCTGCTATGGCGCATGCGCTGGCCCATTCTGGGCATTGGCGGGGCGCAGATGGTCATCACTGCTTTTGCGATTGCGCTTATCGGATATCTGTCCGGCCTTGACTGGCGACTGTCTATCGCCACCGGACTGGTGCTTGCCTCATCATCTACGGCTATTGTCCTCCAGACCCTGACGGAACGAGGCCATTTCCACTCTCCAGTCGGCAAGAAGAGCTTTGCGGTTCTGTTGTTCCAGGACATTGCCATTATCCCGATCCTGGCCATTCTGCCCTTCCTTTCCCTCTGGCACAGTATCGGCCTTGAACCAGATACACCGGACCACAGGCTTGAATGGATTGCCGGACTGCCGGGCTGGTCGCAGGGTCTTGCGGTTCTTGTTGCCGTTGTGGTGACAATCGCTGCGGGCCGGTTCCTTCTGCACCCGGCCTTCCGCTACATTGCGGACGCACGCATGCGGGAAATCTTCGTCGCCTTCGCTCTGGTGATTGTGGTGGGCATCGCCCTTCTGATGCAGAGTGTTGGCCTGTCTCCGGCTCTTGGCACCTTTATCGCTGGCGTGGTCCTGGCTGAAAGTGAATTCCGCAAGGAGCTGGAGAGCGATATCGAGCCGTTTAAGGGCATGCTGCTGGGTCTGTTCTTCCTATCCGTGGGTGCCAGCATCGACTTCAGCCTGTTCCTCAAGGAAATCTGGTTCATCGTGGCCCTGGTTATCGGCCTGATCACTGTCAAGACGGCCATTCTCATTGGCCTTGGTCTTGCCGCCAAGCTGAAGCTGTCGGAGTCAATCCTGTTCGGCTTCCTGCTCTCACAAGGAGGCGAGTTCGGCTTTGTTCTGATTGCCTTTGCGGTTCAGAACACGGTGATGACCGCGACCTTTGCCAGCCCTCTGATTGTGGCCGTTGCTCTTTCCATGGCAATCACACCGCTTCTGCTGATCCTGTATCAGAAGGTAATTGAGCCGATCTTTGCCCGTCGCCAGCAGCAGGAACAGGCAGAACAGGACGACCACGACCCGGACGATATCCATGGACAGAGCAGAGTCATCATTGCCGGTTTCGGCCGTTTCGGGCAGATCACCGGGCGTATGATGATGGCAGCAGGTTATGAGGTAACCGTTCTTGACTTCTCACCCAGCCAGATCGAGATGCTGAAGCGGTTCGGCAACAAGGTCTATTTCGGTGATGCTTCACGGATGGACATGCTGTGGGCTGCCGGTGCCACTGACGCCGAAGTCCTGATCATCACCGTCAAGGATCCGGACAAGGTGCTTGAGATCATCGATACGGCGCAGGCCCATTTCCCGCATCTGAAGATCCTGGCGCGCGCCACAGACAGGCGTCACGTCTACGAGCTGATGAAACGGGATGTGGACGGCATTTTCCGCGAAACCTTCGGGTCCTCTCTCGATATGGGTGTCTCGGCCCTCAAACATCTTGGCCTTCGTGCCTATCAGGCAGAGCGGCTTGGCAAGATCTTCCGTCGACATGATGAGGAATCCCTCAGCCAGCTGGCAGATCTCTGGGGTGATGACGTGTCTTACGGCGTTGCCGTACGCAAGCGGACCCAGGATCTGATCGACATCATCAGCTCTGACAAGGTCGGCTTCGACAAGTCAGAGGTGGAACTGGGCTGGAATTCGGCGGATCGTGACGAATCCGAATTCACAGAAGGTGATGAGGGCACGCAGACACCGCGCCCGGCAGCCCGTACCAGTGACCAGCGTCTTATCCGGGACCCGGCTATTCCACCGGATTGAAGTCGTCTCTCAAAGAAAAGCTGAGAGAGTTTCTAGAAAGGCGTTTGCACTGAAACTCCGGGGGGTCAAGAGCTGTTTTGAAGCCCCATCATCTTGCGACGGCGCGCCAGGAAGAGCTTATGCGATTCCTCTGTTCCATCATGGAAAGAGCCAAAGGCCTTGTCCCATGGCACTTCGAGATTGCCGTAGTTACACTCGAAGTAACGATGGTGCATCTGGTGATGGAAATTACCAAGGCCGATGACTTGTCTATCCCGCACAAGCAGGGCTTCAAAACCGGCATGGGAGGTCACAGCCGTCAAAGCCTGATGCTGCATATGGAAGAGAATATGGATCGGATGAGCCGCCACGATCCAGTGGATCAGAACAGAGCTGAAAAACAGAAGATGCTCAACAGGATGCATCGACAATCCGGACCAGGGGCCGATATTGGTGTTCCGATGATGCAGTGCATGAGCCAGTTTATAGAGTGGCGGCCAATGCAGCAGACGATGGATCCAGTAGAAGTGAAATGAGATCCACAGGGGTGTCAGAAGAAGCAGGCCAGCAAACCACACCGGATTGTCAGCCCAGCCCAGGACAGGCGCATATCCATTGGCCATCGCCCATAGCATCAGGACTTCAAAGGCCGTCCAGAAAGCCAGACCGCTGGTCAAGGTCCAGAACATATTGTCTTTCAACTGACTGTTAAAACTGAACAATCGTCCACGGGATATCAGATCGCGAGGGTCAAACTTCAGGCGCTGCTGCTGGGTTTTACGAACATGAAGGAAAAAATGCAGAGACCCGGCAACAGCCACCAACAAGATGAAATTACGCAGCAGCATCTGGGCGATCCAGCCAATCTCAAACGTCACCATCCGCTCTAGAGGCGGCTGGAAATAATGCCACGTGACAAGAGCAAGGACAGCGATCACCAGATTCTCTCCAAAGACAAACCAGCGGGCTGCAAACCAGACGGCAATAGCTCTTGGATGAGGCGGCCAGGAGAAAACTGGTGATGTCGGGATCGGCACATCGGGCCTGTAATGCCACTGTGCTGCAAATCGGCTTTTCGTATCCCGTTCAGCATCCATGCTCATGCGACCATCCCCTGCTCCGCGAGAGAAGGGTCCAGTCAACACCAGTATGAGACGCTTCACAAGACCAGGGGGCAGGATACGAGGGCTTTCGCCCTTCAGATGCACGTAACAACAAAAAAGGCCGGACGCTCTTCTGCATCCGGCCTCGCAGCTCTCTAGTAACCCGAGGTCTTATACGACCTTGCGCACCTCGGTCAGGAACTGGTCCAGTTCTCTGCTGACCGCATCACTGCTCTTTGACAGGGACTCAGATGCCCTCAGAACCTGCTCTGCGGCCTCACCGCTTTCACCAACAGCCTGGCTGATGGTAGCTACATTGGTGCTGACGCCGGATGTGCCCACCGCAGCCTGATCAATATTGCGGGCGATCTCGTTGGTGGCTGTTCCCTGCTCCTCGACAGCAGCCGCAATAACAGTCGCAACCTCATCCACTGTGCCGATGGTTTCACCAATGCGTTTGATGGAGCTGACAGCCTGCTGGCTGGCGTTCTGGATGGCAGAAATCTGCTCGCTGATTTCGCCTGTGGCCTTGGAGGTCTGAACAGCGAGTTCCTTCACCTCGGACGCCACAACGGCAAAGCCCTTGCCTGCTTCACCGGCACGCGCTGCCTCAATGGTGGCATTGAGAGCAAGGAGGTTCGTCTGCTCGGCAATCTCGGTGATGAGTGCAACAACCTGACCGATTTTCTCAGAGGCGTTTGACAGTTCCATCACATCACGGCTGGTCTGCTCGACTTCTCCCACAGCATTTGAAACGATCTGGGTGGAGTGATTGACCTGCGAATTGATTTCCTGAACGGAGTTCGTCAGCTCTTCTGTAGCTGCAGCCACTGTGCTCACATTGGCTGTTGCTTCTTCCGCAGAAGCCGCAACATTCGCCGCCTGCTCGCCTGTGGAATGTGTAACTGCTTCCATGGTACGAGCGGATGTTTCCAGCTGGCTGGCAGCTGATGCAACCGCGCTGACTTCTTCATTCATCTTTGCTTCAAATGAACCAACCACATCCCGGAAACCGTCGATACGCGTTTCCATGGCTTCCATTGCACCATTAATCGTGTGGGCTGATTCCTTGAAAGCGCCGGTCATCCCGACTTCGGAGATACGCCGGAAATATTTGTTTGCCGCTACGTATTCCAGAGAGGCGCGCGTTTCCCTGACATAGGCGTCAGAGCGGTCAATCATGCGGTTGACCGCATGCATCAGCCTGGCCATATCGCCGCTGGAGGGAATATTGGTGATCCGCGCATCGAAATCGCCGTCCGCAATTGCATCACAGACTTCTGTTATCCGCCGAATGGCTGCTTTCTGGCTGCCTGGGAGAGAGAGTTTCATGGGTCTAGACCTTCGCTATAGCGCGCTCCTGAAAAGCTGATGGGCTTTTCAGAGAAGAGCTCGCTCAAAACAACATCCAAAAGCATCAGGGCTGCTTTTGGCAGAACCGTTTCCGACAAACAGCCCGTCAGGCTGCCTGGAGCTTGGCGATGAATTCATCGTAAGCTCGTCCTTCAGACTGCAGCATTTCAGTCAGCATTTTCATGGATGCATTCAGGCCATCCTTGCGGTTTGCATGACGCCGCTCTTCAGCCAGAAGCTTGTCATAGAGCGGGATGATCTGGCCTTCGAGAGTAGCGCGATCCGGTACCCGGCGGCTTGAGTGATAACCTGTTACGGTGCCCGCTGCATTCCGGCTGGGGGTAACATGGGCAAGGACCCAGTAGTGATCACCATTCTTGCAGCGGTTGACCACATAGGCGAAGATCTCCTGGCCATTCTGAATAGTCTGCCAGAGCATATGGAACACGCAGCGCGGCATGTTCGGGTGCCTGATCATGCTGTGCGGCTTTCCAAGGCATTCCTGCTCTGTGTAGCCAGCAATCTTCAGAAAGATATCATTGCAGTATGTGAGATGACCTTTGAGATTGGTCTTGCTGACAATCAATTCATTGGTATCAAAAAACCGTTCAACACCAGTTAGTGAGCTGTCTTTCATGGTGTTCCCCCATCTATTAATATTTGAGGGAACGCTAATGGTATACGTCTTAACCATAGGTAAAATTACGCTAAAATTGAGGTAATTTATTATACGTGAAAAAGTTGCTGTCGACTCGTGACTTCATTATGAAGGCACCTAACTCTTTACACTAAAAGGTAAAATAAGAACAGGTGGACAATTGTCCACCTGCAACAGGGCTAAGACTTCAACCGTCTACAGATCATTCACCAGTTCGGCTCCGCTGACGTGCCGCAACCACCAGTTTTCTGGCGTCAAAACAGCACCATTTCTGTCCATAACGGAAAGGGACGGGCAGGACCCGGCCTCACCGGTAATCGTGACGTGGTCTCCATCGAATGATGTAAAAGTCATCTCGATGGTCTCACCATAGGTAGGCGCCTGCTCAAGCAGGATACCAACAGCGACCCGCTCGCCCATACGCAGGCTGTCATAGTAATCAGAGTAGTAGTGTACCCCGGCCATATTGCGCCCTATGGCAATATTGGCTGCAAGTTTGTCCAGTTCACCCTGGATGGTCAGGGCTGATTGCCACTTCGTCTCCTTACGGAGGCTGTTTCCATCTTCTTCAGGGACAAAACAGAACGGCAGTTCTCGTTCCTTGAAGCTGTCGCAATCCTCAAACATTTCAAAGAAGGCCTTCAGCATGGTTACACAGCCACCAGCGACAGTGGCATGTCCTGCCCCATAAGCCGGATGCATTGGCGACCCTTCCGGAAAGGCCATCGGCAAAAGCAGATTGCGATCTTCAAAGTGTTTGCTGGTCTTGACACCAGGCGGCAAGCAACCTTTTCCCTTACAGGTCATTTTCCTCACTTCAGCCACAGAAGCACAATTCTGTCTGCGATTGTGCTCAATCACGGCCTTCAGCAGGTTGTCCGGGATCTCTTTCAGAGTTTTCTGAAATGAGGATGCGGCGCATCCCAGTTCCTGCCCGCACCCCAGTTTAGACAGGGTCAGACGGCCACCGAGCGCTTCAGGTCTTGCCCGGCGGTGATAATTAAATTTCTGTCGACGAACCGCTTTCAGACAACGGGTTGCCACCTCACAAACAAGCGATAGAATGTGTGGCCCACCGAATGTTGCAAACGCATCCCGATGCCCCGTCGGGCTCTTCTCCGGAAATCCTTTTGAAGTCTTTGTGCCCATTGCCAAAAGGATCAGACACGCATTCAAGTAGGCTTCATACAATGCGTCATAATGGACATAGGTTGCCAGGTCTCTCGGTGTAGTGATAAAGCGCCTTTTCGCCTCGAACTGATCTGCCCCCCTGAAATTCGCACCATTCTGTACATCCAGCCAGGAACACCAGTCCGTCATATAGTCGAGGCATGCTTTATGGCTCAGGGTCCGCTGATCAATGACGAGGGATCCATAAGGAATGAAGCCTTGCTCCGGCCCGAAACCGGCATCCAGTCCAGGAAAATTAGGACCACTCCCTGCCCCTGCCAGTGATTCCGCGCCAATCAGCATAAACTGCGAAATATATGGCCCGGCATGAGCGCCTTTGGTTGAGCCACGAAAGACATTCGCCGTTGTCAGCTTGCCATCCAGAGACAGGGTTCGGCCATAGCGCCGGTTTCGCTCGAAGGCGTTCAGTCCTGTCCCATCCACCTGATGCGGCGTTGAAGACGTTACAACCATCTTGCCTTTCTTCCTGCAGAAGAAAGACATGCTGTTCAGCTCCTCGACTATCTCCCCGGCGGACAGAACGGCCTGTCCACCCTTGTGGCAAAGCTGGTTTCCTCCTCCATTGCAGATATCTGTGAATGACACATCGCGCAAAAGAGCCAGCGCATAGACTTCAGCCATTTCGGCAGCCAGTTCGCTTGAACCGACTCTGGGAGCAGGCGCCATCCCGACAGCACCGGCGTCTGGCCCCTCAAGGTCATAGACATGCCCGGCGCGTGGACTTTCCCAACCACGCCATTTGGTTTGATTATCCTCGTCGCCGGATGACGGCCCCACCCGGCAGTTGTAAGCTGTATCCTTCGCTGTGGGCACATGCTTTTCAAACAGCGTCTCGCTTGGCGAATTGATCGCTTCGACAAAACACCGGTAATGCTCCGGGTCCTTCAGCACCCCGTATTTGTTGTGTTTCAGACCTTTGGTGAAGTTGGCTGGATATCTGTCACTGTGATCGGTCTCCTCGCCATTGGTTCTTGTCAAGGCCTGCGGCTGAAGGCGCGATACCTCCGTTGCAAGGTCCCGTACTTCCTTTGCCTGCATGGCGCGGGCAGAACCTTTCGGTGTCGGTTCTGAGTATGGCAGCTTCATCGTTCCCTCCCGGGTAGAAATACCTATCCATGCCCACAACCAGTATTACAAACAATTGATTGCAGTTCAAATCATTACACATCTTCAGGTTATGCTACTTTTCCACGCTTGCAAGCAACTTGAGGCTTAAGATTGAGGTTCCGTCTCCCGAACAAAGATCCGGACAAATAGCTCCAGTCCACTCTGTTCATCAGCAACGAGTCTTGACCCTAGTCAGTTCTCACAGAGCCTGGACATCCTCCGCCATTTGCTTCAGCCATCGGACAAAACTGTCTGCCAGAGCAGTCTCGCGGACCCCTCTGCGAATGACATAACTTCCAAGGACAGCTGCTTCGGCACCTGGTAGAGCGCAGAGGCGACCGGCTTCAAGATCATCCCTGATCATGAAATCAGGAGAGAGCACCATTCCGACCCCGGCGACCGCCGCCCGCAATGCGGCATCGTCGAAATCAAAGGAACCGGCATAGGACAGTCTTGTTCCGGATTGCTCTGTGGCAGCCAGCCAGGAGTGCCAGTCCCAGTTGTTGCGGGTGCACTCGATTGCCGGAATGGCTTCCAGATCACCAGGGTCAGCAATCCGCTGCAGAAGCATAGGTGAGAGATAGGGTCGGCTTGCATCTGACAGGATGCAGTCGGCCTGTGGCGGTATCTCGAAGTACTTATAGTACAGGATCGAGATATCCGGTTCAGGGCCCGGAGGCTGCCCTGTACTATTCACTGTCTCAAGCTGGACCCGCGCATTGGGGAAAGACCGGTTGAAGAGGCCCAGGCGCGGGATAAGCCATCGCGTGGCCAGCGTCACAGATACCCTCACGGTAAGTTCGTGAGTTTGCCGGACCACATTTTCCAAAGCGGCCTCCATTGTTTTCAACCCTGGCAGGGCCTGAGCCAGCAAGCCCTCACCGGCCTCTGTCAGGCGGATCGTGTTGTTGGTCCGCACAAACAGCTCAACACCCAGCACGGCCTCAAGCGTTTTGATCTGGTGACTGACAGCACCAGGGGTCACCCCCAGATCCATGGCCGCAGCCTTGAGACTTCCATGCCCGGCAGCCGAGAGGAAAACACGCAAACTGTTCAGGGATATTTTCCGATGGAGTTGCATTAGAAAATCTCATTCAGAGTATAAAATTCTCGTTTGAGAGCAGCGTATAGAAATGATTTCGTCTGAGCAAATTGCATTCAGAGAAACCCAATGCCAATCCATCAGACATATATATTCGCCATTCTGTGGGCTCTTGCCAGCACAGGCCTTTTCACCGTGATCTTTGCGGCAGCCAAGTTTGCCGATGGCAATGCTGGCACCTTTCAGATCCAATTTCTCCGTTACATCGGTGCATCTGCCACTGTAATTGTTCTGGCACTGAACACCGATGGACTACGGAGCTGCATCAGCCCGAAGCCACATCTGCATTTCGTTCGTGCTGTTTTTGGCTGCTTTGCAGCTGTTGCCATCACCTGGTCCTCGGCCAGAATGCCCATAGCAGATGCCACAGCCATCGGCATGCTCTATGGCATTCTCACCGTCTTTCTCGGCATTGTGTTTCTCAATGAGCACGTAGGCCTGCTGCACTGGCTTGCCATCATCATCTCACTGTCAGGGGCTGGCATTGTTGTTGGCCTGAATGGGGCCTTTACGGGGGGCTTTGACATCTGGCCCTCGCTTGCTGCCTTCGCGAGCGCTTTATTGCTGGCGGCGGAGGGCGTCTTGATCCGGGTTCTCAGCCTCAGAGAACGGACACTCGCTGTTCTTCTGCATGTGAACCTGTTTGGCATCCTGCTGATGGCCTGGCCCGCCTTCAGCACATGGCAGGAGGTCGACCTGACCACCATGATCGGATGTCTGGGCCTTGGTCCGCTCGCCATTCTGGCTCAGTATTGCACCATCCGTGCTTATCGGCTGGCGCCACTATCCGTTGTCGGACCGGTTGATTATTCCTGGCTCATCTTCGCAGCTCTCCTGGGCCTGCTGGTCTTTGGCGAAGAGCCCAGTACAGGTATCTATCTCGGCGGCAGCCTGATAATTATGGGAGGGGTTCTATTGTCCGTCAGCGGCAGGAGACAGACTGGGGCTCAGGCCCATAAGGTTACCCCTTCCGCAAACGGGTAAAGGCAAAGGCGACAACGACGCAAAGCAATGCAGCAGCGAGACCATACCAGGTCATCGCATATCCGAGATGACGATTGGGGAAAACAAGACGTGTCTCGCCTCCCTGCGGAGACCTGCCAGAAACAGAAGAGCTCTCGGCGTCAATGAAGAAGGGAGCTGTCTTTTCGCGCTCAAGCCACATGGCCTTGGCCATCTTGGCAACATTGCGTGTGTACCAGAGATTGTCCGGCACATTGTCTTCCGGTGAGGCAAAATTCGGCTCCTCTGAGACACGCATCAACCCTGTGACGGACACGATACCAGGGACCTGTCCGTCACCGCGTGTATCCGCTGCTTTGAGCGGGTCCGGCACAAAGCCGCGATTGATGATGATGAGGCTGCCATCATCCTGTTTCAGTGGCGTCATCACCCAGTAGCCCTGCCCGCGCCAGACCCCGCCTTTCGGTGATGACAGTACCGCATAGACATGCACTTCCCTGTCATGGAGAAAACGGCCAGACAGGGTAACCCTGCGATATTGATAATCTTCCGGTTTAAGCGCCTGCCAGGCATTCCGGCCTGGCAGTGTCTCAGGTGGTGTTTTGACCCGCTCTGTCACACGCGCTATCAGCGCTTCTTTCCAGGCCAGCCTGTTTAACTGCCAGGTCCCCAGACCAACCAGCACAGCAAGAGCTCCGCAGGCGATCAGGAGAGCAAGAATGTCCCTGATGCCCAGTCTCGTCTTCGGTGCTGCGCTGTCCTCTGTCATTCCTGGCTCAACCATCCTTTACGTGACCCGTCTCTTCAACAGAAAAGGGGGAGACGTCAGCCTCCCCCGTAATCCTGTCTGAGCAATCCTGTGACTGCCCATATATAGTTTAGTGTGCCGCTACAGGAGCACCAACGCTGCCCCAGATGTAGATGCAGACGAACAGGAACAGCCAGACCACATCAACAAAGTGCCAGTACCAGGCAGCCGCTTCAAAACCGAAGTGTTTTTCTGTGGTGAACTGACCAACCATTGCACGGGCCAGGCAGACAATCAGGAAGATGGTGCCAACCAGAACGTGGAAACCGTGGAAACCGGTCGCCAGGAAGAAGGTCGCACTGTAGATGGTGCCGCCTTCAGCGAAGTTCCGTGCTTCAACCGCATCAGCATCAAAACCGAATGCGAATGGTGCGTGGGCATATTCATAAACCTGAACGCCGGAGAAGATCGCGCCGAGGAAGACAGTTGCAGCCAGACCCCAGACAAGGCCCTTGCGGTCACCATGCAGGAGTGCGTGGTGCGCCCAGGTTACCGTTGTGCCCGATGTGAGCAGGATCAGCGTGTTCAGGAGCGGCAGATGCCATGGGTCCAGAACTTCCAGACCTTTTGGCGGCCACTGGCCTTCTGTCACGGTTACGCGCGCAACCTGCGCGACTTCATCAGGGTAGAAGCTTGCGTCAAAGAAAGCCCAGAACCATGCGACGAAGAACATCACTTCCGAAGCAATGAACAGGATCATGCCATAGCGCAGGTGGAGCTGAACCACACGGGTGTGATGACCGCCGATGGATTCCTTGATCACATCGCGCCACCAGCCAAACATGGTGTAAAGCACGCCCAGCAGGCCTGCCAGCATGACCAGCATGGAGCCATCATGCATCCACATGACAGCACCGACAGCCATGACCAGAGCGGACATGGAGCCGACAAACGGCCATGGGCTTGGATCTACCAGATGGTAATCGTGATTATTAGCGTGAGCGTCAGCCATATATGAGCTCCCCGGTCTCCCTAGTGAGCGGTCCGGAACAGACCCCTCATTGCCTCATTCTAACTCGCATCGTCCTGCTCGTCCGTCTCTACTGATGCTACCTCATCGGCGTCATCAACAGGGAAGAACGTGTAGGATAATGTGATGGTGTTAATGGATGTTGTCTCCGGATCGTCGGCCAGATCAGGATCGACGAAAAAGACCACCGGCATGCGGACAGTCTCTCCGGGTTCAACACGCTGCTCCGTAAAGCAGAAACATTCAATCTTGTTAAAGAACTGGCCAGCCTGCAACGGTGTCACATTGAACGTGGACGTGGTCATGACCGGCTTGTCTGACGTGTTCGTATAGAGGTAGGCAACTTCCGTTGTCGCGCCCATATGCGTTGAGACGCTGCGCTGGGCGGGCCGGAAATCACCAACCACATTGGCGGCCTGATTGGCATCGAACAAGACAGTAACCGTCTTGCTGGAGATTTCGCCTGTCGGGCTTTCCGCCCGCTGGGTCGTGCCACCATATCCCGTCACCTGACAGAACAGTTCATAGAGCGGTACAGCGGCAAATGACAAGCCAACCATGCCCGCAACCGCACCAACGCACAAAAGAGCGGTGACACCGTTACGGCTGGTCTGTCTGGTCTCTGTCTGCTGCTTCTGATCGGTCATGCGGATCTCTAAAAACTCTTGTTCAGAACTTCAGGGCCAAACTTCACGATGGTCACTGCGTAAAGCAGCACCACGAACAGCGCCAGCACGATGCCGAGAGCAACTGCGCGCGAACGACGGCTGCGCTTCTGCTGGTCTGACAGTTCTACGAAATCATCTTCAGCCATCAGAGCGTTCCCATTCCAAGCAGGGTCTCTCCCAGAAGAGCCGCAAACAGACCAAAGAGATAGAGAATGGAGAACCCGAACAGGCTCATGCAGGATTTCCGTGCCTTATCCCCCTCACGGTCGCGATACACACGCACCGCATAATAGAGGAAGGCAACACCGCCAAGACCGGCAAAGGCCCCATAGATCCAGCCAGCAAAGCCGAAAGCCAGAGGCGCAAGGCAGATGGGTACGAAGACCAGCGAATACAGCAGGATCTGAGTGCGCGTGGACTCTGGTCCAGCCACATTCGGCATCATCGGAATGCCTGCCTTCTCATAGTCGCCTGACTTGACCAGAGCCAGCGCCCAGAAGTGTGGCGGGGTCCACATGAAAATAATCAGAAACAGAATGACAGGCTCAATGGTGACAGAGCCGGTCACAGCCACCCAGCCGATCATTGGAGGAAACGCGCCAGCCGCACCACCAATAACGATGTTCTGCGGTGTCGAGCGCTTCAGCCACATCGTGTAGATGACGGCATAGAAGAAAATGGTGAAAGCCAGAAGGCCGGCCGCCAGCCAGTTGGCCACAAGGCCAAGGGTCATAACGGAGAAGGCCGACAGGATCAGACCGAAAACCAGAGCCTCGCCGGGCAGAATACGACCCGCAGGGATAGGACGTTTGGCTGTCCGGCCCATGACACGATCGATATCAGCGTCATACCACATATTCAGCGCGCCGGAGGCACCAGCGCCAACGGCAATGCTCAAGAGAGCCACGAAGCCGAGCAGCGGGTGGATAGCACCGGGAGCCACCGCCAGGCCGACACAGGCTGTGAAGATAACAAGGGACATCACCCGTGGCTTCAGAAGAGCCAGAAAATCCCGCGCATCGCCGGGGCTGACGAAAGCATCAGCGCCAAACTCGCTGCGTGTTTCCAGACTGTTATCCGTAACCGTCATCGACTGACCCTATACATATGCGGCCTGTTCAGGCTCTCTTCGGCGTTGTCTTAACCCGCCGGGACGTATCCCGACGGGTTTGTTTTGGAAGGAAAGGCGCGCCTTACTTGATGCGCGGCAGCTTTTCCCACTGGTGGAACGGCGGCGGTGAAGGCAGCTGCCATTCCAGTGTTGTTGCACCCTCGCCCCATGGATTGTCTGCAGCTTTGACTTTCTTGGAGAAGGCCATGAAGACACCGACAAAGAAGATCAGCATGGAAGCGGTCATGATATAGGCACCGATCGAGGATACGAGGTTCCAGCCGGCAAAGCCTTCCGGATAATCCACATAACGGCGCGGCATGCCCTGAAGACCCAGGAAGTGCTGCGGGAAGAAGATCAGGTTCACGCCGATGAAGGTGACCCAGAAGTGAATCTTGCCGATGGCTTCAGAGTACATGTAGCCGGTCATTTTCGGGAACCAGTAGTACCAGCCGCCGAAGATGGCGAAGACAGCACCCATGGACAGCACGTAGTGGAAGTGAGCAACCACGTAGTAGGTGTCATGGAAGGCGCGGTCGAGACCGGCATTGGCCAGCTGCACACCTGTCACACCACCGAGGGTGAACAGGAAGATGAAGCCGAATGCCCACCACATCGGTGTCTTGAACTGGATGGAGCCGCCCCACATGGTGGCGATCCAGGAGAAGATCTTCACACCTGTCGGAACAGCGATCACCATGGTCGCGAAGACGAAGTAGCGCTGTGCTTCAAGGCTGAGGCCGACCGTGTACATGTGGTGCGCCCACACGATGAAGCCGACGAAGCCGATGGCGACCATGGCATAAGCCATACCCAGATAGCCGAAGACCGGCTTACGGGAGAAGGTTGCCACGATGTGGCTGATGATGCCGAAGGCCGGCAGGATCAGAATGTACACTTCCGGATGACCGAAGAACCAGAACAGATGCTGGAACAGGATCGGGTCACCGCCACCTGCAGGATTAAAGAAGGTGGTGTCGAAGTTACGGTCTGTCAGCAGCATGGTGATGCCACCAGCCAGAACCGGCAGGGACAGAACCAGAAGGAATGCCGTGACCAGCACGGACCAGGCAAACAGCGGCATCTTGTGCAGGGTCATACCCGGCGCACGCATGTTGAAGATGGTCGTGATGAAGTTGATCGCACCCAGGATGGAGGATGCACCGGCAATGTGCAGCGACAGGATCGCAAAATCCATGGCCGGTCCAGGCTGACCGGAGGTGGACAATGGCGGATAGATGGTCCAGCCACCACCGACACCGAGACCACCCGGAGGGCCCTCAACGAACATGGACATCAGCAGCAGAATGAATGCTGGCGGCAGAAGCCAGAAGGAGATGTTGTTCATCCGCGGGAACGCCATATCCGGTGCGCCGATCATGATCGGAACGAACCAGTTGGCGAAACCACCGATCAGAGCAGGCATCACCATGAAGAAGATCATGATCAGGCCGTGTGCGGTGGTGAACACGTTGAACAGATGCCGGGCAGCGGCTTCCGGATCATCGGAACCCTGCACGTACTGGGCAATCAACGGGAAGAACTGAAGACCCGGTTCCTGCAATTCGATACGCATGGCACCGGAGAGCGCACTGCCCACCAGACCGGCGAAAATTGCAAAAATCAGATACAGCGTTCCGATATCTTTATGGTTGGTCGAGTAGACCCAACGGCGCCATCCTGTCGGATGATCATGGGCCGCATGTGCTGCGGTGCCTGCCATATTTCAAGCTCCCTGGCTTTTTCCTTTACGTCGACGCCCGAAGCGCCGACCAAAACTCCCCCGGCCTGCCGAGGACCCTGAGTGAATTACTGCTGAGCGACCTTGACCAGCGCTTCATGCTCGGCATCAAACGATGCGAGAAGCTCCTTGGCTTCGTCGATATCGTCAGCCGCGGCTTTCGTCCACTGTTCAAACTGCTCGTCGCTGACAACGCGAACCGTGATCGGCATATAGGCGTGATCCTTGCCGCAAAGCTCAGAACACTGACCGTAATAGACGCCTTCTTTCTCAGCCTTGAACCAGGTTTCGTTCAGACGGCCCGGAATGGCATCGATCTTAACACCGAAAGCCGGCATTGCGAATGCGTGAATAACGTCAGCAGCGGTTACCTGAACCCGGACAACCTTGTTCACAGGAACAACCATGTCATAGTCGGTCGCCAGAAGGTAAGGCTTCTTCTCTTCGGCAGCTTCATCTTCTGTGAGCAGCAGCGCCTCGAATTCAAAATCACCATTATCCGGATACTGGTAACCCCAGTACCACTGATAGCCGGTCACCTTAACGGTCAGCTCTGCCGGTGGCAGGATCAGCTGCTTGTTGAGGAGACGGAAGGACGGAATGGAGATCGCTACCAGGATCAGGATCGGCACAACAGTCCAGGCCACTTCCAGCATGGTGTGATGGCTGGTCTTGGATGGTGTGGCGTTGGCGCTCTCACGGAACTTGAAATAGACAATGACCTGCAGCAGCAACACAAAGGCTACAACGATGGCCATGATCCAGAATGTCATGTCCTCGAACCAGGCAATGTCGCGCATCACATCAGTGACGGCAGGCTGAAAACCGGTTCCCCAGTCAACCGGCTGCGCGGCAAACGCACCACCGACCATCGCCATGGAGATGGCGCTGACGGTACCGGCCAGAACGACGAGGCGCTCCACGATGCTTTTCACGGCGTAACTCCCTTCCGTAACGCGCCTCTTCAGAGATGTCAGGCACGCAATCATTCGTCTTCTACGAGTCTGATAAGCCATTAGCGCCACGGGCGCGACAAAAAGACTCAGAAATTCCCTTATTAGAACGTTTCAAAGCACAATGACGATGACCTCGCAAGCAAAGGACGCAAAAAAGTGATGCGGCATTTTTTCGCGCCCTTGATCTGACCGCTTGACAAATCAGAATCCCGCCCTGATCCAAACCATCAGATTTCAGCTATCCCTCTTGGATATCCGGGGTAAACGTCCTCGAACACCATGCAATCAAATCCGTTCTCATGCCCCTTTCCTGCCGCAATGAACCGGCATGGAAAAATCTGAGGGAAAGTCCGGGATAAAACTCCTTACAGGGCAAGAGATACTCTTTCCGGACGTTCGTAAATGTCTATGCTAACGCATTATTCCAGTGATTCGCCAAATGGGGAGGCCTTAATCGTGTTACGCCGCAGCGCTTTTGCTCAGACGATTTGGTCCATTTTCGCTGCTGCCGTCATGACAACAGCCACCGTCCTTCCAACTGCACAGGCTCAGGGTGTGGTGAAATCCCGCCATGGCGACTGGGATCTTCGTTGTGATACGCCCCCTGGCGCACGCTCCGAGCAATGCGTTCTGATGCAGTATGTGACAGCAGAAGACCGCAAGAATGTCAGCCTCACCGTGATTGTTCTGAAGACGGCCGATCAGAAGGCCCGCATCCTGCGGGTTCTGGCACCGCTTGGCATCCTGCTTCCTGCCGGACTTGGTTTGAAGATTGACACGGCTGATGTGGGCCGGGCCGGATTTGTCCGCTGCCTGCCAAACGGTTGCATCGCCGAAGTGGTGATGGATGACAAACAGCTCAGCCAGCTGTCCAAGGGCCAGACCGCGACCTTCATCATCTTCCAGACACCGGAGGAAGGCATCGGCATTCCGATTTCATTGTCCGGCTTCAGCGATGGCTTCAAAGCTCTGCCATAACATCTGCTTACCGAAGATTTGCAGCCTCGAGTAGGCATACGCATTTCTACATTCGGCAAAATACGTATAATTGCTCATGCGACCCGACACCATAAGTAGTAACATGGTGTGACTGATGGCCTGCGCTGTGCGATTCGCGGGCTGCTCATCTATCTTGAGGGGCAAATCGCACGAGGCGGAATTGGGCGTTCCGTGAAGGTAACAGACTATAATGCATATCGTTGTTGTTGACGGCAGCCGGGTTGTCCTGCGCTTGCTGACTGAGCTGCTTGAAGATCAGGGCCATTCCGTTCTGGCCTTTACAAACGGCCAGAAGGCCTATGAACAAATCGCGACAGACCCGACGGTAGACGTGCTCATAACCAGCTTTGAAGTGCCTGGAAAATCCGGCCTGGAGCTTTGCTGGGAAACACGGATCCTCGCTCAGTCCCGCCGCCCTATCTACGTGATTGCCATGTCGTCAACCACGGAGAAAACCCAGCTTATCCAGGCGCTCGACAGTGGCGCTGACGACTTTTTTTCCAAGCCTCCCGTCTATGAAGAACTGCGCGCCCGTATTCGCGCGGCCCAGCGGCTTATCGATATGCAGAACGAGCTTGTGCGCCTTGCCACCAGGGATCCTTTGACCGACATCTTTAATCGCCGGGCATTCTTCGAGCAGGCTGAGGACCATCTTTCAAGCAACGAGGATGACACGCCCGTTTCGGCCATGATGTTTGACATCGATCACTTCAAATCGATCAACGATAATTATGGTCACGATGTGGGAGATGAGGTTATCAAGGCCGTTGCCCATATATGCCGGGACGGTTGTGATGATACAGGGCACATTCTGGGACGACTGGGCGGTGAGGAATTCGCCATTCTCTCTCCGGACACGTCTCTGGACGGCGGATTATCTCTGGCCGAAACCTATCGCCAGAAGATTGAAGAGCTGGAAATCCAGACAAGAACCGGTCCGGTGCGCTGTACATGCAGCTTTGGCGTCAGTGTCTGGACAAATAGAGAAAGCCTGACAAAGCTGCTCAAACAGGCTGATACGGCGCTCTATCACGCCAAGAACAATGGCCGAAACCGGGTCGCTGCCTTTCGCGAAACCGACGAAGCCACAGCTTCCTAAAGCATAGTCCACCGAGCGGAATTCATTAGAGATTTTACGGGAAAGGGAGTCACCCCAAACGCCCTATCTCTTTGTTTCCGAACGCACTTTTTCCTGAAAAGTCTATCAACTTTTCAGAAGCACAATTTCAGACCTTATCTTGCGCGAACTTTTATCTGAAAAGTCTATCAACTTTTCAGAAGCACGCTGTAGCAAAACGAGTCCCGACAGAGGAACGGTCGAGACTGCAACTTGTGTAGAGCGCTGCTATACAGCGGAAGACTGACTTCAGTCGATCAGCTTCAGTTCTGCTGCCGAGAACCGTCCGCGATGCTCCTGAAGTTCATATTCAAGGCGCTGCCCTTCCTGCAATTCGGTCAGGCCGGATCGCTGAACGGCTGTAATGTGAACAAAATCGTCCTTGTTCTCTCCGTCTGGGGTAATAAAGCCAAAGCCTTTTGTTGTATTAAACCACTTAACCGTGCCGCGTTTCACTTCCGTGGGCTCCCTATAGTCCATCCATTGGCGATGATATCGCCGAAGTTCTACATTTCAGCCTACAGAAAATCCGAAGGGATATCTTTTCGGTTACCGACAACATCGCTTTGGCATCGGAGACTGACGAGGGCATGTTACGCTCTCAGAGCTACCGTGCAAGCCTAAAGACGGGGTGATCGCGAAAAAGTAGGCCAAATTGCCGAGCCAGACTTATGGATCATTAGACTTTCGACTAATACGACACTGCAAATGCACGCTTTTTCGGCACTCACCGACGTTTTATCAGGCAGCTGTTCCGCCAACGGTCAGCCCGTCAATCCGCAGAGTTGGCTGCCCCACACCAACAGGAACACCCTGCCCCTGCTTGCCACATGTGCCAATGCCGGTATCCAGTTTCATGTCGTTGCCGACCATGGACACACGGGTCATGGCGTCCGGTCCGTTGCCGATCAGCATGGCACCCTTCACCGGTGCACCAAGGCGACCATTCTCAATCCTGTAGGCTTCCGTGCAGGAGAAGACGAACTTGCCGGATGTGATATCCACCTGACCGCCACCAAAATTGACTGCATAGATACCATCCTTGACCGATGACAGGATTTCATCCGGTGCATGATCGCCAGCCATCATCACAGTGTTGGTCATACGCGGCATCGGAATATGGGCATAAGATTGGCGTCTGCCATTGCCCGTGGATACGGTGTTCATCAAACGGGCATTCTGCCTGTCCTGCATGAAGCCGACCAGAATACCGTCCTCAATCAGAACCGTGCGCTGGCTGGGTGTTCCCTCATCGTCGATGGAAAGCGATCCCCGACGATCCTGAAGAAGCCCATCATCGACCACAGTCACTCCCGGGCTTGCCACACGCTGGCCGACGAGACCGGCAAAAGCCGATGTTTTCTTACGATTGAAATCCCCTTCGAGCCCGTGCCCGACCGCTTCATGCAGCAGAATACCAGGCCAGCCCGGACCGAGCACCACATCCAGTTCCCCCGCAGGTGCGGGAACCGCATCGAGATTGACAAGCGCCTGTCTCAAAGCCTCATCCACCGCAAATTGCCACTGGTTTTCTGCCAGAAATTCCCCGAAACCGGATCGGCCGCCAAAGCCATAGGTGCCGGATTCCTGTTTATCCCCGTCACCGGCCACCACAGACACATTGATGCGGACCAGAGGACGGATATCCTTGTAGAACTGCCCGTCCGCCCGCAGAATTTCGACCACCTGCCATGTGCCAGCCATGGATGCCGTGACCTGCCGAACCCGGCTGTCCTTGCCGCGGGCATAGGCATCAATTTTTTCAAGCAGCCGGACTTTCTCCTCAAATGACGGACCGCCCAGCGGATTGTCCGGCTTGTAAAGGCTGATATTGGTCCGCTCAGGCGCGGCTGCATAGGTGCCGGAATAGCCGGATGTGACGGCCTGCACCGAGTCTGACGCGCGCTTCAGACTGGCTTCGCTGATCTCGTTGGAATGGGACAGCCCGGCAGATTCTCCGGCGACCGCCCTCAGCGCCATTCCCTGACTGGTGTCGAAACTGGCCGACTTCAGGCGCCCATTATCAAAGACCAGGCCTTCAGACTGCTTGTATTCCAGGAACAGCTCCCCATCATCCGCCCCCCTGAGGGCCTCTGAAACCATTCGGGACGCGCGATCACGGTCCAGATCTCCGAGGCTGAGCAAATCAGGGGCGGTGTGAGCATCAGTCATGAATCAATCCTGTCCTGGCTGTAGAGACATCATTATCAGATAGGGCAAAGGCCTGCCCCCTGCAAACGGAACTGTATGGGTCAGCTCTCTATTCCATCATCATGATGTTTGCGGATGCGCCTTACCATCCACCAAACTGCAAGGATGACTGGAGGAACGGACAGGGCCGTGGCCACAGCGGGACTGACCGGCAGGTCCAATCCCTTACTGCCCTTGATGAGATACGCCACCAGTCCGACAATATAATAAGAGACAGCGGCCACAGACAGGCCTTCCACAGTCTGTTGCAGGCGCAATTGCAGGCTGGCTCTGCGGTTCATGCTTTCAAGCAGATCCCGGTTCTGGCTCTGCATCTCCACATCCACGCGGGTTCTGAGCAGGGTTGCGGCGCGCTCAAGCTTGCGGGACAGGTTCGCCTCGCGCTCCTCAATGGAATGACAGGTGCGCATGGCGGGCATCAGGCGACGATTGAGAAACGCCCCCCAGGTTTCGTGATCCGGCAGAACCGTTTCCTCAATCGCGCCAAGACGCATCTGGACGATTTCATGATAGGCACGGCTGGCCCCAAACCGGTAAAGCCCGGCAACCGCCACCGCTTCCAGTCGCGCAGCCAGAATTGTGAGCTCTGTCAGCAGCCGGTTATTGTCTTCAAGGCCGCCGGTGGTTTTCATATCCTCGGTGATGCGGACCAGAGCCTGTTCGATGCCAGCGACTTCCGGCCCGGCCCGCTGAGCTTCAGGCAAACCGAACAGGGCAAAGACCCGATAGGTATCAATCTCCAGCAGGCGCTGTACGAGCGCACCGGCGCGGGAGGTTTCCAACCCGCCATCAACCACAACAATGTGGGTGAACCCATCACCATCCTGGCGAAAATCCGTGGCAATCTGTGCCTTTCCGCCATGGACCGAAGAAATACAAAGCGATGCCGGGTCCAGCCCGTCGATGGCCTTCTGACAGGCTCCAGTATCATCACTGAGGTCTATGCGGGTGGCAGAGACCAGGCGTCCCGGAGCCTGAAAGCCATTACCGAACGGATGCGCCATATCGGCAATCTGAATAAACGGCGTCGGGGCATCCCAGCTGTAGGACACAAACTCGGAATGGGCCTCCCAGCGCAGCATGCCGCCCTGAACCTGCAATTCATGATAACGCCTGGAACCGGGCCCCGGCTGGCCGTTCTGGGCAGAGAGTTTGTCAATAAAAGCCCTGTCGCGAGCCAGTTCATCCTGATTGACCATGAAAGCCATATGCAGGAACACACGCTTCCCCGCCACAAGCCGGAAGGGACGGGCATGAACCTCGCCGAGAAGAGCGGCCCGCTCCTCATGATCCTCAAAACTCAAAGCCACCATTACTGATCCCCGACCCTTTCCTTTGTTTTGACCCTAACGCAGCTTCCGACACCGCCACAAGGCACAGTATCGACCCTATCGCATCTCAAGCTGTCAGATTGCTTTGCCAGATAGCCTCACCAGCCGCAATATAGTGGACAAATTAATTGACCACTTGGCCACAACTGAATAAACTGATACTCGAACATGCAGGTTATCTGCACTTTTGATGTGAACACGCGAGAGCCTATGGTTTTCCGAAAAATTTTGCATGACAGGACATCAAATGCCGTTGTCCGGCAGATTGAATCCCTTATTCTTGAGGGAATTCTGCGCCCTGGCGACCAATTGCCATCCGAGAGAGAACTGTCCAAAACAGTGGATGTGTCCCGCCCCATCCTGCGGGAAGCTCTCAAGGAATTGGAACAGAGAGGTCTTCTCGTATCCCGTCACGGTGAAGGCACATTCGTTGCCGACGTCATCGGCAGCGTCTTCTCCCAGCCGGTGATTGATCTCATCAGTGAGCATCCCAAGGCGCTTCTGGATTATCTGGAGTTTCGCCGGGATATTGAGGGCACAGCTGCCTATTATGCCGCCTCAAGGGCGACGGAAGCAGACAAGACCATCCTCACCCATATCCATGAGCAGATGCTCGAGGCCCACGATAAGCGGGACCCGTGGATTGAGGCCACCCTGGATGTGGAGTTCCACAACGCTGTCAGCGAATGTGCTCACAACATTATTCTGATGCATACCCTGCGCGCCTATTACCGCCTCCTGGCGGACGGTGTCTTCTACAACAGAACCCGCCTTTATGCTCATGACGGGTCGCGGAATGATCTTCTGAAACAGCATACAGCCATTTATCAGGCGATAATGGATGGTGCAGCCGACCGGGCACGGCTGGCTGCCGAAAACCACATGACCTATGTCATGGACGCCATGCGTGATGCAGACAGAATGGCATCCTGGCAGACGGTTTCAGACCTGCGTCTTGAAATGGCACGGCAATCCTTCCTGTCAACGCCGCAACCAGCACAGCGCCGCCGCAAACCGGCCGCTGAATAATCACTCGCAAGCGAGAGCCGAACACTTATGACGACCTCATCTGAACAGGCGCCACCGCGCGTCGGCTTGTTTGTCACATGTCTGGTGGACATGTTTCGCCCCACAGTCGGCTTTGCCGCCGTTAAACTGATGGAAGATGCGGGCTGCGTTGTCGACGTGCCTGCAGCGCAGACCTGTTGTGGGCAGCCAGCCTATAATTCCGGTGACCGCAAGGACACACGCGCCATCGCCGAGCAGGTCATCACGGCCTTTGAACCGTTCGACTATGTGGTCGCTCCATCCGGTTCCTGTGGTGCGATGCTGAAGCATCATTATCTGGAGCTCTTCACCGATGACCCGGTCTGGCATGAGCGGGCCAAAGCCTTTTCGGACAAGGTTCATGAACTGGTGAGCTTCCTGACCGACGTGCTTGGCATTGAGCAGGTTGAAAGCGGGTTTGAAGGATCGGTCACCTATCACGACTCCTGTTCGGGCCTGCGGGAAATGGGCGTCAAGCAGCAGCCGCGCAAGCTGCTTCGGGGCCTTGATGGCGTGACGTTGAAGGAAATGGAGACACCGGATGTCTGCTGCGGCTTTGGCGGCACATTCTGTGTCAAGTATCCGGATATCTCCAATGCCATTGTCGAGAAGAAGACCAGCCGCATCCGTGAGGCAAAGGCCGGAACGCTGCTGGCCGGTGATCTGGGCTGCCTGATGAATATGGCGGGCAAGCTGCAGCGGGAGGGGTCAGCCATCGAGGTTCGTCATGTGGCCGAAGTGCTTGCCGATATGGCAGACGGACCAGCGATCGGTCAGCCGAAGACATCAGGAACGGGACAATAGGAGGCCCTGATGAAAATTCAGTCGCCCACCTTCAAGACCAATACCAGCGAAGCCCTTGAGGACGTCAACCTGCAGAAGGCCATGAGCGTCGTCGAAGGCAATTTTGTTGCGAAACGGGCTCAGGCTGCAAGCGAGCTGCCGGAATTCGAAAGTCTTCGCGACAGTGCGCGGGACATCAAGAACCATACCCTGGCGCATATTGATCTCTATCTGGAAGCCTTTGAGAAGAAGGTGACCGAGGCCGGAGGTCACGTACACTGGGCCGAAACCGCAGAGGATGCCCGTCGTATCGCCCTTGAGATCTGCCGGAAGGAAAACGCCAGAACGGTCACCAAGGGCAAATCGATGATCTCCGAGGAAATCGGCCTGAACGAGTTTTTCGAGGAGAATGGCATTGCCCCGGTCGAAACCGATCTGGGTGAATATATCATTCAGCTTCGCAAGGAACATCCGAGCCATATCATTGCCCCTGCCCTGCATGTAACCCAGGACCAGGTCGCCGATGATTTCCGGGAGCACCATACGCATCTGGATGCAGAGCGGAATCTGGAAGAAGCTCCGACCCTTCTGCAGGAAGCCCGGAAGATCCTTCGCGACAAGTATTTTGCTGCAGATGTGGGCATTACAGGTGCCAATTTCCTGATCGCCGAGACCGGCACATCAGTGATCGTCACCAATGAAGGAAATGGCGATCTTACCCAGCTTCTGCCCCGTGTTCATCTCGTTCTGGCCTCTATCGAAAAAGTTATTCCAACACTGGATGACGCAGCCCAGTTTCTTCGGGTGCTCGGTCGGTCTGCGACCGGTCAGGAAATGTCGGTCTACACGACCCTCTCCACCGGCCCCAAACGTGCTGACGATCCGGACGGGCCAGAGGAATACCACGTTATTCTGCTGGACAATGGCCGCTCCGAGATGATCGGCAGCGAGTATCAGGACATGCTCCGCTGTATCCGCTGCGGGGCCTGTATGAACCACTGTCCGGTCTATCAGGCTGTGGGCGGGCATGCTTATGGCTGGGTTTATCCGGGTCCGATGGGCTCTGTTCTGACCCCGTCGCTTATTGGGGTTGATAAGGCAGGGCATCTGCCGAATGCCTCCACCTTCTGCGGGCGATGCGAGTCTGTCTGCCCGGTGAGAATTCCTTTGCCTAAGATGATGCGTCACTGGCGGGAACAGGAGTTTGAGAAAAAGCTCAATCCGGCAACACAGCGCTCGGCCCTCGGTCTCTGGGCCTTTGCCGCCAAGCGCCCCCGCCTCTATCAGTTCGGCACACGCATGGCCATGGCTGTGATGGGCCGCCTGGGACGCAGACGCGGTCGTTTCCGGCAGATGCCGCTGGCTGGTGGCTGGACCAGACACAGAGACCTCCCCGCGCCAGAGGGCAAGACCTTTCAGGCCTTGTGGGCTGAACGGAGAAAGAACCGATGATCAATCGCGAAAACATTCTCGGGAAACTGCGTCGGTCTCTGAAAGTCCCGACCGATGACAACCATCGAGAGGCTGTCGTCAGAGCCCGCCTCGAAACGCCCGTGAGAGGCGTTGTGCCGAAACGCGGCTATCTGGACCTTACAGATCAGATCAACCTGTTTCAGGCCAAGGCTGAGGCCGTCGCTGCCACGGTTCAGCAACTCGGTTCCTATGATGACTTGCCTGCTGCCGTTGCCAACTGGCTGAGAGATCACAATCGCGCACCAAAGCTGCGTATGGGTTCTGATGACCGCCTGACACAACCTGACTGGTCACAAGCTCCAACACTTGAGCGTATGACGGGCCCATCAGACGGAACGGATCTCGTCACCCTGTCACACGCGGACACCGGGATTGCGGAGACAGGTACACTGATCCTCACGTCCGGGGATGCCAACCCCACCAGTCTGAACTTCCTGCCCGAGGACCATCTGGTGGTGCTTGATGCGGAGGATCTGGTGGCGAGCATGGAAGCTGCATGGGATCGCCTGCGTCAGGCAGCACCCGACATGCCGCGCACGGTGAACATGATTACCGGGCCGAGCCGGTCCGCCGACATTGGCCAGAAGCTGGTTCTCGGTGCCCATGGCCCGCAAAACCTGCACATCTTCATCATCACGAAAAACGGGGCCTAACAAGGCCCCGTTGAAACGTCTTGCTGTACCGCTCGGTTTATGCGGCGCGCACGTCCTGAAGGAAGCGCGCAACGGTTTTTTCCAGAGTATCAGCCTGACCAGCCACGGAACGGGATGCGGACAGCACCTGTTCGGCTGACTGGCTGGTTTCAGCAATCGAGCTGGTCATATCAGACATGCTCTGTGCTACATCCTGCGTGCCTGTTGCGGCCTGCTGAACATTCTGACTGATTTCTGTTGTCGCCGAGCCCTGCTGCTCAACAGCAACCGCAATTGAGTTGGTATACTCGTTCACATCCGTCATTGTCTGCGCAATTGCTTCAATCGCTTCAACCGCTTCTCTGGTCGAGCTCTGGATACCGGAGATCTGCGAAGAAATCTCTTCCGTCGCCTTGGATGTCTGGTTCGCCAGTTCTTTCACCTCTGAGGCAACAACTGCAAAGCCCTTGCCCATCTCACCAGCACGGGCCGCCTCAATGGTGGCGTTCAGGGCCAGCAGGTTGGTCTGCTCGGCGATATCCTGAATAAGGTTGACCACTTCACCGATTTTCTGGGCGGCCGTGTCGAGGCTGGAGACCTTCTGATTGGTTGCTCCTGCCGCCTCGGCTGCACTGCCGACAATGCGCTTGGTTTCACCAACCTGACGACCGATTTCCTCAATGGAAGAAGCCAGTTCTTCAGCCGCTGACGCAACCGTCTGAACGTTGGCGGACGCCTGTTCGGATGCTGCTGCTGCAGATGTTGCCCGACCTGCTGTGCTTTCGGCAATGCCGGTCATTGTTTGTGCTGTTTCTTCCATTTCAACAGAATTGCTGCCGACAGCCTGAAGCGTTGACTTGACCTCCTGGTCAAAGGACTGGATCAGATCATCAATGCGACCCTGACGTTTCTGACGGGCCAGCTGTTCCTCTTCGCTCTGGGACTGAAGGTTCAGACGCTGCTGGTTGTTATCTTTCAGAACAGCAATCGCACGTGCCATGTTGCCAACTTCATCACCACGCTGACCATAAGGAACATCCATATCAGCTTCGTTGTTGGCGAGTGCTTCCAGAATGCCGGTCATGGTCGGGATCGGACGCAGCATGGAGCGGAACACGAAGAAGGCTGCGAGCAGAAGCCCTGTACCAACCGCCAGGGTTGCCAACAGAAGACCGCTGGCAATATCACCAACAATCGCCTGAACATGGGATTTCTCAATGCCTACATAGAGGATACCAATGGTCTTGCCAGCAGGGGTGAAGATCGGTTCATAAAGCGTGTAATACGGGATTCCGAGGATGACGGCTTCTCCAACGAAGGTCTTACCCTGTGTAATCACCGGATAAACAGCGCCTTTCTGACCAAGCGGCGTCCCGACAGCTCGGCTGCCATCGCCTTTCTTGATGTTGGTCGTCTTGCGCCAGAAGTCACGCGTCTCGTCATCCCAGGCGAAGACCGTTGCTGTCTCACCTGTGGTGCGCCCAATGCTGTCAATCATCACATGATCGTTGAAAACTGGAATTTCTGACATGATCACCCGGTTGACCTGGCCATCGGCTGACCAGTTGATATCAACACCGTCAACAGCCCGGTCCAGAACTTCAGCCGCGACACGGATACTGGCCCGCTGGCGGTCAATCACGTCCTGTTTCACCTTACTGTTGATGATGCTGACGGTTACACCAGCTACAGCAGTCGCAGTTACGAGAACCATCAGGGCAACCACGCTGGTTACCTTGGTTGTCAGATTCAATTTGCTCCAGAAAACGCTCATTAGAGTCCCCTACCCCAAATCTCTATATGCCAGACAGTGCAGCTTGAAATGAAATGGCTTTGCACTGAAGAAATCAGTGCCAATATTGTGCACAATAGGATAATTATTCCTTAAACAACTGCATAAAAAAAAGGCCGCATAAGCGACCTTTTTTATTCTTATACTTGGATTTTCCCTTAGGCTGCAACCTAGGCCGCTTTTACACCTTCAAGGAAGCGCGCAACAGTTTGTCTGAGGCTGGTGGCCTGCCCTGTAACCGCCTGGGAGGCACTCAGAACCTGCCCCGCAGATTGACTGGTCTCCGCAACAGACGTGGTCACACCCGCCATGTTCTGCGCGACATCCTGCGTGCCGGCTGCCGCCTGCTGAACATTCTGGCTGATCTCTGCCGTCGCAGCTCCCTGCTGTTCAACAGCAACCGCAATCGAGTTGGTATACTCGTTCACATCCGTCATTGTCTTGGCAATCGCTTCAATCGCCTCAACCGCTTCCCTGGTGGAACCCTGGATGCCGGAAATCTGCGAGGAAATCTCTTCTGTTGCCTTGGAGGTCTGGTTCGCCAGTTCCTTCACCTCTGCAGCCACAACCGCAAAGCCCTTGCCCATTTCACCGGCGCGGGCCGCCTCAATGGTGGCGTTCAGGGCCAGCAGGTTGGTCTGTTCGGCGATATCCTGAATGAGATTGACCACTTCACCGATTTTCTGGGCGGCGGTGTCGAGGCTGGATACTTTCTGGTTCGTAGCCCCGGCAGCTTCAGCAGCCTCGCCGACAATCCGCTTGGTCTGGCCGACCTGACGGCCAATCTCTTCGATGGAGGCTGCCAATTCTTCCGCAGCCGATGCCACAGTCTGCACATTGCCGGACGCTTCATCTGAGGCAGCGGCTGCAGAATTCGCCCGACCGGATGTGCCATCTGCAATACTGGTGAGGGTCTGGGCCGTTTCTTCCATGGAGCGGGAATGGTTCTCTACCTCACCGAGGACGCTTCCCACTTCCGTATCAAAATTATGAACCAGCTCATCGATCATCGCCTGACGCTTGTCGCGGGCAATGTGGTTCTTCTTGCGCTCTTCAGCCATGCGCTCATTTTCGAGTGCATTGTCCCGGAAGACGGCGACGGCCTTGGTCATGTCACCGATTTCGTCCCGGCGTTCCATACCGACAAGCGCCACATCCGTCTTGCCGTCTGCAAGAGCGGTCATGTCATTAATCAGGGTGCTAATCGGTCTGGTGATCGAACGTGACAGGGCAAAGCCAAGACCAAGACAGAGCAGAACGATAACCGTACCGCCAAGGAAGACCATTCTGGCCGCTTCCCAGAAGGTCGCGCTGATATCGTCAAGATATGCACCCGTTCCGATGACCATATCCCATGGTTCGAAATAGGCGACATAGGACAGTTTCAGGGACGGGTTCTCCTGACCCGGCTTCGGCCACATATAATCGACAATGCCGCCGCCTTCTGCCTTGACCACCTTGTTGAATTCCTGGAACAAGAACTTGCCATTGGCATCTTTCAGCTCAGTGAGGTTCTGGCCTTCCAGCTTCGGTTTGATCGGGTGCATCAGCATGACCTGGTTGAGATCATGGATCCAGAGATAACCATTGGTGCCATAACGCATGGCCCGGATCGCATCAAAGGCCGTTGCCTGAGCCGTCATGTCATCAAGATGAAACTCTTTCTGCTGGCGGACCACATCATTCATCACACCCATGGCAGTCTGAACGATCCCCTGAAGCTCATTCATCTTTCGAGCTTTCAGGTTCTGATCCGTATGCCAGAGCAGGAAGCCGCTCAGAGAAACCAGACCAATCGCAAAGATCACGATCAGTCCGAGAAGACGTGCCCCGATAGTCAAACGCATAGTTACCCCACCGCACTTGTTACTTGGCGGAGATCATCAGCCTAATTTACTAAAATTTGAGTTAAGTATCAGCCGGAAAGAATTATTATTCTGCTGAAGCCTCAGCACCCATCAAAAACCCAAGTAATTCCCCTGATAGATTCAGCGCACCGGCACGCGCTCGGGAGGAATTCTACAATTACAGCGTGCTTCTGAAAAGTTGATAGACTTTTCAGAAGCACGCGCAAAAACAAATTCTTAAAGCACCGCCATCAATTCAAGTTAAAGGTTTGGTGCTTTAAACGCAGGTGAGCAAACCCCGCCACAACCGTCAAACGTGTTGACCGCCGTTGATATGGATTTCAGATCCCGTCACATAGGAGCTAGCTGACGAGCACAGGAAAAAGATTGTACTGGCGACTTCTTCTGTGCTGCCAAGCCGTCTGAGGGGGATCGAATCGATCAGCTTTTCTGTTCCCGGGGACAGGATGGACGTATCGATCTCTCCCGGCGCAATGGCATTCACACGAATGCCATGCGGGCCGAAATCGGCAGACATTTCCCGGGTCAGCGAAGCAAGCGCGGCTTTTGAAGTCGCATAGGCGGTTCCCGCGAAAGGATGAACACGGCTTCCGACAATCGACGTTACATTGACCACTGATCCACCGGCTTCTTTCAGCTCGTTGAACAGGCCGCGTGCCAGCATGATGGGCGCAAAGAAATTCACCTGGAAAACAGTCCGCCAGAGATGCATCTGGGTCGTCACGGAATCAAGACGCTGACCATCCTCATCTTTGGGGCTTATCGCGGCATTGTTGACAAGGGCATCCAGTGTTCCGCCCTCATCAGCCAGACGGTTTCTGATCTCCGCCACGGCCACACCCAGGTTGTCGGGATCAGACAGGTCCACCTGAATGTGGTTCTCAGGGCCGGACGGCCACGGACACTTGTCGGAGAAAGCCTGACGAGAGCAGGAAATAACCCGCCAGCCTTCGGCTGAGAACTTCTTCACTGTCGCATGACCGATACCACGGCTTGCGCCTGTCAGAACCAGAGTTTTCCGTTTGCTCATCGACTCTCAACCTTTTGAAAACAGAAGGATTCAGCGCCCGGCCTGTCCGGTTTACCTGTCAAGGTAAAGCCTTATGCAAGACCCGACCTGCTCCTCCCAAAAGCTGTTCTAGCATGAAAGTCACGCAGCAGGGCAAAAAATCCAACTGCATGAGTCAGGTTTAGCTGTGAATCTTCGCCGCACCTTTCAATCGGTCAGGCTTCGACAAATGCGCCTTCTAATCGCCGGAAATTGGATAGCCGGGGATTGCTGCCTGTGCAATTCATACTGCCAAATCCACCAAAGCCTGGAACTTTTATAATTATGAAAATGGAACGGTCCAATCTTGCCAATGTGAAGAAATCAGCCTTCACAAAAGGTCGCCAGCTCGATGAGCAGGCGCTGGCAGAGGTCCGCGAACTCCTTGGAAATCAGGAACTTCGGCGCGACCTTCTGATAGAATTCCTCCATCTCATTCAGGATCATTACGGCTGTGTGAAAGCAGCCCACATGAACGCCCTGGCGTCCGAGATGCGTCTGTCCCAGGCAGAAGTCTACGAGGTGGCGAGCTTCTATCACCATTTCGACATTGTAAAAGAAGGTGATGCCGAACCGGCTCCAATCACCATCCGCGTCTGCGACTCGCTCTCCTGCGAACTGGCCGGATCAAAGGCCCTGGAAGAGGCTTTGAAAGCGGGAACCGACCCATCACAGGTCCGCGTTGTCCACGCTCCTTGCATGGGTGCCTGCGATGTGGCTCCGGCTGTCTCCATCGGCAAGAAATCCGTTGGCAATGCGACCGTTGAGAACGTCCTTTCCTATGTGACTGCGGGCGACACCAAGCCGGTCATTCCTGACTATACCGATCTCGACGCCTACAAGGCCGAAGGCGGCTATGCGCTGTTTGAGAAGGTCCGCTCCGGTGACGTTACCGGTGATGACCTGATCGCGACACTTTCTGACGCTGGTCTCAAAGGTCTCGGTGGCGCCGGTTTCCCGGCTGGCCGCAAATGGGGCTTTGTGAAGTCCTATGAAGGCCCGCGCCTGATGACCATCAACGGCGATGAAGGCGAGCCCGGCACATTCAAGGACCGTCATTATCTTGGTCAGGATCCACACCGGATGCTTGAAGGCGCGCTGATCGCCGCCCATGCTGTGGAAGCTGAACGGATTTATATCTATCTGCGTGACGAATATCCGGAAATTGCGGAAGTTCTGAAAGCCGAGATTGCCAAACTGGATGAAGCAGGCCTTACCAGGGAAGTTGGCTTTGAGCTGCGTCGCGGTGCTGGCGCCTATATCTGCGGTGAAGAATCCGCGATGCTCGAATCCATCGAAGGCAAGCGCGGCCTACCGCGCCACCGGCCTCCTTATATCGCCGAAGTCGGCCTATTTGGTCGCCCGACGCTGAACCACAATGTGGAAACCCTCTGGTGGATCCGCGACATCGTTGAAAAAGGCGCTGACTGGTTCGCATCACTGGGCACAAACGGTTCAACAGGCAATCGCTCCTACTCCGTGTCCGGTCGCGTTAAAAATCCGGGCGTCGTTTTGACCGCAGCCGGTTCCACCGCTCGCGATCTGATCGAAGCCTGTGGCGGCATGGTCGAAGGCCACACCTTCAAGGCCTATCTCCCGGGCGGTCCGTCCGGTGGCATTCTGCCGGAAAGCCTTGGTGATGAGCCGCTCGATTTCGGCACCATCAACAAATATGGCGCGTTTGTCGGCTCTCATGCAGTTGTCATCCTGTCCGATCAGGACAACATCAAAGATGCCGCGCTGAACCTGCTGCGTTTCTTTGAGTATGAAAGCTGCGGCCAGTGCACACCGTGCCGTGCCGGGACCGAAAAAATGGTCAAGCTGCTTGAAGAGAACGAGCTGGATGAAGATCTGATCAATGAACTCAGCGATGTGATGCGTGACGCATCCATCTGCGGCCTTGGTCAGGCTGCTCCGAACCCGGTTGGGCATCTGCTGAAATATTTCGCGGAGGATTACAAATGAGCGACACGGTAAAATTCACGCTCGACGGACGCGAAGTCGAAGCTTCCAAAGACGAAACCATCTGGCAGGTGGCCAAGCGCGAAGGTGTCGCCATCCCGCACCTCTGCCACAAAGATGCGCCGGGTTACCGGTCTGACGGCAATTGCCGCGCCTGTATGGTGGACATTGAAGGCGAGCGCGTACTGGCCGCGTCCTGTATCCGTATGCCGACTGACGGCATGGTGGTGAAAACTGAAACAGAACGTGCCTCGAAAGCACGCGAGATGGTGTTCGACCTCCTCGCATCCGACCAGCCAAAGCGCGAAGAGAGCCCGGATCCGGATTCCGATTTCTGGAAATGGATCGACGCCATGAACATCGACGATGGCAAGGTCGGTCGGTTCTCGCAGAAAGAACGGATCGCTCTGGATGAATCCAACCCGGCAATTGCCGTGAACCTGGATGCCTGTATCGCTTGCGGTCTCTGCGTTCGTGCCTGCCGTGAAGTTCAGGTCAATGATGTCATCGGCATGGGCGACCGTGGTCATGGCGCTCATCCGATCTTCGATTTCGGCGATGCCATGGGTGACAGCACCTGCGTGACTTGCGGTGAATGTGTGCAGGCCTGCCCGACCGGCGCTCTGTTCGAAAAATCCCTGATGGACGAGACCAACACCAAGCGTGAGGTTTATGCCGAGAAAACCGTTGATTCCGTCTGCCCGTTCTGCGGTGTCGGCTGTCTGACATCGGTTCACGTCAAGGACGACAAGATTGTCCAGATTGACGGGCGCGACGGTCCTGCCAACGAAAACCGCCTCTGTGTGAAAGGCCGTTTCGGCTACGATTACATTCACAATCCTGATCGTTTGACCGTGCCGCTGATCCGCCGTGATGATGCGCCGAAAGATGCCCAGATCAGGATGGATCCCTCCAATCCTTACTCGGTCTTCCGTGAGGCGACCTGGGAAGAAGCCATGGAGAAGGCCGCTTCCGGACTGAAGGCCATTGCGGATCGTGAGAGCGGTCAGTCTCTCGCCGGATTTGGCTCTGCCAAGGGCTCAAACGAGGAAGCTTACCTCTTCCAGAAATTCATCCGCCAGGGCTTTGGCACCAACAATGTGGACCATTGTACTCGCCTCTGCCACGCGTCCTCCGTTGCTGCTCTGATTGAAGGCATCGGATCAGGGGCCGTGACGGCTCCGTTCACCGCAGCCCAGGATTCCGATTGCATCATCATCATCGGATCCCGCCCGGCGCAGAATCATCCGGTGGCTGCAACCTATCTGAAGCAGGCCAAGAAGAACGGCACCAAAGTGATCGTCATGGATCCGCGCGGACAGCAGATGTCCCGTCATTCCGACTATCACCTGCAGTTCAAGTCCGGTCGCGATGTGGCCATGCTCAATGCGATCCTGAATGTGATCGTCACAGAGAAACTCTATGACGAGCAGTATATTCAGGCCCATGTGGATGGCTTTGAGTCTCTCAAAGAGAAGATCGTCGACTTTACACCTGAAGCGATGGAGCCGATCTGTGGCATCGAAGCCCAGACATTGCGCGAAGTCGCCCGGATCTACGCGACCTCCGAACGCTCCCTCATCTTCTGGGGCATGGGTGTTTCTCAGCACGTGCACGGCACGGACAATGTCCGCTGCCTGATCGCCATGGCACTGATCACCGGCCAGATCGGTCGTCCGGGCACAGGCCTTCATCCGTTGCGTGGCCAGAACAACGTTCAGGGCGCATCTGATGCCGGTCTCATTCCAATGATGTATCCGGACTACCAGCACGTTGAGAAAGAAAACATCCGCAACAATTTCGAAGACCTCTGGGGTCGTCCGCTTGACCAGAAGCGTGGCCTGACGGTTGTCGAAATCATGGATGACATTCTCGCTGGCGGTATCAAGGGCATGTATGTGATGGGTGAGAACCCGGCCATGTCTGACCCGGACCAGAACCACGCCCGTGCCGCTCTTGCCAAGCTTGAGCATCTGGTGGTGCAGGATATCTTCCTGACAGAAACCGCCTGGCATGCGGATGTGATCCTGCCAGCCTCTGCGCATGCTGAAAAACTCGGCACCTTCACCAACACGAACCGTCAGGTCCAGATTGGTCGCCCTGCCGTCTCTCCTCCGGGCCAGGCGCGTCAGGACTGGGAACTGATTGTGGAACTGGCGAACCGTGTTGGCCTCGACTGGCAGTATGACGGCATCCCGGCTGTGTTCACCGAGATGGCATCCACCATGAAATCTCTGAACAACATCACCTGGGACCGTCTGGACCGTGAAGATACCGTCACTTATCCGGTTGATGCACCTGACAAGCCAGGTAACGAGATCCTGTTCGGCAATCACTTCCCGACTGAAGATGGCCGCGGTCGTATCGTTCCTGCCGACCTGGTTCCGCCAGATGAGCTGCCGGATGAGGATTATCCGTTTATCCTGACCACAGGCCGTCTGCTTGAGCACTGGCATACGGGCGCGATGACCCGCACATCAACGGTTCTCAATGCCATCGAGCCTGAGGCTATCGGTCACCTGAACCCGGGCCAGCTTCGCAAGCTTGGCGTTCGCGCTGGCGAGATGCTGAAAGTCTCGACCCGTCGTGGTGAGGTTGAGTTGATGGCCCGTGCTGACCGGGATGTGCCAGACGGGATGATCTTCATTCCGTTCTGCTTCACCGAAGCTCCGGCCAACTTCCTGACCAACCCGCAGCTTGATCCATACGGCAAGATCCCTGAATTCAAGGTCTGCGCCGCCCAGATCGAGCCTGCAGCTGCCCAGGAAGCCGCTGAATAGGCACGACGCCTACAGAATCATTCTGAAACGCCCGGAGCAAAACAGCTCCGGGCGTTTTTGCATCGTTTAGATTGCGCCGGGTGATGCAACTCTGTCACATATCGTAAAAAACAACCGATTTTCTATCGTGATCAATCTCAGGCCCCGTAAGGACATTGATATCGATTATGAAGGTCTGTACGTTGTGTTCAAATTGTAGCATTCGAGGGACAATTTAATGACACGCGGGTTTGCTCTTTCAACCATTAGTGGATTGGCTTTTCTGGCGGCTGCAGCTCTGCCAGCCCATGCTGGTGAGCCTCACGATTGGTCCGGTTCTTACTTTGGCATCAAGGGCGGCGCAGCCTTCTCAGACACAAAGGTGACTGATGGAGGCTCTATTAGCAATTCTGACAATGGCGGCACAATCGGCATTCTGAGCGGCTATAACTGGCAGCAGGGCAATTGGGTTTTTGGTATCGATTCTGATAGCTCCTATTCTTCTCTGGACACAAGTTTTGGGGCGGCTTCTGTCGAGACCAAATATATTGGAACAACCAGGGCTCGAGTCGGTTACGCTTATGACCGCCTCCTCCCTTATGTTACAGCTGGCCTGGCCACTGCCTATGTTGACGCCACTGCAGCGAGCGGTGAAAGCGAAAGCGAATTTCTCTATGGTTTCGCAGTTGGTGGTGGCGTTGAATGGGCAATCGACGATACCTGGCAGCTTCGTGCGGAATACCTTTACATAGATTATGCTGAGGAAGATTTCCGGTTCACGGGCGGCATCGCTGAAATCGATGTGGAAGACGTGCACCTTGTCCGCGTCGGCATCAGCATGGACACAGACTGGGTTCTGGACAGCCTGCTTGGCAACTGATCCCGTCTCCATCGAGATAAAACGGAAAACCCGCCAGACCATAAGGCCTGGCGGGTTTTCTTTTACTTGTTTTCAGCGCTTATCTTTCCGTCTCCACTGCATACCTCCGGTATAGATCGTCATGTAATTCACAATTTTTACTAGTATTTATTCAAGTTACTCAATTTTCTATTTTATTGTATTGTCCGCATGCGCATACGAAGAAAGGATGGGGTTTTTAAAACTAGTTTTTTGAGGTTATTCATGAATAATTTTCTTTTACTTGCCGCATTTTTCGGCACTTTTTTAATTTCAAACCTGACAATCAACGCAAATGCTGAAGAACCCTACGACTGGTCCGGTTCTTATTTCGGCATCAAGGGCGGAGCGATATTTTCCGATGCGAACATAACCAACAGCGTCATCAGTTCCGGCACTCTTCACAATGCAGCGGACGGTGTCACAATCGGCGTTATGAGTGGTTATAATTGGCAGCATGGCCATTGGGTTGTCGGGATTGATACCGACTTCTCATACTCATCATTGGAGGATGAGTTTGCCGGTTCTCTGTCGTTAGATACCAACTATATTGGCACCATCCGTGCCCGTGTTGGATATACTTATGATCGTTTTCTTCCTTATGTAACAGCTGGCCTAGCCACATCTTATGTAGACGCCACGTCGGTACTTGCGGCCACTAACTCTTCCCTATTCCTCGGCAGCAAAGGCGATTTCCTGTATGGTTTCACAGTTGGTGGTGGTGTTGAATGGGCTATCGATGACACATGGAGGGTTCGCGCGGAATATCTCTACGTGAACTACGAGGAAGACAGTGTTGACTTTCCAGTGTTGCCACTCAGGGCGACATTTGATGAGCTGCACCTTGTCCGCGTCGGCATCAGCATGGATACAGACCAGGTTCTGGATGGCCTGTTTGGCGGCTGATCCCCTTCATATCTGATAAAATAGTGAACCCGCCAGACCGTAAAGCCTGGCGGGTTTTCTGTATCTGGCTAACAGGTGTCAGACAGGCATCAGGCGCGACTTATGCCGCGCGTACTTTGCCGAGGAAGTCCGATACCAGATTACGGAGACCGTCGGCCTGCTGCAGCACTTCCTGAGACGCGCTCAGAACCTGACCGGCAGACTGGCTTGTTTCGGAGACAGATGCGGTCACACCATCCATGTTCTGCACCACATTCTGCGTACCCATGGCTGCCTGCTGCACGTTCTGACTGATCTCAACCGTAGCCGCGCCTTGTTGCTCGACAGCAGACGCGATGGAATTGGTAAACTCGTTCACCTCACCCATGGTCTCGGCAATCCCCTTGATGGCATCGACAGCTTCGCGAGTGGAACCCTGAATACCTGAGATCTGAGAAGAAATTTCTTCCGTCGCTTTCGATGTCTGGTTCGCTAGTTCCTTCACCTCCGACGCAACAACCGCAAAACCTTTGCCCATTTCACCGGCACGTGCGGCCTCAATCGTCGCGTTCAGCGCCAGAAGATTGGTCTGCTCGGCGATATCCTGAATGAGGCTAACCACTTCACCAATCTTCTGAGCAGCCTGGTCAAGGCTTGAAACCGTTTCATTGGTGGATTCAGCAGCTGCTGTTGCATTGGCCACGATTGTCTTTGTCTGGCCGACCTGGCGACTGATTTCCTCGATGGACGCAGACAGTTCTTCAGAGGCTGATGCAACAGTCTGAACATTGCCGGATGCTTCTTCGGAAACAGTGGCCACCGTTCTGGCTCGACCGGATGTATCTTCCGCAATTCCCGTCAATGTGCGGGCTGTCTGCTCCATCCGCTCAGAGTTATCACCGACGGTCTGAAGCGCAGACTGGACATTGCTGTCAAAGTCACGAACCAATGCATCAATCTGGGCCTGACGTTCACCGCGTGCTGCCTGTTCCTGGCTGGCCTGGCTTTCAAGGCGCTGCCGCTCAATAGCATTGTCGCGGAATACCTCCACGGCCCGGGCCATACCGCCAACCTCGGTTTTCAGACCTACAAAGGGCACCTGAATATCAAGTTTGTCCTGAACCAGATCATCCATTGCCTGACGCAAGGACCGGAGACGGTTATTCATCAGAGATGCAATCAGCAGACCCGTTCCGATGGCAAGCATCGTAATGAAACCGAGCGCAGCCCAGACCACAGTGATCGACTCATCGCGAAGCGCCTGGCTTTTTCCGTAGAATTCATCACCCTTTGTGTTGGCAAAATCGAGCAGTGCGCCAAGGGCCGTGTTGATTTTCTGCACATGCTTGGCTCCCTTGCCCTTGGTAATTGCGGCGGCGCCTGCCTTATCACCTGCCCGGCGGAGCTGGATTACTTCGTCCCGGATGACTTTCCAGTTTACAAAGGGCTCATAGGCATCGCGCACCATCTGCGGATTACCAAGAAAGCGCTCACGGACCACTTCAAAATGCTTCAGAGCCTGGGCTTCATACTGGTCAACCAATCCACTCGCTGTCGCGATCTGGCTGTCATCAGCGGCCAGAGCCACATCCTTCATGGAACGGTGCATTGCTACCATATTCACCTGAATATCCCGCAGGTTGGTGCCGACGGCGTAAGGATGTTTGTAAAGTTTCTCGGTCTGGGTGGCCAACCGGTTCATTTCAAGATTGGCGAAAAAACCAAAGCCGACAATTGCCGCAACCACAAGGCCAAAGCCAGCGAGCAGCAGTTTGGTCAATGAAAATCCATTCAAGACATTCGTCATCATCAGAAAGCCCCAAGCTAATGAAGGTCTAATTCTTTTATTCAGAATGTTCTGAATTTATGGATAAACGTTTAATCAGATGCGCTTTCGGTAACTTATATTACCGCAAGAAATTCCTGGAAATAATGGCGGGCGTAACGATCAAGTCAGTTGTAGTTGACGCTTCTTCCGAGTAGGTTTCAGACAATCGTCATCATCAAGGCCTTTACATCCAGATGCCCGACTACGACTACCGAACGCAACGCCTCTATGTGGATCATCCAATGACTGCATCCGCAGAGGTGGCGCTGGATCGCGCTCAATCCAACTATCTTCTCAATGTGCTGCGTATGGGCGAAGGTGCAACAGTTCTGACCTTCAATGGCCGCGATGGCGAATGGCTGGCCCGCATTTCCATTGTCGGCAAGAAACAAACCCAGTTGATCCTGGATCATCAGACCCGGCCACAGCCGGAAGCCAACTCCCTCACCTATTACTTCGCACCTCTGAAACATGCCCGCCTTGACTATATGGTTCAGAAAGCGGTCGAGATGGGAGCCGGGCATCTGCAGCCGGTATTCACCCAGCATACACAGGTCAACCGGGTCAATCTGGATCGCATGCGCGCCAACATGATCGAGGCTGCAGAGCAGTGCGGCATTCTTGCCATCCCGGACCTGTCGGAACCGGTCAAGCTCACAGAACTGCTCGCCACATGGTCTTCGGATTGGGGCCTCATCTTCTGTGATGAACGCGATGACGGCGCGCAGCCTGCTGATATTCTGAACGCACTTCCCGAGAAACCGCTCGGCCTGCTGATAGGTCCCGAAGGCGGCTTCTCTTCTGAAGAACGAGCCCTGCTTCGAAGCCAGACCTTCGTTACACCGCTACCGCTCGGGCCTCGTATCCTTCGTGCCGATACCGCTGCAGTAGCCGCTCTGACTCTGCTGCAAAGCACACGCGGCGACTGGTAGTTCTTAAGAACTCCTTTCCAAAATAACAACTTACGGTTATTATTAGCCTGTTACTGAATCACTAGACGGGCGGCTGGCGATCATGAGCGAAGCAACACGAAAACGCCTTTTGGACGTTGGGGTCGATACCATTCGGCGATCAGGCTATAGCGGTGTCAGCATCAAGGACATTGTCAAGGAGGCTGGTATTCCAAAAGGCTCCTTTCACTACTATTTCGACAGCAAAGAGGCTTTTGGTCTGGCGATTATCGACCATTTCGGTTTCCTGCTGGGAGAGAAACTGGTGGAGCCTGTTCTGGCTGAATCGGGTTTGTCCGCCTATGACAAGCTACGGCTGTTTTTCAGACGCTATAGCCAGCTGATGGAGGCTGAAGGCTATCAGACCGGTTGTCTGGTCGGCCTTCTGGCTATGGAGATGTCGGGCTCAAGTGAACATATTCGCATGCGCACGGTAGAAGGCTTTGCCAATTTCAGCGCATTTCTGTCGACCCTGATCATGCAGGCTCAGGCACAAGGTGATATTGACCAGACGCTTGACCCGACCGAGCTCGCCTCCTATCTGGCCGATACATGGGAAGGCTCTCTGCTGTCCATGAAAGCCGAGCGCAGCGACCGGGCTCTCAAGACTTTCGACCGCATGGTTTTTGATGTCTTTCTCAAACGTCAGGAACCGGCAGAACCTGCACTGTCCTGCGCTTCCTGATGCAGCCAATCGGCGACCGTCTGCGCTGACGGTCGGAGCCTGGATTGCGCCTGAACCAGATAATAGCCGGAATTATGGCTGTCATTCTCCCAAAGGATATGCAGATGACCAGCCTTGATATCATCTTCGATAAACAGGCGTGCCGTGGCTGCAATCCCCTGCCCCTGCCTCAACGCTGAGAGAACCATATAGCCTGGTAAGTGCGTAACACGGGCACCGTCGGCTGCTTCAAGCCCCTGCTGTCTCAACCAGAGCTGCTGCTCCTCCGTTCCAACTTCCTGTAGCCAGGGGTAGCGCGCCAATTGATCGCCCAGTGGCTCTTCCTCATTGGGCAGGAAGTCCCTTATTCCCGCGATAACGAACACTGTGGGCATCAGCCATGTTGATGCTGTATCCGGCCAGTCACCGGAACCAAACCGAATCGCAAAGTCATGATCACTTGTCTTGAGATCGATCAGGGCTGTGGATGGGTGAATCATCAGATCCACATCAGGATGGGCGTCACGGAATTTACTCAGGCGCGGCATCATCCAGTCAGACGCAAAACTCGGTGTCATGGTAATACTCACCGGTCGAACACTGTCCTGCGCCAAGACACGCTTCACAGCCTGGGACAATGCAGAAAAGCCGTCATTCAGATCATGTGCGAATGATTGACCCAGGGCCGTCAGCTCAACACCTCGCCCCCGACGTTCGACAAGACCAAGTCCCAGATGCGCCTCCAGCGCCCTGACCTGCTGAGCGACAGCAGCATGGGTTACATTCAGTTCCCGCCCGGCGGCAGAGAAGCTGCCGTGCCGTGCCGTTGCCGCAAACGCGCGCAAAGCCGAGAGTGATGGCAGATAGTCGCTCATGACATTAAACTTAAACTTACATATTGATTAAATTTCCTGACTGGAAATCTAGCATCTCTTTCAACATATTTTCAATATGAACTTACAAAACAGGAGAAAGACATGCTGACGCTCTTCTCAACATCTATACTGACCGCTACACGGCTGGATGCGTTTGAACATCATGGCCAGAGCCCAAATCATCCGCCGGGGCAAGCAGCAGACAAAGCGAACCATCCGAAGGCTGGCAAAGCGCGTTGGCGCTTCTTCAGACGATAGCGCCGTCGGACGCCATCCGGGCAACAGGGTGAACAAGACAGATTTTCATCATCAGGGAGGCAATGGATCACCGCCGGGCCTCCCGCCCTTTATCGGAAGCGCTCGCAAATTTGTGAGCGTTTCTTTATGACATCGCCTCGGGCGAAACGAAGTTTCCTCTTGCCAAGTCTTCTCGAATACAGTTTGTCTCTGAACAAGATCCGTCCCAAATGGGGCATAGTCAGACTTCACCATGCGGAACTTCATCCATGGCTCGTGATCAATCCAATGAAACACCTCTCACCTCTCGCGACCAGCTCATTGGCGAGCTTGAGGCCGGCTGCAAACCGAAAGAACGCTGGCGCCTGGGAACCGAGCATGAAAAATTCGTTTTCCGCATCAAGGATCACAGCCCTGTAGCCTATGACGGTGAGAACGGCATCCGCCGCCTGCTGGAAGGTATGGAGGGCCTGCTAGGCTGGGATCGCATTGACGATCTTGGCAATATTATCGGATTGGCTGATCCAAATGGCGGCGGCGCGATCTCTCTGGAGCCAGGCGGTCAGTTCGAGCTGTCCGGCGCTCCTGTGGAGACAATTCACGATACGTGCCGTGAAGTACATGGACATCTGGCCCGGCTGCGCGAGATCGGTGATGCGCTCGGTATTGGCTTCATGGGTGTCGGTGCCAGCCCGATATGGTCCCGTGCACAAACGCCCGTCATGCCCAAGTCGCGCTACAAAATCATGACCAACTACATGCCCAAGGTCGGCACCATGGGTCTGGACATGATGTACCGCTCCTGCACAATCCAGGTTAATCTGGATTTCGCCAGTGAAGCGGACATGGTGAAGAAAATGCGGGTCAGCCTGGCGCTACAACCCATTGCCACTGCACTGTTTGCCAACTCACCATTCCTGGATGGCAAGCCAAACGGCTTCCTCTCCTATCGCTCGGAAATCTGGCGGGATACGGACAATAACCGCGCAGGCATGCTGCCTTTCGTGTTTGAAGAGGGCTACGGCTTCGAACGCTATGTGGACTATGCCCTGCAGGTGCCGATGTATTTCGTCAAGCGTGGTGAAACCTATCATGACGCGACCCACATCACATTCCAGCAATATCTGGATGGAGCCATGCGGGACCAGCTCCCGGCAGGCGATGAGCCGAATGAAGGTGACTGGGTCAATCACCTGTCCTGCATCTTCCCGGAAGTGCGCCTGAAGCGTTTCCTTGAAATGCGCGGCACAGATGGAGGCCCATGGCGCCGGATTTGCGCCCTGCCTGCTCTCTGGGTCGGTCTCCTCTATGATTCAACCGCCCTTGATGCGGCCTGGGATCTGGTGAAGGACTGGACTGACGAGGAACGGCAGGCACTCCGCGATCAGGTTCCGGTAACAGCCTTGAAAACGAAATTCCGTGACACCACAGTGCACGCAATTGCGGATCAGGTGGTCGATATCGCCCGCGAAGGCCTGAAAGCCCGGAATCGCATCAGCGAAGCCGGATTTGACGAGACCCAGTATCTGCATGTTCTGGAAGATATCGTTGCCCTTGGCGAGACCCCGGCAGAGGAAATGCTGAAACGCTATCATGGCGACTGGCAGGGCGACCTCGAACGGGTCTTTGAGTGCTACGCCTACTAGGCTTGATCTTTACTCGATTCGAAGGGGCGATCATATCGATCGCCTTTTCTTGAATTACGCGATTATACGTATGTAAGAATACTTATTTCAAACTAAAAATCGAATATCCTGCCCAGAAAATTGCGAAACACCCAAGAAAAAGCGGTATCATAATAACTCTCTACACAATGATACTTACTTCAAAATCGCTACCACAATACCGCTTAACCCGTATTTCGTTATCTTTTGCATTTTATTAAAGTTCTCAGCAGTACAAATCTGGACAGTATTTACTTGGAATCCAGTGGAGACCCTCCATGCGTGCCGTTTTGCTGAAATATCGCATCGCTGCTCTCTTTTTGCTCGCTTTTGTCCCAATGCTCTATTTTTCCGGCAGCGAGCTTAGTCGTTCCTATGAAAACTGGTCAGACGCCAAGAAAGTGGAGAAGCTGTCTCAGTTTGCGCCTGTGTTGAGCGCTGTGGTTCATGAACTGCAGAAAGAACGGGGCCGTTCAGCGGGCTTCATCGGCTCCAAGGGTGCCAAGTTCTCCGACACACTACCCCGGCAGCGCGGTGACACGGACAAGGCCATCGCCAAATATCAGGCAGCCTCAAAAGCCGTCGATTTTGCAACAATCTCGCCAAAGCTTGAAACCTTGATTGTGGACGTGAATGACCGGCTGTCCAAGCTCTCCACCACGCGCAGTCAAGTGGATAGTTTTTCGCTGACCGTGGGGCAGATGGCCAAGTATTATACATCCACCATTTCCACCATGCTGGATGGCATCGGCATTATGGGCCTCTCCAAATCGGATGCGGTTCTGTCCCGCGCAATTACGGCCTATGATGCCCTGCTGCAGGGCAAGGAACGCGCCGGGATTGAGCGGGCCATGGGTGCTGCCGGTTTTGGCAGTGGAACCTTCAAACCCGCCATCTATCAGCGTTTCGTTAAACTGGCGGCAGCCCAGCAGACCTATTTTGATGTGGCCTATCACAATGCCACATCGGCAGAGCGCACCTTCATGGATGAAGTAATGAGCCGACCGGTCATGGAAGAGGTCACCAGGGCCAGACAGATCGGTTATCAGTCCGCTTTCGGCGGCTCCGTAAGCGCCATCTCGGGACCTGCCTGGTTTGATCTTTCAACCCAGCGCATCAATATGCTCAAGGAAATTGAAGATCGCCTCGGGCAGGATCTGGTGACGCTTGCCTGCGATCTGGCCATTGTACATGGCTCAACGCTCATCACCGTGTCGATCATCACTGGCATCATTACCCTGCTGGGTCTGGGTGTTGCCATTCTTATCTTGAGATCCGTCTCCGGTTCAGTTTCAAGTCTTCTGTCAGATACGAAGCGTCTGTCGGAGGGTGACACCAGCGTTGCCTTTTCTGAAGCGCGTTACTCCGATGAAATCGGCCAGGTCGCCCAGGCTATCCTGAGTTTCAAGGAAACGGTGATCGAACAGCAGAGACTGCAGGAACTGACCGAGACCGATCAGGCCAGAGCCGCCAAGCGGCAGGCCAAGGTGACTGATCTGATCCAGTCCTTCGAAACCAATGTGTCCAGCGTGCTTGATACAGTGGACCAGGATACACATTCCATGCAGTCGACTGCGGAGCAGCTGAGCTCCCTGGCGCGTGATGCAGCAGGCCAGGCCAACGCGGCCAACTCCAGCTCCGACGAAGCCTCAGCCAACGTACAGACCGTTGCAACAGCTGCAGAAGAACTGGCTGCATCCATTGAAGAAATCAGCCGACAGGTTGGTGAGACGCGCACCATGGTAGCCAATGCCTCTGATGCGGCCAGCTCGACAAACGAGAAGGTCTCTGAGCTTGATCAGGCCGCCCAGAAAATCGGTGAAGTGGTCAATCTCATTCAGGATATTGCCGAACAAACCAACCTGCTGGCCCTCAATGCCACCATTGAGGCAGCCCGTGCCGGTGAGATGGGCAAGGGTTTCGCGGTTGTTGCCTCCGAGGTGAAGGAACTGGCTAACCAGACCTCCAAGGCAACCGAGGAAATCTCCTCGCAGATTTCCGGAATTCAGGGCTCCACCAGGGATGCGGTTGAAGCCATTGAAGCCATCGCCAACACAATGACTGAGGTCAACCAGTACACCAATTCCATTGCAACAGCCGTAGAACAGCAGGGTGCTGCAACCAGCGACATCAGTCGCAACGTACAGCTTGCAGCAACGGGCACCCAGTCAGTCGCAGACAATATTGCGCTGGTGACATCTGTGGCATCCGAGACCGACAGCTCTGCAGGTCAGGTGTTGAACACATCCCGCTCTGTTGCAGAACAGACCGGATCACTCCGCAACACCGTTTCTGACTTCCTGAAAGAAGTGGCCAGCGCCTAAACTCAGAATCCAGTCATCAAAAAGCCGGGTCTCTACGAGGCCCGGCTTTTTTGTGTTGCTACTCTATTCAGGCGAACCCGAGCCAGATGCCAAGCAGTGCCGTCAGCCAGCCAAGACCACGGGTCAGTCGGGCAGCGCGTTTGCCCTGGCCTGTGAATCGGAACAAGAGCAGGGCGACACCGAGGCCGATTGCATGCAGGATGGCTGTCGCAGCTACAAATCCGGCGCCATATTCAAGCGCAATCGCATGCCCCATTTCCGCACCATGAGCATGGCCGTGAAAGACTGCCGCTGTCGCCACAATGGCTTCAGCCATGCCCTCTCCTGGCCGAATCGCCATGGCGACCAGACCGCCAAGACCGATAACGGACAGCAGAATCATCGGCTCGACAAAAGGCAGCGGCACACCGCTCAGAGCCACCAGAAACCCGGCAACCATGGCAGCAACAAAAGCTGTTGGCAGGGTCCAGAGTGCACTTTTGCCCAGCAATCCGCCCCAGAGGCCAACGGCCACCATCACCAGCAGATGATCCGGGCCAAGCAACGGATGGCTGAACCCGGCCATGAAGGAGCTGTGGTCCAGCGGGTTGAAATGAGCGAATGCAGGGGAGGAGAACGCTGCAAGCATGGCAGCGGCAACAAAAACCGACTTCATCTTATGTCCCTCATTTGGTCGACATGATGCTCCTGAATGGATCGCATCAAAGCACTGGCAGGCCAGCGCCTCTCAAGTTCTTAACGGATCTTGCCACAAAGGTCCATCAGACGTATGACAGGCTGGGGAAACACGCGGAATGAGAGCGGGGGCTCTTTTCGTTTCGCCTGAGTTAATGAGGATAGAGTGCTGCGGGGCTTTCAGGCATTTGACACGGCCGGGAAAGGCGGATTCCTTTTGGGATCTGTCCTTGTGGTGCTGTCATCGGTCGGCTTTGGCTCAACACCTCTCATGGTGTCGCTGGCCCATGACGCTGGTGTCGGGGCTGAAGCCATCGCTTTCTGGCGTTCAGCCATCCCAGCCCTGTTCATGTTCGGCTATCTGTTTGGCGGCACCCATGCTAAACGGCTTGTCTTCTCAGGCATCGCCTGTGGCGTCATCATGGGGCTTGGGAATGTGGCCTATTTCAAGGCCCTGACACAGGTTCCCGTGACCTCGGCAGCCTTCATCTTCTATGCCTATCCGGTTCTGGCCCTGCTGTTTGGCTGGCTGTTCTTCCGTCAGACACTGACATGGATCCACGGCCTGTCCGGTCTCCTGATCCTGTCCGGCGTTGCCCTCGCCCTTGGGCCAATCACTATACCGTCCCACCTGGTTCCGGTGCTGACGTTGGCGCTGATCGCGCCGCTGGCTCAAGGGTTTGCCATTAATCTGATCACAGGGGTCCTTGCGCCTCTGCCAATTTCAACGCGGCTCGGCAGTCTGTCTCTGGGCAATATGCTGGCCGCCCTGCCCTTCATGCTGCTGTCCAGCTCCGCCGTTTTGCCAGACGGCACCAATGGCACATTGGCCCTGGCAGCACTTGGCCTTGTCGGCGTTCTGGTCCCCGCTTTTCTGTTTGTTGCTGGTGCACGCATGACCGGACCGGCCTTTGCAGGCATTCTGTCCGGTGCTGAATTCGTTGTTGTCCTGGCAGGCGGATGGCTGATCCTGAAAGAACCGGTTCTCGGGCATCAGGTGGCTGGCGCTCTACTGATTATCGCGGCCTCTCTGGTGACCGGCTGGCCCCGCCATACGGCCCGCTCGCAGGCCCCGGACACATCCATATCCGGCCAGTTCGGTGGCAACCGCTTTGGCAGTCCGGATCAGGACGTTCTTCTGCCGCTCATGGTGGACCTGCTTCCACAACGCTTGTGGGAGACAGCTCAAACGAGACCCCAGCGCAACCCGGCAGAATGGGGTCTGGAGGACAGGCTTCGGGCGCTGGAGGCGCTGACCCATGATGGAGAGAGTCTCGATTCCGTTGCCGCCCGATACAAAATCGATCCGCGTCTGCTAGCACTCTGGAAATCGCGTTTGCTGGAATACGGGCTGACGGGACTTGCCGTTGATGAAGCTCTCCTGCGTCCATCGGACGTGGAGGAGATGGAAAACCGCATTCATGACCTTGAACGGGAAGTCCATCAGCGCAAGATGGAAAACACCATTCTGCGGGACGCCCTCAGCCGCCAGCATCAGGGGACACAGCATCAGGGCGCTCGACATCTGGGCACAGGCACACCGCCGGCGAACCCGACCAAACAGCCTCCGCCAAGGGGCCGGTAGCCTTAGCCAGCCATACTATTCTGCGGCAGCGGCCTCGAATGTAAGGTTATCCAGAGTAGCGATAATATGCTCGGCCAGGGCATCATGGACCCGGTCCGTTGCCAGCGTTGCCCTCAGAATGGCGATATCACACGGAGGAAGTTCCGGATAGCCATCCCGTTCCCTCAGGATCCGCATTTCCGGCATAACCGCACTTTCCGGCAGAACGGCAACAGCCAGTCCGGCGAGAACCGCGCCCGACAAAGCATAGGCGCTGGCACTGGAATACGCGATCCGGTGATCCCGCCCCTGAGCTTCCAGAGCGGCTATGGCCTTGGCCCGCCAGCAGCAGTTTCTTGGTGCAACGGCCAGAGGTACAGGATCGCTACAGTGCGCTGTATGATGGGCAGACGTCACCCAGAGAAGCGGCTCGCGGCGAATGATACGGCTGCCGATCTGGGTGTCACCATGGGTCACAATTCCAAGATCAAGATCACCATCCTGAATACGCCGGGACACCTCGTTGCTGTTGATGCAGGTGACATTGACCTCGATTGTTGGATGGGAATTGGCAAAAGCAGCCAGAATACAGGGCAGAAGCCGTGGTGCGTAATCATCCGGCAACCCCAGACGCACTGTGCCAGACAGTGCTTCTTCAGAGAATGCCGCAAAGGTCTCGTTGTTGAGCGCCAGCATTCTGCGGGCATAATCAAGCAGCAGATGCCCTTCACCTGTCAGCCGAGACTGGCGGCCATCACGAACAAAGATGGGCTTTGCCACTCTCTCCTCGAGACGGCGCATCTGCATGGATACCGCAGACTGGGTTTTGTTTACCCGCTCAGCAGCCCGAGTAAAGCTGCCTGTATCCGCGATGGCAACGAATGTCTTGAGCTGATCAAGATCGAGAAGATAGGACATCGGACGACCCATTATTTATTGTGATGATTTATATTAGAAACATTCATTTGATAAATCAATAAAGCTGCGACATATTCTCTTCATGACCTCTCACAAACCCGATTGAACTCGGGCCACGCTTCCGGCGCGACGCCTGCAGCGGGCCTGCCGTCAAGGGACTCGTCCGGAGTCTCTTGTCATCACCGCCCTGCCGAATTCCCAAACAGGATTCCCAAGATCGGCAGGACACAGGAAAGGAGACTCCGATGTCAATGCATGACACCCTTTACACCCCAACCGCTTCCCGGCGGCCAACGCTTATCTCGTCTCTCTTCGCTGTATTGGTGCGCGCCGCGAAACAGACCGTCCGTCCACTGTGGAACCGCCGTCATCTGCCACATCTGGAGACACTTGATGAGCGTATGCTGCAGGATATCGGCTTGCGACCGGAAGATCTGGCTCAGGCCAGACTGTCTGATCTTGGTACGGACCCGACAACTGTACTGAGCGATGCGGCTCGCCGCAATCAGCGCCAGTCTCTCTAAAGCGCGTTGCGTCAGAAGAGTTCCCCAAAGAAGTCCTCAGAGAAGTCTTCTGGCCAGTTCTTCAAAGTTCTTCAGGCACCCTTATGCCCTTGGAACCCAAATTCCTCGCGGGTTCCACAACCTGGCCCGTCAGTTCTGCTGACGGGTCTTTTTTGTCTTACGCCAAACGGCCTTCAGTCTGGTTTTATAGAAGATCAGGACCCGGTTGCGCGATCAAACATCGCATTCAGCTCACGGAAATAGCTTTCCTGCAAAGCGCCACCGGCTTTCATCATTTCAGACAGTGGATCCTGCGGATCGCCCTTGCCCTCTTTTGCAGATTTTCCGTTATCCTTTGTGCCGAGAAAGCCCTCCATAAAACTGGACATGGCTTCAGCAAAGGGATTGTAGCTCGGCAGGCCTTCGGGCATTTTCAACTGGCCGAATTCAAGAACCCGGCTGGCGAGCTTATCGAGATTGCCAGCGTCCCGCTCGGGCATATCAAGCACCTTGGCCAGATGCGCTGCAACCATGGTGGTGAAACCGGATTGCAGCCGACGCACCGGGTCCGGCTCGAAACCGCACATGCGGGCAACCCAGTCGGCCATGGTGTTTGCCGATGCGTTTGATCCAAACAGCATGGGGAAAAGGGATTCGCCATCACGGAACCCGCCAGCAGTGAAGGCCGAGGCCGGGTCCTGGATGTAACGCGAGAACCGCGCCAGGTTCGCCGGATCAGAAAAGCTCTTCAAAGCATCAGGGTTGGTCGCCAACCGCTGCAGGGCCAGCGTAAACACCGGAGCAAAAGCAGCCGCTGAACGGGCAATCATATCCGGTGAAAAAGCATTGTTCGCCGACAGGGTTCCAAGCCCGGCCTGCCTGAGAGACTCATGAAGCCAATCGAACGGTGTGGTCATTCCTGAACTCCCCGGTGAATCGATATTCCTGCTTATACCACACAGGCTTAGCAGATCATAGAGAACGGCCCAGTACCGCGAGCCGCTCGCTGGCTGTAGGATGCCAACGGGGCTGGTAGCCTTTTGCCAGAACGCCCATGACGGAGGGTGGCGTCAGAACGGTGACAGACCCGCACTGCCTGAACGGCTCCGCATCACCATACCCATCCATGTACCAGGGCAGCAGTGTATTACACGCAACGGCATAGACCTGACCGGCCTGCTCTATGAGAGTTCCGTCGGGAAGTGTCGTCGCGATGGCCTGATGGCGGCGCTTTGCCCGGCCGTCAAGGCGTTCATCATGCAGGATCCGGTCCATTTCCCCTGCACTTGCCCGACCGTCCTTCTCCAGAACATGCTGGCCAAACAGCCGGGCAAACCGCAGGGAATCCTGACGGCGGCACTCAAAGCAGGGTCGATGGCCAGCGGCCAGAGCCGTAACCTCATCAAGAAAGAACAGCTCGGTATAGCTCTCTCCCATCACTTGCCTCTGACGCCCACGAAAGTCCATCTCGCAACAGATCCACGCACGTGAGGACCAGCGCCGTTTTGCAAGCTCTCTTGTCGCCGGATCATGAAGGCGCCCACCCCGATTGCCCATCAATGTGCCGCGGGCCTGATGGCGCACAATCTCACCATCCGGTTTAACCCTGTTTTGCAACGGCGAGGTCATTACGGTCCTTTCACGGGTTTTGCGCTTTGACGCACCGTTTTTGGCGCTGTAAGGAAGTCTCTCCATCAAAGAGGACGTCATTTATGACCGCAAAGCAAGCTCTGCTGTTCGCTCTGGCCATTCACAACAGGCTCTGGAAGGACCTTGGCCTTCTGATCGGTGGCGTGGTTCGCCATCCACACCCGTCAGATGGAGAACGCCGGTTCGGCCTGCTTGATCTGGTCAATTATGCAATCGGCCTCTTTGTCATCTGGTTTGTCATTGCCATTCTGTTTGACGAGGCTGCCGTGCGATGGGCTCGCGCGCTCGACCCCGACACCCGCGGGTTTTTCGACGCGATTACCGATATCGCAAAATCAGGGCCCTATATCGCCCTGAGCGCAATCGCGATGATTTGCCTGACTGACATAAGGATTCGTACTGATATACCGTCAATTCGACAGGCAGCACAGCAGATCAACGCTCTGGTCGCCTTCTGTTTTGTCTGTGTTGCCGGTTCAGGTCTGCTGGTTACACTGCTCAAGCGGCTTATTGGCCGGGCCAGACCAAAGCATATGGACGAGCATGGTGTCTTTGCCTTCGACCCGATCGCATTTGACGCCAGTTTTGCCAGTTTTCCCTCAGGTCACGCCACAACCGGGGTCGCTTTGGCGGTGGTTATCGCCTTTCTTATCCCCCGTTTGACCTTCGCTGCAGCAGCCCTTGGGATCACCTTAGCCGTAAGTCGTGTTGTCGTAGGGGCACACTACCCGAGTGATATACTGTTTGGCGGCTTATTTGCTCTTGTTTTCTGCGCCCGAATGCGTTCTACTTTCGCGCAACGCGGCTGGTTGTTTACAGTCGGCAGAGAGGGCACCTATCACAAAAGACAGGGCCTTGGGGAAAGCTGGATTACAATTTGGACGTTGCTGACCGGAAAAATCCGGCAGCAAAAGTAGATGACGACGGCTTAAGGTCCGGACGGGGACGATATGAACAAAGGTCTTTTGAGCGTAACAGCTCTGGCAGGTCTGTTGGCAATGGCAGCTCCTGCGCATGCAGAATTCCAGTTTTCTGCATATCTCGGTGGCAACCTGGTTCAGGATGACGATGTAACCCTGACATCACCGAGTGCCAATTTCTCCGGCAATGTTGATTTTGATGGAGAGTCATTCGAATTCCCGCCTTACTGGGGTGTTCGGGGCACATACTGGTTTGAAGATCCAGCTTATGCCGGATGGGGTGTTGGCGTTGATTTCGTTCATGCCAAAGCAGCAGCTGATCCAGTTCCAGCTCCCTTCACAACACTGGAATTCACTGACGGCATCAACATCCTGACGGCGAATGTTTTCTATCGCTATCAGAATGAGACACGCTACACGCCATATGCTGGCGTCGGTGTTGGCCTCTCAATCCCGAATGTCGAGGTTGCCGCAGGCGGTCCGGAAACGGACGAATACCAGGTTGTTGGCGTGGCCGCGCAGGCTCTGGTTGGTGTTGATATCGCGATCTATGAAGACTGGTCTGTCTTCGGCGAATATCGCTTCTCTTATTCCGATGTTGATGCAGACCTGAATGGTGGCGGGTCTCTTGAAACCGATCTGCTGCTGCATCACTTCGCAATCGGCGTATCCTACTCTTTCTAAGCGCTGATCACAGACGATATTCAAGCCCGCCAGGACGCGCGTTCAGGCGGGCTTTTTATATGCCTGCCAAAGCCTGCCTTCACATTTTCAAATGATCTTCCTACATTGACTTATAAGGAGGAGGATATGGAAGCTGACAGCACAGGTATTGCGTCACGAGCAGGCCGAACAGTCGCTCGGGTCAGCTATACAGCCCGACAAATATCCCGTATGGGCTTTTACATCGGCCATCGGCTTGCCATTGATCGCGCGGTTCGCCGTCAGGAAGCAACCAGCCGCGCAGAGCCTACACCACCTCCAAAAGCCGATGGTGCGGTACCGGATCGCGCTGCTCTTCTCAAAGAGATACGCGCTTTGCTGCAGCAGGATCTCATCCATTCAGAACAGGGTTACTATCCGACGCCACGCGATCATGACGGCTCTCTCGTCAGCCTTGTGAAACGCAGCCGTCTGCTGTTCAAGGACCTGCCCCGATCAACAGAGCGCCGCCTCTCCAACCATTTCACGGAAGCGCGGGAAGAAGCCAGTCTTGATGGCCTTCCGGCCTATTATCGGCAGAACTTCCATTTCCAGTCCGGGGGCTGGCTGACGGATGACTCTGCCCGTCTCTATGACATGCAGGTGGAGATCCTGTTTTCAGGCACGGCCAATGCCATGCGCCGCGCAGGCCTGATACCGCTCTATCATGCACTTCATGGGCGCGATCAACGTGACCTCCGGGCCGCAGATCTGGCGACGGGAACCGGCTCCATGCTCCAGCAGATCGGCGATGCTTTTCCGCGTCTGCCCGTAACCGGTCTTGACCTGTCCCTTCCCTATCTTGCCCGCGCGGAGAAACGGAGTGGCCATCGTCCGCACAGGTTTGTTCTGGGCAATGCGGAATGCTCACCCTTTGGCAGCGGGTCACTGGATATTGTCACAGCTGTTTTTCTGTTTCACGAATTGCCGCCAAAGGTTCGGCGAACGGTAATTGCAGATATCGCCCGGATCCTGAAACCCGGCGGAACATTCATCTTCGTCGATGCCTTACAGAATGGCGACAAGCCCGGTTTTGATGGCCTGTTGTCGTTGTTCCCGCAAATGTTCCACGAGCCCTATTTCGACCATTACCGCAGCGATGATCTCACATCTGTCTTTGCTGATTATGGTCTGGAACCGATCTACTCGGAGACGGCTTTTCTCTCAAAGGTAACAGCCTATCGGAAGGCTTGAGGGTCAGAACCTCACATCCAGACCAGTGCGGGCGGAGATAGACCAGGCTCTTTCACTATCCACCCGGCTCTCAACGCCGGTGGTGAAAGCAACATTCGATGAGATATTATAGTGTCCGGTAGCCCCCACATAGAGCGAACCGACCACGTCGTCGTCATCCGGATCAAAAGTAATAGACTGGCCGAGCAATACAGCGTCAATCGTATCGTCGCCAATTGAGAAGCGTGCATCGGCTCCGGCGTAGCCTGTCAGGCTCCAGTGCCCTGTTTCCGTCTCTTCCCGATGCAGCACCGATTGCACGCGCAACCCTGTTGTCAGGACGTGGATATCCCGATCATTAATTGCGATCGATTGTGTCGGCCCTGTCTCGTTATAGTCCTCCAGGAAAAGCCCGGCATAGCCCAGCGTACCGACGACATCGATGCTCTGCTGCCCTAAAGCCGTTTGCCAGCCTGCTTCAATTGCAGCGGAAACCGAGTAACCATCATAGTCAGCATCAAGGCGCTCAATACCACCGACCACAAGGTTGTTGGCGACCTGACGGTTGCTTTCCTGCTCCAGATAGCCGCCCGAAACCAGCGCATTCAGGAACCCGAAACGGGTATCCATGCCTGCATATACCCCGCCGGAAAATCCACGTGTGTCAATATCCTGCGAATTATCATCAACTTCCGTACGAGCGAAAGCAGAGGCACCAAACACGCCGAAACGAGTACCATTCAGCTCCCCAAGCTGCCAGCCACTGACTGTGCCACCATATCCCTGATAGGCGTCTGCAATACTGCCGTCATCTGTCTGCCTGCGCAGACCACCATACAAGTGAGTCCAGCTGTGCCAGCGAGAACCGCCACGCTGATCTCCCCCGCCATGTGTCGCTATCGTCGTCCGTCCCTGACCGCGGCCACTGTTCAGCGCATTGAAAACCGAGCTGGACTGGCCGTTGGTAATATCAGCCAGAAGATCATCGGTCAGCGACAGAGCCGTTTCATCAAGGACAGCAATCGTATTGCCATTGGTTACAAACGGGGCGCCGTTGGTGTTGATGATCTCAGGCAGGCCGTTTGCCGCATCAAAGGTGAAATTGAGGTCCAGACCATTTCCCACATTCAGGGTATCAATGCCGCTGCTCAAAGAAACGCCGCCCTGAACGCGCAGGCCCGCCAGAAGATTGAGCGTATTACCTGTCCCGTCAAAATCGATCGCGTCAGACATCGGTCCCGCTGTAATAATCGTACCGCCAACGGTCAGTGTATTGCCTTCATCTTCAAAATCGACACCATCCGAAGATGAGCCCACCGTCAGGATGGTTCCAAAGACAGAAACATCATTGTTGGCCCCGGCATTAATCCCGTCGGAATCGTTCCCCACCGGTACAACAAGTCCAGTGACCATGACCATGTTGTTGTCAGCAAAGTTGATGCCATCACTGTCAGAGCCGCTGGTCAGGATAGAGCCGGATGAGACAATCATATTGCCATCAAGGGCAAAGATACCATCCGTCACATCACCAACAGCAAGAATAGTCCCGGAATGATTGATTGTATTACCATCCTCGGCTTCAATACCCGCACTGTCTGAGCCGTTGATCACAATCAGGCCACTGTTGGTAATCGTATTTAGTGATTCAGCGGCAATCCCGAAACTGTTGTCTCCACCAAGGACAATCTGCCCGGTGTTGTTGAGCGTATTGCTGACCTCGCCGAGAATACCCAGCAGGAACCCGCCACCCGTGTTGGTCAACGCAATCAGACCTGAATTGCTTACCGTGCTGTCATCATCAACAACAATTCCGGCGCTTCCTTCGGGTGTCGCCAGCATACCGATGATGGTCCCGGACTGAACCACCGTATTGTTATCATTGGCCAGAATCCCAACCGCCGGATCACCATTCAGATTAATCGTTCCCGACTGTGTAATCGAATTGCCATCATTCACATTGATGCCGAACGAGAAACCGCCATTGACGTTAATGGTTCCACTGGAGGTGATGGTATTGTCATCCTCTCCGAAGATACTTATGGACCCTGTACCAAGCGTGGTTAAAGTACCGCTGTTCGTAATGGTGTTGTTGTCGAGCACATCAATCGCATTCGCGACATTTCCACCTGTCTGCACCGATCCGGCATTGGTGATCGTATTGCCATTACCCGCAACGATCCCGTCAACATTGTCACCGGTGACAGAAATGCTGCCACCAGCCTCAACTGTACCGGTCTGATTGTCTGCCAGGGTCTGAGTGGTGGTTTCTGTCGTGCCATTGGGAACCGTAAAACTCTGCGCCCATACGGGTTCAACAGATGCGACCATCAAGGCAGTGACGGCACAACTCAACAGAAGCTGTGATCCAGATGTCGAACAGGATCTCTTATGTGGCATGACTCTACTGTTGCCCCTGAGACGACGCCCCCATCGTCATGTGGTAAATAAACCATTAACTGGCTCACTTGGGATACGGTGTTTTGACTACCAAAGCAAGGCAACACTCGCAAAAAACCCGGCATACACGCTGTATACCGGGTCTTTAGTCAGCTACGCTGAACTGAACGCCAATGGCGATTTCTATGCAGCCAGAGCCTGATCCAAGTTTAGAAGGCTCTCGCCCAGAGCATCCGCAACAGCGGCATGGGTGATTTTGCCGGCATGCACATTGAGGCCATTGGCCAGATGCGGATCATCAGCCAGAGCCTGCTTCCACCCCTTGTTGGCCAGCGCCAGCGTGAACGGCAGGGTCGCGTTGTTCAGAGCAAAGGTGGAGGTCCGTGCGACACAGCCCGGCATGTTGGCCACGCAGTAATGAACAATGCCATCAACCACATAGGTCGGGTCCGCATGGGTGGTTGCTTTTGAAGTCTCGAAGCAGCCGCCCTGGTCAATCGCCACATCCACAACAGCAGAGCCTGGTTTCATGGTCTGCAGCATGTCACGGGTGACAAGCTTTGGTGCAGCCGCACCCGGAATGAGTACGGTACCAATAACCAGATCGGCTCTTTCCACCAGACGGGCAATATTGTCGCGATTTGAGTGAACCGTGCGCACAGCAGTACCGAAGCGATCAACAGAGGCACGCAGGGCGTCAGTAGACCGATCGACCATTGTGACGGATGCACCCATACCCAGCGCCATGCGGGCAGCATTGGTACCGGAAACCCCTGCACCGATGATAACCACTTCCGCGGGATCAACACCCGGAACACCACCAAGAAGAACGCCCTTGCCGCCGCCATTGTTCTCAAGCGCAGCAGCGCCGACCTGAGGGGCCAGTCGACCGGCAACTTCAGACATCGGGAAGAGAAGCGGCAGGGTACCATTGTTGCTGGTCACCGTTTCATAGGCGATGCAGGTGGCACCAGATTTCATCAGGTCGTTGGCCTGCTCGGGGTCCGGAGCCAGATGCAGATAGGTGAACAGCAATTGTCCATCGCGCAGCTTGGCCCGTTCCGGTGCCAGAGGTTCCTTGACCTTGATGATCATATCGGCAGAGGCGAACACTTCGTCTGCAGTATCGGCGATCCGTGCACCGGCTGCGATATATTCCTCATTGGACAGACCAGCACCGACACCGGCATTGGTTTCCATAACCACATCATGACCGGCTGCGACCAGCTCGGCTACGGTGCTTGGGATCACGCCGACGCGATCCTCATTCACCTTAATTTCTTTCGGGCACCCGATCAGCATTTCAACCCTCCTGAAGCAAATGCTTGAATATTCTGCCATTATGCTTCATCTTTTGCGCAATTTGTCTCTGATGTTGCGTCGGATTTAGGATAGTAGCTATATTTTTTGCCGCAATATCTCACTAGGATCGAATAAAATGCCAATAAGCGGACTCGACAGAACTGACCGCAAGATTCTCAACTACCTTCAGGACAATGGTCGCCTCACCAATGCCGAGCTGGCCGGTCTGGTGAATCTTTCAGCATCGGCCTGCCTCAGGCGTACAAAGCTGATGGAAGACAGTGAGCTGGTTGAGCGCTATGCACTTATTCTGGATCCCAAATCCTGTGGCTATAGCGGTACTGCCTTTGTGTTTGTTTCCCTTGAGCGCCAGTCGCGGGACGCCCTTGACCGGTTTGAACGCGCGGTGATGACCCAGCCGGAGATCCTCGACTGCTATCTGCTGGCTGGCCAGCGGGATTACCTGATCCGCATCATCTATAAGGACACCACCGATCTCGAACGGATTCATACTGAGGTTCTGACCGACCTGCCGGGCGTTGAACGTGTCCAGTCCCAGCTCACGCTCCGGACCGTGAAAAAGACGTCAAAACTGCCGCTTTAACCTTTGGAATCAGTTAGAGTTCCGGTATCAAACTCGCGAATGGAGCAACGCGTGTCCTCACAATCCGGATCCAATGCCGCAGAATTCACGGTTTCCGAGCTGTCCATGTCGCTCAAGCGGACAGTGGAAGACACCTATGGTTATGTGCGGGTGCGTGGTGAACTCGGTCGTGTAAGCCGACCCGGATCCGGCCATGTCTATCTGGACCTGAAAGATGATCGCGCTGTTCTTGCCGGTGTCATCTGGAAAGGCGTCGCAGGACGTCTGGCCATACAGCCGGAACAGGGACTTGAGGTGATTGCCACCGGCAAGCTCACCACCTTTCCCGGTCAGTCAAAATACCAGATGGTGATTGATCACCTGGAACCTGCCGGTGTCGGCGCGCTGATGGCTCTTCTGGAAGAACGCAAGAAGAAGCTTGCAGCCGAAGGCCTGTTTGATGAGGGTCGCAAGCAGCTTATCCCATTTCTGCCGCGTCATATCGGCGTGGTGACGTCTCCAACCGGTGCCGTGATCCGCGATATCCTCCACCGGCTGGCAGACCGCTATCCGGTTGACGTGACCGTATGGCCTGTGCGTGTTCAGGGAGAAACGTCAGGCGCGGAAGTTGCCAATGGCATCCGGGGCTTTAACGCCCTGCCCGATGATGGCCCGTTGAAGAAACCGGATCTCATCATAGTGGCCCGGGGCGGCGGCTCGCTTGAAGACCTCTGGGGGTTCAACGACGAAGATGTGGTCCGTGCTGCCGCTGACAGCCTGATCCCGCTGATTTCAGCCGTAGGCCATGAGACTGACTGGACGCTCATTGATTATGCCGCAGATCGCCGCGCACCAACGCCGACGGGTGCCGCAGAAATGGCCGTGCCGGTTCGCTCTGAACTGCTGGCGCAGGTGGATGACCTCAACCGTCGGCGGTTGCAAGCTCTGATCCGGTCCTTTGACCGCAAGCGACAGGATCTGCGCAGCGCAGCGCGGGCGTTACCACGGGCCACCGACCTTCTGTCCATTCCGCGTCAGAGACTGGATCAGGCGGCTGGGCGTATCGGCCTGGCCCTGACGGCAGGAACCGCACGGCACAGGGCCAGGCTCGATCAGGCCGCAACCCGGTTGATAGCCAATAACCCGGCCCGCCAGACACAGAATGCGCGCGACAGGCTCATCACACTTCAGACCCGCTCGGCGCGCGCCATGGATATCTATCTAGAGCGCAGGACAAGCCAGTTACAGAACACAAGCCAGCGCCTGCGACTTGACAGGCTTTCAGACCGGGCGGCCCTCCTTCAGGACAGGCTGCAGCAGTCCGGTCGTCGTATGGAACAGATTTTCATCCATCAGATCGAGCGCAAGCGCAGCTCTCTGAGCGGATTTGAAAAACTGCTGAAGACACTCTCCTATCAAAGTGTTCTGTCGCGCGGTTTTGCGCTTGTACGCGATCAGCAGGATCAGCCTGTCCGGTCTGCATCCTCCGTATCCGCCGGGGAGGCGCTCAGCCTTGAATTTGCCGACGGTCGGGTTGCCGCAATTGCAGGCGCGCCCGGTGACACCCCACCTCCCCCGGCACAGCCTGCAGCGCAGGCACCGGCTGAGAAAACCACGCGCCCCAGACGCAAGCCGAAATCTGAGGATAATCAGGGATCGCTCTTTTAGAGTGTAGATAAATGAAACTGCTCATCCCGCTGATCATCCTGGTCGTTACCATAAGTCTGGTTGTCTATCGCGGCTTGATCCGGCCTAGTCTATCACTGGCTGATCCGTATCTAAGTCTTGCGGATGCGGCAGCCACGGTGACAATTGCCATCATCACCTGGTATGCGGTCCAGTCTGTCATTTTCTCGGTTAAACGGCGCTTTGAGCAGGAGCAGGCGACGGAGAACAACGAAGCGTCCGACGAGGATGACCCTTCCGCACCGTCATAGCCGCATCAGGCGGGATTGTTGTCTGTCAAGACGCCGCCTATGATCCGGCTAGCAGAAGATGGAGATCATGGTATGGCAGGCCTTTCGTTCGAGCTTTCAGAAGAACATCGGATGATCAAAGATACGGCTGCCCGTCTGGCTGCCGATTCCATTGCCCCGCACGCGGAAGCTCTTGATCGCGGCGAAGGCCGGGCGGCAATGCTGGATAACCTTCGACTGTTGGCAGAAAACGGCTTCATGGGGCTGAATGTCAGCGCGGACCATGGAGGCAGCGAAGCGGGAAGCGTAGCCTTTGCCCTTGCTGTTCAGGAAGTGGGGGCGGCCTGCGCCTCAACCGGTGTGACCCTGTCTGTCACCAACATGGTGGCCGAGATCATCGACAAGGTCGGCTCGGATGAGCAGAAGTCTTCTTATCTGCCGAAGCTTTGTGACGGAACGTTTCCGGCGGGTGCCTTCTGCCTGACAGAAGCCGGTGCGGGCTCTGATCCCTCCTCCATGACCACACGCGCGGAAATGGACGGAAACGAGTGGGTGCTGAATGGTGCCAAGCTCTACATCACTTCTGCAGCCTATGCGGGGCTGTTCGTGGTCTGGGCTGTTACCGATCAGGATGCCCCACGGGGCAAGGGCATATCCTGTTTTCTTGTGCCTGCAGACAGCTCCGGCCTCACCATCGGCAAGGAAGAGCGCAAGATGGGGCAGACAGGATCAGCCACCAATGAAGTGCTGTTTGACACGTGCCGTCTGCCAGCCTCTGCGCTGATGGGCGAGCTTAATGACGGCTTCCGCATCGCGGTCGGAGAACTGGCAGGCGGGCGGATCGGCATTGCCGCGCTAGCGCTCGGCATTGCCCGCACGGCCATGGAGACTGCAGAACGCTACATGGTGGAACGACGTCAGTTCGGCAAGGCGCTGGCTGAGCATCAGGGGCTGCAGTGGCAAGTAGCTGACCGGGAGACGGAACTTGAAGCGGCACGACTGCTCATCCTGCAGGCGGCCAGCCTGAAGGATAGAGGTAAGCCCTTTGCAACGGCAGCTTCCATGGCCAAGCTTTTTGCGACAGAGGCAGCCCAGCGCGCCACCTATACGGCACTGCAACTGCATGGCGGTGCAGGTTATACAGCTGACCTGCCGCTGGAACGTCATGCGCGGGATGCCCGGATCACCACCATTTATGAGGGAACATCAGAAATTCAGCGCATGATCATCGCGCGGGATATTCTGTCTGCCTTTGCCTGAGCTTGCGCCATGGGCATATTCTTTCCCTTTATCCCCGCCATTCCTTTTGATGGTATAGTTCGCCCGAAACGGTTATAATCCCAATTCTGCACCCGGAACATGCATCCGACGACGACGATGCTGGTATCCGGTAAACAAGACCGGCGGGGCGGGCCGAGATCATGTGCCCCTCACGACCGAGCCAAGCAGACCCGGGATACGATCCCGGAACGGGGGGATATATGTTGCGTCAGTTTGTATTGAGCCTGTGCGTGGGCCTTGGCCTTGTAGCCTGTAGCGGAATACCCACTGAGGAAGTTCAGACCTATACCACGGCCTATACCGAAGCGCAGGCTGCAGGCACTCTGTTGCTCGACAAGATTTCGCCAACCCTGGCACCCAGAGGCGGCAAATCCAAATGCAAGCAACGGGCAACCGGCATCACATCCTGCTTTGACGCGGATCTGGCCATTCATGGCGACCAGATTCTGGAAGCGGACAGCATTCGCGTCCGCCGCGCTGCCCTTGATGCGATTGCCACCTATAACGCTCTTCTTCTGGCTTACGCGGAAAACCGATCCGCCGATGTTGCAAAAAGCCAGCTGAACGGTCTCGGGCTTCTTTTGAGCGATCTGCAAAGTCTCATTCCCGGTTCGGGCATTCCCTTTGGCACGATCACGGATCAGCTGGGTGGCTTTGTAGCGCGGATCGAGCAGGCGCGCGCCTCACGCAATCTGCGTCAGGTTCTGATTGATGGAAAGCCGATCATCCAGGACATCCTGGCCGCCCTCATCGAGGACACCGATGAAATCTATACCATCTATTACGGGCCTCGCCGCAAGCGCCAGGTGCAGCTGGCCATTATCGTCAAGCGTGGCGGCGAAGGGGCCAAGGTGGCTGTACAGCAGCGGGAAGCCATCACCCGTGATCTGCGTCAGTTCCATGATTCAGTGACGTCCTATGCACGCCTGTTGCACCGTACGTCCAAGGCTTTGGATGTTCTCGCCGATGCAGCTGAAAACCCGCAACTGAGTGAAGAAAACCTGCGCGCCGTTATTCGGGAATCGATCGAGATCCGCAATGAAGCCCGTATCTTCTGGAGAACGATCCGCGGCCAGGGCTAGAGCGCGTTGCGCTAAAGTTGGAACAGGTTTGGCGAAAAACAACGCACTCCAGCAAAAGTGATGAGCATTTCGGGCTTAAACAGGCTCACGCACTTTTCGGGAATATGTTCAAGGGGGAACCGGACATGAGTACGATACAGGACCTGATTGCCAATCTCGATTCAGATGAGGCGGTCAATAGGCTGGAAGAGTTTATTCTCAGCGATGACTCAACTGAAGAACAGGCCGAGGCTGCGCAGCGCCTTGCAGAAACACTGATTGACGAACGCCTGAACAAGGCCATAAAGCGCTTTGACAGTGGCACGGCGAAGCTGGGCCAGCTCGTCGAAGACCTGCAGACGGTGATTGACGGTGCCCCTTCCGCTGATCGCAGCATCTTCAGCGGCCTTCTCGACAGGGCCAATGATCTCTACCAGAGTTTCTACAAGACCGGGGCTCCATCCTCAGCCTTCAGTGATACGTCCGAAGCCGATCAGGACACCGAAAAGGATGATGAAGCGGACGCACCGCCCGCCACCACCCCCGAGCCTGAAGCACAAAAGCCGGATGTTCCGGCCATCGAAGAACCGCCCGTGGTCAATACCAGCAAGGACTACGGCACAATCGCCAAAGACTATGTGCGGATTTTCTTCGGCCTTCAGATCAGGTCCAGCAAGCAGGCTATCATCAAGAAGCTTGCGGACAAGGCCATTGCCAACAAGGCACGATATGAGGCCGTGGGCAATCCGCTCGGGATACCCTGGTGGTTCATTGCCGGGATCCATCTGATGGAATCCAACTATAATTTCGCCACCCATCTGCATAATGGCGACAGACTGACAGCCCGGACAACGCGGGTTCCAGCCGGCCACCCCAAGACCGGCTCTCCGCCCTTCTCCTGGGAAGAGAGCGCGCGAGATGCGATGATCTACAAGAAATATAACGGCAAGTCGGACTGGTCTCTCTCCCGCGCACTTTACCGCTGGGAGAAATATAATGGCTGGGGCTACCGCATGAAGGGCAAACCAAGCCCCTATCTCTGGAGTTTTTCATCAGCCTATGAGAAGGGCAAATATGTGGCTGACGGCAAATACAGCCCGACCGCAGTCTCAAAGCAATGCGGCGTCGCCGTTTTCCTCCGTCATCTCTATGATGCCGGTGAGGCAACGCTCTATACCGATGAAAACGAACAGCTCATGAATGCAGACATGGGTGCGGAAAAGAAGGCCATTGAGGACGGAACACTTCCGCTGGTGCCAACAATTGAGCCCTCATCCAACAGCTTTGTCACCTTCTACAACGATACGATCAAGCCGCATGTGACCAATTTTGAAGCTGCCGAATTTCTGGTGAAGGGCAATTCCCACCACAATTCAGGCAGCGCCTGTTTTGGCCTCAACACTGACCCTCCGGAAGACCTGTGGGAGAAGATCGTGCCGCTGGCCAAGGTGCTTGATGAATTCCGCAACCGAATTGATCATCCGGTCAAACTGCTCAGTGTCTACCGGTCTCCGGCCTATAATGCCTGTATCGGTGGTGCCACGCAGAGCCATCACATGCAGTTCCACGCTGCCGATCTCGTTGTTCTCAATAGCGGTACAGGCCCGAGAGACTGGGCCCGTATTCTCGAAGTGATGCGAACATCGGACGGCCTGTTCAAGGGCGGCCTGAAGGCCTACAAAACCTTCGTTCATGTGGATACGCGCGGGGTCAACAAGACCTGGTGATCAGAAATCAAGCCCGGCCCGGCGGCGGATGGTTTCATCCCGGATGGAGACCGCCTGACCGGCAAGGTCAGCGGCATCTTCCGTGCACAGCCAGGCAATAACAGTTGCCGGGACGCTCGGGTGATAATGATCTTCCCGTGTCATACGGCTGACCGGGTTGATGCCGGAGGCGCGAATGGAAGCCTGCATGCCCGTATCCGCTGTGCCCGGAGCAAAATCCACACAAAACAGGCCATGATGACCAAGCTCATGATGGGCGGTCTGCGTCAGCATCGCCGCCCCTGCCTTGGACGTGCAGTAAGCACTCCATCCCTCAAGGGCCGCATGGGCTGCCCCTGAACTGATATTGATGATCGTGCCTGAGCCCCGCTCCCGGAAATGCGGCATGGCGAACCGCATACAGTAATAGGTTCCGGTCACATTAATATCGATGCAGCGTTTCCACTCTGCAGGGTCTGTGTCCTCAAAGGCGGTAATGGGTTCGATGACCGCCGCATTATTGATGAGGATATCAAGGCGGCCATAACGGGCGACTGTGGCCTCGATCATAGCTTCCACCTGACTGCGATCCGCAATGTCACACCGCATGGCATGGGCCGACCCGCCTTCCATCGCTATTTCTTCAGTCAGGGCTTCACAGGCCTCAAGGGTCCGGGCCGCACAGACAACAGATGCTCCGCGCCGGGCCAACGCCCGGGCAGTTTCCTCGCCGATCCCCCGGCTGGCTCCGGTAACAATGGCAATTTTCCCCTGAAGTTCAGACATGATCGAGCCTCCTCGCTGACAGCAGCATAGATCTGTTGCGCCTGCCTGTCAGGGGTTGGGGTAATGATTTTATCTGCTGAGAGAGCCCATCCGCCTTCCGTCTATGAGGAAAATCACGGATGCTTGATCCGGATCAAAGTGCCGCTGACCCAGCATGTTAGAGAACACCCATCGCGACAAGCATCGGAGGCTCCCATGGCCATCAAGGATATTCTTACGCTTCTCGACACCCGTCATATCGACTCATCCGTTCTGGATCTTGCGGTTGCCATTGCAAACAGAACTTCGGCTCATCTGACCGGTTACATTCCCGTTGTGGAGCCGACCATCCATTCCATTGCCGAAATGCAGATTCCGGATGACTATCTGGCCAGCGTGCGGCGTGATGTGGAGGCGCGGTCCAAGAAGGCCGCTGCCAAGTTCAACGAGCGTACCGATCAGGAAGGCATTGCCAGAGAGACCCGTCTTGTGCCGATTCAAGGCGGCCAGGCCGTAGAGAACTTCACCCTGCATGCCCGCCTGACCGACTTGGTGATTACCCGTCAGGATGATCCGGATAATCCCGAACCGCTTCGCAGCCAGCTGATTGAGGCGGCGATGTTTGAATCATCCCGGCCGCTGCTGCTGGCCCCTTATGCCGGTTATACCGGGCCCTATTTCAAGAAGATCGTTATCGGTTGGGATGGTGGTCGGGCGGCTGCCCGCGCGGTGCGCGCCGCATTGCCCATTCTGTCTCTTGCAGAAGATGTGCGTGTGATCATCATCAACGGCGCCACCAAGAACGATCCCGGCATGCCCGGCGCGGATATTGCCACCTATCTGTCCCGTCATGATATCCACGTCTCGGTTCAGAACATCCATGCGGACAAGCATATCAGCGTCGCCGACACCATGCTGAACTATGTGGCCGACAATAATATGGATACGATTGTCATGGGCGCTTACGGTCATTCGCGCCTGCGCGAGCTTATCCTTGGCGGAGCCACCCGCAGTATTCTGTCTGCCACCACCGTTCCGGTGGTGATGGCCCACTAAAACAGTTCAGGGGCGCTCCGGCGCCCTTTTTCATTTTGCCGAACGCCTGCCGGGGACATGTCATTGACATGGTTTCCCGCTAGATTCATACCCAATACAGAGCCTGTTACTACTTGGACGGATGCCTTCCTATGAGCACCTATAATCTTGATGCCTTTTTCCAACCAAACCGGGTTGCGGTGATTGGTGCCAGTGACAAGGCGGGTTCCATTGGCGGAATTGTCTATCACAATATCTGCGAGCATTTTCCCCATGACAGGGTCTATGCGGTTAATCCGCGGCTCAAGGAAATTGACGGTCGGCATGTCTATGGTTCTGTCGACGCCCTGCCCGCTCAGGCAGACCTTGCGGTGATTGCCACACCACCCCACACCATCCCTGATCTCATTACCCAGCTTGGTTACAAAGGCACACGGGCTGCGGTCATCATCACTGCGGGGCTTGGCCACGGGCCGGGCAGCATCGCGGAAGACGTGAACAGACGCGCGCGCTCGTTCGGACTGCGGATTGCCGGGCCAAACTGTGTTGGTCTTCTGGCACCCCATGCGGGTCTGAATGCCAGCTTTGCTCATCGGGCTGCGCCAAAAGGTGATCTGGCTATCCTGTCCCAGTCCGGTGCCATTGTCACAACGCTGGTCGACTGGATGCACGAACATGATGTGGGATGCAGTGCGCTGGTCTCTCTCGGTGACCAGCTGGATGCGGACTTTGGTGATTTTATCGACTATTTCGCCACCAGCCCGCATGTGCGTGCCATTCTGCTGTATGTGGAAGCCATCACTGACGCCCGGAAATTCATGTCAGCGGCTCGGGCCGCCTCTCGCGTCAAACCAGTAGTGGTCATCAAGTCCGGACGCCATGATGAGGCAGCGAAAGCCGCAAGCTCGCATACGGGCGCTCTTGCAGGCAGCGATGCGGTTTACGATGCCGTTTTCAGACGGGCCGGGCTTATTCGCGCCATTGATCTGGATGAACTGTTTGATGCCGCTGAAACACTGGCTCATCTGAAACCGTTCAAGGGGCGCCGCCTCTCCATTCTGACCAATGGCGGCGGTGCCGGTGTGCTTGCCGTGGACAGGCTGATGGATTTCAACGGCTCACTGTCTTCCCTCTCAGACGAGACCATGGAAAGGCTCAACAGTATCCTGCCGGAAACATGGTCGCACGCCAATCCGGTCGATATTATCGGAGACGCCGGACCGGACCGGTATGTCAACGCACTCAACACCCTGCTGGCGGACAAGGAAACAGATGCAGTTCTGGTCATCAACTGCCCGACCGCGCTCTGTCCATCCGATGAAGTGGCTCGTGATGTGGCCGAGGCAGTCAAGGACGCCCGCAAGCACTATCGCAACAAGCCTGTGCTTGCCAACTGGATGGGTGACCACAGTGGAGTTATGGATGTCTTTGCCGACGCGCATATTCCGCTCTACAAGACACCGGCTCAGGCCGTGCGCGGCTTCATGGACCTTGTGGCCTATTCCGACGGTCTTGATCGCCTGATGCGGACACCGCCTGCGGCAACAGAGGATCATGTTCCGGACAGGGAAAAGGCCCGCAAGGCCATCCAGGCAGCTCTTGATGACAAGCGGTCCTGGCTGCAGGCGACCGAGGTTTACGACGTCCTCTCAGCCTATGGTCTCCCCATTACACAGACCTGTCTGGTCCGAACAGCAGACGAAGCACGCGTAAAAGCCCGGCAGCTTCTTGCAGACCATGGCTCCGTAGTTGCCAAGATCGCCTCCCCCGATATCGTTCACAAGTCGGACATGGGCGGTGTGGTTCTGGACCTCGATACCGAAGAGGACGTGGCCGGGGCCTTTACCGATATTCTTGAGCGGGCCCGCAATCATGCGCCGTCTGCACGGATTGAAGGCGTGACCCTTCATCCGATGATCCGCCGCCGCAATGCGGTGGAACTGATTGCCGGTCTGGCCGATGACGCAACCTTTGGCCCTGTGGTTGTCTTCGGTCGCGGAGGGACTGCTGTCGAAGTGATCAACGACAAGGCGCTTGCCCTGCCACCGCTTGATGCCAATCTGGCCCGCGATCTGATTGCACAAACCCGCGTCTCAAGGGTTCTGCGTGGTTATCGCAATCACCCTGCAGCCAATCAGGAAGCGCTGGCGGAAATGCTGGTCCGCCTTGGGCAGCTGGCCGCCGATATGCCGGAAATCCGGGAGCTCGATCTCAACCCGGTGCTTGCCAATGCAGACGGGGTGATCGCGGTTGACGGACGCATTGCCGTTGCACCCGCCAAGCGGGACCGTGACGGTCGCAATCCGCGCATGATCATTCGCCCCTTCCCGGATGAATGGCGGCGGGATATCCGCCTGAAAGACGGTCGACCGGTTCACATCCGGCCTATCAAGCCGGAAGATGAGCACCTGTATAGCGACTTCTTTGAGCATGTGAGCCGGGAGGATATCCGGCTTCGGTTCTTCTCAGCCGTCCGCGACCTGTCGCATTCCTTCATTGCCCGGCTGACCCAGATTGACTATGCCCGGGCCATGGCCTTTGTGGCTCTTGATCCGGACAGTGGTGACCTGCTGGGTGTGGTGCGTATGCATGGCGACGCCAATCATGATTCCGGTGAATATGCGGTGCTTGTCAGGTCCGATCTGAAGGGCCAGGGGCTGGGCTGGAAACTGATGCGGATGATCATCACCTTCGCCAAGGCCGATGGCTATCGCGAGATTATTGGTGAAGTTCTGAGAGAAAACACCACAATGCTGTCCATGTGCCGTCATCTCGGCTTTGAAGCCCGTCGGGACCCTGATGACAGGGACATCATGCTGGTGAAACTTGACCTGACAGATCTGAACCCCATCGACATGGAGCTGCCTCTGTCCGAAGCTCCATCAGAATAAAGATTTACAAGACAAGTAAAAATCCTTGTGAATTTTAACAATTATTCATTCTTTTTAATAAGTTATGCAAACTTTAAACACCTGTAAGTTCACACCTTATTCACACCTTTCGTCCCATAGTACCGACTGACAACACCAAAGGATTTGGGTCAGGCACAGGACGTGATGCGGTTTTTTCCAGAGACAATTTACTGGCGTCTCGTAAGCCCGATTCTTGTCGTGGGTCTTCTTCTTGTTGCATTGATAAGTCTTATCGTCCCGACCATGACGGAGCAGACAGCCACCCGCGCGGCTCTGTTGCATGGAACGGAGTTGCTGCTGCATACCCGGGACCGGCTGGAAAACAGCATCCAGAGCGGTACGACGAAAAGCGCATCCGAAATCCTGGCGGAGCTTCCTGAATATTCAGTCTCAAAGGCGGATTTTCTGACCATTCAGGCCAAGGACTTCAACAGCGGGACGAACATCGTACCTGACAGTTTCCAGCGGGAAGCATGGTCCACCCTGACCGGCAACAGCAATGATGTTCATTCCGAATTGAACGTGATTGGCAGCCGGTATATCTACCGGATTGCGACGAAGGACCGTGTGCTGGGAAGTCTGCTTGAAATCAGGCTTGACGTAACGCGGAACTTTCAGGGCAACTCTTTTCCAACCTGGGCTCTGATTGCCGGCGTTCTCGCTGGAATACTGATGCTGCTTCTTTGCGCTCACCTGGGAGCCAGGGCACTCGCCGACCCTTTACAGACCCTGGCATTGGCGTTTCGGTCTCTCTCGGAAAAGGGTGACCTGTCCGCAGGCAGCCACGTCAGTCCCACAAGCGCCCAGGAAATCCGTCGCCTCACCAAGGCCTTCCAGCTTTTTCGGGAGCGGGAGAAAGACAGGCATGACCTGACAGATGAAATCAAACGCCTTGCCTTTTTTGACCCCCTGACCGGGCTCGCCAACCGCACACGGTTTCTGCACCACCTCAAGCATCACCTGGATGAAACACGCGAGATGACGATCTCTCCGATGGTCGTCCTCTTTGATATTGATCGTTATCGGGACATCAACGACACCTTTGGTCATGAGGCAGGCGACGCCGTCCTTCGCGTCTTGGCTGACCGTCTGCGAACCCTTGATGCTGCCCATGTCCGGGCGGCCCGTTACGGCGAAGACACCTTTGCTCTTCTGTGCCTCATCGAATGGGGCCAGTCCGAAGATGAGCGGATGAAACTGGTTGAGAGGGTCAGGTCGCTTCTCAGCCATCGTATTCACTACGATCATCAGAGCATCCAGCTCACAGCCTGTTTTGGCCTCTCCTGGGCTCCGGATCACGGCTCCCATGCGGATGCCCTGATCACCGCAGCCCATATCGCACTGGATAAAGCCAAGTGCCAGGGCCGCGACAGCGCCATGTCCTATTCGCGCGAGCTGGCCAACGAGGCACAGAACCGTATTACGATCGTCCAGGACCTCAAGTCAGCCCTGAACCAGCGCCGTCTACAGCCATTTTTCCAACCGCAGTTTGACATTGCCAGCGGTCGTCTGATCGGTGCTGAGGCTCTGATCCGCTGGCCTCGCTTTGACGGTACATTCGTGCCGCCGGGTGTGTTCATTCCTGTCGCGGAACAGGCACAGCTGATCACACCCATCGGTCAGTTCATGATTGATCAGGTCTGTGCATCTGCAGCTCAGTGGCAGGCACAGGGCGTCAAGGTTCCCCGACTGGCCATCAACATCTCGGCGCTCCATTTTGCTGAGGAGAATGTGGCAGATGCCGTCAAGCAAGCCATTGCCCGCCACGAAATCCCCGCAGAACTGCTGGAAATCGAGATCACCGAAAGCGCCATGAGCCAACGGATTGAAACGGTGATGGACAGCCTGAGCGAGCTTCAGAAGCTCGGCGTTGAAATCGCTCTGGATGATTTCGGCACCGGCTATTCGTCACTGAGCTATCTGCAGCAATTGCCATTGAACAGGTTGAAAATTGACCAATCCTTCATCAAGGAGATGAGCAGCTCGCGCAGCGCCCAGATTGTCAAGACCATCATCGGTCTTGGCCGCAGCATGAACCTGTCCGTTCTTGCCGAAGGCATTGAAAATGAAGCCCAGGCTGATCATCTTCTGGAACTCGGATGTCGGGAGGGACAAGGGTATCACTTCGCCAAGCCGATGCCGCCGGACGAATTCCTCGCCTTCATTCAGGATGAGCAGATGCGGGATGCAGACAGCCAGGCTGACCTGGTACGCCAGATCAAGTCCGTTTCTCCGCACATGTCAGCAGTGAACGGTCGATAACGCGCAGAGCCGCTATTTCTGCCGCGTCCAGACCTGTCCCCTGCAGATCAGACCACCCAGGACACAGCCAGACACTTTCAGCTTGCCCGCTCCCTGTTCGACCATCTTGGCTGAGTACCAGCGATCATCGTCCGGAGCATAGATCTGCCCGCCGGAATAGGTCTTGCCGTCCTTCTTCATATCCTTGACGATGACAAGACCGATCCTTGGTTTTTTACCGATTGCCCCAACAATCTTACCGCAATACTGGCTGCCACATTTATGGATCTGAACAATACCGATCGCCCCGTCCTTGCCCTTTTCAGTGCGCCATACACCTGTGGCATCAGCTTGCGCCGATGATGACACAGCCATGAGAATTGCTGCGGCAAGGGATATACGCCAGTGAATGGTCATTCTTTCGTCCTCCCGAGGCATACTGGATATACTCAGACGAAGTGTGCCTTTGCTATGCGGTGAGAGCAACCACCTCAACATTAAAGTACCAGACCTTGAACCTGAATTGGCAGCGGTACTTTAAGTTTTTTCTGCGCGAGCTTTTATCTGAAAAGTCGATCAACTTTTCAGAAGCACGCTGTAGGATATGGGCCAAAAGAAAAATGCCGCAGCGGAAGCTGCGGCAAGTTACGTCGTCTAGGGAAAGACGGAAGGGATCAACCTTGGCTTGGTGGCAAGGCCACGAAGGTTCAGGTCGATCACAGGCGATGCAGACTGGGAGAACCACATCGCGAGTGATGGTCTCTTGTAACGCAGCCTCAGACAGGCGACCTTGATTTCGGTCAAATCCGGGTAATTTTGTAGAAAATCGGGGCAATTCTGCCCCAATGCGTTCTGCAGGATCAGAACTGCATCCTTACACCACCAATCAGCGTATGGGTCTCGCTGTCAGATGCGAAATCACCCTGATATTGCAGATGGCCTGTCATGCTGTCTGTGAAATTGGCGGCAAACCCGGTCGTCAGGGATAGCAGATCCTGGGATGGTGCCAGCCCCTGCACGGTGAAGGCACCACCACCGCCAGCAAGCGACAAAGACGTTTCAGGGGTATCGTCATTGAAGCGATGGACCCAGGCAGCTCCAATACTCGGAACAATGAATTGCTCTGCAATTTCCCAGACCGTGGCAACACGGAAACCGATCGTACTTTCAACCTGGCTGAAGGTCTCTGACTCACCGGACAGAGTTGTTACTCCACCACCTGATTCCGTGAAGGATTCCGTATAGGTCCAGCTGCCGCGCATACCCACATAGGGCTGGAACGTGATGTTATCGCCAGCAAGATAAATACCCGCTTCGACACCACCGATCAGGCTGTGTGCTCCATAATCCGCTTCGGCATCAAAGGTCTGCAAGCCGACAGTAACCGTCCGCTCCGTCCCGATATCGTGATACACGTAGTTGGCCGATGCATCCACGTACCAGTCAATGGCGTCATAGGACGCATAAAAGCCCCCTGCAAAGCTGTCCACATCAGCACGTGCCGAAACCCCTTCAACCCGGTTGGATGAACGGTAGTATCCCGCAGAAAGGCCCAGTCGCCAATTCTCGAGAGAGACAATATCAACCCCGGCGGTGCCACCGCCATAATAGCTCTCAACACCCTGGCTCGTGGCGGTGCCATCCTGCTGGCTGTACCCCCCGAGAAAAGCCGCCCAGGCCTGCCTTGGAGCCGGCGGCAAGGTTTCTGTATCAAGAGCCTGACTACCAGTAAGGCTATCAAAGGCAGAGGCCAGATCATTCTGTTTGCTCTGCTCTTTCTTCTGCTTCTGGGCATAGGACAATTGTGAGGCCAGGGCAGAAGGGCTTGCGGTCAATGCATTCTGCGACAGGGTGCTGCCTGTCACACCAAGCAAGTCACCCACCCGACGTCCAGCGCCGATTGTAGCTCCCAGTGTGACGCTTGCGATATCAGCCGCTACGGTCTGAACATCGGCGTTTGCCTCACCAGCCAGATCATCAAACAGCTCGCGAACCTCTCCCTCGGAGAGAACAATCACACTCGCAATAAATGCCTGCTCGTCCGGGTCTGTACTGTTGAGAAAGGAATCCAGAATACCAGCACCAACAAGCTGGTTCTCACCCTGAGCAAAGCTCGAGAATGTGTTGCTATTACGGGTCAGCGTCAGATCCACATCATTGCCATCACCACCGGCAAAGTTGAAGCTTGTGTCAAAGAATGCGGGGCTATCGATAACACCGGCAAACATCCCGTTCACAGGATCCGTCAAGTCGTTCTCAATGATCGTGTAGGTGTTGGTGAACCCGGGAGCAGTACAGGCCAGACACGGATCCAGAATAAGGACACCAACATTGGCACCGTTCAGGCTGACCGTGCCATTCACGACAGCCTTGTTGGATGTGGTTTCATTGATCTCGACAATAAACACCGATCCCGGCTGCAAAGTCAGATCGCCTGTTGCAAGCGCCCCGCTGGTCGCACCCACAGGCCCGCCTGTTACAAAGGTTGTACCATTAACACCGCCCGGAACGAAGAAGCCGCCACTGGCGACAGAAACCGCCTGATTAATCTGCCCGTTTCCACTCAGCAATGCTCCCGCCTGCACCTCAACATCTGAGGATGACAGCAACCCGGTGACCGAAAGCTGCCCTTCCTGAACAAATGTGGTGCCGGTAATTGAATTATCGCCAGGCAGAACAAGCGTTCCCTCACCCGTTTTCACGAAGTCGCCCGAACCTGTCAGATTTGCAAACAGGGTCCGTGTTCCGAAAGCCTGCTCGAACGTGACAGTGTCTACATCAAAATCAGCATTCCCCAAAAGGCCGGAGGCATCCCGGACTTCCAGAAACCCGCCATCGGTAAATTCGGCTGTCTCACCGGTAATGCTTATCCCACCGGGAAACCCGGCTGCAGGAACGTCACCTCTCAGCAGCGCATTATCCGTTACTTCCAGATTACCGGAAATTGTCAGAAGGCCCGGCACCGGCCCCGTGGTCGTTGATGTATCAATGACGGAATCGGAAATCAGGATATCGCCGAAACCTGTGCCCGTTGTTGTGACACTGGTTGCTGTCACATTCGCAGTCCCATTCCCACCACGGGCAACCAGATTCACCCGTCCGTTATTGACCCGGATCCGAGCATCATCACGAATCGTAATCTCATCAGAAACGAGGCTGAACTGGCCAAACGCCAGATTGATGCGGCTTCCGTCAACGGTGATCTCGCTTTCGTCTCCGGAGAACTCGACCTGACCGATCATCGCTGAAGAGGTCGCATCACCAGCCGCAGGTAATGCCGAAAACTGGGCACCGTCCGGGAATGTAAGCCTATCAGCAGTGACTAGGAATACATCATCACTGACATTAAAGCTCACATCAGACTTAAGCAGAAAACCACTTTCATTGAGCAGCAGCAGACTGCCATTCGGCACTGAATTGACGATCTGGCCATTGAGAACGGACTGCTCGCCGCCAGTTACCCGCGTTATGACATCCGTGATAGGAGGATTGCCCGTGAACGTCACCGTCTGCCCGGACGAGACATCAAACTCCGAAAAGCTATGGAACAGCGCCCCGCCGTTGACCACCCCCAGACTGGAGGGAACCATCACTGTGGATCCGGACAGGGACTGGGCGATACCACCAAGAGAACCATCCGTCTCAACATCAGCAAGCGCGGGCGCACTGAAAAAAGCCACGGAGCTCATCAAGGATCGAAAAACAGAAGCTGACAACCGATGCGAACGCGTCATTTCAAAAGCTACAAACCAATTTACACTTAAGAAAACATATCAGACGGAGAAATATTCGATAACACATTTTTAACGAAAACAACAAAACCCATACACATATTTTATGGCGAAATAGTGCCGTTTCTCAAAGCGCTGGAAATGCAATCCTTCGTAAGATAGCAGCACATTCTGAAGTGCAGGAGTTGTTTATTACAATCCTTGGATACCGCATGAAACGATCCGTTGCCTGATAAAAAAATCTCCCCGTTTTCGGGGAGATCTGAATGCACAGGCAGAACCCGCTCATCGTTACCTCAGAGCCTTCATCACCGACTTCATATCACCCGCAGCATCAATGATCATGTCCCGGGTTGCAGGCATACCCATATCGATAATGCGCCGTGAGGCCATATGATCTCCAGCCCGGTTGATGGTTTCGGCCGCAGCAAATGTTCCGTCCGCATCGAAATGGACCACCAGAAGACCACCGTCCTCATAAGAGCCGAAACTGACCTTCTCTCCGCCGTCCGGCAGAAGTCCGGCAATCTGTAACTTTGCATCAAACTGGTCAGACCAGAACCACGGCAACGCTCCGTAGGAGACATCCTTGCCAAGAATGCTGTCTGCCACAATGCGGGCCTGATCGATGGCATTCTGAACAGATTCAAGACGCAAAAGCGCATCATAACGGCCATGTTTCAGCCGCGTGCAATCACCCATGGCGTAGATGTCAGCATCCGATGTCCGGCAGGACAGGTCCGTTAGAATGCCCCCATCACAGGAGACACCAGCAGCCTGAGCCAGCTCGTCGTTGGGAATAGCACCAATGCCGACAATCACCAGATCAGCGGCAAGCTCGGTACCGTCAGCCAGTGTCACACCCTGAACCTGATGACCATCAGACACCAGACCGCTGACACCGGTATTGAGACGCACATCGATCCCCTGCTGCCGGTGCAGATTGAGAAAAGCCTCCGAGACTTCCTCAGAAACGGCTCGTCCCATCAGCCTCGGGGCAGCTTCAACAACCGTGACGTTCTTGCCGAACCCACGCAGCACTGCAGCAGCTTCAAGACCGATAAAACCACCACCGACAACAACAACATTGTCGATCTGGTCATTCATTGCCTTCATGCGGTCAGCGTCAGCGATATCGCGTACGGTGACCACATTGTCTGCATCCATTCCGTCCATTGGCAGAGGTCGCGGGCGCGCGCCAGTTCCCAGCACAAGCGTATCATAGGAGATGGCCTCTCCCTGATCCGTGGTAATGGTTTTGCTCTCACGGTCGATAGACGCAACCCGGGTGCCCATTTTCATGGTAACACCGGCATCGTCATAATAGGCTGCCGGTCGCAGAACCAGACGATCAACATCCGTCGCGCCTTTGAAATAGTCCTTCGACAGTGGCGGCCTCTGATAAGGCAGCACAGTCTCATCACCCAGAACGGTTATCTCTCCATCATAACCTTCACGATGGAGTTGCTCGACCAAAGTGGCGGCGGCCTGACCCGCACCAACAATCACAAGCTGCTTTGTCATTCCCTGTTTCCAGTCCCCATTACAAATCGGTGTTCCAAGTGTCCGTTTCCGGCATCCGCAGATCGGTCACGCTATCGGTACTCTCTGATAGCCGCCATACCTTTTCCGTCAAATTTGTCGCAGATAGAAAGGTTGCTATCTCTATCTCTCAATTCAATGAGAAATCTATCCAAGCCAGACCCGGCCTGACTGACATTACTTCAGTCAATGCGTGCTTCCGAAAAGTTGACAGACTTTTCGGATAAAAGCTCGCGTGAAAACGATATGCTAAAGCACCTTCGCCGATTCAACATCAAGGTTTGGTGCTTTAATGCGGGTAAAACGCGGCACAGTACTCCCCTGCCACTCGACCGTTTCCATGAACATGTCCATAGGCCGCACCCAGATTTGCCTGTCACCATAGTGCGCCTGATAGACCACATAATCCTCGTGGGTCTCGGAATGGCGCGCAAGCTGAAGGATCGTATAGTCCTTGTTTTTGTAATGCCTGTAGTGACCGCCAACGACAAGAGACATGCCAAACTCCTCAAAACCGGTTTCTTCAAATCCGGACGCACTGCCGGATTACCCCCGAGCATGCAGATGATGACGAGGATCCTTATCAGTCGTCTTTACGCGCAATTTATGTCTGTGAACAGGCAGTAAAGAGGTTATCGGAATACGGTTTGCCTTATGGCTGTATAAATAAAGGCCGAACTTACAGAGCCTTTGGTCAGGCCATTTCATCCAGGATCAGGAAGTCAAGGCGTACTGTGTGAAGCCAGCCGCGCCCGTCACCTGTTGCGGAGCTCATGCGCCGGAGAGGCACCTTGCTGCCACATTGCGTTGGAAGCAGGGTCGCAAGAAGCCGTGTGCCATCTGACTTGCCAGGAATTGTAAAGAGACGATTTTCCGGTGTGCGGCCTGCCATCTGTGACGCGAACTGGTCCAGTCTGCGCCAGTCCCTGTCGGAGAGGTCAACAATGCCACCAATGCAATGGGCTTTTTCCGGGTCTTTCAGCGGCAGCAGCATCGCAAGATCCGGACAATCAGGACAATGTGCAACGCTGTATTGCTGAAGGTCATCGAGATGCTCTTCCAGCTCCCCCGGCCACGTCGCAGTCATTCTCTCTTTCCACCCCAATGCACTTTACTATTTATAGTCCTCTACAACCACACAACCGGCACCTTGTCAATTATTACAGGTTGAACACATCGTTATTTTACGTCAATTTCCGCTACTATAATGAGAAATTTTCGCTGAAATGATGATACACTGCACAATCAGACGCAAAAGAACTCAGCACCCATTCAATCGCAAATGATCAGATTTGATATTAGGGTCAAGACTCATCCCTGACGCCCATTCTGTTCATCAGGGAAGTACAGAATGGGGATCACAAATGAGTCTGAACCCTAATAGCCTCTGGTCAGTCCTTTCGAAACAACCCGGCTGGCTGGCATGGCACCCGCCTCATCCTTCCCGGCACCGACTGCGGTTGATCCGATGTTTTCGGGGTCCACATGGGCGAGGTCGTGGCGGCTGAGATAGGAGACGGCCAGCTCGCGGAACACATAATCCAGGATGGAGGTGGCGTTCTTGATGGCCTCATTGCCCGTCACAAGACCCGCTGGCTCAAAGCGTGTGAACGTGAACGCATCCACATATTCCTCAAGCGGAACCCCGTACTGAAGACCAAGCGAGATCGCAATCGCGAAGTTGTTCATCAGAGACCGGAACGCAGCCCCTTCCTTGTGCATATCGATGAAGATCTCGCCAAGACGGCCATCGTGATACTCACCCGTCCGGAGATACACCTTGTGACCGCCAACAACAGCCTTCTGCGTATAGCCCTTGCGCCGGTGCGGCATCTTCTCACGATCCCCGAGCGGACGCTCAACGACCTTCTCGACAATCTTCTCAACAATCCGCTCAGCCGCAACGGCAGCACGTGCCTGTGCCGGCTTGTCAGCCTGAAGCTGATCCAGAACCTCGTCCTGCTCATCCTCATCATCAGACAAAAGCTGGGCATTCAGAGGCTGGGACAGTTTCGAGCCATCCCGGTACAGGGCATTGGCCTTCAGACCAAGCTTCCACGACAGCATGTAGGAGGCCTTGCAATCCTCAATCGTCGCATCATTCGGCATGTTGATCGTCTTCGAGATCGCACCGGAGATGAACGGCTGGGCCGCAGCCATCATCTGGATGTGGCTCGCGACAGACAGGAACCGCTTGCCCAGACGACCGCACGGATTGGCGCAGTCAAACACCGGCAGATGCTCATCCTTCAGATGCGGCGCACCCTCAAGGGTCATTGCGCCACATACATGGATGTTGGCCACTTCGATCTCGTCTTTCGAGAAGCCGAGCGCCTTCAGCATGTCGAAGTCGGGATCATTCAGCTGCTCGCTGTCAAAGCCCAGCACATCGGTGCAGAAGGCGTCACCAAGAGAGAAGCGGTTGAAGGCGAACTTGATGTCGAACGCGCTGGTCAGCCCGTCTTCCACTGCCTTCAGAGCCTCATCGGTGAAGCCTTTGGCCTTCAGCGCCTCATGGCTGAGGGCATTGCAGCTCTTCAGCGTGCCACGGCCCACCGCGTAGGAGACGATATCCTCAATCTCCTCAGCCGTGTAACCAAGGGTTCTGAGGGCTTCCGGCACCGCCCGGTTGATGATCTTGAAGTAGCCGCCACCGGCCAGCTTCTTGAACTTCACCAGCGCAAAGTCCGGTTCAATCCCCGTGGTATCACAGTCCATCACCAGGCCGATTGTGCCGGTGGGGGCGATAACCGTGGCCTGGGCGTTGCGATAGCCGTGCGCCTCGCCAAGCTCCAGCGCCTTGTCCCAGGCAGCCCGGGCATGCTCCACCAGAGCCTGATCCGGGCAGTTGGCCGCATCCAGCACCACAGGATTGGTGTTCAGAGCCTCATAGCCCCCGGTCTCCCCGTGAGCGGCTCGGCGGTGGTTGCGGATCACCCGCAGCATGCTGTCCGCATTGCGCTCGTAATCCGGGAACGGACCAAGCTCACCCGCCATCTCAGCTGATGTCGCATAGGACACACCCGTCATAACAGCCGTCAAAGCACCACACAACGCACGACCAGCATCTGAATCATAGCTGATACCTGACGTCATGAGGAGCGTACCCAGGTTGGCATAACCGAGACCGAAAACCCTGTAATCGTGAGTTTTCTGCGCGATTGCGGCTGACGGATATTGCGCCATCATGATGGATATCTCGAGAGCAATCGTACTCAGTCTTGTCACATGGTCCAGCGCCTCAAGATTGATGCTGGCATCGGGGCGGCGATATTTCATCAGATTGAGAGAGGCCAGGACACAGCCTGTATCATCCAGAAACTTGAACTCGGAACAGGAGTTCGAGGCCCGGATTTCTCCTGCCACCGGGCAGGTATGCCAGTCATTGATGGTGGTATGGAAATGCAATCCCGGATCAGCGGAAGCCCAGGCCGCATGGCCGATGGAATCCCAGAGATCACCCGCATCAAGAACCCGTGCTACTTCCCCTGTCGTGCGCTCCACGAGCGACCAGGAGCTGCCTGTCTCGACAGCCTTCAGAAACGCATCCGTCACGCGAACGGAATTGTTTGAGTTCTGACCGGAAACCGTCCGGTAAGCTTCTGAATCCCAATCGGTATCAAAAGTGCGAAACTCGATTTTACGGTAGCCCTGACGGGCGAACTGAATGACACGCTGGATGTAGCTGTCGGGCACCATCACCTTGCGTGCAGACCGGATAGCCTGCTTGAGGGCCAGATTTTTCCGGGGGTCGAAACACTCATCCCCCGGTGCAGCACAGTCAGCACAGGCCTGCATAATCGCATTCAGGTGCAGATTGCAGACCTTCGAGCCGGTGACCAGTGCGGCAACCTTCTGCTCTTCACTGACCTTCCAGTTGATGTAGTCCTCGATATCCGGATGGTCGATATCGACCACCACCATCTTGGCGGCCCGGCGGGCATTTCCACCGGCGGCAAACGAGGCTGCAGACCGATCGCCCACATGGAGAAACGGCATCAGACCGGACGCCTTGCCACCGCCGGAAAGAGCTTCACCGGCACCCCGAATATGAGAGAAATTGGCCCCTGTCCCCGCGCCATATTTGAACAGGCGCGCTTCTCTGGTCCACAAGTCCATAATACCGGTGTCATTGACCAGGTCATCTGAGACCGACTGAATGAAACAGGCATGTGGCTGGGGGTGCTCAAAGCCGCTTTCCGAACGGGTCAGTTTTCCAGAGAACGGGTCGACGTAATAATGCCCCTGGCCCGGGCCATCAATACCATAAGCCCAATGCAGGCCTGTGTTGAACCATTGCGGCGAATTGGGTGCCACATACTGGGTGGCAAGCATGTGACAATGTTCGTCGTAGAAAGCCCGCGCATCCTCTTCACTGTCGAAATAACCGCCTTTCCAGCCCCAGTAAGTCCAGGTTCCAGCCAGACGATGGAAAACCTGACGAGCGCAGGTTTCAGGTCCAAAACGGTCCTCTGATTCAAGCTCTGACAGTGCTTCCTGATCCGGCACACTACGCCACAGCCAGGACGGAACGCTGTTCTCCTCAACCGTCTTCAGGCACGCTGGAACACCGGCCTTGCGGAAATATTTCTGCGCAAGAATATCAACTGCAACTGTGCTCCATTTCTCAGGAACTTCAATGTTTTCAAGCTGAAAGACCACAGACCCGTCGGGGTTACGGATCTCACTCCTCGCCGTCTTGAAAGAAACGCCGGAATATGGCGACTGCCCAACTGTCGTAAAAAACCGATTAATACGCATCGGAAGCACCCTCTAGCCCAAGCGGCACTTCCCCTGTCTTCCGACGCAAGTCGGCCCAGAACCTGCCTCCCCGGCCGCCAGGTTCAAGATCAAGAGTGTCTGCCGCAACCAGACTAGGTTAACGCGTCTTAACGTTTGTGAACAGGATGATTAACAAGCTGTTAAAGCTTATAGTTAATAAAAACTTAACAACAATATAAACCACGCAAAGTAAAAGCTTTTTGTGTAAAGCCAAAAATTAACTTTTCCCAAACAGGGGTGGGGATATCTCTCCCCACCCCCACAATCATAGGTAATTCTGACAGGGCGCGTATCTTACCACGGGCGATAAGTGGCGGATTTCTCGACTTAACCGGGAGGTTGTTAATTTATTCGCGCACATTATGATCACTTCAGCGATCTGCCAGATAAGGGCGGTGCCTGAGGGAGACAGAGAGATGGTACAGACGGCTGGGGTCGAACCAGCGACCTCCGGATCCACAATCCGGCGCTCTAACCAACTGAGCTACGTCTGCTCTGTTTCGGTGGGCGGAACCTAAGAGCAATTGACACGTTTTGCAAGGGCCAATTTTGATTTTTCCAAAGGTGCCTCACACTGGCCTTTTCTGCCCTTCCGCATCGACCCGGAACACCTGACTTCCCACTCTGAAAACTTAATGAATTCAAAAAGAAAGGGGCAAAAGCCCCTTCCCTGTTCACATGGATGATGCTGCCTCGTCAGGCAAAGCAGGCAGGCCTCAGGCGGCCTTAAAGCGCTTCATGTTCTTTTCGACGGCAGATTTGACCGGAGCAGACAGATCGTCCGCGAGCACCTTGGACCGCTCACTCACAGCCTTGCCATGCTCAACCAGTGCATCGGTCCGCTCACGGGTGAATGCCACCTGGATGTCCATTGCCTCGGCAACCGAGCGCACTTCTACAATTGACTTGAAGAAAGCCGCAGATGCATCTGCATGGGTTCTGAACAGATCCATGTTGGCCGCGTTCATGTCGATAACGCCCTTGCGAACCGTATCGATTGTTGCCTCGAGAACGTCAACGGCCTCTTCCGACATATCACGGATCGTGTCATAGGCCTGACGGCTTGTCTCGATGCTCTTTTCCGTAGCAGTACGCACCACTTCAGGAATTTCAACGGCATTGATATCAAATGCGGCCAGCGCCGCCTGCGGGGTCGGAACAGTTTTCACGGGTTCAGCCTTTGCTTTGGTTGCGGGAGCTTTCGCAGGCTTGGCTTCAGCCTTCTCTGCGACGGTCTGTTTGACATCAGCAGCTTTGGTCTCCGTCTTCGGAGCCGGTGCCGTGTCTGTTTTAACAGGTGCGGTTTTTGCTGCCGGCGTTTTGGCCACAGTCGTTTTAGCAGTTGTCGCCTTGGCCACCGGGGCCTTGTCTGCGGCCACTTTAGCCGTATCTGTCTTGGCAGTCTTTGCAGCCGGTGACTTGGCTGCTAACACTTTCGCTGCTGGTGTTTTCGCCGGGGCGGTTTTCACAGCCGCTGTTTCCTGTGCAGGTGCCTTGGTCTTGGCTGCAGCCGACGGGCGGCTTGCGCGGGACCGGCTGGCCTTGCTGGCACCGGAAGCCCCTTTGGTCGGTGTCTTTGATTCACTCGTGGTCATCACACTCTCCATTGTCTGCTGCCGAGGCAGAGAGGCCGAGCAGCCGGAGCGTCCCATCACGCCCCACCATGGACGCCTGAACTCATCGACAGATTGACGCCATTTCCAAAGAGACTAATGTGATTTATTGTGCGTTGCAACAATTTATTGCAACGCACAATATCTTTATTCGCTGGCTTTCTTGCCAAACTCATTGACCGTATTCATTGCGGCCTCGCCCATTTCACGGGCGTTTTCACCAAAAGCCTTCATCTGGTTCTGCATGTAATCACGCTGCAGGCTCACCACTTCTTCAAGGCTTTTTGCCCGCGCCATGGCCTGAGCAAAGTCAAAGGCAGCGGTTACAGAATTTTCCGCAAAGCTGCGTGCCTTGTCGTTGATTTCAGCTGCGCCTGACTGGATTGTGTCAGAGCTGTTCTCGATCTTGGCCATGGCCTGCTGGCTCTGACCCATGAAGTCTTCCCAAGTCTGGCGGGCCTGCTCGACGCTTTTTTCGGCCATTTCCCGAACCTGCTCAGGAATTTCCACTTCCGGTGTCTTAGACATTCTATGCTCCATGCGGGCATGCCCGCTTTGATGGCCGTGTTCCCGAAAATACGAAAAAAGGCCCGGTTTTTCTCAATAGATTGGTAACGGCACCATGTGGACAGACCCACAATGCCTTGCCAAAACCCGCCACCCTGTCTCTATAGCGACGGGCAAGATAGGGGTCATATAACACATTTGCTGCACTGCAGCAATATCCACATGAATTAACTACAATTCACGAGAGTCTGACGATAAAGCCGCCTTTTCATAGACCCGTCGCAAGAGACGGGCTAGGTTAACAATCTATTAATGAGTACCAATCTGTCTGCCGCTCTATTTCAGGCAAACAGACATGTAATCGGGTCGATCTTATGAACGGACAGATGTTTGCCTATTTCAAGACAGCCGCCCACCCGGCTGTTGCGACCTTGCTTCTGGATCCCCGTCCGGCCTGGGTGTGGTCCCAGTCAGGTGAACGCATTCTGTGGGCCAATGAAAGCGGCCTGTCATTTCTTGGCGAGACTTCGATGCTCCGCCTGCTTGACCGGCGCTTCCCCCTGTCCAATTCTGTTCGCCCTCATATTGCCCGTATCGGACGCAATGCGCGCCCGAATGTTCCCATTCTGGAACGGCTGAGATTTTTCATTGGCGTCAAGTCCATCAATGTCACCTGTCTGGCCAAACTCATTACACTTGATGAGGATGCGGTCCTGCTGATTGCCAATGATGCAGATGTCAAATTGCGCAAGCGCCGCAAGCGGGCTGAAAGACTGGCGGATATTCTTGCCGGAGAAACAGGCCTTGCCGCCATTCTCGACCCGGATGGTCCGGTCATTGGCGCAGCAGGTGGCTTTGAAGCTCTGGCAGAGCAGTCCGATGCTGTGGACGCCCTGATTGATGACACACTTCTGACCGGCCTGGTGGACCGGGTGCTCGATCTGGCAGAAGGCCCGCGCGAGGCCACAGCGCTGTCCGTTGAGGAAGATGGCGAGCCCCAATTGATCTATCTCTATGTGGGGCCGGTCAATCACCAGCTGGAACGCACGGTGGAGGATCCTGCTCCAGCTGGAGAGGAGTCCGCTATCACGAGCCTGGAAGAGCGTTCTGGTGGAGAAGTTATCCAATATCCTGACCGGGGTCAGGTGGATACACCAGATGAACAGACCAAGCCCATGCCGTTGCGGCTGGTGGACAATCTGACCTCTTCAATCGGAGCGGTGACCGAAAGCGACGATGACACGGCAGACACAGTGCCAGGCCAGCCGGACAGATCCCCGGAGCCCGATCCTGTTGCGGAGGCAACGCCGGACCTGTTCGCATCCGCTGATAAGACAGACCAGCCTTCTGCAGAGGATACAAGTGCAGCCGAACCGGATTCGCCTGCTGCAGAGCCAACAGAAGAAGACGCACGGGATGAGGCGTTTTCAGAGTCTTCAGCTCACGATGACAACGCCGATACAGGCAGGGACAGCAAGCCCTTCCGGTTCAACTCCGGCAGTCAGGCGATACGCTTTGTCTGGGAGATGAATGATGAAGCGGTCTTCACCTTTGTTTCTCAGGACTTCCCGGAAACACTTGGCCCTGATGTGGCTGACGTTACCGGTCGTGACTGGTTGAGCCTGAATGACAGCCTCTCCCTTGACCCGATGGGGAAAGTGGCCTCTGCCCTGCTCCGCCGGGATACCTGGAGCGGGATTACCGTCAACTGGCCCGTTGAAGGGGAAGCCAAACGTGTGCCGGTGGATCTGGCCGCCCTCCCCATGCATGAGAACAGCGCCTTTTCCGGCTTCCGCGGATTTGGTGTCTGTCGGGTCGGCCAAGCTTTTGACGCACCTGACGCAGAAGGCTTGAGCCTGACCGGTCGCATGGCCGATCACCCAGCTGCGTCTCCTGAAGAACAGGGCCCTGATGAGGAAATCGAGGCCTCTACTGAAACGCCTGAAGCGTCTGAAGCGCTTCCAGATGTTTCATCCGAAATTACGGACGTCGAGCAAGGCCAGACTGAGGCTGAGGCCCCTTCAGCAGAACTGAGTGAAGACACCACAAGCGCACCGGTCGAGAGCGATGATGCTGTGCAGCCGGATGATGCATCCGACGAACCTGATGCGGAGACACCGGACCTTGCAGCCGGGGAAGACGCCGTTGCCTCTGACGAAGCGGCAGGCCAATCCGATGCTGCAGCTGAAAGTTCTGCTGATGTAGAAGACACAGCAGACGATGAGACTGCGCCGTCGGAAGATGTCATGGCCATGGCATTGATTGAGGGGGTATCCAGCAAGCGGTACAAGCGCGCCGAGGTGCTTCCATCCGACACTGAAGTGGACACTTCGTCACCGTCGGAAGACGCGTCCCCAGAAGACAACACCACATCTGATGATCATGCCCTGCTCGGCGCAGAAGGTGGCGGGCCGCGCTTCGGTACGACGGTTGCTGATGATCTTGATGTGGACTGGTCAAGCGACACCTCATCTGAAGCCAACGACAACAATGTCGAGGATGAAGCTGCTGTGAAGGTCACATCACCCGCAGCACAGAAATCGCCCAGCAAGGGCACCATTGCTTCGCTGGTCAAGGCAATCTCTGAGCGATCAAAGTCTGAGCCGCTGCCGGTTCGCCCGTCAAAAACTGATACGGATGAAGATGAGCTGTCTCTCTCACCATCAGAGCGGGCCAATTTTCGCAAGATTGCCGAAGAGCTTGGCCCCGGCGAAGAAGCCTCGCAGGAGGCTTCGATAACAGAAGGCTCTGTCGAGAGCCCGGATGGTACACCCGCTGCTGAAGCACCGACAGAAGAGGCTGAGGCAGAACCGGATGTGGGTCAGCCAGATGCTGAAACTGATCCGGTTCAGGATGCAGATGCAACACTGCCTGAGAACCAGGCCGAAACCGGAATTGATGCCGAAACGCCTGAAGCATCGGAAGACGGCGCCACTGACCTCCTCTCTGAGTCTGTTTCTGGAGAGGCCGACGCGGACCTCCTGTCATCAGAGGATGATACATCGGAAACCTCAACAGCGGACACGGCTCCGGGTGAGGATTCGAACCAGCCGGTTTCTGAAGACCTCAGTGTTGAGACTGGCACTGTTTCCAATGCAGTGACATCTCCCGAAGAAATGGAAGAGGACCAGAGTCTCTCTGACCCTGCTGAGGATGTTGCAGCGTCCGACGAAACGGACCAGACGGGCGCTGACAAAGCAGCCCCCGAAATTGACGCTGAAACAGTCTCTGAAACTGGCACTGAAGAACCGGAAACAGACGAAACCGGCATTGCTGAAGAAGGCGAAAACAATCCCGGCTTCGGGGCATTTGATTCCGCTGTGATCTCTCAGTTCCCGACTTTGACGGAATCCTCTGGAATTCCTGAACTCTCCGAGACAGGAAAAGCAGATAGCGCTCCTCTGGCCGCACCTCGAACCATGTCTCTGCCCGACAGCGCCAAGCTGATCGATGTGGTGGCTGCGGCCCTGGCCGTTGTCGAGGACAGCGAACTGCTGCATGCCAACAAGGCTTTTCTGGCACTGACCGGCTTTGACAGTGTTGATGACATCCGCCTGTCCGGTGGTCTTGACCGCTTGTTCCCGGCTTTCGAAAATGCCTTTGCGGGCACCCTTGACGAGCCGATGCCACTTGAAGGCGTTTCTGCCACGGGCGACCGGCTCGATGTGCTGGCCGTGATGGAAATGCTGCCGCTGGATGAAACAGATATCCATCACGACAGAATGCTGCTGACCCTGATGCCGGATACGGCAATGGATGCCAGTGACCCGGATAATCCGGAACAGGAGCTGGAGACCATTCTCGACACAGCCACCGACGGTGTGCTGGTGATGAGCATGGAAGGTAATATCCTGCGTATGAACCGCAGCGCTGAAGCCCTGTTCGGCATAGATCGCGCCCGGGCACTTGGTCGTCCGTTCACGGAATTCCTGGCGGAAGAGAGCCATCGGGATGCCCTGGATTACCTGGATGGCCTGTCCCAGAACGGTGTTGCCAGTGTGCTGAATGATGGCCGCGAGGTTATCGGTAAGGCAGACGGGTTCGGGCTGATCCCGCTGTTCATGACCCTTGGCCGGATCAATTCAGGCGATGCACCGCGTTTCTGTGCTGTTCTCCGCGATATCACCCAGTGGAAACGCGCTGAAGAAGATCTCCTGAACGCCAAGCAGCACGCAGAGGCCGCCAGTTCACAGAAGTCAGACTTTGTTGCCAAGATCAGCCATGAGATCCGCACCCCTCTGAATGCCATTATCGGCTTCTCGGAAGTGATGATGGAAGAGCGCTTCGGCACCGTCGGCAATGACCGCTACAAGGAATATCTGCGCGATATCCATGTTTCCGGCATGCACATTATGAGCCTGGTCAACGACCTTCTCGATCTGTCCAAGATCGAGGCCGGCAAGATGGATCTGGCCTTTGAGAGTGTCAACGCCAACGAGGTGATCCGGGAATGCGTCGCCCTGATGCAGCCACAGGCCAATCGTGAGCAGATCATCATCCGCACCAGCCTGCCGGATTCTGTTCCCCATGTGGTGGCGGATCCCAAGAGCCTGCGACAGATTATTCTCAACCTGTTCTCCAATGCCATCCGCTTCACCAAAGCGGGCGGTCAGGTGATCGTCTCGACGGCCTATGAGGAGAGCGGTGAGGTTTCCATCCGGGTTCGCGATACGGGCGTCGGCATGTCCGAGCATGATCTGGAGACGGCACTTGAACCGTTCCGGCAGATTTCCACCACCGCACGCGCCGGGAATGACGGCACCGGTCTCGGCCTGCCCCTGACCAAGGCGCTGACAGAAGCCAACCGCGCCAAATTCGCCATCAACAGCGAAGTCAACCAGGGCACTCTGGTGAAAATCACCTTCCCGAACACGCGGGTTCTGGCAGAATAGATCTGCACCCTGAGAATCTGCTTGCGGGACCCGAACCCTGGCGCTATCACCGCCTCAGCCGGTCAGGCAGTCTGACCGGCATGTTCTCAGGGCGGGGTGAAAGTCCCCACCGGCGGTGACGGGACCTCCCGAAGCCCGCGAGCGCCTGTAGCGATCGGCTGCAGGGTCAGCAGATCCGGTGTAATTCCGGAGCCGACGGTTACAGTCCGGATGAGAGAGAGCAGAATGATGCCGTCATGCTTTTTGAGCGGCTCCTTCAGGAAAAGCCTGTCCGCTTTTCAGGAGTCAGCTTCAGGCACACGGTTTGTTTTGCGTGCGCCCTGATTCTGGAGAGCGAAAGGACGCACCATGAATCAGTCACCCCTTCCCCTTGCTGAAGATGACCGCACCGTTCTGGCCAAAGCCCGGATCGGGTTCATTCAGGCCGGATGGCATTCCGACATTCTGGACAAGGGCCATCAGTCCTTTGTCGCCACACTGTCTGAGGCCGGACTGCCGGAAGACAATATCGAGCGACATTTCGTGCCGGGCGGATATGAAATCCCGCTTCTGGCAAAGCGCCTTATCGAGACGCGATCCTATGATGCAATCGTTGCCACAGCGCTGATTGTGGATGGTGGTATCTATCGCCACGATTTTGTCGCCCGGGCCGTTATCGATGGCATGATGCGGGTACAGCTTGATACGGGAACCCCTGTGCTCTCCGTGGTGCTGACACCTCATCATTTCCATGAGCACAGCGACCATCTCGACTTTTTCGCTGGTCACTTTGTCAAAAAGGGTCAGGAGGCTGCCCGGGCCGTCATTCAGACTGTTCTTACAATGGACATGCTAAGTCGGTAAGCTTCTGCCGTGATTCCCTGCAGCCGCAACTATGCGGCTGCAGACTGATTGTCGTGAAACGAGGCAGATATCATGATCGGACGGACAGAGCTTGAAGCGGCACAGGAGATCGTCTATCGGTTCTTCGGCCCGACCCCCAGCTATGCCTGGCCCAATCTGGCGCAGGCTCTGGGGCTGGATATCTGGCTGAAGCATGAGAACCATACGCCAACAGGTGCCTTCAAGGTGCGCGGCGGGCTCTGCTATCTGGATGCCCTGACAAAGCGGACACCCGGCAAGGGGGTTATTTCAGCCACGCGCGGCAACCATGGCCAGAGCCTTGCCTATGCTGCCCGCGCCTATGATGTGCCCTGCACGATTGTGGTGCCGCATGGCAATTCACGGGAAAAGAACGAGGCCATGCGGGCCTTTGGCGCTGAGCTCATAGAGATTGGCCGGGACTTTGACGAGGCCGTGCCGCATGCGCGCCTGATATCTGAGGAACGCGACCTCCACTTCGTCCCCAGCTTTGCGCCTGAACTGGTGGCCGGTGTCGGCACATATTCCTATGAATTCCTGCAGGCCGCTGAGCCGGATGTGGTCTATGTGCCTATCGGGCTCGGGTCAGGCATTTGCGGCATGATCACCGCCCGCGACGCGCTGGGACTGAAGACGCGTATTGTCGGTGTCACCTCAACGGAGGCAGACGCCTATGCCAGATCGTTTGAAGCGGGGCATACGGTCAATACCAACAGCGCCCTGACTTTCGCTGATGGCATGGCTGTGCGAACGCCATCGGAAGACGCCTTTGCCATTATTCAACGGGGGGCTGATCATATCGTGACGGTCACGGATCGGGAAATAGCCGATGCCATCCGTCTGATCTTCTCCACAACACACACCCTTGCAGAAGGAGCTGGAGCCGCAGCGGTTGCAGCCATTGCAAAGGAGCGGGCGCAACTGGCTGGACAACGTGTTGGCGCTGTTCTCAGCGGGCAGAATATCGACAGCGACTGGATGGAAACCATTCTTGGCGGCCATCATCCAACCGTGTCTTAAAGCACCAGACGTTTAACCTGAATTGGCAGTGGTGCTTTAAGAGTTTGTTTCTGCGCGAGCTTTTATCTGAAAAGTCTATCAACTTTTCAGAAGCACGCTGTAGGTGATACCCTCACGCAGCACACATCAAATACAACCTTTTCTTGCAATTCTACCCATGATTGATATCCTGCCGTCGTGGTATCAGGATGTCTCACACGCTCAACGATGTGGTCCGGACTACCGCAAGGCGGGGAAGTGTTTGTGGCAGTGGCGTTTTGCGCCGGGTGGTATCCTGAACAGCATACCGGACGGCGGACAGGGCAGGATTTCAAAAGATGTCTCAGCGTTCACATCGGACGCTTGATAGTGACATGCATGCTCTGTCTGTGGGGGCATGGCACCGCACCGCTTGCCCATGCTCAGACTGTCAGCTTTGACCCGACCAGCCTTGTGGCCTTCTGGCAGAAAACCCCTGAATCCCGCATCCTCCGCAGTTTCACCGGCCTGGATGTGACCGGTGACAGTCTTTTCCTCTCCTCCAGCATCACCTTTTCACCCGGTCGCGATGTGGATGCATCCGGCTTTCTGCTGCGTGGCGGGTTGTCACAAGGGCTGACGACCTATCACACAAGCTCGGTCCCTGGCGGTAAAGTGGAGACACGAGAGACGCGAGCACATGGACTTGTCGGCTATCAATGGACCAGCAATCAGCTGAGACTGGCAGGCTTTGCAGGCGTGGATTATCAGCGCAATCAGGCCTTTCCAGCCGATCCGGGCAACCAGCGTCTGGGCGAACGGGTCGGTTTCATGACCATCGCAGAAGCGGATATCCGGTATGGCCCGGCCTATTTCGGCCTGTCCGGCAGCTACAGCACCGTCTTTGACAGCTACTGGGCCCGCCTGCGCGCGGGACTGCAGATAAAGGACTATCTGTTTGGCCCGGACATGCTGGTCTCGGGAGCGGTGGACTATGACAGCCTCCGTCTCGGCCTTTTTCTGCAGGGCCCGCTCTATGACCGGTTTTATGGCGCTCTTTCCGCCGGGCATGGCTGGACCAGAGGCAGCGACAGCCGCAACACGGACAGCTCCTTCTACACAAGCGTTGGCGTCAGTTATCTCTATTAGGGTTCACTTGACCTGACCAGGCTCTGGCCACATATCTGCATTCCGGTATGATTTCTTCGGAGTGTTTTGTGACAGAAGACTTCTTCAGACATGGCTGGATCAGGTTCCCGGCTCACCCGGCGGCTGAGCGTTGGGTTGAACACGCCCTTCCCGTTGCACAGGCAACGGCAAAGGACCCGCAGAACGCCCGCTGGCTGCGCCATGGCCAAACCTGGTTCGCGGGCGTGCATGCCTTGCCCAATTCGGAAACCGGGCAGGTATCCGATGGCCCGCCTCTGGCTGGCCCTGCGCTCGATTTCATTCGCGATGTGCTTGAGCTTGACGGCTTTGCCTGGGATCGTGCCCAGCTCTCTATCTGCTACCCGGGCTATCCGCTCAAAGATGATGACGAGACAGAGACGGCCCACCGCTATCGCCGCAATCGCGATGCGGCCCATCTGGACGGGCTGATGGCGGAAGGCCCGGACCGGCGTCGACATATCCGCGAGTTTCACGGGTTTCTGCTGGGCGTGCCTCTGACGGAAGCGGATGCGGATGCGGCTCCCTTTGTGGTCTGGGAAGGATCCCATGAGCTCATTCGCGACGCCTTTCGCGCCTATCTGGCCGATACACCACCGGAGGATTGGCCGGATGTGGACCTGACCGATATCTATCAGGCCACGCGCCGCAAGGTTTTCGACATCTGCAAGCGCAGGGAGCTGCCTGTCAGGCCTGGCGAGATGACTGTTATTCACCGTCTTGCCATTCACGGCGTGGCGCCCTGGCAACCGGAGGCAAAGGCATCAGCCGATGGCCGGATGATTGCCTATTTCAGACCGGAAACCGGTACCGCAACTGACTGGCTTGAGCGCCCTTAAAAGATCTTTCATAAGAAAACCCGCCACAAGGGCGGGTTTGACAATCTTGAAAAGAGCAGCTTACAGCCGGTCTTATTCGGCTTCGTTGGCCGGAACAGCGTTGAGCTGGATGTAGTTCTGCAGGCCGGTCTTGTCGAGCAGATCGAGCTGGGTCTCGATGAAATCGATGTGACCTTCCTCGTCCTTCATCAGGCCTTCAAACAGTTCCATGGAGACGTAGTCGCCTTCTTCGCGGCAGACGTCACGGGCTTCCTTGTAGAGAGCGCGGGCAGAATATTCAGCCTTCAGGTCGCATTCGAGGATTTCCTTGACGTCCTGGCCGATCATCAGCGGGTCAAGCTGCTGCAGGTTCGGATGACCTTCAAGGAAAATGATGCGCTCGATCAGCTTGTCTGCATGTTCCATCTCTTCAATGGACTCTTCACGCTCTTTGGATGCGAGGCGCTTCATGCCCCAGTCATCAAGCAGGCGATAATGCAGCCAGTACTGGCTGACTGCAGTCAGTTCATGACGCAGGGCCTTGTTGAGATAGTCAATGACTTTAGGTTCACCCTTCATAACAGCGCTCCAAGCAATTTGGTTTTAGTACTGCTTCTACGCTATCAAAGGGCGAGACAGATCGCAACAGTTTAGAATAATTCTAAAAAACTTATCCACCTATCCGGCAGCAGCCCGTTTCATATCCTGCACGTAGCTGAGCGTGGAAGAACCGGGGATTGTCCGGCGGATATGCAGCTCATCGCTTTTTTCAGGGTCCGGCAGTGCGACGTTATGCCCTGCTCCCATCAACACAGACTCGATCATCAAACGACAGCATCCGCATCGCGGACGGCATCCGAGCTCGGCATAAACGGCAAGAGCTGTGAGCTTTCGGCCATCATATTCGATTCGGTCTGCAGCCTGCAGAATATCCCGATCGCCAAACACATTACACGAACAAACGATCATGCCACCCATCCATGACACCACAAGATGTCGACCTGCACTCAGGACGCATCAATATCTTGCGCCCCTGTTTATAACTATTTGAAACTACAGATAAACTAGAACGATTCTAAACTTCTGCAGTCACACGGTTTTTTGTTGACATTAAATGTCAGGATACATTTATTGCCATTGCGTATCGTTCGCAAGAGCGATGATAATCAAACTTGACTAGCGAGTATTTGACCTCGCTCATTAAGGTAGGTGCCATGACAGTTTCAGCTCGCCTTCTGGCCGGTGCAGCGCTTCTCTCCGTGTGTGCGACCACCACATCCGCGTTTTCTGAAGAAGTGAACGTTTACTCCTATCGTCAGCCGTTCCTTCTGGAACCGCTCACCTCAGCCTTTACCGAGAAGACCGGGATCAAGGTCAATGTGGTGTTCGCCAAGAAAGGTCTCGGCGAGCGGATCAAAGCTGAAGGGGCCAACTCCCCTGCTGACGTCATCATGACCGTTGACATCGGTCGTCTTGACGGCGCTCGGGCTCTTGGCGTTACCCAGTCTGTGACATCCGACGTCATCAGCGCCAACGTGCCGGCTGCCTATCGTGACAGCGAAGGTCACTGGTTCGGCCTCACAACCCGAGCCCGTATCACCTATGTGTCGAAAGACCGCGTCACCGATACAGCGCTGACCTATGAAGAGCTGGCGGACCCGAAATGGAACGGCAAGATCTGCATCCGTTCCGGTCAGCATCCATACAATATCAGCCTGATCGCCTCCATGATTGCCCATAAGGGTGAAGCGGCCGCCAAGGAATGGCTGGAAGGCTTCAAGAGCAATCTGGCCCGCAAGCCATCCGGCAATGACCGGGCGCAGGTCAAGGGCATCTATTCCGGTGAATGCGATGTAGCTATCGGCAACACCTATTACATGGGCAAGATGCAGACGAACGACAAAGACCCGGAACAGAAGGACTGGGCGGATTCCGTTCGTATCGTCTTCCCGAATTCTGAGGATCGTGGCAGCCATGTGAATATTTCCGGCATGGCCATGGCGAAACATGCGCCGAACCGTGATGCGGCCGTGAAATTCATGGAATACCTGTCCTCTGACGAAGCACAGAAAATCTATGCCGAGGCCAATTTCGAATATCCGGTCAAGGCGGGCGTTGGTGCTTCAGAGCGCGTGAAAAGCTGGGGCGAGCTGAAAGCAGACGAGCTGACACTCAACGAGATTGCCAAGCTTCGCAAGCGGGCCAGTGAGCTGGTTGACGAAGTGGCCTTTGATGACGGCCCCGCCAGCTAAGGTCCTCACGAGAAAGTGGCTCTCAGTCAGCCACTTATCGACAGATAACAGAGCTGCCGAACTTTTGTTCGGCGGCTTTTGCTGTTAGGGTCCAGACCCACAAATTCCGCCTATTCTGTCTATGGGAAAGACGCAGAATGGACGGAAGTCAGGACGCAGGACAGGTGAACCCTATTCAAGTCCTGATTTGTGTTCAGGCTGCGTTTTTCCCATAGACCCGAAGGGCGGGGATTTTTTCCAGCCCGGCTTTGTTGGAAATCTTTGAAAGCCATCCAGGCTTCCTGCAGATTTCCGCCGCGCCGGACAGGAAAATATCCTCCGCAGAACAGACGGAATTTGTGTGTCTGAACCCTAAGACTGACATGCATTAGCTTCAAGCCTTACCATGACCGATAGCCCAGCCCCTGCAACCCAACCAGCCATCATCAAGACCGGTCGCAATCTGCCGATCTGGATGATTGCGTCTTGGCTTGTGGTGCTGAGCGTCCTCGCTCCTATCGGGGCACTGTTTTATCTGGCCCTGCAGCCAAGCGATGGTGTCTGGGGACATCTGGTGAGCACTGTACTGCCGCGCGCCACCTGGACCACGCTGTTGCTGATGGCCGGTGTTGGCAGCGTGACAGCTTTCATCGGCGTCACGACGGCCTGGCTGGTCAGCATGTGCCACTTCCCTGGCCGCAGACTGTTTGACTGGCTGCTGCTCGTGCCTTTGGCCATGCCGACCTATATTGTCGCCTTCGCCTATGTGGAAATTCTTGATTTCACCGGTCCTGTACAGACTGCACTGAGACAGGTGCTCGGCGTCACCTCAGCCCGGGACTACTGGTTCCCGGAAGTCCGCTCTCTCGGTGGCGCAGTCTTTGTGATGTCTGTGGTGCTCTACCCTTATGTCTATCTGACCACCCGGGCCATGTTCCTGATGCAATCTGCCTGCATGCTGGATGTGGCGCGGACGCTCGGGTCTTCTCCGCTGCATACATTCTTTCGTGTTGCCCTCCCCCTGGCCCGCCCGGCTATTGCCGTTGGTGTAACGCTGGCCCTGATGGAATGCGTCAATGATATTGGCGCGGTCGAGTTCTTCGGCGTGAAGACGCTTACCTTCACCATCTATGACACCTGGCTCAATCGCGGTTCTCTTGCCGGCGCGGCCCAGATTGCCTGCGTCATGCTGCTGTTTGTTCTGGGGCTTGTGATTGCAGAACGCTTTGCCCGTCGGAAACAGCGGTTTCACATCACATCAAAGCGCTATCAGGCCCTGCCGAATTTCGAGCTGCGTGGCGCTCAGGCAGGTCTTGCCTCCCTGCTCTGCGCAACGCCTGTCCTGCTCGGTTTTGCCTTCCCGGCAGCCCTCCTTGCCTCAAGCGCCGTCAAGCGCCTGACGCCTGACCTGCTGCTGACCTTTATCGAACCGGCACTGAATTCCCTGATGCTGGCGTCCTTTGCAGCGGCTGCCACAGTGGGTGCCGGTGTGGTGATTGCCTATACACAGCGCTATGACCAGCGCCCGATCACCAAACTTGCAGCCCGTCTGGGATCAATCGGCTATGCGGTGCCGGGGACGGTTCTTGCGGTCGGCATTCTCATCCCGCTTGCCAGCCTGGACAATGCGGTTGACGGGTTCATGCGCTCGGCTTTCGGCATTTCAACCGGTCTCCTGCTGGCAGGCAGTGGCACAGCCCTGGTCTATGCCTATTCCGTCCGGTTTCTGGCGGTTTCCATTGGCGGAGCTGAAAGCGGGCTGTCCCGGGTCACCACCAGCCTGGATATGGCGGCGCGTACGCTGGGTCGATCGGCTGGAGAAACCCTGCGCGATGTTCACTTACCGATCATCCGCACAGCGCTGGTTTCCGCGGCCATGCTGGTCTTTGTGGATTGCATGAAGGAACTGCCGGCGACGATCCTGCTGAGGCCTTTCAACTTCGACACGCTTGCAACCGTAGTCTATACGCAAGCCTCGCTTGAAGCCTTTGAGGATGCGGCTCCCGCCGCTCTGATGATCGTGCTGGTGGGGCTTATTCCGGTTGCCCTGCTGGCCCGGACATCGAAGACGTCACATCGGTCAGGCTAGGGCTTCTGCCAACTTCTCGTTCAGATATTTGATATCCGCCACACTGTTCGATTTCAGCCAGTCATCACAATCTTTGGCCGGGACGGGTTTGCTGAACAGATAGCCTTGGGCAAGAGAGCAGCCCTGCCGGGCGAGGAACGCGGCGTGCTCTTCGGTTTCCACCCCTTCCGCGACCGTCTCAAAATTGAGACTCCTTGCCATGGCAAGAATGGTTTCGACCACAACGCGGCTGTTTTCATCGCGGGCCATATTGTTGATGAATGACCGGTCAATCTTCACCGCATCCATAGGCAGACTGGTCAGGTAACTCAGGCTGGAATAGCCGGTACCAAAATCATCAATGGCAAAGCGAATACCGCGATCTCGCAACGGCGTAATAATGTCTGCCGCACGGACCGGGTCGGCCATCATCATGGATTCAGTGATTTCAAGCTCCAGTTTTTCCGGGTCAAGGCCGCTGACTTCCAGCGCCAGATTAACCTCATCAATCAGCTTGGGATTCTCGAACTGGATCGCAGAGAGATTGACCGCAATGGTGATGTCATGCCCCTGCTCGTTCCATTCAGCCGTCTGGCAGCAGGCCTCCTGCAACACCCAGGCACCGAGCGTGACAATGATGCCTATTTCTTCTGCCAGCGGAATAAATTCCAGCGGAGACACCATCCCGCGTTCCGGATGGTTCCAGCGGATCAGGGCTTCCAGACCGACGGGTCGGCCGGTTCGGCAATCGACCTTGGGCTGATAGTAAAGCTCGAATTCTTCCCGCTCCAGCGCCACACGCAGATCGCGTTCAAGTTCAAGCCGTGCATTCAGCTGCTGATCCAGTTCAGCAGAGAAGAAGCAGTAATCATGACCACCTCTGTGCTTGATATCATACATGGCCATATCAGCCTGCTTCAGCACAACGTCAAGCGTGTCCGCCTCGGAGAAAACAGCAATGCCGATACTGGCACCGATGCGGACCGGCTGACCATTTACGTCAATCGGGCTCTCGAACACCTGCAACAGGGCATCTGCATAATACTCAATCTCATCACGCGTATAGCCGGGCCGGACCAGTATGGCGAACTCATCGCCGCCGAAGCGAGCTGTCAGCGGCTCAGTCAGTTCAACCTCACTGGCACCGGCCATATCCTTCTCAACTCTCATATCAAAGCTGAACTCTTCGGCGAGACGCTGCAGTTCCGTGCCGATCGCCTTCAGAAGCTGATCGCCATAGTCATGGCCAAAAGAGTCGTTGACCCATTTGAACCGGTCAAGATCAATGAACAGGACGTAGCCGCAGAGATCATGAGCCTGAACAATGGCGCTCTCTGTCTCACGTTTGAACAGGGCGCGGTTCGGCAGCCGCGTAACCATGTCACGATAGGCCAGCTCATGAATCCGCTCGTAGTTGCCACGGATCGTTTTCACCATACGCGCAAAGGCATCCGACAGCTTGCCTATTTCATCATCCTTGGCTGTTGGAAGGTTCACATGAAAGAGGCCCTGACTGACACCGATTGCAGCATTGGTCAGTGCTGTCACAGGCCGGAGAGCACGCTGGATGAAGATATGCGCCAGCCCGAGAGCCAGAACGCAGATGGCCAGGACAGCAGAAGCCAGCTGACCGAATGTCGGCCAGAACAAATGAGCAAATGTCGCCCGCTTGAGGGAAACAACGACCGCTCCAACCTGCTCTCCATCCTTGATGACGGGCCGGGCCACGACAACGGAAGATGCAAATTCCTGCATGATCGTTTCGCCAGTTCTGGCAGCCTGATCGAGAATGGGAGTTCTGGCCCGGGCCTTGTGTTCCAGCGACAGGGAATGGGGATCGATAATCGTTCGTGTTGCCTTGTGGCAGATCTGGACATAGTTGAGGACGGGGCTATCAGCGATCCCGAGGATTGACTGCCGCACGCCATCAAGATCACCACGGGCCAGGGCATCCGCAGCGGTTCTATTGAGTGCGTCAGCAATAACACTCACGCGCTTGACCGTCTTTTCCTGTGACTCTCTGGTGTTGGACCACGTGGCTATTGCAGCCACCAGCATCGTTGCACAGACAAGGACACAGGCCACGATCAGCAGCAATCGTCCTCTCAGGGACGAAAATATATTGCCTGGTTGCTGTGACCAGAAACGGCCAATTCTCGAGCGTATTGAACTCATTACACACCCCACTCTTGGAGGTAGAGTGTGCGAAAGGAACCCTTCCCAAAAGTTTACACCATCGAAAAGCGAAGCGCAGTGTAAACAGTGGATAACCTGAACCGTTAAACTTGTTCCTATTCTGCCAGGACGGCAAGATCCCTGTAAAGATCAAGGGCTTCCGGATTGGCAAGCGCTTCCTTGTTCTTCACCTCACGCCCATGAACAATATCCCGTACGGCGAGCTCTGTAATCTTGCCGGATTTGGTGCGCGGGATGTCGGTCACCGGAACAATTCTGGCCGGAACATGCCTCGGGCTGGCCCCTTCCCGGATACGAGTCTTGATGCGGGATGTCAGTTCGTCCGTCAGAGAAACACCGTCTGCCAGCCGGACAAACAGCACCACACGGACGTCATTGTCCCATTCCTGCCCGATGGCCAGGCCTTCGATAACATCCGGCATCTGCTCGACCACATTGTAGATCTCTGCTGTGCCAATCCGCACACCACCAGGGTTCAATGTCGCATCAGAACGGCCATGGATGATCATGCCGCCATGCTCGGTCCATTCTGCAAAGTCCCCATGACACCAGACATTGTCAAACCGCTCGAAATAGGCCCCGCGATATTTCGCGCCATCCTCGTCGTTCCAGAACATGACAGGCATGGATGGAAATGGCTTTGTGCAGACCAGCTCACCCTTTTCCTGTCGTACAGGCTGCCCGTCATCATTCCAGACATCCACGGCCATTCCGAGCCCCGCACCCTGGATTTCGCCCTTGTAGACAGCACGTGTCGGCACACCCAGCACAAAACAGGAGACGATATCCGTCCCGCCTGAAATGGACGCCAGATGAACATCGCTCTTGATGCCGCTGTAGATGAATTCGAAGCTTTCCGGCGCAAGCGGAGAACCGGTCGAGGTCAGCATCCGTACGGTCGAAAGGTCATGGCTCTCCTTCGGCACCAGACCGGATTTCTTCACGGCATCGATATATTTTGCCGATGTGCCGAAGAAATGCATGCCCTCCTCATCAGCATAGTCGAAGAGAACCTTTCCATCCGGTGCAAACGGTGACCCGTCGAACAGAAGCAGAGTCAACTCACTGGCAAGACCCGATACCAGCCAGTTCCACATCATCCAGCCGCAGGTGGTGAAGTAGAACAGCTTCTCTCCCTTATCCAGATTACACTGAAGCCGCTGCTCCTTGATGTGCTGCAGAAGTGTTCCACCGGCGGAATGAACAATACATTTGGGGATACCGGTCGTGCCTGACGAGAACAGAATGTAGAGCGGGTGCGAAAACGGCATACGCACGAACTCGACCGCCTTTTCCTCAAACGGCTCAACGAAGGCGTCCAGAGTAATCGCCCTTGGCAAATCACCGGCAACCTCAGCGGCTTCCCCCAGATAGGGCGTCACCACAACAGTGGAAACGGATGTCAGCTGGTCAATGATCGGGCCGAGCTTTTCGGAAACATCCTGTTTCTTGCCATTATACCAGTAGCCATCGCAGGTGAAAAAGATCTTCGGCTCAATCTGGCCAAAGCGATCCACCACACCGCGTTCACCAAAGTCCGGAGAACAGGACGACCAGATCGCGCCAATCGAGACCGCTGCCAGCATATAGGCAATGGTCTCCGGCATGTTCGGCATCATCGCCGCAACCCGGTCACCCGGCTTGATACCACGGGCCAGCATGGCCTGCTGCAGTTGAGAGACCAGCCCGTTGAGTTCGGCCCAGCTCATCCGACGCCTGACCTTGTCCTCCCCCCGGAAGACCAGCGCATCTGTGTCATCATTGCGCCGCAGAAGGTTTTCGGCAAAGTTCAGCGCACCACCGGGGAAGAACCGGGCACCGGGCATCTTGTCACCATCTTCCAGAATGACGCGCCCCTTGGTTCCGATGACATCACCAAAATCCCAGATGCAATCCCAGAAGGCCGACGGGTTCGAGACAGACCACTGATGCAGCTCATCATAGTCATTCAGCGCCTGACCGGAGCGTATGCTCGCTTCTTTGAGAAAGCGGTCAAACGGTGTTCCAGCGAGGTTTGCGGGATCGGGTGACCAGAGTGGCGCGGTCTCGGACATAGAACTGGACATGGACACATATCTCCGAATTCTGTTTCTGCCTTTTGATCAGGGCTTGCGATCAGGGGCAGGTTTCATCTGCTCTCCTGATAACGGATGCAGATCCGTTTTTGCATAGATCTTCAGGATAACACAGGCGTATTTTCACGAAGTTCTTGCACAAACCGACATGATATCAACATAATTCCAACCGTGATGGCCACCGGGTCATCCTGGATGATTCAATCCAATTCCGGCGCAATGCACGACAGATACCGATTTGGCTTGATTTCACCGCCGACACAGGCCAATCACTTCCAGAGTGCCTGTTCAGGCAGGTCATAAACCTGCTCTGACCCGGCGCATACAAGAACATGATGTGAAAGCTCCGCAGATGAAGCGCATAGCAGCCCTTTTTGCCTTTGTTTCAATCGCTGTCGTGCTTGTTTTCGCAGGGTTGCCGCTGGCGCTTTCCACCCAGTCCGTGAAAGAAGCTATTTCTGATCGAATTTCCACGCTGACAGGCTATTCCGTGACCCTGACAGGCGATACGGATATCCGGGTTTTTCCGTTTTTGACCGTCCGGATGTCGGACGTGCAGATCCGGGACCGGGGCACAGGGGAACGCCCGGTTCTGATGTCCATGGACCGGCTGGATGTGTCGCTCAATCTCCTGAGTGCGCTGACAGGTACCATCGATGCCAAGCGCTTTACTCTTGTCAGGCCCCATATTGATCTGGACCTGAACGACACGTATTCCACGGTCTTCAGCGCCCTCAGCCATCACCCGCTCTTGCAGCAGGTTGTCACGGATATTTCCCGCTCAGACCGGCTGCAGCTGGAAGACATTCTTGTTGAAGACGGCCGGATATCTCTTCATCGTCCCAACCAACCAGCCCCCTCGGAAGCCTCCCCGGAAGCGCCCCGGGAAACGCCTCTGAATTCGGTGTCAGATATTGCCGCCTCCATCTCTGTTTCAGGCCCCAATAACGCGCTGAATATCTCCGGCTCGCTGCTCTGGAACAATGAAACGCTGCAATATGATATCAAGTCCAGCGATCTTTCCGGATATGCCAATGGCGAACCGACAGCCGCGACGCTTGATCTGCGATCCGATATTATGGAGCTGTCGTTTAACGGTCAGGCCGTGCAGAAAACCGATATGGTGCTTCAGGGAGCTCTGACCACCCGCGCGCCCTCCATCCGCTATGTGGCCAACTGGCTGGGTGTTGACCTGGGACCGGGATCGGCGTTCGGGCACTTCGCCCTGAACGGCACTCTGAACGGCACTCTCACACGCTTTTCACTGGCCGATGCCACCATCGTCATGGACGGCAATACGGGCGATGGAGCACTGAATTTCACGTTTGGCCCGGAAGGCCCGGAAGTAACCGGCACTGTTGCATTCGACGTGTTTGATGCAAGCACCTATGTTTTTGCCCTGGCACAGCCAACATTGCCCGAGCAGCACTGGACCACGGTGGGTATTTCGGCCCCTGGCTGGTCCAATCTGTCCGCTGACATCCGCTTTTCAGCAGCTCAGACCAGCTACCACGACACCAGTCTGGGAGAGCTGGCCGCGGCCCTGCGGATTCATCAGAAAACCATAGAACTGGATATTGCTTCGCTTGAGCTGATGGGTGGTCATGCCAGTGGTGCCCTGTCGGCAACCTTTGACGGTAAACCTGCCGTTTCAGGTAAGATGCGCTTCACCGGCCTTTCGGCAGCAACGGTCAGCGATGGTCTGCTCGGTCGTGCCGTTCTCGACGGGCGGCTGACGGCAAGTGCCGAACTGAAGGGGTCAGGTCGTTTTGCCGGAGACCTCATTCGAAATCTGACCGGTCGGATTTCTGTTGAAGTGCTCGGAGGCTCTGTGAAAGGCTTTGACCTGTCCCGCCTGGATGACGCGCTGGCAAAAGGCGACCTGCCACGCCCTGATCACTATCTGGAAAACACCACCCCGGCACAAAGGATCGAAGCAGAGATCAGTCTTGAGGAAGGCATCGCCCGTATCGAGAAGGCTCTTCTGCAGAACGATCAGCGGGAACTGGAGCTGAGTGGAGAAAGCGACCTGATTACACTTGGGATCAATGGCAAGGGCCGGATTAGAAGCAAGCTTCCCGCTGGTGACACAGCCAATTCCGGCGAGGCTGAAGAACCGGAGGAACGCCCGTTTTCGCTGACCGGCCGCCTCGAACGCCCGATCATCGCGCCTGACCTTCGATATCTGCTGAAACAGAAACGCAAATCCTGGCAGTAGCGCCCCTTGCATCGGGGTCAGACCCCATTTATCCCGCTTCCGAACCGCGCTATAGTGCTTCCATTCCGTTTGGCTTTTGACAACACGCTCTGGTGATGATTCCCGACCATGCTGCTGCGCATTCTGTCAACAATCACAAAAGTAGGCTTGGCCTCGCTGATTACCGGCGCGGTTCTGACGCAGCTTGACCTTCAGGCTGATCAGGTGCTGGCCGACCTGGGCGTCACACCGGAAACTATGCACAAGGCCGTTGAAACAGCGCTGGTCTGGACGTCGGAATGGGCGGTTCCAAACATTATCCTGGGATCAATCGTCATTATCCCGGTGTGGATTGTGCTTTATCTTTTCCGACCGCCGAGGGGATAAAAGGCTGGTGCTTTAGGTCCAGAGTTCCGGGTAGCGCAGCATAACGGCCTGGGTCAACATCAATAGGGATGCATCCTGGATCCTGCCTTCTTTGGCCAGCCTGGCCAGATCGGCGAAAGGCATTTCGATTACTTCCACATCCTCGCCTTCAGCATCGACACCACCACCACCGGTTTCCCGATCGTCAGGGGTGTAGTCGGCCAGGAAAAGCCCGATGCGTTCGCTTACACAGCCAGGTGTGAGAAACACGCGCCCGATCTCTTCCGGATTGCTGATCCTGTAGCCAAGCTCCTCAAGGGCTTCACGACGCACAGCCGCTGTCCGGTCCACGTCATCGGCTTCGATCATCCCGGCGCAAGTTTCGAGGATCCAGCTTCCGTCACCCTCAAAAAGAACCGGCACCCTTACCTGTCGGATGACGAGAACGGTCCCCCGGTTTCTGTCGATGGGCAGCACGCCAACGGAATGCCCATAGTGAAGATAATCTTCTTCAATCTCCACTGCTGTGCCGTCGCGGCGCTCGAATCCATAGCGCACCCGTTCCAGCCTGCCATCGCCTTCATGCAGGAGCTCACGCTTGAGAACCCGGACATCCTTGGTCATATTTTCCGCTCCGCATCATGAAGGCCTTCTGGAAGCCATCCACTTCTGACTAACCGGACTCGGCGCAGCTGTCCATGATCTTTCAGGCCCTGCCGGCTTAGGGTCTGTACCCTAATCATTCACGCCGCCGAGTTAACGCGTGTGAAAGGCTTCTTGCCTATACTGCCGGTCACTATACGAAGCCGACTAACTGTGATGATTGATGCTTGAAGACTACAAGAGGCTGGCGGAGACCAAAGATCCTGTTGCGCGATCACGTCTGATCCGCCAGGTCAGCGCTGCTTATGCAGACCGATCTGCCAACAACCCCTCGCCCGTCGAACGGGAGCTGTTTTCATCCATCGTTCTCGATCTCTACGATCAGCTGAGTGATGATGTGCGCATGGACATCGTTGTGAGGCTTGCCAGGACAGACAGGATTACACCTGCACTGGCAGCCCGGCTCGCCCGAGAAGACATCTATATGAGCGAGCTGCTCCTTGAGCATTCTCCCTGCCTTGATGATCAGACACTTCTGTCGATTGCCCGGGACAGGGATTCAGCCTGCAAGCAGGCCATCGCCCGGAGAACCGCACTGTCGGCAATTGTCGTTGATGCACTGATCTCCACTGATCTGAAGCCGGTTCTGCTCGCCCTGCTGCGCAATCGTGGCGCCCTGTTTACCCAGAATGCGGTTCTGGTCAGTACCATACGGGCTCAGGGTCAGGATCATCTGCTGTTTGAAATCGCGGATCGCTGCCTGATTGATGACGGATTTTCAACCCAGCTCTGCACTCTGATCGAGTCAGGCTGCCCTTTCCTGTCCGCAGCATTCAAGCAGGCTGTCCTGGACGGTGAGCTCGGTCATTATGTGGAGCAACTGGATCGCCATACGGCATCGACAGAAATCTCGATCGGCGATGAAACGTTCTCCCGCCACGAGGCCCAGGTCTCCATTGCATCCGGTGACCTGTCATTTGAGAGTGTACTGCAGCTCCTGCTCAATGATGATGATCGGGACGGGGTTGTCTGGTTCCTCAGCCGTCATCTGAATATCAGCCCGGATGGTATGAGCAATCTCCTCATGTCACGTGCGGATGCAAGCCTCTCTCGCATGATGAGCGGCACCGGTGTCTCAGAACAGTTCTACAAACACTTCCTCATGACCCGGGACCGCTGGCTCGGGCGGACGCGGCGCTCCTATATGGATGACATGCGCCGCTTCAGGCAGCTGGTGGCCGAACGGGAAAAAGTCGACCTGGACGAATTGCCCGGCCAGCTCACAGCTACAGGCTAGATCTCAACAGCCTGCTGTCCCGACCACATTGACGGTAAAGGGCACATGTCCTGTTCGCATTACACGAATGGTGCCGGATTCAACCTCCGCTGATTCACCATTCTGTTCAGCCAGTGCCAGCTCCATGTAAGCCAGTGTCTTGCCATCAAGAGATCGGTATAACATGAAGGGATGAACGGTATATCCCACGTCATCCCCGCCACTGGCGGCCCGTTTCATCGGAATAAACTGCGATCCGACCTGGATATAGCCCGGCACTTCCTTCACGCCCTCAAGGGACTGAACAAAGACAAAGGGATATTTGTCGTTCCAGGGGTGCTGGTCGCTCTGCCAAAGGGTAAAAGAACACCCGTCAATCGCCCAGCGATCAGGGTCCCGGTTGACCTCATCAAGATTGAAACGCTTCAGGTCCAGCTTTCGATCATGCGCTCCGGCATCCGGCACACTGAAAGATGCCATCACCAATCCGGCACAGAGAACTGACGCCAGAGACCAATCTGTTTTTCTTGTTTTCATAAAACCCTCCCAGAACAACGGAAGGAGCATAGCAAAAAAGCGGCTCAGGGCCGCTTCTTTTTTCACGCTTAAATCAATGAGCCAGGTCCTGAATCCTCAGGATGTCGGACGGCGGGCCCAGGCACGTTTACCGGCTTTCTCTTCATCACCGATGGCTGGCTGCATGAACAGGTTGACCATTGGAACGTCTCCGTTGACCAGAGATTTCCGGGTCGGTTCATGGGTGACTTCCATGGTGGAGAAACCGCAGCGATACATATAGGCGATCTGGTCAATCAGCACTTCGCCATAGGCTCTGATCTCGCCTTTGAAATCACATTTTTCGCGCAGCAGGCGAGCAACCGAGAATGAGCGACCATCGCTGAATTTCGGGAAATCCAGTGCGATGACCGGGAAAAGGTCCAGGTCCTCTTCAAGACCTTCCAGTTCTTCACCAGCTGTCAGATAAAGGCCGATACTACCCGCAGCCTTGAGGCTCTCCCGCTCAGCAAGCCATCGCGTCCGCGAAACGAGTGCCTGCCCACCATTCGGCAGCGCTTCGTCATCAGCCAGCCGCTGCCAGGCGTCGTCTACAAATTCACCATTTTTCCAGAGCTGTGCCATTGCTCTAATCCCGTCTGATAAACGTTTCGCCCTTGGGCGTTTTGATATGAATGCCGCATTCGGTCTTGCCCGTGCCGCGCCAGCGCCCTGCGCGCTGGTCTTCACCCGGCTCAACCGGAGAGGTACACGGCATGCAGCCGATGGAGAGAAAGCCCTGCTCAACCAGAGGATGGGCAGGCAGATCATGCTGTTCCCGATAATCGACCAGATCCTCAAAGCTCCAGCTGGCCAGCGGATTGACCTTGATGCGCGTGCCGTCCGCCTCAAACACCGGCAGCCTGTCACGCGCGCTGTTCTGGAACCGCTTGCGTCCGGTAATGCTGGCTGCGAACGGCTCAAGTGCCCGTTCCAGCGGCTCGGTCTTGCGGATATGGCAACACAGATCATGATTGGTGCTGAACAGAAACCCACCCTTGTCCAATTCTGCCAGACGATCCGCATCAGGCAGGACTGTCTGTACATTGGTCAGGCCGAGCTTTTCTTCCAGCACCTTGCCGTAACGCCTGGTTTCCCCGAAATGCTTGCCGGTATCAAGAAAGACCACGGGCAGATCAGGAGCAATATCCGAGATCATGTTGAGCATGACCGATGAATCCGCACCAAAGCTTGAGACCAGAGCAATCTGGCCTTCAAAGACTTCGGTGATGGCAATTTTCAGCACCTCTTCCGCAGACAGATGACCATACTGAGCTTCAAGCGCTGCGGCTCGCTCGCTGGTGCATTCTTCAGCCGATTTCCGAAGGGCTGCATCAGCCATAGAGCGCCTCCTTGAACGGTGCTTGACCCACCCGACGATAAGCTTCGAGGAAGGTTTCATTGTCATTGGCTCTGAGGGAGAGATATTTCTCTACCAGTGTCTCAATGGCATCGGCAACTTCCTCTTCGGGGAAGCCGCGCCCGATGATATCGCCAATGGCAGAGTTCTCATCAGCCGATCCGCCAAGCGTGATCTGGTAGAGCTCTTCGCCCCTCTTCTCCACACCGAGAATACCGATATGGCCCACATGATGGTGACCACAGGCATTGATGCAGCCGGAAATCTTGATCTTCAGATCACCAATTTCGCGCTGACGCTCCTGGGCACCAAAGCGACGGGAGATTTCCTGAGAGACCGGAATAGAACGGGCATTGGCCAGGTTACAATAATCAAGACCCGGGCAGGCAATGATATCGGTGATGAGACCAGCATTGGAATCAGCCAGTTCATTAGCCACCAGCGTGTCGTAGACCGCCTTCAGATCACCCTTCTTCACATGAGGCAGGATGACGTTCTGCTCATGGCTGATCCGCAGTTCATCAAAGGAATACTGCTCACCCAGCCCGGCGGCCACATCCATCTGATCCGCTGTCATGTCACCGGGAATGCCGCCAATCGGCTTCACCGCGATTGTGACACAGGCATAGCCGTCCTGTTTGTGCGGATGGGTGTTGCGCTCGGCCCAGGCCTTGAACCCGGCATCAGAGGCTCTGGCTGCTTCAAAGGCTGCGCTTTCTGCGGGAAGGGTTTCAAAAGCCGGTGGTGCAAAGTATTCCTCAATCCGCCGAACTTCCTCATCCGGCAGTTTGAGATAACCGTCCTTGATACGGGCAAACTCTTCATCCACCGCAGCGCGCAGCTCATCAAGACCGGTCTCATGAACGAGGATCTTGATACGAGCCTTGTACTTGTTATCGCGACGGCCATATAGATTGTACACGCGCAGGACTGCCTCGGTGTAGGAGAGCAGATCTTCTTCCGGTACGAAATCGTGGAATTTCTTCGCAATCATCGGGGTCCTGCCCTGACCGCCACCCACGTAATAGGCGAAGCCGATCTTGCCGTTCTCATCCTTTTTCAGCTCAAGGCCTACGTCATGAAGCTGAATGGCCGCACGGTCATGCGGGCTGCCGACAATGGCAATCTTGAACTTGCGGCCCAGGAAGGTGAATTCCGGATGCAGGGAAGACCACTGGCGGAGGATTTCAGCATATGGACGCGGATCAGCAATCTCGTCCGCAGCCGCACCGGCAAAATGATCGGTGGTCACGTTACGAATACAGTTGCCGGAGGTCTGGATGGCATGCATCTCGACACTGGCCAGATCCGCCAGCGCGTCAGGAATCTCTTCGAGCTTCGGCCAGTTGTACTGGATGTTCTGACGGGTGGTCCAGTGACCGTAACCCTTGTCATAGGTCCGGGCCAGATGGCCAAGCATCCGCATCTGACGGCCACTCAGAGTGCCATAGGGAATCGCAACACGCAGCATATAGGCGTGGAGCTGCAGATAGACCCCGTTCATAAGGCGCAGGGGCTTGAACTGATCCTCTGACAGTTCACCGGCCAGACGGCGGCGCACCTGGTCGCGAAACTGGGTGACGCGCTCATCAACGAACTGCTGGTCAAACTCATCGTAACGATACATTGGATCGGCACTCTCGGCTCTGCTCCGCTGTCTCCCGTGAGCAGCGGACACTATAAATCGGATGGACGACAGAACCCGGATCAGCAGACCCGGGCTATCTTGTTGAGATTAGCGTGGCAGATCAGGCTGCGGAAACCTGAAGTTCGGCCTGTTTGCCGAGGTCCTGGCGAACGGTCGGGCCAGCGGCACGGATTTTCTCACGCATGCGCTTTGGAATAACGGCACCGGCCTCAACCTGCACATCGAAATCATAAACATCGACAACAAGCTGCTCTTCGATGGACTTCTGCGCGATTGTCAGAGCGTCATTCACATCGGCCGGATCATAAAGATGAGCGGCTTCCAGAGAATGGACCCAGACATTTCCGGCTCCGAACCACACAACATCCCCTTCACGCAGACGATTTGCTGTAATCACTTTCATAATCCGCTCCTTTACGCAGCCAGTTCAGATGCCGCCTGTGCCAGCGGCTCTGCATCGGTCAGCCGCGCATATGCGACCGCCTCGCCAATTACAATCAGTGCGGGACCATCCAGGTCGCCCCGCTTTTCAAGTCCCGGCAGGTCAGCAACGACGCCAGACAGGGCGCGCCGATCAATCCGGGATGCATTCTCAATCACCATGACAGGGGTATCTGCCCCGAGACCACCATCCATCAGACGGGAGGCCACATCAGCCGCAACGGTCTTGCCCATATAGACGGCAATCGTCGCACCACCGATGGCCAGCTTCGCCCAGTCCGGCAGGGTCTGGCCGTTCATGTCATGCCCTGTGGTAAACACCAGGGTAGACGCCACACCGCGCAGGGTCAGCGGCAGGTCCATATCGGCGGCTGCAGCGGCTGCGGATGTGATGCCCGGCACCACTTCGTAACCGATACCGGCATCACGCAGGGCCTGCATCTCTTCGCCCGCGCGGCCAAACACCAGCGGATCACCAGCCTTGAGGCGAACCACCCGACGTCCCTTGCGGGCCTCGGCCACCAGAATATCGTTGATCTGACCTTGAGACTTGGAATGGCAATTCTTGCGCTTGCCCACATCAATCCGCTCGGCATCGCGACGGCCCATGGCAATGACGCCATTCGGAACAAGACTGTCGTGCACAATCACATCAGCTTCCTGCAGAAGACGCTGCGCCCGCAGGGTCAGCAGATCTTCAGCACCCGGACCGGCACCGACCAGCCAGACATAGCCATCTGTATCCGCAGCACCATTCAGCAGGCGCTGAGCTTCCTCACGCGCCCGGCGATCATCACCCGCCAGCATGTGATCGGAAACAGAGCCTGAGAAAAACCGGGCCCAGAACCGTCTGCGGATTTCACCGCTCGGCAGCATGTCGCGCGCCGCATCCCGGAAGGCATCGGCCAGACCGGCCAAACGCCCAAGGCGCAGCGGCAGCAGTGCCTCAATCCGGGCCCGCACATGGCGTGCCAGAACCGGCGCGGTTCCCGCCGTGTTGATTGCCACAGCCAGCGGCGCACGGTTGACCAGGGCCGGTGTGTAGAAATCACAAAGCTCTGGACGATCCACCACATTGACCGGCACACCGGCAGCACGCGCCTGATCTGCCAGTGCACGATCCAGCGCCTCGTCCTCGGTGGCGATAAACACCAGAGCGGCAGCAGCCAGGTCCTCATGACCCGGCAAAGCCTCAACCACCTGAGCCGACGCAGCACGTGCAGCCTTGCGCAGGGCTTTTTCAAGCGGCACTGATGCATAAATCCGGATATCGGCGCGGGTTTCGGACACAAGACGGACTTTCGCCGCAGCCTCATCACCATGACCGATGATGACGACCGGACGATCAGCGACCTTGTGAAAGGCAGGGAAAACATCAAGCTTTCCGCTATGTGACCCGTTGTGAGCCATGTCCGTGATCTCCGAAACAGCTCCGCAGAGCCGCTCTTTTGAAAAATGATTTTCTGGATAATGAAATAGTTGGAACAGGACGTCTTTTCCATTCTGATTTCTCACGAGAATCTAGAAAAGAATTCCCTTTGCATGGGGCAATCGCGCAACCAAAGCCTATTGCACCCACCTCCCGTTCCTTGGAATTTTTTTCTAGAGTCTCAGCCGTCCTTGGAAACCCCGATTACAATTTCCGCACCAGTCGGCCAATTTCCTGCCCTTTCCGGCTCCCCAGCGCAGCAGTCGCAGGAATATGAGTTCAATTTTCCACAAAGAGGCTCAAACAGGAAAACAGATTTCCGGCGCTTTCTGGCGAAAACTGCTATGGTTGCGAGATGATCGGAAATCGTTTTCACTGTTTGATATCAACTCTTTGCATCACCTTCGCCCTTGCAGCCCACGCCCCACAGGGCCTTGCTGGCGACGGGCGACCGCCTTCAGGCTATTCCCCGCTCCCGCCTGACCGCCTCCAGACCGATCTGATCGGTCGCAAATGGGGCAGCAAACCGGGAGGTGAAGCACACCTGCTTCAACGGAATGGCCGCTATATTTTCAGCGATAATCATCAGCGATTTACAGGACGCTGGTCACAAACAGGACCATCAGATATCTGCGTCATTCACGGCACAGACAGCCTTCATCCGGGCCGAAGAACCTGTTTCAGCTTCTTCACAAATGGCGCAGATTTTCGCGGCTTTCATCATCGGCAAAAACGGTATTTCCGTGTTTACCTGAAGTGATGAAACACACGGTCACAGACTGATCAGGCTTTTCGCGACCGCTCGACAAGCAACTCAAAACAGGCCTTGCCAATCACTGCGGAAAAAACCAGGGCTCCGCCCAAAAGAGTGAGCAGTCGGGGCTCTTCCGACACCACCAGCCAGACCCAGATGGGCCCCAGCGCAAATTCCAGCAGCATAAGAAGGGTCAGTTCTGCCGCCATCAGGGACCGGGCGGCGATGACAAACATGATGTTGCCAAGTGTCGCGATAACACCACCCCACACAAAGGCCAGACCCATGTCCCAAACCGGCACCAGCCAGTCGTCGAAACGCATGATCACTGCAGCCAGCAGGATGAACAGGCCAGCCAGTGCATTCGTCGGCATCATATCCACCGACCGCTTGCCTCTGACGGCAATGGTGTAACCGGAAAATGCGCATGCCGCGCAAAGTGCCATAACATTTCCAAAGGCCGACCCTGCACCAAAGCCCTCTGCCACCATGATGCCGACGCCGAGAGCCGCAACCATCATCATGACGAGTGTTATGCCAGATACCTTCCCACCCAGGATCACCCAGCCGAATACAGCGCTGATAAACGGAATAGCACTGATGGTGAACAGGGTATTGGCCACCGTGGTGTTGGTCATGGCCTGGAGATAGCAAATGCCTGCAATAGCAGCCAGAAAGGCCCCTATTGCCCCGGCTCTGCCAACAGCATGAAATGCCTGTGGCGTTCGAGATCTGTATTTCAGAACAAGAACAACCAGCGTTCCCAGGGCAAGTCCGAGGGCACGGTAGAGATTGATCTGCCAGGCGTCAGCGTCTTCAATGGAACGGACAATCAGACCACCCAGACTGATCATGATTGAGCTGGCGACCATCAGCCCGACAGCATGATGACGATGAAGAGCTGCGACTGATAAAACCGGTGGTGGAGAACGCTTCTGCATTCCCGCACCTTTGACAGAGTCGGGAACGCCGTCAAGGTTTCCGGCAGGTCAGATGTTTCGTCTTTTCTCCTGTTCCGCTCAACAATCGCGGTCGTACAGATGAGCCAGGCGCTTCACCAGCTTATCCGAGTGATAGATGTAAGACGAACGATCCTTCCGCTCCCAGCTGCGGATCATCTTTCTTGTATGCCGCGCCAGCTTGCGATCATTCTCGTAAATGGCCAGGCTCCTGACATCATTGATGAAATAGTAAAGCGTTTCATCCAGATGGGTATTCACATCTCTTCTGTATTCAAGCACATCGGCCAGCGCATTGGCATCCATCGCCACCTGATACAGATCGTGACAGGAGACATTGGCTGATGCCTGGCCGGGCAACGCAACGAGAGAAGCAGCAAAAGCGATTGCCGGGGCAGTTATGACAGACCATCTGTGGGACATTAATCAATCCTCTCCAACTTCAGTCATTCATGAGCGTTCATCTCAAGGAATGTGGCGATAGAGAAACAAGAGAGGATTGAGTGTCCCTGTAGGATTTGTGGAGGATTTGTGGAGGACCAGTGCCCCCTTCCCTTCTGTCAGGCGATGCTGCGCCGTTCATATGACAGGCTGTAGGCCTCGCTGCGGGCAAGCAGAACCGGGTCTGCCGACGGGGCTATGCCATTGGGCAGAACCAGAGGGTCATAGACGCGTCTCTCTTCTGCAAGATCGGCAATCCTGCTGATCAGGATCGTTCCCAATGTAAGGCTTTCGCCATTTCCCTGCCAGGGCGCCGTCGGATCATCGAGAGGGTCATCTGAATGGGCGAGATCAAGCATCAGCGTCCAGCCGACAGGACCATCCGTCAACCGGTTTGCCAGTTCATCGCCAAGGAACTGATCAGGGAAACTCGCCTCTTCATCCGCTGACAGGCTCAGTCGCCCGGTTGCAGGTTCAAGACGGAAGCGTCCGGCCCGGGCGGCTCCTGCAATGGTGGCGAAAAACGCATGGCAAGAATGGTAGACCTCCGTCCCATAGCTTCGGGTTGGAGATGTTTCTTTCACATAGGCCTGATGCGGAACCGTATTGGGGTTCACCGCATTGAAAGCGGCAACCCGCTCCGGATCAGGGCCTCCCAGCTCCGGCACGGGTCTTCGTGCTTCAAGGAAGGCAACAAACTGCTCAAGACTGGATGCAAAAAAGACCGGCGCGGATATCAGCGCGAGCGACCAGTTCTCATCTTTACCGCCGATCGTCAGCCCCATGCCGCGCACGCTGCGGCTCTTGTCCGAGACACCGGGATTGCCGCCACCGATGGAGAAGCGGGCGGAGACAGGCATCGGGTCACCGTGCAACATCGGAATGTCCATCCGGTCAACATCCCCACCGGGGACGAACGTGCCACTCACCGACAGCCCTTTCGCATGAGATGCCCGGCATCCCTTGTGGGTGCCGAATGTGCCGTTCAACGCGCCGATTAACCGCTCCGATGTGCCAGTCGAAACCATAAGATATCCTCCTTGTTTTCCGGAGTCATAGATGAACTCTCAGAGGATTACAACAATTATAGTTGTTATATTTATTTTAATTGATTTTCTTCATGAATTTCATTACAGCTAGCGGTACTGTCACACGCTATCTACGAAAAGATTCGTATGGAGAGAATGGCAGTTCAGGAGGGCGGCATGACGAGCACCAGAGACCGGGTTCTGGCAGAAATCCGGCAGGGTCCCAAAACCATTCGTGCACTGACCGAAACGCTGGCAGTAACCCGCACGGCCATTGTCGTTCAGGTCAATCAGCTTCTCGCGGAAAATCTGATCCGCAAGGGAACTCCAGCGTCAGACGGATCAGTGGGCAAGCCGGCTCTCCGTTATGAAGCCGTGCCGGGATATGAAGACAGCATGTCGGAAGCCTATCAGCCTTTCTCCGAGCTGCTCGTTTCAGTTCTTTCCCAGGGTCTTTCAGACGACGCTTTTGACAGTCTTATGCGCCGCCTGGGCTGGGAAATGGCTGATCATCTGTCCATCGACGAGACATCAGATTTTGATGATCGCCTGTCACGGGCCAGAGATCATGTCGACCAGCTTGGTGCCGCAACCCAGGCCCATCAGGATGGGGATCACATCATCATTGAGAGTCACAATTGTCCTGTCGCATCACTCGTGCGCAAGAATGGCTGCGTCTGCACCGCTGTCGGACAGTTCTTTGAGACCGCAACCGGTCAGACGGTTGACGTTCAATGCGATCGCAGCGACCGCCTGACCTGCCGTTTCAGGATCAAAGCGGCTTAGGGCCATCACCCTTTGCTGACGTCCATTCTGTATCTTTCTCGTAGACAGAACGGACGGAATTTATGGGTCTGAACCCTAGGCGATCATCCGCCGGACCGCGGCAACGCGGAACCGGTTGGCCACATAGGCACTGTCCGTCAGGCTGGCATTCCCAGCCGGGTTGGCACCCGATACATGGAAGTCTGAAAACGCAGCAGACTGGTTCACCAGATAGCTTCCCAGCAGATTGACCGACAGATTGACACCGGTTGGTGCAAAGGCATCGATGGCCTGATCAATCACCGCTTCATCCGTTGCATAAAGCCCTGCTGTGATTGCTCCACCCAGTTCAACGGATTCAGCGGATCGTGCAATGGCGTCTTCAATTGAAGCGGCTCTGATCACAAAGGCAATCGGGCCGAACCGCTCCTCCATATAGGCCTCTTCATCCACCGCATCGACAGCGACAAGGATAGGCGTTGCCATGCGGGCCTCACCGGCCCCTTCGACAGGACCTGAATCGCGAATGATATCGCCCAGCGCACGCGCTTCATCAATCCGGTCAAGAATATCCGGGTTATGAATGGCCCCAAGGACTCCCATGGCCCGATCCGGATTTCCCAGAAGCCAGTCGATAGCCTCTCCAATACCCGACGCAACATCATCAAAACTCTTGTGCCCCAGATCAGTCTCTATGCCCTGATCGGGAATAAAGATGTTCTGTGGTGTGGTACACATCTGCCCCGAGTAAAGCGACAGCGAGAAGGCGATGTTCTGGCACATGGCCTTGAAATTGTCCGTTCCGCTGATGACGATGGTGTTGAGACCGGACTCCTCTGTATAGACAGAGCCCTCCACATGCTCACGCAACCACTGACCAAAGGCTGATGAGCCGGTGAAGTCGATAATCTTCACGCATTCCTCACAGGCCAGAAGCTTGGTCACTGGTTCCTCGACCGTATCCACCGCCAGAAGCAGCAGATTGGGGTCAAAGCCCGCCTCAGCCAGAACCTCGCGCCCGATCTCAACAGTGATTGCAAGAGGAAGCCGGGCATTCGGATGCGGTTTGACCAGAACACCATTGCCGGTGACCAGACTGGCAAACAATCCAGGATAGGCATTCCATGTGGGGAATGTTGCACACCCGACCACCAACGCCACACCGCGCGGGATAATCCGCCAGCTCTTGTCGATCCGGATCGGATCATACTTGCCCTGGGGCTTTTCCCAGCGCACCGCATCGGGAATGCGGGTCATTTCCTTATAAGCATAGGCGACTGCCTCAAGTGCCCGGTCCTGGGCATGCGGCCCACCTGCCTGGAAAGCCATCATGAAGGCCTGGCCTGTGGTATGCATCACCGCATTGGCAATTTCAAAACTGCGCCTGTTGAGGCGTTCCAGAATTTCACAGCAGATCCCGGCGCGAACCTCCGGGCTGGCCTGCCCCCAGGAGATCATCGCGTCCTTGACTGTATCTATCAGAACCTTCGCATCTTCGGCCGGATAGGAAATATTGAGCTCAGGGCCGAACGGCGAATGCTCTCCCCCGACCACATCGCCATTGGTAGGCTGGCCCATGTCGAACAGTGCATTCTTTAGCGCTTCAAAGGCTGCGGCACCATCATCTCTTGCCGTCTCACCATAGATGCGCCCGGATGGTGCTTCAGGGTAAGGAGACCAATAGCCTCGGCTGTCTGTTGCTGCGACGGCATCCGCAAGAAGAGTTTGGTGTTTAGCAAAAAAGTCCGACATATCCAGTTACATCCCCAAAAACAGCCCTTCAAACGGCTGTCTAAACTTATTTCCCGACCGGTCGGTCAGATAATACAGAGCTGCTTCGTCTTGTCGAGACATGCCCCAGACTGACGTCATGTTAAACCCCCAAACGGGGGCGATATCGACCTTTTGGTCAAATAAACCACTCTTTCCCGGCGAATTCACGACCAGAAGATGTGTCAAAGCGCCCAATCGCATATCTCAAAGAGACTGTTTATGAGTCTGAATCCTGGATTGTTCTACGGTGTGAGAACGGTTTGAGCAGAATCAAAGCAATCACGATGAGACCATGAGAAACATGGTCATCAGCCTATCAATCGGGATCTTGACGCGTGGACATTACGGTTTCCGAATTCAGCCTTCTGGGCGGCCTGCTGCTTGGCCTTGCCAGCAGCCTTCATTGCGCTGGCATGTGCGGTGGAATTGCATCCGGGCTGGTGTTCATGTTCCGGCCGGAGGACAGGCTGACCCGTGCCCGGGTTCTGCTGGTTTCCCAGTTTGGCCGGATCACATCCTATATGATTGCTGGCGGCGTCCTTGGTTATGCAGGTGCTGAACTCTATGGCCTGTTCGACCAGTCACTGGCCTACTCAGTTCTGCAATGGGCTGCTGCCGTAACGCTGATCGGGATTGGTCTCTCGGTTGCGGGCATTCTGCCGCCTTTGTCAGGTCTTGATCGCCTCGCCGCCCCTATCATGGCCCGGCTGATGCCACGGGGTTCCGCCCGGCCATCCTCATCTGCTCCGTTTCTGGCGGGCATGGTCTGGGGGCTTGTGCCATGTGCCATGGTCTATGGTGCACTGTTTACAGCCATGCTGACCGGATCGGCCACAGGCGGTGTTCTGATGATGGCCGGGTTCGGCCTTGGCACCCTGCCAGCGGTTACGGTCTCCGCCTTCGGAGTAACCAGTCTGACCCGGATCAATACCCGTGGTCTGGCCCGAATGTCCATCGGACTGGCTATCGCCGGTCTCGGTTTAGGCAGCGTTCTGCTGAACACCTATATGCCTCAGGCCTTGTGCATCATATAGCCCGCTTCCCTTCTGATTTTCTGCTGTCCAGGCAGTTGCGACTGCACCTGAAAGAGGTGAGCGTTGTGTGATAACGCTTTCGTTATCCGTCTTTTTATAGGCAGAATGAATAAATTGTCGCACCATCTGTTTCCGTGTCAGACACAACAAAAGGGGAACCCTCATCATGAAAACGATGCTCAAGACGCTTGCCCTCGCTACCGCTCTGACTTTTCCGTTCGCGGCTCAGGCGGCTACATGGTCTGTAGACAGTGAACAGTCCGTGGTTACATTCGGGTCCGTCAAGAAGACCACCACTGGTGAAGTTCACACATTCTCAGCCGTTTCGGGCAAAGTCGATGCGAAAGGCAATGCAACGCTTTCCGTCGACGTGAAAAGCCTTGAGACCAACATCGATATCCGCAATGAGCGGATGCACAAGCATGTGCTTCATTCCGAAAAGCACCCCGCAGCCACCTTCTCCGGCAAACTGGACCTGGATGAGCTGAAAGACCTGAAGACCGGCGGCATCATGACCTACGATCTTGAAGGCACGCTGACCATCGCAGGCAATGCGGTTGAGGTTGAGGCCCCGGTCGTGGTGACCCGCCTGGCTGATGACAAAGTCATGGTCGTGAGCGACGGTTTCGTTGTTTTGGATGCGGATGAATTCGGCCTTACAGCCGGCATTGAAAAGCTTCGCGAGCTTGCGTCTCTCGACAGCATTGATCTGGCCGTGCCGCTGTCCTTCCGTCTGGTCTACAACCAGATGAAATACTGATCCTTCAGGATCGCTCACACAGATTGCGGGACTCCGAACCGCGCCCCCCTTCTCTCGGAGTCCTGTTTGACCGCTCGCCGACTTGGCGTCGAGAGCGGAACGGCTGACCGTCCCCGGTCAGCCGTTTACTCTTTGGAGCAGGTCTTTGACGCTACAGCTTCGCCAGCATCTCCTGAAGGCGGTCATGTTCTTCCGGCTTCAGCCTGACAGAGACATCGTCGCCCGGAAATCCACCGCGTTCCACATCCTCGCGAAAGGCCGTCAGCGCTGCGATCCGTTCCTGTTGCATCTGGTCTTTCAGGCGTTTCAGATTGCCGTAAGTCCTGACATGGCGGGCCGGGTTTTCCGTCTCACCGCAGATATCTTCCTGAAACAGGAACATCACATCGCCGCCTGACCCGGCTCCGATGGAGAAGGTAATCAGACTTGTCAGCGGATTAATCGCTGCGAGCGTTTCTTCCGGCACCACCTCAATTTCAACGGCAGCCGCCCCGGCATTCTCGATATCCTTGACAGACTGATAGAGCGCCATGCCTTCCTCTGCCGTCCTGCCAATGGCTCTCAGACCGCCGACCCAGGTGCTCTTGCGCGGCACAAGGCCAGCATGCGCCATGACCGGGATATCCTCTTTTGCCAACATCTCGATTATGTGCAGGCCGCGACAGGTATAGACCATGTCCGCACCGGCCTCGAGTGTCTCAATGGCTCCTTTCAGGATATCATCGGCGCTGATGTAGTCCGTATAAGGCAAGGCGCCTGTCATGAAGATGGTGTCAGCCGCCTTGCGCACCTCAGCAATGTCCCAGGCATTGCAGGACAGTGTATCAATCCCCGCTTCCTGCGCAGCCAGAGCCTCATCAGGGGTAAAGGCGGTTGTCTCGGTGAACTTGCGTTTGCCCTTGCCTGCCTGAAGGTCGGCAATGGTGACGTTGCGACGCGCCGGAAAGCCGCCGAATGTATAGATATTCCGCATGGGGTTTCTCATATCTCGCGCGACAGAAGTTCATCTTCAAACGGGTAAGTGGACAGGGTAATCGGTCCGCTTTCTGTGACCAGAAGCTGGTTCTCCAGCTTCACACCCTGCTCTCCGTCCATCTCGCCCACATAGCTTTCCACGCAGATCACCATGCCAGGCTCCAGATGGCCATCGAAGTGGAACTGCTCATCAGCGGGGTAGTAGAGAACAGGATATTCGTCCGCCATGCCAATGCCGTGGGCCAGAGCCGGATAGGGCTTGTCGCCGAGACCCTCGGGCTGAACATAGCGCTTTTCGATAATCTCCTGGAAACTCGCTCCCGGCTGCATCAGCTCGGTGTTATGGCGGATTTCCTCAAGCGCCTGGGTATAGAGCATCTTCTGATAGTCACTCGGCTTGCCCGGTCCGCAGAAGAACGCCCGGGAGATATCAGCCCCATACCCCCACGGGCCGATCATGCCGCAGTCAAAGCAGACCAGCTCTCCAGGGCGGATCATCTTCGAGGATGCTTCCTGCTGCCACGGATTTGTACGCTGTCCCGATGACAGAAGCCGGTAATCAATCCACTCGCCACCGCCCTCAATATTCGCCTGCCACATGAAGCTCCAGAGGTCGGTTTCCGACATGCCAGCACGCAGATTGTCCCGCATCCGGGTCATGCCATCTTCAGCCACGGCAATCGTCTGGTTCATGCAGAGGATTTCTTCAGGCGACTTGATCTTCCGGGCATGCGCCATAACCGGAGCCGGATCGACAATCTCCACATTGAGGCCATCGAAAGCCTGGGTTCCCATCACACCAACCCGCTCAATGCCAAGGCGACGATTATCCGGGCAATGCTCGTCCATCAGATCCAGCATCTGCTGAGCCCAGCGTTTCGACCATTCCTCATGTCGGTAGCCTGAAAACATATAGGAGAGCGGCAGGATATCAGACCGGATCTCATCGATGGTTTCAAGCTGTGACCCTGTCACACGGCCCGGTTCGGAATCGAAATAGATGACCGGGCCTTCTGCCGGAATAAACAGGTAACCGGCCTGAATGTGCATCTGGAACAGGGAACAGTTCCTGACACCCACCGCATAGCGAATAGACAGAGGGTCAAGCAGCACAATCGCACCGAAATCATGGGCTTTTATCTGCTCCCGCACCCGCTCCAGCCTGTAGGCGCGCATGCGGGGCACATCAATCATGCCTTCCGTATCTACCAGCTGCATGGGCGGGGTAATTTTCGCGGCCTTCTCAAGGGTCAGGGGCTGCGGCTTGGCTGCAAATCTCTTGGTATAATCCGTCGCGCTCATTGTTGTCCTCCCAAAGCAGCCTTGCTGCTCGTCAGCGCGTTGAAAAAGAAAGACCGGCACTGCTGTAAAAGCCGCCGGTCCTGCTATGACATCAGCCAGCAGTGTTGATGTAGATATCCTCGCCGTCCACGCGGACCGGATAGGTCTTGAGGTTCACGCAGACCGGTGCCCCCTTGGCCTCTCCGGTCGGGATGTGGAAGCGGCCCTGATGCAGGGGGCATTCGATCACATCATCAATCACCAGACCGTCTTCCAGATGCTGCTCTTCATGGGTGCACATGCCATGGGTGGCATAGAAGCCCGACGGTGTATTGTAGACAGCAAAGGTCTGTCCATCGTGATCAAAGCGGATCACATCCTCCTCATCGATATCGTCCGTTGCGCAGGCTCGAACCCAGTTCTCACTCATCAATCGTCTTCCTTATTCCCGGTCTTTTGTTGTCTGCCATAGAGATCAGACATAGCCTTTTGTAATGCGCTCTGCCTTCGCCCCCCGTTCCGCAATCATATGCGGGGCCTGGCGAATGCTGGGGGCCTTAGTCCCCAGACGGAGACTGCGTTTCAGAACCACCCAGAACACTTCGATATTGGTGCGGAAGAAGCCCGGATCCGGCTCAGGCAGCTGATCCTTCACCGCCTTGTTCAACTCCGGCAGCTGGTGGAACGGCACCATTGGATAGAGATGATGCTCAATGTGGTTGTTCATGTTCATGTAGAGAAACCGACCCAGCCAGTTGGTCCGGAACGAGCGGGTTGAATCGCGCAGATCAAGCGTATTCTCCTGCATCTCCACATGCTGGATCAGGGTGAACAGCAGCATGATCGGACCGCCCACAAGGCGTGGAATCAGAATGAAGATGACCGGCCACCAGTAACCTGCGAGAACAACAGCAGCGAGGCTGCCATAGATCGCGAGGCAGGCCCGTGCCCCCCATTTCAGTTTCGGCAGTTCACTTTCCGGCGTGTAACGGCGGACTTCATCGGAGAACCGGCCCAGTGCGTTGCGGATGTAGAGCGGGGACTCATAGATAAACAGGCCAATACCCGTGACTTCCAGAAACCACTCTTTCAGCCCCATGGGTGTGTCAAACGGCATCTGGCTGTCCTTGCCTTCCATCCAGGTATAGGTGTGATGGCTGGCATGGGAGAACCGCCGGTGATACGGCTCCTCGAAATAGAGCAGAGACGAGATCCACAACATGGTCTCATTCAGCCAGCGGGTCCGGAAGGCGGTTCCATGCGCACATTCATGGGACATGGAATAGGACGGCACGGTCAGCACCGTTCCATAGGCCAGCATGGCCGGGATAACCCACCATGTGCCAAGTGCCATCCACACGGCAGTTCCGGTAAGGGCCAGTAGAACAAGCCATTGGGCCGTATAGATCAGACCCGGCCTGTCTGACCGGCGTGAGAGTTGCTTGACGAGTTTCTTATCCAACTTGACGCCGGACGAAGCCGCATTGGTTGCGATATAATCAGCCATCGCCTAAATCCCGATACATCTTTCCCGTTGACGCAAGCGACAAGCCCGCGCCTTGTGATTTTGTTTTAGAGCGTATCCAGTGTTTTACTGGCGGTAGTCCGAGCCTTCTTCGTCGAGAATGGCCTTCAGCTCACGCAGATGGTTTTCTGCAGATCCCGGATAATCTTCCCACTGACGGGCTGTCTTTTCCGCCACTTCATCAGAGAGAATCCGCAGCTCTTTGCCGGTCATATAGGCTGTGATGGCTGTCTCGCAGGCCCGCTCGAAATAGTAGAGCGAGTCAAACGCTTCAGCGACCGTATCAGACGCAATCATCACACCATGATTGCCCATGACCAGGATCTTCCTATCACCAAGCGTCGTGGTCAAGCGTTCGCCTTCTTCCCCGAGCCCCATGCCGTCAAAACCGTCATCAACGGCAATACGGTTGAAGAAACGGGCCGTGTTCTGGTCAATCGGTGGCAGGGTCGCTTCCTGCAGCGTCGCCAGAACGGTGGCATATTTGGAATGCACATGCATCAGGCAACGGGCATGGGGCAGATTACGGTGCATTGCGCCATGGATATCCCATGCAGTGGGGTCCGGGGCATCCGGTCGGTTCATCGTTTCCGGGTCATCGGCATCGAGCAGCAGCAGATCACTGGCCTTGATGCGGGAGAAATGCCGGGAATTCGGATTGACGAGAAACTTCTTGCCGTCATCTGAGACAGCCAGAGAAAAATGGTTGGCTGCGGCTTCATGCATGTTCAGGCGCGCCGTCCAGCGAAAGGCACAGGCCAGATCAACACGCTGCTCGTAATAGGGGTCATTCGACAGCCGCGCTTCGGACAGATGGCTCACACTCATGGCATTCCTCCTCACCATGGAGTTCAAACGAGAACAATTCCAAACTGCGCCTATTAAGCGCTCGAAATCCGATCCGGGCAAACGAATAAAAATGACACGATACATTAGTTCAGCTAATGTCTAACTAATTTATCGGAGTAATCCTGCCATGTCGGACCACATGCCGCCCCTCAACTGGCTGCGTGCCTTTGAAGCCGCTGCAAGAAATCTCAGCTTCACCACGGCCGCAGAGGAACTGCATATCACTCAGTCTGCCATCTCCCAGCAGATCAAGTCCCTTGAGGCTCATCTGGGGCAGGCCCTGTTCATCCGGCGGCCACGCGGTCTGCAGCTGACCGATACCGGGCGGGCCTATCTGCCCAATGTGGAAGCGGCCTTCCGACTGATTGCAGACGGGACCCAGCGGATTTTCTCCGGTAATGATTCAGACCGTTATGTTGAGATCCACGTTAATCTTGCCTTTTCGATCTACTGGCTGACCCCGCGCATACATCGTTTCATCAAAGAGCATCCATGGGTGGTTCTGAATGTGTCCACCTCGGTCTGGACAACGGAATTCACCCGCCCCTATGCAAGCGTTGAAATCCGGTTCGGCAGCGGTGAATGGGAAGGGATCAGTGGGCAAAGACTTGGCGAGCAGCGCTATTTCCCGCTTTGCGCGCCGTCCCTGCTGCCGCAGCTCCAGACGCCATCTGATATGCTTGACCATGACCTGTTTGATTTGAGCGGCATGCTGGAAGGCTGGGACAATTGGCTGAAGGCTGCGGGTTCAGGCCTGCCAAAGTCAAAACCCATCCATCGGGCCAGCACATTTACAGTTACCTTTGAAATCGTCCGCCGGGGCCTTGGTCTGACACTCGGCCACAGCCTGATCGCGGATGACCTGATCGCCCAGGGGGCCCTTGCCAGACCCTTTGACCTCACCCTGCCCCTGCGCGAAGGGTATTATCTGATTTCCCCGCCGGAACGCTCGATGAATTCTGCCGCCCTTGCGTTCAAGAGCTGGCTGGAAAAGGAGCTTGGCGACATGGCGGATGTCAACTGATGACAGTGCACCCAGGAAATGAAGAGTTTCTGATAAAGTTGATCATAAGTCGGAGATCAGACCCTTTCCGTTACGGAATGTTGCCGCTAAAGTGAGGTGTCTCGGTAGTCACGACTCACTCACCAGAGTCAGCGTCCGGCCAATCGGTTTCCGCAAGACCGACGGCCTGATTACCGATCAGACCGTTTGTTGCTTGCAAAAGGTCTACCCAACTGACTTGGCCGGAGGACTGTTCTAAAGACCCTTCTGAAGATCCTTCTTCCGGCCTTTTTCAGTCTCAGAGACCGGTCAGGTGGTTGTCCCAGCGAACAGGTACGGATGTTCTCGACCAGCTGGACCCAGGGTGTTGTCGCGATGCGTGCACCAGATCACCCTCGCCGCTTGAGATCAGAAACCCGCCAGAGCGGTTTGCAGCAACGCCACCGCAATCCGTCAGATCCACGCCATCCAAGTAAGCACCGGTTTCAGCATTCCAGAATGTCAGCCTGTTGCCACGAGGTGCTGTGATCGCGAGCGTTGTCTCATCCCCGGACAGCGCAATGGATGCCATATAATTGTTGAGGCTGATCTGCGCTCTTTGGGGGGCTGAGAACAGCTTGAGCCCTTCGCCCTGCCTCACACGTGCCAGAAGCGGCGGCGTTTCCCAAGCTGGCCCTTCAAACTGACCGGCCACCCAGATATCTCCATTGGTCGCGATCGCCATATGGCGAAGAGAAACCTGATGCAGGGAGGCCGGTGCCTCATGCTGTTCCAGAAGTTCACCGGTCTTACGGTCCAGCAGCGTGATGAGCGGCTTCATGGTTGGCAGATTGAGCTTTTCCCGGTCGAAATCCGGATGCGTTTCAATGCCGCCATTGGCAATCACCAATGTTCTGCCGTCAGGCATCAGCGCCATATCATGGGGGCCGACACCACCGCTTGGGAACTCCCCCAGACGCCGATAGCCATCTGTTGCGTCATAAAGCCCTATACGCCCTTCGCCTCGTTCAAAGTCGTTTTCTGTTGCATAGAGCAGACGTCCATCCGGTGAGAATGTGCCATGGCCGTAGAAATGCCGTCCGGATTGCGCTGTCAGTGTCCCGGGAGTGGCCAGCCTTTGCCTGTCGAAGGCCAGGGCAAACGTACCGGGGCGACGGGCGAACGCCACCACGCGACCGGTGCCGTGGTGCACTGCTGCACCATGCCCTCTGTCTGACACCGGGAAGGACGCAAGAATATCCCCCCGCTCTGTCAGAACCTGAATAGCATGGGTACCCTCCGGCAATTCAGCAGATGACAGAAAGAGCGGGTCTCCCCCGTCCATGGCATCCGCAAGGCGGGGCATTGCCGCAATACAGGCCCCCATACCAGCCAGAGCAAGGAAAGCTCTCCGGTCAATCTCCATCCCGGTCAATCTCCGTCCAGCGCGTTGAACCCGGCCTTCAGGTCAATTGCGGTTGACAGATCAACACCAATCGCTTCCCCCAGCGTATCAACCACCACAGAGACATAGCGCAGGCGCTCTGCTGCATCCTTGTCTGCAACGGCGTTTTCAATGGACATCTGAAGACTGGAGAGCGCCCGATCCGCATTGCGGAATTCAAAGGGGATACCCTGCTGCAGCCACTGGTCATTCTGCTTCAGATCCCGGTCAAAACCAGCGGCCCTGTAGAGTTCGGCCAGGCCATCCAGATTAGCAGCCAATGCCTCAATTGCCAGTCCACTGCGGCGGAATGGCAGACGCTTCGGCTTGGGCGTCGCTCCGTCACGTCCGAGGGCAACCAGCACCTTGCGATCCCGGATGGCCTCAAGGCCTGAGACCAGTACCGTAATCAGCTCCTGCGCCACTTCCTTCTCGGACCGGTAAACAGGATTATCCGGTCCCGGATTGTTCATCAGCCGGGCATAGCCATCGTCGCTGTCCCAATCCGCCCTGAGACTGGACGCAGTGTCATGAATGCCCGCTGCAATGCGCATCGCCAGGCGGCAACGGTACTGCCCGGCCTCGTCAGGTCCGAAAACGGCCTTCCCATCGAACAAAACATATTCCAGTGCCTGAAGGCCCTGAAGGGCAACACTCTTTTTTCGGTACGCCGCAGGATCATCCACAACGGCATCTCTCGCCTTCATCAAACGACGAACCTGCCGCAGGCCCCGGCCTTTCACATCCGGCCAGAAGAACAGCCGTTCATAGCGATGGCCCGCAATGACCGGGCCAAAGCGAACAAACTCAAGCCGGGACCAGCTCCGCGCAAGACGGGCAAACCGGTCCTTCAAGGCCTGCGGAGCAATGGTTTCAGAAGCCGCACAGAACGCGGCCACATCATCTGCCATCCGCCCGGCATCCTCTTCAAGAGCCCTGTAGCCCGGACGCAGATAACCGTCCAGCACTCTGTCAGCCACCCCGGCGAAACGACCCTCTGCCGCATCAGCTCTGTAAGGCTGGATCACAATGAAGGCGGAGCTCAGGACAAGACCGGAAGCAACAAGACAAGCATTCAGAAATGACCGCATCATGGTCTGCCTTTTCTCAGAGTGAAGAGAGGAAGCGGATCAGCTTGCGCCGGTCCAGATTATCCAGCTCCATGAACCGGTTCCGTGCACCTTCGGCCTCACCGCCATGCCACAGGATTGCTTCCTCAAGCGTGCGGGCGCGGCCGTCATGCAGAAAGCCCGCATTGGGATTGATCTTCTGCGTCAGCCCAAGACCCCAGAGCGCCGGTGTCCGCCATTCACGTCCATTGGCCGCACCTTCCGGGAAATTGTCTGCGAGACCCTCACCCATATCGTGCAGCAGGAAGTCGGAATAGGGCCAGATCAGCTGGAAACGGTGTTCTTTCTGCTCTGCTTTGCGACTGGTGACATATTTCGGATGGTGGCAGGCGACGCAGCCGGTTTCATAGAACAGCTTCTTGCCTGCCAGCACATTGGCCTCACCTTCTTCCCGACGAACCGGAACGGCGAGGTTCTTTGAGTAGAATGTCACCAGATCCATCACCGGTTCGGGTGCTTCACTGACACCGAGATGAGCCTGTTCACCGTGAGGTAGATTGCGGCAGGAGGGCTGGTTTTCCGTGCAGTCACCCCAATTGGCAGGCACTTCCGGTGTAGAGATGCCGATATCGACGGAGAACGCATTGACGGATTGCCGTCGCACAGACGCAGCCGTCGCCTTCCAGCCGAAACGGCCAATGCTGGTCTTCTCATCATCAAGCCACGGAACCCTGCCGGAGACGCCATCGCCATCTTTGTCATCCACATCGGCATTGCGGAGAATATCCGCCGGGTGAATGGCTTCGATCAGACCAAGGCCGATCATGGGTGGTGCAACGCGCGGGGACAGACGAGCCTCATCGGAGAACGCCCCATAGGCTGGCTCGGAAATCACCACCCGGGGCTTGCGCAGATGGACCGCGACCCCATCAGGATAGGTGATCGTTTGACGTTCATAGGCAATTTCAAGCTGGGCTTCCGCATCTGCGCCAGGGACACCGAATGTCTGCAACTGGCGGCCATAGACAGGTTCCGGGAAGAGAGGCAGTCGCCCCTCTTCATCACCATCCCGGGGCACACCAAGCTTGACTGCAAGCGAGCTTGCGGTTTCTTCGCCAACCGGTGGATGACCACGCCCGTCTTTCAGATGGCACCGCTGACATGACCGGGCGTTGTAAAGCGGTCCAAGACCATCAGATGCCTGAGTGGAAGACGGAGAAGACACCCAGATCTTCTTGAACAGGCCGTTGCCGACCAGAAAATCCTGCTGCTGTTCAAATGAGATATTGGCGGACGGATGCGAGAAGGCATCCCGGTCTGCCTTGCGGCGACTGGTCGTGGCCCCCGCCTGCATTCGCTCGAAGGGTTCGGCTTCGGAAAAATCCGTTGCCGGACGGGTGACCGCTTCAACCCGCTTCTGATCCGTTTCAGAAAGATCGGATCGGGTCAGCTCTGTCTCTGCGTTCGCGAGGGGTACGCCAACACACAAAAACAAGCCCAATGGCATGACCCATTCGGCTATCCTGAGAGGTAATCGCAATGTCGTCTTCCAGCTCTTTGGGGCAGCGTACTCTCGCGCCCCGATCCCAGCTTTCATTTAATGGATTGCATCCCCCCTCACAATCCATATAGTTATTGGGTGACCGAGGGCGAGAGCCGGGAAACGACCTCGGTCACCCATGCAACATGAACCCGCACTGGCACCTACAGGTTCATGCTGAGAACGCAGATCTCGGTGGTCGCTTTGGATCAAATCGGTACGGGAAACCGGCTTGAACACAAGAGTAGGAACGACCACCGAAGTCTGCCTTATTGGAAGACAGAACCCGGATTATCGAGACTGTCTGATCCTTCAACCGTTACACCATCAAGCTTCAGCGCTGTGACAGCACGCTGGATCGACCGTGTCTGGTCAACCAGAGCATCGATACCTGCCTGAACAACCGCATTCCCTTCAGCATTGCCTTCACCAATCATCTGGTCATAGGCCTCAACCGTTTCAGCGCGGGTCTTCATTGCCTTGAAGGCTGAATAAGATGCATCCATCTTGCCGCTGATTTCCTTAGCAAGCTTTGCGTCCGTCTTGGCAAGAAGCTGATCAAGGGATTCACCGGAAATGACTGAACCGTCGATGCGGGTGTACTTGCCGAAATAGGCGTTCCGGATACCAACAACATCATAGTAGTGAGAGTTGTGGGTGTTGTCAGAGAAGCAATCATGCTCTTCTTCCGGATCGTGCAGAAGCAGACCAAGCTTCATGCGCTCACCGGCAAGCTCACCATAGGACAGAGAACCAATGCCGGTCAGCATGGCAGCCAGACCGCCCTTCTCACCCTTGTCTTCAAGCTCCTTGCGAGCGGAACCATCGTCAGCCCACTGACCAACCATGTCTTCCAGGTCGGTTACGAGCAGGTCAGTCGCAGCCTTGAGATATGCCACACGACGCTCACAGTGACCGTTGGTGCAGTTCTGCGTATCAAAATCGGAAGCCTGACGATTGCCAGCGCCCGGACCATTGCCGTTCAGATCCTGACCCCAGAGCAGAAATTCAATAGCGTGGTAACCGGTGGCGACATTGGCCTCAACCGTACCGGCTTCGTGCAGCTCTTCAGCCAGAAGCTTGGGGGTGATGCTGGTCGCATCGATATCCCTGCCACCAATGCTCACTTTGGTGTTGGCGATGACGTTGGCTGCATAAAGCTCGTTCTCTTCAGCTTCTGTGCCGTAACCTTCATCAACATAGTCGATCAGGCCTTCATCAAGCGGCCATGCGTTGACTTTGCCTTCCCAGTCATCAACAGCGGCATTGCCGAAACGGAAAACCTCTGTCTGCTGGTATGGCTCACGGGATTTCAGCCAGGCTTCGCGAGCAGCCTTGAGCGTCTCATCAGATGGTGCAGCAATAAATGCGTCTACAGCCGCCTGCAGAGCCTTCGCCGTGATCAGAGAATCCTCGTAAGACGCATGTGCAATATCTGCATAATTGTCGATGATACCGTGGAGATGACCTCCAGCATGGGCACCGACAGGAAGAAGCGACAACGCCGCGCCAGTGAGAAGAATACGTGCAAGTTTCATCGTTGTATGTCCAACCTCTGCTAAACAGGGATCAACCAAAAGCAAATGGCCCGGCTTAGTCCAGAATCCTCAGAATCCCTGCTGGTAATTTCTTGCGAGATACTGACTGCCCTCCAGCTGCAAGCGCCTCGCAAGAGCAGGTATGATGCAGTTCTGTTGCAGTGTCAATTTAATTCTGACTATAAAAGTCAACTTTTAATTATTCTAATTCTAAACTGATGATTTTTCGTGCTTTCCGGGTCGCTCATGGTGCACTCAAAAGGCCAGGGAAAGCGCCAATCCACGCCTCAGCAAGGTGGGCGAAAGGACATATCAGCAAGCAGAGCAGATCAGAAAGAAAGCCAGAATGCCTGCCCTGAAACGAGGAAAGCCGCCGGGTTTCCCCAGGCGGCTTTCTGTCAGTCAGACGATCCATATTTCTGGCCAAACTCCTGGCCTGAATTTTCAGTTATAAAACTCTGGATCTGTCATCTTGAAGGGTTCAGAGCAATTGTCGTCGTACGGCCTCGCTCCAGTTTTCTACACTGGGTTTCGGGTGAAACCGTCCCTCATCAATCGGGCTCGGCTCACCGGCGGTTTGTCGGCCTGACTCGTCCTGCTCCGCAGCGTGACCGTTTTCGGTCCGTGCTGCACCTTCACTATACTGTCCCATTGTCTTTCCTCTACACAGAGCACTATGCCCCGTTACCAATTGTCGCACCGAAGTCTTAACATGACGTTTGGTGCATATCCTGCGTCATTCGACGTCTGCATCCGCAAGTAATGTGGCATTACCACCGGATGCCGTTGTGTCCTCGCTCACCACCCGTTCCACTGTCAGCCATCGTGCCGTATCAGCATCTGACCTGATCACCGGAATGCGCGGCCCCGGACGTTTCGCCAAAATCTGGCGGAGCTCCCGCAAGGCATCTCCGGTTCCATCGAACAGAACCGCTCGCAAGCCCGGCTGATCTAGGGATGAATTGTGACCATCCGGTGTCACAATCACCTTGTTTTGATCTTTCATGTTCGGCTTAACGTTTGCGAGTGCAGCCCGGCTGGCTTCCGTATCGGCGAGAATGGCCGTATTCCCGGTCGCCGAGACCAGCCGAAGCTGTCTGACCAGTGATGCCACGTCCGGTGACGGACCGTCCCCAAGACAGGCCACCTCACCGCGGGCTTCATGACGCAAGGTGTTGCTTTCCCCGGTTGGCCCCGTAAGCGTTCTTTCAACAGACAGGACCGGACGGTGGATGCTTTCGCTGTCCATTGGCCTGCTGAATCGCATCAGATAATCCGGACCGCCTGCCTTGGGGCCGGTGCCTGAGAGACCTTCACCGCCGAACGGCTGCACGCCGACCACCGCACCAATCTGATTCCTGTTCACATAGATATTGCCGACACTGGCCCGGGCGCAGACCTGGTCCACCCGGCGGTCAACACGGGAATGAACACCAAGCGTCAGCCCGTATCCGGACGCGTTGATCCGGTCAATCACATCATCCAGCTCGTCAGCCTTGTAGGTGAGCACATGCAGGACCGGGCCGAAGATTTCGCGCTTCATTTCCTCAAACGACTCAAGCCGGAAGGCCGCAGGTGCGACGAATGTGCCCTGCCGGGCGATGGATGCGGGCACAGGCACACGGAACAACAGGCGGCCTTTGTCTTCCAGAGCTTCACAATGTACTTGGATCATCTGCCGGGCATCGTCATCAATCACCGGCCCCACATCAGTTGATGCAAGCCACGGATCATCAATCGACAATTCCCGGGCGGCCCCTTCCAGCATGGTCAGAATGGTATCGGCCACATCCTCCTGCACAAACAGTACCCGCAGGGCCGAACAACGCTGTCCTGCACTCTGGAAGGCGGATTGCACGATGTCGCGCACGGCCTGCTCCGGCAGGGCTGTTGAATCGACAATCATGGCATTGAGACCACCGGTCTCCGCAATCAGCATGGCCTCCGGATCGCCTTCGCCTGCCATTGCCTGATCAATCAGGGATGCCGTCTCTGTTGATCCTGTAAAGCAGCACCCTTTGATGCGCGGATCAGATGTCAGAGCCCGGCCTACCGTGGCCCCGTCCCCTGGCAGCAGGGTCAACACGTCGCCGGGAATACCCGCCTGATGCATCAGGGCAATGGCCCGGGCGGCCATCAATGGCGTCTGCTCTGCGGGTTTGGCCAGAACAGGATTTCCTGCCACAAGAGCAGCCACAATCTGGCCGGTAAAGATGGCCAGCGGAAAATTCCATGGTGAAATACACGCAATCGGGCCGAGTGGCTGTCTGCCTGTCTGGTTCCCCCGTGCTTCAGCTGCATAATACCGGCAGAAATCCACCGCCTCACGCACTTCCAGGATGCCATCCAGCCGGGTCTTGCCTGCCTCGCGGCAGCCAATCGCGATCAGCTCCGGCATATTGGCTTCATACAGATCAGCAACCTGCTCCAGCATCGCCGCCCGCTCTGTAACCGGCGTTGCGGCCCAGCCGGACGCTGCATTAACGGCCCGGGCAATCGCAGTCTCCACATGGCCGCTGCCAGCCTCAATCACCTGCCCTACACAATCATCCGGGTCTGACGGGCTGATAACAGGCCGGGCCGTCTCATCAGACCCTGCTCCATCCACTGTTGGTCGCGCCTGCCACTGGACGGCGCGAAACCGGCTCATGGCCTGATCAAGCGCGTCAGCTTCAGCCGGGCTGTTCAGATTGACACCATGGGCGTTGCGGCGCGCCTCACCATAAAGGCCCGCAGGCAACGGAATGTTCTTGTTGGCTTTGATCTCAAGCGTTTCAACCCGGGTGATGGGATCACCGGCGATGACGGAAACCGGAACCTCCTCATCGAGCACCTGATTGACAAAGGAAGAGTTGGCACCGTTTTCAAGCAGCCGCCGGACCAGATAGGCCAGAAGGTCCTTGTGCACACCAACCGGCGCATAGATCCGGCAACGCCGTCCGGCGGTCTCACGGAGAAGCTCATGCAGGGCTTCTCCCATTCCATGCAGACGCTGGAATTCAAAGCCGTCAAAGTCGCCTGCCATCTGCAGAATGGTTGCAGCCGTATGGGCATTGTGAGTGGCAAACTGCGGGTAAATATGATCAGCCTTGTCCAGAAGCAGCCGGGCGCAGCGCAGATAGGACAGGTCTGTTGCCACCTTGCGGGTGTAGACCGGGTAGGTCTCAAGCCCCATCACCTGAGCCTGCTTGATCTCCGTATCCCAATAGGCTCCCTTGACCAGACGCACCGTGATCCGTCGTCCGAGGTCTTTTGCCAGAGCATGCAGCCAGTCGAGGACTGCTGGCGCCTGCTTGTTATAGGCCTGAACCACGACACCGAAGCCATCCCAGCCAACCAGGTCCGGATTGCGCAGAACAGCCTCAATCACATCAAGAGACAGTTCCAGCCGGTCGGCCTCTTCCGCATCAATCGCCAGCCCGATATTGGCCGCTCGGGCATGTTCAGCCAGCGCGCCGATCCGGGGGACAAGCTCTGCCATCACCCGCTCGCGCTGCACCCATTCATAACGGGGGTGAAGGGCTGACAGCTTCACCGAGATACCCGGATTATCCCGGAAATCCGATGATTTCGCATGGTCAGCAAGCGTGGCAATGGCCTTTGAATAAGAGAGAAAATAGGCACGTGCATCCTCTTCCGTCCGGGCTGCCTCCCCCAGCATATCGAAGGAATATCCATAGCCTTCGTCCGTACGGCCCCGACCGTTCTCAACGGCCTCCGCAATAGACCGCCCCAGAACGAACTGGCGACCCAGAACCTTCATGGCCTGCTCAACCGCCTTACGGGCAACCGGTTCGCCCAGCCGCCGCACGGCTCCTTCCATGGTGTCAACCAGCTCAGCTGCTGCCGTGTTCTTGTCCCGGAACAGCCGCCCGGTCAGCATCAGCGCCCAGGTCGATGCATTGACCAGAAGAGATCGTGCCCGGCCGCGGTGACTGTCCCAGTCGCCGGGACCGACCTTGTCCCGGATGAGTGCATCCAGCGAGCGGGCATCCGGTGTCCGCAGATAGGCTTCCGCCAGACACATCAGCGCAACGCCTTCCTTGGTGGAAAGCCCGTATTCCGCGAGAAATGTCTCCATCAGCCCGGGCGTTTTCAGGGAACGAAGACTGCCAATCAGCTTTTCAGCCGCAGTAACGCCCGCCTCCCGTTCTTCAGCCGACAGGCGATGGTTTGACAGATTATCAAGCGTGGCATCCTGTTCAGACCAGAAGCGACGATCGGCAATATCAGCCCTGAGAGCGGTCAAATGATCCATGAAGTATCTCCGGCAGAGAATTTACGTTCCTCCATTCTGCCAGAGAAACAGTAGGAATTGTCTCTTATTTCAATGGAAATACAGGCAATATTCCTTTATTATCTTTCGTACAAAGTCATAAAGACCTTATCAGAAAAGAAAGCCAGCCATGATCGATCTCGATTCCATAGATCGCCGCATTCTCTCGGCTCTCCAGGCTGACGGCCGCCTGTCGATTGTTCGCCTGGCAGAGCGCGTCCATCTGACCAAGACCCCCTGCGCCGAGCGCGTAAAGCGCCTCGAGCGACTTGGCTATATTTCCGGCTATCGCGCCGTGCTCGACCCGGATCTGCTGGAAGCCAATTACATCTCCTTCGTGCAGGTTCTGCTTGAGCGGACAACAACCGATATTCTCGACCGGTTCAATGATGCGGTCCGCCGCATTCCTGAAATCCAGTCCTGCCATATGATCGGTGGCGGTTTTGACTATCTGCTGAAGGTCCGCACCCGCGACGTGGCCCATTACAGAGCCCTGCTGGGCGACACACTGTCCCTGCTGCCGGGGGTCCAGCAGACCCACACCTATATGGTCATGGAAGCCATCAAGGACGATCCGACACTCCCGGTGCCTGTATAGTCGTTGACATGCTGTCTTTGAGGCCGGGTCTAAACCGAATACCCGACCTCAGTGAACATCTGGCGAAACTCTGTGACATCATGGGCAATCCGGTTCAGGTCAGCCTCTTCGGCGAGAGCTTCCGCCAGCCAGTTAGCGACCCTTGGCATTTCTCCGGCCTTAATGCCCCAGCGGACCAGTTCCGGTGTTCCCAGTCTGAGCCCGTTCATATCACCCTCCACAGGCGCAATCGGCAGGCCGATACCGCAGGTGAGGATATTTGCCTGACGGAGGCGTTTGGCTGCGGCCTGACCGCCACCCCATGATGCAGCTTCCAGGGCGAACTGGTGGGAGCACTGTTCCCGGTCACTGTGAAAGACCGGCAATCCGGCACTCGAAAGCTCCGCCCGCAATGCTGCGGCAGCTTCTATCATGTCCTTTGCATAGGCCTCACCATAGCTCTGCCAATCGAGCATGGTTATGGCCAGCGCGGCCGATTTGGCGGCATCAAAATTGGCCGTCAATCCGGGAAAGGCAATACGGTCCAGCAGCTCCGCAAGATCGGGTTCGTTGGTGACAATCAGGCCACCGGCTGGCCCGCCAAGACTTTTATAGGTGCTCATGGTCATCAGGTGAGCCCCCTGGTCCAGCGGGTTGGGCCATGCCTTACCTGCGATCAAGCCACATTGATGAGCCGCGTCAAACATGAGGCGTGCGCCGACCTCATCGGCTATCGCGCGCAAATCCGCCACCGGATGAGGTTGCAGGTTCAGGCTGCCGCCGATGGTGATCAGGGCGGGCCTGATTTCCTGTGCGAGCACTCTGAGCTTATCCACATCAACGGTATAATCTGCACCATTGACCGGCGCTGTGATGATATTCAGCCCATAGAGCCCTGCTGCGCCTGCCGTATGATGGGTTACATGGCCGCCAATGGCGGCATCAGGCACCAGAATAGTATCTCCCGGCTTTGTGGTGGCCATGAATGCGTAGAGGTTGGCCAGAGCCCCGGAGCCCACTCGGATTTCGGCAAACCGGGCATTGAAGACCGATGCTGCCAGTTCCGCCGCTATGACTTCGATCTGCTCAATGGCTTCAAGGCCCATCTCGTATTTATCACCGGGATAACCGAGAGAGGGTCGCGACCCCAACCCTCTGGCCAGAAGAGCCTCGGCGCGTGGGTTCATCACATTGGTGGCCGGATTGAGATTGAGGCACTGTCGTTCATGAATGCCAGCATTGGCGGCAACAAGGCTCTCAATCTGTGCAGCAAGAGCCTCCCCTGATTGCCCATGGGCCTCATGCGCCACTCGCGCCCAGACATCCTGACTGTGAAGGGGCATCCAGGAACGCTTGTCTGTCATGGTCAATCTCCTTTTTGGGATCATGACCTTTCCGCAAAATGCCGCCCGATACAAGCAATCAAAATTTCTTTGAACCTTTTCCTGAGCTGGCGCGACAGATGTTCAGAACACAACGAAACAAGACAACACGATGGAGATCACAATGTTTGCCTCAGCTCTGAAAACAACCCTCGCCCTGACCGTTCTTGCAACAAGCCTCGCTGTTATTCCAGCTCATGCAGGCGATGGCGGTGGACGTGGTGGCGACCGTGGCGGCGCACACTGGACCGACGATTTTGTAACTGTCCACAATGCAGACGGGTCTTCCCGCACCATTCGCCGGACACGGACCGGCGGTCGCGAGATCATCAAACGCAACAAACGCGGTAATGTTGTTGATCGCCGGAATGTCAATCGCAGCAATCGCCCATGGGCAAGCTCATACGATCCGGAAACAGGTACACGGGTTACAGCAATCGGCAATGACGACGGTTCCCGCACCGTCATCACAATCAGCCCGTTCGGCCTTATCGGAGTAGGCGTCTCCTTCTAAGACCTGCCCCAGTTTTCTCCCCCTCCCCCGAAGGATCGGTTCGCAAGAGCCGGTCCTTTCGGCGTTCAGGCGATCCGTTCGCCCAGGGCCCTGATCACCTGATCAAAGTGGTCATTCATCAGGTCAATGACGCGATCAGGCTCACGGGTCCGGGCCGCGTCCAGAATGGCCTTGTGTTCCTGGTGAGACCGCGCCCTGTCTTCTTCCCCGCTCATGTGGAGACGAACATAACGCTCACATTGGGCCAGAAGGGTAGAGACCACACTGCGGGCCTTTCTGGTGGGTCCACAACAGATCAGGCAGTCATGAAAGGCCCGGTTGATTTCACTGATCCGGACAAGATCATGACAGGAGGCTTCCTCATCGAGCAGGTGCTGAGCCCTTGCCAGATCGTCTTCGGTCAGATGAGGGATGCTCAGTTCCAGTGCACGACATTCAATCAGTCTGCGCAGCATGAAAAGCTCGGCCATCTCATCCACAGACAGATCCGTTACAAGAACGCCGCGGTTCATCTCGAAGCGGACAAGGCCCTCAGTCTCCAATATTCTGAGGGCCTCTCTGACAGGGATCTTGCTGAGGCCCAGCCGCGCGGCAATCGTATCCTGCCGCACGATGGTTCCGGGGTGCAGAATGCCGGAGATGATGGCCTCTCTCAGAACGTTGGATGCAAAGGCAGGGGCCGGGTTGATATGGGCATATTGCTCCTTCAAGACGTCCAGCGCCATCCACTGCATTCCAAACTCCTCCCAAAGTTCAGTGATCTTTAGCAAAGCTGCCTGTTACCAAGCTGACAAACCTTGTAATCGGCCATTGTCAGCCTTGATTTTTCCCTGTTTCTGGCTCCATATGATGGTCTGGGAGACAGCATTCATGACACAAAGACCAACAATCGGAATTCTCGAAACCGGACGCCCGCCTGAAGACTTCAATGGAGCCTTTCCGGACTATCCGACCATGTTCGAAACCCTGCTGGATGAGGGTGGGCCGGTCTGGCAGTTCCGTCACTATGCGGTGCTGGACGGCGCCTTGCCGCAGAGCGCAGACGAATGTGACGCCTGGCTGATTACCGGCAGCAAATATGGTGTCTATGAAGACCATAGCTGGATCCCGCCGCTCAAGGCCATCATCGCCGACGCCTATGAGCAGACCATTCCCGTCATCGGGATCTGTTTCGGCCACCAGCTTGTTGCAGAAGCTCTGGGCGGCACGGTAGTCAAGTCAGACAAGGGCTGGGGTCTGGGACGTCATGTTTACCGGATTCACCCCGGCGCAGACGGCCCGGCAGATGACCGGCAGAGCTTTACCATTCAGGCCTATCATCAGGACCAGATCACCAGACTGCCGGACGGGGCCCGGACACTTGCTTCATCAGACTTCTGCGAGCATGCAGTCGTGGCTTATGGGGATCGGGCTCTGTCGTTCCAGGGGCATCCTGAATTCGACGGGACCTATGTGGAAGCCCTGCTGAAAGCCCGTCGCGGCAAGCCGCTTCCTGAAGAGCTGGCAGATGCCGCCATGGGTGATGTGCACGACGCCATTGATACCGGTTTTGTGGCCCGCTGGATCAACCGCTTTCTGACAGAGCTATTCGAGCGTCGGACCGCTGCAGAATAAACCTCCTGCGGGGAATTTATCCCCGCAGAATTAGAGTAAAAATCAATATTATCAAAGACTTGTAATTATTTTGGAATAATTTTCAACTTTTCTTGAACCTTTTCCCCCGGTCTCGCGACACATCCATGTCACATCGATTTTGATTGTTTATGGAGACCACAAAATGTTTTTCAAATCTGCTCTGCACACCCTGGGTTCAGCCGCTCTCATTCTGGCGGCGACAACTGTCTCATCTGCAGCCGATACCCAGGTCAGCCGGGTTACCAACTTTCAGCCAAAACCTCTGGCTGTTGTCAGCAATGGCCAGTCCTACACAAAACTCGGCTACAAGGGTCACAAGGTGACCATGTTCGCCAAGATTGAGTACAGCACCGGTACATCAGGACGGATCAAGAGCTGGTCAGTCACCCCGGAGCTCACCAACAATTACGGCATTGCCGCAAAGGTGCCGCTGATTTCATCCTTCAAGGCATCGAAGTCCTATTCAGTGGGCAAGCGTCCGAAGCAGGTGAACCAGAATGTATCCATGGCCATCCCGACAGGCCTTCTGCAGAACAATGCAGTGAGCATGTGTAACTGGCTTGCCAACAGCATGCGCCAGCAGGGTCATTCAAACAAGGTGATCTTCGGCAAGGATCGCACGGTGTCTTTCCTCGCTGACGTGAAGTTCAAGGTGTCCGCCAACGGGGCCGGCAACAAGAACCCGATCATTGAGTATAGCGCACCTTACAAAGTCCCGGTTGTCTGCAAGAAATGGACTGGCAGCAGGCTCCCGGTCGCAGGGAACTCCATCGTACCGAAGTAAGATACCTCTCCCCTCCCCCAAACTGAAAGACCCGGCAGAAATGCCGGGTCCTTTTTGTCTGAAAGCCGCTTAGACCTTCTGCAGATAGGTGCGGTATTCCATATCGGTAATGGTGGCGGCAAAGACAGCCTGTTCGGCTCTCCGGCCTTCCGTGTAAATCGCGCAGAAGGTCTCGCCAAACATCTGCCGAGCCAGGTCAGAGGCTTCGAACGCATCCACGGACAATTCCCAGTTGGCGGTGAGAATCTCGTACTTGTCCACGTCAGACAGTTCCTGAATGGCCGGGTCCGGCTCGACCTTGCGCTCTATCCCGTCAATGACACCCGCCAGAATGGCAGCGAGCACCAGATGCGGATTGGCATCAGCACCTGCAATACGATGCTCGAACCGCGTGGCCGGGCCGACACTTTCCGGCACCCGGATTGCCGCCGCTCTGTGATCATAGCCCCAGCACGGGGTCACCGGTGCATAGGAGCCCGGTTGGAAACGGCGATAGGAGTTGCGATGCGGCGCAAGGATGGCCTGCATCTGACGGCTTGACGCCAGCATGCCGCCAATCGCATGGCGCAACAGATCATTCGCCTCGCCTTCCTTGCCGCCATCAAAGACATTGTTGCCCTCTTCATCCAGCAGGCTCATGTGGACGTGCAGGCCATTGCCGGTATGATCGGCATAGGGCTTGGCCATGAAGGTCACATCAAGTCCGTGTTTCCAGGCCACCTGACGGACAACCCGCTTGAACATCACACTCTGATCGGCTGCCCTCAGCACATCGTCCACATGGCTGAGATTGATCTCGAACTGGCCAGGACCAAACTCGCAGATTGTTGTATCAGCCGGGATATTCTGCAAGCGGCATGCCTCGGTGATCTCGTTCATTACCGGCTCGAAACGGGCCAGAATGTTCATGTCATAGACCTGGGATCCATCCAGGCGCCGTTTCAGACCCGGGATCATCGGCGGGAGCGGGTGGCCATATTCGCCCGGTTCCGGATCAACGAAGTAGAATTCGAGTTCGGTAGCCGCCACTGGCGTATAGCCCATGGCCTTGATCCGCTCACACATAGCTGAAAGCGTCGTGCGCGGGTCATAAATGCAGGCGTCCGCACCGTCTTCCTCGGACATGGTGACAAGCACCTGGGCTGTCGGCGTATCCAGCCACGGCACCCGCTGCAGAGAGCCCGGCACGCCACGGCAAAGCCCGTCCGGGTCGCCCAGTTCAATAGATCGTCCGATGGTCGGCACGTCATAGCCCCAGATATCCAGGAGCGAGGTCGAACGCGGCAGACGCACACCGCCTTTGGCCAGTTTCCGCAGCCCTTCTCGCGGCAGCCATTTGCCACGCAGGACGCCGCACAGGCCTGAGAACAGCATTTCGAATTTTTCGATATCGGGATTGTCAGCCAGAAACTGATCGACCTCTTCTGCAAACAGGCGACGGTTTTCAGCGGAATGGGTGCTGGCAAGCATTGGATTTATCCAGTTGATTCTAACGGTCTGCCCTTAAGGGCTGTATCTGTCTTTCTTCAGAACGGATCAGGTCCGGTCGGGGAATTGATGGGCATAGATGCTGAGAAGGTCCATGGCGATGGATGCTCCGGCAAGCGCTGTAATCTCACCCACATCATAGGCCGGCGCCACTTCCACCAGATCCATACCCTTCAGATTGATACCGGCGAGGCCGCGCAGGATCTCACGGGCTTCCGATGATTGCAGACCGCCAATGACCGGCGTGCCTGTACCAGGGGCAAAAGCCGGGTCCAGACAGTCAATATCAAAGGTCAGGTAACAGGCATTGTCACCCACGGTTTCCCGGATCATCGCAATGGTGGCCTCTACACCATTCTTCCGCACCCAGTCGGCAGACAGGACCGTGAAGCCGTGTGTCTCGTCATTATTGGTGCGGATACCGGTCTGCACGGACCGGGAGGGATCAATCAATCCCTGCTGAGCGGCATGGAAGAACATGGTGCCATGGTCGATGCGCCCCTCTTCATCCCGCCAGGTGTCGGAATGGGCATCGAAATGAATGAGGGAGAGAGGACCATGCTTCTCCGCATGTGCCTTCACCACCGGATAGGTGGAGAAGTGATCTCCACCCAGCATCAGGGTCGCCACATCCTGGCCCAGAATGGCGCGGAACTGTTCGGCGATTTCCTCCGGCACCTGATCGGGACGTCCCGGATCAAACATCACATCACCGAAATCGACCACAGCAAGACGGTCAAACGGATCAAATTCCCAGCCCCAGGCCCTGTCCCAGGCCATCATGGACGACGCCTGCCGGATGGCCCGTGGACCGAACCGCGAGCCCGGACGATTGGTCACCGCAAGGTCGAACGGAATGCCGACCACAGCCACATCCGCTTCGCTCAGATCCTTGGTATAGCGGCGGCGCATGAAGCTGAGGGCACCGGAATAGGTGCTCTCGACCAGCGTGCCATAGGGCGACGGACGGGTGAATGCCAGATCCTTCTGGCTGTGTTCGTCATGGACGGTCGTCTCATCATGATCCGACATGTGTCTTCTCCGAAAATTCGGTTCTGTTGAACATTTTATTGGGCAAAGGCCGCCTGCTCTTCCTTGATGCGGCGGGCTTCTGCCCGCTTGCTCGCAAGGGAAGCCGTGATGACCCCGACAGATACGATCACCACCAGAATGGTGGAGAGCGCATTGATTTCAGGCGTCACACCAAGGCGGACCTGTGAGTAGATTTTCATCGGCAAGGTGGTCGAGCCCGGCCCGGAGGTAAACGACGCGATCACCAGGTCATCCAGCGACAGGGTAAAGGACAGCAACCAGGCTGAAACCACCGCCGGAGCGATCACTGGCAGAGTAACCTGTATGAAGGCCGATAGCGGCGTACAGCCGAGATCAAGCGCCGCCTCTTCCAGAGACTTGTCGAATGTGACCAGACGCGAGGAGACCACCACCGAGGCAAAGCACATGGAAAAGGTGATATGCGCCAGCAGAATAGTCCAGAACCCGCGGTCGAAATTGATCGACACGAACAGCAGCAGCAGGGACAGGCCGGTGATCACTTCGGGCATCACCAGAGGGGCATAGACCATGCCTGAAAACAGGGTACGACCATAGAACCGCCCTGCCCGGACCAGAACAAGGGCGGCAATGGTACCGAGGACAGTGGCAATGGTGGCTGAGAAAAACGCCACCCGTACCGTCACCCAGGCCGCATCAATGATGCCCTTGTTGGCAAACACTTCCGCGTACCATTTGGTGGAGAAGCCACCCCAGACGGTCACCAGCTTTGACTCGTTGAACGAGAAGATCATCAGAAGGACAATCGGCAGATAAAGAAACAGGAAGCCGAATGTCAGCGATGTTGCATTGAACCAGGTGAAATTCCGAACCATCACAATGTCCCCTGATTCTTTTCCTGATGCTTCTGGAACAGCACAATCGGCACCACCAGAAGCAGGAGCAGCAACACGGCAACCGCACCGGAAACCGGCCAATCGCGGTTCGAGAAGAACTCGACCCAGAGGGTCTTGCCAATCATCAGGGTTTCCGAACCACCCAGAATATCGGGGATGACAAACTCACCCATGGCCGGGATGAACACCAGAAAACACCCGGCAATGATACCCGGCATGGACAGCGGTATGGTCACTTTCCAGAACGCCGACATACGCGAGCACCCGAGGTCTTCAGCAGCTTCCAGAAGACTGCCGTCAATCCGTTCAAGCGCCGCATAGAGTGGCAGGATCATGAAGGGCAGATAGGAATAAACAATGCCGATATAGACCGCTACATTGGTGTTGAGGATAATCAGCGGTTCATCAATAAGTCCCGCCCACATGAGCACCAGATTAAGCAGGCCTTCCTTTTTGAGGATGCCGATCCAGGCATAGACACGGATCAGAAAGCTGGTCCAGAAGGGCAGGATAATCAGCATCAGGAGGGTCGGTCGCCACTCACTTGGGGCTTTCGCCATGCCATAGGCAATGGGATAACCGATCAGCAGCGTCAGAATGGTCGAGAATACTGCAATCTGCAGGCTGGAGAGATAGGACCGCCAGTAGAGGTCATCTTCCGTCAGCCAGGTGTAGTTCTCCAGGTCCAGTTCGGACAGTGCGCCCATAAACGCATCCCATCCGGCGGACAGGTCAAATGTTGGCGTATAGGGTGGCCGCGCCACGGCCACATCAGACAGCGATATTTTCAGAACGATAAAGAATGGCGCAAGGAACAGCGCCAGCAGCCATACAAACGGTATGGCAATCAAAAGGAAGCGCCCCAATGACGGTTTCATAAGAGCCCCCTCACCGGTTCAGCAGCACGCCGCTGCCCGCGCGCCAGTGAAGCCAGACCCTGTCTTCCCAGGTGATTTCGCGGCGGGCCAGGTGCAGGCGGTTAGCTTCCTGCGCCTTGACCATGGTGCCGTCATCCAGCTTGACGTGATAGGTGGAGATATTGCCGGTGTAGGAAATCTCCCAGACCTCGCCTTCCACCATATTGATATTTGGTGCCGCTTCCGGTTTCTCCTTGGAAATCCCCACCTTTTCAGGTCGGAGTGCGAGCCAGACCGTGGCACCGGTCTCATGGGTCTCTCCCGGATGCGGCCTGATGCGCATTCTGTCCGTGTTGCCTGACCAGTCCGCTTCGATGAACTCGCCGGACGTATCGGCAATATGGGCCTCAATGAGGTTCACGTCGCCGATAAAGTCAGCCACATAGCGGCTGTTGGGATATTCGTAGATGTCGGCAGGCGTCGCCACCTGCAGCACTTCACCCTGATCCATCACGGCAATCCGGCTTGCGACCGTCATCGCCTCTTCCTGATCATGGGTCACGATAATGAAGGTCAGGCCCAGTTGCTCCTGAATATTCATCAGTTCGAACTGGGTCTGCTCGCGCAGCTTCTTGTCAAGCGCGCCGAGCGGTTCATCCAGCAGCAGCACTTTCGGCTTCTTGGCCAGCGAGCGGGCGAGCGCCACACGCTGACGCTGACCACCAGACAGCTGATGTGGCTTGCGGGATGCGAATTTCTCAAGCTGGACAAGAGCCAGCATCTCATCGACCCGTTCCTTGATCTCGGCTTTTGGCCAGCGATCCTGTTTCAGGCCGAAAGCGATGTTCTTTTCCACCGTCAGATGCGGGAACAGCGCATAAGACTGGAACATCATATTGATCGGGCGTCGATTGGCGGGGATGTTTGACAGGTCTTCCCCATCCAGAAGAATCTGCCCTTCTGTCACGGTCTCGAAACCCGCCAGCAGCCGCATCATGGTGGTTTTGCCGCAGCCTGACGGCCCCAGAAGCGCATAAAACTCGCGCTCATAGATATTCAGGGTCAGGTCATCGATAGCGGTAAAACTCCCGAACCGCTTGATTACATTCTGGAAGCGGATGAGTGGCTTCTCATCGGGATTTTTCCATGGAGCGAATTCGCGGGGGGCCTGAGCCGATGCCGATTGGGTCATGATGAAGACTGCGCCTGACAGGAACGGAAGGAAGATCGAACGAACGGTCCATACGGCACCGGCATAACAAACCGGCGCCGTATGGTTTCATCGATTTACTGACCAGTCTTGACGCGGGTCCACTCACGCGTTGCCACACGAAGGGATTTCGGCGGGAACGGTGTGGTCACATAGAGCTTGTTGGTGGTCTCTTCATCCGGATAGATCGCCGGATCCTGGATTACATCTTCCACCAGCGACGCCTGGGACGCCTTGTTGCCATTGGCGTAGTAGACATAGTTGGACGCCTTGGCGATCACGTCCGGACGCATGATGTAGTTCATGAAGATGTGGGCTTCTTCCACATTCTTGGCATCCGTCGGAATGGCCATCTGGTCGAACCACATCAGCGCACCCTCATTGGGGATGGCGTAATCGACTGTGACACCATTATTGGCTTCTGCAGCGCGGTCACGGGCCTGGAAAACATCACCGGACCAGCCGACGGCCAGACAGATATCACCATTGGCAAGTGCGTTGATATATTCAGACGAGTGGAACTTCTGAATGTTCGGGCTGATTTCCTGAAGCAGGGCACCGGCCTTCTTGATATCGGCAGGATCGTGACTGTCCGGGTTGAGACCCAGATAGTTCAGCGCGGCCGGGATCAGTTCTTCCGGTGCATCAAGCACGTGAATGCCGCAATCCTTGAACTTGGCCACAACGTCCTTGTCAAAAATCACTGACCAGGAATCCACCTTGCCGCCAATGCGCTTCTTGGCTTCTTCCACATTGTAACCAATGCCGGTCGTACCCCACATGTAGTTGATGGAATAGGAGTTTTCCGGGTCATACTTGACGGTGCGGGCTTCGATCTGGTCCCACATGTTTTTCAGATTATCGAGCTTGGACTTGTCGAGTTTCTGGAACACTCCGGCCTGAACCTGGCGGGACAGGAAGGTCCCGGATGGCACCACCACATCGAAACCGGATCCGCCTGCAAGCATCTTGGTTTCAAGCAGCTCATTTGAATCGAAGACGTCATACCGGACCTTGATGCCGGTTTCCTTGGTAAATTCCTCAAGGATCGATTCATCAATATAGTCAGACCAGTTGTAGACATTGACCACACGATCCTCAGCCACAGCAGATGATGCGGCCAGCATAGCCACACCGGACAGAAGACCGATCATTGGACGAATACGCATTGCAGGCATGTTTAACCTCCCAGATTGTTCTTGAAGCCCATCAGGTTAGGGCTTGGCGTTCGGGTTCACCACAGATGTGTCAGCTTGATCCGCGACACTCTCCCCTATGATCGCCGGAACAGTCTGATTTGTCAGTATCGAATTTAAGGCAGACACAGTGACGGCGATATTTTGATCACATTTCACAACCGGAAACAAGAGCATGTGATCACATTCCTTGCAAAGGATACGTCTGCCCCTATACTGACGGCATGGCTCTTACAGACGCACGACCTAAGACTTCACAGGCCGACAAACCCGCTGATTCCGCGGCACCTCCGGTTCACCAGCAAACCTATTCCGCTCTGCGTGAGCGTATCCTGTTCGGTGGATTCGAGCCCGGGAAACCTGTCACTCTGCGCGGGCTGGCTGATGATCTGGATGTCAGTCTGATGCCGGTTCGCGAGGCGGTACGCCGGCTGATTGCCGAGCGGGCACTTGAGCTGCATGGCAATCGCCGGGTCTCTATCCCGACCATGACAGGACAGCGATTCAGAGAGATTCTCCTGTCCCGAGGCCTGCTTGAGCCGGAGCTGGCCCTGCAGGCCCTGCCGCGGATTACGGACCACGATATAGACGACCTGCGCCAGATTGACGATCACATAGACATCAGCATGGCCAATGGCGATACAGAAGGCTATATGCGCGGCAATTATCTTTTCCATTCAAGGCTCTACGCGCATTCCCAGTCACAGGTCATCCATGGGCTGGTCGACAGTCTGTGGCTGCAGTTTGGCCCGTTCATGCGGCTTGTCTATGGTCGCCACGGGCTGACTGATCTTGTCGATTATCACAAGGAAGCCCTGCAGGCCCTGCGGTTGCGTGATGCCATGGCCCTGCGCTCAGCTATCGCAGAAGATATCCGTCAGGGCATGCACTATATCGGCGACGCCCTCTCTGCAGACAGCTAAAGAGCCCCAAGCCAGCCGTCACCAAACAGCAGTCATCAGGCAACAATCCGGCCTTTATGCACAAATCCATTGACAAGCGAAATTTGTGATCACAAAATTAGACTTGTTTGATATGGATGACTCATCATGGCTTTGCCTGCCGTCACAGATCTGCACGTTTGCTCTCATGTTCCCTGTGTGAACCATGAGCCGATTGTCGTGACCGGGCCGACCGAAAGCAGAATTCCGACGGATAGCTGTGATTCACCGGATGATGTGGGGTGGACTGCCGGATAACAAAACGGCACGTTAGATCCATCACATTCAGCTTTTGCACATATCAACCCCTCAGGTGACCCATGGCTCCCAAAATGGCCAATTTTGCCGAACTGCTCAGCTCGGCTCCGAAACCGCAGACCAGCGATGAACTACGCGCTCTCTTTAAAAAAGGGCGTATTGACGAGGTGGAATGCGTGGTACCTGACATTGCCGGGGTTGCCCGTGGCAAGGCCATGCCAGCCGCAAAATTCTCCAGCCTTAATCCTACTTATCTGCCGATTTCGATCTTCTTCCAGTCGATCACCGGAGAATATGTGGAGGTTGAAGATGAGAATTACTGGACAGAGAAAGACATCCAGCTCATTCCGGACCTGAACACGCTGCGGGCTGTGCCATGGGCGCAGGATCGCACGGTCCAGGTGATTCATGACCTCAGATATCCATCCGGAGAACCAGTGGAGTATGCCCCGCGCAACGTGCTGCGGCGGGTGCTGTCCTATTTTGAGGCCGAAGGCTGGCAGCCGGTTATCGCCCCGGAGATGGAATTTTACCTGACCCAGAAGAATATTGACCCGGACTATGCTCTTGAGCCGCCGGTGGGCCGCTCCGGCCGCCAGAGCGTCGGGAAACAGGCCTATTCCATGATGGCAGTGGATGAATATGAATCTGTCATCGAGGCTATCTACGAGTTTGCCGAAGTCCAGGGCATGGAAATAGACACGGTCATCCAGGAAGGTGGCGCTGCGCAGATTGAGATCAATCTGCTGCACGGTCATCCGCTTGAGCTGGCCGATCAGGTGTTCGTCTTCAAGCGCCTTATCCGGGAAGCCGCATTCCGGCATGACTGTTATGCCACATTCATGGCCAAGCCGATGGACAATGAACCCGGCAGTGCCATGCACATTCACCAGAGCATGATTGACACGAAGACCGGCAAAAACATTTTCTCCGACGATGAGGGCAATGAGACGGATCTGTTCCGGCATTTCCTTGGTGGCCAGCAATATTACATGCCTGCCGCCATGTGCCTTCTTGCGCCTTATGTGAATTCCTATCGTCGCCTGGTGGTGGGCTCATCCGCACCGATTAATGTGGAATGGGGTGTCGACAACCGGTCTGTCGGCCTGCGGGTGCCGAATTCACCCCCCGAAGCCCGCCGGATTGAAAACCGCATCGTTGGCGCAGACACCAATCCCTATATCGCGATTGCGGCCTGTCTTGCTGCTGGATATCTGGGCATGCGGGACAAAATCGTCCCCCGCGCCCAGTTCTCGGGCGATGCCTATGACGCCTCTTTCGGCCTGCCGCGCGGACTGCTTGAATCATTGACTGAATTCAAGGACGCGACGGCTCTGCACGAAATTCTGGGACCAAATTTTTCCGAATTGTACCGGCTGGTGAAAGCCCATGAGTTCGAAGAATTCATGCAGGTGATCAGCCCATGGGAGCGGGAACACCTGCTCCTGACTGTTTAACGCCTTCAAGAAGTAGGACATGCCATGACCCTGATGCCGAACCTGCAGCCAACGGAAGTTCTTCAACAGCGTGATGCTGCCCATCATCTGCATCCGTTCACAGATACCCAGGAACTGAATGCCAAGGGCAGCCGGATTATCGTGCGTGCAGATGGCTGCTACCTGTGGGACTCGGATGGAAACAAGTTTCTGGATGGCATGGCCGGGCTCTGGTGTGTGAATGTGGGTTATGGCCGCAAGGAAATCGCGGAAGCCGCCTACAAGCAGATGCAGCAGCTTCCCTATTACAACACCTTTTTCCAGACCTCGCACCCGCCCGCGATTGATCTGGCTGAACGGCTTGCAGAGCTGGCCCCGGATGGCATGAACCATGTGTTCTATGCAGGCTCCGGTTCAGACGCCAATGACACGGTCGTTCGCATGGTGCGCCATTACTGGGCCGCCATGGGCAAGCCGGACAAGAAGGTCATTATCTCGCGCAAGAACGCCTATCACGGCTCCACCATGGCCGGTGCCAGCCTTGGCGGCATGCAGGCCATGCATGAGCAGGGCGGACTGCCCATTCCCGACATCACCCATATCGACCAGCCCTACTGGTATGGCGAAGGTGGCGATATGGGCCCGGCGGAATTCGGTCTTCAGCGGGCTCGTGCCCTTGAAGCGGAAATCGAGCGCCTTGGTGCGGACCGGGTTGCGGCTTTCATCGGCGAGCCGGTTCAGGGCGCTGGTGGCGTTGTCATTCCGCCTGAGACCTACTGGCCGGAAATTCAGCGCATCTGTCGCAAGCATGACATCCTGATAGTCGCCGATGAAGTCATCTGTGGCTTTGGCCGGACCGGCAAATGGTTCGGGTCAGAGACCTTCGGCATTGAGCCGGACCTGATGCCCATCGCCAAGGGCCTCTCATCAGGTTATCTGCCCATCGGCGGCGTCATTGTCTCCGACCGTGTTGCGGAAGGCTTCATCGCATCGGGCGGCGAGTTCAATCATGGCTATACCTATTCCGGCCATCCGGCGGCCTGTGCCGCCGCACTGGCTAATCTCAGCATTCTGCAGGAGGAAGGTATTGTCGACCAGGTCGCCAATGAAACCGCCCCTTATCTGGCTGAAGCCTGGAAGCAGCTTGGGGACCATCCGCTGGTGGGTGAGGCCCGGATTTCCGGCCTGTTCGGCGCTCTGGAACTGACCCCGGACAAGGCCAATCGCGCAGCCTTTGATGCACCGGTGGGAACCGTCGGCCTGATCGGTCGCGAAAATGCCTTTGGCAATGGCCTTGTCATGCGTCATGTGCGGGATTCGATGATTATCTCACCACCGCTGGTTATCACCAAGGCCGAGATTGACGAATTGATCGACAAAGCCGCACTGACCCTCGACCAGACCTACAAGGCCGCGCAGGAAAAAGGTCTCGCCTGAGGCTGGAAAACTCAAGAGCTGTTCATGTTTTCAGGTCAATTTCTTACTGCCAATGATGAAGCGGGGGTCTATCCCCGCTCCTATTATGCGGCGACGGCCAACATCTTGCCGCCCTTCCCTGCCCTTGAAGGCTCAGAGCGCGCAGATGTCTGCGTCATCGGTGGCGGCTATACCGGTTTGTCGACAGCACTCCATCTGGCGGAACGTGGTTATTCGGTGGTTCTTCTGGAAGCGCATCGGGTGGGCTGGGGTGCATCGGGGCGCAATGGCGGACAGGTAGGAACCGGACAACGGCGGGATCAGGAGAGTCTTGAGGAAAGTCTCGGCAAGCCCCATGCGCACGCGCTCTGGCAGATTGCCGAGGAGGCCAAGGCGCTGGTCCGTAGTCTGGTCGAGACTCACGCTATTGATTGTGACCTGAAGCCGGGCATTGTCCACGCCGACCACAAGGCGCGTTATGTGGACGAGAGCCGGGCCTATGCCGAAAAACTCCAGTCTGAGTACGATTACTCGTCCATCCGGTTTATTGATCGCGATGAAATCCGCGCCCTTCTCGGGACGGATGCCTATCACGGCGGCACCTATGATACAGGCAGCATGCACCTGCATCCGCTGAACTATGTTCTTGGTCTGGCACATGCGGCACAGAAGGCAGGCGTCCGGATTTTTGAAACATCAACGGTCACCCGTCTTGAGAAAACCGACCCGGCCGTCGTGCACACCGCAGACGGATCTGTCTCGGCACGGTTTGTGGTGCTGGCCTGCAATGGCTATCTGGATGATCTGGACAAGAGTGTGGCTCGTCGGGTCATGCCGATCAACAATTTCATCGTGGCAACGGAACCACTGGATGACGAACTCGCCCGCTCCATCAACCGCGATGATGTAGCGGTGGCGGATTCTCGCTTTGTCATCAACTATTATCGGATGTCTGCGGACAAGCGACTGCTGTTTGGCGGCGGCGAGAATTACAGTTTCCGCTTCCCGGCTGACATCAAGGCCTTTGTCCGGAAGCCCATGCTGGAGATCTACCCGCAGCTGAAAGATATACGGCTTGATTATGGCTGGGGTGGCACCCTGTCCATTACACTCAACCGCCTGCCCTATTTCACGCGGCTTAAACCCAATATTCTGAGCGCTGGCGGCTATTCCGGTCAGGGCGTGGCTCTGGCGTCGCTGGCCGGTCAGATTCTGGCTGAAACCATCGACGGAACGGCCAGCCGTTTTGACGTGATGGAACGCATTCCAACGCCGGTCTTCCCCGGCGGCGCCAGCCTCCGCTACCCCCTGCTGGTTCTCGGGATGATGTACTACGCCCTGCGCGACAAGCTATAGAACCATCTGCGCCTGCCCTCGGGGCTGAAGCATATCCACTCGGGAAGTACCGCGCACTTAGCACTTGCCGCCTCTGGTTCCCGGCTCTGCGCTGCGCTTGTCCGGGATCACAGTTTGTGGGTGGCGCAGAGGCAGGGGGGATGTTGTGGAGGCAGACAAAGCAGCACCGCCTCTTTCTCCCCCTCCTGGGGCGGAGAGCTTGTTCCGCCCCAGGGTGGCTTATATAGAAGCTGGCATCATCCCACTTGTGGATGGCCGGGAGTTTATCGCGCCAGAAAGTCCTGACCGGTTTCGATCACGGCAATCAGATCTTCCGCTGACACATCACCAGCGAGGGTAAAGTCGAGCGAGATGTTTGCGCCCATCAGGTTCAGGCCCTTGCGCCCTTTGATCCTGTCAGACAGCATTTCCTCCCGGTCTTCGACGAGGCCAGCCAGAAACTGACGCGTCCCGGTTTCCTTATCCACGTTACCGACGGCAATGGATGCGAGAGCCAGCATAGCCTTGGGACAGCTGACGCCCATCAGAATATTCTTGCCATCAGATTTCTGAATCGAACTGCGCGCCCGAGAGAGCATGGCGATCATGCTCTTGTTCATGCCATCTTCCATACTCTGAAGCGCGCCCGGCCTGCTGAGCTTGTCGAGATTTGCAGCATGCGCCCCGCCAGCAAGAACCAGAAGCGGCACAGACAAAGCAATCAATAGTCGTTTCATTGTTTCCCTCCATTTAAAGTAGATTTAATACAATATTAAATTGTATTAATATGTCAAATTTCAATTTTAAAGTTAATCTACTCAGCAAACGCACTTTTCAATCAAGGCGTCATGAGATCAGGCTTGCACCCAGCGCCTGATCACAAAAAATTTTGCTGGTGTTTTGTGGCTCTTGCCGTGCTTCCGCCCTATTGTGCAGCCAGATATTTGAGCAACACTCAAGTCGTGCTTGCGATTCCCTCAAGAAAGAACTTTCAGGCAGAGCATGACGCGTTACAGGTATGGCCGGAGACAAAAATGACTGACCGCTCGAGACCCTCATCTGTTGTATCGGTATCCCGCAAGGATTGTCGTGGCGTTCCGGTCTCCACATCGCATCAGGATGCCATTGACGGGCTGGAACGGGCGCTGGAATATGCGCTGGCGTTCCGCGGTGATGCCATCGCCGAGATCAATGCAACACTGGACGCGCATCCGGACTTCATTATGGGGTATCTGTTCAAGGCGTGCTGGATGACCCAGGCCATGGAAACCCGTATCTACAGCGAAATGGTCGCTGCTGCCGAAGCCGCTGAACGTCTGGCACCACACGCCAATGATCGTGAGCTTGGTCACCTGGCCGCAGTGCAGTGCTGGCTGCATGGCGATTTCTTCGGCGCCGTACAGAAATGGGAAGAAGTCCTCACCCGATATCCGCATGATCTGTTTGCACTGGCGCTGGTTCACCTCACCGACGTGCTGCTGGGCGACGTAGTCGGCCAGCGTGATGTGGTGGCACGCGTCTTCAATCTCTGGGACGAAACCATCCCGGGTTATGAATTTGTCCTTGGGTTCTATTCCTTCGGTCTTGAGGAAAACCGCGACTTCTATCAGGCCGAAGAAATGGGACGGCAGGCGCTTGCCTTGCGCCCGGACAACCCGTATGCGGTGCACGCCGTCAGCCATGTGATGGAGATGCAAGGTCGCCAGGGCGGCGGCATCCGCTTCATGGCCGATCAGGTGGATCGCTGGGGCACATCAAACTTCGCCAATCACCTCTGGTGGCACACGGCGCTGTTCCATCTGGATATCGGCGATGTGGATGGCGTGCTGGATATTTACGACAAGCACCTGACGTCTGCTGATACATCCGGTGATAAATATGAAGAGCTGGATGCCTCCGCTCTTCTTTGGCGGCTAAGACTGCTGGATGTCAATGTGGGAGACCGCTGGAAACGCCTCGCCAACAAGTGGGAGCCCGCCGCGCAGGATACGCTCTACGCCTTTAACGACGTACACGCCATGATGACCTTTGTGTCCGATGAGCGGGCAGACGCACAGACGGCACTTCTGACCGCCAATGAGCGCTATGTGGAAAGCGCATCAGACGCCAATGTGGCCATGAGCCGGGAAATCGGCATGCCGTTCTGCCTGGCCATGCGGGATTTCCACAAGGGCGATTATGGATCCTGCGTCGATCGGCTGCTGCCCGTGCGCTACATGACCCATCGTCTGGGAGGCAGCTTTGCCCAGCGGGATGTGATCGGCTGGACCCTTCTGGAAGCGGCCCTGCGTGCCAAGCGGTTTGATCTGGCTCTTGGTCTTGCCAATGAGCGGACCGCACTCAAATCCACCAGCCCGCAGAACTGGTCCTATGTGGCTCGCGCCTTCCGCGGCCTCGGCGACAAGAGCAATGCCGCCCGTGCCGAAGCCCGGGTGGAAACGCTCCGCGCGGCCTGATCCGATACCTTAACGAGCGGGTTCCTGAGAACCCGCTCGTTCTTACTTATGGCTGCTGGCGTGTTGCCGTGATCAGTAGCTCGCGGATATTTACATTCTGTGGCTGGGACACCATGAACGCTGCAGCTCTGGCAATATCGTCAGCGACAAGCGCACCGCCAATGGCTGTTTTCCAGTCTTCATAGGCGCTGATAATATCCTCAGATGTTGTATGGCCCAGAAGTTCGGTTTCAACCGCGCCCGGACAGATTGACATAACCCGCACATTGGTGTCGGCCACTTCTTCCCGGACATTCTCGGTAATTGATGAAACCGCAAATTTCGTTCCCACATAGGCGGCGTGATTGGGGAAGGATTTCTTACCGGCGATAGAGCTTACATTGAGGATCGTCCCCTCGTTCCGGGCCTTCATATCAGCCAGAACAATCTGCATGCTTCTGAGCAGGGCCAACACGTTCAGGTCGAACATGCGCTGCCATTCCTCTGCATCCTGGGTGTCCACCTGTCCCAGCAGCATGACGCCAGCATTGTTTACCAGGCAGTCGACAGGACCAAACCTGGCCTCAGCCTCCTGAATGGCCTGTCTGAGGTCATCGGTTCTGGTGACATCCACCTGGCGGCAGAGCGTGTTTGGCAGACCGAGAGCTTCGAGTTTCTCGACCCGACGGGCCACAAGAAGCAGAGGATGCCCGGCCTCGCTGAAGCGTTTCGCCATAGCTGCTCCAATACCGGAGCTGGCACCGGTGATAACAACAAGTTTCTTGCTCATAATCGCTGTCCTTCCATTCGTCTTGACCACGGCATCCCGCTGGTCATCTGTCTGTGTTAAAAGGACTTTAGGCTCGTTTATTATGGTGATATATATACCTAATCAGAAATGATTGTTTGGATAAAATGAACGATATCTCCTGGCGTTCCATCCGTGCCTTTATCGAAGTCGCCCGGCATGGCAGCTTCACTGCAGCGGCTGACAGTGCCGGTCTGTCCAAGACCAGCCTCAGCCAGCATGTCTCTGACCTTGAGGAAAAACTTGGCGTGCAACTGCTTCACCGGACCACCCGGCAACTGCGTCTGACCGACATCGGCAAGGGCTATTACCAACGCTGTTCACAGGCTTTGCAACAGCTGGAAAATGCCCGGGACTGGGCCGTACAGTCACAGGAAGGGCTGGAAGGCACCATTCACATGAATGCGGTCGGCGGCCTGATCGGTGAGGATATTATCGCCCCTCTCCTGATCGCCTTTCAGAAGCAGCATCCGGGCCTTGTGGTTCATCTGGATTTCTCAAGCATCCGCGTTGATCTGATCGCCGAGCGCTATGATCTGGTGTTGCGTATGGGCCGGATGCCCGATTCCACCCTGATTGCCCGGACCTTGCAAACCATCACCACCCGCTATGTAGCCAGCCCGGACTTTCTCAAACAGCATGGTCCAATCCGTGAGCCAAGCGACCTTGCAACCCTGCCCCTCATTTATGGCAGCATCGATCACTGGGTCCTTGCGCGCGGGGACGAGCGGCACATGGTCAAGGTCCAGCAAGGCGTCAAGGTCATCAGTGGTCGTGTCATGCGGCAGGCAGCTCTTGCCGGTCTGGGCGTCACACGACTGGCTGATGTTTATGTGGAAGCGGATATTGCCCGAGGTGACCTGATCGAGGTCCTGCCTGACTGGTCGGAGCAGACCCCGCTCTCACTCGTCTGCCCGCCCCTCAAACATCAATCCCGTCGCGTGCGCGCACTGATGGACTTCCTGAGGCTGCAATTCGGCAAAACCTATGAAGCAGCAATTGCGGGCACCCTTTCAACATCGTGATCTCGCCTGCGCCTGACTCCCTGGAAGGTATCTGCTAGGGTGAAGTTGGCTGACCATAATAAAATCAGGCTGCCACGAGGGGAATGGGAGAGGGGCTAACATGGCGAAGCCACCGAAAGTGCTGCTGGTTTACCCGAAGTCGAGCGAAGACTCGTTCTGGTGCTACACACGAAGCTGCCGTCTCGTCGGTGCAAAATACCCTTCACCACCGCTTGGGCTTATAACAGTTGCCGCCATGCTGCCAGAGGATTGGTCCGTCAGGCTGATTGACTGTAATATCTCCCCGCTCCATGACAAGGATATCTGTGCCGCCGATATGGTGATGACCGGGGGTATGATGCCCCAACAGGAAACCTGTCTTGCCCTGATCAAGCGTTGCAAGAAACTTGGTGTACCTGTGGTGGTGGGTGGTCCAGACGCCACCTCAAGCCCCCAGGTTTACAAGGACGCGGATTTCCGTGTGCTGGGAGAGGTAGAACACTCCATTCAGGATTTCATTGCTGCCTGGAACCGGGGAGAGCGGACCGGCGACTTCGAAGACGAAAAGTTCAAAGCTGATGTGACCACAACCCCACTGCCGCGTTACGATCTTCTGCGCTTCAGCAATTATGCCAAGATCAGCGTCCAGTTCTCACGCGGTTGCCCATTCACATGTGAGTTCTGTGACATCATCGAACTCTATGGCCGTCGACCACGCACAAAGACCACGACCCAGGTCCTGGCAGAACTCGACCAGCTCTACAGAATGGGTTTTCGCGGGCATCTGGATTTTGTCGATGACAATCTCATCGGCAACAAGAAAGCTATCAAGGCTTTCATGCCGCACCTGATTCAATGGCAGAAGGATCACGGCTATCCGTTTCTCCTGTCAACCGAGGCTTCGCTGAACCTGTCAGACGACCCCGAGCTTCTTGAGATGATGCGGGATGCCAATTTCTTTATCATCTTTATCGGCATCGAGAGCCCTGACCCTGAAATCCTCAACGCCACCCAGAAGAAACAGAATACCCGCCGGGATATCACGGAAAGCCTGATGGCCATCTACGATGCCGGGATCGTCGCGGTTGCCGGATTTATCGTCGGGTTTGATGAGGAGCGTCATTCCGTTGAAGATCCCATTGTCGATCTGATTGAAGATGCCTCAATCCCTGTAGCCATGCCGGGACTGCTTTACGCCCTGCCCAACACGCAACTGACCCGACGCCTGGAAACAGAAGGGCGCCTGTTTGATGCCTTCGAGATCCACAGCAGCGAACACGGGTCCGATCAATGTGTAGCAGGGCTCAATTTTGAAACCCTTCGCCCGCGGGAAGATATCATTCAGGACTATGCCAATATCGTTCGTCGTATCTATACTCCCGAAGCCTATTTCAGTCGCCTGCGAGCGCTCATAAAAAGGCTCAATCTTTCAGGTGAAAATGGCAAGGTTATTCGCCGATCCTGTTTCAAGAACGATGCCAAACAGTTTGTTCGCCTGATGAAACGGTTCAACCGGGATTATCCAGACTATCGCAAGGAATTCTGGAAGACGTTGGGTTATCTGCTTTTCACCAAACCTAAAGCCCTGAAAGCCTGCCTTTATCTGACGGCCTTCTATGCGCATCTCGGTGGCTACTCCACTTACGTCGTGGAACGGATGGATGCTCAGCTTGCCCAGCTCGCCAGCGGCGCAACGCCGGAAACGGCCCGCCAAGTTCACAGTGCCGCAGAATAGAGCGCCAGAACCTTCAAAGAACCACGCTTCTACAACCACTCATCCCGGATCGTGTAGCCCAGATAAGCTGTGCGGAGGGCCAGAAGGCGCAGGGCTGGCAGGGGGAAAGTCTGAGGGGGCGCTCGCATCACAACGGGAATCGCATCCGGTGAGGCTGTACCGGCAATCTGGTCAGCAATCATCCGGCCGGACCAGCTTCCAAGTGCTACACCATTGCCGTGATAGGCGAATGCGCCCCAGCTGTTCTCCATCCCGTCAACCGGGCCGAGATAAGGGGCCTGTTTCCAGGTCATCGCAACAAGACCGGCCCAGAAATGCGTATGCTCCACATCTCGCCATTTGGGGAACATGCGATCGAAATGACGCCTGATCCGCACCTCGTTGAGCACCATGCCATAGCCGCTTGCATCTGTTCCGCCCCGCATGCCGAACAGGAACCGGCCATCTGGCAGAAGCCGGAAATAATGCAGAAGGCGACGGGTGTCATAGGCCATCTGATCGGACCACCAGCCCTGGGCTTTCTTCTCACTGTCTGTCAGAGGTCGTGTGACAATGATGTTCGACATCACCGGCAGGGTGACCCCGGTCAGTGCCGGAACCGTTGCCTCGGATACATAGCCATTGGTGGCAATCAGGAGGTGACGGGCACGAACAGAACCACGCGCGGTTCTCACAAGGTGAAATTCTCCGTCGCGCTCAAGCCCAAGAACCTCGGATTGCCCATGGATGCGAACCCCTGCCCTTTGGGCGGTTTCTGTCAGGCCAAGCGCATATTTCAACGGATGCAACGCAAAGCCGACGGGCACATGCAGCACGCCGTGGAATTCAGGTCCGGCCATGCCCAGTTCGTGCAGGGCTTCTTTCGGGAAAACGCGGGCATCGAGCCCGTGGCGGGCCTTCAGGGCCTCAGCTTCGGCCTCGAGGCCGGGCACATGGTGCCTCTTGTGAGCCAGTTGCCACTCACCGCTTGAATGGGTATCCGCATCAATCCGGTTCTCGTCAAGAAAACCCCGGACAAAGGATACAGCCTCCATCTGCGCCTGCTCAAACTGGTGTAAGGCACTTTCACCGAACTGCCGAGCCATCCGGCTGTCCGACAGCGTTGAGCCGCCCATGCAACAAAAGCCGCCATTGCGGCCCGAGGCTCCCCAACCGGGAGAGCCCGCTTCAAGCACCACCACATCGCGATCATGAACTCTGGCTAGCTGCAGTGCTGCATGGAGCCCGGTGTAGCCTGCTCCTATCACCACCACGTCTGCGGTTGTGTCGCCTTCAAGGGTCGGGCAGACCGGACGGGGTGCTGCCACATCATCCTGCCAGAAGCTGCCAACCTCTTCTGATGAATCATAGGCCAGAGGGTCGTAGAGACGCCCTTCAACCGCTGCCATGAAGCTGTCTTTCAATGGCAAGGGACGCGGCAAAAACGGTCTGATCCGCTCCGGAAAGCCCCGCGATCATCAGCCCGACAGGTGCCGTGCCCTCATCATGGATCGGCAGGGAAAGCGCGCAGCCATCTATGAAATTGATGACAGATGTATTGCGCAGCACCTGCAGATTGGTGGCCATATAATGGTCATCATCGTCAAGCAGCGGCGCCAGCGCGGGCGGTGTGATCGACACGGTCGGCATCAGCATGGCGTCGTAGCCTTCCATCATCGCACTGACTTCCGCAATCACCCGGCGACGTTCATCCAGCAAGGTCATGTAATCGTCTGCTGTCTGATGGCTGCCATTCATCATCCTGCCGGCAACCCTCGGGTCATAATCATCGAAACGTGCTTCCAGAAGCGGCTTGTGACCATGCCAGGCCTCTGCAGCCACAAGCCCGCCCTTGCTGTTGATCTGTGGCAGGTCCAGAAGCGATGGTATCGAAAACTCATCAACCGTCGCACCAAAGGCTCTCAGAGCCGCTGTTGCCTGGGCAAAGGCTCCGGCGACGGCATCGTCCATCCCATCCAGCACCAGCGAGGTGGGAACAGCAAAACGGAAGGATGACAGCGGCCTCCGGCTTTCCTCCGGGATTGGATCTCCGGCCATGATCGCATCCAGAATCTGGGCGGACCTCACATCGGCTGCAAACGGACCAACAGAATCAAGAGAGTCGGAGAGCGCCACCACGCCGTCGCGAGAAATACGGCTGGCGGTCGGCTTATACCCTACAACACCGCAGAACGCTGCCGGAATGCGGCAGGAACCACCCGTATCCGTACCGATTGCCGCCATGGCAAATCCGTCTGCCACAGACACAGCAGCACCGGATGAGGACCCACCGGGGATATGTCCAATGTCCCGATTATAGGGGCTCAGTGGCGTTCCGAAATGCGGATTGAGCCCGAGACCGGAATAGGCGAATTCGGTCATGTTCGTACGACCGACAAAGACAAAGCCCGCCTGCCGCAGATGCCGGATTGCGACCGCGTCACGCTCTGCCGGATGTCTGCTGGCGAAGACCTGAGACCCGGCACGGGTGATCTCTCCAGCCACATCGAACAGATCCTTGACGGAAATCGGGATACCCGCATACCGGCTTGGATGGCTGTCTTCCATCCTCAGCCGGTCCATGGCCTTGGCCTCGGCAAAGGCCCGGTGCCAGTTGACCTGAATGAATGTGCGACCTGCGCCTGATCCCTCAACCGACATCCGGTCAAAACAGGCTTCCACCAGGCTGCAGGATGTCTCCTGTCCAGTGGCCAGACGTTCGGCAAGTGTTTCGAGCGATTCAGATATCATGGTCGAAATCGTATCGCGTCGTCAGAATAAATCCAGCGAAACCTATCACGCGTCGGAATTGTCCCTGATTGCCTGTATCAGAATGCTCAGAGCCCGTTCCAGATCCGTCTCGGAAATGACCAGCGGCGGCGACAAAGTAAGTGTGTTGCCCATGCTGATCTTGAAACTCAATCCCTGATCCAGACAGGCATAATAGATGGCTTCCGCCCGTTCAGGGGATGGTTTTCGGCTCCCGTCCGGCTCAACAATTTCAACGCCGAACAAGAGACCGCGACCACGCACATCACCAACAATCGGACATATGGATTTGAGCTCTTCAAGCCGGTGGATAACATCCTGCCCAAGCCTTGCAGCACGCTCCGCCAGACCATCACGCTCAATAATCTGGACTGTGGTCAGTCCGGCCCGGGCCGTTACCGGGTTTTTCTCATGGGTGTAATGGCCGATGGCGAATTCACCCATCACATTGAGATCGGATCGAACGATAGCAGCCGCGATTGGCAACATGCCGCCACCGAGCGATTTACCGACCACAATCATATCCGGCGTCACACCGTCATGATCACTGGCATAGAATTTTCCGGTCTTACCAAGGCCGGTGGGGATTTCGTCGAAAATCAGCAAAGCGCCGTGCCGGTCACAGGCTTCTCTGACCCGCTTCCAGAAACCGGGAGGCGGCACATAGGGCACAGCCCGCATGGGTTCAGCGATGACGGCTGCCACATCCCCTTCCCGCTCCAGCACATAGGCCAGCATCTCGGCACAGGCCAGGCCGCAGGTATCCGGCCCCTGATGCTTGTAAGGACAGCGATAGCAGGCAAAGGGCGCCACATGTTCTGTTCCGGCCAGCAGGGGACCTGCAATATGGGAGCGGAAAATCTGTTCGCCGCCAACGCTGGCTGCACCGAAACCGGCCCCATGGAAGGCATCCCAGAATGATACGGTCTTGAACCGCCCGGTGGCGGCTCTGGCGGTCTTCAGCGCCACTTCAATGGCATCCGAACCGCCAGTGGTGAACAGAACCCTGTCCAGTCCGGCAGGAGCCAGCTCTGTCAGTTTCTCGGCCAGCTCAACGGCAGGCTCACAGGTAAAGCGGCGCGGGGCGAAGGGCAGCTCGTCCATCTGCCTGCGGATGGCTTCTTTCAGTTCCGGATGACCATAGCCGATGTGATGTGCGCTGTTGCCATGGAAGTCCATAAATCGGTTTCCGGCGCTGTCCTCAATCCAGATCCCCTCTGCCTTGACAATGCGGGAGAGAACCGGGCTCGACAGGGACTGATGCAGAAAGGCTCTGGCATCCCGTTCGATCAGCGGGTCGCTGGATGCCTCATTGCGTGCCCGCCATGCGGCGCGCGCCTCAGAACGATTGCTCTCGCCCTCAGACAGAAACCCATCCTGCGTATGGCGTTCCGACTCAGCCATCAGACCTCTCCTGTGATTCAGGGCGTGCCAGCCCCCATAAAAAAGCCCCATAAAAAAAGCCGGTGAGTTTCCCCACCGGCTCAAGTTCGCCCTGTTCTAGGACCAGGGCAGAGAGAACGTTTTGACGTTGGTGAAGAACTTCATGGCCTCGATGACGCCTTCCTTGACGCCATTGCCGGAATCCTTGATGCCGCCAAAAGGAGACATCTCAATCCGGTAACCGGGCTGTTCCCAGATATTCACCGTGCCCACATTCAGACCCTTGATAAAGGCCTGCATGCGATTGAAATCATTGGTGCAGACACCGGATGACAGACCGAAGGCAGTGGAGTTGGAAATCCGCATCACCTCTTCATCATTATCCGGCACGCGAACAATCGGGACGATAGGACCAAAGGTCTCTTCCATCACCAGTTCGCTTGAGTGAGGAACCCTGTCGACAACGATAGGCGGCAGCAAAGCGCCCTGACGACCCGGATGATAGAGGATTTCCGCCCCCTCTTCCTCGGCCATGTAAACCCGTTTTTCGAACAGTTCCGCGGCCTGTGCGTGAATGACACAGCCGAGCTCTGTGGCCGGGTCCTGCGGGTCACCGAACCTGATCTTCTTGGCCTTTTCCAGAACCAGCGGCACGAATTCGTCAGCAATGCTTTCCTGCACGAGAATGCGCTTGATGGCCGTACACCGCTGACCGGAATTGCCCGTTGCACCGGCAACAGCAATGGTCGCAGCCTTCTCCAGATCGGCACCAGACAGATCGTTCAGAACGATCAGCGGATCATTACCGCCAAGCTCCAGAGCCTGACGTTTGTAAACCGCCTTTGACGCAATCATTTTGCCCACTGGCACACCACCGGTAAACGTGATGATGTCGATATTCTCGTTGACGATCATCTCTTCGCCGATGTCCTGCGGCAGACCCGTGACAACCTGGAACATCTCGGGCGGCAGACCAGCTTCATACAGGATATCTGCAAGAGCAATTGCCGTGAGCGGGGTCAGCTCCGTCGGTTTACAGACCATGCAGTTATTGGTCGCAATAGACGGGGCAATCTTGTGACTCACCATGTTCAGCGGATGGTTGAACGGGGTGATGGCACTGATGGTGTTGACCGGTTCACGGGTGGTGAAAATCTTGCGGGCCTTGCCGTTGTGGGTCAGGTCGCAGGAGAAAATTTCACCATCGTCTTTCAGGGCTTCGGCTGCCGCGAACTGATAGACATCCTGAGCACGTTTTGTCTCATAGATCGCGTGCTGATGACAGATCCCCAGCTCCAGCGTCAACCATTTGGCGAGGAACTCACGGCGTTCACCGATCAGGTCGCCTGCCTTACGCAGAATCTGGCTGCGCTCGTACCGGGTCAGTGTCGGGGTATAGTTGGCCGCAATCTCAAAAGCCTTGCGGGCGTGCTCGGCCGTCCCCGCAGGGACGGTGCCGATGACTTCATCTGTATAAGGGTAGCGGACTTCCACCACCTTATCGGTGAAGATATGCTCACCACCGATGCGCATGCCTTCGTGACGAATTTCCTGCTTGAGCGCTGGCTGGTTCATCAGACGCGCTCCTTATTCTGCGGCTTCAACGGCGTCGCCACCGAGTGCGGCAGCGGCAACAGCAACATTGAATGCATCAAAGTTGCGCAGGGACGGAGCATCGCCCAGATCAGCCATGGCGCGGTTGACGATGAACGGAACAGCCTGTTCCGTGAGACCACCGTGGGAGCGCAGCGGCTCATTGAGAGCAGACAGGTCGTGACGGTCTTCGCTGGTACCGAGGGTGATGTTCTCGCCGGAGACAAGAACAATATCGCCGATACGATCTTCCGGCAGTTCGAACCGCTCGCAGGCCTCAGCTTTGGTAACAGCAACCGTCACACCGTCAATGGCGGCCAGACGTGCGCAGGTTTCAGCAGCATCGACACCGGCAGGCAGGTAAGCTGTTGCGAAGGATCCCAGAGCGCCGTGGTGAACCACATAAGGATCGGTGATCGGCAGGATCACGCGTGCAGCCGCTTCGCCGAACCATTCGTCCAGCAGGTCCTGGATATAGATCACAGACGGGGAGCCATCTGCATTGTGCTTCGGCTTCATGCCGTGGTCAGCGGTCACAACAATTGCCGCACCCAGAGCATCCAGCTCGGTGAGATATTTGTCAAACATCTCGTAGAAGTCGTTGGCTTCCTTGTCGCCCGGCGCATATTTGTGCTGCACGTAATCGGTGGTCGTCAGGTACATGACATCCGGCTTGAATTCCTTCAGCAGCTTGACGCCTGCCGCAAAGACGAACTCGGACAGGTCAGCGGAATAAACCTCAGGAACCGGACGGCCCAGCCACTCGCTGGCATTGTCGATGCCGTGCTCTGCCTTTGTGGCGGTGTCTGACTTCTCGGATGAGAAGCAGATCGCGCGACCATCATCAAACTTCAGTCCATGACCGAGCAGTGCACGAAGCTTGTCCTTGGCGGTTACCACAGCAACGCGGGCACCGGCATCGTAGAAGGTCTTGAAGACGGTCGGTGCACGCAGGAAGCGCGGATCGTTCATCATGACTTCTTCACCGGTTTCCGGCTCATACAGATAGTTGCCGCAAATGCCGTGCACTTTCGGTGGGCGGCCTGTGGCAATGGACATGTTGTTCGGGTTGGTGAAGCTCGGGATCACGCTGTGCGCGGTGCGCACCGTGCCACGCTCCTTGATCGCTTTCAGGGTCGGCATCAGACCGGCGTCGATGGCCTCATCCAGATAGGCTGGCTCACAGCCGTCCAGACAAATGGCAATGGCCGGAACTTTCGGCCATGCATAAACGCGATCATTTACGGTAACGATTTCTGTAGCGGTCATCTCTGTTCTCCAAGGCAATCCGGGTTGGGTCCCAGGTATTGCAAATCATTCAGGGCAAATTCTGAGGCATTCCCAGGCTTCGGGAATGCGTTCTATTACTTGTTCAGCAGCTTGGCGCGTTCTTCCAGCGCCAAAGCCGGTGGCGCGGCATTCTCGACACCCATATCCGCCAGTGTGGCGCGGGCTGCTTCAACCACGCGTTCCATGATGTCATTGTCCATCCGGCCAATGCAGCCAACCCGGAAGCTGTCGACGACGGTGAGCTTTCCTGGGTAAATGATAAAGCCGCGATCCTTCATTCCTTCATAGAAACGATTGAAGTCAAAGGATGGATCTGCCGGGCAGAAGAATGTGACAATGATCGGTGACAGCCAGCGGTCATCCAGAAGCGTTTCAAAGCCCAGCGCCCGCATGCCGGATACAAGTGTATCGCGGTTGGTCCGGTAACGATTGTACCGCCCTTCGACGCCACCTTCCTGCTCATACAGTTCAAGCGCGGTCAGAAAAGCCGTGACCGTGTGCGTTGGCGGGGTGAAACGCCACTGACCGGTCTTCTCCATATGGATCCACTGTTTGTAGATGTCGAGGCTGAGTGAGTGGCTGTTACCATCACACGCTTCAAGCGCTTCACGACGGGCCAGAACAAAACCGAAGCCAGGAACGCCTTCGATACATTTGTTGGCTGATGACACCAGTGCATCAAACCGGACTTTCTTGAAGTCGATTGGCATGGCGCCGAATGCGCTCATGGAATCGATCAGCATGGTCCGGCCAAGCCGTTCTGTCACCTCGGCAATTTCCTCAATCGGGTTGAGGATACCGGAGCTTGTTTCAACATGCACAACAATCACATGGGTGATGGACGGGTCTGCCTCAATAGCGGCTTCCACTTCCTCACCGCGCGGCGGCAGGTAATCACCCTTGTCGATGGCAACATAGTCACGACCAAGATATTCAAGGGTTTCAACAATCCGCTTGCCGTAGGCACCGTTCAGCAGAACCAGCGCCTTGGTATTCCAGGACAGGAAGGTCCCCAGCATCGCTTCAACTGAGAATGTACCGCTACCCTGCATCGGCACGCAGACAAATTCATCTTCGGCATCAGCCAACTGCAGCAGTTTCTGCCGGATGGACGCTGTGATGGCGCGGAAGTCTCCATCCCAGGAGCCCCAATCCTTCAGCATGGCTTCCTTGACTTCATAGGCCGTTGTCAGCGGACCGGGGGTCAGCAGAAACGGTTCGCCAAGAGCGGGGTCCGGAAAGGAGTTCATCTCGGATACGGCTTCCTTGAGCATTCTCTTGTCCTTGGTTCAGGCCAACGGATGGATATGTGATCTGAAGTCAGAATGACGATTCTTGTTCTATCTGTAAAATCGTTATTATCTATGATATCTATCGCTCAAAGTTATATTGTCATATTGGACTGATCTCATGCGCTATGCCCAGCTCCGTGCCTTTCATTATGTGGCGATTTCCGGTGGTTTCTCAAAGGCCGCCGAAGCGCTGAACCTGACCCAGCCCGGTGTCTCCGATCAGGTTCGCAAGCTGGAAGACGCCTATGATGTGACCCTGTTCCGTCGCCAGGGACGGGTTACCCGACTAACAGAGCTTGGACACAAGCTTCTGCAAAGCACCGGGCGCATGTTTGAAGCGGAGGCGGAAGCGCTCGAAATCCTGTCGGAGACAAGAGCGCTGCGCAGCGGCCACCTCAATCTGATGAGCGACTCAGCCGGTCATATCCTGCCTATTCTTGGCCGTTTCCAGGAGCGCTATCCGCAGATCACGCTCACCCTCAAGTCGGGCAACTCACCAATGATTGTGGATGCCCTGTTCAGCTTTCAGGCCGATATCGGCATTCTGGCTGACCTGCCCGATGACAAGAGTCTCTATGTGCAGCGGCTCAGGTCAGACCCGGTGATTGCCTTTGTCGCCCAGGATCACCCTCTGGCCGCGAGAACAGAGGTCTCGCTTCGGGAACTTGCAGCATGGCCCCTGATCCTGCGTGAACCGCAGTCCAAGACCCGCAAACTCTATATGGATGCAGCAGAGCAGGCCGGTCTTGAGCCACATATCGCCATTGAGGCTGAAGGCCGGGAGGCCGTCCGGGAAATCGTCGCCACAGGCGTTGGTTATGGTGTGGTCTCCCTGCCCGAGCTTGGCCCGGACCCGCGCCTGAAAGCCCTTTCCATCGCCGATACGGATATCACCATGGAGCAATCCATGGTCTGCCCGGCCCCGCGTATCCGGCGACGGCTGGTCCGCGCCTTCTTTGATGTGGCCGAAGAAGCCATGAAGGCAGACGGAATGAAAGATACTGGCGTAATCGGAAAGCTGTGATAGCGTTCGCCCCCTACTCGTTCTGGAGACCCCATCATGTCCGGCCTTGTTTTTTCCGCGATTATCGCCGCCGCTCTGCTGCATGCAGTCTGGAATGCGGTGGTGAAGGGAAGTGCTGACAAGGAACTGGGCATGGCCTCTGTGGTTGCCGGGTATTTTCCACTCGGTGTGCTGACACTGTTCTTTGCACCCGCTCCGGATTTGAGCAGCCTGCCCTATATTCTTGGCAGCGCCGTTCTGCATACCGGCTATCAGCTCTTCCTGCTGAACTCCTATCGGGTTGGCGATCTGACACAGGTCTACCCGATTGCCCGTGGCAGCGCGCCGTTGCTGGTCGCGGCTGCATCCGTCCTCTTTCTCGGGGTTGAGATGGGATTTCAGGAAGGCCTTGCCATCCTGATGATCGGGCTCGGGATTATCAGCCTCAGCATCGTTCGGCGCAGTGAGGGTCAGCGCAATCATCATGCAGGCTTCCTTGCCCTGATGACGGGCATCTTCATTGCAAGCTATTCTCTTGTGGACGGGATCGGCGCAAGGGAAGCGGGCACAGCCCTCGGGTTTTACGGCTGGATGAACATTTCCAACAGTCTTCTGCTCATGGCTGTCCTGATCAGTCGTCGCCCTCGCCTTTTAGGCGACATTGCCGTCCATGGCCGCCTGGGTTTTCTGCTGGGAGGTCCGGCATCTTTTCTTGCCTATGCTCTGGTTATCTGGGCGTTTACCCAGGCACCGATTGCCATGGTCACAGCGCTCAGGGAAACAAGTATTGTGTTCGCGCTGCTGATCGGGGTCTTCTTCCTCAAGGAGAAGCTGAACCTCACCAAGGTTATCTCCACATTCATTACACTGGCCGGGGCGGCGCTGCTGAGACTGGCAAAATAGTATCTCTGTGAAAGGACGACCAAGATGATCCGCTGGGGTGTTCTGGGAACAGCAAAAATCGCTCGGGAAGCCTTTGTACCGGCTGTTCAGGCCTCACATAACGGCCACTTGCAGGCGATAGCCAGCCGCAGCCATGGCAATGCGGCAGCCTGGGCCGAACGCTATGGTTTCTCCCGAACCTTTGACGATTACGATGCCCTGCTGAACAGTCCTGACATCGATGCGGTCTATATCCCCCTGCCGACCTCACACCATGTGGAATGGACCCTCAAAGCCATTGAGGCCGGCAAGCATGTGCTTTGCGAGAAACCGATTGCGCTTGAGGCCTCTGCCGTTGATGCGCTCATAGACGCCCGGGACCGTTCGGGACTGGTTGTCAGCGAAGCTTTTATGGTGACCTATCATCCGCAATGGCTGAAGGTCCGCGAACTGATTGCATCAGGCGCCATCGGCACGCTGAGGCAGGTTCAGGGTTCATTCGCCTATCATCTGACGGATCCCGGCAATATGCGGAACCGGATGGATCTCGGCGGCGGCGGCCTTCTGGATATCGGTGTCTACCCCATCGTTGCCACGCGTTTTGTCACCGGTCTGGAGCCTGCACGTGTTCAGGCTTCCGTTAGCCGGGACGCGGAATTCGGAACGGATATCCACGCATCCTGCCGCCTCGATTTCGGAACGTTTGAGCTGAGCTTCTATTGCGCCACACAGCTGGCGACGCGACAGGGCATGGTGTTTCATGGCGACCAGGGCTGGATCGATGTGCCCGCACCATTCAATGCGGAACGATATGATGCCACTGACATCATCCTGCATAATCAGAACAACAGCGCCAGCCAGACCTGGCAATTCCGCAAACAGGACCAGTATCAGCTCCAGGTGGAGGCTTTCGGGGACCGGATTACGGGCGTGGATACAGCTTTGTTCAGCCTTGAAGACTCCCGCGCCAACCAGCAGGTGATCGACAATCTGTTTGCCTCAGAACGGCAGAATGGCACATGGGTATAAGCCCATACCTGCCGTCTGTCACTTTGAACAGCGGTTTTCAGGCCCTGGCTTTCTGTGTCTTGCCACTTGCGGCAGGACAATGGCGACCAGAATAATTCCACTTCCCAGCAATGCGGCCTGTGATGGCGTCTCGGCGAACAGCAGAAAGGCCCAGAGCGGCGCGAGTGGTGTCTCAAGTGCGCCAAGCAGCGCCGTCTGTGCGGCTGGCAGGCGTTTTGCTCCTTCCGACAGGGTTATGGATGCCACGGCGAAAATGAGCCCGAACGCCAGCAGGATGGAAATCTCGCCTGATGCTGTTTCAAGCGGCTTTGCCAGCCACAGAGCCGGAGGCAACAGCAAAACAGACGACAGCGCCGCAGGCAGGACAGTCGGTGTCTCCGGTCTCTTCCGATAGATGACGATGGCACCAGCCATCATCACAGTCATCCAGCAGGCCAGAAGATCGCCGACCCAATGGCCCGTGCCTATCGACCCGCCAACAATGATCACCACACCCAGCATCGCGAGGCCACTGGCCGCGAGGACAATCTTTGACGGTCGCTCCCGAATAAACAGCCAGGCCAGCAGCGCAGAGACAAATGGCGCCGCCGCCCAGATCATGGCCACATTGGCAATGGTGGTCAGTTTGAAAGCTGGAATGAAAGCCGCTGTCCCTGCCGCCAGAAGAAGAGCCGCCCCCCATGCATAGCCGTCAAACCGCGCAAGCTCGGACCGCACCCCGGAGCGAAGGGCAAGAAAGAGGACCGACAGAAGCGCAGCGCTGATACCTCGCCAGAAAATGACACTCCAGGCATCCGCACCGACCCCCTTGGTGAACAGGCCTGCAGTGCTGAACACCACCGCCGACAGGCAAACAAGAACCACACCGGCCAGATAGGTCTGCCTGTCTCTGTCCCTGTTCCTGTCACTGTTCGTGGCCTGCTTGCCCATCGATCCTGATACAATACCGTCGCTCATTACTTGCCTCCCAATCTGATAGTCCGCCGGGATAGCAAAAACCTCCTGACAACAGGATGTCAGGAGTGTTAGGGTTCAGACCCATGAGCCGATCAACTCGACTGTTTGAGATTATCCAGATCCTGCGAGCCAGCGCAGCCCCGATGACGGCGCGTCAGATTGCTGACCGGCTTGAGGTCACGGAGCGGACGGTCTATCGGGATATGGTTGTCCTGCAGGGCATGCGGGTTCCCATAGAGGGCGCCGCTGGCATTGGTTATGTCATGCGTTCGGGCTTCGATCTGCCTCCGGTCAATTTTGATATAGAAGAAGTCGAAGCCATCTCGGTGGGGCTGGCCATGCTGAGCCGGTCCGGTGACAAGGGCCTGATCCAGGCGGCCAGACGGGCTGCTGACAAGCTGGCGTCGGTCACTGAGCTCAGCCAGTCTCTCTATTCAAGCCGCTGGGGTGCAGAAGAGCCTGAATCCATCGACATGTCGGAGATGCGCCAGGCCGTGCGCGAAGAACGGAAACTGGCACTGGTCTATCGCGATGCGCAGGGCGTTATCAGTGAAAGACGAGTCTGGCCGATTGCTATTGCCTATCACGCCGAAGCCATTGTGATTGCAGCCTGGTGTGAGCTTCGCAAGGATTTCCGGCATTTTCGTCCGGACCGTATCCTGAGCGCAACGCTGTTGCCCGACACTTTTCCGGGTCAGGGCAACAGATTGCGGCAGGACTGGTTCAAGACCTACAATGACTGGCTGTAATACGCTCCAGGTCTGATCAGACCTCGATCACCCGGAGATTGTTGGTCGAGCCGCGCACGCCAAACGGAACACCAGCGACAACTACGGCCCGGTCATTCCGTTCGCAGAACCCTTCATCAACAACGTGATTTCTGGCCCGTTCCACCATCTCGCGGAAACTGGAGATTTCCTCATGCTGGATGGGATGAGCACCCCAGAGCAGAACCATCCGGCGGACGATGTTCAGGTCCGGACTGGCCACGATAATCGGCACTTCCGGGCGCATACGGGCGATGCGTGAGCCGGTCGACCCGCTCATGGTATAGGCAAGAATGGCCTTGGCCCCGATCATCGCCGCAACGCTTGATGCAGCCGCTGACACTGCGTGCTGAACCGTGGGCTCAACGGAGGGCTCAAGAGCCGTGATAATGGAGCGATAGGCCTTGTCACCTTCTGTGCGCGCAATCATCCGGTCCATGAAGGACACCGCTTCAACCGGATAATCACCCGCAGCAGATTCAGCAGACAGCATCACGGCATCGGCACCATCATAGATAGCGGTTGCCACGTCAGATGCCTCAGCCCGGGTCGGGGCTGGCGCCTTGGTCATGGAATCCAGCATCTGGGTTGCCACCAGAACCGGCTTTCCAGCCAGGCGGCATTTCTTCACCAGTTCCTTCTGGCGGCCCGGCACATCTTCTGACGGAATTTCAACGCCCAGATCACCACGCGCCACCATGATGGCGTCGGACAGGCGGATGATATCGTCAATATTGTCCAGCGCCGTCGGCTTTTCGATCTTCGCCATCAGACCAGCTTTGTCGCCGACCAGTTCGCGAGCCTCAAGCATATCGCCCGGCCGCTGCACAAAGGACAGGGCCACCCAGTCAACGCCAAGGCTCAGACCATAATCCAGATCGGCGCGATCTTTCTTGGTCAGCGGTGACAGGTTGACCACGGTGTCCGGCAGATTGACACCCTTATGATCAGAGAGCGGCCCGCCATAGATCACCTCCGCCTCAATCTTCTCAGCCAGACAGGATGTGACCCTCAGTTTCAGACGGCCATCATCAATCAGCAGATAATGCCCAATGGCAATTGCCTCGAAGATTTCCGGGTGCGGGAGAGGAATTTCGGTTTCTCCGGCGGTCTCGCCGAGAGCAAATGTGACGGTATCGCCAGCAGTGATCGTGCGCTTTCCACCCTGCAGCGTGCCAATCCGGATTTTCGGGCCCTGAAGGTCCTGAAGAATGCCAATAGGCCGACCGACCTCTGCCTCAAGAGCACGGATCGCATCAAACCGCGCCTTGTGGTCCTCATAGGTGCCATGGCTGAAATTGAGACGAAAGACATCGGCCCCGGCCATGTAGAGTTCCTTGATCTTCTCCGGGCTCGAACTGGCCGGGCCCAATGTGGCAACGACCTTGGCGCATCTGTTCCGTCTCATACTTTCTCCGAATCATTCGTCTGGTATCAAGGTGGCTTATAAAGCAACTGAATGACAATCCCAAAACACGTAGCCTTCCCGCCTGAAGCTGACGGAAATCATTCAAACGACGCTGAATAACGGACTAGCGTCAGGACCTAGTTTTTGCGATTGCTCAACGTCCGGCTAACTGCATCCGCCCAACCACTGAGTTTGTGGTCGCGGATGCCTGCATCCATATCCGGAGAGAACCGCCGTTCAAGCGCCCAGGTCTCCGAGAAGGCCTCCATGTCCGGATACAAACCTGTCTGATACCCGGCCAGCCAGGCTGCCCCAAGCGCCGTCGTCTCCAGGATGTGCGGTCTGTCGACCGGGGCATTCAACAGATCCGAAAGACGCTGCATGGTCCAGTCACTGGCGACCATGCCGCCATCCACTCTCAGAACCGTCTCACCGGACGCATCCGCCCAGTCCCCTCTCATGGCATCCAGAAGGTCATGGGTCTGATAGCAGACGGCTTCCAGGGCAGCACGGGCCAGCTCATTGGGGCCTGATCCGCGTGTCAGCCCGAAGATGGCACCGCGACACTCTGCGTCCCAGTAAGGTGCGCCCAGCCCGGTAAAGGCCAGCACCAGATAGACATCCTGTTGTGTATCCGCCTCATCTGCCATGGGACCGGACTGCTCGGCTTTTTCGAGAATGCCCAACCCGTCCCGGAGCCATTGCACCGCTGCCCCGGCAATGAAAATAGATCCTTCCAGGGCATAGGCTGGCTTGCCGTTCAACTGATAGGCAATGGTGGTGAGCAACCTGTTGCGGGACTGAACGGCCTTGTCGCCCGTATTGAGCAGGGCAAAGCAGCCGGTGCCATAGGTCGCCTTCATCATGCCCGGTCTGAAACAGGCCTGACCGACCGTTGCTGCCTGCTGATCACCAGCTATTCCGGCAATCGGAACAGAGCCACCAAGAACAGCTTCGTCGCTGACACCAAAGTCAGCCGCACTGTCTTTAACCTCCGGCATCATCGACACCGGAACGTTCAGAAGCGTCAATAAGTCCTCATCCCAGCAGCCACGATGAATGTCATAGAGCATGGTTCTGCTGGCGTTGGTGGCGTCTGTTGCATGTACCCGCCCACCGGTGAGCCGCCAAAGAAGGAAGCAGTCCACCGTGCCAAAGGCCAGCTCACCACGGTCTGCCGCCGCCCGTGCACCATCCACATTGTCCAGGATCCAGGCGACCTTTGTGCCGGAAAAATAGGGGTCAAGCAGCAGGCCGGTCCGTTCTGACACCAGTGCTTCGTGCCCCTGCTCCTTCAGCCGGGTGCAAAACTCGGCCGTCCGGCGGTCCTGCCAGACAATCGCGTTGTAAACGGGTTTGCCGGTTGCCCTGTCCCAGACAATTGTCGTCTCGCGCTGATTGGTAATGCCGATAGCAGCCAAATCGGACAGATTGATTCCGGCCTTTCTGACCGCGCCGGACAGCGTTTCCATAACCGTGGTCCAGATGTCTTCCGGGTCATGTTCCACCCAGCCGGAGCTTGGGAAATGCTGCGGGAATTCCTGCTGGTCCACCGCGACGCTTTTCAGCGCTCCATCAAAAACAATCGCACGCGACGATGTTGTGCCCTGATCAATCGCCAGACAATAAGACGCCACGACATTCTCCCCTTCAAGCAATTCCCGGATGCCCTTCAGCCCCCAGCCAGATCCACCTCAGGCCCATCTCAGACCCATGTCAGGCGGCTGACTTTTCCTGCATGTCGGCCATCCACTGAGCCAGCGCAGTGACCTGCTCTTCTGTCATCCAGAGACCGAGTTTCGACCGCCGCCAGATCACATCCTCTGCCGTCTGAGCCCATTCATGCTGCATGAGATATCGGACTTCCAGCTCGGTCAAGCCCGCACCGAAATTCCGTCCGCAATCTTCCAGAACCCGGGCAGAACCAAAAATCTCCGGAACCTGTGTGCCGTAAGCCCGAACCAGCCTGTACAGGGTCTTGTCATCAAAGAACGGATATCCGGCATAGGTTGACGCCAGAAGCCTGTCAAACGCCTCTGTTTCGAAATTGCCACCGGGCAGAGGAGCGACTTCTGTCCATGTCTGCCCCTTGCTGCCGATTGCGTCACCCACAGCATCCATTACGGCTTCCGCGAGCTTGCGGTAGGTCGTGATCTTGCCGCCGAATATATTGATCAGCACCCCTTCATCACGGCTGCCATCTGGGCGAATGACGTAATCGCGGGTGGCTTCCTGTGCCTTGGTCGCTCCGTCATCATAGAGCGGACGCACACCGGCATAGGTCCAGACCACATCATCCCGGGTAACGGTGGTGGTGAAGTAATCCGACGCCAGCTCGCACAGATAATCCGTCTCGGCGTCAGTGATCCTGGCATTGGCCGGATCACCGGAATAATCATGATCCGTGGTGCCTATCAGGGTGAAGTCTCCCTGATAGGGAATAGCGAAGACAATCCGCCCGTCATCGTTCTGGAAGATGTAGCACTTGTCGTGATCAAACAGCTTCGGCACGACAATGTGACTGCCCTGGACGAGGCGCACATTGCGGGCATCCTTCTGGCCAAGACTTTCCGTCAGAAGCGTGTCGATCCAGGGACCAGCGGCATTGACCACTGTCGCGGCCTCAACCAGCGAGCGTTCGCCTGTACTTCTGTCTTCCATCTCGACGACCCACTGGCCGCCCTTGCGCTCAAGCCCCACACATTTGGTGCGTGTCCGGATATCGGCACCAAGTCTTGCGGCATCCTGGGCGTTCAGCGACACCAGGCGGGCATCATCCACCCAGCCGTCAGAATATTCATACCCTTTAGCGAAATCCCCTCGCAAAGGCTTGCCCGCATCATCCGTCTTCAGATTAAGAGTACTGGTCGGCGGCAACAGCTTGCGTCCGCCAAGATGGTCATAAAGAAACAGACCAAGCCGCAGAAGCCATGAAGGCCGCAGGCCCTTGTGATGCGGCAGCACGAACCGAAGCGGCCAGATGATATGCGGCGCATTGGCCCAGAGCACTTCCCGTTCCATCAGCGCCTTGCGCACCAGCATGAATTCATAGTGCTCCAGATAACGCAGACCACCATGGATCAACTTAGTCGAAGACGATGACGTGCCGCTGGCCAGATCATCCTGCTCACAGAGCAGAACCGAATAACCACGTCCAGCAGCATCGCGGGCGATACCGCAGCCGTTTATGCCGCCTCCGATAATGGCAATATCAACCTGGGTCCGCATGATTTTCCGCCTTGTTTCGCATCATCATGAATACGCGTTTAATTTCGATATATATCAATTCGAAACTAAAGGAAAATCAATTCTACCCTTATCAGCAATGACTAGTGATGGCCGCTGCGGCCTCCACGCAAGAGCCAGGCGCAGAGCGCTACAGCCAGCAGGGCACCGATACATTCGGCAATGATAAAACCAGGCAGATCAACCGGACGAATACCGGAGAAGGTGTCTGTCAGACTGCGGGCAATGGCCACAGCCGGGTTGGCGAAGGATGTGGACGCGGTGAACCAGTAAGCGGCTGTAATGTAGAGGCCGACCAGCCAGGGAACCGCATCGGCCCGGGCCCGCAGACCACCGAGAATGATGAACATCAGACCGAATGTGGCAATGACTTCTGCAAACCACTGCGCGCCGCCTGTACGGACCGTGGAAGAGGTCTGCAGAATGTTCAGGTCAAACATCCCATGAGCGGCCAGCGTGCCAAGGATGCCGCCAATGATCTGAGCCCCAACATAAAACATGCTGTCAGACGGAGAAATCTCGCGTCGGATGGCAAAGCCGAGGGTGACCGCCGGATTGAAATGGGCACCGGATATCGGGCCAAGAACAGTGATCAGCACCACAAGGATAGCGCCAGTCGGGATCGTGTTGCCAAGCAGTGCAAGCGCCACATCACCTGTGAGCTTGTCTGCCATGATGCCGGAGCCCACAACGGTACAGACCAGCATACCGGTCCCCAGCATTTCCGCCACCAGACGGCGGGAGAGATTATCCGCACTCATTCAGCCTGCCCCTCATCCTGATCAGCCATTGCACCAATATCGTCAAGGCTAGACTTGAGAGCCAGCCTGTCCAGCGTTTCAATCGGCAGGTTGATGAAAATGCTGATCCGATTGCGCATCATCCGATAAGCATCGGCAAAGGCATAGCTGATCTCTGCATCTGTTCCTTCAACCGCAGCCGGGTCCGGTATGCCCCAATGGGCCTGCATGGGTTGCCCCAGCCAGACAGGGCAGGTTTCACTGGCCGCATTATCACAGACGGTGAAAACAAAATCGAGATCAGGCGCACTGTCTCCCTCAAACTCATCCCAGCTCTTGGACCGGAGCCCATCCGTCGGCAGACCCAGCTTATTGAGCAAAGCCAAAGCATGAGAATGCGGCTCCCCCTTTGGCATGGAACCCGCAGAGAAAGCCCGGAATCGCTCCCCGCCCTCATTGTTAAGAATGGCTTCTGCCAGGATTGAACGGGCTGAGTTCCCCGTACACAAGAACAGGACATTGTATATCCTGCCTTCATCATGCAATGACGCCATCGCTGTGCCCCTCTTCACTCTTCCGTTTCAGAACCGGCAGACAGCACTCTGGCCGGGTCCCGCAACAGTCTTCCATCAGATAAGACAGAAGTGCCGTCAGCTGATCCGGGTTCAGACCATAGAGAATAGTCCGCCCCCGACGCTCGGCCCTGATCAGACCGGCTTGCGTGAGCGTCGCCAGATGGGATGACATGGTGTTCTGCACCACGCCCACCCTGTCCGCTATCTCTCCGGCAGGCAGACCTTTAGGTGCCTCCGCAATCAGCAGGCGGAAGACCTCAATCCGGGTATCATGACCCAATGCGCGAAAGGCCGTGACAGCATTCAACTTATCCATGAATCCCGATATATCGAGATTTCATGACAGTTCAGCGACACCTGCGGCAATCTGTACACAGTGCCTGCGGAGTCCATGATCCCCCTTCCCCGTCAACCGGATTAATGTTATCTGCATCACAATGAAGAGAGGCAGGCCGCGACTGCACGGCGCGACTGTTTGGCCTCTGGTCATTTTTGCTGGGGCAGTGCTAGAGTAGGTATCAGAAGCCCTGATGGCAGAGGTAGACTGCCGGGTTTCTGAGTAATTTGGAGGGACGAATGGACGCCTTGCCGGGCCGTAACAACGGTGTTGCCGACGAGCTGCTTCAGTACAGCCGTTCTGGTGACGATGTCAAAATTACCGAATCGGTTTTTGACAGTCACGAAACGATCTTCTTTGAAGGTGATCCGTCTGATCGCGTCTACGAAATCGTGGACGGGGTTGTCATGCTTTATAAACTCCTGCCGGACGGTCGTCGTCAGGTGGTCGAGATTCTGGGCGCCGGCGATATTTTCGGCATGGCCTCCAGTGATCTCTACGACACCAGTGCGGAAACACTGGCACCCGCTACAATCCGCCATACAGTGCGCCGTCAGGCCGAGCAGTCGGAAGGATGGCAGCAGCATATGTATACCAAGCTGCTGCATCAGCTTGAGGACATGCATGAACACGCTGTTCTTCTTGGCCGGAAATCAGCTTTTGAGCGCGTTTCGACATTTCTGATGAAATTCGTCATTGATCGCGGCGGCGTGGGTTGCGTCGGTCCCAAACTGGACGCGCCAGATGAGTCCCTGGTCACCCTGAAGATGACCCGTCAGGAAATTGCCGACTATCTGGGCCTGACAATCGAGACTGTCAGCCGCGTGCTTTCCACTATGAAAAAGCGTGGCCTGATCGTCATGCCGAAGCAGGATCGCATCCTGATCAAGAATGTCTGCGGCATGTGCCATATGACCGGCATGCACGAATAATTATTTCGGGTTTTTACCTGACATAACAAAAGAGGCCGGTTCCATACAGAACCGGCCTCTTTTGTTGTTCTTATAACCGAAAGCGGGTGATCAGCCACCGGCTGCGGGGAAGACCTGCAATTTCGCAGCCATCCTGTCAGCCATGGCATCGACCTCCACAAAGGCGCCCGGCTCGACTTTCGGCAGATCCAGACGATCCCAGATTTCGACCAGTGCATCACGCAGGGTGTCAATCAACTGATCATCATGGAATGGCGTTGGAGTGATCCGCAGACGCTCCGTGCCGCGCGGCACGGTCGGATAATTGATCGGCTGAATATAGATGCCGTACTCATCCAGCAGAATATCACTGGCTTGCTTGCACAGATCAGGATCGCAGACCAGCACCGGAACGATGTGGGTTTCAGACGGCAGCACCGGAAGACCGGCGGCGGAAAACACATCCTTGGCCCGCTGAGCCTGACGCTGCTGGCCTTCACGCTCAGCGTTTGATTCTTTCAGATAGCGGATCGACGTGGCAGCTGCTCGGGCCAGAGCCGGCGGCAGAGCCGTTGTGAAGATAAAGCCCGGAGCATAAGAGCGCACGGCATCAACAATAGCGGCACTGGCTGTAATATATCCGCCCAGCACGCCATAGGCCTTGGCCATCGTGCCTTCGATGATATCAATCCGGTCCATGACGCCGTCACGTTCACAGATACCAGCTCCGCGCGGACCATACATGCCAACCGCATGCACTTCATCAATATAGGTGAGTGCGTTGTACTTGTCGGCCAGATCAGCAATCTGCTCAATCGGCGCGATATCACCATCCATGGAATAAACAGATTCAAAGACGATCAGTTTGGCCCGCTCGGGACCGGCAGCCTTCAGGAGCTCTTCCAGATGCTCCATGTCATTGTGGCGCCAAACCTGCTTCTGGGCACCGGAATTCCGGATACCGGCAATCATTGAAGCATGGTTCAGCTGATCCGACAGGATCAGGCAGTCAGGCAGAAGCTTGGCAATGGTGGAAATGGCCGCCTCGTTCGAGACGAAGCCTGACGTGAACACCAGCGCGGCTTCTTTGTTGTGAAGGTCGCAAAGCTCGTTTTCCAGTTCCACCAGAGGATGGTTGGTTCCAGAGATATTACGGGTGCCGCCTGCGCCTGCGCCCATGCCCTGAGCAGCGTCGCAAAACGCAGAGATCACATGGTTATTCTGACCCATGCCCAGATAATCATTCGAACACCAGATCGTCACATCCCGCTCTTCTCCATCCCGGCGATGGATAGCATGGGGAAAACGACCGACAACACGTTCCAGGTCTGCGAAGACTCGATACCGCTTCTCGTCTTTGAGAGCGCTAACTGCGCCTTCAAAGAATGACTGATAGTTCATTGTCTGTATCCCGTGCGTATTCGTCGATTGGTGCCACATTGGAATTCCTCCAAGTTAATCAACCGCGTTACAAAAGTCTAATGCCAGTTTGACGCGCTCGCGCACTTTTGAAGCACATATCTGAGAACAGGTGTTTGAGGAAGATCAAGAATGGCGGTTTTTAAGTGTTTTTCCTGAACAGCGTCAAAGCGACGCAGAAAAGCTGCCCTTACATTTTTGTCATTATTCTTAATAATTTTTCAGGGTTTCCGCGCCAGACTGTTGAGGAATCGAGGCTGTGAGAGTCCCGCCTCTGGAGTGACATGTGTACAATCTGGATCTGAAGGAACTTTCCTTCGTTATCGCCGATGACAGTTCATATATGCGCACCATCCTCAGAATGGTGCTGCAGGCATTCGGTGTACGCCAGATTGTCGAGGCGGAAGACGGTGTTGCCGCTCTTGAAGCCATGGAAAAAGCTAATCCGGATATTGTTCTTCTGGACCGGGTCATGCCGGTTCTGGATGGTGCGGAAGTGATGCGAATCCTGCGCAATCCTGACAATCCCTTTGCCTTTGTTCCAGTGATCATGGTGACGGCCTATACCGAACGCTCCACCATTGTCGAAGCCCGCAATCTGGGTGTTCACGAGATCCTGTCGAAGCCGATTTCCGCCAAGGCATTGTATCAGCGTGTAGCCAGCGTCGTGCTCAAACCACGCGAATTCATCAAGACGCCGACCTATTTCGGGCCAAAACCGCGTGAGACGGTCAAGTCCGCTCCCGGCAGCAAAATCCAGTCCCTGCGCGAGACCGCCCATCAGGAAGAAGAGGCTGCCCGACAACAGGAAGAACAAGCTGCTGAGGCTGGCGGGTTTGCCCAGGTCCAGAACATCTGACGGTTCATCCCGACTTCAGTTTGCACACATCCGGACAGAACCTTTCACGTCCACATATCCAGATCCAATATGAGAAAAGCGCGACTCAATGAGCCGCGCTTCTTGTCTTTTCAGCAGGTCTGAAGCCGCTTATGCGACATCGAACCGGTCTGCATTCATGACCTTGTTCCATGCGGAGACGAAGTCACAGACGAAAGCTGCCTGATTGTCATCCTGCGCATAGACCTCTGCCAGAGCACGAAGCTGGGAGTTGGAACCGAAGATCAGATCAGCACGGGTTGCTGTCCACTTGACTGCACCGCTTGCACGATCACGGCCTTCGAACTCCTGCTCGTCTTCTGATGTGGGCACCCACTCGGTGGACATGTCGGTCAGATTGACGAAGAAATCGGTACTCAGCGTGTCAACCTTATCTGTGAAGACACCATGCTTTGAACCACCGACATTGGCGCCCAGAACACGCAGACCACCAACAAGAACGGTCATTTCAGGCACGTTCAGGGTCAGCAGCTGAGCCCGGTCGACCAGAAGCTCTTCGGTCGGAACCGTGAAACGCTTCTGCTGGAAGTTCCGGAACCCGTCGACGACCGGCTCAAGGAAAGCAAAGGAGTCCGCGTCTGTCTGCTCCTGGGACGCGTCGGTCCGGCCCGCCGTGAATGGTACGGTCACGTCCTCACCGGCATTCTTCGCAGCCTGCTCAACACCGGCAGCACCGCCGAGAACGATCAGGTCAGCCAAAGACACTTTCTTGGAACCACCCTGACCGTTGAACTCGGCCTGAATGCCTTCCAGTGTTTCCAGAACCTTCGCAAGCTGCAGAGGCTGGTTAACTTCCCAGTCTTTCTGCGGTGCAAGGCGGATGCGGGCACCGTTGGCACCACCGCGCATGTCGGAACCGCGGAATGTGGATGCGGAGGCCCAGGCTGTTGAGACCAGCTCAGAGACGCTCAGACCAGAAGCAAGGATCTTGGCTTTGAGAGCAGCAACGTCTGCATCATCAACCAGATCGTGATCCACAGCCGGAAGCGGATCCTGCCAGATCAGCTCTTCCTGAGGCACTTCAGAGCCGAGATAACGGGACCGCGGCCCCATATCGCGGTGGGTCAGCTTGAACCACGCACGACCAAACGCATCAGCGAACTCTTCCGGATTCTGATGGAAGCGTTTCGAGATCGGACCATAGATCGGGTCCATGCGCATGGCCATATCGGCCGTGGTCATCATGGTCTTGACCTTCTTGGACGGATCATGCGCCTGAGGAGCCATGTCCTCTTCCTTGACACCAACCGGCTCCCAGATCCAGGCACCGGACGGGCTCTTGGTCAGGTTCCAGTCATAGCCGAACAGGAGATCGAAATATCCGTTGTCCCATTTGATCGGGTTCGCAGTCCAGGCTCCTTCGATACCGCTGGTGGTGGTGTCATCACCCTTGCCGCTGCCAAGGCCGTTCTTCCAGCCAAAGCCCATTTCCTGGATCGGAGCGGCTTCAGGTTCCGCACCGACAAGGCCAGGATCGCCAGCACCATGCGCCTTACCAAAGGTATGACCACCGGCAACCAGAGCAACGGTTTCCTCATCATTCATGCCCATGCGAGCGAAGGTTTCGCGAATGTCACGACCGGACGCGAGGATATCCGGATCACCGTTCGGGCCTTCCGGATTCACGTAGATCAGGCCCATCTGCACAGCAGCCAGCGGGTTTTCCAGATCGCGGTCACCGGTATAACGGCTCTCACCGAGCCACTCGGTCTCAACACCCCAGTAGATGTCTTCTTCCGGCTCCCAGATATCGGCACGGCCACCGCCGAAACCAAAGGTCTTGAAGCCCATATCTTCAAGCGCGCAGTTACCGGCCAGAATCATCAGATCAGCCCAGGAGATCTTGTTGCCGTATTTCTTCTTGATCGGCCACAGGAGACGGCGGGCTTTATCAAGGTTGCCGTTGTCCGGCCAGCTGTTCAGCGGCGCAAAGCGCTGGTTGCCCGTGCCACCACCACCACGGCCATCGCCGGTGCGGTATGTACCGGCACTGTGCCAGGCCATACGGATGAAAAGGCCACCGTAATGACCATAGTCGGCCGGCCACCAGTCCTGACTGTCGGTCATCAGGGCATAGAGGTCCTGCTTGACAGCCTGCAGGTCGAGCGATTTGAACGCTTCAGCATAATTGAAGTCAGCACCCATCGGGTCTGACTTGGACGAATGCTGGCGAAGGACTTTCAGATTGAGCTGATTCGGCCACCAATCCTTGTTTGACGTTCCAGCAGACGCGGATTGTGCGTGCATGACAGGGCACTTGCCTGCGCTGTTCCCATTCCCGGCCATCTTGTTCTCCTGTAGAAGGCTTGTTTGATAATGATTGTCGTTCAGACAGACATCTTAAATGACATTGCGATTGAATACAGTTTCATGACCGGCTGGAGGCTTTCCGGCAGAGTGCGACCCTGGCATGATTCTGTTGGAGGCTGCGCCAGAGCATCGTTCCCAGACTCAAAGAGACAAGACCAGCGGCCATCAGCATTGATATGTCGGCGGATTGAAGCATTGGCATCTCCCAGCATTCACGATAGGAATATAGCAACGCGACCTAATCAGTTTAAGTTGAATTTACTGATTGCCTGAATAAGGTTTCCTTATGATCAATCTGACCCTAAAGCAGCTGCGCTATTTTGAGGCGCTGGCCCATCATGGACATTTCGGTCGGGCTGCCAATGCATGTGCCATTTCGCAGCCTGCGCTCTCCATGCAGATCAAGGAACTTGAGGAAACACTGGAGACCGATCTGTTCGAGCGTGGAGCACGGCAGGTCCGCCTGACCAACTTTGGCGAGGAATTTGCCTTAAGAGCCCGTGATATCCTGAGATCAGTCAATGAACTGGGAGATCTGGCCCGCGCTTCAAGGGAACGGCTGGTTGGCAGATTGCGTATCGGCGTTATCCCGACCATTGCACCCTATCTTCTGCCGAAGATTATCGGCGATCTCGGCAAGGCCTATGAAGGTCTTGAGATACATGTCCGTGAGACGGTGACGCCAAAACTGCTGGAGGAACTCGCAGGCGGCAGGCTGGATACGGCGATCCTTGCCTTGCCGGTTTCAGAGCCTTCTCTGGTGGAAACCCCTCTCTTCAGCGAGAATTTCGTCCTCGTCCGCCCTGGGGAAGACAAAGACAAGCCGGTGCCGAACCGCGACATGCTGAGAGAGATGAAGCTTCTGCTTCTGGAGGAAGGTCACTGTTTCCGCGATCAGGCCCTCTCGTTCTGCAACATGCACGCAGCCCGGCCACGTGAACTTCTGGACGGCAGCTCACTGTCCACCCTGGTTCAGATGGTCAGCGCCGGGATAGGCGTAACCCTTATCCCGGAAATGGCGGTCCCTGTCGAAACCCGGTCAGCCTCTGTCTGTGTCAGCCAGTTCAAGGCACCGAAGCCATCCCGGACCATCGGCATGGTCTGGCGCAAGACCAGCCCGCTTGCAAGCCAGCTGTCGCGGATTGCAGATATTGTAAAACAAACGGCCATCCCACAGTCTTGATACGCGCTGATCAGACAGCAGAACAGATACCTCACAATTCCTAGACCCTTGTTTCTGTTTGCATCAGCAAACCACCTCGCATAGGCTTTCGATTGAATTGTAGTGTGGGAGGATACAATGACATTCAAAACTCTTCTTGGAGCCGTTGCGCTTGGTGCCTTTGCCCTGGCGTCCCAGGTGGCTAATGCCGATGTTCTGGATGACATCAAGGCAGCCGGCGTTTTGAAAGTCGGCGTCAAAGCTGACTATAAACCTTATGGCTACCGCGACCCGTCGGGCAGTATTGTCGGCATCGAACCTGACCTTGCCAAGGACGTGGCAGACAAGCTCGGCGTCAAGGTCGAGTACGTGCCTGTTGTAAGCTCCAACCGGATGCAGTTTCTGGAGCAGGGCAAGATTGACCTGATGATTGCGACCATGACCGACCGTCCGGACCGTCGCAAGGTCGTCAACATTGTCGATCCGAACTACTACTCATCCGGCACCAACATTCTGTCTCCGAAGAAGTTCGCCTTCAAGGATTGGGAAGACCTGCGCGACAAGCCAGTCTGCGGTATTCAGGGCGCTTTCTACAACAAGAAGACAGCGACGGAGTATGGCGCAAAGATCGTAGCCTTCAAAGGCACAGCTGAAGCCTATGCGGCACTCCAGCAAGGCAATTGCGTCGCCTTTGTCTATGATGACTCAGCCATTGTCGCCAAGACAAAGGATAATGCCTTCAAGGACTTCGAAATGCCGCTGAACACCATTGATGATGCCCCCTGGGGTCTTGCTGTTCGTCTTGGTGAGGACAACTTCAAGACGTTCATGGCTGGCATGATCGAGGATTGGCACAAGTCAGGTCGCATCCTTGAGCTCGAAACCAAATGGGGTGTTGCCAACACGCCATTTGCCAAGGCCATGCACGATAAATTCAAATAATCTGCACCTGAAACCTGATGGCAGGGACGCCCGTCCCTGCCGTTATTCTCCAAGATAGAATGTGCTCCGGGCCAGTTTCAGACCAGCTTTAGGCTATGTCGTTTCGTCCGGACAGGGTCGGATTAGCTCCGGGAGGTGGCATGGAGGCCTTTTTCGAGTGGTTTCGGGTGTTGTACGACAACACCGGCATCAATCTGCCATTCCTGTATGATGCCTATGACCGTGGCCGGATGCTGAACGGCTTTCTGACCACAATCAAGCTGTCCGTCATCTGCCTGATCTTTTCCGTCATTATCGGTATTATCGGAGCCTGGCTGCAGGGGTCGTCCTTCAAATGGACCCGCCGTTTCGTTAACGGCTATATCCAGTTGTTCCGCAACACACCGCCACTTGTGCAGCTCTACTTCTTCTATTTCGCCATTGGCTCCCTGATGCCGAAAGTTCAGACAGAATGGGGCGGCGAAGCGCCTCTTCTCGGCAGTTTCGAATGGGCCGTGATTTCCCTGTCCTTCTTTGCGGGTGCATTCAATGTGGAGATTTTCCGCTCCGGCATTGAAGCGGTACCGAAATCCACCGTCGAAGCCGCCGAAGCGCTTGGCTTCACCCGCCTGCAGATCTATCGCGACATCACATTGCCTCTTGCCTTCCGGGTTGCTCTGCCTGCGCTCAACAACAATCTCGTCAATCTGGTCAAGACCACGACCTTGGCCTATGCGATTGCGGTTCCGGAGATGCTTTATGAAGCCAATCAGATCTGGTCGGACAATGTGAATGTCACCGAGATGATGGTCTTCCTGCTTCTCGCCTATTTCCTCCTGGTCGGTGTTCTGGTCTGGGGCATGAACAGCTGGGAACGCCGGCTCAAGATTCCGGGGTATGGCTGATGAGCGCTCCAGAGTTCAAATCCGATATGGCAGTGATGCTGCCACGCAAGACCCGCTCCACACAGGGTGACGGGTTCTCACTGAAGCCGCGGCACGGGCTGATTATTCTCGGCCTCTGCCTGGTTTCTTCATCTCTCGTCTATGCCACAGATGGCACGGCCCGCCCGTCATCTCTTGATACACTGGTGAAATGGATGCCCCTTCTGCTTCAGGGCTTCATTTTCAACATCATCATTTCCATGTGTGCAATGGCTCTCGGGACAGTGGTCGGCACGGCTCTCGGGCTGGGACAGATCTCGCTCAATCCGGTGGTGAGAAAATCCACCTGGTTCATTACCCAGTTCTTCCGCAATGCGCCGTGGCTGGTCCTTCTGTTCTTTGCCATGTTCCTGTTGCCCTTCGAGTTTAATCTGGGCTTTGTCACCATTCCCTTCCCGGACTGGGTGAAGGCCATTATCGGCCTTTCCCTGCCTGTGATGGCGAATGTGTCGGAGATTGTCCGCGGTGCCATTGTGTCCCTACCAAGCGGTCAATGGGAGGCTGCCGAAAGCCTTGCCTACACACGGCGACAAACCCTGTGGCTGATTATCCTGCCGCAATGTGTAAAGCGCATGCTGCCGCCCTGGATGAACCTCTATTCCATCCTGACCATGGCCACGGTGCTGGCCTCTGTCGTGGGTGTTTCAGAGGTCATGACACTGACCGGCGAGGCGCTTGCTGCTGAAGGCGGACGTACCGACCTTCTGGCACCCTTCTATTCTTTCGTTCTGCTGCTCTTCTTCATCTACTGCTATCCGATTGCGCGATGGACCGTGTATCTGGAGAAGAAGTTTGCCGTGAAAACCTGAGGACGTAATTCAATGAGTTGGACAGACGATCAGCCAATGGTTTCCGTCAAGGACGTCCACAAGGCGTTTGGCGATCTGGAGGTGCTCAAGGGCGTATCCTTTGATGTGATGAAGGGCGAGGTTATCTGCATCATCGGGCCATCGGGCTCTGGCAAATCCACCCTGATCCGCTGCATCAATGCACTGAATGACATTCAGCAGGGCTCCATTCTTGTGGAAGGCCAGGAGGTCAACGATCCAGACCTGGACAAGCTGGAACTCCGCAAGAAAGTCGGCATGGTCTTCCAGCAGTACAATCTGTTTCCGCATAAAACGGCCTTGCAGAATGTGATGATGGCACCGATCCGGGTGCTGAAACAGGACAAGGCGGAAACCGAGAAACTGGCCCGAGCCCTGATCAAGAAGGTCCGTCTGGAGGGCAAGGAGAACAGCTATCCGGGTGAATTGTCAGGCGGCCAGCAGCAGCGTGTTGCCATTGCCCGGTCTCTGGCCATGAAGCCGGACGTGATGCTGTTTGACGAGGTTACCGCGGCCCTTGACCCTGAAACCGTCAACGAAGTTCTGATCACCATCAAGGAACTGGCAGAAGACGGCATGACCTGCATTCTGGTGACCCATGAGATGGGGTTTGCCCGTGAGGTGGCAGATCATATCTACTTCACCGACAGAGGGCTGATTGTCGAACATGGACCACCGGCCACCTTTTTCGATGACGCCAAAGACCCGCGCACCAAAGAATTTCTCAGCCAGATTCTGTAAGCAAAAAGGCGGCCCTGACAGCCGCCTCTTCCTGTTCGTTCCAGACATATTCCTGTCCGAAAACCGCGCACACTTTTCGGGAATATGCACTATCCCCTAAGCATATTCTTGTCCGAAAACCGCCCACACTTTTCGGGAATATGCTTTAACCAGTGATAGCCTTGACTTCCAGATAGTCGTGCAGGCCGTAAACGCCGTTTTCCCGACCATTACCCGACTGCTTGTAGCCGCCGAACGGTACATCATAGTCGTAGGCCTCACCGTTGATGGAAACCGTTCCGGCCCGGAGCTTTCTCGCCACCCGCTGAGCCCTGGCCCTATCACCGGACTGGACAAAAGCCCCAAGACCATACGGAGTGTCATTGGCCACGCGAATGGCTTCCTCTTCGGTGTCAAACGGGATGATAGTGAGAACCGGACCGAAAATTTCATCGCGCGCAATGGCCATCTCATTGTTCACATCAGCAAAGATGGTCGGGCGCACGAAATAGCCTTTATCAAGCCCTTCAGGCCGTCCGAGGCCGCCTGCGATCAGGCGCGCGCCCTCTCCCATACCTTTTTCGATCATCATCTGGATGGTCTCGAACTGCCGTTTGTTGACCACCGGTCCGATGTGATCGCCCTCACTCATCGGGTCAGCCACACGGGTGTTTTCAGCTTCCTTCTGTGCCAGCTCGACCACCTTGTCATAAACGCTGCGCTCGACCAGAAGGCGGGTTGGAGCGTCACAGGTCTGGCCGGAATTGGAGAAGACCGCTTCAACACTGAACGCGGTTGCCTGCTCAAGATCCGCGTCAGCAAACAGGATATTGGGAGACTTGCCCCCGAGCTCCAGTGCCACGCGCTTCACCGTATCTGCCGCAGCCTTGGAAATAGCAATACCGGCACGGGTGGAACCGGTGAATGACACCATATCCACGTCCGGATGGGTCGTGAGTGCAGATCCAACGCCCGGACCATCACCATTGATGAGATTGAACACCCCTTTGGGGAAGCCCGCTTCATGAATCATTTCCGTGAACAGGACAGCGGAGATGGGTGAGAATTCGCTTGGCTTCAGGATGACCGTACAGCCTGCAGCCAGAGCCGGGGCAACCTTGACTACCACCTGGTTGATGGGCCAGTTCCACGGAGTAATCAGCCCGCAGACCCCGACCGGCTCATCACGCAGGAGAGACCCGCCACGCGGGCTCGGTCGCTCAAAGGCATGGGCGCGCAATGCGTCAACCGTGGACTGGATATGTCCGTCACCACAGGGTGCCTGATAGTCTCGGGAAAAGGTCAACGGCGTTCCCATTTCCTCAACCATGGCAACGGCCATCGCTTCTGACCGGGACTGATAAATCTCGATCAGTCGCTCAAGCAGGGATGCACGCTCCTCCACCGGAGTTTCCGCCCAGTCATCAAAGGCGGCCCTGGCTGCTGCAACAGCCTTGTCCACATCAGCAGGAGACCCCATGGAAATCACAGCAGCCGGCTCTTCGGTCGCCGGATTGATCACATCGAAATCACGCGGTTCGACCGGGTCAACCCAGGCCCCGTCGATATAGAATTTTGTCAGTCTTTTCATGGGATAGCCTTTCAATCATGCTCAGGAACCGGCTCTTGTTCCCAGGCCTTAAATCTCATTCTGCGAAGAGATTTAGGGGCTCTTCCGGTGAAAGACCAGAAGTAATTTGAGCGGTGATTTGAAGACTGTTCAGAACCTGTCTGACAGGACGCTCAGCGCTCTTTCAACGCGTGGGCAATCTGATCTGTAATCGGCTTGACGATATAGGACAGGACCGTCCTGTCTTCCGTCTTCAGGAAAGCCTCCACCGGCATGCCGGGGATCAGTCTTTTGCCATTGAGTTTCGCCAATTCCTCATCGGGAATTGTCAGGCGGACAAGGTAATAGCTGAGACCGGACACCTGATCCTGCGTCAGATCAGCGGAGACGGTCTTCAGGGTTGCCTTAAGCTCTGGCGTGGTGCGCTGGTCAAAGCTCGGCAGACGGATAGTCGCCTGCTGTTCTGCGGTCAACTGGTCGATATCCACCGGCTGCACCTGTGCTTCGACCACCAGAAGGTCCTCTCTTGGTACAATAACCATCACCGTCTCGGCCGGGCCGATAACGCCGCCAATGGTGTGAATAGAGAGATTGTGCACAAAGCCGGAGCGCGGGGCGCGGATGTCCACACGGGTCAGCTGGTCCTCTGCAGCAATACGCTGTTCCTGCAGCTGGGCAATACGGGAGCGGGTTTCCTGCAGCTGCTGCAGAACGTCCGCCCGCGCTTCTTCCTCAATCTGCAGGATCTGGATGGAGCGTTCGCTGATCCCTTCCCGTGTCTGGGCGATCTGGGCGATAAAGCCGCCATGTTCACCCTCAAGCCGGGCCTCATCCCGTTTCAAAGCCGTCACCCGAGTGGAGGATACGAGTTCCTGGGCCAGCAGTTTTTCAAGATCCACAAGTTCTTCGCGAATGAGTTTGATTTCCTTCGCCTTGGCGTCACGCTGGGCGGTCAGGCCGTCAATCTGCTTCTCAAACTGCGTAATCTGCTCACGAAGCTGGGTCTTGCGGCCAGACAGCGACTTGCGGCGGGCTTCCAGCAACTGGCTCTGACTGTCCCGAATGAGACGCAATGCCCGCGCGTCCGCATTTGATGAGATCTGGTCAGGAAACGTAATCCCGTCTGCTCCGGACTGCTCTGCGATCAATCTTGCTTCCTGGGCTGACAGCTCATCAAGCTGCTGGGTGATCACCGACAGATTGGCGCGGGTCACTGTATCATCAAGGCGGATCAGCAGATCTCCAGCCTTGACCGCATCCCCGTTACGCACCTGAATGGTCCTGACGATGCCGCCTTCCTGATGCTGCACCTGTTTGGTGTTGGTTTCCACCACCACCACGCCGGACGCGACCACTGCGCCTGAGATTTCCGTCAGTGCGGCCCAGGCACCGATGCCACCAAACAACGTGACAATCAGCACCGCCGCCCAGACAAGATGCCTGCGGATGCTCTGGCTGAGAATCTGTTCGCCGTGCGCGGCCGGAGACGATTGCGGCATACTCTGCTCTGACATTACGCAGCCCCCTTGGCACCAGGGACGGGAGCGATCACCTGCTTCATCACCTCGTCTTTCGGGCCAAGAGCACTCGCCTGGCCTTTTGTCATACAGAGAATTGTATCCACGGCCGCAATGGCGCTGGGTCTGTGCGCGACCACCACCACAATTGAGCCGCGCTCACGCATCTCCTTGATGGCATTGGTCAGCGCGGCTTCGCCTTCCGCATCCAGATTGGAATTCGGCTCGTCCAGCACCACCAGAAACGGCTCACCATAGAGCGCCCGAGCCAGCGCAACCCGCTGCTTCTGACCACCGGACAAGGTCATGCCCGCCGATCCGATAACCGTGTTGAACCCATCCGGCAGTTCGGTAATCAGCCCGTGAATATCAGCCTGTTTCGCCGCCTTGATGATCGCCTCAGACGGTGCATCAGTCTGGAACCGGGCAATATTCTCGGCAATGGTGCCGTCGAACAACTGGATATCCTGCGGCAAATAACCGATGAACTGGCCGACCCGTTCGGATGGCCACTGGCTCAATTCCGAGCCGTCAAATTTCACCTTGCCACGCAAGGCAGGCAGAACGCCAACCATTGTTCGTGCCAGAGTGGATTTGCCTGAGCCGGACGCGCCGATGATCCCGAGCCCGTCGCCTGCTTTCAGCTGAAAGGAAATGTTCTGGATAAAAGGCTTTGTATCACCTGCAGGTCCGCTCGCTACCGCCTCGAACTTCAGGCTTTGTTCCGGCAGAGGCATATCCATGCGGGCTGTCTGCTCTTCACCACGATCCATCATTTTTTTCAGACGTGCGTGGCTCTGCCGGGCGGCGACAAACCCGCGCCAGTGCGCCACGGCCTGCTCAATGGGAGCCAGAGCGCGTGAGGTCATGATGGAAGCCGCGATCATGACACCGGGCGTGATTTCCTGACCGATCGCCAGCCAGGCACCAACACCGAGGATGGCCGATTGCAGCAGGAAACGGAAAGCTTTCGTCGATGTGCTGAACAGGCCCGCCACATCCGCCGCCCGCCGCTGGCTTGAGAGATAGGCCGAATTCCCCTCCTCCCAACGGGTTTTCAGAGCCTCTGTCATACCCATGGCCCGGACTGCTTCACCATTGCGGCGGCTGACTTCGACCAGTTGCTGCCTGCGCCCGGTTTCCTGAGCACTTTCCCGAGCCGGCTTGCGTGTGAAAACCTCGTTGAGGCCGATCAGCACAGTAATCAGCAGCGCCCCGCCAAACGCGACAAAACCGAGGATTGGATGAAACAGGAAAACCACAGCCAGATAGAACGGCATCCAGGGCACGTCGAACAGGGCTGCAGGACCGGGGCCTGAGAGAAACTGCCGCATGGTGTCAAGGTCCTGCACCGGGCGCAGCCGGGCCGCCTTGGGGCCCAGGACCAATGGCAGATAGGTGGACAGATCATAGGCCCGGCTTGAAAGCCGGGCATCAACCCGTTGGCCCAGCCGCGACAGGATACGGCTGCGCACCCCTTCCAGGAGGCCGTAGAAAACATAAAGTGCAAAGGCAAGCGAACCGATAACCACCAGGGTTGGCACAGACCCGCTGGCCAGAACCCGGTCATAGACCTGCAGCATGAACAACGGGCCGGTCAGCATCAGCATATTGATGACCATGCTGACGAGCCCGACACCCATAAACGCTCCGCGCACGGACCGAAACGCCCCGGATACCGGAGCTCCGTCACCAGATGATGCGCTCTTCACTCCTTCAGACACCGCCCTACCTGCACTTTAGACACTCAGAATCAATTAGCTGCGCCTCGCCTCCGACACTCCGGTTGCATGTACAGCATCATACAGCATTTGGACAGGGGCCAACCTGATATTTGAACCGCCTGAGCTCCCAATCCCATGCAAATATAAGACCAATTCCCGACCACTCGACGACTACTCCGGCAGGAAACCGCTTGCGTCTTGTCGTTTCTTGGGTAAAACCGCTGCATGACACAGGATCAGGGTTCATCGAAACCGTCGGCCAAGGCCGAGCGGGACAAGCGTCTGGCTGAAGCCCTGCGCACCAATTTGCGGCGGCGCAAGGCGCAGAAACGTGAGCGGCCGGATGATGAGGCGGACGGCCCGCAGTTTCGACACAAACCCGTTCCAAAAGCGGAGTGACGGGTCTCGTCACTTCTGCCGCTGTTCTGACAAATTATCTTCATAAGGGTTGGGTCCTGTCATATCCGACCCGACCGGGTCACTTGGGGGACCAGAGACTTTATGGATCGCATTCGCATTGTGGGCGGTAACCGCCTGAACGGAACCATTCCGATTTCCGGCGCCAAGAACGCCACTCTTCCTTTGATGATTGCCAGCCTTCTGACCGAAGAAACGCTGACGCTTGAAAACGTGCCTCGTCTCCGGGATGTGGCACAGCTTGTCCATATTCTGGGCAATCACGGTGTCGATTATGCCGTAAAAGGCAAGCGCTACGGGCAGGACCCTCTCGCCGGACAGACCATTCATCTGACCGCCGGTGCCATTGTGGACACGGTCGCCCCCTATGATCTGGTTTCCAAGATGCGGGCCAGCTTCTGGGTAATTGGCCCGCTTGTCGCCCGCATGGGCGAGGCTCGCGTTTCCCTTCCTGGTGGCTGCGCCATCGGCACCCGTCCGGTGGATCTGTTCATTGAAGGGCTTGAGGCCATGGGCGCGGATATCTCGCTTGACCAGGGCTATGTGATCGCCAAAGCTCCAGACGGGTTGAAGGGCGCGGAATATACCTTCCCGAAAATTTCGGTGGGCGCGACCCATACCCTGCTGATGGCGGCCTGTCTGGCGGACGGCACCACAGTACTGAACAATGCCGCACGTGAGCCTGAAGTGGGTGATCTCGCCAACTGCCTCATCAAGATGGGTGCAGATATTTCCGGCGTCGGCACCTCCACTCTGGTGATCAAGGGCAAGGAAAGCCTGCACGGTGCAACCCACAGCGTTTTGCCTGATCGCATTGAGGCGGGCACCTATGCCATGGCCGTAGCCATGACCGGTGGTGAAGTGATGCTGAAAAACGGTCGCGCGGACCTGTTGCAGTCAGCGCTCGATACCCTGCGCGATGCGGGTGTCACGATCACAGAAACCAATGAAGGCATTTCGGTTGCCCGTAACGGTACGGCTTTGAAACCGGTCGACATCGAGACAGAGCCCTTCCCGGGTTTTCCGACCGACCTTCAGGCCCAGTTCATGGCGCTGATGACCAAGGCCGATGGTGTTTCCCGTATTACCGAGACAATTTTTGAAAACCGCTTCATGCATGTGCAGGAGCTGGCTCGTCTTGGTGCGGATATCCAGCTTGACGGCCAGTCAGCCATTGTCACCGGCGTGGACGAGCTGAAAGGTGCGCCAGTAATGGCGACCGATCTGCGCGCGTCCGTGTCTCTGGTTATTGCCGGGTTGGTGGCAGATGGCGAGACCATCGTCAACCGCGTCTACCATCTGGATCGCGGCTTTGAACGGCTGGAAGAAAAGCTCAGCCGATGCGGTGCCACGATCGAGCGGATTTCTGCCTGACCTGCATGGCGCTAACGCTGTTATCAGATTTTTGAGACCCCGGCTTGAAACCCCATCAGGTCGGGGCTACCTGTATGGCAGATACGATCTGGAGCGTCGGTCCTTTCGCTGGAAATAAAGCGGTGCTTCAGCATGTTGGTCTTGCGCGAGCTCTTGTCTGAAACGCCTGTCGGCTTTTCAGGATCGCGCCAAAGTCGGAGTTGCCGCTGATGGATACCCTCAAACTCGCAGCCCTTGATCAGGACGATCTCAATGTGATCTCCGTCTATACCCAGGATGCGGTGATGAAAGTGGGTGATCTCTCTTATCAGCCGAAGGACAAGCAGTTCATGGTGGCCATGAACCGGTTCGTCTGGGAAAAAGCCGGTGACGACACCACAAAGAAGTCAAATTTTGAACGCCGTCGCTCTGCCCTGCATTTTGACCGTGTGCTGGGTGTAAAGGCTCACAATATCCGCCAGGATGCGAAAGATGCGGTTCTCGAACTGCTGGCCGTTCAGTTTGAAGGCAACGGGTCAGATGACCCTGCCGGTCATATTCTGCTGCACTTCGCCGGTGGTGGTGCCATTCGCCTGAATGTGGAATGTGTGGAGGCCCAGCTTTGTGATCTGGGTGCAGCCTGGGAAACCGGCTCTCGCCCCGAACATCCTGAAGAGTGATCCGCTGACGGCCTATATCTGGACTAAAGCACCAGACCTTTAACTTGAATTGGCAGTGGTGCTTTAAGAGCTTGTTTTTGCGCGCGCTTTTATCTGAAAAGTCTGTCAACTTTTTAGAAGCACGCTGTAGGGTCAAGACTCATTGCTGACAGCGCCTATAAAATCTGCAATAGGAAAGCATGAATTTGCTGCCCTATGGAGTATGTCGTGGCCAAACGTCTGGATTCCCGTTCGCCCTCCTTTGATGCCGACTATCTGGCTCTTCTGAATACCAAGCGCGAAATCTCCGAAGATGTGGACGCGACCGTTCGCGGCATTCTGACTGCCGTGAAGGAGCGGGGTGATGCGGCGTTGATCGACTATACCCGGACCTTTGACCGTCTGGACCTGTCCGAGACCGGTATTGCCATCACAAAAAACGAGATCAAGGCGGCCCGCGCCCAGGTGGATCAGGCAACCTACGATGCCCTGCTTCTGGCCCGGGACCGGATTGAAAGTCACCATAAACGGCAATTGCCAAAAGATGACCGCTACACGGATGCTCTTGGTGTTGAACTCGGTTCCAAATGGACGGCCCTTGAATCGGTTGGGCTCTATGTACCAGGAGGGACAGCCAGCTATCCGAGCTCTGTCCTGATGAACGCGGTTCCCGCCAAGGTCGCCGGAGTGGACCGTCTGGTCATGGTGGTGCCGACCCCTGACGGGGTGATCAACCCTCTGGTGCTGGTGGCCGCTGATCTGGCTGGCGTTGATGAAGTCTATCGCATCGGTGGAGCCCAGGCAGTGGGGGCTCTGGCCTATGGCACGGAAACCATCCAGCCGGTTGCCAAGATTGTTGGGCCTGGCAATGCCTATGTGGCCGCTGCCAAGCGCCAGGTTTTTGGCACGGTCGGCATCGACATGATTGCCGGGCCGTCAGAAGTGCTGGTTCTGGCTGATGGCAACAATAACCCGGACTGGATTGCCATCGACCTGCTGGCCCAGGCGGAACACGACACAGCCGCCCAGTCAGTCCTGATCACCGACAGCACTGAGCTGGCGGATGCGGTGGAAGCTGCTGTTGACCGGCATCTGGCAACCCTGCCCCGCTCAGAGATCGCAGGCGCAAGCTGGCGTGATTACGGCGCAATTATTCTGGTCGATGATCTGGACAGTGCCATACCTCTCGTGGACCGGATGGCACCTGAGCATCTGGAGATCGCGACAGATGATCCCGAACCACTGCTGGCCAAAGTCCGCAATGCGGGTGCTGTGTTCCTTGGTCACCACACACCGGAAGCCGTGGGAGATTATGTGGGCGGGTCGAACCATGTGCTGCCGACAGCCCGTTCTGCCCGCTTCTCATCGGGCCTGTCGGTTCTGGATTTCGTCAAAAGAACATCGATTCTGCGCTGCAATCCGGATAACCTGAGGCAGATTGGCCCAGCGGCCATGGCACTGGCGGATGCGGAAGGTTTGCAGGCGCATGGACGGTCGGTAGCGATCCGGCTCAATCTGTAACTGTCTGACCCGGACACAGAGACGCGGCGAGGAGATTGACATGGCTGGGGCAGCAGACAGCGGCGATACAGCAACAGAACGACCCACGGGGCGACTGGTTGATATCAGTCTGGATGAGGAAACGATTGGCCGTGCGACGCCCGATATCGAGCACGAGCGGGCCATCGCCATCTATGATCTGATCGAGGAAAACACGTTCCAGCCTGAAGGCCATACCGAGGGCCCTTACAAGCTGAAACTGGCAATCAAGGACAAGCGCCTGATTCTCGATATCCGCCAGGAAAATGAGGCAGAAGTGGTTCTGCACATGCTGTCCCTCACCCCGTTCCGACGGGTTATCAAGGACTACTTCCTCATCTGCGAGAGTTACTTCGAGGCCATCAAGACCGCAACGCCCAGCAAGATTGAAGCAGTCGACATGGGTCGCCGGGGTCTTCACAATGAAGGCTCACGCATTCTGCAGGAGCGGCTTGAAGGCAAGGTCTCTGTTGACTTTGACACGGCCCGACGCCTGTTCACCCTGATCTGCGCTCTGTACTGGAGAGGGTAATCTGTGGGAGAGCGGCCAGGCTCCATTCTCTTTGTCTGCGGTATGAATGCCATCCGATCTCCGATGGCAGAGAATCTGGCGCGCCATCTGTTCCCGAGCATTTTCACCCAATCCGCTGGCGTCCGCTGTGGCGAGCGTGACCCTTTCGTTGTGGCGGTGATGGATGAAATAGGCCTTGATCTCAGCAAACACCGGCCAAAAGAGCTGGATGAGCTGGAAGACGACTATTTCGATCTCATCATCACTCTGGCACCCGAAGCCCACCACAAGGCCCTTGAATTTACGCGTACCATGGCGGTGGATGTGGAATACTGGCCAACCCAGGACCCCAGCCTAGCCACGGGTTCCCGGGATCAGATTCTCGACAGTTACCGACAGGTGCGTGACCTTCTGCAGATGAAGATCGGCAAACGCTTCACACGATAAGTCCGCTTCTGGCACCTCACGACCGAGAGATCACACAAAAGCGACACGGAATGAACGGAAACGGTTTTCTTTTCCGGCACTATCCGTTAGGGTTCAGCCGCTTTTGGCACCATGACGGCGACCGAGCAGGGTTGCGACCGTCGAAACCAGCAAGACATACATATGGCGAAAGAAGACGTACTCGAATTTCCCGGAGTCGTGACCGAACTCCTTCCGAACGCAACATTCCGCGTTAAACTCGAAAATGACCACGAGATCATTGCCCACACGGCAGGCCGCATGCGCAAGAATCGCATCCGCGTTCTGGCGGGCGACAAGGTTCTGGTGGAAATGACCCCTTACGATCTGACCAAGGGTCGCATCACCTATCGCTACAAGTAATCCGGACTTCGGTTCGGATGGTGACAGGACAGCGTCACAGGAAGGCGATATAGGGAAGTATCCATGACAGATCGGCCCAAACTGATTCTCGCGTCCGGCTCTGCCCGGCGGCTCGCCCTTCTGCAACAGGTCGGGATCGAACCGGATCACATCCGCCCTGCAGATATTGACGAGACACCGCAGAAGCGCGAGATGCCACGTGCCCTTGCCAAGCGCCTGTCTCTGACCAAGGCGGAAGTGGCGATGCGGGAAGCGCGGATTGATTCCGTCTTTGATGACAGCTTTCTGATTTCCGCTGATACCGTGGTGGCCGTAGGGCGTCGTATTCTGCCCAAGGCAGAGACCATGGAAGAGGCCGAGCATTGCATGCGCCTTCTGTCCGGTCGTCAGCACCGGGTCTATACAGGCCTTGCAGTGGCAACACCGAAGGGCAAGGTCCGGCAGAAGATCGTCGAGACCCGCGTCCGCTTCAAGCGCCTGACCGGTCGTGATCTGGACGCCTATCTGGCCGCCGGAGAATGGCGCGGCAAGGCCGGTGGCTATGCTATCCAGGGTATTGCAGGCAGTTTTGTTCTGAAGCTTGTCGGCTCTTATACCAATGTGGTCGGGCTGCCCCTGCGCGAGACCATGGCGCTCTTGGAAGGCAATGGCTTTCCCGTTCATGACGGTTGGGATTCGATCGTCTAAATCGTGTTGCGCCAAAGCGGCACGCAGTCTGGCGGTTTGGCAAAAGACACCACGCTTCAGCTGGCACGCTGACGTTCATCTCTCAGAGGAACCACCAACATGGCAAATCGCGACGCAGATGATTCCGGGAAGCCTGAAGGGGCCTCTGTGGAGCCATTGCGCAAACCGCGCCCCTGCCCTATCTGCGAGAAACCATCCAGCCGCGAAGCCTATCCATTCTGCTCCAAGCGCTGCGCTGATGTGGACCTGAGCCGCTGGTTGAAGGGGTCATATGCCGTTCCGGCTCAGGAAGAGGACCTGCCGGATGAAGAGGATGAGGCAGGGCTCTACTGACAGCGCCACCACTCTTCAGCTCGAAACCGGTTTTCCCGTCTTATCAGACCCTTGCCGTACCGGCATGGAACCGTGATTCAGATTCAATTCCCTGCAGCAATCCTTCACGCAAGGGCCATTCGAGATGACCTGAGCAGGACACTCCTGCCAGGACAGTCCTTTAAACAGTTTTCAGAAACCTCTCTTAAGCGTTTGTTTTTAATTGAATTCCTCCTTTTTCTTAAAGTGAAAGCAGACTTTCACCAGGCGCGCTCAATCATTTTTCCAGCAATCGGTGGAAAGTCGGCTTTTGGGGCTGGACAAGGCCCCGCGAAATTTCTATAACGCGCGGGCCTTCACCAAAAAGGCGCGCTTCTTCAAGCGTTTTGTGCCCGGATAGCTCAGTTGGTAGAGCAGCGGATTGAAAATCCGCGTGTCGGTGGTTCGAATCCGCCTCCGGGCACCATTCTTCCCAAGGCCACCTGAATCGACATATTGTTTTTATCTTGAAAGCATCAAGAGAATTAACCGGATTAGATACCTGCTGTCTTTAGCTTCATATATTGGTGGCTCCACCAGGTATGAGATGAAAATTCTGAACAGAGATAACTTTTGGTAGACGTCTGTAGGGTTCGTGTTAGTTACAGGCGACTTTGAGTTCTCACCGGTCTTGAAAATAAAGGGAAACACGATGAAGCTTATTCTTCATTCTGGCATGGGCAAGACCGGAACTTCGGCATTGCAGGTAGCGCTGCATAGGAACAAAGAGGCGCTACTGGAGCGCGGAGTTCTTTATCCTGAACTATCTGGCCCCGTTTCTCACTCCGACTTGACCCTTCTGGTTATGAAAAGTCGCCACTATCCTTTTCCCAGAGGCTTCCGCAGAGTCCCAACTGCTGAATTGGACGAACGTCGTGAGCTAGCACGTGAAAAGCTCCTGGCTTTGAAAAGCCCACCATCTGGTGTCGAAATAATCATTCTATCGACGGAGTATATTTTCTATCTGACACGTGAATCTCAACTGGAACTCAAAGAGCTGCTAATGCAGATCACTCCGGATATTCAGACATGTGCCTGGATCAGACCACCAATCAGCTATTATTTCTCCTTGATGTCACAACGTGCCAAAGCCATTGGCGGTGTGGACGGAGCCCCACCCATCAACCCGACTGAATTTACCGTCGGCCTACGGGAAAAAATCACAACCCTTCAGGAAGTTTGGCCAACAACCCGGTTTTATCCATATGTCCCTGAAGAAATGGTCAATGCTGATATTTTACCGGATTTCATCGCAAAAGAACTCCCTGACCTAATGGATCTGGACATAACGCCTGTCAGACATAATATCAGCAAGAAAGCTAAAGGTGCTGGTATAGAAAACAGACGTGAAATGGTTGCGACGTTGAAAAAGAGCTGTGCTGACGACATTCGTCTTTACAATAAGATGTTCAGAGGGGGCTCATAAAGCCTTCCTGATTCCGCTCTGGACAGGATCAATACAGCGACGCTACTGCAATCCGCCCCCCTCTTCTGAAACGAATAGGGGGAGGCGCATGCAAGCGCGATCAGATGTCAAACAACTTGCACAGAAAGCACTTAGCCCTGCACTCTGGGACATCGGCAGCACCACAATATGTTATACGATCCGATTTCGAGACCGGCAGTCATTATATGCTGTTGACGACCCTACTGATCGTGCCCTAGATAACATGAATTCATGGGGAATTATGCCAAAGCATCCCGGCAAACTGACAGCGCTGTAGAAGCGATGAAGGCGGCTTCGGGAAAAGAGACAATCTGGCGTTGTCGAATCATGGTAAGCGGGATACGGAATTATGACAACGGGAGTCGTGACTTCATATCAGGCTCAGGCCTGTGCATCCTGTAACTGCGCTCATTAAAACGTATCGACAAACAATGCGTGGCTTCTGCTACGCTCGTCTCTATTGGAACCCATAGGATAGAGTTCTCGGTGGCGACGCTTTCAAGATAAGTGTGGGGACCTCTTGACCAGCATCAAGACATTTGAGAAGGGCATCGCTTTCAATGCCTCATATCGTGAAAAATGGCGCGATTATCTCGATCAGTTTAACGGGCCGGAAATTCAGGACAAATATGAGACTCTTGTTGCGGGCATGGACAGTATTTCCAGATCAACCTGTCGGCATCACTTGGATATTATAAGATATTGCCTGCCTAACCCACTCCTTCAAAAACTCTACTATGCAAGAGGACTCGAAAGAGAAATTCTGCCATCTGATGTGATTGAGGATCTGAGAAAGCACGGCATACACAATATCGGCAGCAAGCAGCTTCGAAACTTGGCCGACAGCCTTGAACTGCCCGAGCCGTGTCTGGGTGAAATGGCAGCCCATTCCGGGCTTATTTTCATCAGGGAGGCCGCTCTGAGGGCTATCAAAAAGCGGACCGTGATTGATGCCGGAGCCTATATCGGAGATACAGCACGGCTCTTCCAGAAAATATACAAAGCCGGAAAAGTTTTTGCCTTTGAACCCAATGCCAAAAACAATGCCCGTATGCAGGAACTCGTCAAGCAATGGGGCGCGGAAAAAACAATTATTCCCGTCCAAACAGGGACCGGTGCGGAGAAGGGCGAAATCAGGATTTGGGGCGCGGGCGTCGGCTCTTCACCAATTCAAAAGGCTGGCCTGTCTGATGATGACGCCGAAACCATCTCTGTCACGGATATCGATAGCTTCGTTCAAGAACAGCACATCACAAATCTCGAACTGATCAAGCTGGATGTAGAGGGCAGCGAGTTCGACACGATTTCTGGCGCACGGGAAACGATAAAAACGCAACGCCCAATCTTGCTTGTATCTCTCTACCATACCGCGCGGGACTTTTTTGAGATCAAACCGTATATAGAAAACATGGACCTTGGTTATAAATTTCTGGTGCGAAAAATGACTACAGATTTTGCAAAAGAAATCGTGCTGATCTGTGTTCCGGGGAAATAATTATGATAAATTTCAAAAGCTACTATGATCTGTCAAAAGATATCGCTGCAAATGTACAGCACCTTCCCCAGGTCGATATTGTCGTCGGAATTCCAAAATCAGGTGTCATTCCTGCCGTTATCATCGCTTCATTTCTGAACGTTGAATATATTGATATCGACAGCTTCATATTCAGTAATGTCAAAAGAAAAGGTGTTCGCCGGAACAATTCACAGCCAGAAGCCAAATCCCGCGTCCTGATCGTTGATGATTCGATCAATACGGGCAATCAGATGCGGATCATACAGAGCCGGCTGGTTGAATTTCAGGATCGTTTCGACTTTGTATTTTGCGCTGTCTATGGCGTGTCCAGTGAAACGCCAGCAGATATCGGATCTCTGGTTCTTTCAATTGTGCCACAGCCACGTGTTTTTCAGTGGAACTATCGCAACCATATCATTGCTGAAAGCTGCTGTTTTGACATGGATGGTGTCCTGTGTGTGGACCCACCAGAAGAGAAGAATGACGACGGCCCTCTCTATCGTGACTACATTCTGAATGCGCCACCGCTTTTCATCCCCAAAAAGAAGATCAGCGCGATTGTAACCTCACGACTGGAACGTTATCGGAAGGAAACCGTCGAATGGCTCGACAAGGCGGGCGTTCAATATGGTGAACTCATCATGCTGGATCTCCCAACAGCTGAGGAGCGTCGGCGGCTGCGTGCACACGCCCCCTTCAAGGCTGAAGTATATAGCGGCAGAGATGAACTCCTGTTTGTCGAGAGCAACTGGAAACAGACCAAAGCCATAGCGCTGGCGACGGACAAGCCTGTTCTGTGTACCGAGAACGATGCATTCCTCAGTGGCAAAGCCCACGTTTCATCGCTCGACAAGAATGGCCAACTGTTCAGCTATGACCAGATCAATATTGAGCAGGAACTGCGCACTGAGGTGGCAGACCTCAGTGAGCGACTGAGCATGGCCGTTCCTGAGCTGGAACGTGAGCTCGGCAGCCTTCTGAAGGACAAGCCGCACAAGAAGCAGAGAGTGGCCAATGCCTTTGCCAAGGAAAGAACCCTCAAGAAGGTGCTGAAGTCATCCAAGGAAAAAGTCCCTCCCCTGAAGTCCAAGGGAGAGACCATGCGTGTGCTGATGATCAGCCGGTCGTTTGACCCGAAGGTTGGGGCAGGCGCCGCAATGTCCAGCCAACGCCTCCGCGGCTGCCTTCAGCAGCATGGGCTGGAAGTCATCTCACTCAGCCTCGAGAATATTGCGCCAGCGAGGAACGCCAAGGCGGCGCAGCCGATCAAGGGAACTAATATCGGATACTGGGCCAGCTATCAGGATCTCGATCATTCAGCAAAACTGCGGAACCGGATTGATCTGATTGACCCGGATGTGATCATTCTGGGGGCTGTTGACAGCGGCATTCTGACAGTCGCCGACCTCGCTCTGATCAACAAGCCGATCGTCTGGATTGCCAGAGATAACTGGTCACATACGGGTGGTTGCCTTTTCAAGCTTGAGCCGGAAGCGGTTCTCACAGCAAGCAATGTAAATGAGCAGTTCCTCGGCTCTCTGATCTGCGATCAGTACAAGTCTGGCTGCCGATCTTGTCCTGCTTTTAACCACAATGAAGACAGCCCAAGGGCAGCTCTGCAATATCAGCTCAAGAAGATATTCCTTGAATACAGGAAGGATATTGTCTTTGCGCCCATTTCGAGCTGGCTGCACAAGTTCATGGAAGACGCACCGCTGACTGCGGATCACAAGATCATTACGATCAACAATCCGATCGACTTGCAGACAGTCAGAAAGCTGCCGTCGGACAAAACCACACTGCGGCACAAGCTCGGCCTTCCCGCTGACAAGAAGATTGTTCTGCTGAATGCTCACAGGCTGGAAAACCCAAGAAAAGGGTTCCAGGTTATTCTTGACCAGCTGCCCCGGACAAAATCCCTGAGTGATGTTCTGTTCGTTGTAATGGGAAGCCTGAAGAAGTCCGAGATTCCGAGCGAGCTGCGCCACCAGTTCCATGCCTTCGATTTTATATCAGATGAGCAGATAAAGCTGGAGATCTACAACAGTGTTGATGCTGTGGTTGTTCCTGCCCTGCAGGAAAGCCTGTCAGTCGTCGCATCAGACGCGATTGCAACCGGTGTCCCGGTGATTGCATTTGATGGTAGCGGTCTGACCGACCTGGTCGAGCATAAGAAAAACGGCTGGCTGGCTCCGGCTTTCGATGCAAGAGAGCTATTTAACGGGCTGCAATGGGTTCTGTTCGAGGCAGATGCAGCACAGCTTCAGGAAGCCTGTCTTGCAAAGGCAAAGGCGGTTCTGTCGAGCGACGTCAATACGAAAAAGGTCATTGCAGCCTGTGAAGAGGCCATCAAGCAGCACAAAGAGCTCTCATACAACAGCGATTTTGCTGAGATGCTTTCTGATATCCTCAATGAGTTCAACGAGATATCTCTGTTTGAGCACCAGGCCAGACGCTATGTGGAAAAGCAGCTCAAGGGTAATGCCCCCGTCGCGGCTCCCAAGCCACCGGTACAGTCCGGGAAACTTCACTACGGTTTCCTTGGCTGGCGACGGGTGTTCATTCCGTTTATCCGAAGGGTCGTAAAGAAGCATGGGAAACCAGGCGACCTGGAAGCCTTTGGAAAAGACCCTGTCGGCTTCATGTATCGTCTGAAAAGTCCGAAATACGTCAAGATCCGCGAAATTCTGTTTCCCCAGTAAGGCATCTGCAGCGAGGTATCTGGAGGCGGAGCGCTTGGTCTGTGACAAGCTCCGCCCCAGCTCGGGCTATGTCCTCAGTTCAGGGAAACCGAGCCAGCAGAGCCTTTCTTATATCCGCTTCCAGCTCTTCATTGTTCACCTTGCGGGCGACTTCTTTTCTGATTGTCCTGATCTGCTCATCCGTATAGTCCAGATTGCTCACAAGGGTTCTCGTATACTTCCTGATGATGTCTTTCTTCGTCAGACGTGTGTTGCGGTATTTTTCCAGATCGGCAGGTTCCGGCATGCTCACGTCAATGGCCTGCCCCGCATCACCTCCGACAAGCTTAAGAATATCCGACCCCGGAAAGTCCGGACTGTCTTCAAAGGGAAAGACATGGACCGGTTTTTTGACGATCGTCCGGAATTGCTCGATATACCGGCTGTAATCGAAGATGAACTGCCACCCGCCGGGGACACCCTTATAGGCCTCCGGGTCCATGGGAACCGTCAGTTTCCCCGTCCTCATCACCTCATCGAAGACCGACAGCAAGTCCAGCACGACCTTGTGCTTGCTCATCTCTGCGAAGATTGAGAAAAAATAGTCATCCGGTTTTCTCGTCACAACGGCATAGTGCACATCCTCAACACCGAGGGATGCAAACTGCCCGCTGATGCGCTCCGCCAGCCTCTCATCTGCCAGAGCATTCTCGAAATCCTCTGACGACAGAACCAGGATCGACGCCTCTTCCGGGGCTTCTCTGAAGACCTGTTCAAGGAGCGTTGTGTCACCACGCAGCATGGCATGCGACACGCGATGATGATTATGAGTGCCGGTGAAAGGATAACAGATACCGTGCGCCAGCAACGCCTCACGCCGCAAATGGAAAATGCCCTGCAGATAAGTACTGGCCGTCTTGTGCAGCCCGCAGTGTACAATTATTCGATTTATCACCAGACCTGCCTTTTTCTGACCAGCAACCTGACAGCCATAAACAACGGCAATGGTAAAGGCCAGAAAAAATGGGATAAACTGAAAATCCCCCTTGATTCTGCGGGTCTTGCCCTATAAACACAGCCTCACTTTTCCGGTTCGCCGCAGTAGCTCAGTGGTAGAGCGCGTCATTGGTAATGACGAGGCCGGGAGTTCAATCCTCCCCTGCGGCACCATTTTGCCTCTCCCATCAGAAAACGTCACTAACATCCTAAATAGTTAGGCTTTTTGACGGGAGATTTCTTGATATCTGCCGCTTGTGCCGAACGCTGGTTTCAGACATAGTAGAATGTCGCCTTGACCAAGACCACCATAGTCTCGGTTGGCTGAAGACGTTCTAAGATCTCAGCGAATTCGCTTTCCAACTTGTTTCATGGGATCGACTTGCCATAGCTATCGCTGGATTTGTTGTCACGCCGATAATAGGCGTATTTTTTTGCTCTTACTCTTCGACCATCAGCCTTTGAATGGATAACTGCAGTCGTTACATGTGACAGCGCCACGCAAAGGGAAATCTTCGCTGATGTCTTTACGAGTATTACGAGGTCGTGGCAGGCGAGCATCGATCTCATGCACTCACCAAACTGAATGGGGAAACGGAACCCCAATCCAAAGCCTGCTTTGTGTCCGTCTCCTGCATTATCACAGGCGATGCGGATGATGCGATAACGCTGGAAGCCTCTCTTGCCGAGAGTGTCGTGCGCAGGCCCATGGATGAGATTGACCAGGACAAAACCTTTGCCGCCCTCATAAGGCAGGGGCAGAGTGTTGGAGATGCGGCATCACTGAGCGACTGGGCAAACAACACTTGGCAATCGCCAATCTGATAGTACCGGTCCTCAAAGCCTATCAGAACGACAAGACACACCCGAAGACCATTCGGTTGCTCAGCATGCATCCGAACGCCAACAGAGAGAATGTTGGATCTTGTTCAAGAATGAAGACAGTCACGCCCCGAAAGTTATTGCCTCAAAAACTGGCTGCAGGCTGGTCAGACGCTGCCTTCTTGATGTTGGGGCATATTTTCCATCGCACGATTATATCGATATCGTAAAGGAAGACAGTGGCGAGGTATTCATTCGTGTCGCGCATGATGGTGAGGTCACGACGTATGAAGGCCAGCTACCCCCGCAAGGATGCAAAACGTTTGACATGTACCACGCAAGAAGGGCTAAGAAGTTCTTCGTGATCTCTACATCCTCTTCGACAAGATTCTGACACCAACCAATGATGGGATCATGATCATCCCGATCTTTATCACAACCGCAATGCGGTGAAGCGGCTCAGCGATGGTTGAGATGTTAGGAAAACCCCTGACTGTTTCAATGTCCGGTCACTGCTCGCCTGATCAAACCTTCTTCGATCTACTTAGAGACAAAAATATCATCGACAGCATAGTCAAACGGCGACAGGCAAGATCACAGCCGATGCTCATGTCACATCTCCAGCAAAGACACAGCAAAAGATCATTCAGAATCGCCTTGATGGCACGCGCAAGGACAAGATTCGCTAGCGACCCAACTACATGAGTTTCCCGATACGTCCCTATACGAAGAACAGCGGCATCAAAACTATCAACCAGGGGTTAAGCATCGGAAAACCCTACCGATAGGTAAACCTGATTATGGAAGGCGCTCAAACATGGCCCGTCCGATGACTCAGATGCTAACGGCCAGATTTATGCAACCTTGAGACATTATGCATCCATTTTTTGGATGCGTGTGGAAATTTAATCTCGTTTTGATTGTCATTCGGCTGATTGCATTATATCGTCTGCTCAACTGTTTTACTTAAGTTACGATAACTAGGAATTATTATGCATGACACGGGTGTCGACTGATTGGCAAGGAAACGACTTGTTCTCACTGGATCATGCTGACGAATGTTTCCGGAATGCCTTGCGTCGCGTGGCCACTTATTTGAACAGTGGGGCCAATCGTTTGTGTTCTCTTGACTGGTTAAAGCAGAATGATGATTGTCTCGCTAGGATCTTTGAACAAAATGGGCTTGATGACCAACTCATTGATTATTTTGTTTCTAACCGCCCTGAAGGCATAAGAGGCGCGGCGAGACCGCCGGATGATGTTCGGGCTGAACACGAGTTTTATGGACGATTTCAATTCCAGAAGCGGCGCAAGCCAGACCGGATGCATGTTACTTTTACTTCAACAGAAGCGTTCCGGGAATGGGGACTCCAGAGACTTCACCCGCCTGCAACGGATATAAAAGCACTCGTCGATTTATTCGACGAAGACCCTGTTAAAGCCTTCTCTCAGGCCTATACCAATTATCTGGTCAAGAACTATTGGCACAATACAGTCCATTCGCTGCTGCAGAAAATTAATGAACTTAATTTTCATGAATTTGGTGGTGACGCCCGATATGACAGCGATTTTGCCGCGGACAATATCGCAAATATCTTACTACTACGGGCATATGGATGCGTAATAAATTGCCGAGGTCGGATAAGCCTTGCGAACAGCGATATTTGTAGACGTGTTTTTGCGCTGAACCGATGTAATCGTGTGTTTGCAGAACGGGCAATAAGGCGTAACGAAGACCAGGACCCCCTTGCAAAGTTCCAAGAAAGAAGCTGGCGATTCAGACGACAGGTTGCAAATGCCCTTAGCGCCGAACTGCTTTGTCGTGGAGCAGCCGTATCAGATATCGCGGTTTACCTGACTGGTGGTATTGCTAAACGCAAAGATAATAGAGGCGGATATTATCATACCGGTTCCGTGGTTATCCGGTTAAATCAAATCTATATCAATACTGGTATTCCACCCTATCTAGAGGATAGTTCCGATTTAGAGCGTCCTCAGAAACGCCTGGCAACCATTCGCAAAAATCAACACATGAGAGTTGCAGACATCCTTTCGCATACGGCAACACGATATGCCTCGATACTCTCAAATGATTCTGGCGCACGCGAATATGCGGAACAAAGTCTAAGCATGCTGGAAACCAAGTTGAAGTTCTGGTAGCAAATTATGGCAGGCCCCACACACTTCCTTACCAAAAATCCTAATGCTTTCGCCTGGCCATCGGTAGCGGAAACCCACAATGAATTCGAGCGATTGATCTATCGCTATATCCAGCAGTCTCTTGCTATAGCACGAGACAAAGTCACGATTGAGTTGACTCCGAGAAAACATGACAAAGGCAAAGACATCATTGTCGAGGCCATTGATGTTGATTTCTGCTTGTTCGGCATCAACTTTCCAGCGTCCAGAACAGGCATACGTCTGTATGTGGAATGCAAGACCACAACAGCTGAAAGGCTTGATGAGAGCTTTCTAAGTGATATGAGCCAGCATCATTATCAAGAAGCATCAGCCTATATTCTCGTTACTAATGGAACGATTACACCATATGTCCTTCATCGTGGTATTGATAGTTGGGCCACAAAGGATATCAATTTTTTTATCGTTGATAGATACAGATTAGTATCCACATTATTGGATGCCGGTCTTGAACATTATGCTCTGAATCGACATAAAATATCGCTCCCAACCTCGCATCAATTACCTGATTTTGACAAATCAGAACCTGTAATTTGTTATCAATATGAAGCCGCTGATTTCGGCCAAAGCGATAAACTGCGACTTTATCTGTCGATCAGTAACTATAGCGATGACTTCCAACCTGTTCAGCTCTCTTTAACATCAGATATTACGTGGGGTTTGTCAGAGCAACCTGTCGCTATGCACATCAAGCCTGGGGAAACACAGGTGCGGATATTTGAGGCTCAAGCCTTGACTGTCGATGAGAAATCTCAAATCCGATTTGATCTGGACTGTAATGCCAAGCATCACAAGATAACCATTACGCCGAATGTTTTTATGCCGATGTTCGAGCCATCCTTCATTGGTAACCAGCACTTCAGCATTCGCGATAAGCTGAAGCGCATATTTGATAGAGATTCGACTTTCCATTTCATCAGTCTTCAAGGTGAGGCAGGAGCAGGTAAAACGCGCACAGTAGAAGAGGCGGTAAAACCCTTTCAGGGATCAGGTAATTTCATTGCAAAGCTTAGTTTCGAAAGTGATGGTCGCCTGCACTATGTTAATCATTTGCAAGAACTTCAAATCTCTCGCAACGATTTCGAGCACAACGACAGATCAATAGACACTCTTATGAGTGCTGCAATTGATTACGGGCTCCCCGTTATCCTTATCATTGAGGATGCTCATCATGCACAGCGTACCGAACTACAAGCACTGAAAAACTGGATGACGGAAACACGAGAGTGTAGGTGGGCTGTCACATTGATCGTCACTGGTCGCGACGATCATACGTTTCCAAATGACGAATACTTCTCTCTCCTATCTCTCACTCGGCAAATCGATGAGAAATATGTTCATGATTTCAAACTAAATAAATTAACCGATTCCGACAGTAAGAAACTTATTGATGCAACCGCTGTCGACTTCCCTCAAAATGTAAGAACAAGCATACAAAAACTGGGAGATAACAATCCATTTATAATTTTTGAGGTTTTCCTTTATTTGGTGGATATGGATGTTGCTGAATTTGCCTCTCGGAGAACGGTTGGGCTACTAGAACCGGAAATTTTTGCCTCGAAAGATGACTTGCCGACAGACGTCAAAACTATTTACGAAAAACGTTTGAATGCTCTTGCCCAGGCCGATGGAGGCTCTCTTGCATTGGATTTTCTGACCGTTGCGAGTTTCTTCGGATTTACTTTTGATCAGTCAATTTGGGTTGATTTCTTTGACGGCGAAGAATCATCAACGCCCGCCAAGCGGTTGTTGGTAGAGCGGTTTTTCTTGAAGTTCAATTCTGGAGAGCCATCATTTTTTCACGAAAACCTTCTCCATGAAACTAGAAAATACGTAATATCTGCAAAGCGTGTAAGTGAGACCATTCGAATATTTCGCACACGCCCCGGGATGCTGCAACGACTACCTGATTTTGTTCAAGCCGAGATCCATACATTGGCGGGTGACTATGAAAAAGTCTTCGAAATTCTGTCTCCTATTTGGGAGCAACTTATAAAGATTGAAAACTTCAGCGCATTGGAGATTGACAGGCAATTCTTCAGGTTCATCCCGACCCTTTTTGAGGCTGCAACAAAACTCAATAAGGAAGAGAACCTGCTTGCTACAGTTGCGACAGCTTATAGTTATATGGCAGTGCATAATTTTCCATTGTTGCAAGCCATCGAATGCTGCAACCGGGCAGAGCAGTGGGTGAGTCATATCGAAGGCAAGATCGGTCGAATATCCAGTAAAAGAGCCGCGATTATGCAACTGCGTGCGCATGCACGTCAGAATATTGGCAGAACTGGTGAAGCATTACGGGACATGCTGGAATTGCTTGCCAATATGGAGCAAGGCGGACCAGACTGGGATCACGCTGTTAGGTTTGACCTGTATGATCGATTGCAAGAGCATTACCGGAAAACCAATCATGAGGTGCTATCAGACCACTTCGGTGCGCTCGCATTGCAAGAGGCGAAAATAGCCGGTGATCCAAGCTTGCAATTGTGTCATGCCATCACCAGGGCCGGACGTTACTTATATTGTGGCAAGAAAAAAGCTCAGAATCATGGGGAAATTGCTTTTAATCTGGCAAAGGCTTCAAGTATTAAGCGGTTACAGATATACACGCGGCTCACGTTACTCGTGATTGATGCTATCTATGATTTTAAGAATCTCGAGCGCATGAATGCTGTCTATGATGAAGCTCGCGACATGTTGCGCTTATGCACTCATGAGAATTATACCGACTCGATTATGCGGATTGAATTGTTACTTGCCGTTATATCTTTGTTTCGGTTCGATGACCCGGAGAAAGCGTTAGATGCCTCGCAGTTTTTTGTAACCTCGGGACTGGATGACTCAATACGCTACGGCAACGGTTTGTTTGATTGGGCGTTCTACAACCTTGCAGCTGTTCTCGCGGAGGCGCGTTCCGACAGGGACAGGGCCGAGCGTTATTTCGAGAATTGTCGTCTGATGATGAAACGACGGGGAATTGCGTTCATGGGTGAACGATCTGCAATTTACCCAACGCCACTGGTCTTGACCAATCTCACACGCTTCGCGGCCCAGAAATGGGGGGAAAATCAAGCGACCACGATCCTGAAATCCACCGCTGACAGCTACGCCAATCGCGATTTGTTTGACAAAATGGAATGTACAAAATTAGTACAGATAACCCAGACCGGGCGGCCGATCTTCTGGAAGGTTAATCGAGCAACAGGCCCGAGGCAAACCTCTACCGGATATTTCGCTGTCTTGTTCTGATTGTAGAGCCAATATTGGATTTGTCACTCAGGTAGTAGGATCCAAGAACCAGCCGATCGATTGCTGATGAGAGAAATGTCGCAATTGCATCGTGTGGGCTTTCAACGATCGGGTCTCCCGCAAGATTGAAAGATGTGTTGAGAACAATCGGGAAACCGGTCTGTGTTTCAATAGCTCTCAGGAGACTGTGAAGAAACGCATCTGACTCAGATTTGACAGCCTGCACTCTTGCGCTGCCATCAACGTGGGTGATTGCAGGAAGATCCTCCCGATAGATATCTTTGACTTCAGCAGCAAACAACATATAGGTCGAAGGCGCTTCAAGATTAAAGTATTCAAATTGATCTTCCCAGGTAACCATGGGAGCAAACGGGCGGAAGAGTTCACGTCCCTTAATTAAATTGAGACTATCTTTCATTCCTTGTCTCCGTGGGTCGGCCAACAAGCTTCTATGCCCCAAAGCACGTGGCCCCAGTTCTGATCGCCCACGAAACATGCCGACAACTAAACCGGCATCAATGTCTTTTGCAATTTGCTCTGCCAACCAGCCATCATCCATTTTTTTTGCTGGCAAACCAAAATACACCAGTTCATCTTGAATCTCTGCTTCTGAATAAGAGCAACCAAGATACGGGAATGTGCAAGCGTCTCGATCCGGATCGCCAAATTGAGCTTGATAAGCTATGAAGGCAGCGCCAATACATTGGCCGTCATCTCCAGCAGCCGGTATGATATGCACTTTCTCAACAGACTTCAGTTGAAGCAGTTTATGATTCATGGTGCAGTTGAGGAACAGCCCGCCAGCGAGACACAGATTGCGCCGTTTCTCCAGTTTCATGGCTTCATCTATCAGAGATGTCATAATAGCTTCAGTCCAAGCCTGGGCGGTTGCCGCAATTTCTCCCCTATAACAAGTAAGGAAATGATGCCAGGACTGCCCGCTACTTCGCCAAACGGCATGTATTTCACGTAAGATATCAGAAAACGTAAGCGAGAAGTCAAACCCTGCAGGTGTTCGGGAAGGAGGCGGTACAAGGGGGGCGTAACCAGCTGCAAGGCCCATCGTTTTGCCTGATTGGCCATGACCGAACCCAAGAAGATAGGTTAACTGCTCATATTTACGCCCCACACTGATTTGTTTTTCAAAATCTTCAGGATGCATATAATCTATGTTATATGAATTACGACGGTTCAGTCGCACCATTCCAAAATCTTGAAGGCGTTGTCCGATGTTTGTGAGGCCTCCTCGTTGCCAAACATAAGCAGATTCCGCTTCCAATTTTGAGCCAACAATATCGCCAGCACCATCTGCTACAATGATGAGCGGGTTTTCAAGAGTGGACGTATAATATGTCGAATATGCGTGGCAATCATGATGCTCACATCCGATAATATCGGGTGTCCATGGGGAAAAGAAGTCAAGAATCTCGTCTCTTAGTTGCCCAAGAATATTGTCGATCACAACATTGGTGTAGCTAATTCCAATAACAGCGATCTCAGATCGCTGAACCCCAGCCTCCAATAAAACAGACTTTATAGCCTTAACCGGCAAGTCAGGTGAGTTTGAATGCTTAAGTCGATCAAGGCGTTCTTCGGCGATTGCTGCAACTAACTCACCGTCGTTTATCAACGCGGCACCCCTGTCATGCCCAATATGAATCCCCAAGGAAAAATGCATCATAATTCCTAGTTATCGTAACTAGGAATCCACTTGCGCCAACGTGTCTGCCCGTTCGATTGCAGCGACCAGGGAGTTATCGGAAACCTTGGTGTAGATCTCGGTTGTTGAGATACTCGCATGCCCCAACAGTCTCTGAACGATCCGAATGTCAACACCCTCTTCAATGAGGAGTGTTGCAGCGGAATGGCGGAATTGATGAGGGGTTAGATATGGAGCGATAAGCAGTGAACTGGAGAGAGCTCTAAGCCGTTTTCTGAAAGCTGCTTCTGTCAACCGCGTTCCTCGCGCATTCAGAAAGAGAAAAGCTGTTGGAACATCGTTGCGACTTCGACTTTCCCAATAGGCCTGAAAATCTATTAGAAGCCTTTGGTTGGTGACATAAACAGTCCGCTCTTTGTTCCCTTTGCCCCGGACACGGATCTTCGTACAAGCACCGGACACATCTTCGAGTTTAAGATTTGTTATCTCTCCAATGCGTAACCCTGTAACCACCAGAAGCCGGGCAACGAGTCCGGTTATTTGTTCTGCCGGAATGCGTTTTGAAATACATGGCATGTCAGGATTTAGCTCCACCAGATGCCTGGCGGATCGAAACACCATCGCCAATGTCGGACGATCAACCGGTCTTGGAAGGCGACGGGGCACTTTCAAGTCCAGGCGCAACCCGATAAACGGGTTTTCTTCGCCGTTCTGCTCCACCCAATTGAAATATGATTTTAGGGTGACAAATCGTCGGCGAATGGTTGCGGGGCTGGAACGGACTGTGATTCGAAGGTGCTGCTGGTATCGTAACATCAACTCCGGCGTAAAAATGACTGAGTCGCCTTCATATGCGAGGTAACGGCTAAATGTTTTGAGGTCCTGACAATAAGCTCTGAGTGAATGGTCGCTAAGATTCAATTGATCTCGGCAATAGGCGAGAAAGTTGGTCATGTCGATCCGGAGCATTTTCCATCCCTTACTTGGATTTTTATGCTCTGATGTCTGCCAGAATAAAATCTCAATTACATCAATGATTTATTGGTGTATTTATTGCTTCGTCAGCCAAAAAGTGTGGTAATTTAGGCGCCTCGAATCTACTCAGGCGAGTATGATCAGACTCAGATGATTGCTATTGATTGTGTTTTCGTTTTATACGTGTAGCTTATGGTATTTTCATAAGTTACGATAACTGGAAATTATGCATATTAAAAATCAACATGTTTTGCTGATCTCCGACGTTGCTGACAACTTTGACAGTTTGGATTTGAGCAGATTTGACCTGGAAGTGTCTGAACGTGACACTATTGCAGATATCATCCACGGAATAGAGACAAACGGGTACATATGCACACATCTGGACGACCCTCAACTCCTGTCAGCAGCTTTCGCCGCTAACCACAATGCTGTTGTCTTGAGCATTTGGTCAGGAGAAAACAACAGGAACAGGCGCGCTATAGTCCCTTCGATCTGCGAAGCACATGGCGTCGACTACATTGGAGCGGATCCCTATGCTGCTATGATATCTGGCGACAAGGAACTCTCCAAGAGCATCTGTTCTGAGTTCGGTTTGAATACACCTCCCGGCATCTTGATTCGTAGAGAGGATCAATGGGGTCACGCTGCCGTTCTTAACTACCCCATTGTTGTCAAACCGTTGATGGAAGGGGGCTCAATAGGCATCACTCAAGACAGCAAGGTGTCGAGCGTGGAGAATGCCCAGCGACAGATCTCAGCATTACTACGACACCATGAACCACCGATCTTATGTGAAGAATTCATCGGAGGTCGCGAGATCTCATTTTGCATTGTTGGTTCTGAAAATATTGCTCACATTGAAGCTATGGAAGTTAGAATAGAGGGTGAGAGCGATTATTTCGAAAACAAATTGTTTTCAATGCATGACAAGCGCTCAAAGGATAGGAAAAAGAAACACCAGTTCATTAATGTGACTGAAGAAATGCCTTTAGACCTAATCAACAGGGTCAAGTCTATTTACACTGCCTTGGGCAAGATCGACTATATGCGGATAGACGGTAAGTACACAGGTGAATTCTGGTGCCTCGAACTATCGACAGATCCTGGGATAAGTACAATAAGCTTGTTCGCACACTCGTATTATTCGATAGGGAAATCCTATCTAGATATGATTTCCGATATCCTGTCTACGCGATTAAGAAACGAGGGTGGCGATACCTGATAGTTAGGTAAGAATGCCAGCATATAGGGTGTTGAAACGAGAAACTCGACCTCGGTACCAACGGGATCACTCAATCCCATTGCACAACGCCACAATAAGGAATCCGAGTCGTCAATCTTACCGAGTCTCCTACGGTATAACTTCATCATAGTGCTATCATCAATGCTCTCGTAATATCGCATTAGATTATAATAACCAAGGACATAGAGATACCTGAATCCAATCGTTGATGTGTCTAGCAGGTGAAGAAGCTCATCACGACTATCCTTCATCCTGCTCGAACCCAGGGATGGTGGGGCAATAAAGTGATCATAAACAAACAGATTGGACGCTAGGACCAATTTTCGATATTCATCACGACAGACTCTTTGTGCACGTTGAAACAACTCCCTTGCTGGCTCAACTGCCACCCCCTTATTTTCTGTTGAAAAACAGATCAGGAGTGCTTCAATATTCAAAAGGTTTGCTTCCTCAGCAAAGTCCTTTGGAAAGGCATCGCGTATCTCTGACAATTGTTGAGACGCAGATGTAATGTGGCCCAGTCTTGTTAGTTGCATAAGAAGAACGAGTTTGGCTTGTGCGACCTCAAAATAGTTAGCGCTCCGCTCCATCCTGCGGATTGAAGATTTCAGAAGAGGTATGCTCTCTCTGAAACCATAGCCTATTGATGCATGTTTGAGTATAATCGGCTCAAGTCCCGGAAAAGCACTGCTTTCTGTGGCTAGTCGACGGTATGCGTCTTTTGCCACTTCAATCTCCTTTGATGTCCCGGCGATGGAATGCTGATTGATGATGCTTACTAGGTCTAAAAGGCAACGATCTTCTGTCTCCAGATTTGCCGCGATGTCAGTCTGAAGACTTGCAAGTATTCGGTTTGACGCCTGAAATTCATCCCTCTTCTGATAAACAAAAACGCTAAGGATGTTTGCACCAAACCGTTCCATATCCATCGTGCTGAGCACTTCACTTGCTAGATGAAGGTCCTGAAAATTGATTGCGCTAGCTCCCAGATAGTAAGCTATCACTGGCTGAAGCTTCTTTGGCACCAAGCTGCCAGTACCCATTTTGTCTAAGATGAATTGAAAGGTGTTTCTTGCATCCCCTTTCATAGAAACATACCTCGACAGCTTGTAAATGCTTTGGCACGCCTCTAGGAGCGCATCATTGCTCCCATTCAAGGCGGAAAAATAGGCTAGCTTAATAGAGCACTCAAATGCTGGCTCTCGCACTCCGCGTGCTAATGCCTCTTCGAATTTTTTTTGATAAAAGCCCTGCCACTGTTTCGCGGCAATCTTGACAAGAGGCAACAACTCCAGGCTGTCGTCAATGGCAGCTGATATCGAGTCATGTGTGAGGCGAAAGCTTTGATTTCGCTCGCTGTTTTTTAATAACTCTAAATTCTGGACTAGTGAGTTTTTTATTGTGACAGAGTCTTGTACGGTTGATATTCCGGCTAACAGGACGTCTAGATCTTCTCCAGTTGCGTACCCTCCATGAAGATAAACGATACAGAGTACCATCTGTTCATCGCGGGACAATCCTATGATTTTCTGTCGCGTTGCAGGATATCGGTTCTTGATACCAGGCAGGATACTGGGGCCAAAGCTAAAATCACTGACGCAAATGCTTTCAAATGAAATACCGTCAGGGTTTGAAAGATTCTTCAGATCGAAGAGGTTAAAACCGTGCTGCTCATAGTAACATCTCGCCCAATCATCATCTTCGCCTAGGTTGTGTGATATCGTTTTTGCATCACTCCATTTGAGTGGTCCTAACACAAGTGCGGCAACCTTCGATCCTTCTTGCGATGTGAGCGATGCAATGTTCTCTCGTTCGATGACGCCATGTTGAAAGTTGTCGGTTGTGAACTCTAGCGTCAGAAAGTGCTGTGCTTTGGAGCAAATTTGGATGAGATAAGCTAGGTCGTCTGAGTTAAGTTCCTGTGCGTTGGAAACGCTGATTGCGATAGCAAACCGCTGCCCCAACTCGACAATCAATTTTTCGATCCAGTCTTCGAGTTGATTTTGTTCTGCAAAAAGCTCTTCAATATGTGCCGAGGTCTTTGAGTTCACTACTGAGAGAAGTGACTTGAAAGCTGTGAGTCCGCCAAAAGTTACCCCATCTGCCAGTGAAGAGAATGCATCTCCGATCGACTTGCGATTCCGAGGCGCAGACCACATCCAGTCGGAGAGCTGTGCGTCATTACCTGATCTGATAATGGACCTATAGTGAACAATAATTGTTTGGAGGAATTCAGACCTGAAGCCCCGATAACCATGGTGATGTCGTACATCAACTCTCAGGTGAACGACCTCTGGAAATCGTCCAAAACACTCGTTGATCAATCGGGATTTACCTGCCCCTGATGGGGCTTGCAGTAGAAAGACGCTAGATTTGAAGCATCCTGTGTCGTTGATTGCATCGCTGATAAAACTACCGACGAAACTCACCTCTTCTTTTCGCGCGACAAACTCGGAGTTATTTGCCAGAGTATGCATAATTTCCAGTTATCGTAACTTTCCGATGGCTGTGCTGTCTCTACCGCTCTTCTAAGCATCCTCGGGGGCACTCCGGACATTGCCGTGATCCCGGCCTTGGTCTTCTCCCCGTTAACCAACAGTTCTTTCGCTTACCTGACCTGCCTAGCCGAGCGTTTCGGTTTCCACCCAAGCTTGGTGCCCCGTTTGATGGTCGCGACGAGGCCGTGGTGTGGCTCATGGAAAACTCAGAAGCTTTGGATGCCGCCCGGCAGCGTCTGGAGGATAAATGCGAGCTGGCTCACGTTATGGAAGATGGTAGGTGCCTGTTTCTCTGTGAGGATGAGACATGGGCCATTGATGAACATGGAATGCGCCTTGCCCCAGCGGCGGACCCGATCGGGCTTTTCCCGAAACTTTTGTCAACCAACTCTGTCGGATCACATGAGTTTACTTCATCCCAGGCAACCCGCGGCTGCAAGCTGTGTTTTGTATGACAAACCATCCCGGCACGGGGCAAAGCTCCGTTGCATTCCGTCTTGAAAAGCAGACCCGCCTCGCTGGCCTGGTTCCTGTGACATATCAACAGCTTCCACGCTTTAAAGTTGAACTGAGCCGTTTGTTTCCATAACAATAGGCAAAACGATATAACGAGGGACGCGTGTCGTGATCACCGGCGATCTCAAGAACAAAGTCGACCAGTTATGGAATGCCTTCTGGTCTGGCGGGGTATCGAACCCGCTGTCTGTCATCGAACAGATCACCTATCTGCTGTTTGCCAAGCGGATTGATGACATTCATACCAACCGGGAGAACCGGGCTAACCTCCTGGGCGAGCCTATCGACAAACCGATTTTCCTCGACGGTCAGGCGCATCTGCGCTGGTCGAGGTTCAAGGATGCCGATCCGGAAGAGAAATTCCGTGTTTTCAAGGATGAGGTGTTTCCCTTCATCAAACAGTTGAACGGTGCGGCGGGCAGTTCCTACACGCGGTTTATGGCGGATGCGGTGTTCATCATCCCGACGCCGGCGCTGCTCGACAAGGTCGTCAATATGATCGACGCCATCCCGATGCAGGATCGGGATACCAAGGGCGACCTTTACGAATATATGCTGTCGAAGATTGCGACGGCCGGGCAGAACGGGCAGTTCCGCACACCGCGTCATATCATCAAGCTGATGGTGGAGCTGACGGCACCGACACCGAAGGACATCATTGCCGATCCGGCCTGTGGCACATGCGGGTTTCTGGTGGCGGCTGCTGAATATCTGGAACATCACCATGCGAGTGTGCTGGTGGATCAGGAAGAGAATTATCACTTCCATCATTCCATGTTCCACGGCTCGGATTTCGACAGTTCAATGCTGCGCATTGGTGCGATGAACATGACCCTGCACGGGATCGAGAACCCCGTCATTGAAGGACGGGATTCCCTGTCCGAAGACCATGCCACAAACCGGAATGCCTATACGCTGATCCTCGCCAATCCGCCCTTCAAGGGCTCGCTGGATGCGGATGCGGTGGCGAAAGACGTGCTGCAGGTGGCCAAGACAAAGAAAACGGAACTGCTGTTCATCAGTCTGTTTCTCAAGCAGCTGAAACCCGGCGGGCGCTGTGCGGCCATCGTGCCGGACGGGGTGCTTTTTGGTTCCTCCAAAGCCCACAAGGACATCCGCAAGGAACTGGTGGAAGGCCAGAAGCTGGAGGCCATCATCTCCATGCCGTCGGGCGTGTTCAAGCCTTACGCGGGTGTGTCCACCGCCATCCTGATGTTTACCCGCACGGATTCAGGCGGCACGGATGACGTGTTCTTCTACGATATGGCAGCAGACGGCTTCAGCCTGGATGACAAGCGCGAAGCGGTGGACGCCAACGACATCCCCGACATCATCACGCAGTATCAGGCCCACCGGGCCGGCAAGGGTGATTTCACCGACAGAACCGCCAAGGCCTTCACTGTGCCAAAGGCCGCAATTGCCGAACAGGGCTATGACCTCTCCATCAACCGCTACAAGGAAGTCGAATACGAAGAAATCACCTACGACCCGCCACACATTATTCTCGATCAGCTTGAGGCGCTTGAAGCGGAGATCCAGCAGGATCTGAAGGAATTGCGGGGGATGTTGTGAGCTGGCCGTTGGTTTCATTGAAAGATTGCTGCACGGTTGTGGGAGGTGCTACTCCCAAGCGGAATGTTCCAGATTTTTGGTCGACAGAGGATGTTCCCTGGGTAACGCCAAAAGATGTTTCTAACTTAGAAACACCCGAGTTGCCTGATGCACCGGAGTACATTTCCAGAGCGGGCTACGAAAGTTGTGCGACATACATGTTGCCACAAGGAACCGTTCTGCTGACTTCGCGTGCGCCCATCGGCAATGTGGCAATCGCCGGAAGATCAATGTGCACGAACCAGGGCTTTAAAAGTCTAGTACCTGGGGAAGATGTAGATTCAATCTATTTATATTATTGCATTAGGCACCTTGCGCCCAATCTAGAGGCGCTTGGAAACGGCGCAACATTTAAGGAAGTATCTAAGAAAGTTGTAGAGAACTTCAAAATCCCTCTCCCGCCGCTTGAGGAGCAGAAGCGGATTGCGGCTGTTCTGGACAAGGCCGATGCTCTGCGCCGCAAACGGCAACAGGCCATCCAGCTCACCGATACCCTCCTCAAATCCGTCTTCCTCGATATGTTCGGCGATCCGGTGACCAATCCGAAGGGGTGGGAGGTTTGTAAACTGGAAGACGTTGCAGAAATCCGATCGGGTATTACCAAAGGTCGGAAGACCAAGGACAAAGAACTAGTTGAAACTCCGTATATGCGAGTTGCAAACGTACAAGATGGCTTCCTCAACCTCGACAACATCGCGACGATACCAGCGACAAAGAGCGAAGTTCTCAAGTATTTATTGAAAACAGAGGATATCTTGCTCACTGAGGGCGGCGATCCTGACAAACTTGGCCGCGGTGCTGTTTGGAATGATGATATTCCAGATTGCATTCATCAGAACCATATATTCTGTGTCAGGCTGAAAGAAGAGGCTGGGTTTAAGGCTGAGTATGTGAGGGCGGTAATTGGTAGCCCATACGGGAAGCGATATTTTCTAAGAGCGGCGAAACAGACCACTGGCATCGCTTCGATTAACAAGTCTCAATTGCGGAATTTTCCATTGCTGGTGACTCCGATTGATATTCAGATGCGTTTTCAAGAAGTTATACAAAAGCACAAAGAAGATCTCGACTGTCAGCAAGGACACTTGAGAAAATTAGACTCCCTCTTCGCCTCCCTCTCCCAGCGCGCTTTTCGCGGAGAGCTCACCGCCAAAGATGAGGCCGCGTGATGTCTGATCTGAAGCTCTTTCGCATGGATGGTGATACGGTGTCTGAAATTCCGGGCACCATGGCGGCGCTGGAGAAATCGCTGCAGGTGAAGATTGAGCGGAATCTTGAGGCGTTTCTCGGGGTGCGGTTTCTGGCATCGGAATTTTCCACCGGCAAGGAGCATGGCGGGCGGATTGATACGATTGGCATTGATGAAAACAATTGCCCTGTCATCATCGAATACAAGCGCTCCACCAATGCCAATGTCATCAATCAGGGGCTATATTATCTCGACTGGCTGATGACCCATCGCGGCGATTTCGAGATGCTGGTGCTGCGGGTGCTCGGTGAGGAATCTGCGAAAACGGTTGAATGGAGCAATCCGCGCCTCATCTGCATTGCCGGTGATTTCACCAAATATGACGAGCACGCCATCAAGCAGATGAACCACAATATCGAGCTGATCCGCTATGTGCAGTTTGGCGCGGACCTTCTGTTGCTGGAGCAGGTCAATGCGGTGTCTGCCAGCATACCCGCGCAGGCCGGCAACAGCGCAACCAACAGCAATCGTAAAGCAGCTGCGGACCGGTTTGATGCCCTTAATGCGAAGGCATCAGACCTTTATGAACTGATCAAGGAGTATCTTGTCAATCTGGGGGATGATGTCCAGGTCCGCCCGTTGAAGCACTATGTCGCCTTCAGAAGGATTAAGAATTTCGTCTGTGTGCATCCGCGAGCACAAGACTTTCTTCTCTTTGTGAAACTTGACCCCTCCACAGTGCCATTGGAAGAGGGGTTTATGCGCGATGTGGCCCATGTAGGGCATCTGGGCACAGGTAACCTTGAAATCACTGTCGGGACACCAGAGGATTTCGAGCGCGCCAAGGTTTATCTGCATCGGAGTTACGAGGGGGCTTGAACCATATGAGCACAAGCAATTTCTCCTTCCTTACGGGCCGTTGGGGTTTTCTGGCCGAGGATGCGGGACAGGTTGAGAAATATGCTCAAGGGGATCCGCGGGCGGCCTGTATCTATGCCCGGCGCGCGCTGGAGCTGGCGCTGAAATGGCTCTACGACAATGACACATCCCTCGACCGCCCCTTTCAGGACAATCTGGCGGCGATGATCCACGAGCGGAGCTTCAGTTCCATGCTGGGGCGGGGGCTGTTTACCGACATCAAGAGCATTCACAAACTGGGCAATATCGCCGCCCACGGCGATCAGCGCATTTCTTCCGCAGAAGGCGTCAAAATCGCCAGGGCGCTGCACAGCTTTCTTGGCTGGCTGGTCCGTGTCTATACCAAGGGTGGCCCGGTGCCCCCCGCCTTCAATCCCTCTCTGCTGCCCAAATCCCAGGAAGAGACAAATGCCCGCATATTCGCGCTGGTGAAGGAGCGGATGGCCGAGGCGGATGCGGCGAAGGAGAAACTCTCCAAAACCGAGGAAGAGCTGGAACGGATCCGGGCCGAACTCGCCGCCTTACAACAGGTTAAAGACACCAACCGCAAGGCCATTCCGGACGGGGATTATTCGGAAGCGGAAACCCGCGACCTGATCATCGATGTCATGCTGCGGGAAGCGGGCTGGGACCCGAAAGCGGAGAATGTGGAAGAGTTTCCCGTCACCGGCATGCCAACCACTTCCGGTAGCCGGGATGGCAAGGGTTTTGTCGATTACGTGCTCTGGGGTGACAATGGCAAACCGCTTGCCCTGGTGGAGGCCAAACGCACACGTGTCGATCCGCGCAACGGCAAGCAACAGGCCGCGCTCTATGCAGACTGTCTTGAAGCCCGCTATGGGCAGCGCCCGGTCATCTACTATTCCAACGGCTATGAGACCTGGCTGTGGGATGATTGTCTCTATCCGCCGCGCCAGGTGGAAGGCTTTGCAACCCGTGACGAACTGGCCTGGAAGATCAATCAGCGTGAAGGCCGCAAGGATCTGAGCCTTCTGTCATCCAAGCTCGAAATCGCTGGTCGTCACTACCAGATGGAAGCGGCCAGCCGAGTGATGCAGACCTTCGGCAAGGATCTCAAACGCAAAAGCCTGATTGTGATGGCGACGGGTACAGGCAAAACGCGGCTTGCCATCTCCATCGTTGATATGCTGATGCGCGGCGGCTGGGTGCGCAAGGTGCTGTTTCTGGCAGATCGGGTGTCACTCGTCACCCAGGCCAAACGCAATTTCAATGCGCTGCTGCCCCATGTCTCCGTTGCCAGCCTGCTGGAGAAGACGGAAGAGGATGCCCGCATCCTGTTCTCGACCTACCCCACCATGCTGAACCTGATCGATGGTTCGAAGAAAGATCAGCAGGAGCGGTTCAGCGCGTCGCATTTTGATCTCATCATCGTGGATGAGGCCCATCGGTCCGTTTATCAGAAATACGGTGCGATCTTCGACTATTTCGATTCCCTGGTGCTCGGCCTAACGGCAACCCCGCGCGGAGAGGTGGATCGCAACACCTACAAGCTGTTCGAGCTGGATGATCATCAGCCGACCTTTTCCTATGAGTTGGAGCAGGCTGTCGAGGATGGCTTTCTCGTTCCACCGCGGGCCATATCCGTGCCGCTGAAATTCCAGCGTGAGGGCATCAAGTATGATGAGCTGTCCCCGGAAGAGCAGGAGGAATACGAACTTCGGGATGAATTCTACGATGAGGAAACGGGCGAACTGATCGAAGCGATTGAGGCCAACGCCATCAACAAATGGCTGTTCAACATCGACACAGTCAATAAGGTGCTGGCGCATCTGATGGAAAACGGCATTACGGTAGAAGGTGGCGACAAGATCGGCAAAACCATCATCTTCGCCAAAAACTCGAAACATGCGGATTTCATTGTTGAGCAGTTCAACAAGAACTACCCCGCGCTTGGCGCAAAATTCTGCGAGAAGATCGACCATTCCGTTAAATATGCCCAAAGCCTGATTGACGATTTCAGCATCAACGGCAAGGAACCGCAGATCGCCGTTTCGGTGGACATGCTGGACACTGGTATAGACATCCCGGAAGTGGTGAACCTCGTCTTCTTCAAGATTGTGCGTTCCAAGACCAAGTTCTGGCAGATGATCGGGCGTGGAACCCGGCTATGTCCGGATCTGTTTCTGGCCGGTGAGGACAAACGGGAATTTGTTGTGTTCGACTATTGTCAGAACCTCGAATTCTTTGATGCCAATCCGGAAGGGTATGAGATCCGCATTCAGGAATCTGTCAAACAGAAGACTTTCAAGCGTCGTCTGGATCTGGTCGTCCTGCTGGATGATCGTGGTGAAGAGCCGGACCTCTCGACCAGTCTGAAGGATCAGATGCATGCCTTTGTCACAGTCATGGAACTGGAGAACTTCATTGTCCGACGTCAGCGGCGTGATGTGGAGTTCTTCCGTGATCGCAGCAACTGGAATGCGCTGAAGCCGGAGCATGTTGTTGTGCTGTCGGACAAAATAAGCGGGCTTCCGTCCCACGACGAGGATGATGAATTCGCCCGGCGTTTTGATCTGCTCATCGCCAACCTGCAACTGGCTGTGCTGAAACGCAGCAGGGCGCAGGAGAAGGCGATCAAGAATGTGCGTAAACTTGCATCCGGCCTTGAAGAGAAAGCAGCCATCCCGTCTGTGAACGATCAGCTGGAGCTAATCCTTGCTCTTCAGACAGACGAATGGTGGCAGGATGTCACGCTCCCGTTGCTTGAAGACGTGCGGATCAGGCTGCGCGAGCTCATCAAGTTCATCGACAACGAACCGGGTTACACAAACGTTTTCACCAATTTCGAGGATGAGTTGGGAGAAAGCAGCGAAGAGCACCAGCTGGTCAAGACGGATGCCAACATGGCGGACTATCGCAGACGGGTGCAGCGGTTCATCTCGGATAACAAGGATCACCTGACAATCCGACGCCTGCGCAACAATGAACCGATCTCACGACGCGATGTGGAGGCGCTGGAGGATATTCTTTTTGCTGAAGAAGGACCGCTTTCCCGGGAAGAATATGAAATACTGTTTGGAGATCGGCCGCTCGGCGTCCTGATCCGGTCTACAGTCGGGCTTACAAGAAAAGCCGCCAAGGAGGCACTGGCTGAGTTTTTCTCGAAAACATCTTTGCTACCGGACCAGATGACATTCCTGGATCAGGTCGTTGACTATCTGGTGCGGAACGGAACGATGGAGCCAAAAGTTCTGTTTGAAACCCCCTTCACACATGTCAACCACGAAGGGCTTTCAGGCATCTTTGATGATGAAGAAAGCGACCGGGTCATCCGACTGATCAGGCGACTAAACCGAAATGCCGATGCCGTAGAAGTTGAGATTGCGCGCAACGCTTAAGAAAGACCACTCCGCACCTCTCTAGCAGCACCATCGCTTCTCCCTGAAAATCCGGTTGTTCTACGGTGTTCCGATACTCAGGCTTCAGAAGAAGCTCAGCAGCCAGTTGAGCAGGTCTTGAAGGCGGGTTTTGAGGGCTGTTTTTACCGTTGTTTTGATGGCGTCTTTTCCAGCATCACGTAAAAATCCCCAGGCAGATGACGTGAACCCGGCGAGGTTATGGATGGCTTTCTGCAAGAGTTCGTGGCCGATTTGACTGATGGTTCGATCAGGATTGCCGATGCGCTCGGCTCCCTGCTCCAGAGCTTTCTGACTTTCTTCCAGAAACTCAGAGGCATCATCTGTTAGCCCGTTACGGGCCGTCTCATCATCAAGCACCTTGGACAGCCTTGTCCGGCCGTCCTCGATCTTGTCCATATCCTCTTCGGAAAGTCTGATGTCTGGCGCAACGGGTTTGTCCTTGTCCGTCTCAGAAGCGCTTTCCCGCTTCAGATAAGGCTTCAGCGCCTGCACCTTTTCCAGAAGGCTTTTTGCAAGCGAGTCCATCCCCTGCCAGTGATTGTCCGCCTCTTCCCGGAGCCAGGTCGACAACATCTCGCTATGGACCTGCCATTTATACCATTCACGCTCTCTTGCCTCCGACAAGGCCCGGAACGCGAGGATTTCCGCTTTCGAGCGGTCGGAAACATTAGGTGGGCGTTCCTCCCATCGGTCAAGGAGCATGCGACAGGAATAGGCCAGATCCCCGAACGCCTCATTCAACGCATCCGGATTATCGAGCCGCGGTTGCCCTTTGAGGGGCGCATGAGTCACATGAAGTCGACCGTCCTTCAGGTCGGCAGAAACAGAGCTGCTTGCGGCGAGATCGGCAAGGGCCTCATCGGCAGGTTTTTCCACTCTATTGTTGTCTGAGGTGGTTTCTGCATCAAGCTCATCCTCCTCCCCAATTTCCTCAGCAACCTGATGCGGAATATCCTCCCAGACCGGCCAGTCCGTCGGATGGGAGAGATGCTCCGGCAGGATAACGCCAGTGTCACCAATCATTGTGTTGAGTTGGCTTTGAGTGAGACCGATACTAGCCCTACAATCGACACGGCCCTCATTGTTTATGTCCCGTGTCGATTGTAGAGATCTGAGGTCTGCCCTTCTGAGGTCTGCCCTTCTGAGGTCTGCCCCTCTGAGGTATGCCCCTATGAGGTCTGCCCCAGACAAATCCGGCGTAAACGGCTCCTGGCGCCGCCGCCTGTTCCAGGCTTCGACGCCTTCCCTCAGCCAGTTTAAATGTTGCGGGTCTGCCATGGGTGATTCCGGCTCCTTCAGGTGGGGAGGCTAGCGCGGGTTTTGTTGGGCGGCAAGGCTGGTTGTAGTGATTAGCGTTGATTCAACTCTTTGGACTCGTTTTCCAGTGTCGGGCAATGAATCTGACTTGAGACGGAATAGCTTGCAGCATGGTCTGGCTGGATGCCGGATCCTGGTCCGGCATGACAGCGGGGGTGGGGCAGATGCGGTGCGTTACCCTCGACCTCCGGATTGCAGCCACAGGATTGCGACCTCTGGCAATCAGGCGTTCGGGCAATCAGGGCTCCAAACAAACAGCCCCATCACTCCCCAGCATCACAAATAATCCCCTCTGTTTTCTCCGTCTTTGGTCGCTTCAGGCGCGGAAAGGGGCTGAACGGATTGCATGTTCGGGCCAGCCGTAATATTCACAAGCAAACAGTTTGGAGAGTGTGTGGTGACGTTCGAATTTATCGAGACGGCGTATGACGTCGACGACAAGGGGCATTTCGGGGAATTTGGCGGGGCCTATGTGCCGGAAGTTCTGCGTCAGCCTCTTCTGGATCTTGAAGCGGAGTATCGTCAGGCCCAGGCTGACCCGGCCTTTGTGGAGCGGGTTCGGGACCTGTTTCAGAACTTTGTCGGGCGACCCACCCCTTTCCACCATTGCCGCAATCTGAGTGCGGATGTGGGCGGGGCGCAGATCTACATCAAGAATGAAGGTCTCACCCACACAGGCGCGCACAAGATCAACCATTGTATCGGTCAGGCGGTTCTGGCCGAGCGCATGGGCAAGCGCAAGATCGTGGCGGAAACCGGGGCCGGTCAGCATGGTCTGGCAACAGCTACCATCTCCGCCCTCTTCGGTTTTGAATGCGTGGTCTATATGGGCGAGGTGGATTATGACCGCCAGCGCCCGAACGTATTCTATATGGAGCAGCTGGGCACCAAAGTTGTGCCGGTGCGCGATGGCACAAGACGGCTGAAGGATGCGGCTATTGCAGCCATGAAGCACTGGACCACCCACATCACCGACACCTATTTTCTGCTCGGCTCTGTCATTGGCCCGCACCCCTACCCCACCATCATCAAGGATTTCCAGACCGTTGTCGGCCTTGAGGCACAGAGCCAGTTCCGCGCCCGGACCGGTAAGGACAAGCCCGATTACTGCATTGCCTGTGTTGGCGGTGGCAGCAATGCGCTGGGTCTGTTCAATCCGTTCCTTGATGATGCGGATGTGAAGCTGGTGGGTGTCGAGGCCGGCGGCCGCGGTGTGGCCATACGCGGGGATCATGCGTCCAAGATTTCCGGCAAGGCCACGGTCGGCGTGGTTGAGGGATACAAATCCCTGTTCCTGCAGAATGATTTCGGCCAGATTTCCAACACCCACAGCATTTCCGCCGGGGTGGATTATTCCGGCATCGGCCCCCAGCACGCCTATCTGCATCAGAAAGGCCGGGTGGATTATGTGGCGATTGAGGATGACGAGGCGCTGGCCGCCCTGCAGGCACTGGCCCGCACGGAAGGCATTATTCCGGCTCTTGAGTCTGCCCATGCCGTGGCGCAGGCCATGAAACTCGCCAAGACGCTGGACAAGGACAAGACCATTATCGTCAACCTGTCCGGACGGGGTGACAAGGACCTGTTCATCACCGCCAAGAAGCTGACGCCTACCAAGTGGGACGCCTATCTGAAAAGCCAGATCGACGGCGAATAAGATCAAGGATACGAAGACGATGACCACCATTGACCGGCAGCTTGAGAGAATCGCCGAAGACAACCGCATCGGCCTGATGACGCATATCGTGATCGGCTATCCGTCCCTTGATGAATCCCGGGATCTGGTCCGCACCATGGCCCGGACCGGCGTTGATTTCATCGAACTGCAGATCCCCTTCACCGACCCCATTGCCGATGGCCCGACCATCATGAAGGCCAGCACGGAAGCGCTTCAGAACGGCGTTGAGCCGCAGCAGTGCTTTGATGTGATGCGGGAGCTGGCCGCAGAGGTGGATATTCCGCTGCTGTTCATGACCTATTACAACATCGTCCATGCCATGGGTCCGAAAGCCTTCTGTGAAGCGGCAGTGGCTGCCGGAGCAAAAGGGCTGATCGTGCCAGACATGCCGCTGGCTGAAGAGGAATTCGAGCACTTTTATGCGGCATCTGAAGCGGCAGGCATTCCGATTGTGGCTGTGCTGGCCCCGGAAAATGCACCTGAGCGGCTGAAAGAGATTTCCGCCACCAGCCGGTCCATTCTATATCTGCCCTCGCGCACCGGTGTGACCGGCGCCAAGGCGGAACTGGCCAAACATCTGGGCGATGAGGTCGCCAAGATCAAGACGGTCACCAACCAGCCCGTTGCCATTGGTTTCGGGGTGTCTTCCGGCCAGCATATCGAGCTCATCAAATCAGCCGGGGCCGAGATTGCCGTTGTCGGCAGCGCCGTCATCGACACGCTTGAGGCCAGCGGTCTTGATGGTGTCGAAACCTTCCTGAAGGAGCTGACAGGGGCCTGTCGCTCTTAAAGCCAAGAAGCTCCATAAAACCCATCCGATCTATGTCTTTGATGACGCGAGTTGTTTTCGCCAAACCGGTGCCCACTTTGGCGCAACACGCTCTAAGCCTTCGGCCCCCACTGGCCGAAGGTGAACTGTTTTTCCCGTTCGATATCGAGAGCGAACCGGGCAGGATCACCGCCCTCGCCCGGCTCGTTCAGCACCTCGAAGACACATGCTCTGACATTGTCCCCGACGCCCGGCCATTCTCCCTGTTGCACCTGGGTCTGGTCACTCCAGACAAGCCTGCCGTTTTCCACCTTGCCGTAGACAGCACCGCTCTGCTGATCAGCAAAGGTGATGTGCGGCAATTGCCGTATGCAGCGTTTGAGAAAACCCAGATTATCCTTTGCCTCAAGATCAGCGCCATTGAACACATCATCAGGCGAGCGGGCCTCAATATTCACCTTCTTGAAGCGGTCAATATCGATCATCTTGCCGATGTCTAGAATGGTCATGGCGCCATTCCAACCGAAGGCTACGGTTCTGGGCATTTCGCCAAGCGGCACGTCATTGTTGAGAAACTCGAAATGGACGGTTTTCTCCGCTGACAGAACCCAGGAAAAGAACAGCTCCGGCATGCCGGTATAGGCTTCGATATTGTGATAGAGCAAATCATCGACAGCCTTGTAGCGCCCGGTACTCTTGCCGCGCAGCCAGGCGCGTTCCACGGTTTCCGATGGTGGTGTGATCATGAAGAACATGAAAATACGGTCGCCGAAGCGGGTGAGAAGCTTGCTGTCGGCCCCACGGTTTTTCTCTGTCGTGAAACTGTCGAAGCGGAAGCGGTCAATCAGCAGGTGGGACATGCCGCCGCCAAGCGCCTTTGCGGACATATAACGGTCGAGCTTCTTGTCGATCAACGCCAGCTCTGTTCCCGTCAGCATGGCGGCATATTTGGCATCTTCGCCGAGGCTGTCATAGTCGAGCAGGAACTTGCGCCAGTAATCCGGGCTGATGAGGGCGAAATCCTCCCAGGGGATATCCAGCTTTTTCGCAAGCGCCCTCTGTCGTGGCCGGATGGTGCTCTTGCCAGCCGCGGACGCGCCTTTCACATTCATCACCACGGGCTTTTCCTGCCGGGGCAGAAGCCGATAACGCCGCAGCCCGGCCGCATTGATAAAGAGGTCCGATATGCGGTCACTGACCCATTGGCTGCCAAAGTCGTTTGACACCACATTGACGGCGATGCGGGCCGTCAGGCCCCGATCCGTTACCAGCCTACCCCGCTGACCGGAGATACCGCCAACCACCCTGACCAGAGCCTTGAGACAGGCTTCATCAAGCGGTTCCAGGTCCTGTTCCAGATAGCTCTTCCAGGCTTCCAGAGCGGCGAGTTCAGGCTGTTCAGATGAGGCAGGTTTCTTCGGTGGTCTTGAGGCCTCCGCAGCGTTTGCCCCGAACAGGCGAGCCCAGAAGCCCTGTTTGACAGGAGTCGGGTTCTGAGCTTTCGACACGCCGTACAGGTCCTGATCCAGATAATGCAGCAGACGGTCTTCAGCCTTCTGCCTTAGGGCGTTGAACTCGGTTTCGAGGTCGGTCATTTCCTGCAGGATATCGCAGTTATAAAGCGTCGAGACCATATTGCGGAGATTGATGCCCAGCTCTTCGTAACTCGGCCCGTCAGGCACAGACAGGTCTGCGGTCACCCGGATCAGAATTTCATGCTGAACCAGCCTTTCAATCCGGAAGGCGATAAAGAAATCAGGTTTCAGATGACAGAACTCGGCAAGTTCGCTGGCCTCCTGATAGGACACCAGCGCATGCTCGGGCCGATAAATCGTTGCCAGATGCATGAGCCTGCCGGGGATGGATGAGGCCAGCCCCGGAGCCCAGGCAGTGCAGGGTTCTGTTTCCACCCCGGTGGTCATAGGGCCTTCAGCGTCACGATGCGGCTTTCCTTTTTGCTCCTCCGGTTCTGTCCCAGATGGCTTTCAGCAGCGGCAGCAGGATCAGGATGATCGCGATCACCGTAATCGGCCCGGCGATTGGGCGAGTGAAGAAAATGCTGAAGCTGCCGTCAGAGAACAGAAGCGACTGACGCAGGGTTGGTTCTGCAATCGGCCCAAGCACGATGGCCAGAACAGCGGGGGCAACAGGATAGTCAAGAATGCGCAGGAAGAAGGCGCCGACGCCGAAGAAGACCATCAGCCAGACTTCATACATATTCTGATAGGCCGCGTAGGTTCCCACAAGCGACAGCACAAAAATCAGCGGTGCCAGGATGGTGAACGGCATACGCAACATCCACAGGAACAGCGGGATGAAAGCCAGGTTGACCAGCACCGCCACAAGGTTTGAGATGTAGAAGGAGCCAATCAGCGGCCAGACGAAATCGGGCTGGTTGGTGAACAGAAGCGGGCCCGGCTGCAGGCCCCAGATCACCATGCCCGCCAGAAGGACAGCCGTTGTCGGTGACCCGGGAATACCCAGTGTCATCATCGGCAGCATGGCACCAGTGGAGGCCGAGTTGTTGGCAGCTTCCGGAGCCGCCACCCCGTCAACGGACCCTCGCCCGTATTCCTCCGGATTTTTCGACGTCATCTTGGCAACGCCGTATGACATCAGCGAGCCTGGAGTGGCACCGGCTGCAGGCAGAATGCCGACAAAGAATCCCAGAAGCGATCCGATCATGGTGCCCCTCCAGGCCTCGCGGAAGCTCTTGAGGGCTTTAACAATCCGGCCAAAGGTGAAATTCACGTCCGACATGGTGTTCTCGTCGCGCGTTGTATTGATGGTCCACAACATCTCGCCGATGCCATAGATACCGATGGCCAGAACCAGGAACCGGATGCCACGGCTGAACCATTCCGTTGAATCGAAGAACAGAAGGCGCGGTTCGCCGGAGATCTGGTCGAAACCGACCGCGGCCATCACAAGGCCAAAGCAGATCGAGAACAGGGTTTTGGGGATATCATCTCCGCCAAGGCCAACGAATGTGGCAAACGCCAGAAGCATCAGGGCGCAGATTTCAGGTGGCCCGAAACTAAGGGCAACAGAAGCCAGAAGCGGCGCAAAAGCGGTGAACAGAACTACAGAGATAGTGCCGCCGATAAAAGATGCGACCGCCGCAGTCACCAGCGCCCGGTCCGCTTTGCCGGCAAGGGCCAGCGGACGCCCGTCAAAGGTTGTGGCCACGGCGGTCGACGCCCCCGGTATGCCGAGCGTGATCGACGAAATCGCCCCCCCGTACATGGCCCCATAATAGATGGCGGCCAGAAAGATCATCGGCGATGTGGCACTGCCGGTCGTCTGTTGAATGACAAAGGTGAAAGGCAGCAGAATAGCAACACCATTGACCGATCCGAGACCAGGCATGGCACCGACAAACAGTCCAACCACAACACCAAGGACTGCAAGGCCCAGATTGACGGGCTCGAGAGCAATACCGACCCCCTGGAAGAGCGCAACAAGAATTTCCATTGTCCAGTTTCCCTGTATGCCTTGCTAAAATCAGTAGAAGATGTCGTAGAGCGGCAGGAACAGCGGTTCCAGGTGACCTTTGGGCAGGACAATCCGCATCGCGATATCAAAGAAGAAGAAGCACACCACCGGCGTTGCGACAGCGATGGAGATCGTTGTCAGCCAGCTGTGGCGGCCCAGAAATTTCAGGTAGTAGATCAGGAAGAGCGGGATCGCTCCATAAAAGCCCAGAAAACCGATCAGGATCAGAAATCCGAAAATACCGCCACCGACAAAGACAACCATCTTCTTGCCGTATGTGTCGAGATATTGCTGCTGCGACCGGGACGGCGGAGAGGTTCTCCTGACCCAGTTGATACCGGTCCACACACAACTGAGGAACATCACCAGCGACAGCCAGAACGGCCAGAAACCGCTACCCGGGCCTTCGCCCTCGATGAACCCTATATTTGCGAACCGCCCCACATCGGGGTTCCATGCCGGCGGCTCGCCACTTTTCCACATCAGGTAGAGGGAAAGGATCCCAAGAATAGTGCACGTGATAAGTTCTGCCTTACGCATTACGCCTGTTTCCCTTCCCGGACTGACCTGATTACTTGATTGCGCCGGACGCTTTCAGAATGGTCTGATGACGTGAGCGCTGCGTATCCCAATAGGACTTGAGATCACCGCCAGCCATGAAGTCGCCCATCAGGGACTTGTCAGACTTGTATTTCTGCCAGTCAGCCGAATTGAACACCTTGGTGAACATGGCGGTGTAATAGGCGAGTGCATCGTCAGACATGCCAGGCGCGCCAACAACGGCCCGCTGCATGAAATAGGCGAAGTCACCACCGGTCTCTTTCAGGGTCGGCACATCAGGGAACATCGGAAGACGTTCATTGGTGAAGGCAACAAGCGGGATCACCGTTCCGGCTTCATAGAAACCGAGTGCTTCGGACGGGTTGTTTACCGAGGAGGTAATCTGTTTGCCCGCCAGATCCTTGGCTACGGCCCCGCCGCCCTTGTACGGGATGTACTTGATGCTCAGGCCATAATTATTGTTCAGGAAATCGGTGATGATGTTGTCTTCGGAATTCTTGCCGGTTCCGCCCATGACCCACTGGTTGCCACGTGCCTTTGCTTCCTTCAGGAATTCCTCAAAGCTAGTGATGCCCGTATCCTTGTGGACCCAGAGCAGGAAGGTGTCTTCCGCCATACGGCCAACAGGCGCGAAGGTCATGATATCCACGTTCAGACCAGGCTGACGCAATGGCGTTGTGAAGAAGGAATTCAGTGTCACCATGATCGTATGATTGGGATCATTGGCGCTCTTCATATGCACCAGAGCCTCAGCACCGGAACCGCCGGACTTGTTGGTCGGAACCAGCGGACGTGCTGACAGACCTTCCTTCTCAACAATGGCCTGCATCAGGCGAGCCATTTTGTCAGCACCGCCGCCTTTACCGGCCATGATGACAAAGTCGATAGGCTTCGTGGGCTCAAAGGCCTGCGCGATGCCAGTAAAGGCGGTCGCTGTGAGTGCTGCCGCACCTGCCAGACCCATGAGTAGTCTCTTGGTGATAGCCATGTCTCCCTCCCTTGATAGAAATGCTATCTTACGCGAGGAGCGTCGCGCGGCGCTTCATCCACCGAGCCCGGTCTCCCTGTCAGAGATTTGTCAGGGAACTGTCAGGGATCGGCAAATCCTCCAAATTCATCCTCCTGTGCCTCAATCAGGCAACGTGTTAATGCACGAACACCACAGGCATCTTTGCCTTATCGACAACAGCCTGCGTGTTCCCTCCAAACAGTGTTTCCCTCTCATGGCTGTCGCCATATGCCCCCATGATGAGCAGATCGACGCCGTGATTGCCGCACTCATCAAGCAATGCTCTCCCTGCATTGCGTTTGGGTGAGAAAGGAACGATCTCCGCCTCGATATTGCGCAGGGCGAGATATTTCAGCAGATCATCAGCCGACGCCCCGCCGATCTGGTTCTGACCGGCAAAGATTGTCACCTTGTCTGCCATGGTGATCAGACCGATGGTCATGGCCACGGCCCGGCTGGCTTCCATTGATCCGTTCCAGCCTATGGCCACATGCCTGCCAAGATCCTTGGGTGGCGTTTCAGCCTGCGGGCACATCATCACCGGTGTACCGGTGTGAAACAGCGCCGCTTTCAATGTGTTGGTACCGAGGTTCCGGTCACGATCCGGCTGGGCAACAGCAATCAGGTCCGCAAGACGTCCATGATGCCGGATAACCTCAACCTGCCGCCCCTGCTCTTCCACCCAGGTTGCCGTGGCCTCCTTGCCTGTAGGCTGATCCGTTACCGTCAGTCCGAAAGCCTCTGTGAGCTCGGTAAACTCCTTCTTCAGCTGCTCTTCGACCTGGTCGGCCACATCCTGTGCCTTCTCGACAATCTGTTCACGGAAGAATTTCGGGATAGGGACTCCGAAGGGCAGCAGATCCTCTGATCGTGCCCGGCAATGCGTCACAACAACATGCGCCCTGTGGCGCTTTGTCAGCGCGGCAACATGCGCAAGAACATTGTCGCCCTTTCCATCGCCTCTTACCGGAACAATAATCTTGTAAATCAAAACTCTATCCTCTTGAAAGAAGCATCAATGCTTCTGTATCCGCCCCTCGGACATCCACTGTAGTCATATTATTGCCCAAGCCGGTCTCCTGCCTTGATGCCTGCCTGAGACGCCCAGTCAGGAGCCGTTATCTTGTCACCACCGGCTGGTCGTACCCGCTTGATCCTGATGCGTCCGCCGACGCACTGAACAAGAACACCGTCTTCGGAGACCTCGAGAACCTTGCTCGACACCCCGTCGCCGGACTCCCGGCGGCAATCGAAAATCCCCAGTTCCTCACCATTCACTGTCGTCCACGCGCCCGGTGACGGATTGGTGCCCCGGATAAGGTCATAGACCTGACCCACAGGCTTGTTCCAGTCGATGCGGGCATGCGCCTTTGTGCATCGCCGTTCGTAGGTGGCCTTTGATTCATCAGGCACCAGCCGCGGAGGAACACCGGATCGGAAAAGATTGCAGACATCCAGAACAGATTCAACTGCTGATGGGTAAATCTTCTTAAAATACAAGTCGATGACGGTATCATCGGGTTCAATCGGACATTCCCATTGCAGCAGGCTGTCCCCCTCATCCAGACCGTCTGTGGGATAGAACCAGGAATAACCGGATTTTTGGCGCCCCATGATAATCGGCCAGTTCACAGCTGATGGCCCGCGATGAAAAGGCAGCAGTGACGGGTGAAAGCAGATTGAACCGAGCTTCGGGGTATCCCTTGCGGCTTCCGGGACAAAGACATTGACGAATGCCATCACCATCAGATCAGCATCAAAGGAGGCCAGCCTGTCTAGAATGGCCTGCTCCTCGAACCTCGCTGGCTGCTCTACCGGAAGACCCTTTTCGAGCGCAAAGGCCTTGATCGGGTCAACCGGCCTGCCGTCGCGGTCCGGTTCACAATAGACCGCGACAACTTCATCTGTTCCGTCTTCCAGCAGCCGTTCCAGCACATCCTTGCCGAAGGCCTGCTGTCCCATGACGATGAGACGCATATTCTCCTCCCGAACTGGCGGTCGCTCCTCCTGCGACCGGCCGAAAAGTCTCCTTACTCAGCGGCGTCTGCTTTAACCTCCCCGACCGCACCGGACCCGATTACACGGTCCAGATCCTCGCCTGAATATCCGAGCACTTCGCTCAGAACCTCGGTGGTGTGCTCACCCAGAAGCGGAGAGCGTGTCACATCGACCGGGCTATCAGACAGTTTGATGGGGCAGCCGACACTCAGATAGGAGCCGCGCTCCGGATGGTCGACTTCCACGATGGTACCTGTCTCCCGCAGGCCATCATCTTCCGCCAACTCCTTCATCGACAGGATCGGGCCGACCGGAATATTGAGTGGATTACAGATGTCCATGACCTCGAACTTGGTCTTCGTCATGGTCCAGGCCTCAATGGCATCAAACACCTCGTTCAGCTTGTCGAGCCGCTCAGGTGGTGTTGCATAACCTTCCTGTGTCTTCCATTCCGGCTTGCCAATCACATCACAGATAGCTTCCCAGACCGCGGCCTGCGTGATGAAATAGGTGTAGGCGTTGGCATCGGTCTCCCAACCCTTGCACTTGAGAATACGACCAGGCTGACCACCGCCTGAATCGTTACCGGCGCGGGGCGTTGCCTCACCGAACGGAACACCCTCACCAAACTGGGAATATTCCTTGAGAGGACCGGCAGCCAGGCGCTGCTGATCGCGCAGCTTAACGCGGCAGAGGTTGAGCACCCCATCCTGCATCGCCGCGAGAACCTTCTGGCCACGCCCGGTTTTCTCACGCTGGAACAGAGCTGTTACGATCCCGAGCGCCAGATGCAGGCCTGTGCCGGAGTCACCAATCTGCGCACCCGTCACCACCGGCGGTCCATCAAGGAATCCTGTGGTGGATGCCGCGCCGCCTGCACATTGCGCCACGTTCTCATAGACTTTGCAGTCTTCATACTGACCAGGCCCGAACCCCTTGACGGAAGCCATGATGATCCGTGGATTGATTTCCTGAATGCGTTCCCAGGAAAAGCCCATACGATCCAGAGCCCCCGGCGCAAAATTCTCCACCAGCACATCACATTCCTGAATGAGGCGGGTCAGAACTTCCTTGCCTGTCTCATTCTTGGAATTCAGCTCAATGGACCGCTTGTTGTGATTCAGCATGGTGAAATAGAGGCTGTCTGCTCCCGGCACATCAACCAGCTGCTTGCGGGTCGCGTCCCCCACACCGGGCCGTTCCACCTTGATCACATCCGCCCCGAACCAGGCCAGCAACTGGGTACAGGTCGGCCCTGACTGGACATGGGTGAAATCAAGAATTTTTACACCTTCGAGCGCTTTCATTAGTCTTCCCTGTTCATCAAAAAATCAGCGTGCCTTTTCTATTTCTTCGACACGACACTCTGCGGATTAAGGTTCCCGATCCGGCCGCTTTCCGTTCCGGCCTGCGGATCAATCACTGCATTGATCAATGTTGGCCGGCCTGAGGAAAGCGCGTCATTGACGGCCCGGCTCAGGTCATCGGGTGAGGTTGCCGTCACGCCGACACCACCAAAGGCCTGCATCATCAGGTCATAGCGGGAGTCTTCTACAAAGACTGTCGGGGCCGGATCAGAATGGCCCGTCGGGTTCACATCCGTTCCCCGATAGATGCCGTTATTGTTGAAGACAACCACACAGACAGGCAGATTGTAGCGGCAGATAGTCTCAACTTCCATGCCGGAGAACCCAAAGGCACTGTCTCCTTCTACCGCCAGAACCGGACAGCCGGTTTCAACAGCGGCAGCAATGGCGGTTCCCATTCCGATGCCCATCACGCCCCAGGTTCCAACATCGAGACGCTTGCGCGGGCGATAGATGTCAATGATGCTGCGGGCGAAATCGAGTGTGTTCGCCCCCTCGTTGACCAGAATGGTTTCCGGGCGCTGTTTGATAACAGTTCTGAGTGCACCCAACGCCCCGTGATAATCCATCGGTACATTGTTGTTCTGCAGCTTCGGTGCCATGCGATCCATATTGGTCTGAACCTTGGCGCGAACCATATCCAGCCAGCCGGATGATGGCTTGACCCAGCTTTCACCCATGGCCGCCGTCAGGGCTGTGACGCAGGATTCAATATCACCGACAAGGGGCGCGGCGATGGGCTGGTTGCTGTCCATCTCCTTTGGATCAATGTCGATATGAATGAACTTTTTCGACCCCGGTGCGCCCCATTGCTTGCCCTTGCCATGGGACAGGAGCCAGTTGAGCCTTGCTCCTATCAGCATGACACAATCGGATTCCTTGAGCACAAGAGATCGCGCCGCACCGGCATATTGGGGATGATCATCAGGCAGCAGCCCCTTGGCCATGGACATGGCGATATAGGGTGCACCGCTTTTCTCGACAAAGGCCCGGATGGCCTCGTCAGCCTGGGCATAAGCCGCACCCTTACCCAGGATAATCAGCGGGCGTTCAGCCTGTTTCAGAACATCCAATGCGCGGTCAATCGCATCTGCGCCGGGCACTTGCGCCGGGGCCGGATCAACCACTTCAATCAGGGACTTCGCCCCTTCTTCAGCCGTCATCACCTGGCCAAGCAGGCTTGCGGGCAGGTCCAGATAGACACCACCTGGCCGTCCTGAAAGAGCCGCACGAATGGCTCGCGCCATGCCGATGCCGATATCTTCCGCATGCAGCACTCTGTAAGCAGCCTTGCAAAGCGGTTTGGCGATGGCGAGCTGATCCATCTCCTCATAGTCACCCTTCTGCAGGTCGACGATTTCACGCTCGGAAGAACCGCTTATCAGGATCATTGGCCAGCAATTGGTGGTGGCGTGGGCCAGTGCCGTCAGGCCATTCAAAAAGCCGGGCGCTGACACTGTCAGACAGATACCCGGCTTCTTGGTGAGATATCCTGCGATCGCTGCAGCATTTCCTGCATGCTGCTCATGCCGGAATGACAGAACCCGCATGCCTGCTGCCTGTGCCATTCGGCCAAGATCTGTAATGGGGATGCCGGGCACCCCGTAAATTGTATTGATGCCATTCAGCTTCAATGCATCAATAACCAGATGAAACCCGTCGGTAAGCTCCTGCTCCTCCTGAATAACCTCAACCTGTTCAGTCACCGCTGCCGTGCTTTCGGTACTCATCAGTTTCCCTCAGTCTTTCCCATCTGTTGGTCTTCTGAGTGGCTGGATTACACCCCATCCAGCCTCTGCCATGTCTCACGAATGTGGTCATGGAGCTTCATTGTGTGCTCACGCACGAGACGGCTGGCGAGATCTGCGTCCCTTGCCTCCAGCGCATCAAGAATTTCAACATGATCAACAACCGACCGCTCAACCCGGTTTCCCTCACCCATGGTGCGCTTGCGCACTGCATGCATGTGCTGGAAAAGCTGATCGGCCGTCTCCTTCAGCAGAGCACAGCCGGAAAGCTGCAGGATCTGCTGGTGGAATTTGATATTGGCTTCGGAATATTCCTCGATATTGGCCCGCAATGCGTCCATGGAATGGGACATGGCAAACTGCCTGAGCTCGCGGAGCTCATCATCCGTTGCCACACTTGTCGCCATCCGGGCAGCCATGCTTTCAAGCGCTGCCCAGGTGATGACCATTTCAAGGATTTCCTTGATGCTTTTGCGGGTTACGAACACGCCGCGACGTGGCACGATATCAACCAGCCCCTCATGGGCCAGTCGAGCCAAAGCCTCGCGAATGGGGGTTCGTGAAATACCAAGCTGCTCAGCCAGTTTGCGCTCATCCAGTCGAAGATCAGCGTCAGCATCGTAGATATTGATGTCCAGTATCGCATCCCGCAGAACATCATAGGTGTGATCTTTCAGCGTGAAGCTGGATGCGATCGGAGACAGTTTGTCACTGAGCAGCAAATGAAAGTCCTCTTGATAGTCTTTGGGCCTGTTCCGACCCGTGGTCTTCTGTGTTGCACCCGCCCTTCAGAGCCTGTTCCGGGATATCCCGAATAGAAATTTCAGACCCAACTCTGGTATACCACACACCAAATTCTTTATATTTTATTTTTAACCGAGTCAAGAAATCCACTGATACCTCACAAGAGAAATCCCTTGAGAAGCGCAGAAAATCAGCATTTCAAGTGAGGGTTCTGTGGGCTGAGGCTCCGCTCAAAAGCAAAGGCCGCAGGTGGTTTCCCTACCCGCGGCCTTTGAATCTCCATACGACCTGTTTATCCGGTGGCGCTGTTTGCCCGGTTTTCCTCAAGGCGACCGTCGACAATCGCCACGGTTTCGTCAAGCGCATCAAGTGACAGGCCCAGCTTTTCACCCACACGCTGGACCAGGCGTTCCACGCGCTCGATCCTTGGTGTACCCGCAGCAATTGCACGAGCGGCCGAGGACGGCTTCAGCAGGCTTTCCGCAGCTTTAGCGTATTTCTCGAACGGCACCTGATCTTCCGGGTCCGCTCCAAGAGACCGGGCCAGTTCATCAACCCATTCGTAGATTGCGCGGGACTGTTCGATATTACCATGAACTGCCTCCCGGATCGGAATAACCCCATCCCTCGTAACGCAGCGATAATTCCCGGTCAGCAGCATGCTCCACTTGGCCATAGGGACGAAGAGAGAGGCGTGAACCCTCAGCTTCACCGGCACATCCTTGCCGTCCAGAGTGACAGCTGCGATATCAGCTTCAAGCTGGCGCAACATGTCATTATGAGCAGGATCTTCAAACTCCGATGCTTTGAAATTGGTCGGCAGCCCTACATGCAGCACATTGGCCTTTTCTTCCGGCGGGCGGAAAGCCTGCGGGTCCGGACTGCACAGGCTGACGAGACCAGGCTCGAAACCATCCCAGACGGAAACATCAGCAAAGCAGTCAGCCAGGTCCGCATCCTTCAGCGCCTCAACCCGGCGCAGATAAGGCAGTGGCGGCATGTTCATGATGGAAAGGCACGGCTTGCGGCTCGCCGCTATGCGCTGCATCAGGTCCTTCACAGACGCTGACCCATATTGCGGCTCCTGCATGGCCAGAGCGATGAGGTCATACTCCTCGGGTCTCGACTGCTCCGGTGTTTTGGCATCAACCCGCCCCGGCAACCCGTTCGAACTGATTTCGCGATGGTCGGCTTCACCGCGCAGCTGCAGGCGGACAATGGTTCCTTCCGCATTGATCAGTTCTGCTGTCTGCTCACGGCAGACCAGGGTGACATCATGCCCGGCCAGCAGCAGTTTCGTAGAGAGCAGGGAGCCATAGGACGCCCCCAGAATGAGAATACGCATCGTAGTTGCCTTCACAAATTACGGCTTCCAATTTAATGGCAAGCGGCTAAATTTATTTTCACACTATCGAAAACCATCAGAAATGATTGCAGGATTGACACCGGATTCCACATTTTGCTGTCGTCTTTTCACAAATTCAGGCATCAATCTGCACATTCTGCACCCGTGATTCCGTCTGCCTTTCCAGGAATCCGATATGACGAACATAGCAAGCAGGTGCCAAAACCATGGTGGCAGTCTGCAAGATGATCAGGGAGGTCATTCGCATGCTTCCAGAGAGTATTCGCACCATCGAAATGCGTGAGCCGGGCAAAGCTGATGTCCTTGAGACAGGCACACGCCCCATACCCCAGCCAGCCTCTGATGAAGTTCTGATCAAGGTGATTGCAGCCGGTGTGAACGGCCCGGATCTGGTGCAACGCCGCGGACACTATCCGCCACCAAAGGGCGCATCTGATCTGCTCGGGCTTGAGGTCTCAGGTGAGATCGTCGCTGTGGGTGCGGATGTAGCGGACTGGTCCACCGGTGATCTGGTCTGTGCGCTCACCAATGGCGGTGGTTACGCAGAATATGTAACCGTGCACGGCGCCCATTGCCTCCCCATTCCCGAGGGCGTGGATCCGGTCGACGCAGCCGGTCTGCCGGAGACCTATTTCACGGTGTGGAGCAATCTCTTTCTTGATCACACCCCTGCTGCCAATGCGCTGCTTCTGGCCCATGGCGGCGCGGGTGGCATCGGTTCGACCGCCATCCAGCTTGGCAAGCTGAACGGTATGTCCGTTCTCACAACCTGTGCAGATGACGCAAGTATCGCATTCTGCACGGATATCGGCGCTGACCGGGCCATCAACTATCAGGACGAGGATTTCGTGGCCGTTGCTCGTGACATGGGCGGTGCCAATCTGATTCTCGATACGATTGGCGGCGATTATGTGGCCCGCAACATCAAGGCCTCCGCCCCCGACGCCCGGATTGTCCAGCTGGCTTTCAATAAGGGATCACGGATGGAAATCGACCTGATGCCGATCATGCTGAAACGCCTGACCTTTACCGGCTCGACCTTGAGATCGCGGCCGGAAGCCTTCAAATCCCGAGTTGCAGCCGATCTGCGCGATCGGGTCTGGTCATCCTTCCAGACAGGCCAATTGAAGCCTATGACACATACCATCTTCAGCTTTGATGAAGCCGTTGCCTCCCACAAGATGATGGAGCAGGCCCAGCATCACGGAAAAATTCTGCTGAAGCCATAACACCGCAGCAACCGGGCACGCCATCATTTGGCGTTCATGGAAAATACAAGCTGTTTCAACTGATTATTATCAAGGCCCGCAGGTTCCGCCTGCGGGCTTTTTTCGTTCGCGCCGGTTGTTTCAGGAGCACCTGCACGTCAACTAAAAGAAAAATAATTGACAAGAAAATTGTTTCTGAAACAAATTATACAAAACAACAGGGAGAAACGGAATGGTGTTTGCTGCGGCGGACCAGCAGGGAGCTGACCTTTCAGCAGTCAGCCTGATCAACGGGGGAGGCACAAGCCCCGTGCTGATCGTCTGCGAGCATGCTTCAAACGCAATTCCCGAATCATTTTCAGGGCTTGGCCTGACCGATGATGTTAGACAGAGCCACATTGCCTGGGATCCGGGTGCGGATGCCGTGGCTGCAGAGCTCTCCCGGCTGATGGATTCCACCTATGTGCGCGGTGAAGTCTCACGGTTGGTCTATGACTGTAACCGGCCACCTGAAGCCCATGACGCGATGCCAGCACGCAGCGAGATCTTCGATGTTCCGGGCAATCAGAACCTGACAGAAGAAGACAAAGCCCGACGTGTCGCCTCGGTCTACCGCCCCTTTGAAGCCTGCCTGTCTGAAGCCGCGAAACGGGCTGGTGCGCTTGTCACCATTCACAGCTTCACGCCGATCTATCACGGGCAGCAGCGTGCTGTGCAACTTGGCATTCTCCACGATGACGACAGCCGTCTGGCGGACCTGATGCTTGATGATGCCAGTGCACACACCGACCTCGAAGTCAGACGAAACGATCCTTACGGCCCTCTATCCGGTGTCACCCACACGCTCAAGGAGCACGGGCTTGCCAACGGCATTCCCAATGTCATGATTGAGGTTCGCAATGACCTGATCACGACACCAGGGGACTGTGCTGCCATGGCTGACTGCCTCCACCGAATGCTGATACCGGCCCTTGACCAGCTTGGCATAGAGACCAATGGCGGGGAGAAATCTGCATGAAGGCGTTTCTCTCCCGCTTTGTCCGCACAGTAGACGCAGTCAATTACAGAACTGGCCGCTTTGTCATCTATGGTATTTTCCTGATGATCGGTATCCTGCTCTGGTCCTCGGTCTCAAAGACGTTCTTTGAACCGTCTCTCTGGACACTGGAAATCGCCCAGTTTGCCATGGTCAGTTATTACATGCTGGGTGGACCCTATGCGATGCAGCTCGGGGCTAATGTGCGGATGGACCTTTTCTATGGCGAATGGTCGGATACGCGGAAAGCCCAGATTGATGCGTTCACCGTCTTCTTCCTCATGTTTTATCTGGGTGTTCTGCTGCATGGCGGACTGACATCGCTTGCCTATTCACTCGGGCATTTCAAGGGCGATACCTACAGCTTCTTCCTCGGCCTCATCACCGGCTATGAAGATGTGGGGCGGCTTGAGCGCAGCCCCACGGCCTGGCGACCCTATCTCTGGCCCATCAAACTTATCATGTGCGCTGGCGTCTTCATGATGCTGCTTCAGGCGATCTCCGAACTGATCAAGGATGTGGCCAAAATCCGGGGAGTCAGCCTCTAATGTCCCATGAAATGATTGCCCTGTTCATGTTCGCCACCATGATGCTGATGCTGTTCACCGGCCAACGCGTGTTCGGCGCTATTGGTGCCATCGGGGCTATTTTCGCCATCATGCTGTGGGGCACAGGCGGATCAGATATCCCGTTTTCCGCGGCCATGAAGCTGATGAAATGGTATCCGCTTCTGACCCTGCCAATGTTCATTTTCATGGGCTATGTGCTGTCGGAATCAAAGCTGGCCGATGATCTCTACAAGATGTTCCATGTGTGGATGGGTCCGGTTCATGGAGGGCTTGCGATTGGTACAATCGGGCTGATGGTGCTGATTTCAGCCATGAATGGCCTGTCGGTTGCCGGGATGGCAATTGGCGCGACCATCGCCCTGCCGGAACTGCTCCGCCGCGGTTATGACAAACGCATGGTCACAGGCGTTATTCAGGCGGGGTCATCTCTCGGCATTCTGGTGCCGCCATCGGTGGTTCTGGTGCTTTACGCGATGATCGCCCGCCAGCCCGTGGGACAATTGTGGCTGGCTGGTGTGGTCCCCGGCCTGATGATGGCGGCGATGTTCGTCATCTACATCTATGTCCGCTGTAAGCTTCAGCCGAACCTTGGCCCTGTGCTGCCGAAAGAGGAACGTCAGGTGCCGATGGAGGAGAAAATCCGCCTGCTTGGCGCGGGGCTTCTGCCAGTGGTCATCTTTGCCACCATGATGGTGCCGTTCGTCAATGGCTGGACATCTCTTGTTGAAAGCTCCGCAATCGGGGCACTGGCGGCCCTGGTCGCGGCCATCGTCAAGGGCCGGATGACGCGGAAAGTGTTTGAAACATCCGTCCGCCAGACCCTTGCCATCTCCTGCATGTTCATGTGGATCATTCTGGCTGCCCTCGGCTTTGGTGCGGTGTTTGACGGACTTGGTGCGGTGCGCGCCATCGATAACCTTTTTACCGAGCAGCTTGGTCTTGATCCCTGGATGATCCTCATCCTGATGCAGCTGTCCTTCATCCTGATGGGCACGTTCCTGGATGACACGGCCATGCTGGTGATTGTGGCGCCACTCTATGTGCCGCTGGTCAAACTGCTGGGCTTCGATCTGATCTGGTACGGGGTGCTCTACACCATCACCACTCAGATCGCCTATATGACCCCGCCCTTCGGCTATAACCTGTTTCTGATGCGGGCCATGGCGCCACCCGAAATCGGATTGAAAGACATCTACGCGTCCATCCTGCCTTTTGTTGTGGTGATGGTACTCGCTCTGGCGCTGATCATGACCTTTCCGCAGATAGCCCTCTGGCTGCCGGAATATATCTACGGAAAGTAACGCTATCGGGAGGAGATCCGGCAATCTCGCCGGACCTGTCAATGTGATAAAATGGGAGAGTGACGATGACGACAAGACGTAGTTTTATAAAAGGCGCCGCAATCGCGGCTCCTGCAGCGGCACTGGCCACTCCGGCCATCGCCCAGTCCAAGATCAAGTGGCGTCTGCAGACCTATGCCGGTGCTGCCCTGGCTGAACATGTGGTCAAGCCTGCGATCGACAGCTTTAACAAGATTGCCGGCGACCAGATGGAAATCGAGCTTTACTTCGCCGATCAGCTGGTTCCGACCGGTGAGCTGTTCCGGGCCATGCAGCGCGGTACCATCGATGCCGTTCAGTCCGATGACGATTCCATGGCGTCTCCGACAGAAGTCACCACCTTTGGCGGCTACTTCCCGTTCGGCAGCCGCTATTCTCTCGATGTGCCGGTGCTGTTCAACCAGTATGGCCTGAAGGAAATCTGGGAAAAGGAATATGAGGCTGTCGGCGTCAAGCACATCTCCGCCGGTGCCTGGGATCCCTGCCACTTTGCCACAAAGGATCCGATCAACTCTCTGGCTGACCTGAAGGGCAAGCGGGTCTTTACCTTCCCGACGGCTGGTCGCTTCCTCAGCCAGTTCGGCGTGGTCCCGGTAACCCTGCCATGGGAAGACATCGAAGTTGCCGTTCAGACGGGCGAGCTTGACGGCATTGCCTGGTCCGGTATCACCGAGGATTACACAGTGGGTTGGGCGGACGTGACCAACTACTTCCTCACAAACAACATTTCCGGCGCCTGGATCGGATCGTTCTTTGCCAATATGGACCGCTGGAACGAGCTGCCAGAGCATCTGAGAGAGCTGATGAAAGTCTGCTTCGAACAGAGCCACTATTATCGTCAGTGGTGGTACTGGGGCGGTGAAGCCAATCTGCGTGTGAACGGCACCAAGATGAAGCTGACCACCATTCCGGATGAGGAATGGGCACAGGTGGAAAATGCCGCGGTCAAGTTCTGGGACGAAATCGCAGCTGAATCCGAGACCAAGGCCAAGATCGTCGACATCTTCCGCAAGTACAACGCGGATATGCAGAAGGCCGGACGGCCTTATCGTTACGGCTGAGGCTGATTGACCACTCGCGGGGCGCTGGCACCCAGCGCCTCGTTTTCATGCTTACTTTCGGAGAAATGCCTATGTCCGGTATCCTGTCATTCGACGATCTGAAAACCCGCGTAAGAGACGGGTCCATTGATACGGTTCTGGTCTGCTTTGTGGACATGCAAGGCCGCCTGATGGGCAAGCGATTTCATGCGCAGAACTTCATTGATCATTCCTTTGAAGAAACCCATTGCTGCAACTATCTGCTTGCGACCGATCTCGAAATGGCGACACCGGACGGCTATGCCTCCACAAGCTGGGAGAAAGGCTATGGCGATTATGTCATGAAGCCCGATCTCTCCACCATCCGCCTGATGCCCTGGCTTGAGGGCACGGCCATGGTGCTCTGTGACATTCTCGATCATCATACCCATGAGGATATCACCCATACGCCACGCGCCATCCTGCGCAAGCAGATCCAGCGCCTGAAGGCACTCGGGCTCAATGCGATGATGGCCACCGAGCTGGAATTTTTCCTCTTTGAGAAGAGCTTTGATGATATCCGCCGGTCCGGCTTCCGCGATCTTCAGCCGATCAGCGGTTATAATGAAGATTACCACATCTTCCAGACCACCAAGGAAGAAGGCATCATGCGCCCCTTGCGCAATCACCTGGTGGCTGCCGGTATTCCGGTTGAAAACACCAAGGGTGAGGCCGAGACCGGTCAGGAAGAGCTGAACATCCGCTATGCGGAGGCCATGGCCTGTGCCGATCACCACACCATTGCAAAGCATGCCACCAAGGAAATTGCCTGGCAGCATGGCCATGCGGCAACCTTCCTGCCGAAGTGGCATCACGAGAAGGTCGGGTCTTCTTCTCACGTGCACCAGTCTCTCTGGACGGACGATGGCAAACCGGCCTTCTATGATGCGGACGCTGAATTCGGCATGTCCGAACTGATGAAGCATTACGTGGCCGGGCTTATTGAATATGCGCCGGACTACACGGTGTTCCTCGCGCCATATGTGAATTCCTACAAGCGCTTCTCCAAAGGCACCTTTGCGCCAACCAAGACCGTCTGGTCGGTGGATAACCGGACCGCCGGTTTCCGTCTCTGTGGTGATGGTACAAAAGGTGTCCGGATTGAGTGCCGCATCGGCGGTTCGGACATCAATCCCTATCTGGCGCAGGCCGCGCAGCTGGCCGCCGGAATTAAAGGGATTGAAGACAAGCTGGAGCTTCCACCGCCGACCCGTGGTGATGTTTATGACGCAGACAAGGCACGGGAAATCCCCTCCTCCTTGCGCGCTGCCACAGAAACCTTGAGACAGTCCGACATGCTGAAAGAGGCATTCGGAGAAGATGTTGTTGCCCATTATGTCCGCGCGGCGGAATGGGAGCAGGAAGAGTTCGACCGCGTGGTCACCGACTGGGAAGTCGCCCGCGGCTTTGAAAGGGCTTAAAGACAGATGACCAAAACCCTGGAATGTGTTTCACCGATTGACTATTCCGTCTATGCCACACGGCAGACACTCAGCCGTGCTGACGCCGATGCCGTGGTGAGCAAAGCCCGTGCGGCACAGAAAGCCTGGGCGGCCCGGCCACTTGCCGAGCGGATCGCGCTTGTTCAGGCCGGTGTTGCCAAAATCGGCGAAGATACCGGCAGAATGGCCGAAGAACTGGCCCACCAGATGGGACGCCCGGTCCGCTATGGCGGTGAATTTGGCGGCTTCAACGAGCGTGCCACCTATATGGCTTCCATTGCTGAAGAGGCTCTGGCCCCGCTTGTTGTGGAAGACAGTGACGCTTTCGTTCGCCAGATCAAACGCGAGCCGCAGGGCGTGGTTCTGGTGGTAGCGCCGTGGAACTATCCTTACATGACCGCGATTAATACCGTCGCTCCGGCGCTGATTGCAGGCAATACCGTTATCATCAAGCACGCGACCCAGACCCTGCTTGTGGGTGAACGGCTGGTGGAAGCCTTTACCGCCGCAGGTGTACCGGACGATGTGTTCCAAAATGTTTTCCTCGACCATGACACCACATCTGACCTGATCGCATCCGGTGCCTTTAATTTTGTCAATTTCACCGGCTCTGTGGGTGGCGGCAAGGCCATGGAACGGGCGGCGGCAGGGACATTCGCGACCGTTGCGACCGAGCTTGGCGGCAAGGATCCCGGCTATGTGATGGAAGACGCCGATCTGGATGCGGCGGTTGATACATTGATCGACGGTGCCATGTTCAATTCCGGTCAGTGCTGCTGCGGTATTGAACGGATTTATGTGCATGACAGTCTGTATGACGCCTTTGTCGAAAAAGCCGTTGCGCTGGTCAAAACCTACAAGCTGGGCAATCCGCTTGACCAAGACACCACCATCGGCCCGATGGCCAATGTGCGGTTTGCCAGAGAAGTGCGTGAGCAGATTGCGGAAGCGCTGGCCGATGGCGCAAAAACCCATATCGACACCTTCCCGGAAGACGATGCCGGGGTTTATCTGACGCCGCAGATCCTGACCGATGTGACCCATGACATGCGCATCATGCGGGATGAATCGTTCGGTCCTGTTGTCGGCATCATGAAGGTCAGCTCGGACGAGGAAGCAATCGCGCTGATGAACGATTGCCAGTTCGGCCTCACCGTTTCTCTCTGGACAAAAGATGCGGCACGGGCTGAAGCGATTGGCGACCAGCTTGAAACCGGTACTGTGTTCATGAACCGCTGTGATTATCTTGACCCGGCCCTCTGCTGGACCGGTTGCAAGGATACGGGCCGGGGCGCTGGCCTGTCCGTCCTTGGCTTCCAGGCCCTGACACGACCAAAATCCTATCATCTGAAGAAAGCCTGATCCGATGACACTTACCGCTAACTGGTCCTATCCGACCGCTGTCCGTTTTGGTGCCGGGCGGATTTCCGAGATTGCCGAAGCCTGCAAGGCGTCCGGCATGACAAAGCCGCTTCTTGTGACCGATAAAGGCCTCGCCAGTCTCGACATTACCGAGAAGACGCTCAGCCTTCTTGAGGCAGCTGGTCTGGGACGCGCCATCTTTTCCGATGTGGACCCGAACCCGAATGAGAAGAATGTTGATGCGGGCCTCAAGGTCTATCGTGACGGCGGTCATGACGGGGTTGTTGCCTTTGGTGGCGGTTCCGGTCTTGATCTGGGCAAGACCCTCGCGTTTATGGCGCGTCAGACACGCCCGCTATGGGACTTTGAGGATATCGGTGACTGGTGGACACGGGCTGACCCGGACGGGATTGATCCGATTGTGGCGGTTCCTACCACCGCAGGCACCGGCTCTGAAGTGGGACGTGCCGGCGTTATCACCAATTCGGTGACGGAAGAGAAGAAAATCATCTTCCATCCGAAAATGCTGCCAGCTGTTGTTATCTGCGATCCGGAACTGACCGTAGGCATGCCGCCGTTCATCACCGCAGGCACCGGCATGGATGCATTCGCTCACTGTCTCGAAGCGTTCTGCTCTCCGCACTATCACCCCATGTCGCAAGGCATCGCCCTTGAAGGCATGCGGCTGGTGAAAGAGAACCTGCTCACCGCCTATCAGAACGGAAGCAATCTCGAGGCACGTGCTCATATGATGAGTGCCGCAGCCATGGGTGCCACCGCCTTCCAGAAGGGCCTTGGGGCCATTCATGCGGTTTCTCACCCGGTGGGTGCCATCTATCACACCCATCACGGCACCACCAATGCGGCTGTGATGCAGCAGGTTCTGACGTTCAACCGCCCGGCTATTGAAGACCGACTGCTCCATGCCGCCAACTATCTCGGCATTGAGGGAGGCTATGAGGGCTTTTATGCCTATGTGGGTGAGCTGAACACAGCTCTGGGCATTCCGGCCAATCTGACCGAGATGGGCATTACCAATCCGGATATCGACCGCCTGGTCAAAGGTGCCCTGATTGACCCGAGCACCGGTGGCAATCCTATAGAGATGACTGAAGACAACACACGGGCTCTGATCGAAAGCTGTTTCTGATAAAGACAGAAACACCTAGAAGCACAGGCCGGGGCATAAGCTCCGGCCTTTCTGTTTGGCAAGTGAGCGAAACAGCATCCTGCATCGTATGAAAGACCATTCTTTGCTTTGCGGGAGTTCCAGACGTGCCTTCACTCCAGACCAGAATGACAGAACCGGTCTCCCGCCGGACATTGCTGCTCTATGCTTTCCCGGGTCTGGCAACCGCCCTTCCTACCTTGCCTATTCTGGTGCTGCTGCCGCAATTCTATGCCAGCCAGACGGCCATCGGGCTGGCTGGTGTCGGCATTGCTCTTCTGATTGCGCGGCTGTTCGATATGATCACCGACCCGCTGGCGGGATGGCTGATGGACCGCTTTCCAACCCGTTGGGGCACCCGCAAGCCATGGATGTTGCTGGGTGCTCTGCTCTGTGGTCCGGGTCTTGTGCTGCTGGCGCTTCCCAGCCCCGACACAACACTGGTGGAACTGGTCGCCCTACTCTGTCTGCTTTACGCGGGATGGACCCTGTTCACCATCCCCTATAACGCCCTTGGTGCCGAACTGAGCACAGCGCCTGTGGAGCGCACCCGCCTGGCCGGAGCGCGCGAAGGAGCCGTAGTCGCAGGCATTACACTTGCCAGCCTGTTGCCGGTTCTGTTTCTTCAGATATCCATTCCGGCTGAGGATCACTTTCTGCTGATCGCCCTGATCACGCTCACTGTCGGCGCGGTTTCCATTACGGCTTTGCTGGCCTTTCTGAGAGAACCACAGCGGATGCCACTCACCCGGATGGCGCCTCACGAACAAACCGGAATCTCGCTGTCCTTCAAACTGAACCTGAGCCGTCCCGTCACCATCATTCTGGTTGCCTGGTTTCTCAACAGCCTTGCCAACGGGATCGGCACGGTTCTGTTTCCCTTCTATCTGACCGATTATCTCAAGGCGGATGAGCAGGAGAAGAGCCTGCTTATCTTCATCTATTTTGCCTCCGCCGTCTTTGGCCTGCCGCTTTGGCTGCGCCTCAATCGCCTGTTCGAGAAAACCCGCCTCTGGCTTGTCTCGATCCTGATTGTCTCTGTCACCTTCAGCGTGGTGCCGTTTCTGGGCGAACGCGCCATTGTGGAATTCGGCATCGTCTGCCTGATTACAGGGCTCTGCCTTGGTGCGGACTTGGCCTTGCCCGCCTCTCTCTTTGCCGATGTGACCGACTGGGATCACTACAAGACAAAGCGCGCGCGCCGCGGACGCCTTTATGCGGGGTGGATGCTGCTGTCAAAGCTGGCACTGGCGTTGGCGGCCGGGATCAGTCTGCCACTTCTTGCCGGTCTTGGTTTTGAAACAGAGACCGACAACAGCACCGATACGCTTATGGCGCTGGCAACACTCTACGCCTTCGGGCCAATCATCATCAAACTGGGTATTCTGGTTCTGATGGCCCGGTTCCCGCTTTCCCGGAACGCTGTCAGGGCCGTACGTCTCAGGCTGACAAGACGGACAATGCCGACCTAGGGTGATCCGGCCGGAATGATGCTTTAGTCTCTACTCGATGATGAGAAAGGGCAGCCAATGGCTGTCCGGATCGGCTTCATGCAGGTGTTTGTCCTCGAGCGGACGAAAATCGTCGTCTTCGGGTGGTGCCGAGAGCCTATCCATATCCATCTCGTGGAGCGTCCCTTTCAGCCGCCCGTCCTCCACAGCAAGTCTGTAGTAAATCCCGTTCCACATGTTGATGCCGTAGTCTGTCGCTCCTTTCCAGACAAACAGCAGATCATATTCGAGATCCGTCAGGTCACGATCAGAAACCGTATGTCGATTGTTGTAGGGATAAGGAACATAGCACCAGTGTTTGTCCTTACCCTCCAGACACTTGAACGGCCGCATGGAGAGGAAGTGATCCTTGAAGACAGCATCATTGAGTGTGAAGTGATAGCGACTGCCATCTGCTCCGGCCTCAAACCGCACCGAGCCTATCTGATGGGTCTGGCCTGCTTCATCTCTCAGCAGAACCCGTTTTTCACCCTCAAGCGGTGCGGCCAGAACAGGCTGTATCATCACCCCCATGAGGCCAGACAAAAGAGTTCTTGTTCTCATTATTTCCACCCTCTCCCCTCCGGTTGGAAGACCTGGAAAAGCTAGCAATTCTGCCGATTTTCAGCTTTACGACCTTGGTGCAATACCCTGCCGCCCTGCGCTCTTCAATAATATGCGGAGCCGGATGCCCTTGGGAGAGGGGCCGGATTCGCTTACGAGGAGATGTCGGGAGGATCCCTATGAACCGCTTAATGATTGCGGTCGTCGCGGGCGTTTTGCAGGCTGGCACCAGCCATGCAGGCGTCACGGAAGATGACCTGAAGAAAGACCAGTCAGCCACCAGCCAGATCGTCACCAACGGCATGGGACGGCACTTGCAGCGCTACAGCCCGCTGGACACACTGAACAAGGAAAATGTCAGCAAGCTTGTTCCCGCCTGGGCTTTCAGTCTGGGAGGCGAGAAGCAGCGCGGACAGGAAACCCAACCGCTGATCTATGACGGCATCATGTATATCACCGGCTCCTATAGCCGGGTTTACGCAATCGATGTGAAAACCGGCAAGGAGATCTGGCAGTATGACGCCCGCCTGCCGGAAGGAATCCTGCCCTGCTGTGACGTGGTCAACCGAGGCGGTGCCATTTATGGCGACAATTTCTATTTCGGCACGCTGGATGCCCGCATCGTTGCTCTGGACCTGAAAACCGGCGATGTGAAATGGCGCAAGAAAATCGCCAATTACAAGGCTGGCTACTCCTATACAGCGGCTCCGCTGATTGTTGACGGTCTGGTGATTACCGGCAACTCGGGAGGGGAATTCGGCATTGTCGGCGAGGTACAGGCGCGCAATGCAGAGACCGGAGAACTTGTCTGGACGCGCCCGGTGATCGAGGGTCACATGGGTACGCTGAACGGCAAGGAATCCACCATGACCGGAACGCTGAACGCGACCTGGCCCGGGGATCTTTGGAAAACCGGCGGTGGTGCCACGTGGCTTGGCGGCTCCTATGACATTGACACGGACACGCTGGTTTTCGGCGCAGGCAACCCTGCCCCGTGGAACAGTCATCTGCGCAATGCAGGCACACCGACAGAGGGCAACAAGGGCGACAACCTCTATGCCGCCAGCCGCCTGGGTATTGACCCCAAGACCGGCGAAATCAAATGGCATTTCCAGACCACTCCGCGTGAGGGCTGGGATTATGACGGCGTCAACGAAGTGGTGGCTTACACGGATCGCTCCGGCAACAAGCGCTATGCCACTGCAGACCGGAACGGCTATTTCTATGTGCTGAACCGGGAAGACGGTGCCTTCGTTTCCGCCACACCATTCGTCAAGGACATCTCCTGGGCCAGTGGCATTGACGAGACCGGTCGTCCGATCTTTGTCGAGGATAACCGTCCGGGTAATCCGGCAGATGCAGCGGATGGCAAGAAGGGCAAGGTGATCTTTGCTTCACCGTCCTTCCTTGGTGGCAAGAACTGGATGCCGATGTCATTCTCGCAGAAAACCGGCAATTTCTATGTGCCGTCGAATGAATGGGGCATGGATATCTGGAACGAGCCGATCACCTATAAGAAGGGTGCAGCCTATCTGGGTGCCGGCTTTACCATCAAGCCGAACTATGAAGACCATATTGGCAGCCTGAAGGCCATTGACCCCGATACCGGCGCTATCAAGTGGGAATACAAGAATGATGCCCCGCTCTGGGCTGGCGTGATGACCACGGCAGGCGGCCTTGTCTTCACCGGAACACCTGAGGGTGAGTTCATCGCCTTTGATGATGAAACCGGTGAGAAACTCTGGTCCTTCCAGACCGGTTCCGGCATCGTCGGCCAGCCTGTCACCTGGGAACAGGACGGCGAGCAATATGTCTCTGTCATCTCCGGCTGGGGTGGTGCTGTGCCGCTCTGGGGCGGTGAAGTGGCCAAGAAGGTGAACTATCTCAATCAGGGCGGCCTGCTCTGGACCTTCAAGCTGCCGAAAGAACTGGCAGGCGCCAACTGAACCGGCAACAGGACAGGCTATGCGCGCCTTGGTGCGCATAGCCCCTTTCGGGTATAAGACCTTGGCCGTATTTCGTGCTTTCTCTCTGGTCTGTTACGCTTTTGAAGATGAATTCGAATAGAGGTCACCATGGCCGTACTGACAGACACACCGGAACCAAACGAATTTCGATCAGCCCTGATCGTGGATGATCACCCGCTCTTCTGTGATGCGCTATCCATGACCCTGCAGGCGGTCTCGTCCATCAAAAGCATGCATACCGCTCCTACTCTTCAGGAAGCGCTCGACCTGATCGGCACCAATGTTCAGATCGACCTGGTGGTGTTGGATCTCAACCTGCCGGATGTGAACGGACTGGATGGTCTCCTGCGGCTTCGCAATGCAATCCAGAGCCCGATCATCGTCGTGTCTTCCATGGCTGACAACCGCATTATCAGCTCAGTGGTCAGGGCCGGAGCCTCCGGCTTCATCCCCAAGCACAGCCAGCGTGAGGTCTTCCACAATGCTGTCCGCACCTTACAGCAGGGAGAGGTCTACATTCCGGCTGGTTATGTCCTGCTGGAAGAGGCAGACATCACCGACAGGGATGATGTGATGGAGCGCCTGGCATCGCTTACCAACCAGCAGGCCCGTATTCTGCAACTGATCTGCGAAGGCAAGCTCAACAAGCAGATCGCCTATGATCTGTCCATTGTGGAGACCACAGTCAAAGCCCATGTGACGGCGATCATGCGCAAACTCGGTGTACAAAGCCGCACCCAGGCAGCACTCATCGCCAAGCAGGCAAGCTTTGCCAATATCATGCATGAAGGCTCGCCACCTGCCCAGACATAGGCGAGGCATCGGGTAGACGTTGAGGATAGACGTGGGGTTCGTCGTCCTGAGGACCTGGCCGGGTCATTCTTTCTGCCTATGATCAGGACCGAATAGATCAGATGACACAGGTTCTATCACGTCATAGACTATCTGCCTGAATAACAGGGAGGATTATGGATGGGCCATGCCGGAGGTCCGTCCGGATTGATGAACGGAGCCGCCGACGTTGTGCGCTCCGCTTGCGTTGATTGCGAGGTCGATGGTGCTGTCATGCAGCTTGCTGAGGCTTTGCATCCGGGCGATCTGTCACTTGTGGTGCTGTTTCTGTCGCCGCAGTCTGATATCAAGCGTGTGGTTGAAGAGGCACAGACCCTGTTCGCTCCAGCCGAGGTTGTCGGCTGCACGACTGCAGGCGAGATTTCTGATATCGGCTATACGGAGGGCCGGATTGTTGCGGTCGGGTTTCCAGAGGCTCATTTCCAGACCCGGACACTTCTGATTGATGATCTGAACGCCTTTGACTCCCATGACCTGATAGAACAGATGATCCGCAACCGGAACGATCTGGGCAATGAAAAACCGGACTGGATCTCCGACTTCACCTTTCTGATGATTGATGGTCTGTCAACGCGGGAAGACACGTTGATCTCGCAATTATCCGTGGGTTTCGGGCCTGTGCCTTTCTTTGGCGGCTCTGCCGGAGATGGAACCGATTTCTCCGACACCTACGTCCTGCACGGGGGCGAGGCCCGTTCCAATGCAGCGGTTCTGGTGCAGGTGCGCAGCCGCTGCCCCATTCGTGTCTTCAAGACTGACCATCTGGTTCCCGCCGACACCCGCATGGTGGTGACAGGTGCGGACCCGGCCCGCCGGATTGTTCATGAAATCAATGCGGAACCGGCTGCACGGGAATATGCCCGTGTGCTTGGGAAAGACCCCGAACAACTGACCGCCTTCACCTTTGCCGCCCATCCCGTTGTGGTGCGGATTGGTGACCAGCATCATGTGCGCGCCATTCAGCAGGTGGCAGATAATGGCGATCTGGTTTTCTTCTCAGCCATTGATGAGGGTGTGGTGCTGACCCTGGCCGAGCCGAAGAACATGGTCGATCACCTCAAGGATGAGATGGCGAAACTGTCAGAGACGGATGCCCCGGAAATGGTGTTGGCCTGCGATTGCATTCTCAGACGGCTTGAAGCCCAGCAGAAGCAGATGACCGGTGATATCTCCAGCATTCTGGCAAAAAACCGGGTTGTCGGCTTTTCAACCTATGGCGAGCAGGTCAATTCCATGCATGTAAACCAGACGCTGACCGGGGTGGCCATCTATCCCCCCGAGGACAGTCAGGCCACAGACTGATGAATGGAGCGCCTTTGGTATGTCCCGCGACCTGATTGATCCACAGGATTCTCTGGAACGTCAGAACGAAAAGCTGCTCAAGATCACCGAAACCCTGATGCGGCGGGTGGAGCAGAGCACGGAAGCATCCGGTGCGGCCTATACCCAGTTTCAGCGTGCTGTACTGCTCGAGGATGAGGTGCGACTGAGAACCCGGGAGCTGGAACGGGCACTGGACCTTCTCAACGAATCCAATGCCAAGCTTGCCCATGCCAATGCCGAAACAGAACTGGCCCGGGCCAATCTGGCCAATGCTATTGAGACGGTCGAAGAAGGCTTTGCCCTGTTCAACGCCGAAGACGAGCTGGTGATGAGCAACAGCCGGTTCGGCCAGCATATGATCGACATCCACCACCTGTTCAAGCCGGGTCTCAGATTTGAACATTATGTTCATCTGGTCGCCAACAGTCCCTATCTGGCTCTGCCTGAAGGAGAAACCTCGGCCGGCTGGGAGGCCTATCGCCTGGCACGGCACAAGGACAAGCATGCGGTCTTCAATGTCCGGATGGCGGGGACACGATGGCTTCAGGTCAGTGAACACCGGACCACTGATGGCGGCACGGTTATCCTGCAGACCGACATCACCGACATGATGCGGCTGGAGCGCCAGGAACGTGACCGGCTGCTGGACGATCAGGCGCAGCTGATCAAGGCCACGCTTGAACATCTCAATCAGGGTGTCTGTATCTTTGATGACCAGAACCGCCTTGTGGGTCGTAACCGCCGTGTCGGAGAACTGCTCTCCATCCCGGCCCATCGCCTTCAGATCGGCACGCATTTCTCTTCTCTCTATGACCAGATCCGCAGGCAGGTACGGTTTCTCGACAGGGCCGATCAGGACACGATCCAGCACTGGGTCTCCCGCAAGACGGCACGTGCACCGCTTTCTTTTGAAATCGGGATAGATCGGGATCGCACTCTGGCCGTCTTCGCCCAGCAGATGCCAGACAAGGGTTTTGTGATCAGTTTCACCGATGTGTCTGCCGAACGGGCTGCGGTTCGCGCCATCAGTCAGGTGAATGAAATGCTGGAACAGCGGGTTGCCGAGCGGACGCTGGATCTTGAGGATGCCCTGTCTGAGGCGGAGCGGGCCAACGCATCAAAATCACGATTTGTGGCTGCAGCCAGTCACGACCTGTTGCAGCCCCTTTCCGCAGCCAAACTCTATGTGGCTTCCCTTGAGACCGATCTGGAAAGCCCGGACCTGAAGGAGCGCCTGTCAAAGGCTGGCAACGCGCTGGTGAGTGTGGAAAGCATCCTGAGCGCTCTTCTTGATATCTCCAAGCTCGATTCAGGCCTGGCCTCTGTTGATATCTCAACAATCAATCTCAATGACATGCTGGCGCAGATCCACGATGAGCTGGAACCATTGGCTCGCCAGAGCGGCCTTGAATTTCGGGTGGTCCCCTGCCGGGCTCTGGTGGACAGCGATGCCTCCTATCTGCGGCGGATCCTGCAGAACCTCGCCTCGAACGCCATTCGCTATACGGAACATGGCAAGGTGCTGATTGGCGTCCGGCATCGGAAATCCACCGTCCGCCTCGAGGTCTGGGATACCGGCCCCGGCATACCGGAAGATCAGCAGGATAAGGTCTTTGATGAGTTTCACCGGCTGAATGCGTCAGCCAGTCCGTCAGAAGGCATGGGGCTCGGCCTGGCCATTGTCGACAGAGCCTGCCGCCTTCTGAACCAGCCTCTGCAATTGACCTCCCATGTAGGGCGCGGCACGTGCTTCAGTGTGGAACTGCCGCGCTCAAGTGCTGACCAGACCCTGAAACCGGCAGAATTCAGGGTGCTGAACGCCATCCCGCTTGACCATCACATTGCCGTTCTGATCGAGAATGATGAAGAGCTCCGCTCCGCCCTTACCATCACCATGGAGAACTGGGGGCTGGATGTGCTGCCCTGTGCCAGCCAGGCCGAAGCGGAGGAAGTGCTGAAGGAAGTGGACATCGCCCCGGATGTCATCATTGCCGATTACCAGCTGGATGATGCAGCGCTTGGCACAGACGCTATCAGGGATCTCCGCAACCGCCATGGCAGGATTCCGGCCTGTCTCATCACGGCCAATCGCGACGGCAGGCTGCATGAGCTTTGCAGCCGGGAAGACATCAGCCTTATGCACAAGCCGATTGACCCGGATGTTCTCCGGGTCTTTCTGGAGCGTGCTCTTTCACCGTGAAAACCGCACGCGCTTTTCGGAGTTGTACTCTCAGCCCGAAACTTTCAGCGCGAAGGCATATTCGAGCGCGGTTTCCTTCAGACGGTCAAACCGACCCGAGGCACCACCATGGCCTGACCCCATATTGATCTTCAGCAGCAGCAGATTGTCATCCGTTCTCGTGTCCCGCAGCCTGGCCACCCATTTTGCCGGTTCCCAATAGGTCACGCGCGGATCAGTGAGCCCGCCAATGGCAAAGATTGCCGGATAGTCCTGGGCCGAAACCTGATCATAGGGGCTGTAGGACGCGATATACCGATAATCATCCGGGGACGTAATCGGATTACCCCATTCCGGCCATTCCGGCGGTGTGAGAGGCAAAGTGTCATCGAGAATGGTGTTGAGTACATCAACAAAGGGCACCAGCGCCAGAATGCCGGAAAACAGATCCGGCCTCATATTGGCAACCGCCCCCATCAGCATGCCACCAGCAGACCCGCCCTCGGCAACAATCCGGCCTCTGGAGGTGAAACCTTCCGACACCAGATGATCACCGGCGGCGATGAAATCAAGGAACGTGTTGATCTTCCTGTCTTTCCGACCATCCAGATACCAGCGGAAACCCTTCTCCTTGCCACCGCGAATATGGGCGATGGCATAGACAAATCCGCGGTCCACCAGCGACAGCGGCGTGATGCTGAAACCGGCCGGGATAGCGATACCATAGGACCCGTACCCATAGAGCAGGCAGGGAGCCGTTCCATCAAGCTTTGTATCCTTGCGGTACAACAGCGTCACCGGCACCAGTTCGCCATCATGAGACGGAGCCATCAGCCGCCGGGTCACATAGTCATCGGGATTGTGCCCGCTCGGGATCTCCTGCTGTTTCCTCAAAACCCGGGCCCGGCTTTCCATGTCATAATCGAATGTCTGCGCAGGCGTGGTCATGGATGAGTAAGTGAACCGGAAGCTCGTGGTATCGAACTCATAGCCGGATGACATGCCAAGACCGTAGGCTTCCTCGTCAAAACTGACCGCATGCTCCTCGCCATCGCTGAGGCGACGGATCACGATGCGGGGCAGACCGTCCTGCCGCTCCAGTCGCACCAGGTGATTGCGATAGCTGCAATGGCTGAGAATCAGACACCCGGACTGATGTGGAACAAGATCCTGCCAGTTCTCCCGCCCCGGAGCCTCTGCAGGCGCTGTCATCAGCTTGAAATCTTCCGCGCCGTCCCGATTGGTCAGGATGAAGAATGTATCTCCAGCATGGTCCACGGCATATTCCTGCTCCCTTACCCGCTCTGCCATCAGAACCGGCGCAGTATCAGGTTTATCAGCAGGGATCAGATGGACTTCCGATGTATCATGATCATGGCAGTCAATCATGATGTATGCACCGGACTGGGTCTTTCCGAGACCGACAAAGAAGCCCGGGTCCTGCTCCTCATAGATCAGAACATCTTCTGATGACGCAGTGCCGAGCCGGTGCCTGTAGACCTTGCAGGGGCGATGATTATCGTCCTGCCATGTGTAGAACAGGGTTTGGCTGTCCGCCGACCAGACCATGCCGCCGGTGGTCCGTTCAATGACATCGTCCAGATCCTGCCCCGTTTCGATATCCCGAATACGGATGGTGAAATATTCTGATCCCTTGTCATCAACAGACCAGGCCATAAAGGCATGATCCGGGCTGTGAGAGAGAGCAGCAAGGCGGAAATAATCAACGCCTTCCGCTTCCCTGTTGCCATCAAGAAGCACGGCCTCCTCACCGGTGTCACGCACGATGCGATACGCAATCGGATACTGCCCGCCTTCAACAAAGCGTGAGGCGTAATCATAAGGGCCATCCGGTGCCGGAACACTTGAATCATCTTCCTTGATTCGGCCCTTCATCTCCTTGAAGAGTTGCTCCTGAAGCGCGTCCGTATCGGCCATCTGCTCTTCGGTATAGGCGTTCTCTGCCTCAAGATAGGCGCGGATATCTGCGGGAAGAGCGGATGGGTCGTGCATAACCTCCTGCCAGTTCCCGGCCCGGAGCCAGTCGTAATCGTCGGTTTTTGTGATGCCGTGATGGGTGGCGGTGACAGGGCGCTTTTCAGCGCGAGGGGGAAGCAGGTTCTTTGTCATGCGGGAAATGTAACCACTCACCTGTGGACTTCAAGCAGTTTCACCCTGATCCGCTGGAACACCTCGCTCGTAAGGCTCTTATGACGATGAAAACAAAGCCAGAGGGTGACATGAGGGTGCATTCAGCAGTGACAGCTCTGGCATTGGCCACAGGTCTGATACCCTTGTCGACCATGGCTGATGCCAGGAACATTCAGTTCTCCGTCGAGCGCGACGGCAAGCCAATCGGCACACACGCCACCACCATCTCCAAACGTGGCGAGACCACATCAGTCACGATAAACATGTCCCTGAAAGCAGGCCTGTTCGGCATTCCGCTTTACCGGTTCCGGTACAAGGCCAACGAGACCTGGAACGGCAATCAGCTGCAGAGCCTGAAAGTCAGCGTCAATGACAATGGCGACAAGAGCAACCTGTCCGGCAAGCGATCCGGCGGCAGTTTCAGCTGGTCGATGAATGGCCAGAACGACAGGGCAAACGGAGCTGTTTTCCCAACCAATCACTGGAACAAGGCGGTTCTGAAACAGAACAAGGTGCTCAACACGCTGACAGGCAACATCAACCGGGTCACCATAGCCAGACGCGGAACCGAGACACTGAACTGTCGCAAGGGACCTCCAATCGAGGCGACCCGCTATCAGTATAGTGGCGGGCTCAATACAGAGGCCTGGTATGACCGGTCAGGCAATTGGGTGGGCCTGCGCTTTAAAGCCGAAGATGGCGCGACAATCTTCTTTAGATGCTGACAGGCTACAGTCGTTATGTAGTCAAAAGAAAAACCCCGGAGCAGGCTCCGGGGCTCGGTGTGTAAAAAACGACCTTAGCAGACCTGATCTGATCAACGAACAACAAGTACAGATCGGTCAATGTGAGCCGTCAGCAGGTTAGCATTAGATGAGAAGAAGTGATCCATGAACCCGGGAGCATGCGATGCCATCACCACAAGATCCACATCAAGTTCGTCCACCTGCTCGCTTAACATCCTGACCAACTCGGCACCAAGGTCATGGCAGATCACGGCATGGGGAACAAACTCCATATCATGGCGTTCGGCTAGCTCACCCGCATAATATTCCAGTTTAGCAGTATAGTCGTCCTTGCCACTGGCAAAGGCAGCAACACCGACGATGTGGATTTTACTGCCATATTGTCTAGCCAAATCTGCAGCAACCTGCTGTGCTTTCTCCATTTTATCTTTATGTTCAACGTCTACCGGAACAAGGATTGTCCTAAACATAAAATTTTCCTCTCTCCTGAAGGGTCAATTTTACGCTAGCACTAGCAATATTATCTTGGACTGTTCTTGAATCCTGTCATTGATTTGGATCAAGACGTTTGGTTGATACTTAACTCAGATGATAAAAAAACCCCCGATAACTCGGGGGTTTTATTCTCTTCAGAGTCGTCAGTGACCTGTTACCGGTTCACCGAAACGCTCGACATATCAGGCGAACTGAGCGGTCGGATCAACCGCATCACCAATCGCGATCGCTTCCTCAAGGGTGAATTCCTTGTTGAACAGCGCACGACCGACAATGGTTCCAGCGATATTCGGCAGATATTTCAGCATGGACACATCATCAATGCTGGAGATCAGGCCGCTGGAGATGATCGGAACCCGAACTTCCTTGGCTACCGCTGTGGTCATTGCGAAACTCTCGACCGGATCATCCATGTCACGGCCCACATCTGTCAGGATAAAGCCTGCCATCGGGTCGTCCTGGAAGATCTCGATGAACTCGACCGGGGAGAAGCTGGATGTTTCTTTCCAGCCTGCACACAGCACCTTGTTGTCGCGGACGTCCACACTGACGACGATCTGGTCCGGATAAGCATGGGCCGCTTCTTTGACCAGGGTCGGCTGTTTCACGGCTGCAGTCGCGATCACGACACGGGCTGCACCGGCGTCAATCCACTCACGGATCTGCTCCATTGAGTTGATGCCACCGCCGACCTGGACGTTTGGTCCAACGCGAATGATTTCCTTGATGATGTCCGCATTGCTGCCTGTCCCTGACACTGCGTCAAGGTCAATCACATGGAGTCGTTTGGCCCCCTGCTCTGCGAACGCGCGAGCTGCTTCGACCGGATCTACGTCGTAAACAACCGGCTGGTCCATCTGGCCGCGCAGCAGGTTGACGCATTTTCCGTTCTGAAGCTCGATATCGGGGTAAATAATCATATGACCTCTCTCATTTGCCACAGGATCACAACCGGCGCATGCCGACTGTGCATGTCTCTGATCAGCCAGAAGATCCTCCAAAGCCAATCAGACTACGCAACACATTTTGTCCGACAACATGGGCTTTGCCGGACGATCCCACTCAGGATGCGGATCTCCTCCAATTCCGGATCCGAATACTGGCCTGACGGTTCAGTCGTTCTCAAGTTTAACAGATTTTGCCCCGCAGCAAAATCCAAACTGTCCTGACCCAATCAACGCGGCGCCATTACTGGTGAAGTCTGTATTTCTCACCTGATACAGATCTTGCTGACGAATCCTTATCTATCCGGGGATTCGCCCCCCATTCCGAAACCGACTCTCACTTGTGAAAGATGACCGGTTTTCCATACTTCCCGCCGGGACACGCCCTTTCCCAGGCAGGAGTTGCGGAATCCGGCCCGGTTCGATAAAGCTTTCCGTCAGTTTCAGACCATAATTGCCGACAGCCGGACCAGGGCCGCGCCAACGCAAAACACCCGGACGGACAGCCCAGGATGCACATTCTTCAGGTGACCAGCGAATTCCCGCCTCATGTGGGCGGCGTCGCCAATCACGTACGAGACCTGTCCCTTGCACTCAGCCAGTGCGGACTGGACATTACAGTCGTCGCACCCAATGAGGGCGACGATACGGAGACCTATCCGGGTATTGATGTTCTACGACCCAGGACAATACGGGCGCGACCATTCTATGACTGGCATCTGGGGCACCAGCTTTCGCGAATAGCAAAAGCAAAATCTGTCGATATGATCCACGTGCACGGCCTGCGCCCGCTGCGAGCTGCTCTCGCGACCGGATTACCTGTTACCTTTACCAATCACACATCCGGCTTTCTCAAGGGTCTGACCTCCGCCAGACGCCGCAAAACCTATGAGACGCTGTTTCCGAAATGCGCGCTGCACCTCGCCCCCAGTGACGAGCTTGCAACCTATAGCGAGCAGTTCTCGGGCAAGCCCTGTATCCGGCAGACCAACGCAGTGGATGCAGAGCGATTCAAACCGGATCTGGAATTACGCGCACAGACACGGAGAGAACTCGGCCTGTCCGATGATCAGGTGATGGTTATTCTGGCCCGTCGACTTGTGGAAAAGAACGGCATTGGTGTTCTGGCAGACGGCCTGCGCAGCCTTGACCGCCTCCCCGTAACACTGGTGGTTGCCGGTGACGGTGAGCTGCGTCCGGCTCTGGAAGGTGTTGCAGCTAATCCCCCGGAAGGAATGGTCGTGCACATGCTGGGTGCTGTCCCGAACCATCGCATGAATGCGTTTCTGAACGCCGCTGACCTGGCACTGCTTCCCTCCCTGATGGAAGCAACCAGCATCGCCGGACTGGAAGCCATGGCCTGCGGTGTGCCGGTTCTAGGTACTGATACCGGGGGTATCCCGGAAATTGTTCTTACAGACCATACGGGCTGGCTTGTTCCAACAGGGGATGGCCCAGCCTTCGCGAAAAAGCTTCAGGAGCTTGTGGAACAGCCCGGAAAGCTGGCAAGCCTGCGTGAGACAGCACGCGACTTTGCCAAGGAAGGCTATTCCTGGGGCAGCCGCGCAGCGGATCTCAAAATGCACTATGCGAATGCATTGTCAGGGAGCGCTGCCCAATGAACCTGACCATCATCTTTGGCACGCGGCCCGAATTTATCAAGATCGCACCGATTGCCCTTGAAGCCATCCGCCGGGGGCAATCCGTTCGCCTGTGCTGGACTCGGCAGCATACCGACCTTGTGGCACCGTTGTTTCCGATTTTCGGCCTTGAGCCGGACGTGACGCTGGAGCTGCCGAACGCACAGGGCAATCTCAATATCCTGCAATCAGTCCTGTTCCGAACGATTGATCAGGAACTGTCGGCTCATCGCCCAGATCTGGTTCTGATCCAGGGTGATACGACCTCCACATTCGTTGGCGCACTGGCCGCCTTCAACCGGCGCATTCCGGTTGCCCATCTCGAAGCCGGACTGCGGACTTATGATCTGGAGCACCCGTTTCCGGAAGAATGCTACAGGCAGATGGTTTCCCGTTTCGCCAGCTACCACTTCGCGGCAACCGAAGATGCTCGCCAAACCCTGATTGACGAAAAAACATCTCCTCAGTCAATCCTTGTAACCGGCAACACCTCTATCGACAGCATTAAGCTCCTGGAGGGCAATTTTGCGGGTCGTCGGCTTCAGGAGCGACTGGATCCGTTTGACCTTCAGGCCCGGAACTATCTTCTTGTAACGTGCCACAGACGGGAGAACTTTACCGAAGGCCGCCCTGAGCAAATTGCTGAGGCCTTAAAGGGATTGTGCGCCGATCATCCAGACCAGAAGGTTGTGCTGATCGAACATCCAAATCCCAGCCTTCGCGAAGGGCTTTACCGGTTCCTGTCAGATGCACCGGAGAACCTGGTTCGTCTTCCTGCCCAGGATTATCTGGATTTCGTTGTTCTTATGGTTGGCGCGAAGCTGATCCTGTCTGATTCAGGCGGTGTGCAGGAAGAGGCACCATCGCTGAACAAGCCGGTCCTGGTCCTGCGTGAAACCACCGAACGCCCCGAAGGTGTCACCGCCGGATGTCTCCGACTGGTCGGCACCGATCCTGCCCTCATCCGGTCCGAGACAAAGCGCCTTCTTGATAACCGGGAGGCCTATGCGGCCATGGCCAGCGCGCCCAATCCATTTGGAGATGGCCAGGCGGCAGGCCGGGTCTGGGACCATCTTGAACAACAAAGCTGGTGACCGCCCGACGGACATCGCTATGATTGACCCTGATTTGCCATCAGAACAGGACGCAGACCGTGTCTCAAACGCTTCCCCTCTCGATCTTCATCATCTGCAAGGATGAGGCAGAGCGCCTGCCTCTGGTTCTGGATGCTCTCGCTGACCTTTCAGACGACCTGGTGATTGTCGACAGCGGCAGCACGGACGGCACACTGGAGATTGCCCGGCGCTACACCAAACATGTCTTTCATCGCGACTGGGAGGGTTTTGGCCAGCAGAAGGTTTATGCGGAAAGCCTGTGCCGCCATGACTGGGTTCTCAATCTGGATGCTGATGAAGTGCTGCTGGAAGAGGTTCGCCAGAGCATTCGGGCGCTGTTCGACCTACCCGAAGACCAGCGTGCTGCCGCCTATTCACTCCGGATCCGGCATGTGAGCATGCTGGTGGATAACATCACCCCGCACAGACTCAGCCCGATCAACATCACTCCGCGGCTTTATCACCGTAAACGCGCCGGTTTCAAGGACAGTGCGGTGCATGACAAGGTGGTTGTCCACGATGGCAGCCCGGTTGAGACATTGTCTGGCGACGTCGCTCATATCTCGATGAAGAGCTTTGACCAGATGTGGCGTAAAATCGCCGATTATGCCCGCCTGCAGGCTGAAGACTGGGCGGACAAGGGGCGAGAGCCCGGCTGGCTGCGCCTTCTGCTTGATCCGCCATGGTTCTTCATCAAGAACTATTTCCTTCGCCGTCTGGTCTTTCTGGGCTTTGAAGGCTTTGTGATGGCCGTTGCCGTCAGTGCCGGTCGTGCACTGCGCATCGGCATGACCTGGGAAGTGCAGAAAAGACGGAGACGCGAGGTTAAGGATACAAGACGTTGACCTTCCAGACTGATATCGCGACTACAGCTGAAATCGCTGCTCGGCGTCGTCTGGGCCTGGGCGACCATTTACGATGGACTGAGTGGGCTCAGAATATGCTGGCAGTCGGTCACGACATGCCCGGTCTTTGTATGATGGCCGGTGAAATACAGCCATTCAATGCATTCGAGATGGATGACTTGTTTGATCGGTCGATGTTCGAGCTTGGCTTACCTTCAGTTCAAACCGACGCTGAAGCATGTCAGATTTTCTGTGCGAGCCGAACCAGAGCCGTCCTCAATCATAAGACATCCTGGTCATTGGTTCTTTCAGAGCTCTTCAGCATTGAGCACGTTCACTTTGAACATGGTGGTCAATATACGATTTCGGGTCTCTATTGGACATGGAGAGATCTGGAAGAAACCGGTTGCACATATCACACAGATATCAGACCTGAGACACTGGATGATATTGTGCTCGGTGAATTCCAGCATTGGTATCAGGTTTGCTCAAAGACAAAGATATATCGCGATCTGATGCTTCTTCCTTGAAGACAGGTTCCGGTTTCGGCCCGATATCCCGTCTTTCCCCTTGCCCCGAAATCCGAGCCCGATTATGGTCTCGCTGACATCACACGTACATGGCTTTTGATCCATGTCCATGAGGAGGCAGTAATGGCTTTTGAACTTCCCGAACTTCCCTATGCTTATGATGCCCTTGGCGATTTCATGTCTGCCGAGACGCTGGAATTCCACCACGACAAGCATCACATGGCCTATGTGACCAATGGCAACAACCTGCTGAAAGATTCCGGCCTGGAAGGCAAGTCGCTTGAAGACATCTGCCGCGAGAGCTTCGGCAAGAATGCAGGCCTTTTCAACAATGCCGGTCAGCATTACAACCACATCCATTTCTGGAACTGGATGAAGCCGAATGGCGGTGGCGACAAACTTCCTGGCGCCCTGCAGGCGAAGATCGACAGCGACCTTGGTGGCTTTGCTGCGTTCCGTGAAGCCTTTATTCAGGCTGGCGTTACCCAGTTCGGTTCCGGCTGGTGCTGGCTTGCTGTGAAAGACGGCAAGCTGGAAGTGATGAAAACCGCCAATGGCGAAAACCCGCTCGTTCACGGTGCAACACCGATTCTCGGCTGCGACGTATGGGAGCACTCCTACTATATCGATTACCGCAATGCCCGCCCGAAATACCTGGAAGCCTGGTTCGACAACCTGGTGAACTGGGATTATGTGGCAGAGCTGTTCGAAGCAGCATCATAAGGCTGCATTGCCTATCTGATATGAGAAAGCCCGGCAGAAATGCCGGGCTTTCTTGTTCCATATCCGTCATAGAAAGTATCAGGCAGCAGCCTTCTTCTCCCTGCGGCCGGAACGCCGCTCAGGGCCCGTATAATCCGGGTCATCCCGTTTACGACGATCCATCGGACCTCGCCTCAGCGCCACAAGGAATTGTGAAACCTCATCACCAAGGTTCCTGGCCTGAACCGAGAGGGATTCTGAGGCAACCTTGACCATTCCGGCCATGCCTTCTGTGTCTTTCATGGTGTTGGAGACTTCCAGAATATTGGCAGAAACATCCTGGGCTCCGGCATGAGCCTGGGTCACATTGCTGGCAATTTCTGATGTCGCCGCACTCTGTTCCTCAATCGCGTGGGTTACACGACCGATAATCTCGTTGATCTCGCCAATAGTTCCACCAATTCCCTCAATGGCCGTTACAGCCTCGGAGGTGGTCTGTTGAACGCTGACAATATGAGAGCTGATCTCTTCGGTCGCCTTGGCCGTCTGGGAAGCCAGATCCTTCACCTCATTGGCCACGACTGCAAAGCCCTTGCCGGCCTCTCCGGCACGTGCCGCTTCAATCGTCGCGTTGAGAGCCAGAAGGTTGGTCTGCTCAGCAATCGTGTTGATCAGATCAATGACCTGACCGATCCGATCTGCTGCAGCCCTCAGGCCACGCACAATCTCGGTGGACTGTTCAGCCTGCACGGACGCGCTTGAAGCGACTTCAGCTGTCCGCTCAACCTCACCCCTGATGCCCGCAGCAGATGCGGACAACTGCTCAGCTGACGCGGAAACGGTCTGGACACTGGCCGATGCCTGCTCTGCTGCGGCAGCAACAGCCGTCGCCCGGGCATTGGTATCAATCGCACCTGTTTCCATGGTCTGGGCCGTACCCGACATCTCGGAAGACGCATTCGACAATTCTGAGCTGATCTTGTTGATCGCCTGCTCAAAGGATTCCGTCGAGGTATTAAACGCCTCAATGCGACCCTGGATGGTTTCCGTTGCCGAGTTGATGATCTCGGCACTGATCTTCAGTGCCCCTTCCAGACCTTCAGGCTTGATCCGGCGGAAATAGCGGTTCTGACGAATGAAGTCGAGAGATGCACGGGCTTCACGCACAAAGGCGTCAGTCCGGTCAATCATGTGATTGACGTTGTTCTGGAGCGTCAGCAGCTCGCCTTTGTCATCATATCTGATAACACGTGCTTCAAAGTCACCCCAACCAACTTTGCAGCACACATCAGACACTTCATTCAGCACCAGTCGCACGCGCCAGAGCCAGAAGAACCCGGCAGCCCCGGCAACCAAGGCCATGACCGAAAGACCAGATGTCCACAGACTACCATTGGCAGATCCTGCAGCAGTGATTGCACATCCACCCAACACCACAGCTGATATGAAACTCAGCGTCGCCTTAGAGAGAGAAGACAAATTCATCATAGCTCACTCCTTTGTCGGCGATCAGCGCCGTTAATGTATCCTGTGACAGTTCAAGACCCTTCTTTTTCGAGTCCTGACTAAGCTCTTCCTGCCTCAGCTTGGCATAGAGCGGTTCGATAGTTCTGGTGAGAACATCCCGATTGGGTACGCGGCGATTGGAGTGGTATCCTACAATCTCATTGTCCGCATTCAGGGATGGCGTCACATGTGCCAGGACCCAGTAGTGGTCTCCGGATTTGGTCATGTTCTTCACATAGGCGAAGATCTCAGCCTTGGAAGATATGGTTTCCCACAACAGCTTGAAGACACAGCGCGGCATATCAGGATGCCGGATCATATTGTGCGGCGCTCCAATAACCTCGTTCTTCCTGTACCCGGATATATCCATGAAAGTGGTATTGGCGTAGGTAATCTTACCTTTGAGATCTGTTTTACTGACGATGATATCGTTCTCAGCAAAATACACCTCACGTCCCGTTGGTGTAATCGCTTTTTTCATTGCAAGCACCCCTACTGCTTTACAAAATTCCCTCCCTATAAAATTCGAAAATACGTATTAACACACGATTAATTCAAAGAAATCATTTGTACTATATTATAATGATACCACAATATAAGTGTATATACCTATATATAAATACCATTTATTCACTGACAATAATAATTGTTACTTCTATATTCATATTTTCAAAACAACTAAATCCAAAATAAAACCCCGCATCTTTCGATGCGAGGTTGTTGTTTATTCGCTTTATCTGAAATTGAACATCAGATGTGCTTCGCACCACGCAAGCAGGCTGCTTCGTACTGAAAACCGGAAAAATCACGGTTCATCACGCCGAGCCAACGCTTGCAGGTCTGATGACTTGTAAAACAAACGATACGAGACGCTCGCTGGCGACCGAACAACTCATCACTGGAACTGCGCCCGTCAAAGCGGCCAACCCAGATTTTTTTACTGCTGTGTTCAACAGATTCACAACGGGATGGAATAGCTTCCGGAAAACCCTGGATGAATGGTTCAGCCTGGCTGGCCGTATTGGCAGCATGAGCCTGCCCCAATGCACCGAGCGAAAAAGTCAACGCGGAAACTGCCGAAATGGCAATTGTTCTGATAGTCATATCTGGTTCTCCTTTTTCACTTGCCCTTGCCACAATATTGGCAGGCACGGCTGAAATTACGACTGACAAAGTGTCACAAAAGCTTGCAGAAACTACCGATCAATCATGGCGAATAGAGCCGATACTGCCACAGTTGTGACACGATTGAGACACGCCGTTACCAGCGCCCGGAAAAGCCCTTGGTGCATTGGGAGACATACTGTCTCTGAGTGAAATGGTAGTTCAGTGCATTCAACCAGCGTTTGCATGTATTCTTTTGGGTAAAGCAAACTGTTGCATGCGCAGACCGACGCGCTTCACGACGCCCACCTGCCGTCCCTGCAAACCGGCCGACCCAGAGATTGGATGCACCATGGCGTGCACTCATCTGCCTACAGAGATTGGGAGCAGCCTCTGGAAATCCGCTGATGAAGTCCTCAATCGTTTCACCACGGGCGCCATGAGCAGGCTGAAAGGCTGTTAACGACAGCATCAGTGTTGTGGCACTGATTGCGATAAAATTGCTTTTCCTAGTCATGATATTCAGGCCTCCTTTATCGGGCTCAATGTCCTATAGACATGGGAGCCCCAGCCTGAGATCGCGAATGACCTTATGTCACAAATGGGTGTCTGAATACCTCAGCTTGATAACCGCCCGATAACAAACCTTCAAATAGAAAAAGCCTTCCGGATACAGATGTATCCAGAAGGCGTCTAATATGTAGATGTCTTCGATCTAGAAGTTCTTATTGTAGCCTCTGGTGCATTTGGACACATATTGAAAGAGGCTAAAGTCACGATTTAGGGCTGCAAGCCAACGCTTGCATGTGTCACGCTTGGTGAAGCAGACCGTCGCATTCGCAGATTTACGGGCATTATAGCGACCGCTGTCGCGACCACGGAACTTGCCGACCCATACGTTGCCGGCGCCGTGCTTGGCGCTCAACTCCACACAACGGTTTGGAGCCGCTTCAGGGAAACCGTTGATAAAATCTTCAATACTTTGATCTTTTGCCGCAAAGGCCGCATTACCAAACGAAGATGCAGTAAGGGCAACCGTAAATCCCACAGTAGCGATTGTGCGCGCGGTCAGCATGATTGTTTTCCTCCAAAGGTCATTTGATACCTATTAAATGGAGTGTTCAGCGGCATATCGCGAATGACCGTTTCTCACAATTCAGTGTTACTCCGGTTACCACCTCCTAGAGATCTCCAGAGCATTCTTTGGAGCATCAACACTCGCAAGCTGCCTGTTATTCTATTTCGGCCACGCCATCATCTCCTTTAAAAAAAGCATACCAGAAGGTGCCATTTCACGAAGCGGTGTGCACGTCCGGAACGCTTAAGAGTGAGCAAAGTCCCAATAGAGTTCACGCACCCTGTCTGCCACGGGGCCGCGCTGGAAGTTCCTGTCATCCAGACGCACGATGGGCGTTACCTTGGAATAGTTGCCGGTGGAGAACATCTCGTCCGCATCAAGGCAGTCCTGATAGGAGAGCGAATGCTCATGGACATCATAACCATCAGCCTTCAGCAGACTGATGACCCGCTGCCGGGTGATGCCATTGAGAAATGTGCCGTTCGGATAAGGAGTATGAACCACGCCATCCTTGACCATGAAGACATTGGCCGTTCCCAGCTCTGCCACATGACCCAGCATGTCCAGCACCAGAGCATTATCAAAGCCACGCTCCTTCGCTTCCATAAGCGCCCTTGCATTATTGGGGTAGAGGCAGCCTGCCTTGGCATCCACAGGCATGCATTCCTGGGTCGGACGGCGGAACGGCGACAGGCTGATGGAAATGCCCGACGTGGCAAGCATCGGTGCTTCGAAAATGGTTACACAGAAACCGGTTGCGTCCGGGTCAGGCGCAACGGTCGCATGACCATCGAGCTCACCCCAATACATCGGGCGGACATAGAGGGCCGTCTCCCCGTCAAACTTTGCGATACCCTCGTGACAGATATCGAGAATCTCACCTGTCTTGCGGGTAGGGTTCAGGTTCAGCGACAGCGCCGAGCGATTGACACGCTCACAATGCAGATCAAGATCCGGCGTCACCCCTTCAAAAGCGCGACCACCGTCAAAAACGCTTGATCCCAGCCAGAAGGCGTGAGATCGCGGACCAAGGATCGGCGGATTGCCTTCAAGCCACTCACCCTTGTACCAGGTCCATGTCTTGGAAAATTCCGCCATTGCCATCACCTCCCTTTGATCCGAGAGAGGGAGTCGACCCCATCTCTGCCAAAACGTCAATTCCTTACCTGAGAGACCACTAAACTCGGAGGGAATATCCTTTCAGGGCGTGATATGGGGAAAATTTCTTCCACCATCGCGGCGCTTGGGAACACTCTTCCACCGTCGATACATTTTACCCCCTTTCTCAAGAGGCAAGAGCACGGTATCGTGCGGCAAAAATCGGCTATGCTCCGATACCAATCCTGACGAAGAGACGCGCTTATGGCTTATTCTGCCTATGTATTTGATGCCTATGGAACCCTGTTTGATGTTCATGCGGCCGTCCGCCGCCATGAAGCAGCCGTTGGACCGGACGGGCAGCTCCTGTCCGAAATCTGGCGCGCCAAACAGCTTGAATATTCCTGGACCCGCTCCCTGATGGGCCGCTACATGGATTTCTGGACCCTGACAGAGCAGGCGCTTGATTATGCCTTCCGCAAGGTCCCAAGTGCTGACACCTCCATGAAAGCCCCCTTGCTGGATGCCTATCGGGAGCTCGATGCCTATCCGGAAGTGGTCTCTGTTTTGAGACAGCTGAAGGAGGCAGGCGCCCGGCTGGCTATCCTGTCCAATGGTACGGAAGCCATGCTGGAATCAGCCGTCAAGTCCGCTGGCCTCGATACGCTGCTGGATGATATCTTCTCGGTGGAGTCACTCCGCCTCTACAAGGCAGACCAGAAAGTCTACGACATGGTCGCCACCCACTACCGGGTGTTCCCGGAAGCGATCTCGTTCCAGTCATCAAACCGCTGGGATGTGGCAGGTGCCACCGCGTTCGGCTTCCGCACGGTCTGGATCAACCGGGCCGGTCAGCCGGATGAATATACCGACCTGTCACCAGCTGTTGTTCTGCAGTCTCTGGACGGCCTGCCAGCCCTAACCTGATAAGTCTGGCTTGATAGTCTAGCCTGACAGATGGCAGGTCTTAGAGCATTTTGCGATGAATAGGATTCATGCGCATGCTCTATATCTTTGATAAAGCGAGTTGTTTGTCGCCAAACCGGTCCCCACTTTGGCGCAACACGCTCCAAAACAGTGACAGCCTGTCCCGGATAACCGGGTCAGGTCTTGTCGATCCATTTCGGAACCATCGGCGGATCATAGGCAGAGAATGCAGCCAGAAGGCTCTCGGGGCGTTCGGCGACCACCAGCATCTGGCGGTTGATGTCCTTGAGAAAACCCTCATCGACCATCTGGTCCACGAAACCCAATAAAGCATCGTAGTACCGACCTGTATTGAGAACACCGCAGGGTTTCTTGTGATATCCCAATTGCGCCCAGGTCCAGGTCTCAAACAGCTCTTCCAGCGTGCCGATACCACCTGGCAGCGCAATAAAAGCATCCGACAGATCTGCCATCAGAGCCTTGCGATCATGCATGGAATCGACTTCATGCAGTTCAGTCAGGCCTGTATGGGACAGCTCCTTCTCCGCCAAAGATGTGGGGATGACGCCGATAACCTCACCGCCTGCAGCCAGGGCCGCGTCCGCCACAGTTCCCATCAGGCCAACACTCGCACCACCATAGATCAACTTGATTTCGCGCTCGGCCAAGGTTCGGCCAAGATCGACGGCGGCGGTTTCATAAGCGGCATCCGCCCCCATGCTGGAACCGCAGAAGACACAGACGCTTTTCACTGGACTGTCCATAACGTTCCCTCCTCCGTTATGCTGCACGCACGCATATCTGTCTTGCCCTGAGCAGGCTGCACCAAACCGGCACCCACTTTGGCGCAACGCGCTTTAGGCCAGATTGGCCAGAATCCGAACCCAGGACCGGATACCCTTCTGGAAGCTCTTCAGCTCATATTTCTCATTGGGAGAATGAATGCGATCGTTCTCCAAGGCAAATCCTATCAGCAGAGTGTCCATATCCAGAACCCGTTTGAATTCCGTGGCAATGGGGATGGAACCGCCACATCCGATCAATGGCGCTTCACAATTCCATTCTTCTGCAAGCGCCTCCTGAGCCTTTTTCAGAAGCGGCTGGTCCGTGTCCACAATAAGTGGCAGGCCGTCGCTTTCATCGTCCAGGTCATAGGCAATGGTGCAGTCGTCCGGGAGGCGCTCTTCAACGAAATTCCGGAATGCCTTGCGGATTGCCACCGGGTCCTGATCGCCCACAAGCCGGAAGGAGAATTTCGCATTGGCACGGGACGGGATAACCGTCTTGGAGCCTTCACCATTATAACCGCCCCACAGGCCATTGACTTCACATGTGGGTCGGGCCCAGAGGGTCTCGAGGCCGGAACATCCGGGCTCTGATGCAGGAGCAGACAGGCCGATATCACCAAGAAACGCATCCTGATCGAACCCGAGACGCTGCCATTCAGCCTTCTGCGCCTCCGTCAGTTCCGGCACACCATCATAGAAGTCGGGAATGGTCACGCGGCCATTCTCGTCATGAAGGTCAGCCACTATGCGCGACAGCAGATGGAGCGGATTTCGGGCCAGACCACCATAGAACCCTGAGTGCAGATCGCGGCTGGCAGCCTCAATGGTGAAATTCTCCTTCATCATGCCGCGCAGACTTGCAGTGATGGCAGGTGTATCCGCATTCCACATGGTGGTGTCGCAGACAAGTGCGATATCAGCCTTCAGCTCGTCCTTGTTGACCTGCATGAAACCATCAAGGCTCGGGGAGCCGGACTCCTCTTCCCCCTCAAACAGAATCGAGACTTTTACAGGCAGGCTTCCGGTCACCGCCTTCCAGGCCCTGCAGGCTTCCACAAAGGTCAGCAACTGCCCCTTGTCATCCGAAGACCCGCGACCGGTAATCTGCTTGCGGCCATCCGATCCTTCAATCAGACCCGGTTCAAAGGGAGGACGGTCCCACAGCTCAATCGGGTCCACCGGCTGCACATCATAATGACCGTAGAACAGAACATGCGGGCCATTGTCTGAACCATGGTCATGCCCGACAACCATGGGATGGCCGGGCGTCTTACGGGCTGATGCATCAAAGCCCAGATCCTGCAATTCGCTCACCAGCCAGTCAGCCGCAGCACTGCATTCACTCTTATAGGCCGGGTCCGTCGAGATGCTTTCAATCCGCATCAGCGCGAACAGGCGCTCAAGGCTTTGCTCAATTTGCTGATCGGCCTGACTGAGGACCTGCTCGACGATAGACATGCTGTCTCTTCCCGTGTGATTCTGAAACAAACACGCAGGCTATGAGAGGCTTGATGCAAAGGCAATAACTATCAGAGGAAGGCAACGTCGCTGTCCGCAGGTTCCGGTACCGGCATGTTGCGCGGAACATCGACCTGGATCTGCTCTTGCGGCTCCTGCTCGACAGCAGCGGCTTCCGGCATGGCTTCCGGTCTGACGCGAGCCATTTCATATCCAGCCCTTTTCGTCAGGACAATTTCCTCGACCACCCGGGCCATTGAATCCGGCTTCAGGACAGGCGTGATGATCTGATGGCTGTAGCCACTTGTCTTCAACTCGGACGGAGACAGCTTCTTGTCCTCTTTCTGGCAGAGCACAAGCGCCGGCATCTCTCGTTTGAGCTGCTGCATAGCCTTGGTCAGAACCGCAGACAATTGCAGAGGATTGATAAACCGGATGATGCCGTCAACGAAGATGACATCGATGACACCATTCCGCAGATGCTTCAGCATGGAGGGTGCATCTGACGCGTGATAGAAATGCCGTGCACCGCTGTCCCGCAGCATTTTCGACCAATGCTGAAAAATCGTACGTTCTGGTGTTACAATCAGAATCTGCAGCCGCCCTTCCAGCTCCATTCCGACCTCCTTGAAGAATGATCATGTATCCCGTCCCGGGGAACACCATCCAATCTAACGGAGGCCGGTTACGAAAACCCTATTGGGCGTGGTTGCTCATTGGTAAAAATATCAATTAAAATCCGCGCTTTAATGATCCCAGAATGCCGCGAACCAGAGCTCGCCCAAGGGATGAACCTACAGACCTCACAACGGACTTGAGAGCGGCCTCCGCAACAGACTGGCGATTGGATTTTCGCCGTGTGGTCCGTCGCCTTGTTCGGGTTTCACTCTTGCGGCGCGAGGACCGTGTCGGCCTGTCATCCCTGCCGAAGTCAGGCAGCTGGAAACCGGTACGGGTCCGCTTCATGCGGCGCCCCTCATCTCGGTCACGATCCTCCTGCTGACGCTGATCCTGTTCCTTCTGATCCTGTTCCGCCGCCTTGCGCTTCAGCACCTCATAGGCTGATTCCCTGTCCACGGCCTCTTCATACTGGCCAAAGACAGGGCTCTGCCGGATAACAGCCTTCCGCTCATCTGCGGTCAGCGGGCCAAGACGGCCGACCGGAGGCCGGATCAGGGTTTTCTGCACAACGGATGGCACGCCCTTTTTCTGCAGAGTCGAGACCAGAGCTTCACCGACTCCGAGTTCGGTTATCACGTCAACCGCTTTGAAATCAGGGTTTGGACGGAAGGTTTCCGCAGCCGCTTTCACGGCTTTCCGATCCCGTGGGGTAAAAGCGCGCAGGGCATGCTGCACCCGGTTGCCCAACTGACCCAGAACCGAATCCGGCACATCAATCGGATTCTGCGTGACAAAATAGACACCAACCCCTTTGGAGCGGATCAGACGAACAACCTGCTCGACTTTCTCCAGCAGGACCTTGGGCGCTTCATCAAACAGAAGATGGGCTTCATCAAAGAAGAAAACCAGACGCGGCTTGTCAGGGTCACCAACCTCGGGCAATTCCTCAAACAGCTCAGACAGCAGCCAGAGCAGGAAGGTGGCATAAAGTTTAGGCGCTGCCATCAGCTTGTCGGCCGCCAGAACATTGACCACACCGCGACCGGATGAATCCGTCCGCATGAGATCGGGAATCTTCAGGGCCGGTTCGCTGAAGAATTTGTCCCCGCCCTGCTCTTCCAGCACCAGGAGCTGCCTCTGGATTGCGCCGATGGATGCTTTCGAGACATTGCCGTATTCAGTCGAAATCTCTTTGGCATGCTCCGCGAGATAACTCATCATGGCCCGGAGATCTTTCAGATCCAGCAGCAGCATGCCTTCATCATCGGCAATGCGGAAGGCGATGTTCAGCACACCCTCCTGGGTCGGATTGAGATCCATGAGGCGGGACAGAAGCAAGGGCCCCATTTCTGAAACCGTTGTTCTGATCGGATGACCCTGTTTGCCGAAAAGGTCCCAAAAAACAACCGGGCTTGCTGAGAATTCATAGTCCTCAAGCCCAATCTGTTCGGCCCGTTTCAGAAGAAAGTCTTTCGGCTCGCCCGTAGCGGCGATGCCTGACAGATCACCCTTTATATCAGAGCAGAACACCGGCACGCCAGCCCTGGAAAATCCTTCTGCCAGAATCTGAAGCGTAACCGTTTTGCCGGTTCCTGTAGCCCCGGCAACAAGGCCGTGGCGGTTGGCCAGTTTCAGGCTTAGAAGCTCATCCTTGCCGCTTCCGCCAATAAAAATCGAAGTGTTATCGGTCATGATTCCCGCATCCGCTTGTTCTCCCCAACCGGACTATAGTGAACTTCCCGACGTTGTTGAACCATCTGATTGTCATTGCGAAAGACAAGGCTGTAACTGATTACCAACCTGCCAGGCTGCGCTGACGTCAAAGGCCAGCATGCCCCTGCGTCACCTGTACTGCTTCTCAAAAAAGACGGGATATGGAAGGCCGTTCAGCCGTTCTTGTACTTGTGTCGAGGCGAAAATTGGGGGAACAATAGCGCAGAAACGACACTTGGTTCATCACTCTGAAGGAACATTTTTATGGACGATCTGATTGCACGCGTCGCACAAGCTGCCGGAATCGATGAAGGACTGGCACAAACGGCCGTTAAAATCATTCTGAATTTCCTGAACAAGGAAGGCCCTGCAGATCAGATGAGCCAGCTTCTGGATGCGGTTCCAGGCGCCCGCAATATGATTGACGGCGAAGAGGCCGGCGGTGGCGGCGGTCTGCTTGGCGGCCTTATGGGCGGCATGGGTGCGATGGCAGCCCTGAATGAACTTACATCGTCCGGCCTCGACATGAGTCAGATCCAGGGTGTGACCCGCGAGCTGATGAGTGTCTCCAAAGAGGCCATCGGAGAAGAAGCGGTCGATGAGATCGTCAATTCAATCCCGGGCCTGAGCCAGGTTCTGTAACCGCAAAAGCCAGGCCCTAGGGTCTTGACCCTAGATTCCCGCCGAGGGGGGCGGTCGACCAGATGACGAATGGGGATTCGTCCAATCAGGAAAGGAATACACATGGCATATGCAATTACAGAGATTGAAGGCATTGGACCGACCTATGCCGAAAAGCTCGCCGGACAGGGCATCAAGACCACTGCAGACCTGCTTGACAGAGCGAAGGACCCTAAGGGCCGCAAAGAGCTTGCCGCAGCGGCTGACATTGATGCCAGCCGCGTTCTGAAATGGGCGAATATGGCTGACCTGATGCGCATCAAAGGCGTCGGAGAAGAATATTCTGAGCTTCTTGAAGCCGCTGGCGTCGATACGGTCAAGGAACTGCGCAATCGCAATGCAGCCAATCTGGCTGCCAAGATGCGGGAAGTGAATGAAGCCAAGAAGCTGGTTCGCCAGACACCCGGCGATGGTCAGGTCGAGGCTTGGGTTGAGCATGCAAAAACCCTCGACCCGATCATGACCTATTGAGTGAACTCATGACTTGCTGAGTAAACTCGGAGCTTAAAACCAAAACCCGACCGTCTCAGGGATACCCCTTCAGACGGTCGGGCTGTTTTTCGCCAAGCCGGTTCCCAACACGCTTTAAAGCACAATCTGACCATAGCGGATTGCTTCTACAACGGTCTGGGTCTTGTTTGAGGCATCCAGTTTGCCACTGGCATTCTGCAGGTGAGCATGGACTGTACGCTGGGATATGGACAGAAGGTCTGCAATATCGGCCGCGGTCTTGCCACGTGCGGTGAGCTCAAGGACACGCCGTTCGCGGGTGGACAGTTCCCCGGGCCTGTTATTCGACAAAGCTCCCAGTTCCGCCAGCCGGCGGAATAGATGCCCTGTCAGGAAATGCAGGGCGCGCAAGTCCATGCAATCTTCCGGCAGATCGCTGCCAACAAGAAGAACGACCCCTTGTATGGCTGTTGGTTCCACGCTGGGAAGCGCCAGAATCTTGCGGCTCGTCCCGGCCTGGGTCAGCACTGAAGCCAGTGATGAGGTTTCGTCCTGATCTGTTCTCTCGTCAGCCCAGAAAAACGGTTTTCGCGCCACAAGACAGCGCTGCAATAGCCCATCTTCCGACCGGACTGGCCCAAGGGCAGACCGGTCACGGGAAATTGTCAGACTCCACGCCCTGATAATCAGAGGATCAAGCATACCGTGCGGCATCGGTATGCCCGTGATTACAACCGCCTGAGCTCCAAACTGTCTGAAACACTCGATTAGACGATCGATGATCTCCTCACGGTCCTCCGTCAGTTGTAGCTTCTGGACCTCTGCATAGATTTCGCTCTCTATTGTCATTGTTATGTGCTTTATATGCTCTGATTGGTCGGCCCTGTTATTTTTGTTCATTTTGCTAGGCAACTTTAGGCTTCTATTCAATTGGCGAAACTGACAGTAACTTCCACTAATTCAAGGTGGTTCAACGCATTTTCCCTACACCTTCGCCCTGGCGCCTACTTCCCCCAGTACCGCTTATGACAAATTGACCGGCCAGATCCAACCCTGGAAACATCCGTTACGTGCACGATATATGGCCCGCAGCCGACATCGGTCTAAAAACTCACGCTATGGTGTATAATGTCTGTCTTAGTCACTGCTACGCATGACACTAAATGTCTGATGCACGTCTTTCGGCTAGCTTGCCGGAAAGGGCACTTGCGGCGTAAATGACCCCAACGATCAAGGGATCATGCAACCATGACGACTTCTGGTACTTCGTTCACAAACGACTTTCCGAGCGGCAATCGCGAGCTCTGGACGCAAGCTGTTGAGAAAGCTCTCAAGGGGCGCTCTGCGGATTCTCTGCAGAGCAGGACCTATGACGCCATCTCTATTCACCCGATCTATGAGCGAGCGCAGGGAACCGAGGCCCTTTCAGGCCGCCCCGACAACGCGCCCTGGCAGGTTGTGCAGCGCGTCGATCATTTTGACACGACCAAAGCCAATCACCAAGCGCTGATTGATCTGGAGAACGGCTGCTCAACCCTTGCGCTGGTTTTTGCGAGCTCTCCGGCGGCTTATGGTTTCGGACTGCCCAGATGGGACAGCACTGTTTTCTCGGAAACGCTTGCTGATATCGAGCTCACGGCCATAGATCTGCATCTGGATGGCGGCTGGAACAGTCGCCGCGTGGCGGACAGCTTTGCCGAATGGGTGGGTGAACGCGGCTTGGACGCCTCAAGTCTGTCTGTGACCTTCAATCTTGATCCGCTGGGTGCCCTTGCTGCCACAGGGATACTGGCCGCGCCCTGGGATGATGTGGCACCAAAACTCGCGGCCACCACACAGGCCCTGGCCGAACAGGGTTTCAAAGGCCCCTTCGCCGTGGCCGACGGACGCCCTTATCACGCAGCCGGTGCAACAGACGGGCAGGAAGTCGGCATTCTTCTGGCTACCGCCCTCGCCTATCTGCGCGCGTTTGAGGCGGCAGGTATCGCATTGGACGATGCCGCCGGGTGGATCTCTTTCACAATTGCCCTTGACGCTGACCAGTTCGCAGGTATTGCAAAGATCCGTGCCCTGAAGCTTGGCTGGGCCCGTATCCTGCAGGCCTCCGGCATTTCCGGTGTTGAACCCCGCATTCATACAGAGACCGCCTGGCGGATGATGACCCGGCGAGATCCTTACGTGAATATGCTGCGTGTCACCACAGCAACATTCGCTGCAGCTGTGGCCGGGGCAAACAGCCTTACTGTCCTGCCATTCACCCAGGCCCTGGGCCTGCCGGATGAATTTGCCCGCCGGGTGGCCCGCAATACCCATCTGATCCTGTCGGAAGAGTCAAATCTGCATAAGGTCTGCGACCCGGTGGCCGGTTCAGGTTTCACCGAGAGCCTCACCGATGATATCGGCGCAGCTGCCTGGTCTCTGCTGCAGTCTATTGAGACTGAAGGCGGTGTGGCCAATGCCCTGATCTCAGGCAGTCTCCAGACAGCAATCAACAGCGCCGTCGACGCCCGCGACCGCAACATCGCCCGGCGCAAGGATGAGCTGACCGGTGTCAGTGCTTTCCCCAATATCGCAGAAGCTCCGGTGACGGTCGAAAGTGATGCGGTTCATCCGGCCTTCCTGCCGGAGCCGGATGTCATCCAGGCAGCACCTCTTGAAGCCCGCCGCCTGGCAGAACCTTTCGAGGCTCTTCGGGAAGCTGCAGAAGAGACCGGAGAAACACCGGAGATCTTTCTCGCCAATCTCGGAACAATCGCCCAGTTCACCGCACGCTCCACCTGGATCAAGAATCTGTTTGAGACAGGCGGCATCAAGGCCCCGGGCAATGATGGCTTTGACAGTTCATCCGCAGCCACTGAGGCCTTCAAGGCCTCTGGTGCTCGTCTTGTCTGCCTGTGTTCATCTGACACTGTATATGAGACACTGGCAGAAGAGACTGCTCGAGCTCTCAAGCAGGCTGGTGCCTCCCACATCTATCTGGCGGGCAAGCCCGGTGACAATGAAACCGCGCTGCGGGAGGCCGGAGTGGATGGTTTTGTCTATGCCGGCGCCAACATTCTGGACCTCCTGAACGAGGCCCATGACCTGCTTTCAGATCAACCTTCTGGGGAATAAGACCATGAGCCGTATTCCTGATTTTTCTACAATGGATTTCAGTCGCACCGCTTCTGGTACCGGTGTCGAGACCACCCCCTGGGCGACACCGGAAGGGATCGATGTGAAAGCATCCTACAGCGAGGCTGATCTGGCCGGACTGGATTTCCTTGAGACGTGGCCGGGCCTTGCACCGTTCCTCCGTGGCCCCTACCCCACCATGTATGTGCAGCGTCCATGGACGGTTCGGCAATATGCCGGTTTCTCAACTGCTGAGGATTCCAATGCCTTCTACAGGCGCAATCTGGCTGCAGGGCAAAAAGGCCTGTCCATTGCGTTCGATCTGGCCACCCATCGTGGTTATGATTCAGACCATCCGCGGGTGATGGGCGATGTGGGCATGGCCGGTGTGGCCATCGATTCCATCTATGACATGCGCACCCTGTTTGATGGCATTCCGCTCGACCAGATGAGCGTATCCATGACCATGAATGGTGCTGTCCTGCCCTGTCTGGCCCTCTATATTGTGGCCGCGGAAGAGCAGGGTGTGTCGCAGGATCTGCTATCAGGAACCATTCAGAATGACATCCTGAAAGAGTTCATGGTGCGCAATACCTATATCTATCCGCCTGCGCCATCCATGAAGATCATTTCCGACATCTTCAGCTATACATCCCGGCATATGCCAAAGTTCAATTCGATCTCGATTTCCGGCTATCACATGCAGGAAGCCGGGGCGACGGCTGATCTGGAACTGGCCTACACCATCGCTGACGGGATTGAATATATCCGCGCCGGAACAGCGGCCGGACTTGATGTGGATGCCTTTGCACCACGCCTGTCCTTCTTCTGGGCCATTGGCATGAACTTCTTCATGGAAGTGGCTAAGATGCGGGCTGCACGCCTGATCTGGGCCAAGCTGGTGAATGAGGAGTTCGGCCCGAAAAATCCGAAGTCCCTGTCTCTGCGGACCCACAGCCAGACATCCGGCTGGTCGCTGGCCGCGCAGGACGTTTTCAACAATGTGGTCCGGACCTGCATTGAGGCCATGGCCGCAACACAGGGTCATACCCAGAGCCTTCACACCAATTCGCTGGATGAGGCGCTGGCTCTGCCGACTGATTTCTCAGCCCGGATCGCCCGCAATACGCAGCTCTTCCTGCAACAGGAGTCCGGCACCACCAAAGCCATCGACCCATGGGGCGGCTCTCATTTTGTCGAGCGCCTGACCGCTGATCTCGCAGAGCGGGCTCTTGAGCGCATTCGTGAGGTTGAAGAGCTTGGCGGCATGGCCAAGGCAATCGAGGCCGGCATTCCGAAACTCCGCATTGAAGAGGCTGCGGCGAAAACCCAGGCCAGGATCGATTCAGGCCAGCAGACGGTGGTCGGCGTCAACAAGTACAAACCGGACAGCGAAGCCGAAATTGACGTGCTGAAAGTGGATAATTCCGCTGTTCGTGCCCGCCAGATCGAGAAACTCGAGCGGTTGCGCGGCGAGAGAAACCAGACAGATGTGGATCAGGCGCTGCATGCTCTGACACGGGCTGCGGAAAGCGGAGAAGGCAATCTGCTTGACCTTTCCATTCAGGCCGCTCGCGCCAAGGCCACTGTTGGCGAAATCTCTCTGGCAATGGAAAAGGCTTTTGGTCGCCACAAAGCCGAGATACGGTCAATCTCCGGCGTGTATCGCGAAGAGGTGGGTCAAATGAGTGAACCGGTAAAGCGTATCCAGAAGCTGGTCGACGAATTCGAGCAGAATGATGGTCGCCGCCCGCGTATCCTGATCGCAAAGATGGGACAGGACGGCCATGATCGCGGCCAGAAAGTGATTGCCTCAGCCTTTGCAGACCTTGGTTTCGACGTGGATATCGGTCCGCTGTTCCAGACCCCTGAAGAAGCCGCACGCCAGGCTGTTGAGAATGATGTGCATATTATCGGTGCATCGTCACTGGCTGCCGGTCATCTGACGCTTGTCCCGGCTCTCAAGCAGGCTCTTGCCGATGAAGGCGGTGACGATGTGATGATCGTGGTCGGCGGCGTTATTCCGCCTCAGGATTTTGATGAGCTGCTGGCATCCGGTGCCTCCGCCATCTTCCCTCCCGGGACCGTTATTGCGGAAGCAGCTGAAGGGCTTATCGCTGAGCTTAACAAGCGACTTGGCTATGGTCCTGCAGAGGCAGCGGAATAGAATTTGATACCATCCGGGCCATGTCATCCTCAGACATGGCCTTGCCAAAATAGTAGCCCTGGTAGAAATCACACTGCCGCTCATTGAGGAAATCATACTGACTCGAGCACTCCACGTGCTCGGCAATGGTTTCGAGCCGCAGCGTTTTGGCCATCGCCAGAATACCCTCCACAAGCGCCCGGGTGCTCTTGACGCGTTCAAGGTCACAAATGAAGCTGCCGTCAATCTTGACCACATCAAACGGGAAGGTCTTGAGCTGAGACAGAGATGAATAACCCGTCCCGAAGTCGTCCAGCGCAAAGCGAATACCGATTTCCTTGAGCTCACGCATACGGGCCGACACATGCTCTTCATCACGAGCCATCACATGCTCGGTCAGCTCAATGGTCAGCTTGAAAGGCTCCAGCCGCTCCCGCGTCATCAGCAAGGCCAGATCAGAGACGAAGCTTTCTGTATGGAACTGCTGAATGCTGACATTCACCGACAGGCCAATATCTTTCAGGACGGGATGATGCTTCCAGCGCCCGAGCACAGCGCAGCCCTCTCTGAGCACCCACTCGTTGATATCAAGGATTACTCCGGTCTGTTCTGCCACCGGGATGAACTCTGATGGCATGATCAACCCGCGTTGCGGATGGTTCCAGCGGATAAGAGCCTCCGCGGAGGTAATCCTTCCCTCTCCGTCAACAATTGGCTGGAAAGCAAATGTGAGTTCATTACGCTCCAGGGCGACCTTCAGTTCTGACTGAAGGGTAAACAGCTCCGACACCCTCTGCACATTCTCCGGATTGTGCAGAACAAAGTTGTTCCGGCCATTCCGCTTGGCCTCATACATGGCAATGTCAGCACATTTCAGAAGATCCTGCGACGCCTGAGCCATACCATTGAACACGATTACACCGATACTGGGTGTTGCCTTGTGCCGGATTTTGCCAAGATCAAACTTGTCGCTGAAGGCATCCAGAATCTTGCTGGCCACGTAGCGTGCGCTGGCCAGCGCTTCGTCCTGATCCCGGCTTAGGTCATCCAGAACCACCACGAACTCGTCACCACCAAACCGCGACACTGTATCACCGGGGCGCACCACATCTGAGAGACGTCTGGCCACGAGACGCAGCAGCATGTCTCCAAGCTCATGGCCTTGCGTGTCATTCAGCGCTTTGAAATTATCCATATCAATGAACAGAACCGCACCATGCGAAGCGGAGAAATGACTGGTTTCAAGAGCCCGGTCCAGCCGCTCTTTCAGCAGCCTGCGGTTTGGCAAGCCGGTAAGGGCATCGAAATAGGCCAGTTTGCGGATTTCCATCTCGGCATGTTTGCGGTCAGAAATATCTGACAGATATCCATGCCAGATTACGGACTCATCATCCTGGCGCTCCGGCTTGGCCGTTACCATCAACCACACATGGTCACCACCTGGCCTGATAAACTCAAACTCCGCCTCAAAGAGGGTCAACTGGTCCGCTGACCGCCTGAGATTGCGTCGATAAACATCCCGATCCTCAGGGGCGATGAAGTTCACGAAGGCACCCGGCTTTCGCTTCAGCCGTTCGAGATCCAGCCCTGTCAACTCTCCGAAGCGAGCACTGACATAGGGGGTGGAGTATGCGCCATCAGTTCTCAGAACAAGCTGGAACAGGGCACCCGGAACAGACGCCGCAAGATTCTCGAGTTTCCGCTCAAGTTTTTCACGGGTACGACTGGCGGTTACGTCTCGAACAGACCCCTCGTAATAGAGCGGTGCATGGCTTTCTGGATGGCGGACCAGACGGGCATTCTCAGAAATCCAGATTGTCTTGCCTTCCGCCCGGTGATGCAGCTCCGAGACAAAATCGGTCACTCTGTCCTGATCTGCCAGAAGTTGCTTGAACTGCTCCCGCCGTCCGGGTTCGACATACCACTCCCCCCGCGTCCAGGGGCCATGGGCACGGAGATCCTGCTCGCTTTCAAAGCCCACCATCTGGATCAGGGCCTTGTTCACACGCAGCAGTCGTCCCTCAAGGCTGGTCTGATAGAGCCCTTCGGTCAGGTTGTTGATTGTATCGTCAAACGGAGGGGTGAGAATATTAGTGACGGATTTCCGCTGCCGGGGAGGTCTGAGCCAGTGAAACAAATAGGTCAGACCAATGCCTAAGCACGATCCAGCCACCAGGCCAACTTCCAGGCCAATACCATCCAAAACAGGCATATGCGTCCCCCAAATACCGCAAAATTATGCGGAAACAGGACTCTAACCGCATCACGTTAAAACAGAATTAATCAAATAAATCTTAGGTTGTAAAAATTGATATAAATCAGTGAATTATGCATGACCTGCAACTGGTTAGCCAGATTTACGATCTCCAAGGACTGGAGCCGAGAGACTGCTGTTTCGGCAGGACAGAATAAGCTGCTCCAGCCTATCCCAGTCAATAAAGGGGCCAGAAACCGTATCGGCGATATCGCGCTGAAACCTATTGAACCATGGCTCAATCTGATGTGCTGGCAACGGCATCGTGAAGAAATATCCCTGCAGCTCATCACAGCCGATCTCATGCAGACTCTGACACTGATCGAGGGTCTCCACCCCTTCTGCAACCACCGGCAGGCATAGAGCATGCCCCAGACGTACAGCGGCACTGGTGATGGCCATGTCTTCAGTGCAAGACAACATGTCATTGATGAAGCTTCGATCAATTTTCACACTGCTGACCGGAAGCTGTCTCATATAGCTCAATGAAGAATATCCGGTGCCGAAATCATCAATGGCCAAGGCGATGCCTGCTGTATCAATTTGTTCCAGCCGGGCCAGAAGGAAGGGCTCACTTTCGATCTCAAGGCTTTCGGTGATCTCAAAACCCAACTTTGCTGGGGATAGTCCTGTTTCGGCCAGAATAAGCTGAACGTGATTGACAAAGGTATCTTGACGCAACTGACGGGCCGACACATTCACCCACATGCGCCCCAGATCATGCCCCGCCTGTGACCATTGTCGCATCTTGCGCGCGGCCTCTTCCATCACCCACAGACCCAGCTCGATAATTAATCCGCTCTCTTCAGCAATTGAGATTGCATGATCAGGCCGGATCGTACCCAGAACCGGATGATCCCAGCGGAACAACGCTTCCAGTCCAGATATAGTTCCTGTCTGAAGGTTCACCTTGGGCTGATAGGCCAGGTAGACACCATCTTCTGTTTCAAGTGCCCGTCTGAGATCCGCTTCGAGTTTGCGGCGGTTCCGTTGTTCCACATCAAAGCGTGGCTCAAAACGGCTGACCTGGTTCCGACCACGGCTTTTTGCGTGATAGAGAGCCAGGTCGCCCTTTCTCATCAGATCGTGAGCCTCGGTGGCATCAAGAGGTGCAAGTACGGCACCGATACTGACGCCAACCTGAATAGACAACCCATCAATATCAACCGGCTGATGCACAATATCACGCAACCGGTCCGCAAGGATCATCGCGATTTCCGGATCGGACAGGTTTTTGAGAATAATAGCGAATTCATCACCGCCGAGCCGCGCGACCGTATCGTCAGGCTGACAGGTTTCAACAATGCGCTGTGCAATGGATGACAGCAATCTGTCCCCGACCGGATGGCCAAACTGGTCATTCACTGCCTTGAACCCATCAAGATCAAGCAGAAGAAGACAGATATCGCAGCGCTTGTACTCTTCGCTGTGCAGAAGCTTTTCCAGCTCCTGATTGAGGTAGGACCGGTTGCTGAGGCCAGTCAGAGAATCCCGCCAGGCGAGTTTCTGGATAGTCCGTTCTGCAATCCGCCGTTCTTCAACCTCTCTCTCAAGATTCGCATTGGCTTCTTCCAGCGCCCCGGTCCTCTGGCGAACCCGCAGCTCAAGGGTGGAGTTATACACTTCAAGCCGGTCTGTCAGCCTGCTCATCAGGGTGAAGAGGTACAGGATCATCCCCGCCCCTATAACGATCGCAGCAATCAGGCTGTAATTGTAGACAGACTGATCCTGATCCGCCTTGAGCCGCCAGGCATTGATGCGTTCTGCTATCTGTTCAGACAGCTGCAGATGCTCACCTGACAAGATATGCCTTACCAGCGCCCTGTTCTTTTCCGCGCGGTTCCGGATCAGGAAGGCATGACGCTGGAAGCTTTTGACAATGCGTTGTAGTGCCGTTGGTAGCCGGTCATAGGAACTGGATATCATCGCGCTCTCAGACATCAGTCCCTCATTATGGACATGCGTATCCGCAAGTCCCAGACTGCCATCTATCAACACATGCAGTATCTTGGCCTCAAGAGCATGAAGAAGCGGTTCCAGGTCTTCAGACACCTCATGCTCCAGCTCGGCCAGACGGTCCAGAATACCAAACAGATAGTTCCTGGAATTGCGCAGAACCGCATTCTCAGATTTATACGTCTCGATCTGGTCTCTTAGCTCAACAAGCTTGAAACCATAATCTTCAATAAGGGCCAGATCATCCCTACGCGCGGTGGATGCTTCATCCAGCTCCCGCTTGATGTCTCCGGACACCTCCTGCATCGCCCGCAGTGTCTTAACCAGCGTGTCGTAGTGGAGCAATTCGCCATTGTCGACCAGCAGGATATCCCGGGTCAGGTTGGCCTGGTACTCATGCAGCATACGCAATTGCTGCAAGACGCGATGCTGTCGGCTGGCATCAGGCATACCGACGGTCAGAACCGCGATAACGACGCCTGTCAGGATGACACCCAGAAAGACAATACGTCCGGACTGCCTCATTGAGGGATCTCCTCGGCAGTCAGGCTATCGAGAAACAGTGCAATCAGTCGAACTTCCTCATTATTCAAATCCAACCCAAGCTGATAATTGCCCATCAGGCGGATGGCATCGTCGAGGGTATTCACCCCGCCATTATGGAAATAGGGCGCCGTCAGTGCCACATTTCTCAGGCTCGGAACCTTGAACATGTTCCGGTCTTTCTCCCGCCCGGTGCTCTCGAACAGACCAGCCCGACCTTCATGTCCGGTCACCGTGAGATAGTCGAATTCACTGAAGATCCCCACTTGCTGATAAAGATTACCGCCGACTCCCATTCCCTGGTGGCAGGAAATACAACCGAGATCCTTGAACAGACGGTATCCGCGCGCTTCATCGCCGGTTATGGCATCCAGATCCCCTTTGAGGAAGCGATCGAAACGGGATGGTGTCCGCAGCGTATCCACATAGGCAGAGAGAGCTCGGGTGATGTCGTCCTTATCCGGCCTCATCAGGCCAGATTGTTTCAGAAGGCTCGTATAATCCGCATCAGCGGCAAGCCGCCTGGTTACAGAAACCCAGTTGACTTCCATTTCCGGGCTTTCAAGCACGCTTTCAATCATCGCCTGCAGCTCATGGGAGCGGCCGTCCCGGGCGAAAGCAAACTGTCCACCCACATTGAAGACAGTGGGTGTGTTGACCGTTGTCTCAAAGCCATACGTACCGGTGGAAAGACGTCTGTTGTCCATGCCTCCCAGTTCTATCGGGTGGCATGATGCACAGCTGATACGATTATCACTGGACAGTCCGGTATCATGAAACAGCTTTCTACCAAGCTCGACAAGTTCAGCCGGATAGGCCGGGGCACCCGCCAAAGGCTGGATCGGTTCCCTTATATCTGTCCCGGTCTGCTCTCCGCTGTCTGCGGGGGAGACAGCCAACAGACCTGCACTCAAAATGCAGGCCAGAAGCCGCCATAGACCAGATCCTGATTGCGTGCCCCAACGCATGATCATGTCCCGTTCTGGATCTTAGAACGAGCACGCTATCACGAAAATCTGAACAAGCGCTAAAGATCAAGGAAACTCTACGTTTTGCCAGAATTTTACCCTGGATTGCATCTCCGAACCATACAATTTCGCAATATTTTAATACCACATTGCAGGCCTTTAAGCCTGCAATGTACCAAGTGAGCGCTTTAGGGTTCAGGTCTCAGAGACTTACTATGCAGTCCCGCTTCAAAACAGATTACAGGGAGAGGCGTTCCGCATGCCACTCGATGTGATCGCCAATGACAGATGCAATAAAGTAGTATGAGTGATCATAACCACCCAGCATCCGGAGGGTCAGCTCGACACCCGCCTTGCGGCATGCCTCTTCAAACAGCCAGGGCTTAAGTTGCTCTTCCAGGAAACCATCAGCACTGCCCTGATCGACCAGAATATCACCACTCCAGCCGTGAGCCTTGACCAGTTCACAGGCATCGTGCTCTGCCCACTGGCCCGTGTCAGACCCAAGATAAGCCGTCAGAGCTTTCTCACCCCATGGGCAGTTCATCGGAGACACAATCGGGGCAAAGGCCGAAACCGAACGGAATTTCTCAGGATTGCGCAGCGCGATGGTCAATGCACCGTGACCACCCATGGAATGACCGGTGATTCCTATTGCATCCTCATCAATGGGAAGTGCCTCAATGACCATGTCATAGAGTTCCTTCACCACATAATCATACATGCGGAAATGGGGTGCCCATGGTTCTTCCGTTGCGTTCACATAAAAACCTGCGCCCTGGCCGAGGTCATATCCCTCATCATTGGCAACCCCTTCACCGCGCGGGCTGGTGTCAGGCGCAATGAAGATCATGCCATGATTGGCGCACCAGGCTTGGGCGCCGGCCTTGGTGGTGACATTCTCCCAGGTGCAGGTCAGACCGGAGAGATAAAACAGGGTCGGACATTCGAGCCCTGCCAATGCCTGAGCCGGAAGGAAGACGGCGAATTCCATCTCGGTTCCGGTTGCTTCAGAAGTATGCCGGTAAACACGCTGCTGACCGTCAAAGCACTTTACTGATGATACGAGTTCCATGATCTCTGGCAGTTCCTGTTGCTCTGTTCTCATTATCCTGCCATCACCGGTGACACAGGACGCACAACAGCACAAGTCCGAAATCGCTCTAGACCTTATTGGCCAGTGGGAGGCCCTTCAGCCACCGTTCCAGATTATCACCAAAGAAATGTGTAAACCGCTCTTCCCAGTCGAGAACGGAATCAGCCGTGTGGTGGGTCATCAGCAGGTTCTCCAGATCCCATAGTCTGCTGTCTGCCGGGAGTGGTTCCTGTTCAAACACATCCAGATAGGCCGCCTTCAGGTGACCGGTTTCAAGAGCAGCCACCAATGCCGCCTCCTTGACCACCGAACCTCTGGCCGTATTCAGAAGGATAGAGCCGGGTTTCATCCGTGCGATCCTGGTCTCGTCAAAAAGGTGGTGTGTTGTCTCATCGAGCCTGACATGCAGAGAGATGATATCAGCATCCGTGATTACGTCATCCAGCTGCTCAGGCCTGATCATTCTGTCAACAGACGGGTGTGGTTCATCCCTGTTCCGGCAGCCGATCACCGTCATGCCGAAGGCCTTTGCCCGGTCAGCAACCGCACCACCAATATGACCAAGCCCGATAACCAGAAGCGTCTGGCCAGCCAATGGGCGAAACTGGATCTGCTGCCAGGTTCGTCTTGTCTGCAAATCCCGATAGGGCAGGAAATTGCCGTTCAGAGCAATCATTGCCCCCATCACGGTTTCCGCCAGAAATGGTGCATGCAGTCCGGCGCAATTGGTAACCGTCAGGTCATCACGTTCCAGCGGCAACAGGTGATCATACCCGGACCCGCCAACCTGAACCCATTTCACTGATGGACAAAGCGTGATCTGCCGGTGCTGTTCTCCCGGGAAATCAGGACCTTTAACTGAGAAGGCCGCGACGGGCTTGTGATCCTCAAGAACCTTGCGGATTTCTTCATCCGTTCGGGCCGGTACGAAGGTCAGTTCGGGGAACCGTCCGGCGACCAGCGGAACGGTATGATGAGCAACAGCGCTGGCAATCAGAACAACCTGAGAAGCGACCATGGTATCCTCACAAATATCAGCGCAAGTGTATTGTACAAACAATAAGGCCCGCAAGGTGGAGCAAACCACCTGCGAGCCAGAGACCAGGACTAAAGGAGAATATGCAGATAGAGCCGCGTCAGCTCTTTTTCTTCTTTTTCTTGCCTTTACCCATGAATTTCAGCCGGTCCTTGATCTGCTTGTTGCAGTTCACACGTGACCGGTACAGTACTTCTTCATTCTTGAAGCTGAGCAGCTGGGCGTCCCGAGGGCCACGGGTGAAGGATTTTTCACCATCGTGCAGCCACTGGATAACAGCGTAATCGCTGCCGGCATCCGCCAGAATGGCCAGCGGCTTGCCATTGGCGGAAATCCCGACCTGGCCAACCCGCAGCTGCTGAACCGAAACCGCCTGATCCTGGCCGTTCCAGGTCAGTTTGTCCTTGGTGAGAACCAGCTTCTTCTTGGTCTTGCCGTCAGCAGATGCATAAGCCCCGAGCAGGTCTTCCAGTTTGGTGAGAACCGCAAGGCAGGATTTTTTGGCATTCGGCACACTCAGACGGCGGGCCGTTGTTTCGGTCAGCACACCGTCTCTGGTGGAGATCTTGTAGGTCATATGGGTGTCATCGATCCGGGCCACATCAATCCGGGCACCGAGATAACCCGTGCCATTCAGGTGGCGGGCGAGAAATGTATAGCGCCCTTCCGCAGCAGAGCCCGATTCAAGATACAGCCATGTTTTCGGCAACTGCCCTTCAAACAGAAGCCAGTCACTGATCACAAGAGACTTGAAGCCATCACCTTCGGGCAGTTCCCAGACGCCTGCGTGAAATGGCGTATCCTCTGCCGCCGGAGACAGAGACACGGTGCCCAGCACCATGGCTGCCGCAGCACCAAGAACCAACGCGCCGCGCATCAGTCGTGAATTGATATCACCCATCATGGAAGATACGGATTTCATTCTACCCTACCCCTTACTTCAGCTGCGCACCCCCGAACTGATCAGTTCTGGTGCATGCCTTGACCCCGATGGGAGGCAGGATAACGCAATTTTGAACCGGATCGCCAGAACAAATCTTTCAAAAGGGTTAACGCACCGCGCAAGAGAAAGGCCGCCCTTCATCTGAAAGGCGGCCTCTGATACCTGTTTCGCCCTGCATTCAGGGCCTGTCACGGTCTGTAGACAATCAGTCGAATGTCACCACAGAACGGATACCCTCACCGGCATGCATCAGGTCGAAACCCTTGTTGATGTCTTCAAGCGGCATGACGCTTGTGATCATGGAATCGATGTCGATTTTGCCGTCCATGTACCAGTCGACGATTTTCGGAACATCGGTCCGGCCACGGGCACCGCCGAAAGCTGTACCGCGCCATACGCGGCCTGTTACCAGCTGGAATGGGCGGGTTGCGATTTCCTGACCGGCACCGGCCACGCCGATGATAACGCTTTCACCCCAGCCCTTGTGGCAGCATTCCAGCGCCTGTCGCATGGTGGTGATATTGCCGATACATTCGAAAGAATAGTCCGCACCGCCATTGGTGGCGTCAACAATGGCTTCCACCACATTGTCCACGTCTTTCGGATTGATGAAGTCGGTCATGCCATAACGCTTGCCGAGCTCTTCCTTGGCCGGATTCAGGTCCACACCGATGATCTTGTCAGCGCCAACCATACGGGCACCCTGGATCACGTTGAGGCCGATACCACCAAGACCGAAGACCACAACATTCGAACCCGGTTCCACTTTCGCAGTGTTGATGACAGCACCAATACCGGTGGTCACACCACAGCCGATATAGCAGATCTTATCGAACGGGGCGTCTTCACGCACTTTAGCCAGCGCGATTTCCGGCAGAACCGTGAAATTGGCAAATGTGGATGTTCCCATATAGTGGAACACCTTCTCGCCGTTGATGGAGAAGCGGCTGGAGCCATCCGGCATCAGACCCTGCCCCTGCGTTGAACGGATTGCCTGACAGAGATTGGTTTTCGGATTAAGGCAGTAATCGCACTCGCGACATTCCGGCGTGTAGAGCGGGATCACGTGATCGCCTGGTTTCAGCGAGGTGACGCCTGCGCCCACTTCCCGGACGATGCCCGCGCCCTCATGGCCGAGGATAGCCGGGAAGATGCCTTCCGGGTCAGCACCGGAACGGGTGAATTCATCGGTATGGCAAAGGCCCGTGGCCTTGATTTCCACCAGTACTTCACCAGCACGCGGGCCTTCCAGCTGTACAGTGGTGACTTCAAGCGGTTTGCCGGCCTCAAATGCGACCGCAGCACGAACGTCCATTATGAACCTCCCATTTACGCAGGGACTCCCCCTGATCGAATCGAAACATATTTGCCAATAAAGCGAATTGAGTGGACCTTGACCAGCGCAAAGACGACATCAAAAACCGTTTTGGACGTGATCAGAACATTGAATGGAACCGCTCACAGATTTCAGAGACTGGCACCCTTGCCGCTGGTAAAGGCCGAGAGAGCCATACGCCAGACCGGTGGTTTGGACATATCCGGGTCAACGTCCTTGAGATGGGCCACCACCTTGTAGCAGGCGATAATGGCAGCAAGACCAAACAGGATTGACCCAATCCCCTGACCGATCAAAACACCCTCGGCCTGCCAGAAATGAGCGAAAACCAGCACGAATGGTACCGTTCCAACCGTTGCCTTGCCCCAGTTGAACAGGGTCGACATCAAGGGATAACCAAGATTGTTGAAGGCCGCATTGGCTACAAACAAAGCCCCGTTGAACAGGAACATCCCGGCAACCAGTGAGCAGAAGAAACGGATCAGTGTTTCTGTATCCCCTTCCGCCAGGAACAGGCTTACAATCTGGTCCTGCAGCAGATACAGCAACAACCACACTACAGCGGAATAGATCAACGTCACCTTCAGGCAATCATTCAGCGTGCTGACCACCCGCTCGAATTGTCTTGCTCCAAGGTTCTGACCAAGGATCGGCCCGACGGCTCCGGACAGGGCAAAAAGCGCTCCGAAAGCCACCGGGATCAGACGCCCGATGATAGCCCAGCCAGCCACGGCATCATCACCGAAATCAGCGATTGACCAGGTCACAAAGGCATTGCCGACAGGTGTTGCAACATTGGTCAGAATGGCAGGCAGCGCAATTCGGGCCAGTTTGTCACAATCCGACAGCCCTTCGCGCCAGCTGATCCGCCGCAGCATATCATGGCGCACGACAACGCCATACCAGCCGACAATCACCATTGTGGCGCGGGCACAGACTGTGGCAATGGCCGCCCCCTCCACGCCCCAGCCAAAACCGAAGATAAACAGTGGATCAAGCAAGGCAGAAGCCACAGCGCCAGCCAGGGTCACATACATGGATCGCTTGGCATCTCCTACCGCACGCAGCAGGGCGGAAAAGGCCATACCCAGGCCCATGAGAGGCATGGATGGCAAGACGATAATCAGAAAATCTTCAGCAATTTCAGCAGTTAAGCCTTCGGCGCCAAGGGCTGCCACAAATATGTCAATGAATGGCAGGGATGCCATGCATATAACACTCAGCGCGATAAAGGACGACACAACGGATGACATGGCCAGACGACGAGCCTTGTCACTCTCCCCTGCTCCAAGCGCACGCGAGACCAGAGCCACACCGCCAATGGTCAAACCGATGGAAACGGAAATACCAAAAAACAGGATGGTCCCTGCATAGCCGATTGCCGCTGCAAGCTCCTGCTCGCCCAGTTGGGAGATGTAAAAGAGGTTGGCGAAATCAACCAGAAAAACCGCCATCAGCCCTACAGAACCGGCAGCTGTCATATTGACCACATGGCGCAGGGTCGAGCCGGTTACAAATCTCGCCGCAATTTCCGTTGTCACTGTCCCCACCCCGCTTTGTCCGCCAGGTTCTTATTTAAGAGCAACATGGATAAACAGCAACGCGGAAACTGTCTTCCGGCAGAAGGTGGTATCCTTATACGGAGCAGAGAGGCAATTCTCATTCATGTTAGAGAAATTGAAAGTTTTTTCTGCAACCATTTAGGCAGCTAAATGGGGACCTCATCTTGTTTGTTGCGACGCGATCAGAAATCAAGCAGTTTCTCGTGCTCGCCTGCATCACAGCCGCCATCATCATGGGGCTGATGCAGGGGGAAGATTCAGTCCTGCATCATCGCTTTGTTTCCAACGTCAAGGCCAACACCTATTCCTGGTCCTCCTATCTGGTAGAGAAGACCGGCTTTGCCGACACGGTGAATGCCCCAAGATCCGGCAGTTACTACTTGCAGGGCGAGTTCAAGCCCAGCGCAGCCCATCCAATTTTCAACACGGTTTTTTCCTTTTTTACTCAGCCCAAGGGACATCTCTCCAAGATCAGCAAGATTACGATGCTGACCCGCAGTGGCAGGGTAATCGATCTGTGCAGATATACCGGCTTCTGCCGCTACGCACCGGACGTCCAGGCCTCATTTGCCGGACTGCCGGGGACACAGCGTCCATATTTTGAAGCGGCCCTCAAATCCGGCCAGATGCAGGTCGTACTCAACTCATCTCAGGAAAACTGGCAGACAACGACCTATGTGCCGCTCTTCAAGAACGGGACTATCGCCGGTGTTGCCCGTATCGAATCAACTGTCTCCGATGCAGGCCGGATCCTGATCGTCTCGGCTTCCGAAGCCACGCGGATCATGTCCATCATCGTTGCTATTATGATGGCCCTCGCCGCGCTGCTGGGCTGGAAGCGACTGCGCGGACATCTGAAAATCCAGCAGGAAGCGCGTTTCCTGGCTCATCATGATCCTCTGACCGGCCTTCCGAACAGGGCCAGCCTGATGCGGAAACTGGAAGACATCGCGGTCACGACCAGGCCGGACAATGAAACAATCACTTACCTTCTGCTGATAGATCTTGACCGGTTCAAGGAAATCAACGACACGCTGGGCCACCCGACGGGGGATGCGCTCATCTCGGCAATGGCGCGACGCCTGTCGATGATTATCAAGAAACGCGGTTTTGTTGCCCGACTAGGCGGCGATGAATTTGCTATCGTGATTTCCTTTGATTCTCCCATTCATGATGTGGCAGCGCTGGGTCAGCATATTGTCGAGCGGTTCGAGCAACCCTTTGCCGCCAATGGTCATCAGATTGTCTCAACGGCATCCGTCGGCATCGCCCGTGCCAATCAGGACGCCAAGGAACCCGACCGCCTGTTGCGCAATGCAGACCTCGCACTTTATCGCGCCAAGCAGGATGGCCGATCTACATCGCGCCTGTTCACACCTGAAATGAAAGCCGAGCTGGAACGCCGCCGGGATACGGAGGCGGGTCTCCGCAAGGCCATTGAAAGCGACAGTCTTGAGGTTTGGTATCAGTCTCAGCACGCCCTCTCGTCCGGCGAAACAGTTGGCTATGAAGCGCTGATCCGCTGGACAGATCCGGTCCGCGGTCCCCAGTCACCGGCCGAGTTCATCTCGGTCGCCGAAGATACGGGACTGATCGGCCCGATCGGCTCCTATGTGCTGCATAAAGCCTGCCGTGACGCCCTCAAGCTTCCCGGCAATGCAACCATTTCCGTCAATCTGTCACCGGCGCAGTTCCGCAGACAGGATGTGGTCAAGGAAGTCCGGTCTGCGCTGAGGCAAAGTGGCCTGCCCGCTGAGCGTCTGGAAGTGGAAATCACCGAACGGGTTTTCCTGAGCGAGGCCGAGGAGCATATTCGTGTGCTCAAATCCCTGAAGGAAATGGGCGTGAAGATTGCCCTGGATGATTTCGGCACCGGTTATTCAAGCCTCAGTTATCTGGCCAGTTTCCAGTTCGACAAGGTCAAGATCGACCGCAGTTTCATCAACCAGCTCGGTCACAGCCGTACGGTTGATGCGATCGTCAGCTCAATTGTCGGCCTTGGCCACGCGCTGGATATGACCATCGTTGCGGAAGGCGTCGAGACATCAGATCATGTCACCCTGCTCCAGGCAGCGGGCTGCACCCTCGGCCAGGGCTGGTACTATGCAAAAGCCCGCTCGCTAACTGAGATCACTGCGGATCCCGATATCCATCGTGGCAAATTGCGAGTGGCGTCAAACGCCTGATCCGGTCTCATCAGTCTCGGTCGTGCTCTTCAAGGCAGAGGCTGTGATTTCCCAAAACCTCTAAAATCCTGCAATCGGCAACATGCCCGCCACGACAATGGTCGAGCATTCGTTCCAGCTCTCTTTCGAGAGACTGCAATCTCTCGATCCGTGATCGTACGTCAGCCAGATGCCGGGATGCAAGATTGTCAATCAGCGCACAGGACTGCTCGGGCTTCTGAGCCATGTCGATCATCTCCCTGATCGCGGGGATAGCAAACCCGAGCGCCCTTGCGTGCCGGATGAAACACAGTCTGTCGAGGCTGTCCGTGCCATAGCGCCTTTGACCACCCTCGCTCCTGTCTGGTACGGGCATCAGACCAATCTCCTCATAATACCGGATCGTCTGAACCTTGGTTTCCGCCTGCTTCGCCATCTGGCCGATCGACAACATGACTTTTCCCTTGAACCTACAGTGACTGTAGAGATTACATGAGAGGAGAGCCGGAACTTTTCAACCCGATTCAGACCAAGGATGGTTCCATGTCAGCCGGATGCTGCAATCACAACGCCCGCTTCGACGGTCTCTCACCCGCTTACAAACGGGTTCTCTGGACGGTTATCGCTCTGAACGGCATCATGTTCGCTGTTGAGTTGACGGCTGGTGTGGCAGCCCGTTCCCAGGCACTTCAGGCCGATGCGCTCGATTTTCTCGGGGACACGCTGACCTATGGCATCAGCCTTGCCGTTATCGGCCAGTCTCTTGCCATTCGCTCGACTGCGGCTCTGTTCAAGGGCTTTTCGCTTCTTGTCATGGGCCTGTTTGTCTTTGGTGCTACACTGTATCGGGTCTTTGTCACGGGTGTTCCCGAGGCCCATGTGATGGGCGTGGTCGGGTTTCTGGCGCTGGCCGCCAATGTGATCAGCGTCCTGCTTCTGATGAAGTACAAGGATGGTGACGCCAATGTCCGATCTGTCTGGCTCTGCAGCCGTAATGATGCCATCGGCAATGTGGCTGTGATGCTGGCCGCAAGCGGCGTCTGGGCAACAGCGACTGGCTGGCCCGACCTAGCCGTTGCCGGTCTGATGGCCGTACTCTTCATTTCATCCGCCTGGTCAATCCTGCGTCAGAGCCTTGGAGAATTTCGCGAGGCCCGCGCTCCCCTGCCCCATCATCGTTGAAGATGTTTATCGGGGAAGGCTTGATCTTCCTCGATAAACGCTTCATAGGAACAGGAGAGTTCGCACCACGACCCCGCACGATGTTTCGGAGAAGATGATGAACCCGTTCAGCAAGAACACATCAGGCAAGCAGGCTGAAGTCCGTTATCTGGACAGTGATTTTCAGGTCCTGTCTCCAGGCTCCCATGTACTGTGCGCTGTCACTGGAACCGCCATTCCCCTTGAAGAGCTGAAATACTGGAGCGCCACCCGGCAGGAAGCCTATGTGGATGCGCATGCAGCCACCCAGCGCTATCAGGAAACAGACGCCCGGATTGATCATCCCGGCACCTGAACACGTTATGGCGCTCTGCGCCGTCGCCTCTGCCGCTCGATAATCGGCTTCAGCTCCCGCAGAATGGTCACCCGGTCATCAAAGGTGAGCGTTACAGGAAGCGCGATTGAGTTGCGCTTCAGCTCGCCCAGAATGGTTTCATCGCCGGGCAGACGGGTCATATCCTTTTCCGTCGTCACCAGCCGGGCCGCGTGATACCAGCCCTCCGTCAGAAGCCTGTTGGCATCCTTGGGCTTGAACCTGTGGTGGTCCGGAAAGCCGATACCCTTAACCGGCGGTTTGCCGATCTCCTTCAGGGTATCAAACAGTTTGCTCGGTCGTCCCAGTCCGGCATAGGCAACAATGGGCAGATCACCCAGACGTTCGACCACGGCCTTGTCCGGAGCAATCGCCGCCTCGAAAATCCGCATGGCCCGTTTGGCTGCCGGGCGAACAATGGTCTGAGCTTCCGGCGCATGACCAATCACCACCAGGCTGTCGGCCCGGTCAAGCTGATCGCCAAGAGGTGCCCGCAGCGGGCCTGACGGCATGACAAGACCATTGCCCACACCGCGCCGGGCATCAACCACAAGAAATGAATAATCCTTCGTGAGGGACGGGTTCTGGAAGCCGTCATCCATGATGACAGCGTCATAGCCCTCCTTCTCCGCCAGGGCCACAGCAGCTGCACGGTCCTTCGACACAATCGTCGGAGCGGTTCTGACCAGAAGCAACGGTTCGTCGCCCACATCTCGTGCTCTGTGGCGCTGAGGGTCTACGACAACAGGCCCGGACAATCGGCCACGATAGCCACGGCTGACAAAAACCGGATTATATCCCGCTTCCTTCAACAGGGCGGCCAATGCGATTGCGGTCGGCGTTTTCCCTGCACCGCCTGCAACCGGGTTGCCAACGCAGATGACCGGAATATCAAAGGACTTGCCCTTGCGCCGGAATCTCAATCGCGCCACGAGCGCGATCACAATACTGATCGGTAAAAACACAAGGGCCAAAAAACCGGCCCGCCGCCACCAAAAGCTCGGCGCTTTCATACTGCCCCAATCCTATTCATACTACCCCTGTGCCCCCGGGGTTCAGACAGACTCATATCACTCCAACCGGCTCAGATAAGGTAGCAGGGCTTGCATCGTCCGGTCCAGTGCGCCGGTGAATTCCTTTATCGTCTCACTGGCCATAAGATTCTGCCGCTCGACCCGCTCCGGGTCCATCCATGCTGTATCAACGGCCTGCGCAAGAGAGGCTGCATCGGTTACGGCAATACAGGCTTCCGCCCCGGATAAGGCGTCATAGACAGACCGGAAGTTCGTCACATGCGGCCCATGCAGAACAAGGCTTTCGAGCTGGACCGCCTCAATCGGGTTCTGCCCGCCCAGCTCCGCCAGCGACCCCCCGATAAACGCGACCGGTGACAGACGATAGAACAGTCCAAGTTCACCAAGAGTATCTGCCAGATAAAGCGCCGACCCGTCCGGAATAGCCCCTCCTGCTGACCGGACAGCAACCTGGTGGCCGTATTTCCTGCCGAGACCCTCTGCCAGCGCCGGGCCTCTGTCAGGGTGCCTCGGGACAATCAGGGTGACAAGATCGGAATGCCGGTCTGACAGGCGGTCATGGACCTCTGCAATAATCTCTTCTTCACCCGGATGCGTGCTGGCCGCCAGCCAGACGGGCCGCTTGCCAATCTGCTGCTCAAGCTCCATCAGGCCGAGAAAGTCTGCCTCAAGCGGCTTGCGGTCGAACTTGATATTACCCGTCACAAGCACCCGCCCGGCACCAAGACTGCGAAACCGGTCTCCGTCAGCCTCGCTCTGTGCCAGGACCATATCGACGGTGGAAAACAGCCGCATGGCCAGTCCGGAAAACCGCTGCCAGCCCTTGAAGGATCGCTCAGATAACCGTCCGTTGACAAAAACAAGCGGTACCGCCTTGTCCGACAGGACTGACATGGTGGCGGGCCAGATTTCCGATTCCATGAAAAGTGCCAGATCCGGTTCCCAGGATCTCAGAAACCGCTCCACATAGGATGGAAAATCGAGCGGGACAAACTGATGAATGGCTCCGTCCGGTAGCTCTGTCTCTGCCAGCTGTGCCGATGTCTGTGTTACGGTGGTAACAAGCACCGTAACCCTGTGGTCCCGCAATCGCCTGACAATCGGCAGCGCGGCGTTGAACTCGCCGACGCTGGCGGCATGGACCCAGATCAGCGGACCGCCCGGCCTCTCCCGGGTTGCGATGCCCTTGCGTTCAGGCAGACGGTCAGGGTGTTCCTTGCCGCGTTTCAGACGGTGTTTAAGAACCAGAGGAGCAAGCGGTGTCAGCAACCGGGCCAGAAGCTGATAGAACCCCAGCATCATACTGCCCTTGCGTTCCGGCTCCTGCGTCTGGTCCTGATCAGACATGCCAATCCCGTCCTGCCAGTTCATAGGCTTTCCGGGTCACGCGATTCAGTTCATCTTCAACAACCCGTCGCCAGTGCTCCTGCTCATCTTCTGTCAGATTGCGCGGGATGTGAATAGGCTCTCCCCAGCAGATGCCAAGACGGCTGAACGGCAGATTGATCACCATGCTGTCCCAGGTCTTCAGGCGGATGAAGCGGCTTGTTGCAGCGCCGAGCGGAATAATCGGTCGTCCGCTCAATCGGGCCAGGGTCACAAGCCCCATACCAGCCTGCTTGGCGGGCCCCTTGGGGACATCGCCGGTCATGGCCACAACCTGATTGGGTTTCCTGACCAGGGACAGGAGGTTTTTGAGGCCGGTAATGCCACCGCGTTTCAAAACACGTTCGCCGGTCTGGCGGTCATTGGCACCGGACCCGCGGACAACCCCGAAGCCAAGATCCTGAACGGCGACAGTATTGATTTCCCCGTCACCACTCTTGGAGATCATCACGGTCACATCCACCCCGTCCTGCAATTCAAACGGGGTTACAAAGTGCTCTCCGTGCCAGAACGTGGTGATGAACGGCAGGTTGTCAAAGATATAGGCGCGGGTATCCTGCCGGTCCGTAACCCTCCGGCTGGTTGCCTTGACGAACCGCAGATAGCTCGAGAAGACATGGCCGAGGAAGACCTGCAAGCCTCTCGACTTCATAAAGCGCTTGAGAGCCTGACGCATGACGATACCGGGTGCTGCCGATCAGGACGGATCGAGAAGCCTGTGCAGATGGACGATAAAATAGCGGGTCTGCGCACTGTCCACCGTTGCCTGAGCCTTGGACTTCCACGCGTCATAGGCTGTGGCATAGTTCGGGAAAACACCGACCACATCCAAAGCGCCCAGATCCTTGAACGTTACACCGTCAAGGCTTTCCAGCTCACCGCCGAAAACAAGATGAAGCAATTGTTCTTTATCTGATGCGCTCATGAGAAAATCCTGTCAGTGGGTGCGGTCGGCCTCTGCCTGGACGACACGCTTCAGGAAAGGTTCATACAGGCCCGGTGCAGCGGCGACAAGGGCCGGATGACGTGGTTCTGGCCGGTTATATCGGATGAGTTGCCCATCCAGATCGGTGATATGGGCTCCGGCTTCGCAAACAATCAGGTCAGCCGCCGCCAGATCCCAGTCATGAGCCCTCGGGCGAGCCGATGCCGCAGACAGGTTTCCTGTTGCCACCAGAGCCATGCGATAGGCCAGAGAACCAATATTCCGGCCCACGGCTGGTCTGAGCGTGTCAAACGCACCATGCCCCATGTGAATCTTCGGGCCGCTGATGCTGTTCTCGGCAAAATCTGTTCTGCTTTGCGCCTCAAGAGCCTGCCCGTTCAGAGACGCGCCTTTGCCATGAGCAGCACACAGCATTTCATCACGGACGGGATTGTAGAGAACCGCCAGGGTCGGGCGACCATCCTCGACCACCGCGAGCGAGACAGTCCATTCATCACCGCCCTTGAGAAAAACCCGCGTCCCATCAATCGGGTCCACGACAAAAATCCGTTTATGACCAAGCCGATCCGGATTGTCCGCTGTCTCCTCAGACAGCCAGCCATAATCCGGACGAAACTCCAGGCAACGCTCTTTCAGGAATGTATCCACTGCCAGATCTGCTTCTGACACCGGAGAATCATTGCCCTTGGTCCAGACATCCGGCTTGTTCTTGAAATAGCCGAGTGCGATGCGACCGGCCTCCCGGGCCAGCTCGCTCAAGGTGGCAAGATCCTTATCGTCCTGCAATGGTCATCCCCTCGATCAGGACGCTGGGCGCATTGGTGCCAAACCTGTATTCAAGATCCGAGGCCGGAGTAAGCGCCCGGAACATATCAACCAGATTGCTCGCAATCGTAATCTCGCTCACGGGATAAGCCGGCTCGCCGTTCTCGATCCAGAACCCGGCAGCGCCGCGACTGTAATCCCCGGTGACACCATTAACACCATGGCCGATCAGATCGGTTACCAGAAGACCGGTTCCGATCGCAGCCATCATCTCTTCCGGCGACTGTCTGCCTGCATGCAGCGTAAGATTGGTTGAGCCGGGATGTGGGGCAGAGCCACCACGTGCCGCTCGACCATTGGTCTTGAGGCCAAGTTCGTGGGCGGTGGCTGAATCCAGCAACCAGGTGGTGAGACAGCCTTTGTCAATCAGGGTCAGCGCTTCCGCTGCGAACCCTTCGCCGTCAAACGGCTTTGACGCCAGTCCACGCTTGCGGCGTGGATCGTCCGTAATCATCACATCATCGGCAAAGAGCTGCTGACCCATACGGTCCTTAAGAAAACTGGTGCCGCGCGCAATGGCACCGCCATTAATCGCGCTGGCAAAATGCCCCACAAGACCGGTTGCTGCACGGCGATCATAAAGGACGGCTGCCGACTGGGTCTCAATCTTACGCGGGTTCAGGCGCCTGATGGCCCGCTCACCAGCGTTACGTCCGATGGTTTCCGCATCATCCAGATCTTCAAGATGTACAGCACTGGCATAATCGTAGTCGCGTTCCATGCCGGTTCCCTCACCGGCAACCGCCGTCATCGCAACACCATGGCGGGTGCCAAGATAGGCACCGGAGAACCCTGTGGACGTGACCAGCACCAGCCCGCCAAGTGACCAGCTGGCCGATGCCCCGCCGGATTTGCTGACATCCTTTACATCAAGCCCGGCAGACTCTGCAGCAAGAGCGCGTTCTGTCAGATCTGATGATGAAACGTCCGTCCGATCCAGCAAATCCAGTTCCGGCAGCTCTCTCACCAGATCCGCTTCATCTGCAAGCCGCACATGGGGGTCGTCAGGGGCAACCCGCGCCATGGCAACAGCCCGTTCGGCAAGCGCGGATGGATCATCCCCTGTATTGGTGGAGACAGAGGCTGTCTTGCGGCCCACGAAAACCCGCAAGGACACATCATCCCCTTCCGAGCGCTCGCTCTCCTCGACCTTGCCATCCCGGACACTGACTGACTGCGACACCCCGCGCACTGCAATAGCATCTGCCTGGTCGGCTCCTGCCTTGCGTGCCGCCTCGACCAGCGCCTCGGCGCGGCTTTGAAGAAGTTGGGTATCAAGCTGATCTGTCATGCGGGAATCCGTCAGATGGAAAGGACTGGGTTCTGTTTAGAGCAAAGCGTGGTCCGAGAGAAGCCTTCTCTTGGGGAGGGGCTGCTGTTCAGCACCGGGCCATGCCGGATGGTCATCACGAGCGTGGCCGAGACACGTGTCCACACCACTCAAAAGAGATAATTGCAATTTAACCAAACGCAATAAGACTTCGCTAACCCTTTCAGAAAACACAGAAATTTAACCCTGCTTCTTAAGACGGTTCTCAACATTGCCCGCTAGAGTGGAGCCATAAACAAGAGCCACAAAAAAACACGGCTCAGGAGAGGCATTGTGAGGCGTCAATTTTCCCTAGCGGAAGCAGCCGCTCCGGTACAGGAGGGGTCGACCCATAGGCTCGACCCCTTTTGTTTACCCGCGCGGTCGCTCATCACCGTCAGCCAGCGCTCAAGACTGGAATGCGGTGGAGAACTCTATCTGGATCGCACCAGAGTGATACTGAAAGGCCGTTTGAAATCGGGCTTTCCGCTGACACTCTCGATTCCGGTTTCTTCCTTCCGACATGTTGCTCTCAGATGGGAGACGGAAGACGGCAGCCAGGAGCCGGTCATTACGCTCTGGCTCGTTCATCGGGATCCGTCCCTGTCCCTGCGGCTCGACAGCTTTACCGACGCAGAAGACGCGGCCCTTGCGGTCAAGGCCTGGGCAGGCATTCTCAGCCTGCCAGCTCTTCATTATGGAGAAGACGGCCGTGAAACCATCGTGGAAGACCGCCTTGGCCCGCTGGTGGTGAAACCTCAACAGCCACGTCGGCGTCACGCTCACTTTGCGGCCCGCAGACCGCGGTTTCTCGTACGCCGGAAAATCGGGCTGCCAGGCCACTTCCCGGTCTATAACGAGCGCGAAATCGTAGCCCGAACGTAGGCTCAACCATCTGCGTTCACAAAAAACGAACATCCTGTCCACGCCCGAAACCAGACATTTGGGCGTGCACGGAGCCCCTGCGGGCGCTACACTAACAAAGCCAAGTCGGTTGCGATGGCCGATTGATGAAAGGATGCGGATCGACATCTCTTTCATCAATCGGCCATTTTTCATGCACCATCTTGCCTTGCCTGCCCGGCGGGCCTATCCATTGGTTCTCTGTACAATGAGAACCCGTCATGACCACATCCGTATCCCGTCTCAGATCTCTTCTTGATGCCCCCGGCTGCCAGACCATGCCCTGCGCATTTGATGCGCTTTCGGCACGGCTGATCGAACAGGCCGGATTTCCTGTTGCCTTCATGAGCGGCTTCGGCGTCTCCGCCAGCCGCATAGGCGCACCGGATACGGGCCTGATCTCCTTTGCCGAGATGGCGGACCAGGGGCGGAATATCTGCGCGTCAGTGTCTATTCCGGTCATTGGCGACGGCGATACGGGCTATGGCAATCCTCTGAATGTGGAACGCACGGTCAGAGCCTATGCCCAGGCCGGTTTCGCTGCCATCATGCTTGAGGATCAGGTGGCTCCGAAACGCTGCGGACACACAAAGGGCAAGCTTGTTGTGGAGCGGGACGAGGCGCTGGACCGCATTCGGGCTGCCGTTCATGCCCGGAACACAGGCGCGGATATTCTGATCCTTGCCCGTACCGATGCCCGCCATCAGCATGGACTGGGAGAGGCCATTGAGCGGGCTAATCTTTTCCGTGAGATCGGTGCCGACATCCTGTTTGTGGAAGCCCCGCAATCTGTCGAGGAAATGAAGGAGATCGGACGAAGCGCTCCCGGCCCTCATCTGGCCAATATGCTGGAGGGCGGCAAGACACCTCTTCTCGGACATCAGGCTCTGGGGGAAATGGGCTTCAAGCTTTCGGCCTATCCGCTGACACTCCTGTCTGCTGCCATGAAGGCAATGACAGAAGCGCTCGACCGGTTGAAAGACGAGGCTACCACCGAGGATCTGATCCTGCCGTTTGAGGAATTGAAAGACCGGGTGGGCTTCAATGATTACTATGAAGCCGAGCAACGTTATTCCGCCAAGCGGCCTGACTGACGCGGGTTCCAGCACAATACGGCACAAGAATGTGACTTGAATTTCCTGTTCGTATCTGGCAAATGAGACTAAATCATCAAGAGAAGGGCTGGCGCCCTCGCCAACCTGCCTGTCGCGGCAAGGTGGTCGTCACTTCGGTGAGATGTGGCTTCTTTGGGAAGCAACAGAGCGAACAGCCAGCCCTCCACGGTTAAAACCGATGGAGGTTTTTTTTATGTCTGACGCCCTTTCGCGGGATTATCCCGGCGGACTGGATGCTGAACCCGTTTCATGGTCGCATCAGAAGCCAAGCGAGACGGAATGCCTTGCGCTGAAAAGCGGCCTCAAATGCCGCTGCCTTTCCCTGAAAGACGCAATGGTACTGGGACAGAGACAGGCATGGTCCGAGCGCCAGCGCAGCCTGAGGCTTGCGCATTGGGCAGAACTTCACCTCTCCGGCTGCACCATCGCCATGGATGAAGGCCTCTTTGCCGCTCTCGTGGCACGCTGGCCGTCTGATGCTTTCCGGCTGAAACAGGCCATGCGCCGATAAGGCAAGCCTGCCCTCTCCCGCCTGCGACAATCTGCACATTCCTTTTCCTGAATAAAAAAATCAGCAAACTGTTTACCGGTCATCTGTCCCCTCCCGAGACAGACAACGGAAAGGAATTCCAGATGACCATGTCCCGTCGCAAGTTTCTCACCGCAACCGGCGCAGGCCTGCTCATTGCCGGTGCCCCCTCATTTACCCACAGAGCCCTTGCTGGCGAAGCTTTCTCCCTGCCCAAGCTGGATTACAGCTATGACGCGCTGTCTCCCGTCATCGGTGCCGAGACCATGGAGTTGCACCACAGCAAACATGCCGCCAGCTATGCCCGAAACCTCAACAAGCTGATCCCGGGTTCGAAACTGGATGGCTTGTCTCTTGAAGAGATCGTCAAGGCTGCAGCTGCAGATCGTGGCAAATATCAGGTGGTCCTCAACAATGCCGGCCAGCACTGGAACCATTCCGAATTCTGGAAAATGATGACCCCGCGTGGCACTGGCATGCCTGGCTCTCTTGAAAAAGCGATCAAGGCTGACTTCGGAAGTTTTGAAGCCTTCCGTGACCAGTTCATCAAGGTTTCCGGCGGCCAGTTCGGATCAGGTTGGGGCTGGCTCTCAATCAACAAATCCGGCAAGCTGGTTGTCACGTCCACTCCAAATGGTGAAAACCCGCTGGTCGATGACATGATGCCGCTTCTCGGCGTCGATGTCTGGGAGCATGCCTATTACGTGGACTACCGCAATCGCCGCAAGGAGTATATCGCGGCCTTCGTCGACAAGCTGGTCAACTGGGACTATGTGGCCTCCCGCATGGCCCGCGCCTGATTATTCTTTACGATCCGGCCCACCTGGAGCATGTCCTGTTTCAGGTCGGCCGGATGGTCTTCAAATCAGGACAGAGCCCGCACCCGATCGATAGACCGGGACAGCTCACGACGGTTCAGGCGACCATTTTCCACCGCTTCACTGATCCAGCGGACTGCCTTTTTGGGCAGGTTTTTGTCCGGGCGGGCCGAATTGGTCATCAGAACCAGATCGTTGCCCGCAGCCAGAGACCGGATCACCGCTTCCTTCTGCGCATAGCGCTTGCGGATGGCTCCCATGTCCAGATCATCGGTCATGATCGCCCCCCGAAAGCCCAAAAGCGTTCTGAGTGTACCGCGCAGAGCACGACGGGAGAAAGTGATCGGCACGCCACCATCCTCAAGACTGCGGTGATAGAGATGGCCACTCATCACGATATCCGCAGCCCCCTTGCGCACCAGTGCTTTGAACGGCTCGAGCTCGGCTTCTGACCAGGAATCGGTGATATCGACCAGCCCGGCATGGGTATCGCCCCGGGACAGGCCGTGACCGGGGAAATGTTTTACCGCGCAGAGCACGCCATTGCGGCGATGGGCTTTCACGAAAGCCTCTGCATAAGCGGCCACTTCTGCCGGATCGCTTGAAAAGGCCCGGCCGTTACGGCCAATAATCGGATTGCGTTTCCAGTGCAGGTCGGCAACCGGCGCCAGATTGAGAGTGAACCCTGCAGCTTTCAGCTCCCGTGCTGCCTGGGCATAGAGCGCCCGCGCTTCTGAAGAGCTGCGCTTGTGCCCGACACGCAAGGCCTTTGGCAGGCGGGTAAATCCATGTCTGGCTTTCAGGCGCTGAACCGCCCCGCCTTCATGATCAATGGCGATGAGTCCCCCACCACGGGAGGCAGAGCCGAACAGATCTGTCAGACTGTCGATCCCCTTGCGACTCTTCACATTGTGACCGAGGAAGACAACCCCACCGGCGCGGCGTTCTTTCATATGCGCGGCCAGAGCACGGGCCGAGCGGGCATTGGCTGATGAACCGTGAAAGCCGATCATCAGAAGACGACCCGCTTCCCCCTCAAGCGCGGCAAGCGCCCGGCTTGGCGACAGCACCGCAGGAGCAGCCACAAGACCGGCTGATAATCCGCAAAGAAAAGAACGACGGTTAAGTGTCATGAGCCAGCCCGGATAACAAAAATATCAAATGTGAGGGCGATACAGCCCCCGGTGCTGCGCCTCATCCAAGGCCCAACACGTGGGAATGCCACCCCATCCCGCATCTTTATGGTTAATTTTGTCTTAAAGCACCAAGTCTTTCACCTGAATTGGCAGCGATGCTTTGAGAGTTTGTTGCTGCGCCATACCTCCCCTGCCAATCCCGGTTCGGCAGAGGTGACATCAACCAAGCCTGGGCCGCAATCTGTCGAAGACCGGATTCTCCGCGCCGAACACATCATCCAGAGACGAGACGGAAACCGCCCTGGCACCGGCTGCGCGAAGGCCGCTGGCTGCCTCGTAGACCTTGCTGTTCGGCACATGCAGGATGACCGATTCGCCCAGACCAGCAAAGGGAATGCTGCTGCCAGTTTCCTCTGCAATGCGGCTTGCCTCTGCCATATCGACACCGGATGCCATCACCTGCCGGACGGACCGGGCCCGTTCTTCAGCCGATGTCCGGTCGAGGATTTCCCTGAGAGCGGCAATCGCATTGTCCGACCAGTCTGCTGTCAGCGAGGCAACAAGATTGGCCTCGGATTTCAGGATAACCCCATCATCCAGAATCTTGAGATTGTTGGCCCGCAGTGTTGAGCCAGTGGAGGTGATATCGACGATGATATCGGCTGCTCCTGATGCCGGAGCACCTTCGGTCGCGCCGAGGCTCTCGACAATCACATAATCCGCAATGCCGTGTCTGGCGAAATAGCTGCGGGTCAGATTGATATATTTTGTTGCCACCCGGAGCTGGCGGCCTGCACGGCCGCGCATGTCATGGGCGATATCATCCAGATCCGACATGGTGCGCGCATCAATCCACGCTTCCGGCACGGCAATCACCACATCCGCATGGCCGAAACCCAGCGGCATGACAATCTCGACGATGCCATCAGAGTGCGGAATGGTCTCGTGGATAAGGTCCTCACCGGTAACCCCGAGATGCACGTTTCCGGCGGCCAGTTCACGTGCAATTTCGGACGCGGACAGGAAAGCGATTTCCACATTGTCCATTTCACGGATTTTGCCGCGATAGTTCCGCGCTCCGCCCGGCTGCAGAACCTTGAGACCGGCCCGACCAAAAAACGCGTTGGTGTTTTCCTGCAGACGCCCCTTGGAGGGAACCGCAATGATCAGAGGCGCGCTCATCATGAACCCTCCATATCCAGACGATCCAGCCAGAGCGAGAACCCGACTGCAGGCACGTCACCCGGTGCGCCCATCAGGCGCAGAAGCGCATCATATCGCCCGCCACCCGCAACCGGAGCACTGGTATCACCAGCCTTGTAGATCTCGAAAATAAAGCCGGTGTAATAGCTGAGCCTGCGCCCGAAATCGGTCGAGAATGTCATGCTCTTCAGGTCCAGTCCGGCTTTCGCCATGGCGTCCATCCGTTTGCGGAACGCCGCCACCGGCTGAGACAGATCCAGCGTTCCAGCCTTGCCCAGCTCCTCAAGCGCGTCAGCAGCCTGTTCCGGTGTGCCGGAAATGGTGAGGAAGCGCTCAAGAAGGACGAGTTGCTCGGCGGATACGGCCTTGCCACCGGCAAGCGTTGCCTGCTCCACAAACCGGCGGGCAATATCAGATACCGGACGACCGCCTGTATGGGCCAGACCGGCCAGCTCGAACAGTTCGGAAATCACCTGTTCCGCATTGTCCTGCCCGGCCTGATCAAAGAACTGAGCCAATGCACCACCGGTCCGGGTGCCATCACCCTGGCCTGCACCAGCGTCGCTGCCTTCCCCGCGCAGGCGATCAAGTGCCCGGCTCAGGTCTTCATTATTGCCAAAGGCACGACGAACCAGACGGCGCGGTGTCTCAGACAGTTTCAGGCTGTCCAGTACATGCTCGAACAGCGACACGTCCCCAAGACGGATATCCTGTGTCTCGACACCGGTGAGCGTCACCGCCTTTGATGCCAGTGCAAAGACAGAGGCATCCGCCTCGGCACTCGGCACCGCATGGTCGCCAATCGCTTCAATTCCGGCCTGGAGGAATTCGTCCGGTTCATCGCCCGCCCGCTTTCTGAACACCGGGCCGAGATAGGCGTAAGACGCCGGACGACGGGCATTGTCACCTGCCAGATGCATGGCACAGACAGGCAGCGTGAAGTCAGGCCGAAGGCAGAGTGTTTTGCCGTCTGCGCCTTCGGTGGTGAACACCCTGCGACGGATATCCTCACCCGCCACCTCAAGGAACAGGTCAGCCGGATGCAGGATTGCCGGTTCCACGAACCCGTATCCCGCCTCACTCAGCAAGCGCCTCAGATCCGCCAGACGGTCCATAGCCCTATTCTCCAGCTTCCAGCATATCGCGCACGGCGCTGATCAGATCGCTTTCCGGCACAGTCACCTGCGCCGGGCGGCTGGCACGCCATGTCTCGTTGTCCTCAATCTGACCTGAGAGGCGTTTGCCCTCGATCAGATCCTTGACCTGGACTTCCCCGCGCTCTTTCTCATCAGATCCCTGGATGATGGCCACCGGCGCATTGCGACGGTCTGCATATTTCATCTGCGCCTTCATGCCCGAACCGCCGAGGTAAAGCTCGGAGCGGATCCCCGCAGAGCGCAACTCAGTCACCATCTTCTGATAATCAGCAACACGATCCCGGTCCATGATCAGAACGACAACCGGCCCGGCGCTTTCGGTCTCCGTTCCCTTGCCCAGGGTCTTCAGAGCGGCCAGAAGGCGGGAGACGCCAACCGAAAAGCCTGTTGCAGGAACATCCTCGCCACGGAACCGACCAACCAGGCCATCATAGCGACCACCACCGCCGACAGAACCGAAGCGGACCGGCTTGCCATCATCGCCGGTCACTTCAAAGGTCAGCTCGGCCTCAAAGACAGGACCGGTATAATATTCAAGGCCGCGCACCACGGATGGATCGATCAGAATGCGATCACTTTCATATCCGGCAGCGGCGAAGAGAGCGGCCATATCAGCCAGTTCCTGAACACCGTCCGCGCCGCGCTCGGACGAACCGATCAGCGCCCGCAGATTACCGATGGTTTCATCCGGTGTGCCGCCACCGGCTTCCACAAAGGCAATCACCTTGGCGGCAGCCTCATCACCCAGCCCGGCGCCCTTGGTGAAATCACCGGACTCATCCATGCGCCCTTCACCGAGGAGAAGCCTGACCCCTTCCGGGCCGAACTTGTCCAGTTTGTCCACCGCCCGCAGAACGGTCAGACGTGTTGAAGCTTGCTCCTCGCCACCAATGCCAGCGACGTCCATCACCCCGTCGAGGACCTTGCGGTTATTGACCCGGATCACGTAATCACCACGGCCAATACCGAGTTTTTCCATCACGTCAGAGGCCATCATGCAGATTTCGGCATCTGCTGAGACATTTGGCACACCAACGCTGTCGGCATCGAACTGCATGAACTGACGGAACCGCCCTGGCCCCGGCTTCTCATTGCGGAACACATAACCGGCCCGATACGTGCGGTAAGGTTTTGGCAGGCGATCGTAATTCTCTGCCACATGGCGGGCCAGTGGCGCTGTCAGATCATAGCGCAGGCTCATCCACTGTTCGTCATCATCCTGTAGTGAGAACACGCCTTCATTGGGCCGGTCCTGATCAGGCAGAAACTTGCCCAGCGCATCTGTATATTCGAACATCGGCGTCTCGACCGGGTCGAAACCATAAAGCTCATAGACATGTCTGATGGCTGTGATCATCCTGTCGGTCATTCTGATCTCATTTGCCGGGCGGTCTACAAAACCGCGCGGCAGGCGCGCTTTCAGCTTGTCTGATTTTTTCTTGGCCATCGACTTCTAACTCATCAGGGCATCTGACACCGTGCCAATGCCCCGTTCCGGTTCGTGTATCATGATGCATGCCAAGAGGTTGGCAGTGCAGCAATTGAGCAGGCCTTTCCTATACGAAGCCGGGTTGGGTCGCAAGGCGAACCTCTTTGCGGGTCGCCCGGAAATGTGTCATCCAGGCCGTTTGAGCGCCTGACGTTCAGCCTCAACCTCCTCCCGGCAGCAGCAGCCCTCCAGATGATCATTCACAAGGCCCATAGCCTGCATAAAGGCATAGACTGTTGTGGGGCCGACAAAAGACCAGCCACGTTTCTTCAGCTCTTTCGAGAGAGCCGTGGATTCAGCTGTCTTGCCAAGCGTCATGGCCGTTGCATGGTCAAGCATGGCAGGACGGTTTTCCGGCTTTGGCTCATGGGCCCAGAAATAGGCCGCCAGGCTGCCGAACTCCTGTTGCAGCTCCATTGCCCTCTTTGCGTTGTTGATGGTGGAATTGATCTTGCCGCGATGGCGGATGATGCCCGCATCCTGCACCAGTCGCTCAACATCGTCCTCTGTAAAGGCAGCAACCCTGGCAATATCAAACCCGGCGAAGGCTTTGCGAAAATTCTCGCGCTTGCGGAGGATGGTCAGCCAGGACAGACCGGACTGGAAACCTTCCAGACAGATTTTCTCAAACAGGCGCGTATCATCAGTAACAGGCCGCCCCCATTCTTCATCATGATAGCGCGTGTAGTCCGGCAGGTTACCGTGCCACCAGCACCGTGTCTTGCCATCTTCCCCAGTGATCAGACCATTTTCTGACATCCTGCACCTCCCGAATGTTCTTCTTTTGTTCAATAACCGATTCCGACACAAATAAAAAGACCGGATGCTGAGCTCATCCGGTCTTTTGGCATTCATTGCGTAGCGATATCAGAAGATACGAAGGCGCTGTACACGACCGCGCTTTGCTGTACAGCGATAGTCGACCCGGCCAATGCGGCGGGCCTTTGCCCGACCAAAGATCCGGTGACGGCCTGGCGACAGGTAGACGACCTCATCCGGGTTCCTGACCCGAATACGACGTCCGCCTTCGCGACGCAATTCATGGTGAACTGCATTTTCGCAGGCCCGCCAGTTACGTCGCAGATTGCGTTCATCATAGTCGATATAATCATCGTCATGATCATTGGCACTGGCAGCTGCTGCTCCCAGGATACCAAGCAGCACGGCACCGGCTACTGCAGCTCCAACCGCAGCCCGTCGTTTTTTCTTACGCTTGTGAGAATGCTTTTTGCCAATACGATGAACCTGAATCACCGGCCGGTCATTGTTGACCGCGGCCACACCTGACCAGTTCACGGCACCGGATGGCGTTGAAAATCCTGCCGCAGATGCCGGCACGATGGATGATAATGCAAAGGTCACAGCAAGTCCTGCTGCGATAAACTGACGCTTGATCATAATTCTACGGCTCCAAATAGCGGAGCCCCCCTCTGAATGACAGCCTGTTCCAGGCGGGCTTGCCCAGCGATAGTCTGCAGACACAATAAGACGAAAACGCGAAAAATGCGAATACATGCCGGAGAATTGAACGAAAACAGACAGCTTTACCTCATCTGCCTCGTCCAGACAGGGCAGCGCGCCTACACTGGCCGATAGAGTCGAGGCTCTACAAACAAAGGAGAAACGCGATGAGCAACAGCAGGCCCGACGATGATGGGAATGCCGTCTATCTCATCAAGGCCGATGAGATTGCGGCGATGGATGGCGAGACCAAAATTCACTTTCTCAATGCCAATGCCCAGCGCATAAACAAGTCTCTCGGCGATTTAACCGGACTTACAGGCTTTGGCTTTCATCTGATTGAGGTGGAGCCGGGATACGACACAACGGAGTATCATCTGCATCACTGCGAAGATGAATGCGTCTATGTGCTGGACGGTGAAGCAACCGCCTTTATCGGCGATGAAGCCTTCACTATTAGCCCTGGTGATTTCATCGGATACCGTAAGGGAGGCCTGCCCCACTCAATTCACAATAGTGGCAACACGGTGTTGAAGTGTATCGTTGTCGGAGACCGCCTGCCTCATGATATGGGGGATTATCCCAAAAAGGCGAAGCGTCTTTATCGTAATGCAGGCATGGGCTGGGACCTTGTTGATCATGATGCGATCAAAAAGCCGAAATAGGTGCAAAGTGTGAAGCTTGAAAGCTCTGCCAGGGCCGGGGCCCTGGCACAGTCTGCCTGTCCGCTTAATCGAACAGGGCGTCGATGTCATCCTGAGATGCAACATCCATATCAGTGTCGAGTGCCGGGCCGTTCAGCAGTGCATCATCACCCTCACGCTGAGGCATGGACTCAACTTCAACATCTGCCATGGCTTCCATTCCGCCCCAGATGTCCATCATGTTGACAACACGACCCTCGATGAATTTCAGCGTGTTGACCACTTTGGTAATCCTCTGACCAGTCAGATCCTGGAAGTTACAGGATTCAAAGATCTCAATGACTTTTTCAGAGATGTGATTGGCATGGATCTCTTCTTCACCCGTCAGCATTTTCGACAGGCTTTCAGCATGTTCATCGATTGATTCAGCTGCAGTGAGAATGGCTTCAGTCGCAGATTCTGTTCCCTGGACCACCGCGTCCAGTTCATCTGAGACACGCCCCATTTCCTCACCCTGAAAGCCGGAATGATGGAGTGTGGCAATCTCGCGCTTGGTCTGGGCAATCGCCTCATAGATTGAATCGAGTTCAGCCTTGAGCTTGAGCGCTTCCTGCATTTCATGCTTGTAGCTTTCAAGCACCTGCTGACTTGAGTCCGCCTGTGGCTGCATATGCGTTTTCAGAGCACGAATTTCAGACAGAAGCTCTTCATGACGCGCTTCTTCCGTAAGCGGTGCTTCGCCTCCCGCTGCCATATGTTCAATCTTGAAGGCTCGCTGCACCCGCGCCATTGACCACCCCTACAACTTATCCCAGTGTTTAATCCCGCGCTCAGTTTAGAATCGAGAGCCTTAACAATCGGTTCCCGAAAACCATCAATTTCTTACAAGAATACCCCACATCACTCATAAAGGGCTTGCCCCGAAATTCGGTTCGAGTAGAGTTTTCCGGCATTTGCAAAACAGGCCTTGCAATGGAGACCCGATGTTACCACGCACCAGACTGATGCTGTTGCGCCGCATTCTCTGCGGATGGTTTCTGGCCTGCGTCCTGTTCCCTTCCCCCCTGCAGGCTGCTGATCGCTACAGCGATGCCGTCCTGCAGGATGCTTTCCTGAAGACCGTTTTTGACGTTGAATATTCAGATGGGTTTTTGTCCTGGTTTGGTGGCGTAAATGCGCATGTGAAGAAATATATCGTACCGGTGCGGTTTCATATTATGAACCTGTCACGCACCAATCGCCTTGGGACAGCTCAGCATTTCGTCCTCAGCCTGAATTCATCCATTCGCGGCATTGCTGTCCAGCTGGTTGGTCGCGCAGAGCTGGCCAATTTCCGGGTCTTTATTGTTGACCGGGAGCAATATGTTGCTGTGGCACGCCACGAGATATTCCGCGATCCTACGGCGCTCGTGCCGGGCAAATGCATGGTACAGGTGGACTCAGACGGCCTCGGGCGGATAACAGCCAGCACTGCTGTCATTGTGGCAGATGAAGGGGAGTACTTGTTCCGTCGCTGTCTGATTGAGGAAGTGCTGCAGGGGCTCGGTCCTCTGAATGATCATGATGATCTGGCTGACAGTATCTTCAACGACTATTCCAGCCATTCCCGTTTTACCCGCCTTGACCGGTTCATTCTGAATATGCTCTATGATCCGCGCATCCAGCCCGGAATGCGCGCTGAGGAGACACTGTCCTTCCTGCCCTTCATCATTCGCGATGCCCGCAGGACAATCCAGGCGCAGAGCCGTTAGGCCTAGGATCAGGACCTAGAAACCTTAATCCAATCGATTGCATTTGAATTAAGTTGTTAGGGTTCCATTAACCTATAAACGATTTCCGGCTTCCGGATTCACCGAACGGATTCCATTCTTCCTGATAGTGGGGACCTGAAGATGGGAGCTCCGGCTTTGCGTGTGACAACGCGGATCCGGTTGGGGGACATATATGCCAGATTGCCAGGCTGGGAGCCTGGTTGAGGCATCCGTGTCCATCTTCACAACAGAGTTGTCATTGGACCAAGAGTTGTGAGTAGACCGATGAAAACAGTTTTGAAAAGCCTTGTGACAGCAGGTCTCGGCCTGTTTGCCCTGACAGGCATCGCAGAAGCGCAGGATCGTTATTCGATACCGCGTCCGCCGGTTGTCCTGTCACCGGATCTGGCCGATCCATGGGTTCTGCAATTGCAGCCACGCAAACGGCAGGCCACAATCGCCGATCCGGTTGTCCGCAGTGCCAAGCGCAAGAAGGGCTATCGTACCGCATCCCGTGGTACTCAGAAAAAGAACAAGCCGCGCTATTCGCGCACGCTGCCAAAGCGGTTCCTGCCGCAGGTGGTCTCCTATTATGGCGGACACAAGCCCGGCACGCTGGTGATTGATACCAATGACCGGTATCTCTATCTGGTGATGAAAGACGGCAAGGCCCGGCGCTATGGCGTGGGTGTCGGCAAGCCTGGATTTGAGTGGGCCGGTTCGCACCGGGTGACCCGCAAGGCAGAATGGCCGAACTGGCGTCCGCCAGCGGAAATGATTGCCCGCGAGAAGAAGAAGGGCCGTATCCTGCCGCGCTTTATGCCGGGCGGACCGGAAAACCCAATGGGCGCCCGTGCGCTTTATCTGGGATCAACACTTTATCGCATTCACGGCTCTAATCAGCCCTGGACCATCGGACATGCTGTATCGTCCGGCTGTATCCGCATGCGGAACCAGGACGTAACCGATCTTTATGAGCGGGTTCCGGTGGGCGCCAAGGTGGTCGTTCTCTGATCCCGAGCGGACAAAGACATACGACGATATTAAGGGGCGGTCATCTGCCCCTTTTTTTGCTTCAGGAAATCCGGTGACATCGGCAATTGGTCGGAATCTGACGGATTGTCGCAGTTTTGCTTGGCATAGAACCAACGGTCCAGTATGGTTCGCCCATTCAATTGCGAGTCAGATGTTTGAACGAATGAGGCAACCATGCGCAGCATGCTCACGTTTCTTGCCGGTTTTCTGGCACTTTCCCTGACGGTTCCAGCCGTTCAGGCGAATACCGGCGACGAGCGTTATTTCGATCCGGTGACACGGACCTATATCACCGTCAACCGTATCAAGGCGCGGTCCCGCGTCATTCCCCGCCGCTTCCGGCAGAAGACGGTCAGCTATTCCACCAAGGAAAAGCCGGGCACAATCGTTATCGATACCAAGAAACACTACCTCTACTACGTCCTCGATAACGGCAAGGCTGTTCGGTATGGTGTTGGTGTTGGACGTGACGGCTTTGGCTGGTCCGGTAAGGTAAAGGTCGGACGCAAGGCCAAGTGGCCGCGCTGGACACCTCCACCGGAAATGCGTATCCGTGAAGCCCGCAAGGGTATCAAGCTGCCAGTTTCCATGGCAGGCGGCCCCGACAATCCGCTCGGCGCACGCGCGCTCTATCTCTACAAGGGCGGTCGTGACACGATTTACCGCATCCATGGCACCAATGCGCCATGGACCATCGGTTACAACATGTCATCAGGCTGCATCCGCATGGTCAATGACCATGTCACCGATCTGTACAAGCGGGTGAAAGTCGGTGCCAAGGTGGTCGTGAAATAAGCACGCTGCGCGGCTTGAATTGATCAAGGGGCCTTTCCGGCCCCTTTTTATTATGTCAGCTCGTAACCACCCGGTTGCGTTTAACCGTCAGGTTTGCGTAGGGCTGCCTGTCCGTCCGGGCCAGATCATCTGAGACAATCTTTGTCCATTGCATCCCCAGGATCGCACCTTTCTGCGCGTCTGCAATCACATTATCGGTGATGACAGCAGAGCCGACGCCGTCAACCACTGACGCTCCGATACCGATACCGGCCTTGCGCACCAGATTGCCTGTAGCCGTGATATTCCGCATATAGGGACCCCAGCCCAGCAGCATGCCAATGGCGGGCGCGTTCTCAATCACATTGCCGGAGATTGCTGTGTCCGCCTCAACCGCAATGCCGGTACCAAGGAAGGACAGATCACCCGCCGGGCTTTTTGTATGAGGATTGAGATTGCGAATAAGATTGCCGGAGCAGACGCCCAGCCGCCCGCCGGAATCCAGATTTGTGATCGAGATCCCCGTGGTCGCTCCATCGATAATGTTGTTGGAGATGACAGCGCCCTCAAAGCCGAATTCCGCATAAATAGCGGTCTCCCCGAGGCCACGGCAGGAATTCCCCATGATTTGCACATTGCTTGCTGAATTGCCACGAATGGCAGAGAAGAAGCAGTCACTGATATGGTTGTTGGCAACAATAACGGAATTGGCTCGGAAAATATTGATTCCATTGCCATTCTGCCCTGTTCCACCACTGTCTGAGCCGATATCCGCAATCCTGTTTCCCGTCAGGATGGTGCCATCTTCCCCGTCAGCCCAGCGCCAGACCCGCACCCCGCCATTGCCGCATCGGGCGATATCATTGTCGCGGATCGACAGGCCCTGTGCCTCAATGCTGAAGAGACCGGTATCAGCCACATCGCGGACATGGCAATTGGCAATGCGCCCTCCGGCCCGCACCAGATAGGCCCCGCCTGTTGTGGAATTTCTGAAGGATACCTGATCGAGTGTGAGATCCGGACAGTTCGACAGATGCAGCAGACCTGAGACATAATCGCCAAGAGGCAGATTGCCACCATCAAGAACGACGCCCTCCATCCGGACTTCTTCAAGATCCTCACCCGAGATCAGATGACCGCCGCCGCCATAAAGCAATCTCGTTGCCCCGGGCACGCCGCGGATCAGAAGGCGTTTGTTGCGGATTGTGATGTTAGAGACCTTGAAGACACCAGCGGGCAGCTCAAGCGGTTGCTTGTCGAGCGCAGCCTGATTGATGGCCTGTTGCAGCCAATAGCTCTGATCGTCCAGGAGTCCGGGCCTGAGGCGTGGCTGCGCTGCACTGGCTACCGTGTCCAGACTGGCAGATGTCAGGCTGACAGCCTTCGTTGCCGCCAGCGTTCCCGCCAGGGCTCCTGCAGTCAATAAAATCCGTCTCGTGACCATAATCCCTACACCTTCCGGTCAACCCCATGGCCATGAGGTGCAAAGGTGATGCCAGAAAAACATGTGTCTTCATGGAACATTCACCATAGATTCCGGCACTTTCCGCGCACAACGTCAGGCTGCGCAGCGAACTGTTCCAGAATGAAACAGACCGCATCCAAAAGGTTAACGATTGATCAGGGCACTTATTCGGCCGGTGTCATCACAAATCCGTGCTGATCCGGTGTGATGCGATGTCCGCAGGGGGTTATAAACCCATCAGTCCGGCAATTCTGTCCACTGCAACGGAGGCAGGCAATGTGCCCTCTCTGACACCGGTCTCAAGAGATGGCAGAGCAGCCGAAACATCCGGATTGGCCTTCAGACTTTCCATCAGCCTGTCTTCCAGCATGGACCACATCCAGCGCACGGATTGCGCCCGCCGCGTCTCCTCAAAGGCACCATTCTCCGTCAGGATTCGTCGATGGTCTTCGATTTTCTGCCACACATCGTCCAAGCCCTGGTTGACCAGGCCTGAAATCGTGACAACCGGAGGGGTCCAATGCGCGGATTTGGGTGTCAGAATGTGCATGGCGGCGCGATATTCAACAGCGGCGGCCTTAGCGCGGGACGCGCCCTCCTCTTCCGCCTTGTTGACGGCAATCATGTCAGCGATTTCCAGAACACCTTTCTTGATGCCCTGCAGTTCGTCACCTGCACCCGGCAGCATCAGCACCAGGAAGAAGTCGACCATATCCGCTACCGTGGTTTCAGACTGGCCAATGCCGACGGTTTCCACCAGGATCACATCAAATCCGGCAGCCTCACAAAGAAACATTGTCTCACGGGTCTTGGCTGCGACACCGCCCAGGGTACCGGAAGACGGGGACGGTCTGATAAATGCATTACGGTCAGCCGAAAGCCGCGCCATCCGGGTTTTGTCACCCAGAATGGAGCCGCCGGTACGCGTGGATGAGGGGTCAACTGCCAGCACGGCAACCTTGTGACCGGCTTCCGTCAGATTACTGCCCAATGTATCGATCGTCGTGGATTTGCCCACACCCGGCACACCGGTGATACCAATCCGACGCGCCTTGCCCGTGTGAGGCAGAAGGCGGGTCAGCAGGTCCTGAGCCTGCTCGCGATGCTCGCGTTTGCGGGATTCCACCAGTGTAATGGATCGAGCAAGCGCCGCCCGCTTGCCTGCCAGAATACCATCATAGAGCTCATCAACCGATCGCATCACGCCACCCGAGACTGGATTCGTTGTTCAGTCCTCGGTCATAACCCAGAGGAGAACGCAGGTCACGCAGGTCTTTTGGATCAGTTTTCAGATATTTCTTAGGCCCGGTTCTCTGGACTAATTCTCTGACTTAGTTCTCTCACTTAGTTCTCTGGCGTCCAGACAATCCGCTGCAGGGTGGCCGTACGCAATTGTGCTGGCTCAGGGATCTGATCGAACGGACCTTCATAACCGGGCACGGAAAAGACCAGTTTGACATTCTGAGCGTTGCGCGCCTGACAGACGGCCATACCCCGCCACAGATTGCGACCGACCCGGCATTCAGATCGTCTGAGCCCGCTCTCCACAAAGGTCATACCGATCTGCTCACCATTCGGCCCGGCCACGCGTTGGCTGACCCCATGAACAGCACTGACTGCCCCGTCATCCCCCTTCAGAATCTGCAGCATCTGCTCACCATTGTGAAAGGCTGCGAGCGTCCAGAGGGTCCGGTCTTCAACCGCAATCTGAACCCCTTCCAGTTCATATCCGGGAAGCGCGTTTTTCAGGGCTCTGCTGCCATAACGCGTTTCCGGTGTAATGGTGGCAGCACGCTCCGTCCGAATGGCCGTCACAGGTTGCGGCAGGCTGGCAGCGGCAATGAAATCATTCTGGCTGTCGGGCTGGCAGGCAGCCAGGAGAACGGTCAGGCACAGAGCCGGGAAAGCTGTTCTTAATCGAAGCATAATCTTACAAACACATGAGGAAAGCACTCCCGCTTAACATGACCAAACCATCACGTCGAGAGCGGCAAGACACAAAAACAAACCGGCCCACAGGCAAATCTGCAGGCCGGTTTTTCAATCCGCATTCAGGCAGAATTCAGGCAAAGTTCAGATACCATTCTGGCACTTTGCCTTCGCTTTTATTCTGCAGCGCTGCCATCCGCATTAAACGTTTTCAGATAGGCGATCATATCAGCGCGCTGAGCTTCCTTTTTGAGGCCGGGGAAGCTCATTTTGGTCCTCTTGATGAACTTCTTGGGCTTGGTCAGGAAGCCGTCGAGGTTTTCCACGGACCAGACGAAATCCGGCTCGGCTTCTTTCTTGGCTTTGAAGGCCTTTGAGTATTTGAAGCCGTCAACCGCTGCAATCTGGCGTCCGACGATACCATTCAGTTGCGGTCCGACGCGATTCTTTGCTCCTTCACCGATTGTGTGGCAGGCCGCACACCGTTTGAAGAGCTTTTCGCCATTTGCGGCATCCCCTTCTGCCTGGGCGGATGTAATGCCCGCCGCAAGGGCCCCCACGAAGACAAGCGCATATTTCATTCGTCGTAACTCCCATTCCATCTTAGGCTTCCAGTTAGCGAACAATCTATCAGGCTTTGACGGTGTTTGTGCGTTATCGCAAAGATTTGAGTACCCCGTGAAGAATGCCGCGCGACCAGACCTGGTTGCCAGCCGCACAAAATCCCCTGAAACCTGCCACAAAATCTACCTGGAAGCCTGCTCACTTGATTTCAGTTACACAAAGAGGTAAAAAGATTTTACCAATCTGGAGAGAGCCATGACTGCCATAGCACTTCCTGCTCCCGATCCGTCCATTCTCGCGCGTCGGGATGAGATCCTTTCGGGCCTGGCAAACGTTGTCACCCGGCCCGAAAATCTCATCACATCGGAAGATGAGCGACGGGCCTATGAGACCGATGCCCTGACCGCGTACAGACGAGTGCCGCTGGCGGTCGTCCTGCCCCAGAGCACTGAAGAGGTTTCCGCCATCCTTGCCTATTGTCACAGGGCTGGCGTCAAGATTGTTGCCCGCGGTGCCGGAACCTCACTGGCGGGTGGTGCCCTGCCTGCTGAGGATGCCATTGTCCTTGGGGTCGGACGTCTCAGCCGGGTTCTCGATATCGACTATGCCAACCGGACGGCGACTGTTGAGGCTGGTGTTACCAATCTGAATATTTCAGCCGCTGTTGAGCACGAAGAGTTCTTCTATGCGCCGGACCCGTCCAGCCAGCTTGCGTGTACGATAGCGGGGAACATCGCCATGAATTCCGGTGGCGCGCATTGTCTCAAATATGGCGTGACCACCAATAATGTGCACGGGCTTCGAGGCGTGCTGATGGACGGGACCATCATCGAGCTTGGCGGCGCTCATCTGGACAGTGCGGGCTATGATCTTGTGGGTCTGATGAATGGCTCCGAAGGCCAGTTCATGGTGGTGACCGAAGCAACTGTCCGCATCCTGCGCAAGGCAGAAAGTGCACGTCCCATCCTGATGGGGTTCGATGCTGCAGAAAGTGCAGGCCGCTGCGTCGCCGCGATTATCGGCTCCGGCATTATCCCGGTCGCCATCGAATATATGGACAAGCCTGCCATCAAAGTCTGCGAATCCTTTGCCAAGGCCGGTTACCCGCTGGATGTGGAAGCGCTGCTGATTGTCGAGGTGGAAGGCTCGGACGAGGAAATCGAGGATCTGATCGGCCGGATCACCGCCATTACCGAAGAATACCGTCCGTCCATCATGAAGGTCTCGCAATCGGAAGCCGAAAGCGCGGCCATCTGGAAAGGCCGGAAATCCGCCTTCGGCGCCATGGGACGCATTGCTGATTATCTCTGCATGGACGGGACCATCCCGACCGGTCAGCTTCCTTATGTGCTGCAGAAAATTACAGAGATCTGCGAAGCTCAGGGTTTGGCAGTCGCCAATGTTTTCCATGCGGGAGACGGCAATCTCCATCCACTCATCCTCTACGATATCAACGATCCTGAAAGTCTTCAGAAGGCCGAGGATTGCGGCTCGGAAATTCTCAAGCTCTGTGTGGATGTGGGGGGATGCCTGACCGGAGAACACGGTGTGGGCATCGAAAAACGCGACCTGATGCGCCATCAGTTCAACGAAACCGATCTGGCCCAGCAGCGGCGGATCAAGTCTGTCTTTGATCCGCAATGGCTGCTCAATCCGGCCAAGGTGTTTCCACTTGATGGTCGCGAGGTGGCCCCATGACCGATCCTGTTCAGCCAGACAGCACAGACGCCATGGCGCGGTTTATGGAACAGGCCGCAGGTGAGCGTAAAAGCGTGGCCATATCCGGAGGAGGAACGCGATCCGGTCTGGGGCGGCCCATCCATACGGACTATGCCCTCAACACTGGCGGTCTTACCGGTGTAACTCTCTATGAACCCGCAGAACTTGTTCTGTCTGCACGGGCAGGCACGCCTGTTGCTGATGTTGAAAAACTGCTGGCAGACAACAATCAGATGTTGCCGTTTGAGCCGATGGATCACCGGACGATTTACGGAACAAATGGCACACCCAGCATGGGCGCGCTTGCCGCCTGCAACATCTCCGGCCCACGCCGCATCCAGACAGGCGCTGCCCGCGACAGCCTTATCGGAGTGCAGGCCATCAATGGCAAAGGGGAACAGATTTCCTCCGGCGGACGGGTGATGAAGAATGTCACCGGCTACGATCTGGTGAAACTTCTGGCCGGTTCACACGGGACTCTGGCCATTCTGACGGATGTCACTTTCAAGCTCCTGCCCCGACCGGAGACCGAGCAGACCCTGGTTCTTCACGGGCTGTCTGTCGAGGATGCCGTAGCTGCGCTCTGTGAGGCCATGGGAACACCTTTTGAGGTGTCCGGCGCTGCCCATATCCCCGGCACAGACCCGAGAACCCTTCTGCGGGTGGAAGGGTTTGCCCCTTCCGTCGTCTACCGCCTGAACGGCCTGACCGAAGAGCTGTCGGCCCGTGGTGGAGAGATGGAACGCCTTTCGGAAGATGCTTCACGCCAGACATGGAGTGAAATCCGCGACGTCAAGCCGCTTCTCGTGCATCCGGCTGCCTCCCTCTGGCGTGTCTCCCTGAAACCGACAGAGACGCCTGACTTCCTCAGGGCACTCAACACGTCCGAAGCATCTGTACGGACATTGCTCGACTGGTCGGGAGGTCTTGCCTGGCTGGCCTTTGATACCGATCTGCCTGACGGGGGGGCGAGCCTTGTCCGCGGAGCTCTTGAGGGTCTGGACGGGCATGCGACCCTGACCCTGGCCAGTGAAGACATCCGGCAGAACAATGCCGTATTCCAGCCGCTTGCTTCACCGCTGATGCAGATCAGCCGCTCTCTGAAAAATGCCTTTGACCCGCACGGCCTGCTCAATCCGGGCCGCATGTATGAGGGGCTCTGACTGCCATGCAAACCAATTTCACCACCGAGCAACTGCTTGATGCCGGGCTCAAAGAGTCTGAAAAAATCCTGCGGACATGTGTTCATTGCGGCTTCTGCACGGCGACTTGTCCCACCTATGTTCTGCTGAATGACGAGCTCGATTCCCCGCGTGGCAGGATCTATCTGATCAAGGACATGCTGGAAAACGACAAGCCGGCCAATGCGGATGTTGTCCGGCATGTGGACCGCTGCCTGTCGTGCCTGTCCTGCATGTCCACATGTCCGTCAGGGGTGCACTACATGCATCTGGTGGATCATGCCCGCGCCTATATTGAGGAGACTTATGATCGCCCGTTTATGGATCGCCTGATCCGATCCATCCTGGTCTTTGTTCTGCCTCATCGCTCCCGGTTTCGCCTTGCTCTTATGGGCGGGAAACTCGGACGCGTGTTCAAGCCGGTTCTTGACCGGATTCCATCGATGCAGCGCTTCAGTGCCATGCTCTCCCTTGTCCCCTCCACATCATTAGCGCAGGCGGATCATCCGGCGCCAGGGCACTATCCAGCACCTGTCGAGGAGCCGGAACGGCAACGGGTCGCCCTCCTTACAGGCTGTGCCCAGCCTGTTCTGAGGCCCCAGATCAATGACGCCACCATACGCCTACTGAACAGGCTGAACGTGGATGTTGTTCTGCCGGAGGGTGAAGGTTGCTGCGGAGCTCTTGTTCATCACATGGGTCGAGAGACCGACTCTCTTGATGCCGCGCGTCGCAATGTGGATGCCTGGTGGCGCGAGAAACAGGCTGGCGGCCTGGATGCCATTCTGATCACCGCGTCCGGTTGCGGCACGACCATCAAGGATTACGGCTATATGCTGCGGGATGATCCGGCTTACGCGGAAAAGGCTGCCGAAATCTCTGCGCTTGCAAAGGACATCACCGAATATCTGGACAGCCTGTCCCTGCCAAAGGGAGAGCTACCCGAGCGCCTGCAGGTAACCTATCACTCCGCCTGCTCCATGCAGCATGGCCAGCAGATCAAGACAACTCCGAAGGCTCTGCTGAAGAAAGCAGGATTTGCAGTCAAGGATGTTCCGGAAGGCCATCTCTGCTGCGGCTCGGCAGGCACTTACAACATCATGCAGCCGGAGATCGCAGAGCAACTCAAGGAGCGCAAGCTTTCCAACATCATGCGCACAAACCCGGATGTGATTGCAGCAGGCAATATCGGCTGCATCACCCAGTTGGCAAGCGGCACCGGAACGCCGATTGTTCATACTGTGGAGTTGCTGGACTGGGCCTATGGCGGACCAAGGCCTGAGGCGCTAGAGCATACTGAGCTTAAACAGAGTCACTCATAATGCTCTATGCTCTATCGACTTGTTTGTAAGCATATTCTTATCCGAAAACCGCACGCATTTTTCGGGAATATGCATTAGCCGATAAAGCCTGACAGGAAATTCTTCCTGTCCCGCTCTTTGGTGTCTTCCATACCGGTCTGGGACGCTGTGGGCCTGCCAATGAAATAGCCCTGCAGAAGGTCTGCGCCTGATTCAAGCGCCATGTCCATTTCCGAGCGTCCTTCGATGCCTTCAACAAGCGCCAGGGCACCCATCTCGTGGATCATGTTAATGATCGCAGACAGCATGCGCGGGCCACTGTTGAATTCGCCGGCTCGACGGACAATCATCGCATCCAGTTTGACGATATCCGGCTTCAGTTCGAAAATACGGTCAATATTGGAATACCGGCAGCCGAAATCATCAATCGCGATCAATGCTCCGGCCTCACGAATGGACTGGGTCACTTCCTTGAGTGCGCCCAGATCATCCACCTTGGCCTCAATGATTTCACAGACGACTTGCTTGGGATTGATACCCAGAGGGAACAGATAGCCAGTGATCATCCGGGCTGCGGCAATGGCATCTTCAGCACTTGCACAGGATTCAGGAAAGATATTCAGGAACAGGCGCATCAGACCATCATTGACGGTCGCAAAGCTGGCCAGATGAAGAGCCCGACAGAGCTGATCCCGCGCCTTGACTTCACTGTCTGGCAGATTGTCAAAGAATGCTTCTGTCCGGATAGGCTGATCGTTCAGCGCGACACGCGCCAGGGCCTCCGCACCGATGAGCACGGTACGGCTGTTATCTTCGCAGGCCAGGATAGGCTGAAGATGGCTTCTGAGAGTATAATCGCCGTAATAGGCGACCAATTCTCCGTCATCCTCTTCCCTGATCGAATAATACTTGTAGTCCGCTGTCATCTGCGCAGATCCGGTTGTTGTTCTAACGGACCCTAACAGGTGCACTCTGGTAAAGACTTAATTCCCGCTCGTTTTTGAAGGTTTCGACAACCGAATGGCCACTTTTCTGCAAGCACCGTTAATTTTGTCTTGTCAGAATTGACGAGATTTCCAGCTATGCCACCGACCGCCATTTCGGCAGAGTTACGGCGACATCATCCCGGACCAGCCCTTCGCCGCGACACATGGGCTGCATCGGTGCAGGCTCTCCAAACAGCCGTCCGGTCACCATGCAGACATTGGCTTGTCGCGCATAGGCCAGATCATACTCGGTGTGCACACCGCAAAGAATGGTGTGAATATCCAGATCACGCAGAATACGCACCATCCCCTTCAACAGGACAAGACCATTTGGTGTTTCTCTGGCCATATGCAGCATGTGCTCGTGAATACGGACGAATTCCGGTTCAAGCTCAATCATTCTGTCCAGATTGACCCCACCCACACCAAATCCCGAGAACGCGATCCGGAATCCGCATGAGCGCGACAGACTGACAAGCTTCAGAACATTCTCGTAGTTCGGATAGCCTTCAGACCTGATCTGCAGGATGACCTGCTCAAGACGCAGGCCGCAACCGAGAATACCGTCCACCAGCCGGGAGATAGACGCTGGAATGACATCCGTATCCGCGCAGATATTCGGATGAACATCCACAAAGATACGATCTGTATCATTTGCCTGTTTTGCAAAATTCAGGATATGAACTGCACGCCAGCACCGCGCCAGCAAGGTACCATCATCAAACTTGTGACGGCTCGCTGGGGGAACAGGAGAGGATGCCGGATTGCCATCTGCCGTCTTCCGATTAACGCCATCGACCCCATAGATCGATAAGCCGCCATCGTCGTCCAGATGCACAATGGGCAGAGCATCACTATCCAGCCGGTTATCATGCCACACGGCATGGACAACCCCTTCAGGGCTTTCCTGGATAATTCTGGACAGAAATGTGACGTCATCCATTCGGCACGGTCCCCTCATCAGAACTGACCTTAGCGGGTCAGCAGTTGACGAGCGGTAAATGCGCACCCCTTCTGGAGCTCTATTTTACCAGTTCACCGGCCTGACCACGCCAACCAGCCGGTCATTGCGGTTCCGCAATTCCGGTGTCAGCAACTGTCTAAACCCCTCGACATCAGAGGCGTCATCAAGCAGCCTGTTGATGACCTCCGCCATCATGACCTCTGACGCCCGGGTCGTCCCATCATCGCATTTGAGTGCAACACCAAGCCCCAGTTCCGGGATCGCAGCGGTGAAAACACCCTCAGCACCAGTCTTCACGAAGACCCTGCCTCCAAAGAGCGCCATTGCGTTCGTACAAAAACGCCCGGTTCCTGCCACCATTAAAGGGTGGGACACGCAGGCATCATAAAGCCTTCTGCAGGCATCTGCCCGGACGGGCTCAAGCCCTGCGCCCGTGCCAAACCTTGCAAAGGCAACAGCGAGATTCTTCAGCGGCATGGCATAGGTCGGGATGGAACACCCGTCGGTTCCGCTTGCCTCATCAGACAGGGTGTAGTCCACCATCTCGGCTTGCGCCTGACGCACCTCAGACATCACCTGATGGCCCGCTTCGATATATCCGCCCGGCTCCACGCCCATATGGCTGGCCAACGCCAGAAAGCCCGCATGTTTTCCAGAGCAATTGTTGTGAATGGGACAGGGTGAACTATCCGTCTTGTGCAGAATAGCCTGATCATGCTCGTGATATGGCGGCTGAGGACCACATTCAAGAGCGCCGTCATCCATCCCGGCCTTTGTCAGGATCGCGCGCGCGCCATGAACGTGACCGTCTTCACCATTGTGAGATGAGCAGCACAATGCCAGCTCTTCTGCAGTTATCCCCAGTGCATCAGCAGCACCTGTCTCAAGCAGAGGCAGGGCCTGGAGAGCCTTGATGGCCGAACGGGGGAAGACCGGGCGATCGATATCTCCGATGGCCTGCACGATCGCCCCATCCGCATCGGCAATGGCGATTGCACCCCGATGACGGGATTCAACGAGCGACCCGCGTGTCACCTCAACAAGAACCGGATTATCCATGCACGTCACGTCCTTCACTGCATCGTCTAGCTGTCGTTTCTCAGAACAGTGTTCATTCGTTTTAGCTCTGAGACACTGTTTCTGCGCGCACTCTTATCCGAAAAGTCTATCAACTTTTCAGAAGCACGTTTTGAGAGTTTGTTTCTGCGCGAGCTTTTATCTGAAAAGCCTGCCAACTTTTCAGAAGCACGCTGTAGGCGCCAGACGGTGGCTCAATATGCCGGAGAGGTCAACGGCCTTTCCCCTGACTTTTATCAGCAAAGTCCGAGATCAGGAGACACGGTCGACCATCTGCCATGGTTTTGCCTCCATTCAGGGGCCTGATTGTTGCGGGCTTCTTCTCTATTCTGAACCAATCATGATCCTTCGACTGCTCAAGATAACCCTTGCTGCCCTGTTCGTCATATGGCTGTTGCCCCTGTCGCTTCATGCTGCCTTGTGGGTCACACAGGAGCAACCGCAAAGCTGGCACGCCGCTGACTGGTCAAGCACCGGACAGTTACCAGAGGCGTCCACATTTGATAAGGCGCTTGTGCAGATCTATGCGGCACGGACCGGGCGCTGGCGTGGCATCTTTGCCGACCACACCTGGCTGGTTATCAAAGACAGGGCTGCGAATCGTTATGAACGGTATGACGTGGTTGGCTGGGGGCGCCCCGTAAGACGCAACGCCTATGCGGCAGACGGGCGCTGGTACAGCAACCAGCCGCGTCTGATCCATGCGGTCTATGGGGCGGAAGCCGAAGCTCTTATTCCGGCCATCCGCAATGCCATCCGCTCTTACCCTCACAGTGAGCGGGGCGATTATACTGTCTGGCCCGGCCCCAACTCGAACACGTTCGTTTCCTATGTGATAGCCCATACACCCGGCCTTGATGCAGCCCTGCCGCCAACCGCTTTCGGCAAGGACTTCTCTCCTCGCGCTTTTGAATTCTCGCCCACACCCAGCGATACCGGCATCCGGCTGTCACTGGGCGGTTACTTCGGTCTGTCGCTGGGATGGGCTGAAGGTCTTGAAGTCCATATGGCCGGGGCTGTGGCGGGTGTTGATATCCGTTATCCGGCAATCAAGCTTCCAGGCTTTGGCCGGATCGGCACGGAACTGCCATTCCAGCAACCGACAAAAGCAGGATCACTGGCAGAAAGAGCAAATGCGTCCTGACCGGGATGCCCCCTAACTGGTCTTGAGCTGGTCGGCAAACCGATAGAGCCAGTCTTCCTGCTCCCTCGTGTCCGGCACCTCAACACCTCTGGCGTTCCGGATCATTGACCAGATGGCTCCGGGTTCCCGATTATCAATGACCAACAGACTTGCGAGCATCATCGGAGACCGTCCGATGGTTCCCCGGCAATGAAACGCCAAATGGTCGCCCTGCCGCGCCGACTGCGCCAGTGTTTCCGCGAGAGTTCGACAGCGGCTCATGTCATCCGGGACGGTAAAATCAGGAATTGGAAAAGAGGTGAAAGACAGGCCGCGTTCCAGGCAAACCGCTTCTTCATCCAAAAGGCCCAGCTCGCAGGCTTCTTCATGCTCCAGCATGGAAATGACCGATGTGATGCCATGCGTTACCCAGCCGGACACTGTCTCGGGCACCCGATGAGGCTCTGGCCTGATCACAAGTGACAGCTGGCCAGCGCCCAGCTGTGCGACAGGAAAAATGCCACTCATCTATTTGATGGGCTCAAGGATCGACACATAATTGGCAACGGCTGCTCCGCCCATATTGAAGATGCCGCCAAGCTTCGGATTGCTGACCTGCATGTCCCCTGCCCTGCCAGTCAACTGCATGGCCGTCAGAGCATGCATGGACACACCGGTTGCACCGATGGGGTGACCTTTTGCCTTCAGGCCACCTGATGGATTGACCGGAAGCTTGCCGTCCATCTGTGTAGTCCCGTCTGCAACTACGCGGGCACCCTCGCCCTTTGGTGCCAGCCCCATGGCCTCATATTCAATCAGTTCAGCGATGGTGAAACAGTCGTGGGTTTCCACAAAGGACAGGTCGTCAAGGGTCAGCCGGGCAGCTTCCAGCGCCCGCGACCAGGCGACCGAGCACCCGTCAAAGTCCAGAATATCTCGCTTCGACATCGGCAGGAAATCTGACACGTGGGCCTGAGAACGGAAAGCCACCGCCTTGTCGAAGGACAGGGCTGTGGCCGTATCTGCAAGCACAATCGCAGCAGCGCCATCTGAGACAAGCGAACAATCCGTCCGCTTCAACGGCCCCGCCACAAACGGGTTCTTGTCTGATTCAGCCCGACAGAACTCAAACCCCAGATCTTTGCGCAACTGGGCATAAGGGTTGGAAACACCATTTCTGTGGTTCTTTGCGGCGATTCCTGCCAAAGCATCAGACTGATCACCATATCTCTGGAAGTACTTGTCGGCGATCATCCCGAAAACCCCGGCAAAGCCCGCAGGCGTGTCCCCGTCTTCCGGCAGATAGGACGCCTTCAGCAGGTTGTTGCCGATATCTGCGGGGGGCGTTGTGGTCATCTGTTCGACCCCCACCACAAGCACAATCCGCGCCTGCCCGGCGGCGAGTGTCTTGATGCCCTGATGGACAGCTGCCGAGCCAGTCGCGCAGGCGTTTTCAACTCTCAACGCTGGCTTAAAGCGGAAGTCGTCGGATGCCTGAAGGACAAGGCTTGCCGTAAAATCCTGAGCCGAGAACCCGGCATTGAAATGACCGAGGATAATCTCGTCCACATCTTTCGGCTCAATTCCGGCATCCGCAATAGCCGCTGTTGCCGCTTCGACGATCAGACTTTCAACCGTCTTGTCCTGATGTTTCCCGAATGGTGTGTGTCCCCAACCGACAATACAGGCCGTCATGACTGTTTCCCTTTCGTCGCATTCTGCTCCCCCATAAGATGGGGAGAAAGATGAGTCGATACCACTTGTTTAGATCATTCACTCTTCCGAATCGAGAAAGTACCGTTACGGAACCCATCTCTTTACAACGGCAACAGGAAACGAAATTATCGACCTGATTTTGTACTTATCCGTCGTATAATGCGGACTTATTGTCGAAAACTGCAATTCAATCTGCTTGATCCTAGCGCAACTTGCTGCTGCAGATCATCCGCTGCGAAGGTCTCTGGCTCAACCAGTGATCATCAGGCTGGCCGGTCTGAAGACTGAAGACGGCATCAAAAATCTTACAGAACAGGCAATCCGGCATTTTTCAATGTTCCGGAAAGAAGGACCTTTGTGTTGATTGCCTGAAATTTGCCCCCTGGGCATCTGATGGAGGAGACATCGTTGTCTGATACAAATCCTAACAATCACCTTGTCGCCCAAAAAGGCTTTTTTACCGGGCTGCATCCCGGCATGGGCATTGCCTCAAAGGCCATGATCGCGGCATTTGTCATCTTCACCGTTCTGAATGTTGAATTCGCAGGCGGGCTCTACAAGTCTGTACGCAGCTGGATTGAGAACGGCCTCAGCTGGTATTACATCACGGTTCTTGCAGGCATTATGCTCTTTTGCTTTTTCCTGATGTTCTCGAAGTTCGGCAACCTGCGTCTAGGCGACGATGATGCGAGACCCGAGTTCAGCAATTTCAGCTGGTTTGCAATGCTGTTCTCGGCAGGGATCGGCATCGGCATCCTGTTCTTCGGTGTTGCCGAGCCAATTTTCTACTTCGACAATTCAGGGGCCTTTGGTTATCCGAACAACCCGCATGCTGAACTTGCGGGCCATAGCGCAATGGACATGCAGCGAGCCATTGATGCCATGCGGGTCACATATTTCCACTGGGGTTTCCATGGATGGGCCCTTTATGTGATCGTTGGGCTCTGCCTTGCCTATTTCGGCTTCCGAAAGAAACTGCCATTGACCATGCGGTCAGCGCTTTATCCGCTGATTGGTGAGCGCATTTATGGTCCATGGGGTCATACGGTTGACCTTCTCGCCGTGTTTGGCTCTGTTTTCGGTATCGCCACATCGCTCGGTCTTGGTTCAAGCCAGATAGCAACCGGTCTGAACGTCCTGTTCGGAATTGACCCCGGAACCTTCACCAAGGTTATTCTGATCATCGTCGTTACCCTTATCGCCACCATCTCTACGGTTTCCGGCGTTGGTAAGGGCATCAGGATGATTTCCGAGTGGAACATCTGGCTGTCCATGATTCTGCTGGCCGCCTTTGTTCTCATAGGTCCGTTCAAATGGCTCCTCGGTTTCTATGTCACCACAATTGGTGACTATCTGTGGAACTTCATCCCGATGGGCTTCTGGACAGCCAGCACCGAAGAACACATCTCATGGCAGGGTGGCTGGACGATTTTCTACTGGGGCTGGTGGATTGCCTGGGCTCCGATGGTCGGCATGTTCATTGCCCGTATCTCTCGCGGACGAACCATTCGTGAATTCATGGTCGGCGTTCTGTTTGTACCAACGGCCATTGCCTTCTTCTGGCTCTGCATGTTTGGCGGCAACGCGATCTGGCAAGAGATGAACATGGCGGGTGGTCCTGCTGCAGACGGCGGAGCGGGCATTATCACAACGGTTCGCAACTGGGACCTGCCTTCTGCTCTCTATGGCACAATAGGCAATCTGGGAGCGACATCCTGGATGGGAGACCTCGGGTGGACAGCCTGGCCTCTTTCAGCGCTTGCTACGCTCCTGCTTGTATCATGGTTCGTAACATCGGCTGATTCCGGCACGCTGGTTATCACCACCATGCTGTCCATGGGTGACGACAATCCACCTAAGAAGTTCCGGATTATCTGGGGTTTCGGTATCGGTGCGACCGCCATTGTTCTTCTGGTCGCCGGTGGTCTCGGAGCGCTGCAAACAGCATCCATTGCTGCTGCGTTCCCGATATCATTTGTGATCCTTGCCATGGCCACAGGGTTGTACAAATCTCTTAAGTCTGACCCGTCCGCCTCACCGATCAGCAATCAAAGCGGAACGGCATCCGATGGTACTCGGATCAGCCAGGAGCTTCATGCCTAGGCCTTGAGCTTTCACTCCGCGACTGAGAAGAGGCAGCACCTCCGCGCTGCCTCTTCTTTTTTCCGCTCAATAATGGGGCGGTTTCTGGTTTTCAGGTGCCGGGCTGGCTTCTTCCAGCAGTTCTATCTGACCGGACAGTTTCAGGATTTCCCGCTCAAACTGTTTCAGTGTGTCCCATTGACGGGTGACCATCTCGTTGAGATCGTCGATGGTTTTCTGCTGATCGGCAATGGTGATTTCCAGACTGTCGATCCGTGCTTCAAGCTGTTCTGTGCTCATGATCAACCTCTCCGCATCCTGACCCAGGCGGCCAGCCGTTCCAGACCACTATCCAGAAAATCCGTCTGCTTGCAGAAGCAAAAGCGCAGGAAATGGGTCGGCGCATCCGAACGATAGAAGGCGGAAACCGGAACAGCCGTCACTCCTCCCTCAACGGTCATGTCCCGGCACAGGTCCACATCCGTTCCGTCAAGCCCCACAGACCGGGCATCAACCGTAATGAAATAGGTTCCTTCACAGGGGGCCACCTCGAAGCCGATATCCGCAAGCCCTTTGGCCAGATGATCGCGCTGGGCCTGCATCCCTTCGGTGAAGCCCGTGAAGTAGTCATCACCTTTGTTCAGCCCGTAGGCCACAGCCTTCTGAAGGTTTGGCGGTGTGGTGAAGGTGCAGAACTGATGGGCTTTGGCAATCGGGTCAAGAAGGTTCGGCGCGGCGGTGATATAGCCAATCTTCCAGCCGGTGAGCGAGAACGTTTTGCCAGCTGAACCGATCCGTGCCACCCGGTCGCGCATGCCGTCCAGTGTCATCAACGGGATATGACGTCGTCCGTCAAAGGTCAGATGTTCATAGACCTCATCACAGACAGCATAAGCATCATATTTCAGCAGCAGATCGGCAATGGCCTGCAGCTCGGTTTGTGAGAAAACCTTGCCCGCCGGATTATGCGGGCTGTTCAGCAACAGCAGTTTGGTCTTCTCGGAAAAGGCCGCTTCCAGCGCGCCAAGATCAAGCGTCCAGTCGGGAGGCGTGATCCGGACGCTTTTGACAATGCCGCCTGCGTGCTCCACCAGCGGCAGATAGCAATCATAGAGCGGCTCAATCAGCACCACTTCATCGCCCGGCTCGACCAGGGCATTGATACAGTCGGAAATGGCTTCTGTTGCTCCCGAGGTCACACAGACTTCTCGCTGCCAGTCCACATCCAGCCCATAGAACCGCTTATTGGCAGCAGCAACCGCCTGCCTGAGCTCCGGAATACCGACCATGGGCGGATACTGATTGGGGCCTTCCATCAGGGCATCAGCTGCAACCCGGCGGATATCTTCCGGTCCATCTGTGTCTGGAAACCCCTGCCCCAGATTGATCGAGCCGTGCTCGCGGGCAAGGCCGGACATAACCTCAAACACTGTCGTCGGCATTCCGGTATAGGTGGAACTTGTGGGCTTCATGCCGGACCCTCTTAATCATTGTGCTGACAGAGATGTGGCATGAGCAGCAAAGGCCGGTCAAGTGAACCGACATAGAATGAATGTGCTGTAGGTCCTTCAGGTAAACTGAACCGTAACCGGACCAACCAGCGCCGTTTTTTCTGTCTGGATATGATCGGGCAGATCCAGCAGCCATTCAACAAGCGGTGCTGTCAGCTTGTCCCGACCTGCCCATGATGCAGCACGCTGGCACAGAGCGGCGAACCCGCTTTCTGTCACCAGTATGCTGTCATTGTCCAGGCAGGCCTGATTATCCCACCACAACCGGCCGTCTTTCTTGATGAGAATATTCGACAGACGAATACACATGTGCAGCGTCGCCATTACCCTGAGATAGCGCTGCCCCGCAGCCTGTGGCCGGTGTCTGCAGAAAGCGGGCAGAATTTCCTCGAAGATGAAGTCATCCTGAACAAGATCGTTGGGCAGGGTCTCATCACCAAAGAACCAGGCAAGGTCGTCGAGAGGATCGCGTGTGCCGCAATGCTCAAAATCAAACCAGCGGATGGTACCACCTTCCCCGACCATCGCATTGCCAAGACGCGCATCCCATTTGATAAACCGACGTTCCGTGCAGGTTAGAAGCTGATGAATGCCATCCAGATCAAGAGCCGGACTTGGTTCCACTTGCGCCAGTCTTGCGAGTTTTCTCGGCGCATTGGACAGATTGCTCACCCAGCTGGCACTCTTGCCAATGGGGGCGACCTTCTCGCTCAAACCAATCTGATGTCCCAGTTTCTGCAAAGTCAGAAGAGACTGAAGCGCCTTTTCAATGAGAATCTGCTGCTGGTGCCGTGATTTCTGTGACAGAACAAGCGGCAATCGCAGATCGCCCAGATCCTCTGTCACAAGCCAGTGGCCTTGTGCCGCATGCACTTTCGGGACAGACAGTCCGGCTTTGCGCAAATGCACCAGTACATTGCGTTCAAGAACTGCACGTTGTCTCACCTTGCGGTACATCAGGACAAGGGATGGTCGTCCAGCAAAAGAAACCCGCCAGACGTCGCGTGCCTCTCCCCCGAGAGGGGCCAGACTTTCGGGGCTCTTGCAGAGATGCTGGCATACAGCCCAGGCCTGGTCATCCGACAGGCATTCGACACCATGCAAAGTCTCAGAAAGGCCTGGAGTTGGCCCATGAGGGTTTACTCTCCAGGCTTCCTTTGCCAATTGCGCCCTAAAGGCTTCGTAGGTTCCTTCCACCACGGCTTGCCCCTACCACTCGATCTGCTCAACATTCTCGAAGCTGAGCTGGCTGCCATCAGACAGGGTGATGGTTCCGTCGGCATCGTCGCTCAGCAATAGTGTATCACCATCCTGACCGACAATGCTGCCGCTGGTCAGTGCCAGGGTCCAGTCGGTGTTGTACTCTCCGGCATTTGACTGGATATCAATGGTATCCGTCCATGAAGACCCGGCACCGCCATCAAAGTAATCCTGACCATCGCCAAGGCCGAAGGTATAGGTATCACTTCCGGTCTCTCCCCAGGCCTGGTCATTGCCAGCACCGCCATCTAACCAGTCATATCCGGTACCACCCCAAAGCTGGTCATCGTTGTTACCACCATGGAGATAATCATCATGGGCGCCGCCCCTGACCAGATCGTTGCCATTGCCCCCGTAGATGTGATCCTTGCCATCGCCACCATTCAAGGTGTCATTTCCGTTGTAGCCTCGGATAACATCGTTACCATCATTACCATTGATGGTTTCACCGTAGCTTGTACCGCTGATGTTTTCTGCCTGACTGGTTCCGTTATAATTCGCGCTGGTGTAGTAAGCATCAGAGCTAGAGCCAACACGTACAGTCGCCACCTGCACATTGTGCTCGGCATAGTCATCTACATGAATGGTGAAGTTTTCTGTGTAGGTGTTTCCGGCTGAATCGGTCACCTGAACACCAATCGAGTGGCTGGTGCTGGTCTCGTAATCCAGACCACTCTTCACCCGCAGTTCATCACCGACAATCTCGAACTTGCCGCCTGCATCATTGGTCAGGCTGTAGGTGAAGCTTTCACCGCTGTCCGGATCGGTCGCCGAGAGCGTACCGACCACATGACCATTGCTGGCATTCTCGAAAACAAACCGATCGGACAGACCGATGTCGGTTGGTGCCTGGTTAATCTCTACCGAACCATCCGCAAACTGAAGAGTTTTTGCATCGACAATCCTGTCTGTGCCATCTGGGGAGCCCGGGCGATTATCAGCAACTGTATAAACCCCGTTGCCTTCATCCGTAATCGTGTAATCACCCTGATTGCCAGTAAACGTCACCGTGTCTGCACCGCCCTGGGTCAGGAACACATCATCACCGGACGTCCCTGTGAGAATATCATCCCCTGCCGTGCCAGATTTGATTGTGCCAACCGTATCGGTGGCCGTTGTTGTGCTACCGTCCGCAGAGTTCGTACTGGTAGCTGTTACAGATACTGAGAACTGAGGAGAGCCATCCGGAACATGAGCCGACAAACCGGCCAGATCGGAGGTTGCTACAGTCCAGGTCCCATCTCCATTATCAGTACCCGCGGAGAGCGTTACCCCATCCGGGATTCCAGATATAACAACCGGGGAAATCGTTACAGCCCCATCTGGTGTGTCGAGTCCAACCGAAATATTCAGCGGAATATTATGCCCTTCCTCAGTGATTTCATTAATAACCACATTGTCAAAGCTGACACCGCTATCATTGTCATTCGAGCTCAAGCCAAATGTACCGATTGCCGGCTGTTCACCGGAAACACTAATTCGTTCAGTGCCATCAGTCGAAACCGTAATGCCTGAACTGTCAACGACGACCTGCAGATCAAAATTGCTGCCAAGATTCACCTCGTCGACAGTCTGCAGAACAGTTGGATTACCATCTTCAACCTTAATAAGCACAAAGTCACGATGGCTATCTGAATCATCTTTACTTATCGAGGTTTTAAGCCATTTTACTTCATAGTAATTATCGCTGTCCTCATAACCAAAAACGATACCAACATTATCATTATAGGAATTCCCGGTATCGGTACTGATGTTGACATTAATTTCATAAGAATTACCTCCAACATCACCGCTCAGGTCTCTTCCCAGGAAGCTGTTTCCAGCATCACTTTGTTCAACAACGCGGCCGCCCGACACAGACCAATTGTTCGCTTTGTTTTCGCCACTGACGTCAACAACACTCCATCCATTGGCATTCCCGTCGTTAAAGTTATCCGAGAAGGCCTGAGACATCTCTCGGTCCTGATGTGTCGGCGTACCAAAAGAACCAGACACCGTGACCTCAGCCACATCTGCAATGTTGACTGTTAGATTCTCAGAGTGCGTCCCGCCATTGCCGTCACTGGTTGTCACGGTCACCGTGACGGGCCCGCCTTCAGCCTCATGATCAAGGCTGACGCCATCTTTCAGCTTCAGCTGCTTGGTACCATTGCCATCATCAACGATCTCAAAGCGGCTGTCAGACACCGTGTAGCTGTGCGTATCCCCATCATCCGGGTCATCTGTCTGGAGGTTTCCGACAATCGCGCCTGCATCATTCTCGTCAATGGTGGCGGAGTCAGCATAGTCCGTCACATCCAGACGCACATCATCGAAGTAGTTATTGTCTCCGGTGTTGTCGCTAACCAGTTCAATCCGAAGATCCTCACCATACTGGCTTGAGAAAGCCTGAAGCTCCTGAGCACTCAGATTGATCGACACGTCAACGAAGTTCTCGCCATTGAGCGCGAAATCTCCTTCATCTACTGATTTCAGCAGAGTGTTGCCCGCATAGAGCCGAACTTCATACCCGGCTGGTGTGCCTCCAGCATCATTTGTCGCAACCTTGACAGACAGGTTCAGATCCGTATCTGCGGAGAGCTTCTCACTCAAGGTTTGTGAGAATGTCCCACCACCCGCATTTATATAACCAACATTCTCGCCTTCAGCCGGTGCAAACGAGTGCGAATCCTGGACATCCCATGCGCCCGCCTGTACCGCATTCTGCGTCCAGCCGGTCGGTGCTGATCTTGTGAATCCACCATCGGCGAACGCATCATCCTCAAATCCTGCATTTACAATCGTTGCACTACGCGTAGTGCTGCCAATCGAAATATCCGTTGGCGCCTCATTCACGTCGGACACGTTGATCGTCATGTTCTCGGAATAGGTGCCGCCGTTACCATCATTTGCGGTGACCGAGACAGTCACACTGCTTTCGGTCTCATGATCCAGGCTTACGCCATCCTTGAGTTTGAGCTGCTTGTTGCCGCTGCCATCATCAACCACTTCAAAACGACTGTCGGAGACCGTGTAAGTGTGAGTGTCATTAACATCCCGATCTACGGATGTCAGTGTTCCGACCACTGCTCCCGCATCATTTTCCGTAACTGTATTGGCCGACAGATTGATGTCGGTGACCTGATCGTTACGCCCTGTAACCGTCACAGTGTGGGTTGCGACGTTACTCTCAAGGCCATCGTCGTTGACAACCTTGTACTGGAAGGAGACGGTCGTGCTCTCGCCAACACCCAGATAATCGAACGCCGCCTCATTGCCATCCGGATTTATCTCCGAACTGAAGAAGTATCTGTCATCATAGAGATGGGAGACGGTTCCCTCACTTGGGTTCGACACAATCTGATAGCTGTATCCCGTCGAGAGCGCGCCAGTCGGCGTGCTGAAACTGAAGACAGATGCAGCATCCTCAGGAGTATGCGACGAGCTGTCTGACAGCGTGATTGTATCAACAACGTCGGTCACATTAATCGTCATGTTTTCGGAATAGACACCACCGTTGCCGTCATCAGTGGTAATCGTCAGATTGACCGATGTTTCGGTTTCATAATCAAGACTGACACCATCCTTCAACCGCAGAATTGGGAAATCACCTGAAGTGTTCACCTCGAAGCGGCTGTCAGAAACCGTATAGGTATGCGTATCGCCATTGTCCTCATCCACGGTCGACAGGATACCAATTGTGGCTCCATCTGCATTCTCTGCAACCCTGTGAAAACCGGAGAGTCCAATATCGGTCGGTCCTTCATTGACGTCAGACACATTAACCGTGAGGTTCTCGGAATAGGTACCGCCATTGCCGTCGTCAGTTGTGACAGAAACTGTAACAGAACCACCCTCAGACTCATGGTCGAGGCTCACACCGTCTTTCAGCTTCAGAACTGGAGATGCGCCAGAGGTATCAATCTCAAACCGGCTGTCAGAAACCGTATAAGTGTGTGTGTCACCGCTGTCCTGATCAACTGTGGACAGAGTGCCAACCGCAGCACCGGCAGCATTCTCGGCAATGGTGTTGCCGCTAATGTTGATATCACTCGGGCCATCGTTCACATCAGACACGTTGACCGTGATGTTCTCGGAATAGGTGCCGCCATTGCCATCATCGGTAGTCACGGAAACCATGACAGAACCACCCTCGGCCTCATGGTCAAGGCTCTGGCCGTCCTTCAGCTTGAGCTGTTTGTTGCCACTGCCATCGTCAACAACCTCAAACCGGCTGTCAGACACTGTATAGGTGTGCGTATCGGCACTGTCCTGGTCAACAGTAGACAGGGTTCCGACTGTGGCACCGGCAGCATTCTCGGCGACCGTGTTGCCGGAGATGTTGATGTCCGTCGGACCCTCGTTCACATCCGACACATTGATCGTGATGTCCTCGGAATAAGATCCCTGGCGACCGTCATCAACCGTCACAGTGACAACAACATCTCCACCCTCGGCTTCATGATCAAGACTCTGGCCATCCTTCAGCTTGAGCTGTTTATTGCCACTGCCATCGTCAACAACCTCAAACCGGCTGTCAGAAACAGTGTAGGTATGCGTGTCACCCGCATCTGCATCGGTTGCAGACAGGGTTCCAACAACAGCGCCATCCACATTCTCAGCGATGGTATCACCACTGATATCAATGTCTGTCGGGCCTTCGTTCAAAATATTGCCGACGGTGATTGTCCCGTCTGCAAATTCGAAATTCTCCACATTGGTCACAGTGTCAGTGCCATCCGGAGAGCCCGGACGATTATCAACAACCGTGTAACCGCCGTTACCATTATCCGTGATTGTGTAATCGGAGCGATCACCGGAGAAAACAGCTGTATCTGTGCCGGTGCCACCGTCGATGCTGTCATTGCCGCCACCGCCGGTCAGTCGGTCATTGCCGTTTCCACCACCATGCAGGACGTTGTCACCACTATCACCGGTAATCGTGTCGCTCAAATGACCGCCGTAGACATTCTCCACATTGGATATGGTGCCATTGCCAGCCGCATAGACGCTGTAAGTTCCCGCGCCCAGATCAACATTGACCGTATTGACGCCGCCAAATCCGTTGAACGAAAGCGTGTCCGTTCCTGTACCGCCATCAATCGTTTCATTATTACCGAACCCGACAATGATCTGGTCATCACCAGCTCCGGCATCAACATGATCCGTTGCGTAGTCGGCTTCAATTGACCACGCGCCAGTACCTGTGAACAGGTCGATAACATCATTGCCGTCGCCGGCATTGATCGTATCTGCGCCATCACCGCCGATGATATGGTCTTCTTCAGAGGTACCCGTAATGATCTCAGCAGCTGAATCCTGTGCTTTGGATCCTTCATAGTCCGTGACGGATACAGAGACCGTCTTCGAGACCGTATTGCCCGCGCCATCCTCAACTTCGACAACGATGTCATACTGGGAAATTGTCTCATGATCGAGATGCCCGCCAGCCTTGACAACAATCGTATTGCCCTGAACCTCGAACGGGAAGGAACTGTCGATCGTGACCGGATCACCATTCTGATCTGTGGCTGACTGGATGGTGAAGGTATGACTGTCCCCTCCATCCTCGTCAATGGCGCTCAGATTGGCAACGACTGTACCAGCAGGGTCATAGGCAGAACCAATCGTGCCACCATCTGTAACACTCTCCTGAACGGACTGAGAACCGCTGATATTGATATCGGTCACAGCTTCATTCACATCAGAGACGTTGACCGTGATGTTCTCGGAATAGGTGCCACCATTGCCGTCATCAGTGGTAACAGAAACCGTGACAGAACCGCTCTCGGCTTCATGGTCGAGGCTCACACCATCTTTCAGCTTCAGAACCGGAGATGCACCGGAGGTGTCGATCTCGAAACGGCTGTCAGAGACTGTATAGGTGTGCGTATCGCCTACATCTTCATCGGTGGTGGACAGAGTTCCGACAACAGCACCGTCTTCATTCTCGGCAATGGTGTTGCCGGAGATGGAGATATCCGTCGGGCCTTCATTCACGTCACCAACATTGATGGTGAAAGTCTCACTGGACGTGGAGCCATCGCTGGAGGTGGACAGGACCGTCACCGTGTGGGAAGCATCACTTTCATGATCCAGCTTGCTGCCATCAGCAACGCTGATCTCACCCGTATTCGTATCGATGGTAAAGCGGCCGTCTGCATCATCGGACAGGGAATAGGTCACGCTGTCCGTTGCATCCGCATCAGAGGCAGAGGCCGTGATACCGACTGTTGTGCCATTGGCAGCGTTCTCGGAGACCGTGTTTGCAGCGGCATCCGTGTCGGTTGTTGCACCGGTTCCAGACTCGTTCACATCACCAACATTGATGGTGTAGCTCTGGGTTGAGGTGGACCCGTCTGTGGACGTCGCCGTCACTTCAATGGTGTGGCTTGCAGCTGCTTCTCTGTCGATGGAGCCAGCAACAGTCACTTCACCTGTATTGGCATCGATGGCGAACAGACCGCCTGCATCATCAGACAGGGAATAGGTCACACTGTCCGTACCGTCCGCGTCGCTTGCAGAGGCTGTGATACCCACGGAAGAACCGACAGACGCATTCTCAAGCACCGCGTCAGCAGCGCTGTTCGTGTCAGAAATCGCCGAGACATCGGCTTCATCTGCATCGTTGATGGTAATCGTGACCACATCGTTATAAGTCAGGCCGCCTGAATCTGTCACCTGAACGGTGACATCCATGGATTGCGCGGTTTCATAATCGATCTTGCTGGAATCAGCGACCGTGATAATGCCGGTGTTCGGGTCAATGGCAAAAGCACCATTCGCGTCATCGACAAGGCTGTAGGTATGCGTATCACCTTCATCCGGGTCAGTGGCTGTGATCTGGGTTACAGGCGTTCCGTTACCATCACCCTCGCCAACAGAGATCTCGGCTGTTGTTTCAAGACGGATATCGTCGAAATTGATCTCGTCCCCGTTTCCGGTATTGAAAAGCTCAATTCTAAGCGGCTCGCCATAATGATCCGAGAATGCTTCCAGCTCGTCTGCGCTTAATGTCAGGGACGCTTCAATGAACTGCCCTTCCGGGGGATCAAAATCCGAATTGTCAACGCTGCCGAGGAGCTGATTACCCGCATAGATGCGGATTTCCCATCCATTCGCATCAATGCTGGGACCACGGTCACCGACCATTGCTGACAGAGAGTAGCTCTGACCAGGTGCAAAATCTTCATTGAGCGTTTGGGATGCAGTCGCATCACCCAGCAAATAGGCTGTATTCTCGCCTTCCGGTGCATCGGTGAAACCGGAATTGTTGACATCCCAGACACCGACGACACTGCCAGTTGTATCCCAGCCGTCAATGTTTTGATTAGCCGACATACCGTCTGAGAGCTGCTGTGCTTCAAACCCTGCATTCTGAATAGAGACGGAGTGACTCGTTGGCGTGGTGAAACCTGTGGGGCCTTCATTCACGTCAGAAACATTGACCGTGATATCTTCGGAGTATGTCCCACCATTGCCATCATCTGTGGTGACAGAAACTGTCACGCTGCTTTCAGCCTCATGGTCCAGGCTCACACCATCCTTCAGTTTCAGAACCGGAGATGCACCGGAAGTATCAACCTCGAAACGGCTGTCTGAGACCGTGTAGGTGTGCGTGTCACCACTGTCCTGATCAACCGTGGACAGAGTGCCGACAACAGCACCGTCTGCATTCTCGGCAATGGTGTTGCCAGAGATGTTGATGTCTGTCGGGCCTTCATTCACATCAGACACGTTGACCGTGATGTTCTCGGAATAGGTTCCGCCATTGCCATCATCGGTGGTCACAGAAACCGTGACAGAACCACCCTCAGCTTCATGATCGAGGCTCACGCCATCCTTCAGCTTCAGAACAGGAGACGCACCAGAGGTGTCGATCTCGAAACGGCTGTCAGAAACAGTGTAGCTGTGCGTATCGCCGCTGTCCTGATCAACCGTCGACAACGTGCCAACTGTGGCACCAGCAGCATTCTCAGCGACCGTGTTGCCGGAGATGTTGATGTCTGTTGGACCGTCATTCACATCAGAGACGTTGACCGTGATGTTCTCGGAATAGGTGCCGCCATTGCCATCATCGGTGGTCACAGAAACCGTGACAGAACCACCCTCTGCCTCATGATCGAGGCTCACGCCATCCTTCAGCTTCAGAACAGGAGACGCACCAGAGGTGTCGATCTCGAAGCGGCTATCAGACACAGTGTAGGTGTGCGTATCGCCACTGTCCTGATCAGCCGTGGACAGTGTGCCGACAACAGCACCATCTGCATTCTCGGCAATGGTGTTGCCAGAGATGTTGATGTCCGTCGGACCATCGTTCACGTCAGAGACGTTGACCGTGATGTTCTCAGAGTATGTCCCGCCATTGCCGTCATCAGTGGTGACGGAAACCGTAACAGAACCGCCCTCGGCCTCATGGTCGAGGCTCTGGCCGTCCTTCAGCTTAAGCTGCTTGTTGCCACTGCCGTCATCAACAACCTCAAACCGGCTGTCAGAAACCGTGTAGCTGTGCGTATCGCCGCTGTCCTGATCAACAGTGGACAACGTGCCAACTGTGGCACCAGCGGCATTCTCAGCGACCGTGTTGCCGGAGATGTTGATGTCCGTCGGGCCATCATTCACGTCAGAGACGTTGACCGTGATGTTCTCGGAATAGGTGCCGCCATTGCCGTCATCAGTGGTCACGGAAACCGTGACAGAGCCGCCCTCGGCCTCATGGTCGAGGCTGACGCCATCTTTCAGTTTCAGAACAGGAGACGCACCAGAGGTGTCGATCTCGAAGCGGCTATCAGACACAGTGTAGGTGTGCGTATCGCCACTGTCCTGATCAGCCGTGGACAGTGTGCCGACAACAGCACCATCTGCATTCTCGGCAATGGTGTTGCCAGAGATGTTGATGTCCGTCGGACCATCGTTCACGTCAGAGACGTTGACCGTGATGTTCTCAGAGTATGTCCCGCCATTGCCGTCATCAGTGGTCACAGAAACCGTGACAGAGCCGCCCTCGGCCTCATGGTCGAGGCTGACGCCGTCTTTCAGCTTCAGAACCGGAGATGCACCGGAGGTATCGATCTCAAACCGGCTGTCAGAGACTGTATAGGTATGTGTATCACCCACATCTTCATCGGTGGTCGACAGGGTTCCGACCGTGGCACCAGCGGCATTCTCAGCAACTGTGTCACCGGAGATGGAGATATCCGTCGGGCCTTCATTCACGTCACCAACATTGATGGTGAAAGTCTCACTGGACGTGGAGCCATCGCTGGAGGTGGACAGGACCGTCACCGTGTGGGAAGCATCACTTTCATGATCCAGCTTGCTGCCATCAGCAACGCTGATCTCACCCGTATTCGTATCGATGGTAAAGCGGCCGTCTGCATCATCGGACAGAGAATAGGTCACGCTGTCCGTTGCATCCGCGTCAGAGGCAGAGGCCGTGATACCGACTTTTGTGCCATTGGCTGCATTCTCGGCAACACTGTTTGCAGCAGCATCCGTGTCGGTTGTTGCACCGGTGCCAAACTCGTTCACATCACCAACATTGATGGTGTAGCTCTGGGTTGAGGTGGACCCGTCTGTGGACGTCGCCGTCACTTCAATGGTGTGGCTTGCAGCTGCTTCCCTGTCGATGGAGCCAGCAACAGTCACTTCACCTGTATTGGCATCGATGGCGAACAGACCGCCTGCATCATCAGACAGGGAATAGGTCACGCTGTCCGTACCATCTGCATCACTGGCAGAGGCTGTGATGCCCACGGAAGAACCGACAGACGCATTCTCAAGCACCGCGTCAGCAGCACTGTTCGTGTCAGAAATCGCCGAGACAGCACCCTCACTCACGTCAGAGACGTTGACCGTGATGTTTTCGGAGTAAGTGCCACCATTGCCATCATCTGTGGTCACAGAAACTGTCACGCTGCTTTCAGCTTCATGGTCAAGGCTGACGCCGTCTTTCAGTTTCAGAACAGGAGACGCACCAGAGGTATCAACCTCGAAGCGGCTGTCTGAGACCGTGTAGGTGTGCGTGTCACCACTGTCCTGATCAACCGTGGACAGAGTGCCGACAACAGCACCGTCTGCATTTTCGGCAATGGTGTTGCCAGAGATGTTGATGTCTGTCGGGCCTTCATTCACATCAGAGACGTTGACCGTGATGTTCTCGGAATAAGTGCCGCCATTGCCATCATCGGTGGTCACGGAAACCGTAACAGAACCGCCCTCGGCCTCATGATCGAGGCTGACGCCATCCTTCAGCTTCAGAACCGGAGACGCACCGGAAGTGTCGATCTCAAACCGGCTGTCTGAAACCGTGTAGCTGTGCGTATCGCCGCTGTCCTGATCAACGGTGGACAGGGTTCCGACCGTGGCACCGGCAGCATTCTCGGCAATGGTGTTGCCGGAGATGTTGATGTCCGTCGGGCCGTCATTCACATCAGACACGTTGACCGTGATGTTCTCGGAATAGGTGCCGCCATTGCCATCGTCTGTGGTCACAGAAACCGTGACAGAGCCGCCCTCAGTTTCATGGTCGAGGCTAACGCCGTCTTTCAGTTTCAGAACTGGAGACGCACCAGAGGTATCAACCTCGAAGCGGCTGTCTGAGACCGTGTAGCTGTGCGTATCGCCGCTGTCCTGATCAACAGTGGACAGGGTTCCGACCGTGACACCAGCGGCATTCTCGGCAACCGTGTTGCCGGAGATGTTGATGTCCGTCGGGCCGTCATTCACGTCAGACACGTTGACCGTGATGTTCTCGGAATAGGTGCCGCCATTGCCATCATCGGTGGTCACGGAAACCGTAACAGAACCGCCCTCAGCTTCATGGTCGAGGCTGACGCCATCCTTCAGCTTCAGAACCGGAGATGCGCCGGAGGTATCAATCTCGAAACGGCTGTCTGAGACCGTATAGGTGTGCGTGTCAGATGTATCCAGGTCGGACGAGGACAACGTGCCAACAACGGCACCGTCTGCATTCTCGTTGATCGTCGCATTGCTGATACTGATATCTGTCGGGCCATCGTTGGTTCCGGTTACAGTGATCACCATCTCGCCCTGATCGGTCGACCCTCGACCATCATCGGCTTCAAAGGTGAACCGTACTTCACGGGTTTCACCAACAGCAAGATCATCGAAATCTGCGCCCGGATCAAAGCTGTAGCTTCCGTCCGGGTTCACCGTTACAGACCCTTCGGCAGGGCCTGATACCAGAGAGTAACTCAGCGCATCACCGTCGAGATCAGAAGCTGATACAGAGCCTGAAACGTCCGTATTCTCTGACGTGGTTGCCGTTGAATCAACGGCCGTTACAGCTTCGTTCACATCAGAGACGTTGACGGTGATGTCCTCGGAATAAGTGCCGCCATTGCCGTCATCAGCCGTAACCGTAACTGTCACGCTGCTTTCGGTTTCGTGGTCAAGCGACACACCATCTTTCAGTTTCAGAACCGGATCGCCGTCTGCATCAGTGACGACCTCAAAGCGGCTGTCAGACAGGGTATAGCTGTGCGTATCACCAACATCTTCGTCGGTCGTGGACAGAGTACCCACGACAGCGCCATCGGCATTCTCGGCGATCGTTGTGCCGGTGATGTCGATATCCGTCGGGCCTTCATTCACATCTGTCACAGAAACGGAAAATGTCTCTGTAATTGAAGAGCCGGACACATCGGTCACTGTGACGGAAACATCCACTGTGGACGCGGTCTCATGGTCGAGCGTCACACCGTCTTTCAGTTTCAGAACTGGATCAGGGCCGGACGTGTCCACTTCAAACCGTGGATCGGACACAGCAAACGTATGGGTGTCACCAACATCTTCATCTGTGACGGACAGAACGCCCGCTGTTGCGCCTGCATCGCCCTCAGCAACAGCAGACGGCGTTATGCCCAGTGCGGAAGGTCCGTCATTCACATCAGAAACGTTGACGGTAATATCTTCAGAGTAGGTGCCGCCGTTGCCGTCATCTGTAGTGACAGAAACCGTGACCGATCCTCCCTCAGCCTCATGGTCCAGGCTCACACCATCCTTCAGTTTCAGCACAGGAGACGCACCGGAGGTGTCAATCTCGAAGCGCGGGTCAGAAACAGTATAGGTATGTGTATCACCCAAATCCTGATCAGCCGTCGACAGCGAGCCGACAACAGCACCATCTGCATTCTCGGCAATGGTATTGCCCGAGATGGAGATATCTGTCGGACCGTCATTCACATCGCTGACAGAGACAGTCAGCGTTTCTGTGATTGAAGCACCGGCTGAATCGGTCACCGTCACAGCAACATCAACAGTGGATGCGGCCTCATGATCGAGTGTCACGCCGTCTTTCAGCTTCAGAACCGGGTTCGGACCTGATGTATCCACTTCAAACCGTGGATCGGAAACCGTGAAGGTATGCGTATCACCAGTATCAACATCCGTAACGGACAAGACGCCTGCCGCTGCCCCGCCATCACCCTCAGTAACAGGGGATGGTGTCCAGTTCAGTGCAGACGGCCCCTCATTAACATCTGTCAGATTGATCGTGACATCTTCAGAATAGGTACCGCCATTGCCATCATCCGTAGTGATCGTCACAGAGACGAAGCCATTTTCAGCTTCGTGATCAAGCGTCACGCCATCTTTCAGCTTCAGCTGCGGGCTGCCGTCTCCATCGGTAACCACCTCAAAACGCTGATCAGATACAGAATAAGTATGTGTATCAGATGCATCCAGATCACTGGTCGACAAGGTTCCGATGACCGCGCCCGCATCTTCTTCCGCAATTGTCGTATTGGTGATCTGGATATCAGTCGGGCCGTCATTGGTACCCGTTACGGTGATTTCCATTTCACCCTGATCAAAACCACCTTTACCGTCTGTCACCTGGAATGTGAACGTGACCGTCTGGCTCTCGCCAACCGCGAGGTGATCGAAATCTGATCCCGGATCAAAGCTGTAGCTGCCATCCGCATTGATGATGACAGAACCGGAATCCGGGCCGGAAACGAGATTAAAGCTGAGACCATCGCCCTCTGCGTCCGTTGCAGACAGCATGCCGTCAACAGATTCATTTTCGGTTGTTGTCTCATCACCATCGACAGCGACAGCATCAAGGTTCTGTGCGCCACGCACAGATGAGCCAGCACCTGCACCGTCAACGCCTCCGGCAGACCGCGCAGCAATCCCGTTCTGGTCCTCGGACCGGAACGGGTCCAGCTGCATGGTTTCTACGCCGCCCTGGCCCTCAACACGACCAAGCTCGATGGCGTCCTTATTGGTCTCACCGTTGGATGTTGCACCACCATCCAGCATGGTTGTTGGAGCAAAAGCAGACCCGTCGGTCCCTTTCGCATCGCTCAGATCCGTTGTATGCGGCATCCCCGGCAGAGAATAATCCGGCACCATGCCGTCATCCATCTTCGCGCCATCGTCCTCGCCGGACACAGCCATGGTCTCTGGCTTAGGATCAAAACCATAATGGAGGTTCGGATTGACAATATCCCGACGTTCTACCGGATCACCACCGATACCATTATTGGCCGCTGCAGCGTCCAGGGTCTCATCGCGTGTTTTGCTGTTGGCTTGCGAGAGATAGCCCTTTGCATTCTGCTGTCCGTTCTGCGATCCGTCAGTTGGCTTTGCCATGTCTGCCTCCGATTGCGCGCGTCCGCGCGGGTGCATTTCTTTGGCAGCAGTCTGGCGGAATAAGCTTAAGCTGAGGTTTAATCACAACAAAACTTTTGAACGACCACCTCAATCAAGTACCCAAACACCCCATCGAAGTGTGACTTTTTGTTGTCATGGTTAAGCCTGCGTAAACACAATCCGGGTCAGTATGGGGCTGTTTCGAAACATTGTGCTCCGGTAGCTTCGGCGAAAGACTGATCGTCCATGCGGCAAAAAACACAAAAAAAACAGCGCAAAGCGCAGACACAGCAGTCCGGTCCGACTGAACTCAAGCAGGGTTCTAATCAACCACGCCGTGCATCTGTGCGGGCGGCGATGACACTGATCAGGCTTCCCAGAAAGGTCCGGAACCTCTGGTTTGCCAAGCTGGTGAAGATCCCGCTCTCGATCAAGTTTTCATCCCTCTTCATCAATATTCTCGGCCTGGTGATGCCGCTGGTCATCCTGCAGGTTTATGACCGGATTGTGCCGAACCAGGCACTCGGCACTTTCTTCTACCTGATTGCGGGTACGACCACTGCAATTGTTCTTGATGCGGTTATGAAAACCGTCCGTGCCAATATGATCGGGTGGTCTGCTACCCATTTCGACTACGCTGCCAGTCAGGATGCCCTGTCGCGGGTCCTGTCCGCGCAATCGCGTACGATCGAGAAGGATATTCCAAGCCTTCATATTGACCGGATGAATGCGCTGACCTCCCTGGCTGCTGCCTATGGCGGGCAGGCGCGCCTGCTGGTTATCGATCTTCCGTTTATCTTTTTGTATCTGGGGCTTATGGCCTTTATCGGCGGGCAGTTGGTACTGGTTAGCCTGGGCCTGTTCTGCGTTTTTGCCATCGTCAGCGTGAAACGATCTGAAGCCCTGCAGGCGGCTGAGAGCGAACGACGGACACTTGATCACCGCAAGAGTGATTTCATCATTGAATGTCTGTCAGGGATTGAAACCATCAAGACTATGGCGTGTGAGCCGCAGATGCAGAGGCGTTATGAGCGTCTGCAGCGCACTCATGCCGGAAACTCCCTGCACAGCATTGATCTGGATGGAACCAGCCAGAGCCTGAACGGCCTTATGTCCTCTCTTTCCATGGTCCTGATCGCTTCTGTCGGTGGTGCGATGGTGATCGGGCAGAATCTGTCACTTGGCGCCCTGGCAGCCTGTCTGCTGCTGGGCGGCCGGACAGTGGAGATTTTCGTTCGCGCTCTGCGTGTATGGGGCGAGTTGCAGAATCTGACCATCGTCCGTGAACATGTGGAGGAGCTGTTTACGCTTCCTGCACCATCCGAACCCACCCAGCTTGATCAGGACAAGCTGGAGGGCTCGCTTTCGCTCAAATCTATGTCTTTCCGGCACGAGGGCGCTGAAACCGATCTGTTCAAGAGCCTCGATCTTGAGATGGAACCGGGAACCATCATCGGCATCCGCGGCTCCGATCATTGCGGGCGCACCACCCTGCTCCGCATCATGCGAGGCGAAATCAAGCCGACCTCCGGCTCATCTCATCTGGATGGCTTTGATGCCGCTGAGGTGTTCAACAGCGCCTTGCGCCAGAATGTCTGTTTCGTCCCTCGCAACCCGACCATTTTCAATGGCACGATTCTGGATAACATCACCATGTTCCGTGGCGGGGACAGTCTGGAACGGGCGAGAGAAGCAACCCAGCTTCTGGGGCTTGAGGCCGATATCAACCGCCTGCCGGACGGCTATGATACCCAGATGGCCCAGGGCGTACGAGAAGCCCTGCCTGCAAGCTTCATCCAGCGTGTGGCCATTGCCCGGGCGCTGGCGACCCGACCCAAGGTTCTCTTGTTCAATGAATCGAACAGCATGCTGGACCAGGGGGGCGATACAAAGCTGCGAAATGCTCTCCTGCAGTTGAAAGGCGACATGACCATGGTGCTGATCAGCAACCGACCGTCATTCCTGGCAATCGCCGATCGGGTCTACATGCTTGAGGACGGAAACCTGTCCCTTCTGGAAGACAGAACGACTGTTGTGCCACAGCAGGTGGAGCAGGCATCATGACAGATCAGGACAAGACCGCACCGCCAGAGGTCAAGGCCGGGAACAAAGCTGACACCACAGCAGACGGCAAGACAGAGAAGCCGTCCAATCCGCTTGAAAGCAAACTCAAGGCGGAACTGGGGCAGCAACTCAAGACGCCTGATGCCGATAACAATGCTGACAATGGCGTTCGTGAACAGCAGGAACGCCTGCGCAGCTCGTTCTCGTTCGGCACAACTGCAGACGGCAAGACAGACGCCTTTGTTTTCAAACCGGCCCGTCCTGCTGCCAAGGCAGATGCCAGAAATGAATCCAGTTCAGAATCAACGCCCGAAGACGATGGCGCGAAAAATATCGGCGCGACAAGTGACGTAACATCGGGCGACACGGCTGCAGAAGCACCAGAGGCCACGGTTTCTGATGCAGCATTGCCGGATGCCAGCAGTTCCGCAGAGCAATCTGATCGGGAACCCTCTGACGAGGACAAGCCTGAAAACAGCACAGAGGACGCGGAAAAAGAGGCAACCATGGCTGAGCCGGAGGTGGACGAAAACCTGTCTGCCTCTACCCAGGCCCGTTCCGAAGTCCTGCATGAATTTGGCGGCCCATCCGCGATTGCAGCCCTGGAAAAGCTTCTGGATGCTCTGGAGTGGACCGGATCGGCCCGGCATCTCAAAGAGGTTCTGCCCCATTTCGACATTGCTGATGATGTGGACAGCGTCCGCGCCGTTCTGGCGCGTCTGAACTACGCCTCATTTGACCGTATTACCCGCCTCAAGGATATCGCTCCCGGTGAGCTGCCCTGCATTCTGGTGGATGATGACGGCGAGTGCCACGTGCTGCTCTCTTACACGGACGATGGCAAGTTCATCAAAAAATTCGACGGCATCACCCGGCAGACTGAAACCGTTCCGGCCAACAGAACCAAGGTCCGCATCTATATGGTGACGGCCGTCAACAGTCAGGCCGTTCAGCGGAAGGTGCTCAAATTCGGCTGGGTTGCAACAGTCGCCGGGGCCTTTCGCGGTCTATTCATCCGGCTTCTGGCCATCAACTTCCTGATCAACCTCTCCGCGCTGGCTGTTCCCATTTTTATTATGGCAGTCTACGGCACGGCCATTGCGTCAAAATCCTTCGACACACTGATTGCTCTGGCGTCCGGTATTCTGATTGTGCTTGCGGCTGACTGGATGTTACGGCGCATGCGATCGCGGGCGCTGGCCTATATCGGCGCGCGCTTTGACAGTCTTCTGGCCATCAATGTGTTTCAGCAGCTGCTGTATATGCCGCTGACCATGACGCAATCAGCTCCGCTCGGTACCCAGATTACCCGAATCAAGCAGTTTGACGGGATCAGGAACCTGTTCACAGGCGCTTTCGGCACCGCGGTGCTTGACCTGCCCTTCATGCTGATATTCCTGACAGTAATCGGCTTTATCGGCGGTTGGCTGGTGATGGTTCCCCTAGCCCTGATGGCAGCTTATCTGGTGCTGGCCATCCTGACTTTGCCAGCAGCCCGCCGCTATGCATTGGACAGCGCAGGCGTCCGGGCAGAACGTCAGAATATGCTGGTGGAGACATTCTCCAAGCATCGCGCCATCCGTGATAACGGTATCGAGGACATCTGGCTTGAGCGGTTTGGTAAGCTGAATGCGGAGCACACAGCCATCTCGTTCCGAGTGCAGCAGCTCAATCTGCGGGTCCAGACCATATCCCAGACCCTGATGATGCTGTCCGGCGTCGGCACACTGACCATTGGCACACTGCTGGTACTCAATCAGGTTCTGTCCATTGGCGGTCTGATCGGCTCTATGGCACTGGTCTGGCGCGTTCTGGCACCAATCCAGACCGCTTTCCTGAGCCTCTATCGCATTGGACAGGTGGTTGAGAGCGTCAAGCAGATCAATCGCATGATGACCATCAAGACAGAGCGCCAGCCTGGCGTGGTGCCGACCATTTTCCGCCGCTTCATCGGCCAACTGACTGTTGCAGGTGTTTCCTTCCGCTATCCTCTTCAGACGGAGCCTGCCCTTAAAGGCATTGCAGCCAAGATTGAGGCTGGAGAGATTGTTGCGATTACCGGAGCATCAGGGTCAGGCAAGACCACCATGCTCCGCACTCTTGCCGGTCTTTATTCTCCACAAGCCGGAGCCATTCAGATTGATGGACTGGATCTGCGTCAGCTCGACATGGGAGAATATCGCGCAGAAATCGGCTATGTGCCTGATGTTGCGGAGTTCTTCTACGGAACTGTCGCTCAGAACCTGCGCTTTTCCAATCCGACTGCGCGCCGCGAAGATCTTGAGCGCGCCCTGGTGGAAGCCGGCATTAGCCTGCCCTGCACTCACATGCCGGACGGGCTTGAAACAAGGCTCAATGCGAAGCGCCTTGCCAGCCTGTCTGACAGCTACAAACAGCAATTGCTGCTGGCGCGCGCCTATGTGAAGAACGCCTCTGTGATGATGATGGATGAACCGGCCAACTTCCTTGATAACCGCAGTGACCAGCTGTTCATGGACAAACTCTCGTCATTGAAAGGCAAGTCCACTGTCCTGTTCACCACGCAACGACCCAGCCACATGAAGCTCGCTGATCGTGTGCTGGTGCTCCATGAGGGCATGCTGGTCATGAATGAGGTTCCGGACAAGGTGATCCCCGCCCTTTATGGTGGAGACAAGAAAAGCGCTTGAAATAAGGCTTTAGCAAAACCTTCTCCACGCCGACTGCGGCAACCTCAAGCCGACCAGTCTTAGGGCCTGATCCTGGCAAACCATTAAACCATGGTGAGCAGTCTCAACGGTTTTAACAACACTTCCTTTACCCTATCAGGTGCATACTCATTCGGATTACGCGTCACGGTCTAGTATTGAGTCAACCATGACAAAGAGCAGCAAGAGCAAAAGCCATACGGATGGGTTCAGTCCGAACAGACTGACCTTGCCGCTTGTGCTTGAGAAAGAAAGGCCGCCGAAATTGTTTCGCCGGTTCCTTCTTGGTGCCTCGCTGTTTGTGGCTGGTGCCATGGCCTGGTCTGCAATGACCACTATCCACGAGGTGGCTCTCGTGGAGGGCAAGGTTGAACCGGCAGGCCATATCCGGTCTATCCAGCATCTTGAAGGCGGACAGGTCGATCAGGTCTTTGCAAGCGAAGGCCAGATCGTCGAAAAAGGCACACCTATTCTCAAGTTGCTGCCAGTGGCCAGCACCAGTGACCTGGAGCAGCTGGTTGTGCGTGCGCAGGGCCTCAAGGCGACGGTTGTCAGGCTGACAGCCCTTCTGGAAGGCAGGCGCCCTGATTTCTCGTCCCTCAAGATCTCAGATGATTTCCGTGACCGGCAGAAGGCCCTCTATAATGTGGAGTGGTCGCAGCATATCAAGGATAAGAAAGCACTCCTTACCCGGCTGAGACTGCGTGAGACAGAGCACGAGAACGCCAAGAAAAACAGAGCCGCCTATACAGCCCGTCTCGAGATTGCAGCTGAACAGTTGCAGATGGCCGAAGAGCTCTTCAAAAGAAAAGTTTCATCCCGTGGGGCCGTCCTGGACGTAAAAGCACAGCATGGCGAACTGTCCAGTGATCTGGCGTCTGCAGAAGGTCAGGTTCTGACCACAAAGCAGTCGATTGAGGAAATCCGGGCAGAGATTGAAAAGCTGACGGCTGACTTCAGACAGCGGCTCTCCCGTGAACGCGCAGAAGCTGATGCATCGCTGAACGAGACCCAGACCCAGATCGCTAAATTCGAGGATCGCGTCCATCGCCTGACGGTAACGGCACCTGTACGCGGTATTCTGCAGGAGCTGAAATACAAGGCTTCAGGTTCGGTTATTGCACCAGGCGATGTGGTTGCTCAGATCGTCCCACTTGGCGAGCGCATGGTGGCTGAGGTTCGTGTCCAGCCCAACGATATCGGCCATGTGCAGGAAGGTGCACCTGCCGAGGTCAAGCTCACAGCCTTCGATCCGTTTCTCTATGGAACGATCAATGGCGTTGTGAACTCGATTTCACCGTCCACCTTCACAACCGAAGAAGGCGAGCCTTATTACAAGGCCCAGATCAGCATGGATCGTTCATCGCTGACTCGTGGTGGCAGGGATTATCCCATTCTGCCAGGCATGGTGGTCCAGGCCGATATTATCACCGGCAACAAGACGCTGGCCCGCTATCTTCTCAAACCGATCTACCGGTCTATCGATTCAGCCTTTACAGAACGCTGATCGCGCCCGGCGCTGTACCTCTCGACACACAGCGCCATCAACGCTTCTTTAACGATAGAAACGGCTTTACCGATTTCCGGTTATTTTGAAATTTTGCTACCGGTTTGTTTACCCGTATGGGTTAGCTTCATAGTCAGAGCAGCCAGAAAGGCTCTCCTGAATATTAAGTGGGGCAAGCAGAATGCTAGACAGACTAACGGCACTGGCTTCAGATACATCAAGCGAAAAGCGCCGTGAACTCCTGTCAGAGATCTCGGATCTCTTCCTGACAGATTCCGAACTGCATTCAGATCGGGAGATTCTGCTCTTCCGAGACGTTCTGACCCGGATGCTGGATCTGGTCGATGTGGATGCTCGTGAACAGTTTTCCAATGTATCAGCAAACAATGCCTGCCTGCCTCGCGAACTGGCCCTTAAGCTGGCCAATGATGAAATCAACGTTGCCGAGCCGATTCTGAAGCAATCGCCGGTGCTGACCGACAACGACATGATTTCCATCAGTCGCGACAAAGGTGACGAGCACCGGGTCGCGCTTGCCAAACGTGAAACCCTGAGCGAGCCTGTGACTGACGCCCTGCTTGAGCATGGCGGAAAGCCGGTCTGGCAGGAGGTCTCCTCCAACAAGGGTGCCTGCTTCTCTGAGAACGGCATGAATCGCATGGCCGAAGAGGCCTGCCATGATGACGTCCTCCGTGACAATCTGGCCGAACGGCACGATCTGCCGAAAAATGTGGCAGAGCAATTGCTGCCTATCCTGCCGCCGGATGCCAAGGACCGTCTGGCACGGCTGTTCCAGTTGGATCATGACAAGGCGGAAAAGCTGCTTGATGATGCCCAGTTCAAAGCACAGGCTGAAAGCCTGGCGACACGGCAGGACAGGCTCGATGCCCGTATCCTGATCCGCAAAATCCAGAATGGCCAGATTTCTCTTGATGACGCTGTGAATGATCTCGCTGATCATGATCAGATCAGGGAAATAGCCCTTGTTCTGTCAAGTGTGGCAGAGCTGCCGGAATCAGTCGCCAATAATGTCTTGCTTCAGGTGAAAGACGAACCATCAATTGTGCTCTGCCGCTCGGTTGACCTGTCCGATGGATCCTTCCACAAGGTGGCTCTTCTGCGTGCAAGGAAATTGCGCCTGCCTGAGTCAACGGCTCATCGTTCACTGTCGGAATACAAGAAAATCGACCTGCCATCTGCACAGCGGGCCATCCGATTCGTTAAAATGCGGCAGGCAAATACGCTGTCAATTCCACGCTAGATCCGACATTTTAGCTTCCGTACATGTGAACTATCTGTGATATAAACACCCGATTTTTGAACCAAAGTCCTCTGAAATAGACGGTTTTGGTAAAATGCTACCTTTGGCATTAAGTGTTTTGAAAGCAGCTTTGCGGCATAGTTGAGCAAACGGCGTAGGGGTGCGCATTTTAACGGCAGTATGAGGCCAGACATGCAGGCAGAACAGAACGAGCAGCGGCAGGGATCCCGTCGACGTGTTCTTAAAGCGGCCAAGATCGTTTACAGCAACTCCGCATTTGTAGTCGATTGCGTGATGCGTGATGTTTCCGATCAGGGCGCAAAGCTGAAAGTTGATGAATCTGTCGAGATTCCAAGTCATTTCCAGCTCTATCTCAAGGCGGACAAAATCGTCTATGATTGCCAGCGTAAATGGCGCAAAGGTTCGGAGCTTGGCGTCGAGTTCATCGGCGAGGCAAAGGCGATTGGTAGCTCAGGATCATCCCGCATTGAACAGATCGCTCGACTGAGTGTCTGAAGCACTGCTTGACGCTACACCCAAGACATATCAACCTCGGTCATCTGATCGGGGTTTTATTTTGTCTGCGAATCCTATCAGAACGTGATGCAGGATAAGAAAACGGGAGCAAAAGCGTATTCATGTCATCCGCTGTCATTGTCGGTGCCGGGTTGGCCGGGCTGTCTACCGCACTCAGGCTTAAGGATGCAGGATATGATGTCACCGTTCTGGAAGCCAATGACAGACCGGGAGGGCGGGCCCAGACCATAACCGGTCCCGAGAATATCGGCCCTGTCGATGTGGGCACACAATATTTCCACAGCAACTACAGCCGGGCCCTCTCCCTCATCAAACGCTGCGGGCTTGCGGATGATCTGTTCACGATCAAAGGCAAGACCCGTTTCTTTGATGACCGCGTCCCGTCCGGCTCCTTCACCACCGGGCACCGCATCCCGACAATCAGGTCCGGTGACCTGATGGACAATCTCAGGCTGTTGCTGAAAGGCAGCTGGCTGATGCTCCGTCACCGGATTGACCCCTACGGCATCAACACCCCTTCTCCGGTAGACAGGCTGTCGGCCTATGACGTGATCCGCGACCCGTTTGAGCGAGAGTACAATATCCGCTCACTCGTGGCCGCAGGCGCGCTCACGGAGCCGGATCACAGCGACATCTCACTGCTGCATGTGGTCCGTCTGATGCGGATCATCGTGATGACCGATTATCTCGGATTGAAGGGTGGCATTGCCTCCCTCCATCACGCGCTCGCCGACCTGGTCGACCCGCTCTATGATCGTCGCGCGATCAGTCTGGTGATGGACAATGGCAAGGCCGTTGCTGTGGAAACGGACGATGGCTCTACCCATGAAGGCGCTCATGTCGTGCTGGCAACACCGCCTGCCATCACAGCTGATCTGCTCCCCAGAGACTATGCTGAAGAACGGGCCTTCCTGCAGTCGGTAAAGCAACCTCCGGCCGTTGTTGTGACCCTGTTTCTCGATGAGGAACTTGAGCCTGGAATCTGGTCCTACATGTTCCGGCCTGACCCGCTCCGGATCGTCAGTTTCTGCATAGATGCCAGCCAGAAAAATCCTGCTGCGCGAATTGACAACAAGTCAATTCTGCAGGCCTGGATCTGTCATCCGGCCTCTCAAAGTTCGATGGGTTTGAGTGATGAGATTCTGTCCATGCGCGTGGTTGGTGAACTCGACCAGCACTTCCCAGGCCTGTCAGGAAAGGTCATCGAAACCCATGTGACGCGGCATGCCCGGGCCATCCCGCAAAACCCGCCAGGCTATCAGGGGCAGGCGCTGAAATTTCTTCAAGCAATGAATCAGCGCCCTGGCCTTCATGTGTGTGGCGATTATCTCTCGGGCGGTTATATGGAGTGCGCCTTGTGGAGCGCTGACCAGGTTGCCATGCACATTCTTGCTGGTCAGGATAACCCGTTCATATCCTAAACAAACAGATTCAAATACTTTAAGTAATCTGTTTTTCTACAATAACATCAATATATTGACTCACCTTCTTCAACAAGGCGAATCATTACATCAGGTTCTCTCAACAAGTGATTCAAAAGCTGATGCGAAGCAGAATGAAGACCCTCAATCTGTTGTTTCAGTCCTGAATGAATCGATTCAGATGAAACAGACATCCGGTCAGGTTATTCACACGTCAGCTCAGATTGCTCCACGCGCTTCAGCGATCAATTCGCCGATCAGGCGGCAATCATCAACAGAGAAGGTCAGTGGTATGCGCATATCGCAGAGCCGTGTCAAGACGGCATCTGTTTGCGGCAGGGACTGTGCACAGGCATAGCGCCAGCTGTCATGGCGGCTTGTGTATCCGGCAGGCTGGGCTGCTCCAAACCACTTGAGTTCAACGCCACGTCTGAGACATTCAGAAAGGAACTTTTCTGTTCCCTCACCATCTAGATCATCGAGCAGAAACTGGATGGAGCTGCCCACGTAGAATTCCTTCTCCGGTCGCATGGGGACGGTAATTCCGGGGCATGCTTCAAGGGTCTTTTCAACGGCCCTGTAACGCTCGTTCCAGCGTTCGACCTGGCGGTCCAGATCAGCCAGTTGCGGGCGGAGGATAGCCGCCCTGAGATTGTCCATTCGACCGCTGCAGTTGGGTGTCACATAGCGGAGTTCGGCAAACTGTTCCGGTCCCGGTGCAGCCTCGTGCCGCTCATAGAGCATATAGGATCCGGACAACAGAATGGCCTGTGCAATCAGCTCGGGGTCATCTGTCGTCAGCAGCCCCCCCTCACCTGAATTGATATGCTTGTAGGTCTGGGTACTGAAGCAGGCAGCCTTGCCGAACGATCCGCTTTTGCGTCCACCCCAGTTCGCCCCCATCGTGTGGGCGCAGTCCTCAATCAGGATCAGGTCATGCTCATCAACAAGGGCCATCAGCGCATCCATGTCGACCAGATGTCCGCGCATGTGTGACAGCATCAGGAAGCGGGCTTTCGTGTCGCGGGCCTTGCGGGACAGATCGTCCAGATCGATAACCAGGTCGTCTGTCACCTCGACGAAGACCGGATCACCTCCGGCATTCCTGATGGCACCGGGGACAGGTGCCAGTGTAAAGGCATTGGTCAGAACCACATCGCCCGGTTTGAGTCCGGAAGCCACCAGAGCAATATGAAGGGCATAGCCACCGGATGCGCAGGCAAGGCAATAACGCGCCTCCTGATAGCGGGCGTAGTCCACTTCCAGCAAAGCGGTTTCAGACAGCTCATCTCCCAGCGTGTTGTAGCGATGCAGACGACCGTGCTGGAGGACGGTCACTGCAGCCTCAATGGCTTCTGGCGACAAAGCCTCCTGCTGTGTGAACTGACCGTTGAACCGCTTCATCGGATTATCCTCCATCCGCTTGAACAGACTGACTGCATTTATTGGCCTGAACAGATCATCTGAACAGACAGCTGAGCTGGCCAGTCACGCACCTTAGACGAGACAAAAGGCCAATGACCCCGATATCTCATCTGTTCGCCAGATTCGAAGCGCCCGGTCAGGAAACCGAAACAGCGACTTCCGGGCAACGTCCGGCCTGATCAATGCCCATGACGCGATGATGGTTTGACGGCGGCTGCAAGTTCAGTCAACACTGGCCACAAAGGTCGAAACAGGTCAGGCCGCAGACAAATAAACGGATAACAAGAATGCCGACCACAAACCATGTCACACTCTGGGGTCTTGAGATCTTTCTGGCCGTTGCCGAGACCGGCTCTATTTCCCATGCCTCGGAACAATTGTCGGTCAGCTCGGCAACCGTGTCCCAGCAGATCACCAATCTTGAGCAATCGCTCGGCCTCAAGCTGCTGGACCGCATGGCCCGCCCTATTGTCCCGACCCCTGCCGGGCGGATCGCTCTTGAATCCGCAGAGCGGATTATCGGTGATATCCGCCTGATGAAAGCGCGGCTGACCGACTGGTCAATTTCAGCCCTGCCCAGCTTGCGGTTTGCCATGATTGACGAGTTCGAGGCAGGTGTGACCCCGGATCTCGCAAGCGAGCTGACGCGGCAATACCGCGACGGGTCTTTCGAGATGTGGTCCGGCGGCACGCGCGACTGCATGGAAGCTTTGGCCAATCGGGATGCAGATCTTGTGGTCGTGGCGCGCACCGATGATCTTGACGACAGTTTTGAACAGCACGACCTCCTGCGCGAGCAGTTTGTTCTGGTGACAAGCCCCGGCCTGCTCAAGACCGGCAGTGATCCGATGGATGTGCTTCGGCGCAGCCAGTTGATCCGTTATGCCCGATACCTGCCCATGGCGCGGATGGTCGAAGCCCATCTGGGGCGGGTCAAACTCAAGGCACCTAAAACACTGGAATTCGATTCAAGCTATTCAGTGTTTGCTGCCCTGAAACAGGCTAAAGGCTGGACGCTCTCAACTCCGCTTTCCTACGCGCAGTGCCAGCGCTTCCATGGCGAGCTGGATGTGATCAAACCGCCCTTCCCTGGCCTCAGCCGGACCATCACTCTTCTCGCCCGGAAGGATGAGCTTGGTGAGCTGCCACGCGAGTTCGCCAATCTGATGAGACGTCTGATCCGCAAGCAGTATTTTGCCGAAGGAGCGCTTCACGAGACAATTGGCAACTGGCTTGAACTGCTTGACGATCCGGATGGACAACAGAGCGTCTGAAATGTGTTTCCGAACTGCCTGTTCAGGAAAGCTGAACCTCATCTTCCCTGATTGACGCCCGATACACTTATCGCGCAGCTTCTGCGGTAACAGTCAATCTTCGACGGAGACCGGTTCAGGATGAAAACACAGACGCGCGTGGTGGTGATCGGCGGCGGGATCGCCGGATGTTCAACGCTCTATCATCTGACCCAGGAAGGCTGGACAGACGTGATGCTGGTGGAGCGCGATGAGTTGACCTCGGGCACCACCTGGCACTCTGCTGCCCAGGTCACCAATTTCGGCGCGGTCCAGACCATGGTCGGCCTGAAATCTCATTCCATTCGCCTTTACAAGGAACTGGCTGAAGACCCGGATTATCCGATCAACTATCACCATGCCAGCGGCGGCATCCGCCTTGCCTCAACCCAGGACCACCTGGACGGCTATCACCATTTTGTCTCCATGGCGAAAGGCATGGGCGTCGATTTTGAAGTCATTGATGCGGAAGAATGCAAGAAACGTCACCCACTGATTGAGACCCATGAGCTTGTCGGCGGGCTGTGGGACCCACTGGATGGCGATATTGATCCGGCCCAGCTCTGTCAGGCTCTTGCCCGTCGTGCCCGCAATGCAGGAGCTGAAGTGGTGCGGTTCAATCCGGTAGAAGCCCTGACACAGAAAGCCAATGGGGAATGGATCGTCCACACCAGGCTTGGCGATATTCATTGCGAGATTGTTGTCAATGCCTGCGGCTACCGGGTCAATGAAGTGGGTGCGATGATGGGTGTGCACCATCCGGTCATGTCGATGGAGCACATGTATTTCCTCACTGAGCCCATCCCCGAGATCGAGGCCATGGACCACAGGGTGCCGCTGCTGCGAGACCCACTGGATGATTTCTATTCCCGCCAGGAGAAGAACGGTCTTCTGGTCGGCATCTATGAGCAGGGCTGCAAGACCTGGGGCATGGATGGCATTTCGCCTGACTTCACCAATGCCCTCTGCCCCAATGATCTCGACCGCTGTCTGGACAATATGGAACGGGTCTTCATGCGTTTGCCGTGCCTCACGGAAACCGGCATTCACACGGTGGTCAACGGTCCGATTACCTACACGTCCGACGGCCTGCCCCTGGTCGGGCGCATTCCTGGTGTCCGCAACGCTTTCTCAATCATCGGCCTGCGTGCCGGTCTGGGCGAAGGCGGCGGTCATGGCAAAATTCTGGCTGAGCTGATTGTGCATGGGGAAAGCGAATGGGACACATGGTGTCTCGATCCCCGGCGGTTCACGCGCTATGCCAATGTGGAATATACCGCTCTCAAGGCCATTGAGGACTATCAGAACGAGTTCCGTTTCCATATGCCGCACGAGCACCGCCCTGCCGGACGGCCTGCCAAAACCACACCACTCTACGCGGTTCTGGATGGCATGAACGCAGAGTTCGGCACCGTCAATGGCTGGGAGCGGGCAACCTATTTCAAGCCGGATGCAGAGTTCGAGGAACAGCATTCCTTCCGTTTCAACAATACTCACGATCTGGTGGCATCTGAAGTGGATGCCGTCCAGAACCGTGTCGGCATCATGGAAGTTTCCGGCTTCAACCGGTTCGAGATCTGCGGTGAGAATGTTCACGACTGGCTGGACGGTCTCAGTTGCAGCCGGGTGCCAAAGAAGGAAGGCAAGGTCGGGCTGACCTATTTCCTCTCGGAGCACGGCAATATCCGGGCCGAAGCCACCCTGGCCAATCTTGATGACAACACAGTCTGGTATGGATCAGCTGCTGCGGCTGAATATCACGACATGGACATGCTGCGTGACCATCTGCCGGATGACGGGTCGATTACAATCAAAAGTCTGACCAATGACTGGACTATTCTGGTTCTCGCAGGTCCGCTGTCGCGCACGGTTCTGGAAAGCGCCTCCCCCCGTCAGGACTGGTCGTCTGCGGGCTTCCCGTGGCTGTCAGCCCGTCGCTGCTTCATCGGTTCTGCCGAAGCTGTGGTGATGTCCGTGAGTTTCTCCGGCGAGCTGGCCTATGAGATCCATGTGCCCAACGCCCAGCTCTACCTTGTCTGGAAGCTGCTGAACGAAGCAGGCAGGCCCCATGGCATCACGCCGTTTGGCCTCTACGCCACAGAAAGCATGCGGCTTGAAAAGGGCTACAGGCACTGGAAAGCGGATCTGATCACCGAGTTCAATCCGATTGAAAGCAACCTCAAACGTTTTGTTCAGAGCGGCAAGGACTTCTTCGGTAAAGAGGCCATGGACGCGCGCGTTCAAGCCGGCTTGCGCAAGACTTTTGTCACACTGGTTCTCGATTGTGATGATGCTCCGGCGCATCCGGGCGACTCTCTCATTCTCGATGGCAGAGTTATCGGTACAGTCACCTCTGCCGGTTGGGGACACCGGACAGGCAAGAACATCGCAATGGCCTTCATGGACCCGGCACACGCCGCACCCGGCACAGAATGCCACGTTCAGATGCTGGGCCGGATGACGCCTGCACGCGTAGTGGATGACTGTCTCTACGACCCGCAGAACGAGCGCGTGAAGGGATAGTCTGTGCTCCACAAACCGGCTTCTGATCCACAGGTGAAAAAAGACTGGAAAAGCCGGTTGAAGCAGACAGGGGAACGGGGTATAGAAGCCCCCACCTTTTGGCGGCAGATGTGATTTGTCGCCTGTTGGGGCGTAGCCAAGTGGTAAGGCATCGGTTTTTGGTACCGTGTATCGCTGGTTCGAATCCAGCCGCCCCAGCCACTCTCTTCCCGGATATTCAGAGACACATTCAGCCAGGCCAGAGCTCGCGCAGAGGTAAATTCTTAAAGCACCGCTGCCAATTCACGTGAAAGGTCTGGTGCTTTAGCGCTCCTGATCCGCATTCATCCGCCGTTCCAGCCAGCGAACGCCTGCGGACACCAGCAGGATCAGCACCAGATATTCGAGCACCAGGATCGAATAGATCTCCAGCGGCCGATATTCAGACACTACCAGCTCGTTGGCTTTGCGGGTCAATTCCTGCATGCCGATGACCGAAACCAGTGAGGACATCTTCAGCATGTAGACAAACTGGTTGCCCAGTGCAGGCAGAATACGTCGGATCGCCTGAGGCAGGATTACGAACCGCATGGTATCGGTATAGTTGAGCGAGATCGAATGGGACGCCTCATACTGTCCCTTGTCAATGGACTGGATACCGGCACGGAAAATCTCAGCCTGAAACGCACTGTCGGACAGGGCAAGGGCGATGACACCGGCCCAGAAGACACTGATGGCAATGCCCGCAACCTGTGGCAGACCGTAGTAAACCCACAGGATCAGCACCAGAATGGGAATGGCCCGAACGATTTCCACATAAGTCCGGTTGAACCAGCGCAGTGGTCGCCTGGATGAGAGACCCGGCAGAGCAACCGCCAGCCCGACCACAACAGAGATACTGATTGCTGTGAGCGACAACAGGATCGTGTAATAGGCTCCGCTCAGCAGGAAAGACAGATTACGGGCACCGGCAGGTGTGGACGGATCAACCACATACCAGCCCCATTGATCACCGGCACAGCCGCCCAGCACCAAAAACAGCGGAAGACACAGAAACATACGGCGCATGAGTTTCGTCCTTCCGCTCAGTGCTGCAGGATTTTCTGGAGGAAATCGCGACAGCGACGGCTTCCCGGCGCGGTGAAGAACTGCTCCGGTTCTCCCGTCTCGACAATCTCGCCGTGATCCATAAACACCATCTTGTCAGCCACCTTGCGGGCAAAGCCCATTTCATGGGTCACACAGATCATGGTCATGCCGGAGCCGGCAAGCTCTGTCATCACATCCAGCACCTCGTTGATCATTTCCGGATCAAGAGCCGAGGTGGGTTCATCAAACAGAAGAATCCTCGGCTGCATGCAGAGAGACCGGGCAATCGCCACACGCTGCTGCTGACCACCTGATAACTGGCGCGGATACTTGTCGGCCTGATCCGGGATCTGAACGCGCTCGAGATAATGGCGCGCCAGATCATCAGCCTCCTGCTGGGCCATTTTGCGGGCACGGACCGGGCCAAGGGTCAGGTTCTGCAGAACCGTGAGATGCGGGAACAGATTGAACTGCTGGAACACCATCCCGACGCTTGAGCGGATCGCATCCATCGACGCCTTGCTGCGGGTCAGCTCAGTCCCATCCACATGGATTGTGCCACTGTCATGCTGCTCAAGCCCGTTGATGCAGCGAATAACCGTGGACTTGCCGGACCCGGATGGCCCGCAAATAACCACACGCTCACCTGCGGCCACATCAAGCGAGACTGCCTTGAGCGCCTGAAAGGTATTGAAATACTTGTTCACATCCTTCACGCGGATGATCGGGTCAGATGCCCCGGCTTCCATATCCCGATTCTCCCAGCAGTCCTGCTTTGTAATCTGAGTGTTAGGTACGATGCGTATGAGAAAAGCACTACACTTTTGTGTGATACCAAAGGTTCAGATTCGCCTATTTTATCCATTCTAACGCTCTCTGAAACAAAGAAAGAACGAAATGAGCGGATCTGCCCTCTCAATCAATCGGAAAACGGGGTCAAAGGCCTTGCATTCAGAATGCACTCGGGCACTATTGGCACCGAATGAACCAATGTTCTGGAGGAAATGATGCGACTTTTTCACGCCCTTGCGGCATCTGCATTGCTTGTTTTGTCTGCGGCCCAGGCCCAGGCGCAATCGGTGCTTCAGGAAATTCTCAGCGAAGGCGTGCTGAAAGTGGGAACCACCGGTGACTGGAACCCGATGACCATGAAGGATCCGGCCACCAACTCCTATCGCGGCTATGATATCGATGTGATGACCGAGCTGGCCAATGACCTTGGCGTCAAGCTTGAATTCGTACCGACCGACTGGAAAACACTGGTCAGCGGCGTCACCTCCGGCAAGTATCACATGACCGGTTCTGCCTCCATTTCCCCGGCCCGTGCCAAGGCAGCCGGTTATTCCAACAGCTATTTCTCGCTCGCCACCGTGCCGCTGACCCTGAAGAAGAATGCAGACCGCTTCAAGGACTGGGCAGATCTGGACAAGGCGGATGTCAAGGTTGCCGCCACCCTTGGCACCACTCAGGAAAAGCAGGTGAAGCAGTTTTTCCCCAATGCCCAGCACACGATTGTAGAAGCTCCGGCCCGAGACTTTCAGGAAGTGCTGGCCGGACGGGCTGATGCGCACATCACCTCCAATGTGGAAGCCAACAAGTTGGTCGCCAAATACAAGAACATGATGATTGTGCCGGTCTCGAAGCCGAAATCTCCAACACCGATTGCCATGTTGCTGCCCCAGGGCGATCAGGTCTGGATCAACTATGTGAATACCTGGATCCAGCTGAAGCAGGAGCGCGGTTTCTTCGACGAGCTTGGCCGGAAATGGCAATTGCTGAGCGAAGGCAATTCCTGATCAGGATCCCGGTTCATGCTGACAGTCTACACGTCACCCGAAAGCCTCTACTGCGCCAAGCTGCGCGTGGGCCTGCGTCACAAGAGGCTGGACTGGCAGGAGACAGAACCATCTGACGGCTGCGGATCTGAGGACTATCAGGCCCGCGTCCCGTCAGGCACCCTGCCCGCGCTTCTGGATGGTGATCTTCTGCTGGCGGATTCAGAAGCCATTCTGGAATATCTCGACGAGCAATATCCCGAACCGGCTCTTCTGCCTGGGACACCGGCTGAACGAGCCCAGGCACGGGAGCGGGCGCGGTTTCATGATACGCGACTGGAACCAGCCCTGCGGGCCTTCTTTCCCTATGTCAAACCCGAGCAGCAGCATGCTGATGCCCTGCCTCGCCTGTGTGACATGCTGAACCTGCGGCTCGACCAGTTCGGCCGGCTGCTGGAATTGTCGCCCGTTTTATGGGGCAAGGGCCTGACCATTGGCGATTGCGGTTTCCCGATCACGTTTGCCTGGATAGATGTCTTCTCACACCCCTTAAGCCTTGATGTAGTCTGGCCGGAGCCGGTCACAGCCTATCGCACCTGGCTTGCAGAACAGCCCGCCGTTGAAGCCGAACTCGCCGCCTACAGGCCGCATATGATGGACTGGGTAAACGGACGCGGGGTTCTTTGATCCCGCGCCCTGCCCCTCGGCGCACGCTTCATTCAAAACCTGCTGCGAATATTGCAAACCCGCCCTGGGCCATCTGTGAAAAACAGCGAGGCGTCTCACAAAGCAGACTTGCACAAGCGCCCCCGGCAAGTTATAAGCCCGCTCACTGGTTGACGGAGTGTAGCGCAGCCTGGTAGCGCACCTCGTTCGGGACGAGGGGGTCGCAAGTTCGAATCTTGCCACTCCGACCAGACTTCTCCCTCAATGTATTATTTTGTTTCCCGGTTCTTCGGCGCTGTTCTGAAAATCCGCCAGCCTCTTCTCAATATCCACAATACGCGGATGCTCTGCCGGTAGCTTTGCTTTGCAAATTGCCTCAGCTTGCCTGAAAAGCAGCTCCGCCTTTTCGGTAAACTCTTGATTTTCAAGAAAATCAGCAAAATTGTTTAAGATTACTGCGACTTCAGGATGATCAAGGCCCAGTGTCTTTTCCCCAATGGCAAGGACTCTCTCGTAATTCAATTCAGCCTTTTCATACAGGCCTTGCTTCTCATAAAGACCTGCGAGATTGTCCAGCGTTATCGCCACGCCAGGATGCTCGGACCCGAATGCTTTTTCCTTGAACGCCAGCGACCGAATGAAAAGCGCTTCTGCTTTCTCATGAAGACCCTGCGCTTTGTAAACACTGGCAAGATTGTTCAAAGTCACCGCAGTATCCGGATGCTCCGGGCCGAGCCTCTTCTCATCGATGGCAAGACATCGCTTAAGGTATTTCGTAGCCTTGTTGAAATCGCCCTTTATCTTATAAAGCTCGCCTAGATTACCGAGTGTTGCACCGACAGACGGATGGTCAGGACCGAGTGCCTTTTTCTTGATGGCCAAACTTCGATTATAAAACGCCTCAGCCTCTTGATAGTTCCCTTGGTCGCAACACACAGACCCCAAACCATTGAGCGTTACGCCCGTTGAAGCATGATCAGGCCCCATGATCTTTTCCTTCATAAGAAGGACTTTCTCATGCAGAGCCCGGGATTTCTCATATTGCCCCTGCAACCCATAAAGTTCCGCAAGACATCCAGCCACAAGGATAGCCTCCTGACTATCCCGCCCTGACTTTTCTTCGTAAATCTGGAGAGACCTCTCGTAGTAGGCCTGTGCTCTTGCATAGAGCCCCTGCTCTACATAAACATCCGCGCAGTCCCAAAGAATTTCTCCAATCGCAAGAGTGTCCGGCTCAGGTCTGTTCTCCTCTATTTCGAGAATGTCTCTGTAGGCTTCTTCCGACTTTTTGTAATTCCCCAGTTTCTGATACAGATCAGCAAGCCTGTTCAGAACAGAGGTGACCTCCGGGTGATCAGCACCCAATACTTTCCGTCTTACATCAAGACAACATTCATAGAGAGGCTGAGCTTTCTCGTAGGCCCCTTCTTCCAGATAGACATGGGCGAGATTACCTGAGGTTGCGTCAATATCCGGATAGTCCGGTGCTCCAATGGCATGGTCAATTGCGAGAGATTGCTCATAAAGCAGTGCTGCCTCGGAGTATCTCTCTTGCGACTTATAAAGATTGGCAAGATGACACAAGCTTGCGGATATAGCTTCCTGGTCAGGACATGCACCGCTTTTCGCAAGCCTCAAGGCCTCCTTGAAATAGCGCTCTGCATCCTCATCATCTCCTGCTTTTCTCGCTGAAAGACCTGCCCAGGTTTGATAAAGCCGCTCCTCCGGGAGTAATTTTACAGCGCGTTTGAACTGGCTGACCGCTTCACGATAGTTGCCGGCTTCGTAAGCCTCAAAACCACGATCATTGGCGTCTTCTGCAGTATCCCTGGCCCTCAGTTTTCTCAATAACTTTATCCCAACCAAAACGAGCTTTATCATATCCGGTATACCAGACGATGTTCGCCCCTCAAATATCTAAAGTTGCAGCATTCAGCATCACTTCAGGACATGCAAGTGGTGGGTTAGCACAACAACTACACGACTAAAGTCGCAAGGCGATCCAAGTAAACAGACAAATCTTTTGTGACTCGGGCAAGTCATGAGCTGATGTATTCTCGGTTTTCCACACCAGCAGCTTTCAATTCTTCACGGAGTTTCAGTTAATTCATTCGATAATTCGAATATTCGCTAAAATGTGATCCCCGCCTTAATAAAGCATTCACTTACCCCATACAGGGTCGTCTGTGGTATTTTATGACCGGGGCAAAAACATGCGGAAAACGCTTATCACACTGGCTGCCGTGCTGGCGGCGGCCTTGACGGGACCTGTCTATGCATCGAGCGGGGCAGACCGATCAACCTTCAAAAGACCAGACACAATCCCGTTCCCTGAAGGGTCTCCCTACTCCCTTCACATCGCCACTCTGGGCAAGATGCTGTATTACGATCCGCGTCTGTCCGGTGCGCAGAACATGAATTGTGTCACCTGCCACAATCCTTCCTTCGGTTACGAGGCACCGGTGGCTCGCGCCATCGGGGCGGCCAATACCCCACTTGGCCGCCACGCCCCGACCGTACTCAATCTGGCCTGGACTGATGAGTTTTTCTGGGATGGCCGTGCGCCGACACTGGCCAAACAGGCCGAAGGGCCAATTACGGCAGCCGTCGAGATGAACGGTCATTTCGGCCAGATCACAGACAGGCTCAGCGAGGTTGATGAGTATCGTCAATGGTTCAAGCGGCTCTTCCCGGAGACCGGTATAACGCGGGAAAATATCCTGCGGGCCATTGCCACTTATGAACGGACCATCGTGTCAGCCCGCGCGCCCTTTGACAAATGGGTCGACGGCGACGAGACGGCTATTTCCGAGGAAGCGAAGCGAGGATTTGAGCTGTTTGTCGGTAAGGCTGGCTGCGTAGCCTGCCATTCCGGCTGGAACATGACAGACAACCGGTTTCACGATATCGGTCTGCCATCTGATGATATTGGCCGTGGTGCGCTGGAGCCTGATAATCCGCAGGCACAGCATGCTTTCAAGACACCAGGCCTTCGCGACCTGACCCATCGTGCGCCCTATATGCATGACGGATCCATCCGCACTCTGGAGGATGTAATCATTCACTACGAGGGCCTTTGGGAAAACAGGCCCTCCATCTCTCCGCAGATGATCCGCTTCCGTCTCAAAAAAGATGAGCGGCGGGATCTGGTCGCCTTCCTGCAATCCCTGACGGCTGAGAAATCTCTCACACCCGTTCCTCTGCTGCCGAACTGATGAGGCCATATCATGTCGATTAAAGCACGCCTGATTGCCATCATCCTGATCCTGTCCGCCGCCAGCCTGGCCGCATCAGCGGGCATTACCTGGATTGGCTGGACTGCCGCCGAAGACACGCGATCGCTGATGACCCGCCTGTTGAAAACGGAAGACGGGACCGGCAAAACCAAAGCTCACATGGAAGCAGCTCACGAGATTGTCGAGAGCCAGTTGACCATGACACAGCTCTCTCTGCCAGACAGCTATATGCCGGACTATGATCAGCATATTGCCGCTGCAAAAGCCGAGCTTCAAACCCTGGCCGGACTTGCCTCCACAGGGGAGTTGTCCCGTCAACTCCAAGAGTTCAGCACACTGTTCAACCAGTGGAGCCAGAACACCCGGCAGGCGATTTCCGGTGAGCCTGTGACCCAACTGCCAATGCTGGACGTCATGACGGCCCAGCATGATGAGCTGACGGCCCGGATGGAAACCTTGCTGAAAACAGTCAAGGACGTGGCCCAGGCTGACGCGGCGGCTGTCACCAGCCGGACAGAGACGCAGTTCACCTTCGCCATTGCCATCGTTCTGCTGGCTCTTGCAGGTACCAGTCTTCTGGGCTTCTTGATAGCCAACGGCCTGTCCCGGTCCCTTGCACGGATCATCAGTGCCATGGACAGACTGGCCGCTGGTCATCTGGACATCACTCTCTCTGAAGATGGACGGAAAGATGAGATCGGCACCATGGCCCAGGCTCTCAAGACCTTCCTCCAGAACGCCGAGGACCGCCAGACCCTTGAGAACGAAAACAAGAACGTGACTGAGGCCCGCCTTGCCCGCGAGGAACGCGTCCAAACCATGATCGCAAGTTTCGAGAACGATATCGAGCGGGTGATCGGAACACTGGACCACGCCACCTCCAACATGACCAATACGGCGGCTTCTCTTTCTGCGGTTTCCGAAAGCGCGAAACAGACAGCCCATCAGACCGTCTCCCAGTCCGGAGAAATCTCCACAGACATGCAGACTGTCGGACAATCGGCTGAAACCCTGTCTGATGCCATTGCCCGGATTGATCAGGAGCTTATCCGGACGCAGGAAACGGTGACCAATGCGTCAGATCAGGCCAACCGCACCAATGCGGAGGTTGCTGAGCTGCATGATGCTGCCCAGCGTATCGGCGAGGTCGTGGTACTGATCCGCGCCATTGCCGAGCAAACCAACCTGCTTGCGCTGAATGCAACCATTGAAGCAGCCCGCGCCGGTGAAGCCGGGCGAGGCTTTGCCATTGTTGCAAGCGAGGTCAAGGGGCTGGCCAGCCAGACGGCCAAGGCCACCGAGGATATTTCCACCAGCATCGAGCAGGTGCAGGCCTCAACAGCCAATGCCCTGTCGTCCATCAGCGGTATTGCCGACACGATGGCAGCAGTGAACGAGGCCACCAGTGCCACCTCAGACGCAATCCGGCAACAGAGCGAATCCACTGCGCGGATTTCGAGCAGCATCCGCCAGGCCACCGATCAGACCATGGCCATGTCCAGAAGCACGGATGATATCTCCCGCTCCGTGACAGAAGCGCGTCAGTCTGCCGGGAGTGCTGAGGAAGCGGCTCACAACATCAACACCCAGACCCGGGAGTTGAAACAGCGCATCAGCAGCTTCCTGTCAGACGTGGCTGCTGCATAGAGAATTTCACTCTACTCGGGCAAACGAAATGGAACGATGTCCCGGCTGCTCTCGTCCACCCTGAAGCGTTTGCCGATGGGTGGGACAGCGCGGCTGGGACAATCAAGTCTTTCGCAGATCCTGCAGGACACCCCGATCCGCGTTACGCGCGCATGATTGTCAAAATCCATCCGGTCCGCATAGACAAACTTGTCCGCATGGGTCACTTCACACCCAACCGCAATGGCGTAACGACGTTCGGGTGCCGCCCAGTCGACGCCATGCTTGGTAAAGGCGCGGGCAATATTGAAATAGCGAATGCCATCAGGCATTTCCGCTGTCTGGAAGACAAACCGGTCCGGCGTCTCAAACGCCTGATAGACGTTCCACAACGGGCAGGCGCTGCCAAAGCGGGCGAACTGGAACCGGGTCGAGCTGTGACGCTTGATGATGTTTCCAGCCCGATCAATCTTCACAAAGAACAGCGGCACACCGCGCGCGCCCGGCCGCTGCAGGGTGGACAACCGGTGGCAGACCTGCTCCATGCTGGCCTCAAATGTGTAGCACAGCCGGTCCAGGTCATGCCTAGTCGAGCGTGAGGCCTCCAGAAAAGCCTTGTAGGGCAGGATCATGGCACCGGCAAAGTAGTTGGCAAGAGCCCGCCTGCAGATAGCGGCCGCCTCTTCTGTACGGAATCCCGCTCCTTTCAGCGTAGAGGTGAATAGGTCACCACCAACCAGCAGCGCGATATTGTGGGCAAGCACAAAGGTCCGGCTTGGACCGTCCAGATTTGCAGACAGGGTCAGCCGGTCTTTCGTCCTGTCCAGCCGCCACATGAAATCCGGTTTGTGGCTTTCAAGCGCGATCTCAACATCGATACCGTGATGGGCCGCCAGATAATCCGCAAATCGACCGAACTTGTTGGCACCGTGCAGATCCTGATCATGAACCAGTTGCTCGGCGGTGCGGTCAATTTCATCAATGTAATTGTTGGAAAAGACGAAGAAGTCACGCACCTCCTCATAAGGCAGCAATGTTTCGTCCGGCAGCGGGTCCGCCAGGGCGTCATCAATATCCCGCACCTTCTCATGCAATTGCTTGTAGGCCACATGCATCTTGATGAAGGCCCGTGACAGGTTGGGAGCCGTTTGAGACGCGGTTTTCATTTCCTGAAGGCCGATATCGCCGCCACCCGCGACCAGCGGATCGTTGCAGGCCTCCTGCAGGTGGGCCGTAATCTGATCCGTCTCATCGGCAGACAGATGGTCGATCGGGATATCAAATGCACGGGTCAGAGCCAGCAGAATAGCCGCCGTCAATGGCCTCTGATTGCTTTCCACCTGACTCAGATAACTGGCAGATACACCAAGCTTTTCAGCAAACTGCGCCTGGGTCAGCTGCTCGCCTGCGCGGATGGCACGGACCTTTGCTCCGGCAAATATCTTCTCATTGGCCATAAGTCTAATTCCGAAGGTTTCATCCCTGTATAGAGACTTTACAATATCACATATGCAATGTTGCAAACATACATATTTTGCAAATTTGCACCAATTCGCTGCCTTTTTCAGGCCAATCGAACTAGTATGACCGTCATTCGATAAGTCGAGCATCGCTTCGCACTTTGCAGGGTTTGCACCAGACCCGCTGCACGCGAGGCATTCAAAAGCTCATTGGTCTTTTTCGGGCCCCTCTGGCTTAAGGAAAAGATCGAACAGACTGGCAAAAGGGGAGTTGATCATGCTGGACGGCTATAACGGGACGGTTTTTCGGGAAGATCGGATTACGGCAAAACCGGTACGCCCGGCACAGACCGCACGCCAGATTGTCATTGCGGACCCACATCCGCTTTACGCACGTGCCATGATGCAGGCGCTTGAAGATGCCCTACCCACAGCGCGCATTGATACGGCCACGGATTTCGACACCCTGTCAGCCCGCGCGCGGCGTTCGGACAACCCGATCCTGATCGTCAACCCGGCCATTGCCGGCTCTCCGGGACTGACAACGGCTGCGGCCCTGCGCCAGTCTTTCCCGAAAGCCATGATCATTCTGGTAACAGAAATCGTTGATACCGGCCTTGAAGCCTTCATGCGCGACAATGGTGCCGCTGTCCTCGTCTCCAAATCCGCTGATGCCGATGTGTTCGTCGACCTGATTGCCGGGCGCGGCCTGCCGAAAACCGAAGACGAGCCGGATGAAGAACAGGCCTATTCAGCCCATCTGGATATTGATGAAGATATCTATGGCGAAATCAGCCGCCTGCCACCCAAGCAGCTCGCCGTTTTCCGGGAGATGCGCTTTGGCCACCTGAACAAGGAAATCGCCTATCAGCTCGGCCTGTCGGAAGCCACCGTCAAGCACCACGTTTCAGTCATCCTGAAGAAGCTCGGCTATTACCGCCGTACGCAGCTCGTGGCGCTGGCCAATCGCCTCTGGCCAAGCCTTGCTCTGCCAACAACCTGAAACCACGCTCTTTCCACACTTCCCTCCCAGGAGGAGCGTGACTGGCGGCGCTGACGAGCGCCGCTTTTTTATGCCTGAAAGTCCCGGACCATCGTACGGTGGAACCGGGTATAGCCCTGTTCCGTCTCCTGAAGATGCGGAGCCGTCAAGCGATGGAATTCCGGCAGCTTGTGGAACGGCACGGCCGGATAGGCATGATGTTCAGCGTGGTAAGGCATGTTCCAGGCAACAAAACGAATCACTGCATTGGTAAAGGTGGTGCGACTGTTGGCCAGCATGTTGGCCACGTGAGGGCAGCGGGTGTGCTCGGCCAGCAGATAGGCCCGCAGGAAGGGCTGCCCCAGCAGCATGGGCAGCAGCCAGACCCAGAACAGAACGGCGTTCCCCATCACAACAGACGTACCGGCGAGCACACCATAAAACGCCAGATGAGCCAGCGCCTCACGCCGCACCTTTTGCCTGCCACGCTCTGGCACAAAGGCATCACCGGGCTCTTTTGCCCCGTGCAGCACCAGTGTTTTCACAAGTGAGAGCCAAACCGGCCCTCCGGACAGATGAACCATATAGTCCCACAGACGTTCAGGCTTCGGTGATTGCAGTTCCGGGTCCTTGTCAGGGTCATGGGTATGCCGATGGTGAGCAAAATGGAAATACCGGAACCAGTCTGACGGCAGCAGAATCATGACGCCGCATATGCGCGCAACCAGACTGTTCAGCCATCGGGTCCTGAACGCTGTATTGTGAATCGTCTCATGAAGAAGAGTGAACAGGAAGACAATCAGAACGCCCTGAGGAACAAGCAGAAGCGGCCACCAGGAGACACCAGCAGCAACAGCCCAGCCAAGACCGAGGATAAGCCCCATATGAACGCCCAGCCTGATAAGGCCCGGCCTGTCCTCAAGCGTCAGCAGATGATCCCGCTCATCCTTTGACAGACTGGCAATCAGCGCGCGATGGTCAACGTCCGACATCCTGCTCTCCCGTATGTTCCTGCTTTCCCATTCTATCCTTCCCCGTTCTATCCTTCCCCGTTCTATCCTTCATTGAGAAAACACGCTATCTAAGTGGGACCAGCCGGATCAAGCATGAGGATCGGAATGACAAAACGTTTTGCAGCCGTTTCTTATGGCCCGCTCCCCCGGCTGGATTACAGTGCTGCTCGTCCTTTTCGCAGCTGGAAGAGCATCCATCTCACGGCGCTGATTGGCGGCTGGCTGCAACAGAATCCACCGCAGCTTGAACTCGCAACACTGGCCTTGTCGGAACTGACATCCAGACGGGACGATCTCGACGCGCAGATGAAGTTCGCAGCCTCCGGCCTTATCCCTGTTGCCTGGCTCGATGATGCACGCCAGGCTGTCAAGGAAGCCCTTTCGGACGCTCAGGCATCTCCCAAAGGCCGCGGTCGGGTCTACGTCATTCTGCGTCATGGCTATACGGAACAGAATGGCACCTATGGCGCCTATGTGGGGTCAACCGTAAAGCCGGTCGAGAAACGCTTTATGGAACACCGTACCGGCATCCGATCAGCCCGCGGGCTTGAGCGTTATGGTATCGAGCCGCTCTATTCCCTGTTTGCAGATCTGAACCCCGTTTCCGGTGGCAAGACAAAGCTCAGGGAAATGGAGACACGACTGCATGAAGCCCTTGCGCCCATTGTCCCAAAGGTGACAGGAGATGTCGCCTTTTGATGTTGCCAAGCCATGCCGGGGCCTGCACACTTTTTCCCTGCTGAACCGGGTGCCTGACCAGATTGGCCACATCCCGACTTGACTGATGGAAGGCCATGCAAGGGAACAATCTGCCAGTTCTGACCGCCATAATCGGCGCGGTCATGTGGGGGCTCCTGTGGCTGCCCATTCGCCTTCTTGAAGAAGCCGGGCTTCATGGTATCTGGTCAAGCGTTGCCCTTACTCTGGGCACCCTGCCAATCCTTGCGCCACTTGCCTTTATGGGAAAACCCGGGCCAGCCCTTGCCCGAAAGGCCGTCTTTGGTGCGCTTCTGACCGGTACCACCATAATTCTCTACGGGACATCACTGGTTCTGACAGACGTGGTGCGCGCCGTTCTGCTGTTCTATATGGCACCGGTCTGGAGCACGATCATTGAATGCGTTTTCATGGGCCGGCGCTGGACCCGCTACAGCACCCTCGCTCTTCTGTTCAGCTTTACCGGGGTGGTTTTCATCTTTCGGGGCAATCTCGCCCTGACTGACTGGAACACCGGAGACATTCTGGCAGCTGCAGCAGGTCTCGGCTGGGCCATAGGGACAGCCCTCATTTTCACAGGCCCTCCGCAGGACACAAGAAAGCTGGTTCTTCTGACAGCAATCGGCGGTTTGAGCGCGGCCATTCCCGTTGTCCTGTCTGCGCCGGACTTCCCGCCAGTTGAGGCAATTTCAGCGGCTACCTCAACATCACTGGGCTTTGGACTTTTGTATTTTGCCCCGGTTCTCCTGATTACGATCTGGAGTGCACAGCGTCTGCCGCCAGCTCTTATGAGCTTCCTTCTGACAGCGGAGATTATCTCCGGGGTCGTGTCCAGCGCCATCATGCTGGACGAGCCTTTTGGCTGGCCCGAAGCCATCGGCGCCCTGCTTGTGGGGTGTGGTGCGGTTGTCGAAGTGATTGCACAGAATAAACGCGCCAGGTCGCAATCATAACAAAATTTCAATAAAAATACCGATTAAGTAATTTTATTATAGAAAACCACCGGCCATTTTCAAAATAATTCAAAAACAACAAATCTGATGATTGAATACGTATATAATACAAAATATCATTATACTTTTTTACCAGACGTAATTCCGGTCATAAAATTGACAAGCCATCAGCATAAAAACTATCTATCTGGTGATTCTTATCTTTCAATAATCTTTGCAATTCGGAGACTCTATGGCTTTTCCTCTTCTGGTGGACACCACGACAGAACAGAACCATGATGTTCAGAACACAGTTGGCGGTCGCATCACCCGCGCACGTGACATTGCTGGTCTGTCCACGTCACAACTGGCCCGTCGCCTTGGCGTCAAAACACAGACCCTGCAGTCCTGGGAAGCGGACCGGAGCGAGCCACGCTCCAATCGCTTGACCATGCTGGCAGGTATCCTCAATGTCAGCCCGAGCTGGTTGCTGGTGGGTCTTGGTGCCTCACCAAACGACAACAGCAAAGATGATGAACTGACTGTTCTGAGGGAAGAGTTTTCGCAGCTCCGTCAGTCACTGCAGCAGAACCTGGATACGACGAACCGGATGCTTGCCAATCTGGATCGTATGCTCGACAGCCGGGCTGACTGACCACTTTCAGAGTGAGAGGGCGGGAGCCCTCTCTTCTGCCTGGCGCAAGCTAACCGGGCGATGCCAGGTCCTGCTAAATCGTATCTGGCAGCTTTCTTCTGATATTAGCCAGATGCGTCCGGACCGTCTCAATGCCGATATTGAGCGCCTCACCAATCATTCGATTGGTTTCCCCTGCCAGCTTCAGACTGAGAACCTTCTGTTCCATTCTGGTCAGCCCTGAATAAGCCACATCCACCTGGTCATTGACCCGCGGCTGCACCTTCACGGCTGCACCGGCCTTGACCTTTTTGATGGCAGCGGAAAGTTCATCCGGCGACAGGCCGTTTTTCGGCAGATAGGCACTGGCCCCCTTCTCAAAAGCCAGCTCAACATCCTGCGGCACATAAGAGCCGGTCAGAACAATCAGAATGGCATCAGCCGACTTGCCGCGAACCTGGGGGATACTGTCGAGGCCTGATGAATCCGGCAGTCCCAGATCGAGCACGATCAGATCCGCATCATCCACTTCCAGAGATTGCAGGCCAGCCCTCAGTGTATCGGTCGCTCTCAGCTGACAATCACCGAACAGAGCATGGGCTTCAGCGGTCAGAAACCCACGCAAAAGATGATCGTCCTCGATTACCAGAACCTTGTCCATGGAGCCCCCGCTTCAGATTGCCAGTCGATAAATTGCACCATTTGATATAGTATCTTCAACCCTGTTTCCAAAGTGTCAGAATCAATGGTCATGGTATGGCGCAGAATTTAGCTCAGTTTCCCAGAGATTACAGCCCCGCTCCGCATCGGGGCAAAGGTGATTGCCTCTGCCCGGTCTGCGGCATGCCCGGGCTTCATTATCTGAGCTGTGATTTCTCAAAGTCCTGCAATGATGCCTTTGCCGGTGAGGCACAGTTTCCCCAAGCGGATATCCCGGTTCACTACTGGCGCTGTATCGGCTGTTCATATCTGTTCACCCGCTTCTTTGACCACTGGACGCCAGAGGACTATGCACGACATATCTACAATGAGGCCTATCTCAGGGCTGATCCGCCAGCAGATGGAAGCCGGTGCAGGGCCCTGTCAGACGCCTTGCTGAACTGCCTGCCCCGGGACTGCTCCTTTCTCGATTACGGCTGCGGTGAGGGATATGTGGTCGAGCGGCTGCGGCGGGCCGGATATGACGCGGAAGGATACGACCCCTATTTCGGCGATTGGGCTGACGTTCCGGAGCGCCGGTTTGACTGCATCCTGTGCGTTGAGGTTCTCGAGCATCTTGCCGAGCCGCTCGCACTGCCCCCGATCCTTGAGCGCCTTCTCAAGCCCGGCGGCACAATAATTCTGACAACCCTACTTACGGACTATGCAACGCAATCGAATAACTGGTATCTTTCTCCAAGAAACGGCCATGTGGGGGCACATTCCGAAAAAAGCCTGGCAATGTTGTTCCCCGGAATACGGCATGTTTCTCCGGCAACGCACACAATCGGAGATAATAACAATGCGTTGGATATTGACCGCCTTGGCAGGCTTGTTACCACTGCTGTCGGCACAGGGCCTTGCCACGGCCAATGATTTCACCCTGAAAATCAGCGGAAATGTCGAACAGGAACTTGTGCTCAGCCTTGATGACCTGAAAGCGCTTGGCATGACGAAGGTCCGGACCACGTCCACATGGAATGCCGAAGCAGCCGAGTTCGAAGGCCCTCTTGTCCGTGATGTTCTGGCAAAAGCAGTTGCAAAGGGCAAAACAGTAACCGCCATCGCCAGCAACAATTTCCAGGTCCCCATTCCTGTCAGTGAGTTCTCCGGGTTTGACGTCATCATTGCCATACGCGAAAACGGCGAACCGATTTCCCGTCGCCGCAAGGGTCCGGCACGGATTGTCTATCCACGCGACAACCACCCTGATGAGATTGATATCAACCGCGATTCCTATTGGGTATGGAACCTGATTGAGTTGCAGGTTGCCGAATAGTCCGGAACATCCGCTTGCTGTCATCAAATCCCTGCTGCTGAGGATATCATCGTGACCGTCCTGAAACGGCTGCAAAGCTGGATTCGGCTTGAAGTTCCGAAATCACGCTGGACTATTGCGGCCATCATCGCGCTTGCTGTTCTTGTCGGCACCCAGAGCTATCTGGTCATGCTGTATCAGAACTCCGAGCAACGGGTGATGACCGCAGGACGCTGGTATGCCGAGGTGATCTGGCGGTCATCCAACGCCCATCTGCGCAGCTCACGCATGGTCGACCGGCTGGGGATCTATTCCTATTCCAACAACCCCAAGGACTGGCAGCGGGCCCTTGAGGAATTCGACTATCTCTATGCCGATATTCATGACCTCAACAACCTGACCAACACGGATGATCTGTTCTCCCCTGACAGGCTGGAGGCGCTGCGGGATATTGTCGATTCCATTGCAAGCCGTATCGACAACAAAACCCTGCTCGCCAGTCAGCATCCGAGCCTGCTCGGCGAGGTCAGAACCATTCTTCTGGATATGGGCCGGTTCCGGAATGAAGCTGCAGCTGCGAAACAGACTATTGATGATTCCCTCCGCGAACAGATCGGCAAGTCGTCAGAGATCTTCTGGGTTGCCTCCCTGCTGAACATGGCCGCCGGACTGGGCATTCTGAGCTTTGTCTGGATCGCCTATGGCAGAGAGGTCGACAAGCTCAAAAGAGAGAACACCGAGCGGCGCGGACGGCTGGAATTGCTCGGCGCGCTGGCCGGTGGCCTGGCACATGTGACCAATTCCACCCTTGCCACTATCAACGGCTATGCGGCCCGTATCCGGAAAACCGCGATTACCGGGCAGGAAGAGGATATCGGGCAGATCCTGTCCGCGTCGGGCAAGCTGACAAAGGTGACACGGGAGCTGATGATCCTGTCTCGCCGGGCCGATGCGCCAAACACCGAAAAGCTGGATATTTCCGTTATCCTGCGCGAGGCGGAAGAACTGATCCGGGAGAATCTGCCCGATACGATCCAGCTCCGCGTGACCCGTCCGGTACGCGGTGCCATTCATGTCACGGGCAATGCCAACAACCTTCAGATTGCCCTCGCCGAGCTGGCAGAAAATGCCTCACGCGCCATCCTGGGCATGCCGGAAGGGGATCGCCCGGAAGAAGGCCTTGTAGAGATCTTCGCCGAGCGCCGGGTTCGCGATGTGGTGTTTACCGTTGTCGACAACGGCCCCGGCATCCCGACAGAACAGCACAGCAGAGTAGTGGAACCCTTCTTCACCACCCGACAGACAGAGGGCTTCGGCCTGGGTCTCACATCCGTGAAGATCCTGACCGAAGCCATGGGCGGCCAGCTCACCCTCTACTCACCAGTCGATGGTGGCCTCGCTGTGGAGCTATCCCTGCCGAACGGTTAGAGACCCGCTCTCCATCCAGATCTCGTCTTGTCTCACGTCACCTCGCCCTTCACCTGAAAGCGATCTTGACGCCATTCTTCTGTTCTGAGGACCTGTTCAAGATGATCCGCTGCGTCCCAGACATCTGCAAAGCGCAGGTAGAGTGGTGCGAAGCCGAAGCGCATGATGTCCGGTTTGCGGAAGTCACCGATGACCTTGCGGTCGATCAGGGCCTGCACAATGGCAAAACCGTTCTCGTGCCGGAAAGAGACCTGGCTGCCCCTCATACGCGCCTCGCGCGGTGAAAACAGGCTGAGCCCGTAGCCTTCACAGCGCTCTTCCACCAACCGGATGAACAGGTCTGTCATCGCCATGCTTTTCTGGCGGATGAGCTGCAGGTCCACATCGGCCACCGCATCAAGGCCCGCTTTCATGGCCCGCAGGGAGAGGATGGGCTGGGTTCCGCACAGCATGGCCCTGATACCCGGGTCGGCCTGATAATTCTGGTTGAATTCAAACGGCGCCTGATGTCCCCACCACCCGCTCAATGGCTGCCGAAATTGCCCATGATGCCGTCTGGCGGCATAAATGAATGCAGGAGCACCAGGCCCACCATTGAGATATTTATAGGAGCAGCCAACAGCAAAATCCGCGTCGCAACCATCCAGATCAACAGGCATGTTTCCGGCAGAATGACAGAGGTCCCACACGACGATTGCGCCCGCCTTGTGAGCCTGCTCCGTGACCTTGGCCATATCCCGAATGCGACCGGAGCGGTAATCCACCTGATTGACCAGAACCACCGCAACAGTCTCGTCGATCAGCTCTTCAAGCGTCACAGCATCCCGTCCTTCCAGACGGACAGTCAGATCGGGTCTCGTCTGTATGACACCATCGATCATATAGAGATCGGTTGGAAAGCTGCCCCCTTCTGAAACGATGACGGTTCGGTCCGGGCGAAGAGACAGGGCAGCATGCAGGGCCTTGTAAATGTTGATTGATGTGGTGTCACAGACCACGCATTGCCCTGGTGCTGCACCGACCAGCTGACCGACCCTGTCACCGAGCGTATCCGTCAGCTTGAACCAGCCGGCCTTGTTCCAACTGGTAATCAGATCATCTGCCCATTCTGTTCCCGCAGCGCTGGCCAGTTCCTCAAAGACACTTTTAGGCGCGGGCCCAAGCGAATTACCGTCCAGATAGATCATTCCCTCCGGCAGGCGGAAACGCTGCCGATAATCCCGCAAGGGATCTGTCTGGTCGAGGGTTTCGGCATCCTGACGTGTGAACATGAAAAGAACTCCCGGATCATATCAGGCAGGACCAGGCTGGTGCGCGATCGCCATTTGCTTTTACTGAGAGAGATTATATATAATAAATCATATCATATATAAAGTGGCATCTTATGACTGAAGCACTTTCCAAGACAGAACAGGCCTATCAGGCCTTGCGAGGCGATATTCTGTCCGCCCGCCTCTTGCCCGACCAACCTCTGCGGGCCCGTACGATAGGGGATGAAAGCGGCCTTGGCTGGACACCGGTCAGGGAAGCCCTGTCACGGCTTGAAGCGGAGCGGCTGGTCATCTCAGAGACCAATCGCGGCTTTCGTGTTGCCCCGGTCTCGCGCGAAGAGCTGGAAGATCTGGAGCAGGCCCGGCTTGCGGTGGAACAGAGTCTCCTGTCCGAGTCCATCCGCCAGGGTTCAGATCAATGGGAAGCCGGTCTGCTGGCCAGCTATCACCTGCTCAACAAGGCTACGTTGCCGCTCGATACTGATGACAAGGACCAGCATAGCCGCTGGATAAACCTTCATGACAGCTTTCATCAGGCCCTTTTGTCTGCTGCATCATCCCAATGGCTGCACCGGTTCCAGCAGCAACTCCACGAACAGTTGCAACGCCACCATCGGGCCATGCTGGTTGGCCCCGCTGTTGCTGCAGCTGCGGGACGTCATACAGGCCGCTCTGATCTGTCCGACCTCATGCGGCAGGCGCTTGGGCCAGACCACCACGCAGCCCTGATGACCGCAGCCCTCGACCGGGATCAGCCATCAGCCCTCGCCCTTCTTGAAGAGCATGTGACCTTTACGCGCGCTGTCTATCACGCCCTCTTTTCTGACGAGACATTCTCATGAGTCGTTCATCTGACACGCCATCCGGCACCACGCCCCATCCCTCTGGTCGCCCTCTCAAACGGGATATGGAGCCTGAGATCCGCACCGAATTTCAGCGGGGCGGCGACCGACAGACCTATTCCGACTTTCTGGCGCTCGACCAGCTTCTGAACGCTCAGGTGACCTTTCAGGATCCACCCCAACGGGATGAGCTTATGTTTATCATCATCCATCAGGTGGCTGAACTCTGGCTCAAGCTCATCAGGTCAGAGCTGGAAGACTGTGTCGACAGCCTCGCTCGTCAGGATCTCAAACGCTGCGACAAGGCACTCGCCCGTGTGAAGGCCATCCAGGAGCAGCTCATTTCATCCTGGAAGGTGCTGCAGACCATGACGGTGACCGACTATGTGGCCTTCCGACATGCACTTGGTCATTCCTCAGGCTTCCAGAGCTGGGGATACCGGCTGATTGAATTTGCGCTTGGCAACAAGGATGCCAATCACCTGAAGGCCCATGCCCATGACCCGGACGCAACGGCCAGGCTGCAGGCCGCCCTTGAAGCTCCATCCGTCTATGATGCCACGCTGCAGATGATGAAGGAGCGTGGCTACGCCATTCCCGACGACATTCTCTCGCGGGATGTTTCAGAGCCCTATAGTGGCGATGAGCGCATGGTGGCCATCTGGTGCGACATCTACCGGAGCCCGGACCAGGACTGGGCGCTTTACAGCCTGGCGGAAAAGCTGATGGATGTAGAAGGCCTGTTCCAGCGATGGCGGTTCGACCACATGTCAACGGTCGAACGCATCATCGGCCACAACAAGGGCACAGGCGGTTCGTCCGGTGTCGGATACCTGAAGGCGGCGCTGAACCTCAGATTCTTTCACGATCTCTATGATGTGCGGAATGCGGTTGTGAATGCCGGTCCGTGAATGCTGATCCGTGATCTCAGAGCAGAAAACGCAGACGCGGACCAACCAGCTCGAACCCCTCACGGGAATAGAAGTCGAATGTCCGCTGCCAGCGGGGCATATCGGGAGCGCCAACCTCAAGGCGCTTCCAACCTTTCTTGCCGCCAAAAGCCCGGGCCGCTTCAACCAGATTCGCGCCGACGCCCCGTGACCGGGCATCCGCTTTTACATAAAGCTCGGTAATCTCGCCAAAGACACCACCAGCGTAAATCGCGGCGCACTCGTTCAGCAGAACGACACCTTCCACATCCTCATTCTCGTCTTCGGCAACCAGCGCCCAGACCCGGGCGGGGCCGTCAATCAGCTCACGCACCGTGCCTTCAAGCTGCGCCTTGCCCGGCGCGTCGCCTTGAGCCTCCTCACCGCCATCCAGTTCACTGAACAGTGCGGCCAGCATCTGTGCGATGACAGGACAATCGCGGCTGTCTGCACGACGGATGGATGATGTATGACGATTGTCAAACTTGTTCATAATCTCTCTTTCAAATGGTCAAGCGGCAAAGGCCCCTCGGCCTTGATCGCTTCCAGAACAATCTGGGACTGAACGCGCGCTACCGCCGGATGCGGCAACAGAACATCGTTCATGAAGCGGGCCAGTGCTTTCAGGTCTGTTGTTGCCACCTGCAGCATGTAATCCGCTTCTCCCGTCAGGGTGAACGCCCCCAGCACTTCCGGCTGGCGACGCACCAATCTCTTGAAATCCTCGGCATTTTCCGAGCTGTGGGATGCCATCACCACCTGTACGAACGCGCCGATTTCGATCCCGACAGCTTCTTCATCCAGAACCGCGCGATAGGCCCGGATGATACCCGCCTCCTCCAGCCGCTGCCTGCGGCGGGAACACTGTGAGGCGGATAAGGGAACCCGCTCGGCAAGATCCTGGTTGGACAGTTTCCCGGCCTGCTGAAGGCATGCGAGGATCAATACATCAAAATGGTCTAAATCAATCATGATATGCATCATATAGATTTACTACGCGCAAATCACGCATATATAATCTCGTTACCTCGCAATTACGCGCACCTCTCGCATAACGGCTCTGATATTCTGAAAGCAATCAGAATAAGGAGCGTCGTCATGGGACCCTTTCCACACAGTTCCGCCCCTGCCGTTATTGATGAACACAATCCGGCTGGAACCGATGGACTCTGCTTCGTGGAGTTCTCCCATCCCGAACCCGAGCAGCTTGAAGCTCTGTTCCGACAGATGGGATTTGATCCTGTTGCGCAGCATACATCACGCAACGTGACAGTTTGGCGACAGGGACAGGTGAATTACGTGCTTAATGCGGATGACCGGTCATTCGCGCATGAATTCGTCACCGAACACGGCCCCTGCGCGCCATCCATGGCCTGGTCCGTGGTGGATGCCCGGCACGCTTTTGACCGTGCGGTCTCTCTGGGTGCCGAGCCCTATGATGGTGCCCGCGGGGAGAAAGTTATCGATGCTCCGGCAATTTATGGCATCGGCGGCTCGCTGCTCTATTTCATTGAACGCAGCGATAGCTCAACGGCCCCGTTTGATGAGTTTACCTGGCTGGTGGATCCCACTGACAGGCAGGAGGGTGTCGGGCTCTATTATCTCGACCACCTGACCCACAACGTATTTCGTGGACGGATGGACCATTGGGCCGGTTGGTATGAGAAGCTGTTCAACTTCTCTGAAATCCGCTTCTTTGACATTGAAGGCAAAGTCACCGGGCTCTTTTCCCGCGCCATGACCAGCCCCTGCGGGCGCATCCGGATTCCGATTAATGAATCAGCCGATGAGCACAGCCAGATCGAGGAATATCTCAAGCGTTACAAAGGCGAAGGAATCCAGCACATCGCCTGCGGCAGCGATGATATCTATGCCTCGGTCGAAGGCCTGCAAAACCGGGGGCTCAAATTCATGCCATCGCCACCGGACGCTTATTACGACAAGGTTGATGAAAGGGTTCCGGGCCACGGAGAACCGGTCGACCGCCTGAAGGCTAATGGCATTCTGATTGACGGCGAGGGCGTTGTCGGCGGTGGAGAGACCAAGGTTCTGCTACAGATCTTCTCCAAAACCGTGATCGGCCCGATCTTCTTCGAATTCATTGAACGCAAGGGTGATGATGGCTTCGGAGAAGGTAATTTCCGCGCCCTGTTTGAATCCATTGAAGAAGACCAGATCCGCCGTGGCGTCATTCAGGCGGCTGAATAGCCCGGCAGTTGCAGACAATTGATGGGCTTGCTCTTTTGCCTTCGACACGGCACTCTCCCCGGCAGATAAGGGAGATGCTGCGTCATGGCGGGTCTGGAATTTAATACAAACTTTGATCCGCACTATGGCCAGTTGGTCCAGGTTGCGCCGGGCATTCGCCGGATCACAGCAAACAATCCCGGCCCCTTCACCTTCAAGGGCACAAATACATTTGTCATTGGTGACGGATCTGTAGCAGTCATTGACCCGGGGCCCGATGACCCCGGCCATATTCAGGCTCTGCTTGATGGCCTGTCCGGCGAAACTGTCAGGCATATTCTGGTCACGCACACCCACCGGGACCATTCTCCGGGCGCGCGCCTTCTGGCCAGGCTTACCGGAGCGCCGGTTTACGCGGAAGGCCCGCATAGAGCATCACGACCGTTGAATACAGGCGAAGTCAACCCGCTGGATGCCAGTGCCGATGATGCTTTCCAGCCTGACATTGCTCTGCGTCATGGCGACTGGGTCGAGGGAGATTCCTACTGTCTTGAAGCGGTTTTCACACCAGGGCATTGCGCCAATCACATGGCTTTTGCCCTGCCTGATCGGGATATTCTGTTCTGCGGCGATCACGTCATGGCCTGGTCCACATCAATCGTCGCCCCGCCGGATGGTTCCATGGCAGATTATATGACGTCCCTTGATCTTCTGATTGAACGACAGGACGCCCTGATCATTCCGGCTCATGGAGCGGAGATTTCAACACCCGCACCGCACCTTGCGGGTCTGCGTGCTCATCGCCTGGAGCGCGAGGCTGCGGTTCTGGACGCGGTTCAGAAGGGTCATGCAGACATTCCCTCCATGGTCGAGCATATCTACAAAGGCCTGCCGGACCATCTCAAAGGCGCGGCAGGTCTCTCGGTTCTTGCCCATCTCGAGGACCTTGAAGGCCGCAAGCGGGTTATTGCTGACCCGGGTCCGGCTTCGGTCTCGGCACATTACTCGGTATATCCGGAGTAACAGGCACGTTCAGGCGCGTGCCGTTGGATGGTACATCCCGCCCGAAGACAAAACGGATGATGCTTTCCCGCGGGGCACCTTGCAAACGCAGTTCCACGTCATCAAGAAACACCTCGATCCGGCGGGCATTGGCACCAAGATCATGCTTACCCCAGCGGGACGATGACCGCATATCGACCTTGACCCCGGCCTCGTCCAGTTCTTCCAGACGGATCACCACATCGTCCTCAAAAGCGAAGACAAGACTGCGACTGACCGCTTCAAGGCTGATGGTCGGTGTCCCGATATCCGACTGGGAACGCTTGACCAGTTTCCAGTCCCGCTGGGCAACTTCAGCTTCCACTGCCCTGAGCACCGTATCCAGCTCGAACTGCCAGACTTTGCCCACAAGCCCCGGATACGCCTCCCTTTGCAGCAGCCGGTCTTCACCAGCCAGGCGTCTGATCGTGTTCATCCTGGGATCGCGAAGCTTCTGCGCCTCTGTAAAGTGTGGCGGCACCGCCAGATCTGTGGAGACATCATTCAGGGTCGGATAGACCAGTACTGCCAATGCACCAGCCAGCGGAAAAAGAGCAACGGAAAGCCCCATGAGAAAGCCCTCAATGGCCCGCCGCAACCCCTTCTGGCCACGCAACCAGATGGACCGGAAGGCAATCAGGGCAACGACCATTGCCAGCACAGCCGTAACAAAAGTTGCTCCCATCAAGACGAAGGACTGCACATCATCCAGAAGACGGAACCGCCGGCCAACGGCTGTCAGCACAAAGAGCGGCCAGCTCATAATCCCGAGCCACATGCTCCAGTAGGCCGAGCGGCTGAGCCCCGGATCATAGTGGGCCCGACGCGTAAAGGCCCCATGGCCGCTGAACAGGATCTGCTTCATTCCGCAGTCTCCGCACACATGGACTTGATCACCTGCCAGTCACTTTCCGTCAAGAGGGCTGTTGTCTCATCCACATTGACCTGTTTCTCGAATTCCCGCAATGCCGCCAGCCTGTCGTCACCCACGGGATGGGATGCCAGCAGGCGACCAATATCGGATGCTTTTTCCTTGCCCACAAGAGCTTCCAGAGCCTTGTAGGCTGATCCGGGGTCTGCACCTGCGGCTGCCAACTGTGTGACCGCGAATGCATCAGCAGCGCTTTCCCGCTCTCTCGAATAGGCCGCATTGGACAGCACTTCCGCTGCCGTCAGCAAAACCGTGCCTCCGGTGAAATCTCCCAGAACCGAGGACAATATAAACGACCGACCGCCCGCTTCAATCAGACGGCGCATCACATCCCTGTTGGCCACATGCCCGATCTCATGTGCAATGACCGCTGCAAAGGCCTCCCCGTCCGGCATTCTGTCGAGAAGCTTGTTCAGCACCACAATCTGCCCGCCTGGCAATGCAAAGGCATTGGTCTGTGAGTGCTGGACCATCTCGATAGAAATATCAAACGGGATATCCGCCTTAATCGACAGTCGCCGGACCAGATCGTCCAGCAAACGCTGCCCCTTCTCCTCCCGACAGACCTTGGTCTCGTCAATGGAAAACAATGAATAGATCTGAGGTTTTACACTCTGGCCAAGGCGTGCCTCGACAGAGGGCGGCACCAGAGGTGCCAGACGATCAGCCAGATAGGGGATACCCAATATGGTGAGCAGCACCAGAGACAGGGCTGCAGCCACAGACCAGAAGGCGATGAGACGAGCCGTTCGCTGCTCGCTTTTCCGGCGCTGCCCCAGATGAGACGCCTTGGACAGCAGCAGCGTCGAGAAGCGATGGCCGATCACCCGCAGACGGGCGTCATCCTCCCGACCGGTCTGGGTCAGGGTAACAGTATGGCCCTGCCGCTCGATCACCTCCAGGGTTTCGAGAGGCCAGCGCTCAATCAGTGCGCCGTCTTCAGCAAGGATCACAAGGCCATTATCAAAGTCAGCCCGCACAGACCGGCTGCGCGGGCTTTTGCCGTCATGAAAAACAGCATTGGTTTCGAGCATGAACAGCCTCGATGATCAGAGTGACAAATCGTCAGTCGGATGTATCAGAAGCCGACGCCCAAGTCAGTATCCAGTGCATCGGCCAGTCCCTGATTGAGCAGAGACGGGTCCTGACGGGCTGCGGCCTGAACCTCATCAAGACAATGCACATTGCGGACCGTCATCGTGTTGGCGATCGCCTCCCAGATTTTCTTCTGCAGAATAATAGTTCCCAGATAGTTGAGGATCGCAAACAGCCCCACATAGCCGAGGATCATGGGAATCAGAGCTAGCAGAGAACCGCCCTGCCCGGCGATGAACTGTAATCCACCCGCTCCGAGGAGTGCTATGGCAAAGCCACCAACCACACTCACTCCAATAGCGATCAGAAAGAACAGAAAATAGGCCCAGAAGAACGATCTTGCCTTGAGTGTACTCTCAAAGCTGACACCACCGGCGTTGGTGGCATTAATGAAAGCCCGAATCCGGCGCGGAATATAGATGAGGATACCAACAATTATGATGCCATAGGCAATCAGTGCCAGAATAGGGAGCCAGGCCAGACGGGTATTTACATCCTCAGAGATGCTTCCAGTCTCGGTAGCTTTCAGCGCCTCAGGAATGAGCAAACCGGCACAGACAATGGCCAGCAGGATACCGACCCAGGCGATGGCAAAGGGTTTCAGCAGAACCCGCCCATTGATTGAAGATGACAGCCTCAGATTACCGTAATAGCTGTTGTCGACCTTGTAGCGCTCCAGCGCCGCATCCTTCCAGGGATAGGCCAAACCGAGGGTTACAAGCACCAGGAACCACCAGAAGATAGCCTTGCCGGTGAAGGTCCAGGCGCTGCCTTCCTGCCGGAACCGGAGACCCTTCCAGATTGTCCGGTTGAGACGATAACGGCGGGCTCTGTAGATGGCGTAATGCGCAAACAGAAACAGCAGGACATAAGCCAGCCCGTTGGCACCAAGTGCGAGCGCAATATCATCTGTAAAGGTGGCCCCGATGAAGAACAGCACATAGACCGGCACTAGAATAGCCAAGGCAATCAGGAAACCGATCAGAAGTTCTACGGCTCGCCCCGTATATTCCAGAGGCGCTCCATCAATCTTGGTCGACCCCCAGAAGAATTGCCGGAGATGTGTGGTATACCAGAACCGGTAAATCCCAAGCGTCAGCACAAGCAAAGCACTACCCTTGAGCGCCAATGATGACAGACGGTTATGTTCATCCCAGAAAAACACGCGTGAATCACGCGCTTCACTCACCTGTTCCGCATCAGCTGTTGCTTCATTTTCCACGTTACCGCACCCCAAAGTTGAAATCCAAACGGGTGTAACGGAATGCCATTGCGTGAACAAGACGAAGTTTCAGATCTCCCCGTATTCGGGTATCAGTTAGAGGCTTTTCCTCGTTTCCCCTTACCCGAACATTGCTGACAGCTCCGGCAGTGACTGGACAATCAGGTTTGCGTCCGCCTCAAGAGGCGCGGAACCGAATGTCCCTGTCCCGATACCCACGGCCAGGGCACCCGCATTCCTGGCGGCATGGATATCGTGCATGGTATCACCGACCATGGCGATCTCTTCAGGTTTCAGTCCCAGATGCGCTGCAAAGGCCAGAACCATACCAGGCTGAGGCTTACCACCATGGCCGGAATCATATCCCATAATCAGCGTCATCCGATCGGCTATGTTCATCGCATCCGCATGAGCTTTTGCGTTGGCCTCACTGTCATTGGTGGCAATACCGAGCGGCAACCCGGCAGACCGCAACTGATCAAGCCCCTCTACAACACCGGGTAGAGCCTGGGCGTGATCCACTGAAAACCGGCCGTAAAGACCATCGACCATGCTGACGAACGCCGCATCGGCCTTAACATCCAGGATCCCAGCCCAGTCTCCGGCGTAGTCTTCCGTATAGCCACCCAGCAGAATGGAGTCAGACAGAAAGGAGCCTCCGTCCAGAACGAACCCGACAGCCTCAGCCAATGCCCCAGCCAGTTCGGCATTTCCCTCGGTCAGATGCATGATGACAGCTGCCGTAGCCGGGCCCCACGTCTGGTCGAAATCCAGCAGGGTGCCATCCTTGTCAAACAGAACAGCCTTGATATGCGAAATGTCCATTATGATTGTCCATGTGCGGAGAGCGAAAGAGTATCAGGTTGGAACAGGGCCAGCAGATCGGACAGGCTGTTCAGCACCTGATCAGCATGCCTTTGCAAGTCCTCAAATCCGTGAGCGCCGGTGGTCACAGCAATGGCGACGGCACCCGCTGCGCGCGCTGCTTCCATATCGTGGAGGCTGTCACCGACAACAGCAATATCATCACAGGTCAGTTGCGCATGCTCCGCAAAGGCCAGGATCTGCCCGGGGTCCGGCTTGGCTCCAAAGCCTGAATCATAACCGGCTATAAAGCTGAAATGCCTGTCGAGGCCAAGACTGCTCATCTGGTCCCGTGCACTCTGCTCGGTGCCGTTTGTAGCAATGCCCAGAGTCAGTTCAAGCCGTGCCAGTTGTTCGACGGTTGAGAGTGTGTCAGCAAAGGGCGTGACGTTCTCCGTCGCATAACGGGAGATGCAGGCTTCAAAGGCTGCCAGATACTTCTGATTATAAACCCGGCCTGTCACCCGCGCCCAATCGGGGCAATAGTCCTTTGGTGACTGAAACAGAATGGGTGAACGCTCAAGAAACCGCTTGGCGTTCAGATCAAACAGGGACAATTCGGCAATGGCAGCCATGTGATCAGGATTGCCGTCTGACATGTGTTCAATCGCCTTGAAACACACCGCCCCCCATGTGGCCTGGAGGTCCAGAAGCGTGCCGTCCCTGTCAAAAACGATAGCCTTGATTGACACGCCTGTTCCTCCTGCACGCCTCCGTCTGTCGATACCACGCACATTCTGAAAGTGCGACGACAAATTCAAACACACGGGCATGACCGCCACATTATCCCGGTCAAGATGCCAAGAAATGACCATGTTCGGGTCTCAGCACAGCCATTCTCTGCTGCAGAGTCTTGCTGTTCCTATGGGCAAAACATGGAGATTGACAATGGCACCTGCAGCAGACCAGAGCGATCTGATCGTCGATGTACATATGGCCATCCTGATTGCTGAAGAGCAGGATGAACCGTTCGAGCATCACTTGAAGACTGCCATCGGAGAATGTGGTGGGGTCTTTCTGTTCGCCCTGCCGCATCCACAGGAAAGCGGTCCGTCCGTTGCTGTCTTTCTAATGGAGGGCGATCCGGAACCGGAACTGCTTTATGCGGACTTCAGGCAACCGGACAATGTACAGCTGATGTCAGACGAGGATGCACCGGATGCGTGGCGGGCCTTTGCCCGGGCTCATCTTCAGATGATGGTTCAACTGGGGTTGGATGACCGGCTCACCATGCCGCTGCACAGCACCAGTCAGTAGGTCAGAAATTCAGGTGGTTTCATCCACAGCAAAAGGCTGCACATTGGAGAATACCCACTGGCCGACAGCATTCCGGCATCCGGTTCCGAGCCAGCGCTCAATGCCGCTTATCCGCTCGACCGTCATGTCAAAGCTGCGACAGGCTGTGCCGGTTGCCGGTGCCTGATCCTGGTTGACATGAACCACGCCGGAAATCGCAGCCTCTTCACTGGAAAATTCAAACGCACCGCCAGGCTGAACTGACAGAAGATGCTTCCCCATGGCCGTGCGGATAGCACTCCATTCAGCCTTCTCGATTCCAAGCGGACGCTCCAGATCCGGGCCCGAAGTGGGGAGGACCGGCGGACCGTCATAATGGCTGGTGGAGGTGTTGTTCGGCAAAGAGGAAAAAGAACATCCGGACAGCATCATCCCGCATGCGACCACAGCAAGAACAAAGAGGTGGCGCACTCGATGACAGACAGTGTATGCATGAACTTGAGCTGTTCCTGTCATGGTTAATCCGAGCTTTTCATGTCCGATAAAATTCAGAATGACTCAGCAACCTTAACAAGTGGTGACTTTACAGAATCGTCAGAACCTTTCCGGCTGTTTGCCGACTGGCTCAGCGACGCCTCTGACGCTGAACTGAACGACCCCACAGCCATGGCGCTTGCCACTGTGGACGAGGATGGTTTGCCCAATATCCGCATGGTGCTTTTGAAGGATGCAGATGAGACCGGCTTCGTCTTCTACACAAATTATGAAAGCGCGAAGGGGCAGGAACTTCTATCGAGCGGCAAGGCTGCCCTGTGTTTTCACTGGAAGTCACTGCGCAGACAGGTGCGGGTGCGGGGTCTCGTCAGCTCTGTCACCAATGAAGAGGCGGACACGTATTACGACACCCGTCCGCGCGGCAGCCGTATCGGCGCCTGGGCTTCCAAACAATCCCGCCCGCTTGAATCCCGCTTTGCCCTTGAGAAAGCAGTGGCAGAATATACCGCGCGCTATGCGGTGGGATCGATTCCCCGCCCCGAGCACTGGTCCGGCTTCCGCCTGACCCCGCTCGAAATCGAATTCTGGCATGACAGGAAATTCCGCCTGCACGACCGCGTGATGTTCAAACGGGCCTCTGCTTCAGAGAGCTGGTCCAAAACGCGCCTCTATCCCTAAGCGCATATCACCCTGCCCAGACGCTCATACTCCCAGGCATTTCAAGGCTGCAAGCTGATATGACCGATACTCTCACTGTTGCCGATGGCTTGTCATCAGGCGTCCTGACCGCTGGTTTCTCGGGTTTTGTCCTGGGTGCCAGCCTGATCATCGCTATCGGCGCGCAGAACGCCTATGTGTTGAAACTCGGGATTTTGCGGCTTCATGTTCTGCCCATTGTCCTGATCTGCGCCACATCTGATGCAGCGCTCATCACACTGGGTGTTGCTGGCTTCGGAACCTTTATCAAGGGATCACAGTCCCTCCTCACTGCCATCACTATCGGCGGCAGCCTGTTTCTTTTTGTCTATGGGCTGATGGCATTCCGGCAGGCACTAAAACCCTCTGCCCTGAAAGCAGATGACAAAGCAAATGTCTCATTGACCAAGGCGGTGACCACCGTACTGGCTTTCACCTTCCTCAATCCACATGTCTATCTGGATACGGTCGTTCTGCTTGGAGGCCTGTCAGCACGATACTCGGACCAAGGCCAGTTTGCCTATGGTCTTGGTGCCGTCATCGCATCATTCGTGTGGTTTTTCGCGCTTGGGTACGGCGCCAGATTCCTTGCGCCAATTTTTGCCAAGCCCGTCGCCTGGCGCGTACTCGACACCCTGATTGGCCTTGTCATGTGGGCCATTGCGGCAAAGCTCGTCACAGAGTTTGCCTTGCCGTAAAACAATATAAAGAACACCCTGTGACAGGCGAACTCACATGCCTGCCCCATTCAACTTCAGGAAAACGTCTGATGCTTAACGCACCGCAGACTTTTTCCCGCACTGCGCAGCGGCAGCAGCAACAGCGGCAATACCGATCTGTTTATACTGAGAATCCAACGCACTCTGGTTCAGCGTTGAGCTCTTTTTTGCCGTGTCTGCCATGATCTTACTCCAAGTCACTGACATCTAAAAAACTTAGTTAGTGAAACAATAACTGGATTGAACCATTTAAAAAGTTAATTTTCATTAGGCATAAGGTCGAAGAGATCGTTTCAGGCGACTATTTTCCGGATGCGATTTGAGACTCGGCTCTTCTCTTTCAGAGCCTGACATTCATCAATGTCGCCTATTGGCAAGACGCGTCGAAAAGAGACGATACCGACATTCCATAGCTGCAGAATCTTTGCGTTAGGGACAAGAAAACGAATTATATGTGCATACCAAATTGAATCATCCCGCTCTGCGGCATGAGTTTTTTTCACCTCCCATAGCTTTGGCTCTCCATTGGGCCCGAAGATAAGCCTTCCGACATTGATGAAACTGCCTATAACCAAATTACGGTTTATGTTAATCTCCGAGAGACTCAGCAGCGGTATCATCTGACGCGTATTTGCCGACAGATGTTCAGATGTATCGGACAGGCATAGATAGAATGACCCCTTTGAGCCGTGAAGACCTTGTTCTTGCTCTCCTCAGAGCGTTTAGCGATGGCTCTCTCAACACCGAAGGCAGAATCCGGCACCTGCTGGAACTCGGTCGATCTTATTTCAATGTAGAATATGCAATTGTCAGCCGGATCAGGCAGGAGAGATATTTTGTCAGATATGTCTCGTCGTCTGACCCGGCAGCTCAGAATCTTGATGAGCTGCCAACGCGAGACACAGTCTGCCAGTTTGTCCTCCAGAGCGGCTCAGTCGAGGCTTTCACTCATCTGTCAGAAAGCCAGGTCGGCCCTACTCTGACCCCCTCACCGTTTGAGTTTGAGTCCTATATCGGTGCGCCAATCTATGCTGACCAGCAACTGGTCGGCACCATATGCTTTGAGGGTCTGGAGCCAAAGACCGAGCAGTTCGACCCGCGCGACGCCGATCTGGTGACCATGCTGGCTGACTGGATCGGCGAGCAAATCAAGTGCGATCGCATGCATGAAGATCTGGATGCCATTTTGTCTGCGTCGCCGATTTACGTGATGCACAAGGATCATGACAACCGCATCCTGCAGGTGAACCCTTCATTCGCCAGCATTTGCGCAAAACCAGCCGACACCCTTGTCGGACAGTTTCTCCCGGATGTTCTTCCGGCCTCTTCAGTCGACGTTCTGTCAGCCAGCGACGACTGGATGTGGCAGACCGGCCATTCCATTCAGGGGGAAACGATGGAGCTTGTGACCGCTGAAGGAAACATGATCTGCCTGCACGGCAGCCGATTGCCCTATTTCGATCCGGTCAGCCGTGATCCACGAATGATGCTGGTTGCCGTAGATATCAGCGAGCAGATTCGCCGCGAAGAAGAGCTGAGGACGTTGAACGAGGTCCTCACGCGGCAGAAACGAGCCATAACTGACCTTTATCACCGCACCCCGGCCATGCTGCATTCCATAAACTCCAAAGGCAAGGTTCTAGATGTCAGTGAGCACTGGCTGAGCAAGCTTGGATATAAACGGGAAGATGTGGTCGGACGCAGCGTTCTTGACTTCATGACACCTGCGTCGCGCCAATATGCAAAGACGATATCACTGCCTGGCTTCTGGAAGCGCGGATACTCGAACGACATCCAGTATCAGTTCCAGACATCCTGGGGTGATGTGGTGGAAATCGAGCTCTCCGCCGTTGCCGACCGCCAGTTTGATGATGAAGAATCACGTTCGCTCGCCGTGCTGGTCGATGTAACAGAGCGCAATGCAGCTATCCGGGCATTGGAAGATGCCAATGAGGACCTGAAGCAGTTCAGCTCCATCGCCTCCCATGACATTCAGGAACCCCTGCGCAAGATCCGCAGCTTTGCCGAAGTTCTGTCAGATGCCGTATCCGATCAGAACGAGGACGAAATTCACTATGCACTGAATGTCATGAGCTCCTCGGCGGAACGCGCCAGCCAGCTTGTGACCGACCTTCTGGCCTTCTCCCGGGTTTCTCATCGAGACCTGAACATTACCTTTCAACCCTTGCATCAGATCATCCAGACTGCGCTGGACAATCTTTCAATGCAGATTGAAGAGGCAAGTGCACAGATCACACTGGATATTGCGGGCCTTGAGGTTTCAGCTGATGGATCACTGGCACCGCAGATCTTTCAGAACCTCCTGTCGAATGCCATCAAGTATCGCTCCCATGACCGACCCGTCGAGATTTCAATCAGCGCAGAACCATCGCCAGCCGGTCTGAGAATTACGATCCGCGACAATGGTGAAGGCTTTGACCCCAAACATGCGGCGCAGATCTTTGAGCCGTTCAAACGCCTGACAACGGCATCTGACAGAGCCGGCACCGGCATAGGCCTGGCGATCGTGAGCAAGATTGCCTATCGGCACGGCTGGGTTATTGAGGCAAGCAGCAAACCTGGTGAAGGCTCCTGTTTCACCATTACAATGCCAGAAAACACTGGCAACCTCCCCGGCACCACCTAGGGTTCAGAAGCACAGAACTTATTCTTGCGCGAGCTTTTATCTGAAAAGTCTGTCAACTTTTCAGAAGCACGCTGTAGGAAATTGATCGCCTTGACGGACCCGGGTGACACCCGCCACATTGGTCTGACGATTCTGTTTCCTGAGAACTCTCCTGATGAGCATGCGATGACCTGCCCTCATACACTTTTCTTTGTTCGCCATGGCGAAACCAACTGGAATCGCGAGGGACGATATCAGGGACAAAAGGATATTCCGCTAAACGAACTGGGGCGGCAGCAGGCCCGCCGCAACGGTTTCGCCCTCAAAGATTATTTCGAGGAACACGGAATTCATCCAAAAGGACTCGATTTTGTTGCATCCCCTCTGGGGCGGACACGCGAGACCATGGAAATCATCCGCCAGATCCTGGACCTCCCTGTTGCTGACTACAGAACTGATGATCGTTTGGTGGAAATTTCGTTTGGAGACTGGGAAGGCATGACCAGCCCGGAGATCAAGGCGATTACTCCCAAGCTTCACAAGGCGCGCAATCAGGACAAATGGGCCTTTATTCAGCCCAATGGCGAGAGTTACAAGATTCTGACTGAGCGGGTGACACCATGGGTGGAGAGTATCGGCGAGGATACCGTTGTGGTCGCCCATGGGGGCGTCAACCGGTCCCTGCGCAAGCTGCTCGAGAACATTCCCGATGATGAAGTCCCTTACCAGCCCGTACCCCAGGATCAGTTTTATCTCTGGAAAAACGGGCAGGCCTGTTGGCTTTAATTGAGATTAAAATCAGCATAGCGGTACAGATACCGAAAACACTGGATAACTCATCACATTCACACAACTCATTATTCAATTACCTCCATTCTGGGTAGATAATTCCAATATTAGAGATATATTTCGGCACATAGTTTCGTGTCTTAATAAATCGGGGTTGTGATGCGCTTTCTGACGTTCATCTTTTTGTTCATGGGGCTTTTGCCCGCCTCTGTCTCTTTCGCAGATACTCATACACAGACTGTACGAGCCAACAAGAAGACTGCCGTTTACAATATGGCGATCTACAACAGACGGCACTGCACCTATGCACAGATGCCAGAGGTGGTGATTGTACGAGATCCCAAACATGGCAAGGTCACAACTGGCAAAAGCTCACAGAAGCTTAGCAAGAATACTGGCTTCTGCGCAGGCAAACGGGTTAAGGCGATTAATGTCTTTTATAAACCCAATCGCGGCTATCGGGGTGACGATACCTTCAAAGTCCGGTTCCGCTGGTCATCTTATGATGGCAGTCCTACCTACGACACGTCTGACACCAATTTTGAAATTACAGTCAAATAAATCAGTCAACTTCTCATCGAGAAAACGGGTCAATGGCCATCTGGCCGTTTGACCCGGACGTGATCACGCACTAGAAAGCTTGCCAGTCACCATTGCCACTCGGGAACAGCCCGTCGGGACCAAGCTTTCATGTCGCACAACAGTTTTGGACATCTTTTCCGGTTTACCACCTGGGGCGAGAGCCATGGCCCTGGTCTTGGGGTTGTCATTGATGGCTGCCCTCCCGGCATTTCGATTACAGAGGCAGAAATCCAGACCTGGCTCGACAAGCGCAAGCCGGGTCAGTCTCGGTTCACCACTCAGCGTCAGGAACCGGACGCTGTCCGAATTCTGTCCGGTGTATTTGAAGATGACCGAACGGGTGGCCCTGTCACCACAGGCACACCGATTTCCCTGATGATCGAGAATACGGACCAGCGGTCCAAGGATTATTCTGAAATCCGTGACCGTTACCGCCCTGGCCACGCCGATTTTACCTATGACGCAAAATATGGCGTCCGGGATTATCGTGGCGGCGGGCGTTCCTCAGCGCGCGAGACAGCAGCCCGGGTTGCCGCAGGCGCACTGGCCCGCAAGGTTGTGCCGGGACTGAACGTGCGTGGCGCACTTGTTCAGGTTGGCCCGCACAAGATCAACCGCGACAACTGGGACTGGGCGGAAATAGACAATAACCCGTTCTTCTGTCCGGACGCAGATGCAGCAAAACTCTGGGCTGACTATCTGGACGATATCCGCAAATCCGGCTCATCCGTCGGTGCTGTCGTCGAAGTGGTGGCTGAAGGCGTTCCCGCGGCCCTGGGTGCACCCGTCTATGGCAAACTTGATTCAGACATTGCCTGCGCCATGATGACCATCAATGCGGTCAAGGGCGTGGAAATAGGCAATGGCTTTGACGCCGCATCTCTGACCGGTGAAGAGAATGCAGATGAAATGCGGATGGGACCGGATGGCAAGCCGGTGTTTCTCAGCAATCATGCGGGCGGCGTTCTGGGTGGCATCTCCACTGGCGAACCGGTTGTGACACGCTTTGCGGTCAAGCCCACATCATCCATTCTCACCCCACGACAGTCCGTCACTGCCAAGGGCGAAGAGGTGGATGTCCGCACCAAAGGTCGACACGATCCGTGCGTCGGAATCCGGGCTGTTCCTGTCGGCGAGGCTATGCTGGCCCTGGTGATAGCAGATCATTATTTGAGACATCGTGGTCAGGTCGGCGCCTGATCCCAACAGACTTCTCGGGGGAGTACCCTTATGAGCATGGATATGACACGGGTTGCCGAGGCAATCCGGGCATTTGAAAACGGCGAAATGGTGGTTGTCACGGATGATGACGATCGCGAAAATGAAGGCGATCTGATCGTCGCGGCATCTCTGGTGACCCCGGAGCAGATGGCTTTTATCGTCCGTCACACGAGCGGCATCGTTTGTGCGCCGATGACCCGGGGAGAAGCGCGCAGGCTGAACCTGATACCGATGGTTGCCGACAATGATGCCCCGCACGGCACCGCCTTTACGGTCACCGTCGACTACAAACACGGCACCACCACGGGCATTTCGGCCGAAGAGCGCTGCACGACCGTGCGGAATCTGGCCAATCCGAATTCCGGTGCCAACGATTTTGTCCGGCCGGGCCATATCTTTCCGCTGGTGGCCCGCGAAGGTGGCGTGCTGATGCGCTCTGGCCATACAGAAGCGGCCGTCGATCTCTGCAAGCTGGCCAACCTGCCTCCCGTCGGAGTGATTTGTGAACTGGTCAATGATGACGGCACGGTCAAGCGCGGCCCGGATGTAACGTCCTTTGCCGCTGAATTCGGCCTGAAGATGGTCTCTGTTGCCGAGCTGATTGCCTATCGCCAGCGCAAGGACCGGCTGGTGGAACGGGTCGAGGAATTTGCAATCGACACCCGCTCCGGCAGAGCCAAGGCCATTGCCTATTCAACCCCGTTTGATCCCATGCAGCATCTCGCCGTTGTCTATGGCGATATCCGCTCCGGACAGAACATCCCTGTACGCCTGCATCTGGAATCCGTGGTTGCTGATGTGTTTGAGACGGGCAACCCGCTCGACACAATCATGGACCGGATGTCCAAAGAAGAATGCGGCGTCATCGTTTATCTTCGTGAAGGGTCATCAGGCGTTGCGCAGTCGTCTGCTCGCCCGCGCGCTGATCTGCCGGTTGGTGATGAGAAGGAAGAGCATGAAAGTGCCATGCAACGCGAGGAGCAATGGCGCGAGATTGGCCTCGGGGCCCAGATCCTGGCGGACCTCGGCATCAGCTCGATCAAGCTTCTCTCCTCCCGCGAGCGCCATTACGTGGGGCTTGACGGGTTCGGCATCGAGATTGTCGAGACTGAAATTCTCGATTGATTTAATCCACACGGATTATAAGCATCAAACGGCTGCACTCACGGTGTGGCCGTTTTCTTTGAAACAGGTTACGCCGCTACGGCAACCCTGTCGGCCAGTGTCTTTACAATTTTTGTGATGTCTGCCGGTTTTCCATAGAGGAACCCTTGGGCTGAATCACAGCCAAGCTCTTGCAAAATCTCCTGCTGGGCATCCGTTTCGATACCTTCTGCAGTGACCGTAAAGCCAAGGTCATGGCTCATCTTGACCACACCGGAGATAATAGCGCGCGACCGTATATCTCCCTCAACCTCCCGGACAAAGGAACGGTCAATCTTGACGCAGTCAATCGGGAATGTCCGAAGGTGTGTCAAAGACGCAAACCCGGTACCGAAATCATCAAAAGCAATGAGCACGCCATATCGGGAGAGCTGCTCAAGTGTTCTGGCTATCTTTTCGGAATTCTTTGACAGCAGTGTCCGTTCTGTCACCTCGACCTCAAGATTGGCCGCTGTCAGACCGCAGGACATCGCATACTGAACCAGTGTCTTGGCAAAAGTCCTGTCCTCAAGCATCTGCGTGGTGACATTGATCCCAAGGCGTCCCACATCAATTCCGTCCGCTTTCAGCTGACCCGCTGTCCTGAACGCCTTTTTCAGCACCATTTCAGTGATCGATGTTGCTATCCCATCGTCACACAGAGCTTCCCAGAAAGCAGCCGGTGTGAGAAGGCCTTTTGCCTCATGCTGCCATCGTGCCAGGATTTCAAAACCGATTATCTTACCATTTTCCAACCCGATATAGGGCTGGAAGGCCGGAACAAACTCATCCTTCTCAAGGCCGACCTGAACAGCGTTAAACAGATCGTCCTTCTGCTTCAACCTGTCACTGATCGCCTGTGTATATTTCACCACCCGCGCGCGGCCATCACGTTTTGCCTCATAGAGTGCGGCATCAGCCTGCTTCATCAGGTCGGAAATGGTCTGGTTTCTGGCTGTCAGCTTGGCCACGCCGATTGACGCGGTCACAGATGGAATACCGTTTTCCCGACCTACATCCGCCATCGCTTCCAGCAGCCTTTGCGAGGTCCTCACTGTTTTGCACTGCCCTTTCGGCGTACAGAACAGCGCTGCAAACTCATCTCCGCCCAATCTCGCAAAGCAAATGTTGCTGCTGTCAAATTCAGCCTTCGCCAGCCTGGAGAACGACATCAGAACCGCATCCCCCACTTCGTGGCCATGTGTATCATTGATCGCTTTGAAATAATCAATGTCGATCAGCGCAATCGAGATCGAGTAGTCCCTGTAAGACTTTTCCCCGATCAGTTTTTCAAAACCGAGCAACAGTGCACGCCTGTTTGAAAGGCCTGTCAACGGGTCCAGCAAGGACAGGGTCTCGGCCTCATCGCGCGACTTTTCCAGTTTCTTTTGTGCCTCAAGCAAGGCCCGGGTTTTCTCCGCGATCCGGGTCGACAGGATGCTGCGCGCACTGAGCTGCTGGTAGACCAGCAAGGATGACAGCAGAGACAGAAGACTGCCTGCGACGAAAACCAGCAACGTCTGATAATCCAGGCTCTGGTTCACACCGGCAAAGCCAGCCTTATATCGTACGACAATGCGCCAGACACGGCCTGCAACATCAATATCGATGTAATTGTCACTGGACGCTGATACCTTGATCAGTCGGCTGGCATTATCGAGATCCTGCTTTTCCTGACCGAGATGGCTACTTGACAGCAAAGTCAGCATGCTCAGCTCAGGCCGGTTGACTACATTCTGCGAGCCGTAATCGTAAACATCCACATCCAGACCGATATTGTCGAACTTACCAAGAACCGAACTGAACAGGCTTTTCGTTGAATAGACTGCCATCACGTAACCGATGACGCTGTTTTCCCGCCCTTCAAGAGTTTCTGGTGTTCTGGCAGTGGCATAAACCGGCGAAAACAGGATGACGCCCGGCTCCTGGGTCTTCAACTCAATACGTTGGCTGATCTGCATTTGCCCGCGTGCCAGTGCCTGAAGCGCAACCTCCCGGCGCAGCTCGTTGGACAGAATATTATACCCGAGAACCTTTCTGGCGATATGATCCGGACGGGCCATTGTTGTAAATGCAACAGGGTCTCCCGGCTTGACTTCGGGAAAGACCCGGACAGGCTGATAACCAAGTGCACCACGTCCGGGTTCACCATTAACCTTGCGCAAATCCTCGGCCAGTGAGGCATAGTCGGATACGGCCGCATAGGACCAGGCGATGACACTCGGGAAGGTTTCCCTCAGTTCCTTACTTTCAACAAACCGGTGAAAAGCCTCGGTCTTGTTCGGGATATCATGAACATGATTAAGTGAGATCAGGCTGCTGATGCTGGATACAGGTTCATAGAGCGAAGATGACAGCTCTTCGACAATATCACCAACGGCTTTGATGTCCGCCCGTTGCTTCAGGTCCAGATTATCCTGCCTGCTCTGGAACAGAGAAAACGAGACAATCACAGTAACGGCAAAAAACAGGCAGAAAACGCCCAACGCTACTTCTCGATTTCTTATATTCTCAGATCGGTCAATCATTTACTGCCCCCAAGAAGTAAAATCATACCAGCACAATGCTAAGAACCACGTAACGAACATGCTTTAGAGGCGCTTAATACGTATTTCACCCAATCATGTGCGATGCGTACTAATTTACCGTTAAATCAACATTTTTCAATAATATTTCTGTCTTTCTGGAAATATCATTGAAACTCGACCTGACCTCCGCTATTTAGAAATCATGGATATCGAAGGCGCAGCACGCAGTCTGGAAAAACTGGGCCATCCGGTCAGGCTGAAGATCATCAAACTTCTGGTTCAGGCGGGACCTGAGGGATTACCCGTCGGGGCCTTGCAGAAGGTTCTGGATATACCGGCCTCGACCCTCTCCCACCATATCAGCCACCTGATGCAGGGAGATCTGCTGACTCAGCAGCGAGAGGGGCGAACCCTGTTTTGCCGCCCCAATTACGACCGGATCAATGCTCTCGTGACGACCCTGACAGAAAACTGCTGCAAGGGCGGTGTCCTGCCTGACCTAACGGCAGGTGATCTGGAGAGCTCAACAGTATAGGACCAGGACCTATCCCATCGGAATGGATCGAAATTGCTTTATCAAATAATTCTATTATTCTGGAAACTAGGAATAAAAACATGACGATGCACACATCAGATTATCCGGGCAACAGGCGCTCATCACTTCTGGTCCTGGGCCGCACGCTGATGAAGGACCGCGTTCTCCTGGCGCTTGGTTTTGGCTTTGTGGCTCTTCTTGTGCTGGATAGCCCTCAAGCAGCAACAAGCCTCATTTTTACTGGCCAGGCTTTGCTGGAGATTGCACCGTTTCTCCTGCTTGCTGTGGGGTTTGCAGCCTATGCTCAGGCCAGTGGGTTCGACAAGATTGTTGCCCGTGCATTTTCGAGCAGCCCGGCCATTGCCATTCTGACAGCGTCGATTTTCGGGGCTCTGTCTCCCTTCTGCTCCTGTGGTGTCATTCCCCTGATTGCCGGCCTGCTTGGGGCCGGGGTCCCGCTTGGTCCGGTTATGGCGTTCTGGATAGCATCACCGATTATGGACCCGGAGATGTTCCTGCTGACACTTGGCGGCATCAGCAGTGAATTCGCCATCGCGAAGACCTTCGCAGCTGTTTTGATGGGCCTCTCAGCAGGCTTCCTCACCCACCTGCTGGATCAGCGTGGTCTGTTCAGCAATCCTCTGATCGGTGCAGCAGCATCCTGCTGCAGCACATCCTGCAGCACCAGCAAGGCAGAAGAACCCCGCATTATCTGGTCTATCTGGCAGGCCCCGGACCGGCTCAGAGCCTTTGGCCTGTCGCTCAGGGAAACCGGCTGGTTTCTGCTGCGCTGGCTGACACTGGCCTTTTTCCTCGAAAGCCTGATGGTGGCCTATGTCCCGTCAGATCTGGTGCTGTCGGTGGTTGGTCCCGAGAACCCGTTTGCCATCATTCTGGCAGCCCTTATCGGCATGCCGTCCTATCTGAACGGCTATGCTGCTATTCCTCTGGTCTCCGGCCTGATGGATCTCGGCATGGCAGATGGTCCCGCTCTTGCGTTCATGACAGCCGGAGCCGTGTCATCCATCCCGGCAGCTATTGCGGTCTATTCGCTGGTGAGACTGCCAATCTTCTTCACCTATCTTGCCTGCGGCCTGGCCGGAGCCATTGTCACAGGCTATGCCTATCAGGCCTTTGTTCTGTTCTGATTTGAGATGAACGGCACCATGCCACGCGTGATGGCAATCCCGATGAGAATCAGAACAAGTGCCAGCCAGGCATTGGCTGATGGGCGCTCTGCCAGAAACAGAGCGCCCCAGAACACGCCGAAGAGCGGAATCAGAAAGTTGATCTGGGCAAAGAATGACGCACCCTGCCAACTGATCAGGGTCATCATCATTAGCGTCGCCAGCGCTGTCTGGAAGATACCAAGCACGACAATTGCCCAAAGTGACGTCCAGCTTGGCTGCAGGGTCCAGGGCTGATCGCTGATAGCGGAAACAGGCAACAGCAGAATAAAGCCGGCCAGCAGGACAGATGCTACCATGGCCCGGCGCGGCAGGTGCACCAGTTTCTTGGTAATGATGGCGTTGAGCCCATAGCAGGATGCAGCAAAAGCCACCGCAAGCTGACTGATGGTTTCACCACCAAGCAACAGGAGTTTTGATGGCCCGATCAGGACCACAAGCCCGGCCAGACCGAATAGCACGCCCATCAACTTGGCCGGTGTCATCTTTTCATCGTCGGTCAGCGCATGGGCCAGCAGGATGGTGGTCAGCGGCATCAGGGCCATAAGGATTGCAGCAAGCCCGCTGTCGATCTGCTGCTGCCCCCAGGCAATCAGCGTAAATGGCAGGGCATTGCCGAAGAAACCAGCGGCAAAGATCCAGATCCAGATCCGGCCGCGTGGCAGGCTCTGCCCGATCACCCGGACGATCACCAGCAAGGTTAGAGCACCCAGACCGACGCGCAGGATTGTCGTTGTTGCTGGCGGGATAGTCTCAATCGCCAGCTCAGTGAACATGAAGCTCGCGCCCCAGATTGCAGCAAGCAAGACAAGAAAGGCATATTCCCTGAGACCGGGGCGGGACTCTGACATGATGAACTCGAAGCTGGAGAATCAGATTGCACTTTGCAAGTGAGCCACACTAGCAGAGATAAAGACAATTGCTGCCAGAATCTGATCGCGGCCGCTGTTCTCCACGTATCAGGATTATTGAGACACCTGCAGCCCTGCGGACAGGCTCATTGAACCGATAAATCTCAGCTCCGGGGTCGAGACCCGTAAGCTCCTTTGCTAGGGTGTGGTCCCATGTGGTCTCATATTATCTTTGGGGGGAGATATCAGCTTGACCGATCTGTTCTACCAGACACTTGAGCCATTTGACGACTTTTCGGATTTTTCCGATCTCGGGTCTTATACACCAGTGCCGGATGACTGGCATGTGGTTCTGACCGATGTGGTGAACTCCACAATTGCCATTGAGGCGGGTCGGTACAAGGATGTGAACATGGTCGGGGCGGCTTCTATTACGGCTGTTCTCAACCAGATCGGGGATCTTGCCGTTCCATTCGTCTTCGGTGGAGATGGCGGCACTCTGGTGGTTCCACCCGGTGTCCGCCACAAGGCTGCTGACGCCGTCTGTGCACTGATGGCAACGTCTGAGCAGACATTCGGGCTTGCCCTGCGTGGTGCTGTTGTGCCGGTCTCGGAAATCCGGAAACACGGCGGAGACATTCTGATCCGCAAGTTCCGGCTCAGTCCCGGCAATCATCTGGCACTGTTTGCGGGCGGCGGACTGGATATGGCAGACAGGTTGATGAAGGATCCGTCCCCGGATAATCCGTTTGCCCTCAAGCCAAGCCCTGACCAGGAGCCCGATCTGGCCGGGCTCTCCTGTCGATGGGAACCGCTGGAGCCGAAAGGCGGCGTGATGCTGACACTCATGGTTCAGCCGCTCGACAGGGCTGATAATGGGCGGGCAGCCCTCGCAGAGATTCTTGAGGCAATCCGCAAGCACCTGGGCGGCCAGATCGCATCCGCAGCGCCTGCCAATGACCGGTCGCTCCGTTTCCGCTGGCCGCCGCGCGGATTGATGCTTGAAGCCCGCTCTCTCGCAGGCCGGGCGTCTGCATTAATGCGCCTGCCCGGTCTGGTGTTTGAGTCCTTCGCACAATTGCTGTGTGAGACATTCAAGATCACACTTGGGCCCTATAATGGCGCAAGTTATCGCGGTGAGCTGCAAACAAATACGGATTTCAGGAAGTTCGACGACACCCTGCGGATGGTCCTCGATGTAACCCCGTCACAGGCCGATGCGATCGAGACCATGCTGGAAGAAAACTACCAGCGTGGCCTTGCCATTTACGGCCTGCATCGGGCCGGCAGAGCACTGATGACCTGCCTTGTCTTCGATCTGCGCCGCAGCCAGCATGTGCATTTCATTGACGGCGCAGACGGCGGCTTTGCCAAGGCATCCATCGGCTTCAAGCAAAGGCGGCAGAATAGCCTTTAAAGCACCAGGCCTTTAACTTGAATTGCTAGTAGCACTTTAAGGATTTGTTTTTGCGCGAGCTTTTATCTGAAAAGTCTATCAACTTTTCAGAAGCACGCTTTAGGCTGAATCGACATTCATCTCATCCATAGTATTGCAGCTGCGATTTGGACGAAACTGAGGAAGTATATGGCCCTTCGGTCGAAGCGTGTTGCGATACGTCGGAAGTGCTTGAGCTTGTTGAAGCATCGCTCCACCGTATTACGGACTTTATAAGCTTCGAAGTCGTAGGGGATGCGATGTTTTCGTGTCGGGTTAGACGGGATCACCGGCTCAGCCCGCATTGCGCGGATCAAAGCACGGATCGCATTGGAATCATAGGCTTTGTCCGCCAGCACACGCTTCGGTGTCAGGCCGTCCAGAAGATCAGGTGCAATCGGTGCATCTCCACGCTGGCCTGGCGTCAGGATGATACGCAGAGGACGGCCAAGAGCATCCGTCGCGAGGTGGATCTTTGTCGTCAGACCACCTCGGGAATGCCCCAAAGCCTGGTCCCCCCTTTTGAGCCCTTGCCTGTCGCCGCCTGTTGATGCGCGCGCACAAGGCTGCTGTCGAGCGAGACGTAGCTGTTATCAGGGTCCTTGATCAGATGCTCGAACACCCGTTCCCACACGCCCGCCTCGGCCCAGCGAGTGAAGCGTTTATGCACTGTCTTCCATTTGCCGTAGCGTTCAGGAAGATCATGCCAGTGCGCCCCGGATCGTAGAACCCACAAAACACCGTTTACGAACAGCTGGTTATCTCTGCCGCTACGTCCTGGATCTCCAGGCTTGCCCGGCAAAACCCCTTCAATCTTACGCCATTGCGAAACCGTCAATTCATAGCGCTTGGGCATCAAAGCATCTCCAGTTCATCGAATCTGGAAACCTATGAATCACATCTGTACCCAACTTGGGAAGACTGAATGTCGATTGAACCTAGAGGCCACTGGTCTATCCCAGCATCCGCCGTTTCTTCTTCTGTTCCTTACTCAACACGGCAACCGTTTCCAGATGCGGTGACCAGAGGAACTGGTCAACCGGAACCACCCGGTTCAGCACATAGCCGCCATCAAGCAACGTCTTCAGATCCCGAGCAAGCGTCGCGGGATTGCAGGACACCATCACCACCACAGGCACATCTGATTGTGCCAGATAGCGCACCTGTTCCTTTGCACCGGCCCGTGGCGGGTCGAGGACAATGGCATCGAACTTGTTAAGCTCCCTGACCTGAAGCGGACGGCGGGTGAGGTCTCTCTGCTCGACTGCAAGCGGTTTCAGCCGATCGCCAAACCTGGCCGCGCGGGTCAGTGCCTTAACCGCGCCTCCATGGCCTTCAAAGGCACTGGTCTTGGCCTTGCGGGCAATCCTGAGTGCAAAGGTTCCGATGCCGCTGTAAAGGTCTGCAACATTCCTGGATTTACCCAGACCATCCAGCACCAGTTTCGCCAGAACCTGTTCAGCCTCTTCGGTGGCTTGCGTAAACCCGCCCGGCGGGGGCGATACAGGTGTATCAGCCATGGTCAGCAGCGGGGCTGTTACTTCCACCACTATCTCGCCATTGATCGACAGACGCGCCCAGCCCAGCCGCTTGACTTCCAGATCAATCTCAGCCCGCAGACCACGCGACAGATCCTTGACTATCCCGTCAATATCCACGTCAAGGCCGCTCTCGGTCTCGAGTACCTGAAGCTTGACCGGGCCTTTTGGCAACGGCAACCGGCTCAGCAGTGTCTTCAGGCCCGGAATGGCCGCTTCCAGTGCCGGTGTCAGGACCGGGCAATGCTCGATTTCCACCAAGGTACTGGATTTGAAACCATTATAGCCAAACCCGACGCGGGATGAGAGACCACGGGCCGTGAAAGCCGCCCGGCGTCGTTGACGCGGTGCAGCCCTGACAAGAGATTCCGGCTGATGGGTGATCCCACGCGCCTTCAGGGCATCGGTCAACAGACCTGTCTTGAAGGCCGTGTAAAGGTCATCCGGCAAATGCTGGAGAAGACAACCGCCGCATTCCGTAAAACGAGGGCATGCCGGTTCCTGCCGCTGGGGATGGGCCTGCTCGACGGCATCCAGATGGCCGCGATCGCCATCCAGTCTGACACGAACCTCTTCTCCGGGAAGCGCGAAAGGGACATAGATGTCCTGCCCATCCCGGCTCGCAATACCGTCACCGCGATGGCCGAGGCGGTCCACGCGAACCGTGACGCCTGATTTCTCCGTCATGAATGCTGTTTCCTGGCTGCCAGAAGATATTCCTGATTGCCGTCCCCGCCGACAATCGGGCTATCCGTAATCCCGATAAGCTGCCAGCCATACTCCTTTGTCAGCCATTCTGCAATCTGATCCGGCATGGACCGGGCCAACTCAGAATCCCTGACGAGACCGTTCTTGCCGATATTAGCCCGCCCCACCTCAAACTGAGGCTTGACCAGAAAGACACCGAGCGCATCAGGCTCGGCCAGATCCAGTGCGGGAGGCAAAGCAAGCTTCAGGGAGATAAAGCTCACATCAGAGACGACAACCCCGACCGACCCCGATATCTGGTCAGAGGTCAGTGCACGGGCATTAACACCCTCGAGACTGGTGACCCGGGGGTCCGCGGCCACCGTGTCTGCCATCTGACCATGACCAACATCGATTGCCGTCACACGGGCAGCGCCTCTTTCCAGAAGGACCTGAGTAAATCCACCCGTAGACGCGCCAATATCAAGCGCGTGCCTGCCAGTGACATCAAGCGAGAAGTGGTCCAGTGCGGCCAGCAGTTTGAGAGCAGCGCGAGACACATAACCCTCTGCAGGATCATCGAGAACAAGCGTACAATCAGACGCCACCAGCTGACCGGCCTTTCGGGCAACCTGCCCGTCGGTCTTCACCGCACCGCGTTTGATCGCATCCCGCGCTCGGGCCCTGCTCGGCATCAGGCCACGATCTAGAAGAAGCTGGTCCAGGCGGATTCTCTGTCTGGTCGTTTCAGTCATGCCCCGATCTATCGATCGAGCGCATCTTTGACAAGGAAAAGCATTCTTGCGAACCGGATGGGGCTGATCCCGTCATGGGAGCGTGTCGGTTTGCCCGGCCTGGCCCGGTCTTGTTCTGCCGCGTCCAATGGTGGCGGCGCGGGAACATCAGACGCCCCACTGGTCGGCGCAACCTGCGGCCCGGCTACCGGTGCCGCGTCATGATCTAATGGTTTAACAGGGGCGAGTGGCGATAGCCGCAGGTCCCAGCTGTCCTCCGCCGAAGCGGAACTCAATACGCCGGACAGCACAAGCCCACAGGCAAGCGCCAACACTTTTCCGTACTCAACACACATCGGAACACCCCTGCTGCGCGCAGTGTGCGCAAGAGTGGTTAGCAATTCACAAACAAAACTGCTCAACACAGTATTATTTCATTTTTTTACACGGCCTGTCGCAGCAAAATCTCTCTGGACAGTTCATGAAGTTGACATGAAACTGCTTGAAGAGAAGGCAAGGATGTGGTGAAGCTGATAATGGACAGGTCTTTGTACGGCCCCCTCAATCAGGTGAGCTGCCGAGACTTGGGTACATCCCCCTTAATGAACTGATATCATTGACCATTTGGTCTCCTTTAGAGAAAGACGCGCCATGGCTAGAACTCTGGCCCCGATTACAGCGCTGTTGATCAGCGTCGCCTTCATGATGATTGGTCACGGTTTGCAGACCACAATTATTCCTCTGGCTGCTGAGACTTACCAGTTTTCCAACATCTTTATTGGCGCGGCTTCATCATCCTATTTTGTCGGCATGGTCATTGGCGCGCTCGTCGCTCCCTTTGCCATTCTCCGGGCTGGCCATATTCGCGCATTCGCGGCTCTGGTCTCATCCGGCTCAGCCGCAGCCCTGATGCATGCGATGATCAAGGATCCGATTGCCTGGCTCGTCTTTCGCGGCATCACCGGGTTCTGTATTGCCGGTTTCTATCTGGTGATTGAAAGCTGGCTGAATGAGAAAGCCACCAATCAGAACCGTGGCTTCATCATGTCGATCTACATCGTGGTCAGCTATGCGGCTCTTGTGGGTGGCCAGCTTATGGCAGCTCTGCACGAGCCGTCAGACTTCCTGCTCTTTGCTGTGACATCCGTTGTGATTTCCTTTGCGGTCGTTCCCATGAGCCTGACACGAGCCAATCAGCCTGCGCCGATTGCTCTTGTGCGCTTCCGGCCCAAACGGCTCTATCGGACATCGCCCACAGCTATCGTCTCCTGCATGTGCGTCGGTGCCATGCTCGGAACCCTTTGGATGCTTGCACCGATCTATGCCACAGGCGTTGGCCTGACCATCGAGCAGGCACCCTTTTTCGCAGGTGCCGTGGTGCTGGGTGGTGTTCTGACCCAGTGGCCAATCGGGCGTCTGTCCGACAGTATCGACCGGCGTCTGGTGCTGATCGCCCTCTGCCTGACAGGTGGTGCGCTGGCGCTGTTTATCGCGATGGCCGATGGGTTCAGTTTCTACATGTATCTTGGTCTTGCCCTGTGTATTGGTGGCGCGTTGCAGCCTGCCTATTCCATTGCCCTGGCCCACGGCTACGACCATGCGGACAGTGACGGATATGTGGAAATGGCGTCCGGCCTGATGGTGGTCTATGCGGTTGGCTCCGCTGTCGGCCCCGTCGTGGCCTCATCACTGATAGATGTGATCGGCCCGGGTGCCATCTTCTATTTCGTCTTTGTTGTATGCAGCTTCATCGTCGTCTACCTGATGGTCCGTATTCAGGCACGTGTGGCTCCCACAGGCGAAGACAAGGGAGACTTTGACATGGCCTCCACCGCCCCAGTGGTCGGCGCTGCTGTGACTCCTGAGCTGATCTCTGAAGAAGACGAGCATGTGGAAACCCCACAGACCTGGCGTCAGGAACAGGGGCACCCCTCGTAATGACATTTCAGGGAGTGGGACGGAACGTCCCATTCCCATAGCCACAAAGATCGGCTAGAGGTACCGTTATAAGTCTGAACTGACTCGCTTGAAGGTGCCTGTCTTTTGAAACATGGCGTAATGCAACAGATGAGATCCCGTGACGGACGTGCCATAGCGCGTCTGCAGGGGGTCTATTTTGCATTTTATGCCCTGTTCGCATCGTTCCTGTTTGGCAGCCAGACTGCCTATGCGGTTGAGTTCGGCACACTATGTGTGATCGATTCCATCGCGATACACAATCTGGATGGGCCACCCGAACAGCGGCCCGGCACCATTCATCAGATCTCGTGCCTCATGGCCTGCACGGTCGCTGCAGGGCCGGACAAACTGGCGGATCTGACAGGGGACAGCTTTCCGAAGTCACCTGCGCTTAACGGGAACGGACCAATTCCCCGACGCGCGGTGGAGATGGGGCATATCTCCCGACTTCAGACAGCTCCGACCCGTGGCCCTCCCCTTGCCATGGCGTCTCCTTACGCCATCCAGGCCTTAAAGCACAGACCTTTAACTTGAGTTGGTAGTGGTGCTTTAAGAGTTTGTTTTTGCGCGAGTTTTTATCCGAAAAGTCTATCAACTTTTCAGAAACACGCTGCAGGCCTTTAACAGGGCAGACGCCCTGTTCTGCACGTTTCCAATCTATCTGTTGGCCGCTTCTCAATGCGGCATTGTGTTTACAGGGGCACACTTATGCGTCTTATCCTTGAACTGGCTGCCGCTGCAGCCCTGACTTTTGCTGCAATCACAGCCTCCGTTGCAGGGTCCGATCATGCCGAACACGGCCCGAAGGCCCATAAGCACGGCAATCTGGAGCTTTCCGGCTACTGGGCTAGAGAAACTCTTCCGGGCACCAAAGTATCCGGCGGTTATGTCACCATCACCAACCATTCCGCAGAGGCAGACAAACTTGTCGGCGCCTCAGCTCAACGATCAGGCAAAACAGAAATCCATCAGATGTCTGTCAATGACGGCGTCATGGTTATGCGACCGGTTGATGGTGGGCTTGATATTCCTGCGCACGGCACTGTTGAACTGAAGCCGGGCGGCTTCCATATCATGTTCATGAAACTGCCAGAGGGTTTCAAGGCAGGCGAAACCGTTGACGTCACGCTGACGTTTGAAAAGGCTGGTGACACCACCCTGTCCTTGCCTATCAAGGTGCTGAAAAGAGGCCACGGCGCCAACCATGGCAGCGATCATGGTCATGGGTCCGATCACGGTTCCAACTAGAGCTTTGGCAGCGTGCCGAGACAGGTATTCGGTGTGCTGCGTTTATTACAGTGTTTGACGAGAGGCAGATCATGAAAACCATCCGTTATGTTCTCTGGGCTTTGGTCGCTGTTGCGGGTTTTGGCCTTGGTGCCCTGTCCCTGGACCTTTTTGGTACCCAGCAAACCGTTTCCGGCAAAGCTGCAATCGGTGGCGAGTTCTCTCTCGTCAATCACAAAGGCGAGCGGGTCGATCAGACCATCTTCAAGGGAAAACCGAGTGTCGTCTATTTCGGCTTTACCCAATGCCCGGAAATCTGCCCGACGACCTTGCTTGATATGGCTGGCTGGGCCGAAGCGCTGGGTACTGATGGAGACAAGTTCAACTATGTTTTCTTCACAGTTGACCCGGAGCGGGATACGCCTGAAGTCGTCGCCGATTACATGTCCGCGTTTGATCCGCGCTTCATTGGCCTGACCGGGACACCTGACGAAGTCAAAACAGCTCTCAAGGCTTATCGGGTCTATGCCCGGAAAGTGGAGCTTGATGATGGCGATTACACAATGGATCACACAGCTGCTGTCTATCTGCTGGATGCAAAGGGTGATTTCTTCGGGACCGTTGCCTATGGCGAGCAGCAGCAGAATGCTCTTGCCAAACTGAAGCGTCTTCTGCCATCATCATAACAACCTGAACGGGTGCGGATTGCCTGCATCCGCTCTGTTTTTCTAAAGAACGGACGCTCATCATGCCGCGCCTTGCCACAGTTGTCGTTGCTCTTGGTGTTGTCGGACTTTTCTCGACAACCGGTGTGCTGTGGGCGGCTTTCGGGGATGAAGTGTTCTTGAACGCGCTTGTCGTCGGATTGAGTGGCTGCTTCACCTGAAGTTCAAACCCATAAATTCTGTATCATCGTCCTTGACCTCGCTTTTCAGCTTTGGCACAGATGGCGCGCGCTGAGCCTGTCTCCGGCCCGGATAACCAGGGGCAGGCCCCTACAGCGTGCTTCTGAAAAGTTGATAGACTTTTCAGATAAAAGCTCGCTCAGAAACAAACTCTTAAAGCACCGCCGCCGATTCAGGTTATAGGTCTGGTGCTTTAACGGATGTGCGACACAGAAAGCCTGACCATTGGCCAAAACCAAGAACAAACGCCTTCGAGGTCTGACCTTCAGACTTGAATATGCAGGCTTGCGGTTTGTGATCTTTCTGCTGCGGCTGATGCCGCTTGAAACAGGGTCAGCTCTGATGGGCTGGGTCTGGCAGAAAATCGCGCCACTTACCGCGCGTCATGCCCGCGCCCTTCAGCATCTGGCAACAGCCTTCCCGCAATCCAGCCCGGAAGAACGAGAGCGCGTTGCCCGGGCGAGCTGGCATAATCTTGGTCAAACCTTTGCCGAAAGCCTGCAGATTGACCGTCTTCTGAGCGACCCCGGCCGTGTAACCGTCAACAATCCTGAGCTGCTTGACCAGGTCAGACAACAGAATGACGGCGGGCTTTTTCTGTCTTTTCATCATGGAAACTGGGAAGTTCTGGCATCCGTTGCTATCCAACACGACATGCCGATCGCCGGGATCTATCAGAAGGTCAAAAACCCGTATGTCGAGGCCTATATCGCCAGTACAAGAGCGCCCTATTATCCAACGGGTCTGTTCCGTAAAGACAGGCATGCCCTGAAAGAGCTGATCAAGATCGCCAAAACGGGTGGCTATATCGGCATGCTGACTGATTTGCGGGAAGCAACGGGTGTGGAAATTGATTTCTTTGGTCAGCCTGCGGCAACGAACCCTTTTCCTGCCATGCTGGCCTGCCGCTATGGAAGGTCCGTTCTTCTGACCCGGGTCAATCGATTGCCCAATGTGCGGTTTGAGCTTGACCTTGTCGAACTTCCGGTCAGCCAGACCGGTAATCTTGACGCAGATATTCACGCCACCACACAGGCTATCCAGTCGCAGATTGAAACCTGGCTAAAGGAAAAGCCCGAACAGTGGATGTGGGCTCACAAGCGCTGGACCGCGGTACTCTAGAGTCAGGCCCGTGACAGAGGCTCTTCACAGCTGTCATCGCTATCACGCCCAAGAACTGAGAAGGCCTTGGCAACAATGGTATCTGCATCAAGGCCAGCCTGTTGATACATGGCGTCCGGCTTGTCCTGGTCCTGATAGATATCAGGCAGCACCATAGACCGCACCCGGAGGCCATTGTCCAGCAGACCTTCTTCGGCGAGGAAGTGCAGAACGAAACTGCCAAATCCACCGATTGATCCCTCTTCGAGCGTGATCAGAACATCATGATTCTGAGCCAGCTCCCGAACCAGATCTTCATCAAGAGGCTTGGCGAAGCGGGCATCAGCCACAGTCGCAGACAGGCCATGACCTTCCAGTTTCTCCGCAGCCTTGAGCGCTTCACTCAGGCGAGCCCCGAAGGACAGAATGGCAATGGTACTGCCCTGCCTGACAATCCGGCCCTTGCCGACTTCAAGCGGCACGCCTTTCTCAGGCAGATCAACGCCAACCCCTTCACCGCGCGGATAACGGAAAGCAATGGGGCCCGTGTCATGGGCCGCAGCAGTTGCAACCATATGCACCAGCTCTGCCTCATCGGAGGCTGCCATGATCGTGAAGTTTGGCAGACAGCCCAGATAGGCCACATCAAACGAGCCCGCATGGGTTGCCCCATCTGCGCCAACCAGTCCGGCACGATCAATCGGGAAGCGGACGGCAAGATTCTGGATCGCCACATCATGGACGACCTGATCATAGGCCCGCTGCAGGAAGGTGGAATAGATCGCCACAAAAGGCTTGTAGCCTTCGGTTGCCATGCCCGCTGCGAATGTCACCGCGTGTTGTTCAGCGATACCAACATCAAACGTGCGTTCCGGGAAACTTGCACCAAATGTGTCAATGCCCGTTCCAGACGGCATGGCTGCTGTAATTCCGACGATCCGTTGATCTTCTTCAGCTTCCCGCACCAGGGCTTTGCCGAAAACGGACGTATAGCTCGGTGCGTTGGGTTTTGGCTTTTCCTGGGTGCCGGTCACCACATCGAACTTCGAGACGCCGTGATACTTGTCCGGAGACTGTTCGGCAGGACCATAGCCCTTGCCCTTCTGGGTCACCACATGGATCAGCACAGGACCTTGTGCCGTTTCCTTGACGTTCTGCAGAACCGGCAGAAGATGATCGAGATTATGACCGTCGATCGGGCCCACATAATAGAAACCCAGCTCCTCGAACAGGGTGCCGCCGGTCACGAAGCTCCGGGCGAACTCTTCTGCCTTTGCAGCCTTGTCATGCCAGAATTTGGGCAACCGGGCTGCAAGCTGCTTGCCGGTCTCCCGGAGACCGATGAATGTTTTGCCGGAAATGAGGCGCGCCAGATAGGCACTCATTGCACCAACCGGAGGCGCAATGGACATGTCGTTATCGTTCAGAATGACGATCTGGCGGGAATGCAGCGCCCCGGCATTGTTCATGGCTTCATAAGCCATACCGGCCGACATGGAACCGTCGCCGATCACGCTGATAACATGATTATCGCGGTCGGACAGATCCCGCGCCGCTGCCATGCCAAGCCCGGCAGAAATGGATGTGGAGGAATGCGCCGCACCGAACGGATCATATTCGCTCTCGGAACGCTTGGTGAACCCTGACAGTCCGCCACCCTGACGGAGAGTGCGCATGCGATCCCTGCGCCCGGTGAGAATCTTGTGTGGATAGCACTGGTGGCCCACATCCCAGATCACCCGGTCGCGCGGTGTCTCAAACACATAATGCAACGCAACGGTCAGCTCGACCACACCAAGCCCCGCTCCAAGATGACCGCCAGTGACGGACACGATATCGATCATGTCACGACGCAGTTCATCGGCCAGTTGATGCAGGTCTTCCGGCTCAAGCTGGCGCAAATCGTCCGGCGTTTTGACCCGGTCAAGAAGAGGCGTAGTCGATCCCATATATCCGGTCTCGCGTTTCTTATTCCTTATAGGTTCAAGCGCGGATTCCAGATCAATCAGGCACTTGAAAGGCATTCCCTGTGTCAGCCTGATAGGCCTACACCAGAACAACAGCCTGCGCAATGCAATCAACCGGCCCCAAAGGCGGTAAATTGCCCCACATTACCGTGTACAGGAAGCAGGATTGACCCTAGCCGGACATCAGTCTGGCCACGTGCACAGCAACGGACCGGCTGAGGCCGACAAGGTCATACCCGCCTTCCAGCAGGGAAACCACCCGGTTATCACAATGCTTGTTGGCCACGTCCATCAGCTTGGCCGTAGCCCAGGAATAATCCTCTTCAACAAGCTGCATGGTCGCCAGAGGATCACGATGATGCGCATCAAACCCGGCTGAAATGATCACGAGGTCCGGTGCAAAATTATCCAGCGCGGGCAGAATACGGCTCTGGACAGCTTCGCGGAACCCGTCACTCCCCGTACCAGGGCCAAGCGGAGCATTGACAATATTGCCTGCGCCCACTTCATCTTTTGCACCGGTCCCGGGGAACAGCGGCATTTCATGGGTCGAGCAATACATGACACTCGGGTCATCCCAGAAGATATCCTGAGTGCCATTACCGTGATGCACGTCGAAATCGATGACAGCAACCCGCTCCGCCCCGTAGACCGCCTGGGCCCGACGGGCGGCAATTGCCGCATTGTTGAAAAAGCAGAAGCCCATAACACGGGTCCGCTCTGCATGATGGCCCGGTGGGCGGGCCGCAACAAAGGCGTTGTTGACCTTGCCCGTCATCACCTCGTCAATGGCAGTGGTCGCACCGCCAACCGCATGCAGTGCCGCACTCAAGGTACCCGGTGACATGGATGTATCCGCATCAATATGCGCTCTACCCTCGTTTGGCGCAGCCCGGCGCACCAGTGCAAGATGCTCTTCAGGATGAGCCCGCAGGATATCCTCATCCTGACCCGGCTCGGTATATTCCCGGCTCAGAAAGGTGAAGTTCTCATTCTCGAGGGCATGGTCAATAGCCCGTATACGATCCGGTCGCTCCGGATGCCCTTCCGGCACCTCATGATCCAGAAAAATCGAATTGTGAAGATATAAGGTCGACATGGATCAAGCTCCGAAACACACCCCAAGCTCTCTGAGCGCGGTCATCTCTCAGACAAGCCCGCACATCAGGACAGAAAACCATGTGACGGAACAATGACATGCCGGTCAACCCCGAACATGTGGAAATTGACCGGTCTGCCTATATCTTTGGTCTGATAGGCCGCCCGAAATTGAGTTTGCGGCCGTCCTGCGCTTCCCTGTGCAGGATATAGAGACCGGCACCGACAATCAGCACCACACCAACCAGTGTGTTTGCGGACGGGATCTCGTTCCAGAACACATAACCCCACAGAATAGCCCAGGGCAGAGAAGAGTATTCAAACGGCGCCACGGCACTTGCTTCCCCAAGGCGATAGGCTTGCGACAGCAGATAAAAGCCTATCCCTGCGGTGAGGCCGGTGAATGCCATCAGCAGGAATTCCCGCATTGGCATCCAGCCCCATGCGCGCAACAGAAACTGCAGGCTGTCATTCTCGTAGACATCCAGATAACCGTCCCCTGCCCCGACCCCAAACAGACCTGATGCCACGATGAAGGTCAGCATTGAGTAGAATGACATGGTCGCGCCTGACGCATTCTTTGAGAGCTTGCGCGTCAGCAGAACCATCAGGGAATAGGTCACCGCAGACGCAATCGCCAGAAGCGCTGCCGGCTCCACCAGACCGGCACCCGGATTGGTGACCACAACCACACCGCCAAATCCAACCAGAACACCCAGCCAGCGCTTTATATCAACCCGTTCTCCCAGAAATACGACCGATAGTGCCGTCACGAATAGCGGGCTCGCATAGAAGAGGGTCACCGTGGTGGCCAGTGGTAGCGAAGACAGCGCCAGATAGTAGAGCGAATAAGACATCAGGCCCAGAAAGCCGCGCACAATCAGCAGGATAGGTCGATCTGTATAGATCAGTCCCTCTTCCCCATCCGCATAGAGAATGACGGATAACACGACAATGCCGACAATGCCGCGAACGAAAACGATCTGATAGGCGGAAAAGTCTGACGACAACTGCCGGATGACCACATCCTGCAGCATGAAAATGAAGACGCCGACCACAAGGCACAGAATACCGGCGACCGGTGCATCACCTTGCGCTGCCTTTGCTGTCTCGGACATGGCCAATCCTCCGCCGCGTTGGGACGATAGACAGAAGTGTGACCCACACCCTCAGATGAAATAAAGTAAAATTACGTGAATATTGAATTTTGTCGTGAATTTACAAACAACGTCGTTTATCTCTTCATTTCAACAAAGTATATCATCGCGAATTCGACATGATGACGAATTCCGGATAGCAACCACCTACCTTGTCTACGGCTTATCTATGGCTTGGCCTTTATCTGCAAATTCCCATATAAGGGAGGTGAAGTTGATTTGTTTGCGGTCAGTCTATAGACCGCTGATGGGACTTCTCCCAGGCTGACACAATTCTGGACGTTCATGCGCGACCCTTATGACATTCTCGGCGTGCCGCGAAATGCGGATGATGCCGCCATCAAGAAAGCTTTCCGGCAGCAGGCCAAACGCTATCATCCTGATCAGAACAAGGATGACCCGAAGGCACAGGCCAAGTTTGCCGAAGTCAACACGGCTTACGAAATCCTGGGCGATAAGGACAAGCGCGGCCAGTTTGACCGGGGCGAAATCGACGCGGATGGGAAACAGAAATTCCAGGGGTTCCAGGGCGCAGGCGGGCCGTTCGGCGGCTTCCGTCAGCGCGGCGGGCGCGGACATCCGGGTAGTGGTCAGGCAGGTGGTGCCGGTTTCAATCCTGAAGACATTCTGTCCGAGATTTTCGGCTCCATGGGCGGCGGCCAGCGCGGCGGACATGGGGGCGGACCGGGAGGCGGCTTTGGTGGTGGACGACAGAGCAGACAGCGTGCTGCCAAAGGTGATGATGTTGCCGTCACCCTTAAAGTGGCTCTTGAGGATCTGGTCAAAGGCGAGAAGGTCCGTGTCAGCCTTCCCGGTGGTCGATCACTGAATGTTGCCCTGCCGGATGGCGTGCAGCCCGGCCAGCAGATCCGCCTGAAAGGGCAAGGCCAGCCATCACCGGCTGGCGGGCCATCAGGGGACGCCATGATCACGGTGGAGTTTGCCAGCCACCCGGTTTTCAAACCATCGGGTGACGACCTTCGCATAGAGCTGCCGCTAACGCTGTATGAAGCGGTTCTGGGTGCGAAGATACGGGTTCCGACACTTGAAGGTGCTGTATCGCTGACCATTCCGGCTGGTGCCAATCGCGGCAAGGTGATGCGCCTGCGCGGCAAGGGATTGCCAGGCAAATCCGGAGGTCGCGGTGACCTGCTTGTTTCCCTTCGCATTGTGCTGCCTGACACCAATGACAGTGCACTGGAAGCCATGATGCGTGACTGGCAGGACATTAAGCCCTATCCGGTGCGCGGGCCGGAGTTTGACGGGTGAGCGACGGGCTCAAGATCGTCTGGTTAAGCGACCCTCACCTGCTGCCTGAAGGCGAGACTCTCTATGATCGCGACCCTGCTGCCTGTCTGGAAAAGGCCGTCGCTCACGTGGTCAGCTCCTATGGGGACGCCGACCTCTGCGTGCTGACGGGGGACCTCGCCAATCACGGAGCACCGGAGAGTTATCATCTTCTGCAGAGAATCCTGTCCCCTCTTCCCATGCCCCATCTTCTCTTGCCGGGGAACCATGACCTTCGCAGCACGCTTCTGACAGAGCCGGAGCTGGCTGAAACGGATATGGACGGTTTCGTTCAATGGTCCCGCTCAAGAGACGGCTTGCGCCTCATTGGCCTTGATACGCTTGTGGAGCACAAGCCCTATGGTCATCTTTGCGAGGAGCGCCTGGCCTGGCTTAAGGCTGAACTGGAAGAGGCTGAGGCGGCTGGAGAAAAGGCCTTGATTTTCCTCCATCATCCTCCGCTTGATCTGGGCCTCAAGGTGATGGACACGATCCGGCTCGATAATGGCGAAGCCTTTCTTGGTCTTCTGAACACCTTTTCCTGTGTTCGGCATCTGTTTTTCGGCCACAGTCACCGGACAGTCGGCGGTACCATCAACGGGATTGCCTATTCAGGCCTCGGCTCCACCCTGTTCCAGGGCCCTCTTTCATGGAAGGACACGGATCTGTCATCCTTCCAGCCCACAGATGAGCCACCAGTTGTCGGGCTGATCCTGGCCTCCACCACCGGAACAATCGTCCATTACGAGCAGTTATAGATGAACGTGGGCCTGAAGGTCGGTGCCATCTGAAAAGCGGGAAAAACGGAAAGCATCAAGGCTGACGGCAGGCTTATTCCCGGTGATTACATCGGCCATAACATGCCCGACTGCTGGCCCGAGGCCAAAGCCATGACCCGAGAAACCGGTTGCCAGATGGAAACCGGGAATCTCATCCACCGGACCAATGACCGGCAGCACGTCGGGCAGTACATCAATCATTCCGGCCCAGGCCTCTGCAAGCTCAAGCTGACCAAAGGCCGATGAAAACCCGCTCGCTGTTTTCAGCGCGCGCTGCACATGTTGCATTTCAGGTTTCGGATCCAGAACCCGACAGCGTTCGAACGGGCTCGCGGCATCCATCGCCCACCGACGCTCATAGCTCAGTTCCGTGAAAAACTGCCCGCTCAGACGCGGCCTGATCGCGCCTAACATCACTTCCGAGCGCACCAGAGGCCAGAAATCCCTGAGGAAGCGAAACCCGTCAGGAACAAGCGGAAAAACTTCCGAATTCCCTGCAGCCAGTGTGTAACCGCCATCCTGCCGCCTACGAAAGGCTGCACCGGGCGCGTAGACGCTGGTATCTGTCACCAGGGGAGCCGGTTTCGTCCTGCACGCAGTCGCAAGCACCTTCAACTGGGGCAGGCGCAGGCCCAGAGATCGGCAAAACAGACCCGACCAGGCCCCACCTGCAAGGATGACAGACGATGCTTTCACCGCTCCCCTCTCGGTCACCACGCCAGAAACACGCCCGCCGGATGTTTCAAGTCCTCTGACCGCACAGCCGGTTTCAATCACCGCTCCGCTGGCAACTGCAGCCCGGGCAAAGGCCGCGGTTGCCAGAGACGGTTCAGCCCGGGCATCAGACGGAGTGATCATTCCGCCCTGCCATCTGTCATCATTGGTTTTCAACAAGGCCCGGACATCGGCTGCATCAAGAAGACGGCTGTCACCGCCATCCGGCCGGTCTGGTGCAGTGCGCTTGATCCATTGCTCGTAGCCGGACAAAGCAGAATGATCATCTGTGATATAAGCAACGCCGCCTCTCACAAAACCGAGGGTCTCCGCCCCCAGCTCATCGGCCAGCGCTTGCCATAGCCCCATGGCATGAACTGCAATCGGCACCTCACGCGGGTCACGCCCCTGAACCCGAACCCAACCCCAGTTACGAGAGGATTGCTCTCCGGCGATCCGTCCCTTTTCACAGAGCAGGACCCGAAGCCCCTTTCGAGCCAGATACAACGCGCTTGACACACCGGCAATCCCTCCGCCGATGATAACGGTATCGACCTCGTCAGGCAGGTTTCCACGGGATTCGACTGTCTTTTGGGACATCATTACTCTCAGAACAAATGAACGGCTCAGTTGCGTATCTGGAGCCTCACGCTGATCAAAGGACCGGATTGACTATCATGAGACAGACGCCACTCTGCATCAGATTAAGAACTTGTAACTGTTCTGTCGCAGGATTCCCCCATAAATTGCCAAACATCCAACAACAAAAACGACAAACCAGGCAATCGACGGAGTCATCATGCGCATTACAGGCATTCTGATTATCATAGCTGCACTGGTCATACCTCTCCCCTGGTTTTTCGAACTCGCACCCCGTTTTGATGGCGGGGCACTTTTCAGCCAATACCTCGGAGCAAGCGCCCTTATTCTGATGGCCATTATCCAGCTGCAGGCCACACGAATGCGCTGGCTGGAAACCGTGTTCGGCAGTCTTGACCGGATCTATATTCTCCATAAATGGAGCGCCGTTCTGGCCATAGGGGCTGTTCTGCTGCATGACACCCTTGATGCTGAATTCAAGGTTGGGAACGAAAACAGCCTGTCTGATCTGGCCGAACAACTGGGAGAATTTTCCTATTACGGATTACTCATCCTGGGAGCGGCATCCGTTGTAACGCTTATTCCATATCGCATCTGGCGCTGGTCTCATCGTTTTATCGGGATATTCTTCATTCTCGGTGCAACCCACTACGTCCTTATTGAAAAACCGTTTAACCTGACTGATCCGATTGGTGTCTACATTCTCGGCTTTTGCATTCTTGGATCATTAAGCTATATCGCCTGCCTGTTCCGCGCGTCTCTCATGAAAGGCGGGTCTTACAAGGTGGCCAGCATTGAGCGATCAAGCTCACTCAATCACATCATTCTTGAACCTGGTGGGAAACACCTTGGGCATAAAGCCGGTCAGTTTGCCTTTCTGAAGTTCCACATCCCGGGATTCAACGAAACTCATCCGTTCACCATTTCAAGCGGCCCGCAGCAAGATGGAACCCTGCGGTTCAGCATAGCATCGCTTGGAGATTATACCGGGCGGTTAGCCAGCCAATTGCGTGTGGGATCATTCGCAACTGTCCATGGCGGATACGGACACTTTCTTGCACCACGGAGCAAAGGCCTGCAGATATGGATTGGTGCAGGTGCAGGTGTTACGCCTTATCTGGCATGGCTTCAGGCGCTTTCACCAGAAACTCACAGAGAAATCCACCTCTATATATGCGGTCGCGGTTCAAGAGATCGTACGATCTTTGACGAATTCACGAATTCTGCAAAGCGGCTTCCTCAAGTCACCCTCCATCTAATTGATACAGATAGAGAGCCTCGACTGACCTCATCCCTGTTGCAGTCAACTCATGGGGACACGCTCAAAAATGCTACTGTGGCCTTCTGCGGCCCGACCCAGATGCGAAAGACACTGGCCGAAGACCTGGTTCAACTCGGACATTCACGTCGTCGTTTCCTCTATGAGGCTTTTGAACTGCGAACCGGTCTCGGTCTGGGTGCCCCACTGCTCAGACTCATTGAGCAGCTCTTTGGTTCACATGAGCGGCTGATCATGCGTTTCAGGCACTATTTGCCCCGAAAATTTGCTGACCCGATAGCCGACTGGCTTTCTGTACAGCTGCAGCAGACAAAATAACACGTGTCGATTCTTGCCTGGTAACCAGATCTGGTATGCATAAAACACAAAACCCCGCTGCCTGTAAAAGGAAGCGGGGTTTTTGCAAACCGGTGTGAGACAGGCTCACAGCAGTAATAAGTATCTGGTATCAGTTCTGATTATCAGCCCTGACGAACAGCGCGTTTGGCCAGAAACTTGATGTCGGAACGAACAATGCCGAGGTCGTTCAGCTCATGGCCGGACAGGCGCTCAAGCTGGGAAACAGTGTTGCGGTATCTACGCCACTGATTGAAAGAACCATAAAGATTAGAGAACATCAGAGCATCCCTTTCTGTGTGTCAGAATGTGTCGCTTTCGATGCTCTTTACATAAGCCGGCTACTTCTCAAGAAGAAGCGCAATTATTGCTCTTCAGCCATGCATCAGAAGCATGGCTTGGTCCCTATCCATAATTTGAGAATTATAAATCCTTCGATTTTCCAGCTCCTGGGGTCAAAACTCAAAAACCCGCCCTCATCACTGAGAGCGGGTTTTCTTGTGAGAATGACAGGGCGGCTGCGCTTAGCGGCGCCACCCGCGATAAATGTCACCCGGGATGAAACCGAGATCATCCAGATCACGACCCGACAGGCGTGACAGCTCCCGGCTGGAGGAACGATTCTTGTGCCAGAGGCTCAGTGTCCTCCGAAATTTTGACAACATTGGTTGATCCCGTCTCTTTTTGGAACTCAGGTGCCACGAGCCCGTTTTTTGCTGTGCCGGATATGGGCGCTCCAGCGCGTAAATTCCAATGCAATAGCGGCATAGCTGATATGCATAATTTAGCCGGATTGCATCTTTCCCAAATCAGGCCCCGTTCAGGTCTGTTCATACAAATCGATGAAAACCGACATGTTCTGTCACAAAATCGTTGCAATCGGGTTCAAAACGCGCTTCACACTGTGCCTGTACCTTGCAGTGCAACATCCAGGGAAAGACGCCCCATCTATCACGGGCCTACTGGCCAGACGGGGCAGAAAAGGCATGAGACATGACGAAATGGGTCTACACGTTCGGTGACGGACTTGCTGAGGGCTCCGCTTCAATGCGCAATCTGTTGGGTGGCAAAGGCGCCAACCTCGCAGAAATGTCCAATCTGGGACTACCGGTTCCACCCGGTTTTACCATTACCACCGATGTCTGTGCCTGGTATTATGACAATGGTCGCAGCTATCCGGAGACCTTGCGCGATGACGTGGCTCAGGCGCTTGAGCATATGGCCCGGCTGACAGGCAAGCGATTCGGCGATGCTCAGGACCCTCTGCTTGTTTCCGTCCGCTCCGGCGCACGTGCGTCCATGCCCGGCATGATGGACACGGTGTTGAATCTCGGCCTCAATGATCAGACTGTTCAGGCTCTTGCGACCGCCTCCGGTGATCCAAGATTTGCGTATGACTCCTATCGCCGTTTCATTCAGATGTACTCCGATGTGGTTCTCGGACTGGATCATCATGATTTCGAGATGATCCTGGACGAAGAAAAGGATCTGAACGGCTACGACCTGGACACAGATCTCACATCCGATGACTGGCAGCGGGTTGTGGAGCGTTACAAGGCCCTCGTTGAAGAAGAGCTTGAAGAGCCCTTCCCTCAGGACCCGATGGACCAGCTCTGGGGTGCCGTTGGTGCGGTTTTCTCCTCCTGGATGAACCAGCGCGCCATCACATACAGACGCCTTCATGACATCCCTGCCAGCTGGGGCACTGCGGTTAACGTGCAGGCCATGGTGTTCGGCAATATGGGGGATACATCGGCAACCGGCGTCGCCTTCACCCGCAATCCGTCCACCGGTGACAACGAGCTCTATGGTGAGTTTCTCGTCAATGCCCAGGGCGAGGACGTGGTCGCAGGCATCAGAACGCCGCAGGACATCACGGAAGTTGCCCGCATTGCCGCGGGCTCCAACAAGCCATCGCTTGAGAATCTGATGCCGGAAGCCTTCGCCGCTTTCATGGATATCTGCAACAAGCTTGAGACCCATTATCGCGACATGCAGGATCTGGAGTTCACCATTGAAGATGGCAAGCTCTGGATGCTGCAGACCCGTTCGGGAAAACGCACTGCAAAGGCTGCCCTGAAAATTGCGGTGGATATGACAGCCGAGGGCCTGATCAGCGAAGATGAGGCTATTCAGCGGGTTGATCCTGCTGCCCTTGACCAGTTGCTGCATCCGACCATTGACCCCAATGCAGAGCGTGATGTGATCGCCAAGGGGCTTCCAGCTTCTCCGGGCGCAGCATCGGGGCAGATTGTCTTCTCTTCTGATGATGCGGAAGCCATGGCCCAGAAAGGGATCAAGGTTGTTCTGGTGCGTCTTGAGACAAGCCCGGAAGATATCCATGGCATGCATGCAGCCGAAGCTATCCTGACGTCTCGCGGCGGCATGACCAGCCACGCGGCCGTAGTCGCCCGGGGTATGGGAACACCCTGCATCTCCGGTGCCGGGTCCATACGGATTGATGCAGCCTCTGAAACCCTTATGGCCGGCCCGGTTACTCTGTCCAAGGGCGATATCATCACGGTCGACGGCTCTACCGGCGAAGTGCTGCGTGGCGCTGTCAAAATGCTGCAGCCTGAGCTTTCAGGCGACTTCGGTCAGCTTATGGGCTGGGCTGACAAGGTGCGTCGGATGGGCGTAAGGGCCAACGCGGACACGCCTGTAGACGCACGGACTGCCCGTAATTTCGGAGCAGAAGGTATCGGCCTCTGCCGTACCGAACACATGTTCTTCAGCGAGGATCGCATTCTGGCTGTCCGTGAGATGATTCTGGCGGAAAGCCACGACCATCGCCGTGATGCCCTGGCAAAAATTCTGCCGATGCAGAAGGCTGACTTTACAGACCTGTTCGAAATCATGGCCGGGCTGCCTGTCACCATCCGCCTGCTCGACCCGCCGCTGCATGAATTCCTGCCGAAGACAGACGCGGAGATTTCTGATGTGGCAACGTCGCTCGGTGTTGATATCGGGCTGATCCGTCATCGGACGGCAGAACTGCATGAAGTCAATCCGATGCTTGGCCATCGTGGCTGCCGTCTCGCCATTTCCTATCCGGAAATTGCCGAAATGCAGGCCCGAGCCATCTTTGAGGCTGCCATTGAAGCCGGACGCAAGACCGGCGCACCGGTTATTCCGGAGGTCATGGTGCCGCTGGTCGGCATGAAAGCCGAACTTGATCTGGTCAAAGCCCGGATTGATGCCATGGCAGACGCTGTCCAGCAAGAAACCGGTGAGAGCCTGAGTTATCAGGTGGGTACCATGGTGGAACTGCCACGCGCGGCCCTGCGGGCTCACAAGATTGCCGAGAGCGCCGAATTTTTCTCCTTTGGCACCAACGACCTTACACAGACCGCTTTCGGCATCTCCCGGGATGACGCGGCATCTTTCCTCGGTGCCTATCAGAGAACTGGCATTCTGGAGCAGGATCCGTTTGTCTCCATCGATCAGGACGGTGTCGGCGAACTGGTCCGTATCGGGGTTGAACGGGGTCGACAGACCCGCCCGGACATCAAACTCGGCATTTGTGGCGAGCACGGTGGTGATCCAAGCTCAATCCACTTCTGTGAAGAGGTTGGTCTTGACTATGTATCCTGCTCACCCTTCCGTGTGCCCATCGCCCGTCTGGCTGCCGCCCAGGCCGCTTTGAAGGCCAAGAACCAGAGCTAATCGATAAAGATAGAGGCCTCCGGAAGACCTGGATCTTTCGGAGGTTTCATTAACCGCACAGAAACCATAAATGAGGTATCTCGTTCCATATAGTTTTTTCTGTTGGAGCGAAAGATGTCCTCATCGCCAACCGGTTCGTCTCTGTCCTATGCTGACAGGCTTTCGGTCCTGGCGGATGTTGCCCTGCCGATCTGGGTCTTTGACATCGACAAGGGCATTATCGATTGGGCCAATGAACCTGCTCTCCTCCTGTGGGAAGCAGATGATCTGAATGAACTTCGTTCAAGAAACTTCTTTTCCGACCAGAGCAGCCGCGTAGCCATTAAGCTTGAGCAGCTTCGGGATGATTTTCTCAACGGTCGCACCTCCACAGAGCAGTATACGATCTTCCCGAAAGGCATACCCAAGTCTCTGACCTGCCGGTTCAGTGGCATCGTCCTTCCTGACGGGCGGATGGCCATGTTGAACCAGGCCTGCGGCGATACCGGCAGCACTCAGGAGAAGCCGGAAAACCTGCGCAGTCTGAACGCGCTGCTCCACACATCCGTCCAGGTCTCGCTTTATGATCTGGATGGCGTTCCACTGCACAACAACCCGGCTGCCTATGATGCATGGCCGGAACATACGAAAAACCTGGCCGATCATTTCGTGGCCAAACAGGATTATGTATCTGCCCTGAGTCAGCTGGCTATCAGTCGCGAGACACAGACGGTCGTTGAAGTTCATACATCAGCTGGCGAGCGCTGGCACGAAATTGATCTGCGCTACACATTCGATGCAGTGACCGGACACCCGGCTATTCTGATGAGCGCCACCGATGTGACAGACCGCAAGATCGCTCAGGACAAAGCCGCCTTTCTGGCTTTTCATGACACCCTGACAGGCCTGCCGAACCGGGCTCAGCTTCTTCAGAAAGCCCCCACCCTCTTCGCCCAGATCATGGCACGCAGGCAGTCTGCAACGCTGATTTTCGTTGACCTCGACCGGTTCAAATCCATCAATGATACCCTTGGGCATATGGTTGGCGACGAGCTTCTGATCGCCTTTGCCGAGCGCCTGAGACAAGCAACTGACACAAAAGACCTTCTGGCGCGCCTCAGCGGCGATGAGTTCATAATCCTGACTGAGGAACCACAGACGGCCGAACAGCTGGAGAGCTGGATAAACAGGCTGGAGGGAGCTCTCAATCAGCCTTATGACCTCAGCCATCACACGGTCAGATGCTCCGTCAGCATGGGCTTGTGCCGCATGCCTGACAACGGAACCGATATCAACCAGCTGCTTCAGAATGCCGATATCGCCATGTATGAAGCCAAGCGAAACCGCCGCGGATCGTTCCGGGTCTTCAGTCGCGAGATGTCGAGCCGGTTTTCACGCAAGTTCCAGCTCGAGAAGCAGCTTCAGACTGTTCTTGAGCGTGATGAACTGGAACTTCACTATCAGCCGCGTCTGTCTCTTGAGACAGGAGAGATTGTCGGGGCCGAAGCACTTCTGCGCTGGCGTCATCCTGAAGAGGGCCTGATCAGCCCAGCAGACTTCATTCCGCTGATGGAAGAGACAGGCTTGATTCTTGATGTGGGTGAATGGGTTCTGAAACAGGCCTGCAAATCCCTTGCAAGCTGGCAGGCGCTTGATCCGAACCTGACCGTTTCCGTCAATATTTCCGGGCAACAATGCCTCAGACCCGGCGCGGCAGAACGCCTTCTTGCTATTGTCGATCATGCGAACTGCCATACCGATGGTCTCGAGTTCGAGATCACAGAATCAGTTCTGCTTGGCGATAATCCTGTTGTCCGGGGCAGTTTCCAGGCCTTCCACAAGGCTGGCATTGGTCTGGCTGTGGATGATTTCGGGACCGGTTATTCCAATCTGGCCTATATCCAGAACTATCCAATTTCCTGCATCAAGATCGACCGCTCCTTTGTTGGCGATCAGAGCAAGGCAGCCATTACCGAACTGATTATTTCGATGTCTCGCATCCTTGATGTGAAGATCATTGCTGAAGGCGTGGAAACTGTCGATCAGCACGATTGGCTGAAACAGCGCGGATGCCATGAATATCAGGGTTTTCTCTTCAGCCCTGCCGTTTCCGGTCCTGAATTCGAGGCTCTTATTCGAACGGCCTACACGCCGGCTCAGAAGATTCGGATTCGTTAACTTCAACTCATCAATCCTTTATCTATCTCTTTCCCTCTGGCTTAATCTGTTTTAGTCAATCCTGGGGGGAAAATCTGATGGCCTTGAAGCTGTTTCAAGACCTTTGAAAGACACGTACGAGGCCACGATCATCTCTGACAAGACCAAAGATCCCCTGCCGACGGTGCCAGTACGCGATCGCGTTCCGCAGGCTGAACGACTGGCGGCTTTTCTGGGTCGCATGGCGGGCCTAGGCGACAGGCGGACATCTATTGCCACTCTGTCCGTTTACATGGTCCGTGTGTTTAGCGCCGGTGCAGTCTTTCTGCTCCACGTCCTGATCGCCCGTCTTCTTGAACCAACCGCCTTCGGTGTCTTCGCCTTTGTCTGGATCTTGACCACTGTTGTCGCGCAACTGGCTGCTATCGGCTTCAATGAGTCAGTCAAGCGCTTCCTGCCCGGTTATATTGTGACTGGTGATCTGGAATCCGCGCGTGGATTTATAACGACCGCACAAGTGCTGCCCATGCTGATCTCCATCCCGCTGAGTGTCGCAGCGGCTTCGGGAATCTGGAGCCTTCAGGACTATCTGCCCTCGGATTATCCACTGCCGGTCCTGATCGGGCTCTGTGCTGTTCCCATTCTGGCGCTGACCCATATCCAGGAATGCCTGGCTGTCAGTCGATCTCATGCATTGCGCGGGCTTTTGCCAGGCTATGTGCTCAGACCCCTGTTGACCGGCGTGATCGTCGTTGCACTCGTTCTCGGCCTTGAACTGCCAGGCCAGGCTGGTCTGGCTGTAGCAGCACTTGTGCTTGCCGCCACAATCACACTTGCTTTCCAGACACCCCTTATCTATCGCGCGCTTCGTGGGGAAATTGGACCGGGAGCTCGAAGTTATCATCTGAGGGAATGGGTTACGGCCTCCTTCCCTCTACTTCTTGTCCAGAGCTTTTACGTATTGTCGATCAATCTGGATATTCTGGTTATCAGTTTCTACCAGTCCCCCGCGGAGGTTGGCCTTTATTTCGCTGTCGCCAAAACCGTCGGCCTGGTCGCCTTTATGCATCAGGCTGTATCACTGGCGGCTGTGCGGGGGCTGTCAGAGGCCTATGCCTCTGAAGACAAGTCAGGTTTTCATCAGCTGGTTATCAGAGCCCGGAAACGGGCTTTCTGGCCCACAGCCCTCGGCAGTGTGTTTCTTGTCCTTATCGCACCCTATTTCTTCGAGATATTCGGTCCGTCCTTTGTTGCAGGAGCAGCACTTGTCCCTGTTCTCATTGCTGGTCTCCTGGTTCAGGCCGCCTCCGGCCCTTTGCAGGATATCCTTCTTGTACATGGGCAGCAGAAATCACTTGCCTATATTGCAGCCTTCAGTCTGGTTCTGAATCTTCTGCTCAATCTGGCACTGATTCCGCCATATGGCCTGGCTGGTGCAGCAGCAGCTTCAAGCATTGCGCTTGTCATCCGCGTTCTGGCTATGTGGATCGCGAATAAACGGACTGCAACACACTGAAACGCATCAGGCGGTTCTGGGTCATCCGGCCTATCGTCAAGCGCATTGAAAATCGTTATACGGGTCTTCTGGGGAGGCTCAGGCCTTGTACCAAAGGACCTTACTAGCGATGACAATCCCGACTCTTGATGATTTGCGGAATGGTGGCAAACCGGCCATGTCGCGCGCGCTGACAGCCGTGGAGATTCATCAGGGCACAAACGAACTTGCCACGCTCCTTGATGAGGCTGCAAAGAATCCCCGTGGGTTTGTTCTCGGCCTCACAGGTCCACCTGGGGTCGGCAAGTCAACTCTTACCAATGCGCTTTTGCGGGCCTGGCGCTCGGACGGCCTCTCGGTGGGGGTGCTGGCGGTCGATCCCTCATCCCGCTTTACCCGTGGAGCTCTTCTTGGCGACAGGACACGGCTGAAGACAGACCCCGAAGACCGGCAGGTTTTCGTCCGGTCCATGGCCGCTCGGGATCGCCTCGGTGGTCTTTCCGATCATGCCGTGGCCGGGATCGTGCTGATGCGCGCTGTCTATGACCGGGTTATTGTTGAATCGGTCGGCATCGGCCAGTCTGAGGCTGATATTGCCTTTGCCGCAGATGGTGTTGCCCTCTGCATTCAGCCCGGGTCGGGAGATTCCCTGCAGTTCATGAAGGCTGGCGTCATGGAATTGCCAGATCTCATCTGCGTCACCAAGGCGGATATGGAAGCCGAGGCCAGACGCGCCCGCGCTGATGTGGAAGGTGCCCTCACCCTCAACGGACCGGATCGTGATTGGACAGCACCGGTAATTATGGTTTCAGCCATGCGCGGCGACGGGCTCGACGATCTGGTCTCCGCTGTAAACCGTTATGAGGCTTATCTGCATGAGGATAATCGTCTGGCCAGTCTCAGACAGGCACAGGAGCGGTTCTGGGTGGAAGATGTCATCCGCTCACAGTTTGGCCGTGCCGGTCTTTCCCAGGCAGATATCCCGGATGCGCTTGGTCAGAACCCGGGACCGTTTTCAACCATGCTCAGCCTGTCCAGAACTCTGGCAGATCGCTTTCAGTAGGTTTTGGGGCCCAACACTACGCTTCAGGGCCAGTCATACCCCGCCCATTGAGGCAGAGAGACCTCGACAGGTGCGCCTGCAACGGAAATTTCCGCACCATTGTCGAGTGCTGATTTCAGGCGGTCCAGCCGCGCAATCGCCACAGCGTGGTCACCCGAGACATAACCAAGAATGCCCACTGACTTGTCGCCCCCCATCAACTCGGCCCCTTCTGACAAACCGGCACCACGCACAATAACCGGCCGCTTGCGCGCTGTGCCGCGATGATGCATGCGGGAAACGACTTCCTGTCCTACATAACACCCCTTGTCGAAGACCAGACCGTTGAGGTGATCCATCCCGGCATCGTGCGGGAACAGGTCACCATAACCAAAATCCGAGGAAACCTCCGGCACCCCGAGCGCAATGCGTCGCTCCTGCCAGTGGCCTGTATCCTCTTCACCACCCTTCGCGGATCTGAAAAGTCGTAGCCCCAGACCCTCCGCGCGCGGGTCAGAAAAGAGCGCGACCACGTCACCGTCAGGTGCCACACCCTCAGGTGCCACGCAAACCTCGTGACTGTCACTGCAATCGGTCAATGTGACATCGGCGCGGAGCTTGTAGAGCGTCATCCGCTTGATGAAATCTCCCACCACGGCACGGGGCAGATCCACCCAGAGGTCAGCATCTGATTGTGCAATGATGAAATCAAACAGGATCTTTCCCTGCGGCGTGAGGAGAGCCCCGAACCCGACGCCATCACGCTCCACGATGTCCATATCTGTGGTGATCAGGCGCTGCAGTAACGCCTTGACATCATCACCGGACAATCGAACAAGGCCGCGCTGCGGCAGAACTGAAAAGGCACGATCCGACACGGTCACCTCACTGTCGTTTATCCCGAGATAAGCCTGTTCGGCAGCGCACGCAAGAGGGCCAGGACCCTAACCACGTGGCGCAGCGGCCCGTCGGAGGCGGTCATTGATGGCCTCGCCCAGGCCGTCTTCGGGAATGGCGACGACGGCAATGCCTGTTTCCGTCTGTCCGTCAAGGCTGCGCAGGGCACCAAACAGATTGGCTGCAGCCTCGAACAGATCGCCGGATGGGCTGAGATCAAGTCCCGCGCGTGCTGTTTCAGCCCCCGCGGGCCTGTCTCCACCAAAACCGAGCCAGGCTTCACCCGGCTCCACATGGGTGGCATTCAGTCTGACGGCAGCATCCGGAGCATAATGGGACAGAAGCATGCCGGGAGATTGTGGCCTGGTCTGATCTTCAGCGTCGGCACGGGCAAGGGTGCGACCAAGACAAGCTTCCACATCCGCATGCGCGATGCCGCCGGGGCGAAGCAGAACAGGCTGATCATCAAGACAGGCGATAACCGTTGATTCAAGTCCGACCTCGGTCGGGCCGCCATCAAGAATGCCGTTGATACGCCCTGAGAGTTCCTCATAGACATGAGCGGCACAGGTGGGACTGATCCTGCCGGATCTGTTGGCGCTCGGTGCAGCAAGCGGCTTGCCGAACATCTGTGACAGGCGCTGGAAGACCGGATGCGCCGGGACGCGCAGGGCGACACTGTCCAGCCCTGATGTGGTGAGATCGGCAATCGGGCTGTCTGGTCGTTTTCTCAGAACCAGCGTCATCGGCCCCGGCCAGAAGCGTTCCGCAAGCTGGCGGGCCTCCCCTGTCAGGAACCCGTGTCGCTCGACAGCCTCAAGATCAGGCACATGACTGATCAGCGGGTTGAAGCTGGGGCGCCCCTTGGCGGCGAAGATAGCGGCTGCCGTTTCAGCACGGGTGGCATCACCGGCAAGCCCGTATACGGTCTCCGTTGGTAGAGCCACGAGACCACCATCAGCCAGGACGGCGACAGCTGCGGTCAAATGCTCATCGGCCGGGGTACCGTCCGGGCCATGTGGCCAGACTATCGTCTCCACACCTGCTTCAGCACTGGCGCTTTTCTTGTCCCGGGTCATGCGTCTTTCGTCTAGTTGACGTTAATGGAAGGCATTTACCTTCCGGTCGGGTCGGTTATGCTCACAGGATGAAGTGGCGTCAAGCTGGATTGGCATGTTTCTGTCGGTACAGAACGCCCGGGGAGGAGAGCAGATGACCTATAGAGCACCTGTTGACGATATTGCGCACACTCTGAACAGATGCGCCGGTCTGTCTGATGCGCTGCAGGCTGGTCTTTTTGATGATCTCAGTGCGGATCTCGTCTCTGCAATTCTGGAAGAAGCGGGCAAGTTTGCAACCGAGCGGATCGCACCGATCAACGAGATAGGCGACACCCAGGGTGTGATTGTGAAAGACGGCATTGTCACCATGCCGGATGGCTGGAAAGAGACCTATCGCGACTGGTGCGATGCCGGGTGGAACAGCCTCACCGGCCCAGTGGATTATGATGGCCAGGGTCTTCCCACCATGCTGTCCGTTGCGGTTCAGGACATGTGGAACTCCGGCTCCATGGCCTTCGGCATTGGCCCGACGCTGACCGTGGGTGCTGTCGAGGCCCTCCACACTCACGCATCAAAGGACCTGCAGGAAACCTATCTGCCCCGGCTTGTATCCGGTGAGTGGATGGGCACAATGAACCTGACAGAGCCTCAGGCGGGATCAGACCTCAATGCGCTGAAAGCCCGGGCAGAGCGTGCTGAAGACGGAACCTACCGGATTTTCGGGCAGAAGATCTTCATCACCTATGGCGACCATGACCTGACGGAGAATATCATCCATCTTGTTCTCGCCCGCCTGCCCGATGCTCCTCCGGGGACGCGGGGTATTTCGCTGTTTCTGGTGCCAAAAGTGCTGGTGAATGCAGATGGAAGCCTTGGCGAGGGCAACGATGTCATCTGTCATTCCGTCGAACACAAGCTCGGTATTCACGCGTCGCCAACCTGTACCATGATCTTCGGCGATCATGGCGGTGCAACAGGCTGGCTGGTGGGAGAAGAGAACCGCGGCCTCGCCTGTATGTTCACCATGATGAACAATGCCCGTCTGTCCGTTGGCATTCAGGGCGTGGGTGTTGCGGAGCGCGCCACCCAGCATGCCATAGCCTATGCGCTGGAGCGCAAACAGGGCAAAGCGACAGGTTCGCCCAAAGACGGAGCGATGGACCCGATTGCCGCTCATCCTGATGTCAAGCGTAATCTTCTCGCCATGCAGTCCCTGACAGCGGCATCGCGGGCTATCTGCTATGCCTGCGCCCATGCCATCGACATGGCCCGCATCACAGAGGGCGATGACGCCCGGTTCTGGCAGGAGCGGGCCAATCTTCTGACCCCGTTGGCCAAGGCCTTCTCCACCGATGCCGGTGTCGAGGTTGCCTCTATCGGCGTCCAGGTTCATGGCGGCATGGGCTATATGGAGGAAACCGGCGTTGCACGGCTTCTGCGCGATGCCCGTATTGCTCCGATTTATGAGGGAACCAACGGCATTCAGGCCATTGATCTTGTCACCCGGAAGATAACGCAATCGGATGGAGCCTGTGTGGATGCGCTATTTGGAGAGGTGGAGAAGGTCATCGCAGATCTTCGCCTGTCCAACACGCCGGAGCGGCATGGCCTGGCCGATCAGCTTTCAGGCGGACTTGATGACCTGCGGGCTGTCACGGACTGGATAACCGCTTCCATGAAGAACAGCGCCATGGATACGGCCCTTGCAGGGGCCTCACCTTATCTCAAGCTCTTCAGTCTTGTCGTGGGGTCCATGGTGATGGCGCGAGGCCTTCTGGCTCTCGACCCGTCAGATGAGACCCCCAAGACCCGGCTGATCACGAGCCGGACCCTGTTTTTCGGGGCGAACCATCTTTGCGAAACAGCTTCACTTCGCCGGACCATCGAAAGCGGACACAGCACGGCTTTGTCTTTGTCCCTCGATGATCTTGCCGAAGTTCATGGGTCCTGACCCGAAGGAGAAACCTGATGACCGATTTCATCACTGTTGAAGACCGCGACCGGGTTCGCACGGTCCGTTTCAACCGCCCTGACAAGAAAAATGCCATTACGGCGGCCATGTATGCCAGCCTCGCCGGGGCGATTGAAACCGCAGACGATGATCCCGATGTCCGGGCTATCGCCTTTCTCGGAACCGAAGGCTGTTTCACGGCGGGCAACGACATTCTCGACTTTCTCAGCATAGCCCAGGGCGGTGATGGTCTCGGCGCTGATGTGCTGAGATTCCTGCATGCCCTCGCCTCGTCCCAGACACCGCTTGTGGCCGGTGTTGATGGCATTGCAATCGGTGTTGGCACCACCATGCTGTTTCACTGTGATATGGCTCTGGCCACAGACCGGGCACTGTTCAAGACCCCGTTTCTTGATCTGGGCCTTGTACCGGAAGCCGCATCCACCCTGCTGTTTCCCAAACGCATGGGCTATGCCCGTGCCTTTGAAATGCTGTGCCTTGGGGAAGCTGTCGGCCCTGAACGTGCTGTGGAGACCGGGTTTATCAACCGTATTGTTGCAGCAGATACCCTTGAGACAGAAACCCGAGCCCTGGCGGAACGCATTGCGGCACGCCCTCCCTCTGCCCTGCGCCTGTCACGGCAGATGATGCGGGCTGACACGCCCCAGATTCATGCTCGGATTGATGAAGAGGCCGATCACTTCAAATCCTGCCTGTCATCGGAAGAGGCCACGGAAGCCTTTATGGCGTTTACCCAGAAACGCAAACCCAATTTCTAACAAGCGAGATCGTCATGTCACTTTCAGGAAAAACCTTGTTCATCACCGGCGCATCTCGCGGCATTGGCCTGGCCATCAGCCTTCGCGCGGCCAGAGACGCGGCCAATGTGGTGATTGCAGCCAAGACCGCAGACCCACACCCCAAGCTTGAAGGCACGATCTATACGGCAGCTGAAGAGATTGAGGCAGCCGGAGGCAAAGCTCTGCCTCTGGTGGTTGATGTGCGGGATGAGGGGCAGGTCAAAGGAGCGCTTGAGAAAACCGTCGATACGTTCGGCGGCCTTGACATCGTGGTCAACAATGCCAGTGCCATTCAGCTCACCAATTCGCAGCAGACCGAGATGAAACGTTTCGACCTCATGCATCAGGTGAATACGCGCGGCACTTTCATGGTTTCCAAACATGCTGTGCCCTATCTGACGGAAGCAGAGAACCCGCATATTCTGATGCTCTCGCCACCGCTCGACATGAGCGAGAAATGGTTCAAGGGCCATACCGCCTATTCCATCGCCAAATATGGCATGAGCCTTTGTGTTCTGGGCCTTGCCGGTGAACTGCGATCGAAGGGTATCGCAGTCAACGCACTCTGGCCGCGAACAACCATTGCCACAGCCGCCATCAAGTTTGCTCTCGGTGGCGAAGCCATGATGCGCAGCAGCCGGACGCCGGAAATACTGGCCGACAGCGCCTATCGGATCTTCAACAAGCCATCACGGGAGCTGACCGGTCAGTTTCTGATTGACGACACCTTCCTGTCAGAAGAAGGCGTCACCGATTTCGACCAGTATCGTGTGGACCCGACCCAGCGCCTGACACCGGATTTCTTTGTGCCGGACTGGTCGGAAGCGCCTGCCTCGCTTGACCCGATCAAATAAATGCCTTTTCTACAGGCGGGCCATCGCCTTTGTTGACCGGCCCGCCCAACTCGCCCATTGTTTGCGAGTTGATTCTAAAAGCCGCAGGAGCAGCGCGTGTCTGAGCAAGCAAGCCACGAGGATATCAAGTCCCTGAGTTTCGAGCAGGCCTTGCAGGAACTGGAAGCCATCGTCAGCCAGCTTGAGCGGGGCGACGTGGCTCTGGAGAAGTCCATCGCCATCTATGAACGCGGCGAGGCGCTCAAGACCCATTGTGACGGACTGCTGAAACAGGCTGAACAGAAGGTGGAAAAAATCCGCCTCGCACAGGATGGTACACCTGCCGGTCAGGAACCGCTTCAGGCAGACTGACCGGTCATCGCTTTCAACGTTCAGATTGGATGCCTGTTTTTCTAGTCTGTCTCTTGTCTTTCCCTTTCATGATCCCAAGTAACAGGAAGCGCACCTGCTTACCTTGTTTGGGGTTATCTGATCATGTCTCATCAATCCACGTCTGCCCAGGCAGCATCTCTGCTGGCCCTGAGAGTTACCATAGGCATGTTGCTGGTCTGGTGGGGCCTGGCCCGTATCGTCAACCCTGATATGGGCGTTGCCGTTTCTGCCAAGTTCTATCTTGATGTCTTCAGCCTTGACGCACTGCAGTATTACTTCGGCTTTGCACAGGTTCTGATTGGCCTCTGTGTTGTTGTCGGCTTCAAGCGAACCTACACGGTTCCGGCCCAATTCCTCATTACCGGTCTCTCTTCTCTGAGCATCTGGCAGGCTCTGCTTGATCCGTTTGGCTTTTACCTGCCGCTGGAGAAGATTTCAGAGGTTCAGCACCTCTTCTACCCATCTGCCGTCATTATCGCTGGCTCACTGACGCTTATCGCCTTTAAATCTATGGACAGATGGGCTCTTGATCGCTGGCTGGGGCAGCATTCTGCCTAAGGTCAAGACCTCAAAAAGGGTGTCTCGCACACTGTCGAGCCCCTTTTTGAGGCAAATCGCAAGTATTGTTACTTTTGTGTAAAATCTCCACAAGCCTTTGTAATATATTTTCTTATTCGTATTTGAGTATCATAAAACCACAAATTCATACCACATCACGCTAAGATTAGAGCTGTTACCATAGCTTTTATTTAAGTAGTTGCCCGTAACCTGCCCTCACTCAAACGCAAAAGGGGTTAGGGGTATGAACAACAAACAGATTACATCTCAGGAAATCGCTCTTCTTATTCTTCGCATCACCATCGGCATGCTGCTGGTCTGGTGGGGCCTGGCTAAAGTGGTCAATCCGGGCATGGGCGTCATGGTTTCGAAGAAATTCTACTTCGACATGTTCAGCATCAAGACGCTGCAATACTATTTCGGTTATGTGCAGATCGTCGTTGGTGCCTGTGTGGCCAGCGGTTTCCTGCGTCGTTTCGCAGTACCGGCTCAGCTGATGATTACCGGCATCTCTTCTCTGGCCATCTGGCAGGCTCTTCTGGACCCGTTTGGTCTGTATCTGCCGGTTGCCAAGGTTGCTGGCATCCAGCACCTGTTTTACCCATCAGCCATCATCCTGGCAGCATCCGCTACACTGATTGTCTTCCGGTCCATGGACCGTCTGGCTCTGGACAATCTGTTCTTCGCCAAGCGGGATGAAGAGGCAGAAGATTACACGGCTCCGGTCGCTGCTGAATAAGCATCCGATCCAGTCACAAGAAAGCCGCAGCTTGGGGAAGCTGCGGCTTTTTTTATTTTTCCAGATAACGTTTTCCGGCGTCAGTCTTTGACCACCGAGATATCAGGCGCATCAACAGCTTTCATGCCAACCACATGATAACCGGAATCCACATGGTGGGTTTCGCCTGTCACGCCACGAGACATGTCTGACAGGAGATAGAGGCTCGACATGCCCACATCTTCAATCGAGACCGTACGACGCAGCGGTGCATTGTATTCGTTCCATTTCAGGATATAGCGGAAGTCACCAATGCCGGAAGCAGCCAGAGTCTTGATCGGTCCGGCGGAAACGGAATTGACGCGAATACCCTTCTTGCCGAGATCGGCAGCCAGATATTTGACGCTGGCTTCCAGTGCAGCCTTGGCAACGCCCATGACATTGTAGTGCGGCATGACCTTCTCAGCACCATAATAGGTGAGTGTCAGGATGGAGCCACCATCGGTCATCAGTTTTTCCGCACGCTGGGCAACAGCTGTCAGCGAATAACAGGAAATATCGAGTGTCCGGGTGAAGTTCTCAGCCGTAGTGTCCACATAGCGGCCCGTCAGCTCATCCTTGTCTGAGAAGGCAATGGCGTGAACCAGGAAGTCGATCTTGCCCCATTTCTCTTCAAGATTGGCGAAGACTGCATCAATTGTCGCTCCGTCGGTCACATCGCAATGACCGGCCACATGGGCGCCAAGTTGTTCAGCCAGAGGTTCGACCCGCTTGCGCAGCGCATCACCCTGATAGGTAAACGCCAGCTCAGCACCAGCATCGGCACAGGCCTTGGCAATTCCCCAGGCGATCGAACGGTTATTCGCGACCCCCATGATGAGCCCGCGCTTGCCAGCCATCAAACCCTGAACTTCGACCATCTTCATCCTCGTCTTTGACCAGCCCAAACCGTCTGTTGCATGCTCGAGTAAACCGAAACCGCCCCACATGCTGGCGGCTTCCTATGACACAGGAGACGCCGGGCTGCAAGCGCGTGTACGCTTCGTCCTTGATCCCTATCCGACAATTGCCCGATTCGTCCGGCTGCAGCCAGATTGCGACTGTGTTAGCCGATCTGCGGGCCCAGGTGCGGTAAATCTCTGCAACAATTTGTTAAAGCCCTTGAAACCGGCCTGTTCCTGCTTTGGCGCGAGACGCTTATCGGATATGGTCCCGGAAACGCCCAAACTGTCGGAGGCCATGTGACATCCGCATCTCGAACACAGGCTGCACTTGAGGAGTTTATCGCTCTTCTCGGCAGGGACACTGTACTGCTTCCTGATGATGACCAGCACGCTTATCTGGTCGAATGGCGGAATCTCTATCGCGGCAGGACGCCTGCTGTCTTGAGGCCTGACAGCACAGAAGCGGTGGCCCGCATCATCCAGATAGCGAACAACCACAAGGTCCCCCTGGTCCCGCAAGGTGGTAATACAGGGCTGGTTGGTGGCCAGGTCCCATCCGAGGATGGTCAGGAATTCGTTCTCTCGCTTTCCCGTCTGAACCGCATTCGAGAGGTTGATGCATCGGGCAACAGCATGACCGTTGAAGCAGGGGTAACCCTTGAAGCGGTCCAGCAGGCAGCGGAGAATGCCGACCGTCTTTTCCCTCTTTCCCTGGCTTCTCAAGGCACCTGCCAGATTGGCGGCAATCTCTCAACGAATGCAGGCGGCACCGGCGTTCTCGCCTATGGTTCCGCCCGGGATCTGGTTCTCGGGCTGGAAGTGGTCCTGCCAACCGGCGAGATCTGGAACGGACTCCGAAAGCTCCGCAAGGACAATACCGGCTATGATCTGAAGCAGCTGTTTCTCGGTGCAGAGGGAACCCTTGGGATTATTACAGCCGCAGTGCTCAAACTGTTTCCGGCACCGCTTAAGGAAGAAGCAGCCTTTGTTGCGGTTCATTCGCCAGAGGACGCCTTGGCCCTGTTCAATACAGCCCGGGCCCAGGCCGGCACCATGCTGACCGCCTTTGAACTGATGCCGCGGATCGGCGTAGACTTCGCCCTGCGACATCTATCGGACACCCGCGACCCGATAGAGAGGCGCTATCCATGGTACGTGCTGATGAATCTCAGCACCAGTCAGCCGGATGCCTCGCCGCGCCGGCTTATCGAGAGCATTCTTTCAGGCAGGCTTGAGGCCGGGCAGATTGCAGACGCCGCACTTGCAGAATCCTTGCAACATTCACAGGAATTCTGGGCATTGCGACATGGACTATCGGAAGTCCAGAAGCATGAAGGCGGTTCAATCAAGCACGATATCTCAGTTCCGGTTGCCAGCATCCCGGCTTTTCTGAACGAGGCTCTGCCAGCCGTCGAAGCCTTTCTCCCCGGGGCCCGCCCGGTGCCCTTCGGTCACATGGGAGACGGCAATCTGCACTTCAATGTGAGCCAGCCTGTTGGCATGGACAAGGCGGCCTTCCTTGCCCTCTGGGACGACATGAACAGGCTCGTGCATGACATCGTCCTGTCTTATGACGGCTCCATTTCCGCAGAGCATGGCATAGGTCGCCTCAAACGCGACCTTCTGGCTGAGGTCAAGGATCCTCTGGAGCTGGCCATGATGCATCGGCTGAAAGACAGCTTCGACCCGAACCATATTCTCAATCCGGGTCGGGTTCTCAAAACAGACTGAACTGTTCCTGTACGGCGGCATCGGCCTTTGCAATGTCTTCGGTACTGAGCGGCTTCTGCAGGTCCGCATCATCGTGGATGGCCTTGTTGATGCGCTCTCCCACCCGGACAGGGGCAAAGAAATCGTCAGGAGCGGGTCGCGTCATCTCTTTCAGTTCCGAGGGAGAAACCGGGTCAATTCCAAGCCAGGCATCAAACTGATCAGGGTGAATGACGACCGGCTGTCTGTGATGTATAGCGGCCAGCGTCGCATTGGCCTCGGTGGTCAGGATAGCCATTGTATCCATTTCCGTGCCCGCCGCATCACTCCAGGTTTCCCAGATCCCGGCAAAGGCAATCAGGCCTCCCCCTGCCGGTGGCACCCAATAGGGTGTTTTGGTCTTGCCCGACCGCTGCCATTCATAAAATCCGGTTGCCGGGACAAGACAGCGCCGATGCTTATAGGCCGCCCTGAAAGACGGCTTTTCCTCAAGCGTTTCAGATCGCGCATTGATAATCAGGCTCATGGCCGCCGGATCTTTGGCCCATGATGGTACGAACCCCCAGCGCACAAGCTGTCCGGTCCGCTCCTGGCTCTGGCGGTGCACAATGAAAGCCGGTTGGGTCGGGGTAATATTATAGCGGGCGGCCCATTGCGGCTGCTCATCCACCTTGAAGGCCTGTTGAACCTCAAACAGTTCGCTGTTCAGCGCATACCGGCCACACATAGACGGTGCCTCCCGAATTTCCGATCTTTTTTCAAAGAAAAGCGTGAATCGTAACCGATTGGCAACCGTCGAGCGTTAAAATTCTTGGTAAATATGGGGTAAGTGATTGATGGAAAACTCGTTTTCTCAAAATGGCAGTCCGTCAGATTCTGCCGCATCTCTTAACAGAGATGCTCTGACTGCTGCCAATATCAATCCGGATACCTACCTTGCGACTGATTACCTGAATCACTTCAATGAAGTTGTCATGCTGATTGAGATGCTCAGTTCCATGCCGGACTGTGCGGAGGATGTCCTGGGCTGGTCACCGATGACCTATGATGCCTATTTCAAACATTCCCATTTCAAGGACAAGGCCCTTGCCCTTGAAGCCTTCAATCAAGCTTCACACGAAACCAGAGATCGCCTCGACACCGTGGTCGCAGAGATTGACCGGCATATGCTGCAGGTTCTTGAAAACGTGGAAAATGCGGTTCATACCGATGACCCGTCCGCCTTTGACATGATCGCCTTCAAGGTGTCCTCCGAAATTCGTCCGCTCCTGGATCAGGCGAGCAGTGTGATCAACGGGGTTTCCGAGAAAACCGATCCGATGCTGGCCGCCGAGCTGCCGACTGCCCAGGTGGCCGTCGATGCGCTGTTTGACTGAGGTTTGACTATGTCGGTTGCTCCGTCTTCCCAGTCGCACACTTCCGATCTGGCCAATGCCGGTGTGGTTCTCGACACGCCCTATATTGCGCGGTACTTCCCCGGCCAGTCTCCATCGATGATGGCTCTTTCGGCCTGCACAAACGGCATTCCGCTTTCCATGCCCAATCCGCGGTTCAGATATCTGGAACTTGGCTGCGGCAACGGCCTTGGCATTGCGACCCTCGCGGCCAGTTTCCCGCGCGGCATTTTCCATGCTGTCGACATCAATCCGGTGCATATCGACAATGGCGAGCGGCTGAAGGAAAAGGCTGGTCTGAAGAACCTGTTCTTCCACGAAGCCGACTTTTCAGAGGTGATCGGCCAGAGGGACATACGTCCGTTTGACCATATCAGTCTGCATGGCGTTTACAGCTGGGTCGGCGAACCGACCCGCCGCCACATCCGGCAGATCATCCACGAGCTTCTGAAACCGGGCGGCACCTGTAACATCAGTTATAACACCCTGCCGGGCTGGGCCTCTTTCCTGCCGCTGCGCAATCTCTTTGTTCAGGCGGCCAATCGGCATTTCGGCACCACGGCCGAACGCATCCAGAAAGCTTATCAGTCCCTGCGCACCATGATGGAGAACGGCTTCGACTATGCGGATGCGCATCCGGATGCAAAAGCCATCTTTGACGAACTGGCCAACAAGTCACTGAACTATGTTGCCCATGAGTTTTTCAACGATCACTGGCAACCGTTCAGTTTCTCGGAAGTCTCCAACGATTTCTCGAATATCGGCATGTATTATTGTGGCAATACCAAGCTTGACCACAATATGGGCCGGGAGCCTTCCAGCAGCAAACTCCGCCGCTATTCCGACCGTCTTCTGAGTGAGGATCTGCGCTCCATTCAACGACTGGAGAAGCATCGCTCCGATACCTATCTGAATTGCGCGGAACCACCGGCGCTTGAAGATCTTGCCACCAGTCTTGCAGGACTTCAGCTTGGTGCCCTTGCTGATGCCAGCGCAATCAACACCTACGGCCCCCGACCGCTTGATGTCGAGAACACACTGATCATCAACGCCCTTCAGCACCAGACATTGACACTTGCAGACCTCAAGGCTCTGCCAGCCCTTGGCGGCATGTCAATGGATGAGCTGGCTGAGCGGATCAAGTTGCTGATTGTCCAGCGCTGGGTCAGCCCGTTTATCACGGCGCAGACATTCAACCTCCCGGGCAAGGCCTCGGCTTCAGCACAGCTTCAGTATGGTCATGAACTGTCAAAGGTTCTGCTTGGCAAGACACTGTTCCGGGAAGGCCACGTTTATCTGCCTGCACCGGCCACAGGCCTGCCGATCCGGCTCGGATTCACAACGGCTGTGCTGTTGCGGGCGACAGTGGAAGCCGGAGAGGACCAGGCTGTTGTTACCGCAGAACGCCTGATCGCAGAATCCGGCAAAACATGGGTTCAGAATGGTGTTGCCGTGACCGACCAGACAGAGCGGTTGCGGGCGCTGTCTGAAGCCCTGCCACATTTCAAAAGCCTGTGGCTACCCGCCCTGATCCGAAGCGGTGTGGTTCATCCTGAATGACCCGGGACGCATCCTCATCTTCATCTCACTCTGATTCCCCTCGCCCCAAAATGGCGGCCAGTCTCGCTCTCTGGAAAGGGGACGACGTTCTTGTGATACAGCGCGGGAAACCACCTCTTGAAGGGGTCTGGAGCCTGCCTGGCGGTCATGTGGAATTCGGGGAAACTGTGGCGGATGCCGCCCGCCGGGAACTCTTTGAGGAAACCGGCCTCAATTGTGACAACCCGGTCTTTGTCAGGTTGAATGAGGTGATCAGCCGCGGTGATGATGGTCTTCTGAACGCGCATTTTGTTATTGCCGTTCACACCGCTCACTATACGGACGGTACCCTACAGGCGGGCGATGATGCCCAATCTGCCCGCTGGGTTCATCCGGACGAACTGGCAGAGCTGCGCACCACACCGGAACTGAGCCTTCTCATCTCGGAAGCCTCAAAAATCCTCTCCGACTGACGGAACTTTTGACGCTTCTGCTCGGATACCTGACGGAATTTCACGGAGGCTTGAACCGTATTGACCGGCGCCTGTCTTTCCTGACGTCTCAAAATCCATCAGACTCCTGTTTTCTTCTGCTCAATGGAGTCTTGAATGCGCCGACTGATTGCTGCCGGCCTCTTTGTTATCGCAACCCTGTCAGGTGCTGCCACGTCCTACAGTCAGGGCTTCATGACCCATGGCTGGATGACGGATTTCAATGTCTCGTCAGTCGAGATGGACGAAATCGTTTCCGGCGGCCCGCCCCGCGATGGCATTCCCTCCATTGATGACCCCCGGTTTGTATCGGCAACAAGCGAGCAGACAGTCCAGCCGAAAGAACCGGTCATTCGCCTGGAGATCAATGGCGATGTACGCGCCTATCCCCTGCGTATCATGACATGGCACGAAATCGTCAACGACACGGTGGGCGGTGTTCCTGTCGCTGTCACCTATTGCCCGCTCTGCAATTCAGCAATTGCCTTTCAACGGCAGCTTGATGGCGAGAGCGTTGAGTTCGGAACAACGGGCCTTTTACGCAAGTCCGACATGATCATGTATGATCGCAAGACGGAAAGCTGGTGGCAGCAGTTCACCGGCGAGGCCATTGTCGGGAAGAAGACAGGCGATCGGCTGACCATGTTGCCGGTCACGGTTGAATCCTTCGAACTGTTCCGGACAGCCTATCCAAACGGCAAGGTTCTCGTCCCCAACCATGACGGTCTTCGACGCTATGGAGAGAATCCATATGTGAATTATGACAGCCGGGATCGCCCCTATCCGCTGTTCATGGGCAATCTGCCGAGTGATGTGGACCCGATGACCCGTGTGGTCGTTATCAAGGATACAAAAGCGGGACAGCCGAGAGCTGTTACCCTGCCGCGTCTGCGGGAGGACGGTCGCTTGCGCCTGGGCGACGTGGAACTGCGCTGGATTGCAGGTCAGAACTCAGCTCTTGATACAGAAGCGATTGCCGATGGAAAGGATGTCGGCAATGTCACCGCTCTCAGACATAGCGGCAACCGGCAGAGCGCGGTGGTCTATGATGTAACATTCGCCTTCGCCTATCGGGCCTTCCATCCGGATGGTGAATTGCTGAAGTAGTACCAAGCCAAACATACCTTGGTTCTGTCTCTTTGTTTATTTGGCACTTTTCATAGGGCCAAAAATACATCATCCTGTTAAAACTGTGATGAGTTCCGGCTGTTTTGGCCGAAGACTCCTACTGGTTTGACCGGGAGGCGATGATGTCGACGGATCTGAGTGTCAATTTGAATGCGGTGGCAATGCTCCGTAACCGTCGTGACCTGCCATGGCCAAGTGTGACCGGGATGGCACGTATTGTTCTGGATGCCGGGGCCCATGGCATTACCATTCACCCGCGTCCGGATGAGCGTCATATTCGCCGTACCGATGTGTTTGAACTGAATGAGGTTATCCGCTCATACACCTATGGAGACCGGGAATATAATATCGAAGGGTATCCGGACGAGCGCTTCCTGTCTCTTGTGGAAGAGGTGAAACCGGATCAGGTTACACTTGTTCCCGATGATCCCAGCCAGAATACGTCAGACCACGGCTGGGATATTGCCGCCAATCAGGACCTCCTCAAGACGGTTATCTCGCGCCTGAAAACAGGCGGCATGCGGGTTTCCCTGTTTGTGGATGACGACCCGGCCATCGCACTGCTGGCCCGCGATGTTGGAGCGGACCGGGTCGAGCTCTACACCGGTCCTTATGGTGACATGTTTGACGAACAGGAAAAGGCACAGCTGCTAGCCAGACTGGCTGCAACGGCTGAAGCGGCTCGAGCCTGTGGTCTGGATGTGAATGCCGGACATGACCTGACACTGGATAATCTGCCGCCGCTTCTTGCGCGCATTCCCTTTGTCCGGGAAGTCTCTATCGGGCATGGCCTGACAGCGGATGCACTGCTTTATGGCTTTGCTGATGCAACCCGGCGCTATCTGACCTGCTGCACGCCAACGGCCCTCGCGGCTGAATGATGGCATTGCCGACACCAAGCCCTATATTGTCAGGGACGATATAAGGTTATGGTGGCGAGCACGAGCATGGCAGACATTGAAGCAATTCCGTTCGACAACAGCTATGCACGCCTGCCGGACAGGTTTTATGCACGCCTGGCCCCAACCCCTGTGGCCGAGCCTGGGCTGATCCGTCTGAATGAGCCTCTGGCCCGCCATCTGGGCCTTGATCCGGAAAACCTGAAGACATCAGACGGCATTGCCATGCTGGCCGGGAACCACGTACCGGATGGCGCTGCTCCACTGGCCATGGTCTATGCTGGCCACCAGTTTGGCGGCTGGGTCCCGCAACTGGGTGACGGGCGAGCCATCCTTCTGGGAGAACTTATCGGCTCAGATGGCCTGCGCTATGACCTTCAGCTCAAGGGAGCAGGTCGCACACCTTATTCCCGAGGTGGTGATGGACGGGCCTGGCTGGGACCTGTTCTGAGGGAGTATATTCTCTCTGAAGCCATGGCCGCTCTTGGCATTCCGACCACACGTGCACTCGCTGCTGTCACCACAGCTGACCGGGTCATTCGGGAACTGCTTTACCCCGGTGCTGTTCTGACGCGCATTGCCCGCAGTCATCTCCGGGTCGGGACATTTCAGTATTTTGCCGCCCGCCGGGATGATGATGCTCTGATGCGGCTGGCAGACTATGCAATCGACCGGCATGACCCGGACCTGAAACACGTAGAGAACCCCTATCTAGCTCTTCTTGAAGCGGTCGTTCATCGTCAGGCTGAACTGGTCATCCGCTGGCTGTCTGTCGGTTTCATCCACGGGGTGATGAATACCGACAATATGACCATCTCCGGCGAGACGATTGACTATGGCCCCTGCGCTTTCATGGATGCGTACAATCCCGACCGGGTCTTCAGTTCCATCGATCAGTACGGCCGCTATGCCTATCAGCAACAGCCCGCTGTGGCCCAGTGGAACCTGACCCAGCTTGCAACATCACTGCTGCCCCTGATCGATAATGACCGTGATACAGCCGCCACCCTCGCAAAGGATGCACTGGGCCAGTTCTCGGAGCACTTCAACACAGGTTGGGAGCAGGCCCTGCGGCAGAAGATAGGCTTAGCCATTGAAGAGCGTACAGACCTCGACTTGGCTCACCGACTTCTGACACTGATGGCAGAAAATGAGGCCGATTTCACTCTGGTCTTCCGCACGCTCTCGGATCTTGCCATTGAGGCAGACATCACAGCAGATCAGGCGTTTCTTGACCTTTTCAAAGCCCCGCATCGTGCTGTGGAATGGCTGTCCGACTGGCGGCGACGCCTTGGCCAGGAAACACGGTCCGATCTTGAGCGACAGGCCCATATGAAGCGTATCAATCCCGCCTATATTCCGCGCAATCATCGAGTTGAAGACGCTATTCAGGCGGGCCTACGGGATGATTTCACCCCTTTTGAGATCTTAATTGACGTTCTGTCCCGCCCGTTTGATGACCAGCCGGACAAGAAGGCTTATCAGGCACCACCGAAACCGGAAGAGCAGGTCCGCAAAACCTTTTGCGGAACCTGACGTTGACCTTCAGACAGCTGCCCCCCGAGAACCGTCCGGCCCCGTCGGTTTGTCAATGAATGGCGGGTGGATTCCTTCCTGTCCGAACGCTCGGATAACAGCCGGGCGCGTTTCGAAATCTGAAGTCATCCGCTTGAGTGAGGGAAACTCCGCAAGATCAAACACCCATTCCTTCGCGTCGCCATAAAGCTGCACCCAACGCAGAAACAATGCCAGATAGATATCCACCGCAGACAGAGCCTCACCGTAAAGATACGGCCCGGGGCCTGTTTCGTACCGTGTGTTGAGCATGGCAAGGTGTTCAAGGAACCGCGCTCTGGCACGCGAACGAAGGGTCGCAATCATTGTGCCGTCACTGCCAACAAAAATCTGCGGATAGAAGATCTGACGCAGCTCGATGTGAACCGTATTACTCAAGAAGAACAAATACTTGAGGAATTCACTCCGGTTGGCATCACCCAGGCCCGGCCCTAGAACATGATGACGTTCAGACAGTGCCAGAAGGATAGCCGCAGTCTCATGAACGGGTTGCCCATCCATAATGAGAACCGGAATCAGCCCTGCAGGATTGAGTGCGCGATAGGCTTCGCTTTTCTGCTCTTCCACCGCCCGGTCAACCAGGATGTCCTGGTATTCAAGCCCGGCTTCCTCAAGTGCAATACGAACGATAACTGATGCGTTGTCGGGCGCGAAATAAAGCTGATACATCTTCGTTAGTCCGATCTCAGGCCTTTTGGCAACACTCGAGTTGTTCCATTTATTCTGACCCAAAACAAACAGTTTTTTGATTCAGCCTGAAGCAGCAATCACTCTAACGTAACAGCCTCGCATTGGTATTTTGATACCTAAAATTCATAGTATGTCGGGACGAACGAACAATGAGCAAAACCTTTCTTTTATGGAGTAGTCTGGCGCTGGCAGCCACAGGTGTGACAGCCCAGGCTGAAGAAACCAATCCGGTTGACGGAGAAGTCCTCGTCAACAAGCTGAATGGCGTTTTTGGGCGTCATGCAGCAAAACGTGCATCAGGAGCGAAAGGCTTCTGTGCTGCCGGGTATCTTGAACCGACAGCCGAAGCCGGACAGCGCTTCACCTCACCTCTTTTTCAGCCTGGTCAGCATCAGGCCTCCATTCGCTTTTCCAATGGCGGTGGCAACCCTGCATCCGATGACCGTGCGCGATCCACACGCGGCATCGGCGTCAAGATGGAGCTGCCGGATGATGACACCATGGACTGGGCCGGGTCGAACGTCCCCATGTTTGTTGCCAGTACACCGGAAGAATTTGTCGAGTACCTTACGGTTCGCGCCAAAGATCCTGTGACAGGCAAAAAGGACAAGGCTGCGATTGACGCTTACAGCAAGGCCAATCCTCACACGCTGAAGACCGGCAAATACATCAAGGCCCGCCCGGCCCCTGCCAGTGTTGCAAGCACGCCTTACTTCATGATTCACACCTTCTATCTTGAGGGCCAGGACGGCAAGTCCCATCCGGTTCGCTGGGTCTTCCAGCCTGAGGGTGGCTATGTGGGCCTTACAGCGGAACAGGAAAAAACCATGCCGAAGGATTTTCTTGAGGCTGAATTCAAGGGCCGGGTCACTTCTGCACCCGCTCGCTGGTCCATCATGGTTCAGTTCCCCAAAGAGGGAGACCCGCTTAACAATGCTAACATCGCCTGGCCGGATGATCGGGAAACCATGAAAGTCGGAACCCTTGTGGCAAACAGCTACGTTACAAAAGGGTCTGCGAATGACTGCACGGGTCAGGTCTATGATCCGCTTGCACTGCCGGACGGGATTGAACCCTCTGACGATCCGATGCTGGAAGCCCGCAGCTCCTCCTACGCGGTCTCACTGACCCGTCGCAGCGAATAGAACGCTTCAGGAGGACATCCGCTCCAGCATGTCTCCATAAACGCAACCGCCCGCGCTTAAGTGAAAGCGCGGGCGGTTTATCTGTTGCTCAAGGCGATATCCGTCAGGCGGATGTCACCCGCGTAATCGCTGCATCAATTGCATCGACGATTTCGTCCAGATCAGACTTTGTACAGATCAGGGCCGGGCTCAGGCAAAGCGTGTTGTTGTACTCATCAAAGCTGCGATTTGTCGCTCCGATGATAACGCCATTGGCCGCACAGTCTCCCTGGATAGCCTGAGTGACACTTTCATGAACCGGCTTCTTGGTCTCCCGATCTTCAACAAGCTCTGCACCCACAAACAGACCCTTGCCGCGCACATCACCAATAATCGGGTGCTTGTCTTTCAGCTCGTTCAATCGGCCAAGCAGATATTCGCCCATTCTGGTGGTGTTCTCGAGCAGGTTCTCATCTTCGATGATCCGCATGTTCTCGAGTGCGGCCGCAGGTCCTGCCGCGCAACCGCCAAAAGTGGAGATATCACGGAAATAGCTCATTGGATCAGAGGGATCAGCCTTGAATTGCTCAAATACAGCTTCGGTTGTCACTGTGCAGGAAATCGCCGCATAACCGGACGCAACGCCCTTGGCCATGGTGACGATATCCGGCTGAATACCGTAGTGCTGATAGCCGAACCATTTGCCGGTCCGTCCGAGACCACAGACAACTTCATCAATATGCAGCAGGATATCGTACTTGCGGCAGATTTCCTGAACCGTCTCCCAATAACCTTCCGGCGGAGTGATCACACCACCGCCTGCCGTGATCGGCTCAAGAACAATGGCTCCGACCGTATCCGGCCCTTCCCTCAGGATCACATCTTCAATGGCTCTTGCAGCCCGAACACCATAGTCAGCCACATCACCATACTGGGAGCGATATTCGCAGCAATGGGGCACCTCGACGAAGCCCGGCGTGAACGGGCCATATTGCCCTTTACGCTGAGGCTGTCCGGTTGAACTGAGACAGGCAATGGTCGTGCCGTGATAATCACGTTCCCGATAGAGGATCTTATGCTTCCTGCCGCCATATTTGTTGTGAGCAATCTGACGGACAATCTTGTAAGCTTTCTCGTTGGCTTCTGAGCCGGAGTTGGAAAAATAGACCCGGCTCATCCCCGGCATCTTGTCAATCAGAGCCTTGGCAAAATTGGCACCAGGGACATTGCCTGCGGAATTGGCGAAATAGTTCAGCTTGACCAGCTGGTCACGCACCGCATCTGCAATGCTTTCGCGGCCATAGCCCACATTGACCGTCCAGACACCGCCGGAGACCGCATCAAGGTGCTCTTTGCCTGTTGCGTCCCAGACACGCATGCCCTTGCCTTCAATGATCATCAGAGGATCAACGGTCTCATACTTCTTGTGCTGGCTCAGATGGTGCCAGACATGTGCCCGGTCATTCTCGATGACTTCGGAAAAATCATTGTATCCGTCAGAACGTTCCATTGTGATTTCCTAACCCGTCTGCGCAGCCGTCGAAACGTACGGCTGGCATCCAATCCTTGGCATCTATCAGTCCATAGAGATTTCGGGAAAGGAAGGCCCCAGTTGGGCCCATTCAATGGTGCCAATTTGGCAGGTTGGGTGGATACAGATCTTTCACAGAACCTTTAATAACAAAAATAACTGTCATAATAGATTTAATATCAATCTCCGCGAACTGCGATCAGGCATTCTTTCAGCAGCGCCACCCGGGCGGGGCGGAAACTGTCTTTTGTAACAGACAGTTGCTGTATGCGATCAACCCGGAAGGCACGAAAAGCTGAACGCAGGAGACACCAGGCCAGGAGCATCTGGGCGCGATCCAGATAGACAATGGACAATGGCTTGATCATCCGTCTGGTCTCACGCCCATGCCCATCTGAGTAGCCAATCTCGACAATCATCTCATCCCACATAGCAGCCCGGAGCGCGGCTATATCGATCCGCACCTCCGGGCGCGGCGCAAAGCGTTTGGCGTGAAGCACCGAGTGTTCCAGTCGATGCCTCACATGATCCGGCAGGCTGGCCTTCAGCTTGGCAAGGGCACTGCCGGCAGCAGCTGCAAGGCTTTCGTCGCCCACCTCCCCCACTTCCCGGAGACCAAGCACCAGGGCTTCGGTTTCCTCACGACTGAACATCAGGGGCGGCAGAGCCGGGTCCTCGATCAGCACATAACCATATCCCGCCTCCCCGTCGATGACAGCGCCGGACTGCCGCAGGGTTTCAATGTCGCGATAAACTGATCGGAGCGATATGCCCAGTTCCGAGGCCAGATCCTGGCCACGAACCGGGCTGGGGAGCATCCGGAGCAAATGCATGAGCTGGAGCAGGCGTGTGGTTCGTGACATAGTTTTGAATATGTAATTCTCTACTGACAGAAAGTGTCAGCATAAACCAGCTATCCAGAACGCAGAAGAGGATTGAGGAAACGATCATGATGAAACTTATTGTATTTCGTCCCGCCTTTGGTGAGATGTCCGGCAGCCCCTTTTGCGTCAAGGCGGCCTGCATGCTCAAACTGGCAGGGGTCGACTGGGAGGTTTCCTACCTGGATGACCCTCGAAAGATGCCAAAGGCCAAGCTTCCCGTTCTGGATGATAACGGCACACTGATCCCGGACAGTGATCAGATCCGCGACTATCTGGAACAGCGTACCGGCATTGATTTTGATGCCGGGCTGACACCTTCACAACGGGCCACGGGCCGTGCTGTCATCCGCATGGTGGAAGAGCATCTCTATTTCGCCGTTCTCAGTGACCGCTGGATGGGAGATGCGAGCTGGGAACACATCAAGGCCACCTTCTTTGCGCATCTGCCCTTCCCGCTCAGTCTGTTTCTGCCGGGCCTCATCCGTAAGGATGTGTTCAAGCAGGCCAGAGCCCAGGGCATGGGTCGCCACTCGGAAGAAGAACGGCTTGACCGCGCCCGGCATGACATCGATGCCATCCGCGATCTCCTTGCTGACAAGCCGTTCCTGTTCGGCGAGACGCCATCAGCAGCTGATATAACCGTGGTGACCATGCTGAGCACAATGGCCGGTTTCCCGGAGCGCACCGCACTCAGCAGGCTTGTCGCCGATGACCCTCTCCTGATGGATTATGTCAAACGTGGCAGGGCAACATTCTATCCGGAATAGAGTGATGGGGCTGAGCCCCATCAAACCCGTTCAACGCAACCTTGCTCTACTGGGCAGACCAGGCCAACGGCCAGGTTTCAGGCGCCTCTTCACGCCCATCGCAGTCCAGCTTTTCCCGATATTCCAGAATGCGGAATTCCAGCGCCTCGCCCTCTGTCGCCACAAGCTGATAGCGGGCGAAGACGCCGCAATCGCCAACACCGCGGCTCAATTCGGTTGTGGTCAGAATACCGGTTTTCGTGTCCATCTGCGCCAGCATGGCATCATATTTGTCAGAGCCATGAAGCGCTGGCGGCTGTTGCAGGGGCAGGAAGACAAAATGCTTGGGATTGCTGTTGGTTACGACAGCAAACACCGATGCCCCTTGATAAGCACCGGAGAAACAGGGCACCTGCCACAGGGTGAGAGCGCTTGAAATCTCGTAGCTGCTGCCAAAGGGAGGCGTCGCATCCAGATCGCAAAGATTATAGAGTTCGTTGCGCACGCCCTGCCTTACAGGCCTGGGAATATAACGCAGATCATCGAATGTCTGCTCTGCGCCGAGAGAAATAGCGTCAGCCACTGAGTACCCCGCCGGAGTACTGGATACACCTGATGCACTTTTGGCATCCGCTCCAGTATCCTGGCTGCCCGGACATCCCATAATGCCTTCCGCATTGACCCGGAACGGCTGTTTCTTTGAGCGGTAAATCGTGACATCTGCTTTGGTAATCCGCGTCACACGGCCCGTATCTTCCGCTTCGAAAACCTCCACATGGGCCGCGGTTGAACCGTTCGCATCCTTGTAGAAGCTGTTACGGGCCACATTGCCAACCTGTTCGAAATCCTCGGCACGGCGTTCCAGTTCATAGAACTTGCCACTGGTTTTCACCCAGGCTGGAAGCGGAGCACCATCCCCGCCGAACGGCATGAAGAACACATAGGCATATTTATTCTTCTCCGGGTTACGTCCCCGCTGCCAGAGCGCGAACCGGCAGCCATCGAACCCCTCAAGGTCCTTTGTGCCGAACAATTGCACATTCATCTTGATGCCTTCTGCAGAAGCCGCCTCTGCAAGGCCCAGGAAAGCAAGCGCGCTGATGAGCGTTCTGAAACCCGTTCTGATCATATTTCACTCCCTTTTTTACCACCATGCCGCATTCCTCCGATCTTGACCACCGGTCTTTGCCTCTTGACCCTCCCAGGAAAGAAAAGCACGGTCTTTTCTGCTTACTCATACGGGGAATCAATGGCCACAGCATCAAAAGACCGCCGCGCCTGGCAGCGCATGTTATCGGGGAGACGACTGGACCTTCTCGACCCGTCTCCGCTTGATGTGGAGATAGAGGACATTGCCCATGGCCTGGCGCGCGTGGCCCGCTGGAACGGACAGACACACGGAGACAGCGCCTTTTCTGTCGCCCAGCATTCCGTGCTGGTGGATGCAATTGCCTGCGATCTGAAACCGGACTGGCCGATAAAATGGCAACTGGCCACACTGCTGCATGACGGACCCGAATATGTGATCGGAGATATGATCTCACCGTTCAAGGCGGTTGTCGGCGGTGGCTACAAGGCTGTGGAAGACCGGCTGCAATCTGCCATTCACCTCCGGTTTGCCCTGCCAGCCAGTCTGCCACAGGTGGTCAAGAGCCATATCAAACGGGCCGACCATATCTCAGCCTATCTTGAAGCGACGCAACTGGCAGGCTTTGCCGAGACTGAGGCAGCAAAACTGTTTGGCAGACCGCGGGGCATCAACCCGGATCGCTACAGGCTTGACCCCCTGCCCTCTGGCCAGGCTCAAGCCGCTTTCCTTGAACGGTTCCACAGTCTCCTGAAGGCCATGGGTCAGGAGCGTTCATCGTGACGGCTTCCTCAAACAGGCAGATCGTTGTCTGTCCCCTGTCCAGGCTGGCGCAGACCGCTGAACAGTATCGCCCTGCTCGCATGCTGTCTCTTGTGAGCGAGGGAACGCTTGTGGAACGACCGCAGCACCTGACGGACGCAGATCATCTGACCCTGTCCTTCAACGACATCACCAGCCCGACGCCCGGCCTTGTCTTTGCCAGTGACGAGCATATGACGGCACTGCTTGAGTTCATCCGAGACTGGTATGAGACAGGAAGTCAGACAGGGCCACTGCTGGTTCATTGCTGGGCTGGCGTGTCCCGCTCCACAGCCGGGGCATATATCGTAGCCAATCTTCTCAACCCGGACAAGGATGAGGAAACCCTGGCACAGATGTTGAGAAACAGGTCCCCCTCTGCCACCCCCAACGCTCATCTGGTCCGGCTGGCCGATGGTCGCCTAGGCCGGAACGGCCGCATGATACGGGCCATAGAGCGGATCGGGCGCGGTGCCGATTGCTTTGAGGGTGAAGTCTTCACACTTCCGGCAGGAGATCCTGATGGCACTTCCTGTTGAGATTGGCCTGAATGCTGCCATCGTCACCGTAAGGGACGGACAACCGCATATTCTGGCCGCTCCTCCTGCAGATGAGACATCCTCATCAGACACCGCCCTGCCCTTCGGGCCGTTCAATCCTCTTGAGCACAGAACCCTTGAAACCGGCCTCCGGGCCTGGGTGGCTGAACAGACCGCTCTGCCGCTCGGTTATGTGGAGCAGCTCTATACGTTCGGGGACCGGGGACGACATGCCATTTCCGCGGAGGCGGAACACCATATGGTCTCTGTCGGTTATCTCGCACTGACACGTTACTCTGATGAGACCTCAACAAGTGCTCTTGCGCATGGCGCACAATGGCAGCCCTGGTACCGGTATTTCCCCTGGGAGGACTGGCGGAATGGCCGCCCGAAAATTCTGGACCAGGTCATCCTTCCTAAGCTTGAAGAGTGGAGCAGCCAGCCACCATCAACCGACCAGCCTCCCCGCGCGCTCGGGCGAGCCCAACGGCTGGCATTGGCCTTCGGGTCAGACACGATCGCCTTTGATGAAGAACGTGTCCTAGAGCGTTACGAGCTGCTGTATGAAGCCGGTCTAGTGGATGAGGCCGTACGCGACGGACGACCGGTTGCCATCGACCGCGAGGATCGCCCGGATCTCGGACACAGCATGCAGCATGACCACAGGCGCATTCTGGCCACAGCCATGGCCCGTCTCCGCAGCAAGCTGAAATACAGACCTGTCGTGTTCGAGCTGATGCCGGAGGCCTTTACCCTGACTGAGCTGCAGCAGATTGTGGAATCCATTTCAGGACGCGTTCTGCACAAACAGAATTTCAGACGCCTGGTGGAGAACACCGAGCTGGTGGAACCAACAGGCCAGACATCCACAGCCACCGGCGGGCGGCCTGCAGCCCTCTTTCAGTTCCGGTCCCCGGTTCTGGCTGAACGCCCTGCTCCCGGCCTCAGGGTGTAAGCACTCTCAGCCTCCTGAAATACCACCTGAAATCTCGCGGCGGTCCCTCTTTACCGCTGATAACAGCAGGGTGATTGATTGTGCCCAAAGCGTGATGGGATGTGACGTCTCTCCCCCTCCTCACGCCCGTCGATTTGGGCTAAGGCTGCTATCCACGTTTTGGAACAAACGGTTTAGGAACAGCCCATGTCCGGCCTTTGCCTGCGCCTGGATCCATTCGGATCCAGCTTTGCATTTCGGGACTGTGCCGATCTGGCGGAAGCCTTCCGCCGGATTTTTCTGGGCTGGCCTGTGGAACTGCGCCGTGAATCGTCATCCGATCAGCCGGGCGTTATTTTCCGGCAATCTGCTGGTCAGTATTTTTGGGAAACGCCCCTGCCTGGTCAGCCTTCAGGATCCATGCCTGCGCTTGGGATTCTCCCCGCAGCCAGACCCCTTAAAGTCCTGTCTGACTTCCATGACGATCTTCTTGACTGGGTTCATTATTGCCTGTCCGATCAGCTGATCCTGGAAACATCGGCGCTGGAGACACGGCATGGTGTGATCCTGCTGGTATCATCGCCAGAGCACCGCAGCGCAACGGAAAGACTGTGCATCCAGTTCGCCCGCATCGGCGGACGTATTTTTGGCACCCACGCCGTGCGCCTGTCCCACCACCTGAGAACAGCCAGCGCCCTGGGTCTGCAACCGAGGGAACAGACCGATCTGACGGGTTCCGGCCTATCCCGGTCTATGGCCCAGTCTATAGCCCGATCCGGCTATCAGACACTGAATGAGCGACGCCTGGCCGGTTATGGTGAAACACGCCCTCTGCTGGGGTTTGTCAGTCTGGAGCAGAAGCAGAACAGCAAGGCCAGTCTCAGCCCCGGGAATGTCGGACGAATGATCAGGCTGCTTACCCGCCAGATGGATCATCGCGGCCCGGGCCCGGACCGGCTTGTCTCTGTTTTAAGCCAGCAGAACAGCCTGCAGACTGCAACTCTGTCCTACACGGATATGACAGAGGCCGCCGAACTTCTGGCCCGCCAATACGGCCTGCCCCGGCAGACATCACAGCCCCTGTGCGGCTGGGTGCCGGATGAACGACAACCCGCCACGTCTGTGCCGTCCCTCTATACAAAACCGGGCACAACACTGATTGCGCCCGGTTTCTGATCGCCAACTCTCTCGCCCATCAGGCGAATTCAATACCATTCTCAGCCATGGGCAGACTGGTCACCCAGCGACCCGTGGCGTCATGGATGGCATTGGCAAGGGCAGGCCCTGCCGGTGGCAGGCCAGGTTCCCCGACACCGGTCGGTGGTTCAGTTGACGGGATGATGTGAACCTCGACATCGGGCATATCGCTCATGCGCAGAGGCTCATAGTCAGGGAAGTTATCCTGATCGACCACACCGTCAGTGAGTGTAATGGCATTTCGCATTACGGCACCAAGACCATAACCGACGCCACCCTCCATCTGGGCACGAATGACATCCGGATTCACAGGTACACCGCAATCAACCGCGCAGGTGACCTTGTCAATCCGAATGGCACCATCATCATTCAGTGAGACATCCACAACGTGGGCCACATAGGAGTTGAAAGACTTGTGGACCGCAATGCCGCGCCCCTTGCCTTCCGGCACAGCCTGTCCCCACCCGGAGGCCTCCGCCGCCTTTTTGAGAACACCGGCCAGACGCTGATGGTCTTTGCTCCCGCCAGACAGATAGTCCAGCCGGAATTCAACAGGGTCCCGCCCAGCCTTATGCGCAGCCATATCCATCAACACTTCCATCGCATAGGCGTTATGGGTGTGCCCAACGGCCCGCCACCAGAGAACCGGCATCCTGCTTTCCGCGTCCGACAGACCGACAGAGAAATTCGGCAGGTCATAAGGCGAATTGCCCACACCTTCGACAGAGGTTTCATCAATGCCGTCATGCACCAGAACAGCCTCGAACGGTGTTCCCTTCAGGATAGACTTGGCCGCAATGCGATGGTCCCAACCGGTAATCCTGCCAGCCTCATCAAGGCCGATCCGGGCGCGATGGGCCGCCATGGGCCGGTAGTAACCGCCACGAATGTCATCCTCACGGGTCCAGACCAGTTTCACCGGTGTCTTGCCGCCAAGAGCTGCAAAGGCAAAGGCCGCATCAGCCTGATAATCGGACGTAGGCGTGGCCCGGCGTCCGAATGAGCCACCTGCATAAACCGTCTTGATCTCGACCTGCTCGGGCTTGAGACCGAGAATTGCGGCAATTGTCGGGTGGGTAATGGCAGGAAACTGGCAGCCATCATGAACCCTGACACCATTTTCCGTTGGCTCAATGACGCAATTGAGCGGCTCCATCGGGGCATGCGCCAGATTGGGGAAGATGAATTCGGCATCCACATGAGACGATGCTCCGGCCACTGCCGCTTCGACAGTCTTGGCATCACTCCCCTTGCGCCCCTGATGCTGTGGGGTATCCAGCAGATCCTTGTGATGGGCTATCAGGGCGTCTGAACTGCGTGTCTCGGCATTGCTGTCATCCCAGTCCGCTGTGATGACGTCACGAGCCTTGATGGCTGCCCAGGTGGATTTGGCATAGACGGCGACACCCGTCTTGTTTGCAAGTGCCTTTGCACCAATGAAGCCCGGCATGCTCGCCGCTTCTGAGCTGTCAAAGGACTTGAGTACGGCCCCGAAACGCGGGGCATGCAGCACCACGGCATAGACCATGCCGGGAACGGTCACATCCATGGCAAATGTCGCCGTGCCATTGGTCTTGGAGGCACTGTCCTTGCGGGGAATATGATCCTTGCCGATCAGCCGGAATGCGGAGGGATCCTTGAGGGCCGGTTCACTCTTCGGGGTCAGCTTTGCTGCATCCTGAATGAACGCACCGAACGAGGCTTTTCTGTCGCCTGCGCTCATAACACCCTTCTCGATATGGATATCTGATGGCGCAACAGCCCAGCGTTTTGCAGCCGCCTGTACAAGCACATCACGCGCAGCCGCACCGGCCTGCCTGTACTGCATGAAGGAATTGGCAATGGCCGTGGAGCCGCCGGTTCCCTGGCTACCAAACAGCAGATTGGCGTAGCGGTTATTATCCGAGGGGGCAAAGTCCACAGTCAGGCTGTCCCAGTCCGCATCCAGTTCTTCAGCGACCAGAGTGGACAGGCCGGTTGTTGTGCCCTGCCCCATTTCGAAATGCTTGATGATAACGGTGACAACACCATCTTCTGAAATCCTGACGAACGGATTCAGCACCGTGCTTTCAGAACTGGCCGCCAGAACGCCGGATGGCGAGACACCAACGAAGAGGGCCGCACCCAGACCGGCTGCACCCTTCAGAAAACCGCGACGATTGGTATGAACTGTCATGGATCAGGCCTCCAGCTTGTCGGCAGCATGATGAATAGCCGCGCGAATGCGGTGATAGGTGGCACACCGGCAGGCATTGCCCGACATGGCTTCATCAATGTCGGCATCACTGGGTTTCGGGTTCTCGCTTAAAAGCGCGACTGCACTCATGATCTGGCCGGACTGGCAATAGCCGCACTGGACCACATCAAGATCGCGCCAGGCTGACTGGACAGCATTTGCCACCGGGCTGTTGATGCCTTCGATGGTTGTTATATTTGTGCCAGCCACATCTTCCAGCGCTGTAGAACAGGACCGCATCGGTTCCCCATCCACATGCACGGTGCAGGCACCACATGCGGCAACACCGCAGCCAAACTTTGTACCCGTCAACCCCAACTCGTCACGAATAACCCAGAGCAGCGGCGTGTCCGGCGCTGCTTCCACGACAACTGACTTGCCGTTCAGATTCAATGTCGTCGTCATCACGACCACTCCCGTCTCTCTTGGATGACCAGACTGGTTTCCCGTTGCAGCCTGGTGAGCTTAATGTAAACTGTACGGTGTAGTTTACAAGTGCCCTGCGTCATTTTTTTGAACATTACGGGGCGTCGTTACCGCGCGGCACCTGAAAGAGGGGCTTGAAACCTGGGAGAAATGGAATATTACCAAAGGAATGAGCGAACTGAGTGGCAAACGACGGCAGATCATAGAGGGTGCCGTTGCAGAATTTCAGGAACACGGGTTTTCAGGCGTCAGCATGGACCGTGTTGCCGCGCGTGCGAATGTGTCGAAGCGTACGGTCTACAATCATTTCGACAGCAAGGAAGCCCTGTTTCGCGCCATCCTTGATATCATGCTCGAGGCCTGTAGCGAGGCCTTCACAGTAAGCTACATTCCGGGAGAACCCATCCAGGATCAGCTTGTGAAACTGGGCTGGGCCGAGGGCCAGCTGCTCACATCACGGGATTTCATGAAACTGGCCCGCATGGTGGTTGGCGAGACCATGCGCGATCCTGATCTCGCTGCCGAGATGAACCGGAAGATGGACCACATGTCCATGTTCAACCGGTTCATGGAAGCCGCAATTGCGGATACGGCACTTGATGCGGAGAATGCCGAGCTGGTTGCAACCCAGTTTGTCGGTCTGATCAAGGCCCAGGCTTTCTGGCCAATGGTTTTCTCAGACGACATCATCTCGCGCGAGGAGATGGATGTTCTGATCGACGACAGTGTTGATATGATCCTGAGTCGCTACGGGAAGTAGATCCTAAGTTTCAAGCGATTCTGCGCACTCCCGGGATAGTCCTGATCAGGGCCTGGATCTGATCGTCATTCATCAGACAGCAGGCCGTTGAAAGGCCATCAGCAAGGGCGGCGCTCGGTGCTGTAAGGCTGACTTGCGTTTGCGGCAGGGTCTGCCACCCCTGACCGGGGACAAGGATATGGCCGATGCCTTTTTCCGCATCAATCAGCGTGCCGAGTGGTGCAGACGTCGCCAGAGCCTCGTCCTTCAGGCTGACACGCCGCACAGTCCTGTTGCCAATTATCCTGCCCGTTTTCTTGTCAGTTTCATTATCTGGCGCGAGGCCAACACGCCAGTCCGAGCCATCCGGGTGATGACCTGATGCGCGTATCTCACCCATATCCACAAGCGTATCTGTATAACCAAAACGGCTCAGAAGTTCTGTAATCCGATCTGTGATGCAACCCTGCGCAATGCCGTTCAGGGTGATGGACATACGCGGTTTTGCAAAGGTGACCCTGTCCGGTGCGACCGAGACCATGGAGAGGTCATGAACCCGGTCTGTTTCGGCTTGATACCCCTCAGCCAATGCCTTCCAGTCTGATTGAACCGTTGGGTCGAAGCGGCCGCCTGTCATCTGCCAGAGCGTCCGGGATAGGCCCAGCAAACGCACGAGATCCAGATCAGGCGCATCAAGAAAGCCCTGCCGGTTCAGACGTGAGACCTGGCTCTCTCCCCTATAAAGGCTGAAGACATTCTCCAGCCGTTCAAGCTCGGCCCTGCAGGCCTTCAGAGCAGCTCGCGCCTTCGCTTCATCCCTGTGGGCGAACTGCAAGGATGCTTCCGCTCCAAGGCTTGATCCCTGCCAGGAATAAAGGCTGCGGTCCTCACGGGCTGAGGCAAGACCCGGCCCTGCCATCGCACTTGTAAAACCTGCGGTGATGGTCAGGAAGCGTCTGCGTGTTGGCTGGTTCATTGTCATCCCCGCCATCCTATCGAAGGGCTGTTTCACCATGGTTGAGGCCGTGACTGTCCAACACATTTCCCACATCCACAGGTGCCAGAACATAATCATCGGAGATATCATTCAGAGCCACAATCCGCCCACCCTGTCTGGCGATAAAGGCCTCTGCATCCGCACGGGTTTTGAAGGGCACCGTTTCCGGTCCGCCCATACCGCCACGTGCTTTGCTGTCGATAACGAAAATCGCATCATCCAGCAGCATCCAGTTATCCGCACCCGGATCAGACCAGCTCTCAGCCTGCCCCATATCAGACAGATAGATGGCTGTGACCTCCTGGGTCTCTTCAGGCAGCCTCATGAATGCGATTGCATCACGGACCTGACTGAAAAAAACCGGGAAGGGATTGCCTTTCAGATGGATCTGCGCCTTCGGGCCTTCATGATCCAGAATGATCATCTGGCAATAATGTCCGACCGCTTCACGGGTCATGGACACTGCATCCGGAACAACAATCTGCTCTTCCTGGCAGGCGGTCAGCATGGACGCTGCCAGCGCTATTCCAAGGCATATTTTCTTTGAGGTTTCAAACATCATGGTTCAATCCTCCGGAACAGGGCGGCGGCACCGAGCAAACCGCCGATTGTCCAGGTAACAAGCGAGGCGACAGCCAGCCACAGGGGTAACGGGAATGTGGCACTGATGGCGTCAAGGCCCGTGGCCAGCTCGCCCGTCTCCACCATAGCCATGTTGAACAGGCGGAAACTGTCAGCCGGATTGGCCACCAGCATCCACGGGAACACGGTTTTGGTGAAAGTGCCGCCATTATCGGCCACAAGCCCGCCAAGCAGGCCTATGTCATAAAGCACCACAAACAACAGCCAGAAGCCGACCGAAAGCCCGGCTGCGGTTCCGGTCTGCCGGGTCGACGCGCTGATCAGCGCACCAAGCGCCAGAAAAGCCGCTCCAAGCATCACACTGGTCCAGATCAGGCGAAGCATGTGGTCAACCCCGTCCAGGGTACCGGACTTCAGGGCAATCAGACCACCCACAAGCCCATAGGCAAACAGGATGGCAACAGACAGAATGAGCAGGTGCCCAAGAAACTTTCCGATAATCAGTTCCCCACGCTTCAGCGGATAAGTGAGCAGCAGCAGAAGGGTGCCGCGCTCTGCCTCTCCGGACAGGCCGTCGAACGACAGCAGAAGAGCCAGAAGCGGTACCAGATAGACACTCAAGTTAGTCAGGCTGACCGTGGTTGCCAGAAGATGGGTCACATCCCGCGCACCCGCCGGTGCAGCACCGGCCAACCCGAGAACGAGCGCAAACAGGGTCAGAACGCTGATGGCCATGACGACCCAGAAATTGCGGCGACGCAAGGTCAATTCAGCCTGACAGATGGTGAGAATACGTCTGATCATGACATGCCCCCGCTCTTTGAGTCGTCAAGGCTGAAATGCCGGTAGATATCGTCAAGGTTAGGCAACCTGATATCCAGATCCTCGATCATATGCTGGTGCCTGGACAGATCGCCCAGTGTCCGCAGCTTGTTCTCCGACAGACAGGTCAGTTCAATGGACTGGCAGTTGACGCGTTCTCCGCCGATCTGCTCGTTCAGCGCATCCACGGTCCCTTCAACAGCCCGTACTCTGATCCGCACGGGCAGATTGGAGGCCCGGCGCAACTCCTGAATGGGCGAATCCGCCATCAGGCAACCGGCCCGCATAATTGCGACCCTGTCTGTCTGCGCTTCGATCTCGGTCAGGGCGTGAGAGGACAGTAGAACCGCTGTTCCCTCGCGCGCGATGGCTTCAATGATGGTGTAGAAGCCGCGTCGGGAGACAGGATCAAGGCCACTGGTGGGTTCATCCAGCAACAGGAGATCAGGCTGACCAATAAGAGCCTGGGCCAGGCCAAGGCGCTGACGCATACCTTTTGAATAAGTCCCGACCCGGCGGTCTGCTGCAGCGGCCAGATCAACCAGATCGAGAAGGTCATGGGCCTTGCGGACGTTCTCGCCCTTCAAACGTGCGAAGAGTGTCAGATATTCCCGAGCCGTCAAAGCTTTCTGGAAGCTGACATTCTCCGGCAGGAAAGCTGTGCGGCGACGGGCTTCGTCTGTGCCGGGGCTGAGACCGAACAGACTGATCGCGCCGGAGGTTACCGGGATCAGCCCGAGAATCATCTTCATCAGCGTTGTTTTGCCCGCACCATTGTGGCCGAGCAGAGCCACACGCTCTCCCTTGCCGACGGAGAGAGACAGGTCCGAGACCGCCACATGATTGTCAAAGCGTCGGGTCACATTGGAAAGAGAAAGAACAGGATCAGTCATGGGATGGTTCCTTTCTCAGTCCGGTCAGCTCCACCGGCCGCATCAGAGGGGACGGGTCATAGACGCCGCCGGGCAGCAGGGCCGGGAACCGGGACTGGGACCAGCGGATCAGTTGCATGGCCGGGCTGCCGAGCAGAAGCTTGGCGGAGGGCTGCGTCCACAGAAGCTGGTCCACCACATCATTGGGGCGATAGACATTGTCAGCGATGCCGTCGCTGTCGAGGTCGTAAGCCGGATGATCACTCCAGTAATTGCCCTCTCCGTCCCGGCTCCAGTCGAGCCAGCGTGAGCCCACATATTTCACCTGGGTACGATTGCGGATAAAGGCATTGCCGGACAGGGTGTTTCGCTCTGATCCGGCGGTAAAGTGTACGCCTGTCGGGCAGCCTTCAAAGCGATTGCCGATCAGATCATTGCGATTGGCATTGTAGAGAAACAGGCACTTGGTGCCGCCATTGCGGACGAGATTGCCCTTCACATCCGCATCATTGGCGTAGTTCAGCATGATGCCGTGATCACGGTCACCGATGGACTGGTTTCCCTCCACCTTGAGACGGCTCGAGAACATCAGGGCATAACCGATATGATTGCCAACCGAGACATTGCCTGTGACCACACCGTCATTGGTGTACATGTAGTGCACGGCAAAGCGCAGTTCGCTGAAATGATTGTTGCGGAAGATATTCTTGCGGCTGGTATTGGCGAAAATGCCATCCCGGCCAAAGCGGATAATATTGTCTTCGACCACCAGTCCCGGGGCGTTCCACACATAGACACCGTTGCCGCGATCGTTCAGGCGCAGATCCTGACGACCTTCGATCAGGTTGCGCGCAACAAGCGCCTTTCGAGCCCCGTGCACATCAACGCCGACCAGATTGTCGAGAATGCGATTGCCGAGAACCTTTGTATTTTTGGCTTTTTTCAGAAGTTTGATACCGGAATCCAGCGTATCCAGCCTGAGGCCGGAACCGGTGACAGTCAGGTTTCGGATGGTCACGTTTGCGGCCTCAACGGTGATGACGGTCCCCTTGTGCGGACCAATCACCCGGGCCTTATTGCTGCCGTCCAGTTCCAGAGGGCGATCAATGATAACCGCCCCCCGGTAATCTCCGGGCTGAAGCAGAAGATGGTCCCCTGCCTCAGCCTTGAGAATGGCAGACTGTAAAGTCCCCTGCCCGGGTTCAACAATCCGGTCAGCCGCCTGGGCCAGACCGCAGAAAGCAGCGGTCTGAACAGCAAGAGCAAACAGGATTCTGGGCAGGGAAACCATCAGTCTATCTCCGGTCAGGTCGCGCGAGGCTCAACAATCATGCGGCCACGCATTTCCATATGCAGGGCATGGCAGAACCACTGGCAGTAGAACCAGTGAACGCCCGGACGATCCGCGGTGAAGGTGACAGATGCCGTTGCCTGCGGGCCAACTTCCATAGCTACACCATGATTACCCAGGGTGAAGCCATGAGTTAGATCATCGATATCGTCCATATTCGTCACATAGACGGTCACTTCATCACCCTGTTTGACCGTGAACTGCTCAAGCGAGAAGCTCGGTGCAATCGAGGTCATGTAGACGCGGACCTTGTTGCCGTCACGAACCACATCGGCGCAGTCTTCAAGGTCAATGCCATCAGCCTTGGCCTGGGCGGCTGCATCAGCCCAGGTCGGATCGTTGCGATCCCAGATGTTCTTCGGGTTCACCTTGGACCGGTGGACCAGAATACAATCATGGGGCTCGGCGAAGGTTGGGCTGTCATGGACCACCTTGATCGGATCAGACGAGATATCGATCAACTGCTCGTTCTCGGGCTTCAGCGGGCCGGCATTCAGATAGCGGTCCTTGGAGAACTTGTTGAGCGAGATGAGCCACTTGCCATCGGCCTCGTTGGTTTCGCCCATGGACGTGTGGTTATGGCCCGGCTGATACTGCACATCCACTTTCTGGATGATCGGGTCCACATCCTTGCCCTGATATTGTTCAAGGGCCTTTTCCATGTTCCATTTGCACATCTGGCTGTCGAGGAACAGGGTCGTATAGCAGTTGCCGCGACCGTCAAATGCGGTGTGAAGCGGGCCAAGGCCAAGCTGAGGTTCAGCAACAACACAGGACCGCGGATCGGCATCTTTCTCGAACAGATCATCGATCAGGTTCACGTCAAGAACCGTTACCGTCGGTGACAGTTTACCGTTGATGACAACATGTTTGCCATCCGGGGCGGTGTTACAGCCATGCGGGCTGTTTGAGACCGGTACATAGCGGGTGTACTTGGAGCCCTTGCGGCCATCCAGAACCTTGACGCCATTGTACAGTTTGTAATCGCCGGCTTTGACGCCCTCTTCAATGCGCTGGATGTTGAAGATAACAGCCCAGTCCTGCTCACTTGAGGTCATTTCAGCAAGGGTCACGCCGCCTTCAGAATTGTAGCAGGTGGAGAAGGCATATTTGCCCTGATAGTCCGCATCACAGTTATCAAGGTTACCATCCACGATGACCTGCCAGGCCACTTCCATGGTGTCACCGTCGATAGCCGTGAAGATCGCCACGTACTTCTCCGGCTCATCAAGCACAGAACCATCATTGGGCAGCGGAATCCGGTGTTCGCCATTGGCAAACACATAGCCGGTGCGCGGATATTTCTGCGGCCGCAGACCATGAATATCGCTGGCATTGGGGATTTCAATCACCTTGTCGCACTTCATCACGTCACAGCGGATACGGGCAACGCGGGTGTTGGCCTTGTCGTTGACGAACAGATAACGACCGTCATAGGTGCCTTCTGTAAACGACATATGCGGGTGATGAAGGTCACCGTTGAAATAGTCACCGCCCTGCTTCGCCACGAATTCCTGCGTCTCGGGCAGCAGATCCTGCGTCAGGATTTTCTTACTCTCATTGGTCAGGCCCCAGCCGGTGGCTGAACAGCGGTTAAACACCGGAATACGCATGATTTCGCGCATGGACGGCACACCGATCATACGCACCTCACCAGCCTGACCGCTGGACCAGAAGCCATAATATTCATCCAGTTCACCCGGATGCAGCACGTGGTCTGCTTCAGCAGCCAGTGCCGGGCTCGACTGGGTCACTGCGATGGTCGCGCCGCCGGAAGCAGCAGCGGCACCCGCTACAATCGCCGTCTTGGCGGTTCCGCCCAAAAGAGCACGTCTGGAAAGCGTGGTGTTGTCATCTTTGATCGTCATGTCGATCTCCCTTGGTTTCGGAGCCCGTTGCCTTTGCGGCTCCATATCTGTCCGGCGTCATGCAACACTGGGGTCGCCGGATATTGGTTGATTACGGTCCCTGAACTTCTGCCGCTTGACGCGTGTCTTGATGCAGACCGGGCATTTCTGGTCATGCTGATAAAGAACCTGACAGTGCAGGCAGTTCAGGCATTCATTGGGGTTGATGTCGCCTTCTGGATGGATGGCCTGGACCATGCATTCCCTGGCGCAGCGCTGGCAGGGCGAGCCGCATTCCCGATAGCGTTTCAGCCAGTCGAACATGCGGATACGGGCCGGGATGGCGAGCGCTGCACCCAGCGGGCAGAGATAACGGCAATAGAACCGCTCAACGAACAGGCCGATGGCCAGCAGTCCGACCGCAAACAGCACATAAGGCCAGGCACGGTCGAACTTGAGAATGATCGCGGTCTTGAACGGTTCGATTTCTGCATAGTGTTCGGCCGATTCAATTGAATAGAGCGACAGACCGAACAGGCCGAGGAAGATCATGTATTTCACCGGCCACAGGCGTTCATGCAGAGCCCAGGGCACAGTCCATTGCGGGACACGGCAGATTTTCGCCAACCTGTTGGTCAGCTCCTGCAGGGCGCCAAACGGGCAGAGCCAGCCACAGAACGCCCCTCGGCCCCAGAAGATCAGCGCCGCCGCCACCGAGAACCACAGGATGAAAACCAGCGGATCCGTCAGGAACGTGTCCCAGGCGAAGCCGTTTACGAAGGCCCCCATAATGGCAAAGATGTTGACAATGGACAGCTGGGCATTGGCCATCCAGCCGAGCCAGACCAGAGTGACCGCCAGATAGGTCATCCGGATCCAGAGGAAGACGGTTTCATCAATGGTCGCCAGCTTCTGGAAGAAGAAGAGACCGGTCAGCACCGTCAGCATCAGACCAAGGATCAGCACGTCAGACCGGCGGTCCTGCCAGATCCGTTTCCACAGCAGCGCCCGACCATTATCCTCTTCAGCAGCCTGTGCCTGAACCGGTGGAGCAATAGTCTTGAGATAGTGCTGGGGAATGGAATAGCCCAGATCGAAGGTCAGGAAAGCTTTGTCGACCGGACCGGTTGCCCGCTGGGCCAGAAGTTGTAACCGCCAGGGTTTGGTCGGATCGAATTCACTCTCTGCCGGGATTCTGAAAATGTCGATTTCTGTGAATTCAGGCGCACCATCGGCTGCAATCACCCCAAGGCGACGCTGGTGCCTGTCCCGGAACCGGACACTCAGATCACCCTGGATCAGCTGGATACGGTCGAACAACCCGCCGCGCACATAGCCGGACCCTTTATAGGAATAGCGTCCGCGCGCCGCCAGAATAAGGGCATTTTCGCCCTCTTTCAGATCGGTGACCAGATTGCCGTATTCGGCCTCTCCCATCAGAGTCCGCCCGATGGTCGGCACATTGGCAAGAGCGCCATAGAGATCGATATAAGTATCTGTGCCGGGGCCTGGCTCCGGTCGTTTGGCAGCCTTCACATCACCGGACCGGGCAAAGGCATCGTTGATCTGTCCGATATCCAGCGACAGACGGCGAACCGAGCCATCTCCGGTCAATGTCATCCAGTCGCTGACTTCGCTTTTGTCAGGGTTGATGACTTGTTTCGGACCAGAGGCCGAATCTTCCGGTTTGAGATCGCCAAGACCCAATGCACGTGAGACCTTGAGGCCACCGCGGACAATGGAATCGTCAATCACCATGATAGTGACAGTCGCACCGGAGATGATATCCAGCTCGTGCGCACTGCCTTCAGCAACCGCTTCCGCCTTGAGGTCCAGCCCCTTGTAACGCTCCATCAGCGCCACGATGCGCTTTTCCGGAATACCGATGAGAACAATCGGCTCCCAGTGCTTGACCAGGTTTACGCCACGCACAACCGCGCCATCATCCACGGCAACGATCACATGGATCGGCTTGCCGGAATAACCGCCGGTTTCAACAAAGTCCGATGTCAGAAATGCCCAGGCCACGCGCTCTCCACCCTGGAGAACGGGTACGACCGGCAAATCAGCATGCAGCGACCCGAATGCATCAGCACCCGGAACGAGTTCTCCAGGCGTTACCTTGTCGAGATAACGCGTTAAAAGCACGTCCGCTTCTGCGTTGTCTGCCGGACCAAAGGCAGAGAATACAGCAGCAAAAAGACATAGGATAAGGGTTCGCAGCCAAGCAATTGGCCACGCCTTATGAACCAGGGGCATTGGTCGTCTCCTTACGGAATCGACCCTAGTCCTCCACAGTTGGTCCAGCCTTGACTTTGGTTAGGTAGGACAATCCCAAGTGAACGATCTTGCCCGCTTACAGAAGTGAAAGAACTGCAGTCACAATCACCAGCGTTCCGATCAATCCACTCAGAAGACCGAGCCATGCGGGTGCCAGATGAAGCTCAAGATAGTTCTTCAGGACCAGTCTGACCTTGATCCAGGTGACCACAACAATCAGGGTCATGGTCGCATAGGGACCGGACGCCTCGAGCCCGCCGATGGCTGTGATAAGGCTCAATGCCGTCATGACCATCAGTATAAGCCAGCTTATTGTCAGACGATGCAGTCCATTGGGTCTGCCGATCATTACGCTGCCCCCATCAGATAGATAACGGGGAAAATCAGCAGCCAGATGAGATCAACCATGTGCCAGAAAACCGTTGCGGTCTGCACGGTGTCCCGATCCCGGTAGACGGCCGCATAACCGAGGATTGCGAGACCAAAGACAACATGGGCAGCATGGAATCCGGTGATCATGAAATAGAGCGTTTGAAACACGTCGCTTTCAAGCCCGTATCCTGCCTGCCACTTGGCGCTGTACTCCATCCACTTCAGCACGACAAAACCGATACCGAGTGTTCCGGCCAGTCCGAGATGAAGACAGGTCTTCCGATGATTATCAGAACGAACGGCTTCAAGCGCGCATGCTGCAAAGTAGCCACTTGTGAGCAGAACCATCGTGTTGATGGCGGCAAGAGCGCTATCAAGACCGGCCCGCCCCCTGGCAAAAAGATCCGGATTGAGACTGCCCGCTATGACAAAAGCAATCAGGCCAATCCCGAAGACCGCAAGCTCGCTGGCGATCAGGATCCACATCATCAGATCACCGGGCAGACGGTCTGGCGACCAGTCATCATCAGGGGTGCGCGGGCCTGTCACCTCTTCCGACATTCTGGTCTCACGTGACAAGATGCCTGAAGATCATCGGCAGGCTGTCTGCCAGTTTTTCAGGTTTTGCCACAATCGCATATCCGTCCCGACCAAAAATCCGCGGCAGATAGGTTCTGGCCTTTGCGTCAATGGTAACCGCGAAAACCGTATGCCCCATCATCCGGGCTTCCGTCACGGCCTTGCGGGTATCTTCCACGCCATAGCGCCCTTCATAATGGTCGAGATCATTGGGCTTGCCGTCGGTGATCACCAGAAGCAGGCGCTTGCTGGCACCCCGTTTCTGCAGCTCGTCTGAGGCGAAACGGATGGCCGCGCCCATGCGGGTATAAAAGCCCGGCTTGAGAGCCGCGAGCCTGCTGACAACCCGGCTGTTCATTGTCTCGCCGAACTCCTTGCAGACATCCACAAAGACACGGTCCCGTTTCAGCGACGAAAAGGAATAGATCGCATGGTCATCACCGGTGTGATCGAGCCCATAGGCAAACGCTGTCACCGCGTTGCGGGCAATCTCGATAACCGGCTGTTCTTCCACAAGGCTTTCTGTTGAGCGGGATGTGTCAAACAGAGTGGCAACAGACAGGTCCCGGCTGGCATTGCGGATCTGGCGGAACACACGGTCGCTGGCCTCACCGGTGGCCTTGATATCAACCCAGGACCGAATGGCTGCATCCATGTCCAGGTCATCTCCGTCAAGCTGTCGCGGCAGGATGGTCCGGCGCGGCCTCAGAGCTTCAAACCGCTGACGCACATGCCTGATCTGCTTACGCATGTCCGCCGAAAGCGGCTGAAGGTCAGGCGCATCTTCACTCTCGGATCTGTTCACAAGAATGCGACAATAATCCTTCAGAAGACTGCCGGAGTGACAATCCCATTCGGGATAGAGCCGCTCGCCGGAGAGACGCTCCCTGTCGAGGTCCTCAGGAGCCATGTCGAGATCGAAGGAGAGACGGGTTGCCGGACGCTCCTTGATTTCTGCAAGACCCATCTCGTTGTGATCATCCGCCACCTTTTTGGCGCTGGCCTCATCATCATCTTCAACCTTGCGGTTGATATTCATGAACTCTGTCCAGGACAGGATGGTCTCGAACCGGTTGAGGATCAGGGAATCATTACGATCCGCCTGATCACTTTCCCGTCGCTGGGCCTTTTTCTTTTTGTCGTTGGACTGGTCACCACCAACCGGTGTCTCATCCGCCTCCTGTCGCTGCCTCGGAGCAGAGAACTTCTGCTCCCGGATATCCAGCCAGAACGGAACATAACGGAAGGGTCGATAACGGCGCGGTGCAGAAAACCTTGAAAAATCAGGCTTCTCGGCAACAATTTCGGCATAGAACAGAACCGCAGGCTCTGACAGGCCTGCAGGGTCATCCAGCAGAATACGAATGATAGACTCGACCGCTTGCTCTGTTTCCGGCAGCTTGCGTTTTGCACGCAAAGCCAGCAGCCCGGCCTTCAGACGATCCGCAATTGGCTTCATTGACGGGAATGTGGCTTCCATCAGCCAGTTCATCCGGAAGGCCCAGCACAGTGTTTCCAGATCGCGCCGCAAAGGATCGGTTTCAGTCAGACGGATTTCCGGCATGATGGCGGCTGTCACCGCCAGCCATTTATAGAGGTCCTCGTTGAGGCCTTCCTTCGGCAGGCAATCAAGTGTTTCAGGCAGACGCAGAGTGCTGCCATCAAAACTTGCCATTTCCACATGATCCGCTGCATGGCCCAGCCGCCGCAGCCAGGACAGTCTGTGTCGGGCGGTTTCGCGAGGAGCCGGAGCCAGCTCTACGGATGCGTCTCCACCAAGCCCGCGAAACAGAATGCCGAGACGGGTGGTCATATCATCCAGAGCAACAGCAGCATCCGGGAAGTGTGGTGTCTGATCCAGACGTGATGCGTAGCCATGCCAGAGATGGCCGACACTTTCTTCCGGTTCCCACGGTTTGATATGAAACTCACCCATAGCATTACTCCCGAATGCTGCGACCCTGAAGATTAGCCGATAGTGACGGAGACCAGGTCCTTGAGACCGGCCCTGGTATCCTCGTCGTCAGTCAGCGGTCCGATCATGGCAATATCAATTGCCCGGTCCATGGACATGCCGTCCGCTATCAGTCCGGCGCAATAGACGAGCAGACGGGTTGAGACGCCCTCTTCCAGGTCCTGCCCTTTCAGCTCACGATATTTCCTGGCCAGCAGCACCAGCGGCCTGACCCGATCATCTGAAAGACCGCTTTCGCGCGCGACAATCGCCACTTCCTGCTCCATGGCAGGGAAATCGAAATCCAGCGCCACAAACCGCTGGCGAGTAGAGGGCTTGAGGGTTTTGAGAATGTTCTGGTAGCCCGGGTTATAAGAGACGACCAGCATGAAATTGTCTGGCGCAACAAGCGTTTCTCCCGTGCGTTCAAGCGGCAGAACCCGGCGATCATCCGTCAGAGGATGCAGAACCACTGTCACATCCTTACGGGCTTCGACCACCTCATCCAGATAACAGATGCCGCCATTGCGGACAGCCTGTGTCAGCGGCCCGTCAGACCAGACCGTCTCGCCCCCTTTCAGAAGATAGCGGCCTGTCAGATCGGCTGCGGACAGGTCATCATGACAGGCAACCGTATAAAGCGGCAGCCCAAGCCTGGCAGCCATGTGGCTGACAAAGCGCGTCTTGCCGCACCCGGTCGGGCCTTTGAGCAATACCGGCAGTTTCCGGTCATAGGCCATCCCGAAAATGGAGCACTCGTCCGACTGCGGCTGATAGAAAGGCTGATCGGTGTTCTCCACACCATCAAGATGAGCAACTGATCCGGTCATCATGGTCTCCACGTTTGCTGTCATTTCCCATATGTCGGGAGGTGTGTCTCCCGGCATATGAGCAGGTCTGCAAGGGTCTGGAATGCATCACTACGTCAGTGTGGCTGTGTATGAAGCGGCAGATCCTCCGGTCCATTCCCTCAGGAATAATCCGTATGTATGGACCCTAGGGTCAAAACTCATTGCTGACGTCCATTCTGCGATAGTCATTTTTTCGCCCGGCGCGGCGGAGGTCCGCAGGAAACCTTCCGGTTTTCAAGGATCTCCAACAAAGCCGGACGGTAAAATGACCCCGCCCTTTGGGTTCATCAGGGAAGTCCAGCCTGACCACAAACAACAGCTTGAATAGGGTCCACCTGTCCTGCGCTTTTGTTTGCGACCATTCTGTACTTCCCTGATGAACAGAATGGGCGTCAGCAATGAGTCTTGACCCTAGGCAGCTTCACGGGAATCGCCTTTGACCAAAGTCAAGATCGGCAGAAACGGGCCATTTTTCACAGTTTTTTGAGATTCTGGAACGGTTCCAGTTTCAACCTTGATGAAAGTCAATGTGGAATCGTCCCTCACACAGTTTCATGAGGCCAACGCTGAAAAGCATCAACTGGAAAGGCCGGGACCATGAAACGTATTGGAACAGTTTCCCTGATTGGCGGCGGACCGGGTGATCCGGAACTTCTGACAGTCAAGGCCCTGCGCCGGATCGAGCAGGCGGAAGCCGTGGTCTATGACCGGCTGATCTCAAAGGATATTCTCGACCTTGTTCCGCCACGGACAGCGCTTTACCCCGTTGGTAAAACCCCGCGCAATCACCCCGTACCCCAGCATGAGATCAATCAGATGCTGGTGGACCTGGCCCGTTCAGGGCTGCGGGTGGTTCGTCTGAAGGGCGGCGACCCGTTCATATTCGGACGCGGCAGCGAGGAAGCGCTTGCTCTTGTGGAAGCCGAAGTGCCGTTCGAGATCGTACCAGGGATCACGGCCGCACAGGGCTGCGCCTCGCAACTGGGTGTCCCTCTCACCCATCGGGGACTGGCGACCGGCGTCCGGTATGTGACAGGGCACTGCCGGGAAGATAAACCCCTTGATCTGGACTGGAAAAGCCTGGCTGATCCCGACACCACTCTGGTTGTCTATATGGGGCTTTCTGCCATCGGGCAGATCAGTCACCAGCTCATCGCCCATGGCCTTGATTCAGAAACACCCGTTATGGCCGTATCTCGTGGCACCACGCCGGATGAATGCCATGTGACCGGAACCCTGGCGACCATCGCAGAACAGGCAAAGGCTGCCGCCTTGCCGTCTCCAACCCTGTTCATGATTGGCGAGGTCACCCGGCTCGGCAACATCCTGCATCCGGAGCGGTTGAAAGACTGCGCGGAGGTTGAGGCCTCCAGCCGCCGCCCGGCGCGGCTGGAGGTCGTTCATGGCTAGGATCTGGAGAGCTGTTCTGGCTGCCACTGGTCTGCTCTGCTCCTTCCCGGTCCTGGCGGATGATGTGGATGTGGAACACCTGCGTAACATGGTCATTCAGGACTGCGGGTCCTGTCATGGACTGACCCTTAAAGGCGGTCTCGGACGCCCGCTCCTGCCCCAGGCCATCACCCATCTGGATGAAGAAACCCTGCGGGACATCATTCTCGACGGGTTGCCGGAAACGGCCATGCCCCCATGGCGCGGTCTTCTGACCGAAGCGGATGCAGCGTGGATCGCCACCGCTCTGAAGAATGGAACAATCCGATGAAACAGCTTCTCTCTGCCCTTCTTCTCTCTACCGCGCTCCTGCTGCCCGCCCAGGCAAAGTCTGACGAGCTGCGCGGAACCGGGGATCTTGGCCTGATCATTGAGCGCGCTACCGGTGCCGCGCTGATTGTCGAGACCACCGATAATACAATTCTGAAACAGGTTCAGGGTCTTGGGGACGTCTCGCATGCCTCAGCGGTCTATTCCCGGGATGAGCGTTACGCCTATGTCTTCGGACGGGATGGCGGGCTAACCAAGATCGACATGCTGAAAGGCGTAATCGAAAAGCGGGTGGTCCAGGGTGGCAATTCGATTGGCGGTGCCATTTCTGATGACGGGACGCTGATTGCTGTGTCCAATTATGAGCCGGGCGGCGTCAAAGTATTTGACGCCGCCAGCCTGGAGCTCGTGGCCGATATTCCCGCAGCCTATGGAGATGATGACGACGTCCGCTCCAAAGTGATCGGCCTTGTGGACCTGCCCGGTCGCCGGTTTGCCTTCACGCTCTGGGATGCCGGGGAAACGTGGATAGCCGACTTCTCTGCGGAGGGCGCACCACAGATCTCCAAGCTCGACAATATTGGCGAGTATCCCTATGACGCGCTGGTGACCGGTGACGGGCGCCACTACATTGCCGGTCTGTTTGGCGAGGACGGCCTGACACATATCGACTTCTGGCAGACGCCTCTTCAGCCAAAACGGATTCTGGCCGGTTATGGGCGCGGCGAGCGCAAGTTGCCCGTCTACAAGATGCCACATCTTGAAGGCTGGGCCCATGCGGATGGCCTGTTTGCCCTGCCTGCTATCGGGCGGCACGAAATTTTGCTGATGGATGACCGGAGCTTTGAAGAAGTGGGGCGCGTCCCCGTGCATGGGCAGCCCGTCTTTGCCATGGCCCGACCGGATGGGCGGCAGATCTGGGTCAATTTCGCACCACCGCACAACGACACAATTCAGGTGATTGATGTGCCGAGCCGCAGCATCATCAAAACATTCAAACCAGGCCCGGCTGTGCTGCACATGGAGTTTGAACCGCGCGGTGCAGAAGTGTGGATGTCCGTCCGGGATGCGGGCGAGGTCCACGTCTATGACACCTCCACCTTCGAGAAGAAGCAGGTCCTGCCAGCTCAAAAGCCAAGCGGCATCTTCTTCACTGCCCGTGCTCACCGTCTGGGGCTCTGATCCATGGCAGAGCATCTCAACACGCATGAACTGGCCCTCCTGAACGACTGGCAGCACGGCTTTCCGCTGATATCACGCCCCTTCACCCATATCGCGGTGCGCCATGACCTGCCCGAGCAAGATGTCCTCAACACCTATATCCAGGCGGAAGCGGACGGCCTGCTGAGCCGGATCGGAACCATTCTGGCTCCCAACACAATCGGTGCCAGCACTCTGGCTGCCATGTCCGTGATGGACGGCTATCTGGAGCTGGTCGCGGAACTGGTCAACGAGGAGCCCGGCGTCAATCACAATTACGAACGGGAAAACACACTGAATCTCTGGTTCGTTGTCACGGGCGCCGATCGGGATGCAGTGGATGCAACGCTTCAACGGATTGAGCAGAAGACCGGCCTGCCGGTCTATGCCTTCCGGCTTCAGAGGGCGTATCACCTTGATCTCGGCTTTTCACTGACGGACAAGCGTTCGGCCCCCAAGGCTCCCCGTCCGGGACAAGCGAATCTCTCCTGCCTTCAGGCCGATGACCGCCCTCTTCTGCAACATCTCGAAAACGGCCTGCCGCTTGTAGCAGAACCGTTCCACCAGATTGCCGCGGAACTCGGGCGCGACGAAGAGGACATTCTGGCTCGCCTTCAGTGCTTGTCAGAGCATGGCATCATTCGCCGGTTTGGCACGGTTCTTCATCACCGTCGGTTCGGTTTCCGATCCAACGCCATGGCGGTCTGGGATATTGCAGATGACCGGATCAATGATGTTGCAGCACAGTTTGCCTGCCACCCGCAGGTTACACTCTGTTATGAGCGGAACCGCGTTAATGGCGTCTGGCCCTATAACCTTTATTGCATGGTCCATGCTGGCGCACGAGAAGACGCGCTGGCTGTGCTTGATGAGCTGGCAGAAGTCGCTGGTGATGCGCTCAATGGCCGGGATGTGCTGTTTTCACGACGCTGCTTCAAGCAGCGGGGCGCAACGCTGACACCGGTTTACCGGGAGGCGGCAGAATGAGACATCAGCAGGTGCTCCTTGATGATCTGGACCGCACGCTGGTGAACCGGCTGCAGGATGGCCTGCCTCTGGTGGCAGAGCCCTATGCCGCCGTGGCTGAAGAACTCGGCATCACTGAAACCCTGCTGCTGGAGCGCCTGGAACGCCTGGTGGACGAGCGGGCGCTGACCCGCTTCGGACCCATGTTCGATGTGGAGAAACTGGGTGGAGCATTCTGCCTCTGCGCCATGGCCCTGCCGGAAGATGCCTTCCAGTCAGTGGTTGAAATCGTCAACAGCTTTGACGAGGTGGCACACAATTACGAACGCGACCATCAACTGAATATGTGGTTTGTCCTCGCGACCGAAACCCGGAATCAGATCCAGTCTGTTGCAGACAGGATTGAAAGGAAGACCGGATATCCGGTTCTGCTGTTCCCCAAGGAGCGCGAGTTCTTTATCAGACTGAAGGTAGCCGTATGACCTCTCTCTCCGAACAGGACCGGAAACTGATTGCTGCCCTTCAGGCCGGGCTGCCGCGCTGCTCGCGTCCCTGGCAGGTGGTTGCAGACCAGACAGGCATGACTGAAAATGATGTCCTTGCCCGTGTTCGTTCGATGCAGGAGGAAGGCATCATCCGCCGGGTCGCGGCGGTTCCCAATCACTATGCCCTGGGCATGACAGCCAATGGCATGTCTGTCTGGGATATAGATGATGAGGCGGTCGACCGGTTGGGCGAAGTGATAGGCGCTCTGCCCTATGTGAGCCATTGCTACAGACGCCCGCGCCATATGCCGGACTGGCCCTATAACCTGTTTGCCATGGTCCATGGTGCGAATCGGGATGACGTGATGAAACAGGTCTCTCTGATCGCACAGGAACTGGGCGATGTTGTTCATCAGCATGACGTCTTGTTCTCAAAGAGCATTCTGAAGAAAACCGGATTCAGATTAACACAGGGCAATATTTGATGCTTTACGCTCCGCAACTCATTTGAACCTTACAAATTACTCGAAATTAAATTAGACCAAAGCCACCTTTTGAACATAAAAAACCTGTTCAAAAGATGTTCAACCTCTAATTAATACGACCTTTCTCATTCAAAAGTCGCCATACCTACAACTAATAACTACGTATAAGTTAATAGGCCGCAGAAGAAGGTATCATGTTAGGAAATACTTAAACGAATTACATAAATATTTCTATGGAGACAAATTCAGCCTACAGGATTTACAGATGCCTCTCAATTTACTTCGCAGTCTTGATACCGCGCGCCTTGGTGCACTTCATCGCTCCCAGGCAATTATTGAATTCAAGCCGGACGGGACTATTCTTGAGGCAAATGAAAACCTGCTCAAGACGATGGGCTACAGGCTGGACGAGATCAAAGGCAAGCATCACAGCATTTTCGTCCCCGATGACGTGCGCCAGACTGCAGATTATCAGGCCTTCTGGGGTCGCCTTGCACGCGGTGAATTCTTCAGTGGCGAATTCAAGCGGCAAAAGAAATCGGGTGAAGAACTCTGGCTGCATGGATCCTACAATCCAATCATGGGCGCAAACGGTTCTGTCTCACGCGTCATCAAACTCGCATCTGATATCACCGACCAAAAACTTGACCAGGCGAATTCTGCCGGGCAGCTTGACGCCATTCACAAGTCGCAGGCGGTGATCGAGTTTGACCTTGACGGAATAATCCAGACGGCCAATGCCAACTTCCTCGGTGCGGTTGGTTATTCTCTCGAAGAAATCCAGGGCAAGCATCACCGGATGTTCGTAGACCCTGAGGAATGCGAAAGCCCGTCATACAGGGAATTCTGGGCAAAGCTGGCCCGGGGTGAGTTCCAGGCGGCCGAATACAAACGTTTTGGCAAAGGCGGCAAGGAAATCTGGATTCAGGCATCCTATAATCCGATCTTCGACTGGAACGGTAAGCCGTTCAAGGTTGTCAAGTTCGCCAGCGACATCACAGCTCAGGTACAGGAACGGATACGCAAGGCAGAGACACAGCGCAAGATTGATGCTGATCTCGATACCATTTCCGATCTTGTTGCTCAGGCCAGCAATGGTGCAACGTCATCCGCAGCAGCGGCTGGCGAAACATCCAACACTGTGCAGGCTGTTGCATCCGGCGCTGAAGAACTTGCCGCGTCCGTGGAAGAAATCAACCGTCAGGTCTCAAAAGCGCTTGGTATTTCCAATGAAGCTGTGGACCAGGCTGAGAGAACCGGACAGATCATCTCCAGCCTCTCTACGGCTGCCAATCAGATCGGCGATGTGGTCAGCCTGATCTCCGATATTGCAGAAAAAACCAATCTACTGGCCCTCAACGCGACAATCGAGGCCGCGCGTGCTGGCGAAGCGGGCAAGGGCTTTGCGGTTGTCGCTACAGAAGTCAAAGAACTGGCCAGCCAGACCTCCAAGGCGACTGAGACCATCGGCAATCATACCGGAGATATCCAGACATCAACAGACAATGCCGTGTCTGCAATTGATGACATTGCCAAGATCATTCAGGACATCAACGAGATCTCGACCGGAATCTCAGCGGCCATTGAAGAACAGTCTGCGGTTACCCGGGATATCTCGGCCAATATGCAGTCTGCCTCGGATGGTGTCACTACGATTACAAACAACATGAATGACATTGCCACTGCGACTGAGACCATCATGTCCGGCACGGCAGACATCAAGCAGGCCTCACAAGGGCTCGTCTGACCGGCAGGATCTCCTGCTTCAACGGAATGCAGCAAACATCAAAGGCCACCTGTCAGGCGGCCTTTTGTCTCTCCATGTCTCAAGGGGTCACTGTGACAATCCCGACCATCCCGTCTGCCTCCCAATGAGGCCCGCACAGATAGGGATAGTCACCCGGCGGCATGTCGAACGGGATTTCAACAATCTCTTCCGGGAAAATCCGCTCTGATTCCGGCTGCCCGGCCTCTTTCAACCAGGTGCTGTGGCTGGTGCGCTTATCCACATTGACCCAGCGAACCAAAGTGCCCTGCGGCACCGAAACCCGCTCCGGGCAGAACGTGTATTTGTACATGAGGATAACTGTTGCATCCTCGTCCTCGCTCGGCTTGCCGAAAATCTTTTGATAGCGTTTCTCAGCCTTGGCGCAGATTTTTTCTATTTTTGCGGGGTCTTTCTTTTCCAGAAACCCTTCCACAAGATCAGACGCAGATGCCTGCGACATGCCCCAGGCCAGACCCGCCACCAAACCAAGTGCCGATAAGATGATTGCCCTGTTCATTGCAGTCTCCCTGTCTTCAGTTGGTTCAAGCAGAACCACCCGGCCAGGTGGTGCCTGGACCGGGCGGTAATTTTTCATGTCTTACTGACCCTGGACGTTGATCTCGGCTGACGGGTCGTCAAGACCAAGCGTGAATTCCAGAGACACATGGTGGAAACGGGCTGATGCATAGTCATCATGGATCGCAAACCCAACCACATATTGCTGGCCCGCTTCAAGGTCCACATCACCTGCTTCGCCGGTTTTCAGCGGTCGTTTCATGACCACGGTCCAGATATCACCGTCGAGCGTGCCCGCGGCTTCAAGAGCCACACCGTCGGCCATGATCCGGTCTTCCTGGATTGAACCGTTCTCCGCAGTTTCACCTGAGCGATAGCGGAGCAGATCCATAAACTGACCGGCAGCCCTGGCCTCATCGATCTCGGCCTTGTCACGCAGCTTGTCCCAGCCACCACGGATCTTGCCACGACGCCCCTTGACTTCAACCTTGGTCCGGGACTGGGCCAGATATTTCCGGATACCGTCAGAGACATCCACCCGATCACCAAAATCGACAGCCTTCAACTGATCGTCTTTCGGCGCGTGCGGCATGTAACGGGAGTCATGGTGACAGGTCACCCAACACCCGGCCTGTTCGGCATATTTGATATCTTTGCCGGCAATCATCACGGCAATCTTGGTCTCGTTGGCCGGATCAAGCTTGCCACCATCGATGAAGGGTACGGGCGCGTGAGCGCTTTGCTGCCACTGGAAGCGGAGATAGAGATTGTCCGCATCATGGGTGGCCTGGACCGTCATGTCCACATGGCCAGGCTTGCCGGGAATGGGCGTTTCTTCAGCCTTGGAGCCGGAGACAATCTTTGCCCCCATATCCTTGACTTCCTTGGCATGGCAGGTCGAGCAACGGTCACCAGCCTTGGTGAACGGACGTGCTCCGCCATGATCCTTGCCGGTCTGGACCCATTCAAACGAGGCCTGCCCGGGATAGAACAGCGTGATGTTCTTGCTATCCACACTATCCCAGTCCACAGGAGCCAGAGCGTCTGCACCACCGCTTGCACCTGCACCAGAGGAGGTATCGACGGTTCCGGCCAGCTCGGCGCGAACTTCCTCTTCACGCTTTGCAACAGCTGCAGCGATGCGAGCCTTGACGGCATCCTGGGCCGCTTTGGCATCGGCTTCGGCTTTCGCCGCAGCTTCCGCTTCAAGCGTCTCGATCTTCTTCAGGCTGGCCAGGAAGGTTTCGGGGATATCCCGGGCGAAGGCCATATCCGGTTTTTCAAGCTCTTCCAGCTCTTCTTCCGTCAGCAGATGGCGTGGACTGTTATGGGCAATGCCCTTATGGCAATCGATACAGGTCTGGCCGGTTTTAATGGCATTCAGATGCTGCTTCCGGGCGCGCGGGCGCTGATATTCCGGCGCCATGGATTCAAGCGTGTGACAGTTACGGCATTCACGGGAGTCGGTCGCCTTCATGGTCTTCCAGACCCGCTTTGCCAGTTCCAGCCGTTTGGCCTCGAACTTCTCCGGTGTGTCGATGGTTCCAACCACCTTGCCGTAGAGCTCACGCGAAGCCTGGACCTTGCGCACCATCTTGTGCACCCAGGGGTCCGGCACGTGACAGTCAGAGCAGGTGGCGCGCACGCCTGTACGGTTCTGATAGTGGATTGTGGTCTTGTACTCCTGATAGACGGTGTTTTCCATCTCATGGCAGGAAATACAGAATGGCAGGGTATTGGTGGCTTCCATGGCGGTGTTGAAACCACCCCAGAAGACAATCCCTGCGGAGAAGAAAATAAGAGCAGCAGATAGTGGTGTGCCGAACAGAATGACCTTTCGCCACCGCGCCCACCAACCTGGTTTTGCCTGATCGCCCATTGTGCCAGCACCTTGTATCCTGAGACAAAGACGGGAGGCGGATCAGATCCGCCTCCCCTGTTATTGCCAGACGTCCCTATGTCACGTGATGGACACGGTTGTAGACGTTGAACTTACCGGTCGGCGCGAAGAAGCCCTTGATGCGGGTTTTCTCTTCAAGAGTTTCCGCGTCAAACACAACAATCTCACCATTCGGCTCAAGGCTGGTGGAACGGTTCCAGATGGAGACCCAGACTTCCGTGCCATCGGCGTTGAATTCGGAGTGAACCACTGCGTAGCCTTCCTTGTCGGTCAGCTGCATGGTTTTCACGATTTCACCGGTTTCCTTGGAGATAACCTGGATAGACTGCTGAACTTCCGGCTCCGGATGCTTGGTCTGGTCAGCCCAGACATACTTGCTCTTCGGATGTGTCCGGATGAACAGGCCAGGACCGTCGGTTTCAACCGTGTAGCAGACCTTCCAGGCCTGATCCGGATGACCTGCAGGGTCGTTGCCCCAGACAGTGACCGTGCCTTCACCAAGGTGGGTCGTGCCGCCAACCGGTCCGCATTTCGGATCGATCCAGTTCGCGCCAGGGCCCGGATGCGGCAGTTTGCCAACATCAATGGTGGCTTCATGCTTGCGGGTCTTGGCATCCACAACAACCATCTGGTTGGAGGCGTTCGCCGCAATCTGGAAGTAACGACCGGTCGGGTCAAAGAACCCGTCATGCAGGAAGCGGGATGTATCCATCTGCTCGATACGAAGGTTATCGATATCGTTCAGATCCACCTGCCACATCTGGCCAAGCTCTTTCAGGGAAACGAGCATGGAATTCTCATCCGGCACTGTGTAAACAGCAGCCACACGGGATTCTTCCACATAATCACCGTTGACGTTCACACCACGTGTGGAAACCACTTTCTTCGGCTCCATGGATTCAGCATCAACGATCACGAAGTGTGGAGGCCAGTAAGCACCGCCGATGATGTACTTGCCATCATTGGAGACGGCCACGTCACGGGCGTCATAGGCGACCTGGACTTCGGCAACACGCATCTTGTCCGGTGTCTGCCAGAGATCGATTTTGGTCAGCTTGCCGTCACGACCCATCGTGTACCAGAAGCGGCCCGGATCCTTCGCAGCACCTTCCATTTCGGCATGCTCGGTGCCCTTGATCACGTGAACAGCATAACCCGTGTCAAGGTGGGCAATGATCTCGTGCTTGTCGCCGTCAACAATGGCCACCTTACCGGCGTCACGTTCGATGACGATGAAGAAGTTTTCCCAATTGCGGTCATGCAACGGCGCGGTTGGGTAATCCTTCTCTTCCACATAGATCTTGCGGCGCTCTTTCATCAGAGCCAGGGACATTTCAGGTGGCTTTGGTGCCTCCAGCTGGATGTAGGTGGCCATGTCCTTGATTTCCTGCTCGGTGAGCACGTCATCAAAGTTGTTCATACCGCCTTCGGTACCCAGCGTAATGATCCGCTCAAGGCGTTCCTGACCCAGCTTGCGGGTTTCCTCCGGCAGAAGACTCTTGCCGGTCGCGCCTTTTCTCAGAACACCATGACAGCCAGCACAGCGCTGGAAGTACAGTGTCTTGGAGCTTTCATAAGCTTCCTTTGACAGCTCTGGCACAGCAGCATCCTGCGCCATCACCCCTGTTGCGACGCCAGACAGCAGAAGTGCTGCGCCAGCGCTAATCAAACTTCTCTTCAATGTTTTGGACATTCTCGCGACTCCTATTTCCCAAGAAGTACAAGAACCGTAAGTCAGACAGGAAAGAGCTCCTTGTCCAAGATCAAGTCATTCTGACGAAACCGTGAAGATAAGACGATTCATCACAAGATCATTGCTGCAAAGAACAGGAATTCTGGTTTTTACGTAAGGGCAAATACGAATAATTATTGATTCAAGCACCATTGGAATCAGTTATGCCAAAGAAAAAGGGGCAGATCTCTCTGCCCCTTTCACGTTCAGTTTGTATTGTCAGGTCCTATTCTGCCGGCTGAGTATCCGCGACCGGGCGGGTCAGGATTTCCTTGCGTGGTACGAACATCGCGTAGATGAACAGAACCGCACCAAGAACCACAACCACACCGGAGCCAAGCCGCAGCCAGTAGAAGAAGGCCAGCTGATCCTGTACGTCCATATAGTTCTCACCAAGGACCCGCTGCAGATGTGTCTGAATGACACCGGCAAAGGTCAGGGTGAAGGTCATGAAGGACATACCACCGGCCATCATCCAGAAGCTGACCATGTTCAGCACCTGATTGTAGGGCTCACGCTGGCGCAGCAATGGCATGGCATAGCTGATGATGGCCAGGTTCAGGGCCACATAGGCACCGAAGAAAGCCAGGTGACCATGGGCTGCCGTGATCTGCGTGCCATGGGTCAGGTAGTTGACCGATGACAGAGTGTGCAGAAAGCCCCAGACGCCTGCGCCGAAGAAAGCCAGGGTTGAACAGCCTAGCGCCCAGAGAAGCGCAGCCTTGTTCGGGTGCTCCCGGCGGCCTTTCCAGACCATGACGAAGGTGAAGACCACCATGGCGAAGAATGGAGCCACTTCAAGGGTGGAGAAGATGGAACCGATCCACTGCCAGTAGCCCGGCGTGCCAATCCAGTAGTAATGGTGACCGGTACCCAGTACGCCCGAGAACAGGGCCAGGGCCACGATGGCATAGAGCCATTTGTCCACCACCTCGCGGTCAACACCCGTCAGTTTCAGCATCATGAAGGCGAGGATGGATGCCATCACAAGCTCCCAGACACCTTCCACCCAGAGATGGACCACATACCACCAGTACATCTTGTCCAACGCCAGGTTGGATGGATTGTAGAGCGCAAAGAGGAAGAACAGGGCAATACCCCAGAGACCAAGCAGCAGGACGTTTGTGATTGCCGTCTTGCGGCCCTTCAGCACGGTCATGGAGACGTTGTAGAGGAAGATAAGCGCCGCAACCACAATGCCGAGCTTGACCCAGAGCGGCTGCTCGAGGAATTCACGACCTTCATGAATGCGGAACAGATATCCGACCACGGCCCCGCCTGCACCGATCACCAGAATGATGAGCTGCAGATAGGCCAGTTTCGGTGAATGAAGCTCCCGTTCAGCCTCTTCCGGTATCAGGAAGTAGGCAGCCCCAAAGAAGCCCAGCAACAGCCAAACAACCAGCGAGTTAGTGTGAACCATGCGGATAATGTTGAAAGGCAGCAGTTCCGACAGGAAATTCGGAACCACATAGACATAGCCTGCGACCACGCCGAACAGAACCTGGGAAGCAAACAGGATCAGTGCCACTGCAAAATAGGCAAATGCCACTTTTTGACTTTGATATTTCATGGTGTGACTCCCTCCTTAACCCGCTTCATTGGGCGGCCAGCCCTGGGTGTCGATGCGGCTGACCCATTCAAAGAAATTGACCAGATCATCCAGCTCTTTTTCGCTGAGATTGAAGTTCGGCATCTGCCGACGGCCTTCAATGCCGGTTGGCTGTGCCTTCATCCAGGCCTTGAGGGCTTCCCGCGCGCCTTCGGCATCATCAGGGCCGCCATAACGGACCCAGACATTGCCCAGTTCAGGGGCGAAATAGGCGCCTTCACCCAGAATGGTGTGGCAGTTGATGCAGGCATGTTTTTCCCAAACATGCTTGCCGTTGGCGACGGACTCTGTCAGCCCGGCGCTGTCTGTCGAAGTATTGACCACATAGAGATGACTATGCACGGTCAATGCCAGAAAAATTGCAAAGAAGAAGAGAGATCCGCCATAAAAGATATTGCGGGCTCTCGACTTCGTCATCATGTCGCTCATAAAGCCCTCCAGTCGAGGATTGTTTCCCGACCCTGAGCCTAGCGATCACAGATGATTCACCCTTGACCAAAGTCAACGGCTTTGAATCACTATACTTTTCAATGAAATAGCAACGTCGGCCAATAAACGCTTCAGCAAGAAAATGAATTGATCTTTCAAGGAACTACGTTCTGCAGAAACGTCCACAGCAAAGTCCCACCCGGACAATTCAATGCCCGGGTGGGTCCGCTTCAGACCTGGTGATCGCGGAGTGCCACCAGACCAGAAGAATAGCAACGAGGAACTCCGTGTCCCTCTAGACTGATAGAATCAGCCTCCTGTTAAACGCCCCTATTCAGCGGGCATCGTTGATGTTTCAGGGTCAATCGTAGTGGCTACGCCAGCGGCCTCCCGACGACCGTCGTTGTAGATTGCCTTGATCAGGGCAATGCATATCAGCGCCATCACAATGGAGAACGGCAGCGCGCCAATGACCATTGCAGTCTGAATCGCCCCTGTTCCGCCAGAGATCAGCAGACCGCCCACAACAAGGGCCAGAGCACTGCCCCAGAACAGGATATGCGGGCGAGCCTTCGGCCCCTCATCACCAGCTGCGTTAATCGTGTTGACAATCAGAACGGCCGAGTCAGCTGAGGTCACCAGGAAGGTGAGCAGCAGCACCACGATCAGAACCGCCATGGCCCAGGCCAACACTTCAGCAATCGGAGCCAGCATGAATTCAGTCATGGCGAAAATCTTGTCACCATTGGCTGCATTCAGGATCAGGCCATTGGCTGTACCGTTCAATTCAAGGTCGATCGCGGTACCGCCAGCCCATGAGAACCAGATCATACACATCAGTCCAGGGACGATCATTGCGCCAAGCACAAACTCACGAATGGTTCTTCCTTTGGAAATACGCGCCAGGAACAGACCCACAAAAGGAGCAAAGGCAATCCACCAGGCCCAGTAAAAGACCGGCCACCATCCTTGCCATTGAGCCAACAGGAACGCTTCAGAACCTTCCACACCATCCGAGCGGTAGACGTTGAAGCTGAGATAAGGCAGGGCCAGGACGTAATCCCAGATTCCAACAATCAGAGCCGTTGCGCCAAACCAGGTGGCACCAAAGATGATAAAGAAGCCAAGCAGGACAATCGACAGCACCATATTGATGTTAGACAGCCATTTGATGCCTTTTCCGACACCCGACAAGGCGGACAGGGTCGATGCGCCCATAATCACAAGCAGCGCAACAATAATACCGAGGAACGTGGCACTGCCATCTTCGGCCATAAGACCACCGATACCAATACGGTTCAGGCCAGCAACGAACTGTTCAACGCCGAAACCCAATGTCTGAGCCACACCAAGAATAGTCGCAACCACAGCCACAATATCGATAATATGCCCAACAGTACCGGACAGGCTCTTTCCGAAAATAGGTGTCAATGCGGAGCGGATTGTCAGCGGCAACCCCCGGCGATAAGCGAAAAACGCAAGAGCAAGACCGATAATCGCATAACAGGCCCATGCACCGGCACCCCAGTGCAGGAATGACCAGACGTAAGCCGTGCGGACATTGTCCTCCGCGAGAGCAGTCGTCACGCCCTGAATAACCGACGGATTATTCTTGAAATGGGCTACCGGCTCTGCAACCGCCCAGGTCAACATACCGACCCCAATACCGGCCCCAAACATCATTGAGAACCAGGAGAAGTTGGAAAATTCAGGTTTATCTGTTGCCGCGCCCAGCTTCATGCGACCAGCGGTCGGCCAGGCGGCGAGACCAAGACAGACAATGACAAAGGCAGCAACGACCCAAATATACCAGGCAGCAAAATGCGATAGAATCGAGGCGTTCCAATCCCCCAGAACACGCCCCGCCTGGGTGGGCCATACGATACACCACACCACCAGCGCGCTGATTATAATCTTACTGACAACGGCCACATTTACGCTGAATCCCCGATAAAAACCGCTGTCAGCAGTTTTAATCGGCAGATCCGACAATGGAGGTTTTATTGACATTCTGCTCTCCCAATTACGTCCGTGCTCCACACACGGCCTCCCAAAAGAACGGATAAAATTATCCTAGTTCCCCTCCGCGAGGTTACCTCGCATTCGCCTAAAGTACTAAGCACTAGGTTAGAGTTTTTTAATCGATTTAATCGGTTTCAATCAGTAACCACGATTGTATAGTTTGATGTATTGAATTGGATCGACTGTTAGGCTCACGATTCCACCAGAACCCAACCTCACTATGGCTGCAAATGTACTGCATTTAACACCAGTTTCTTTGCCAACCGACGTTACAGGCCCTTCTCAAAGCAACCATATCCGGCTTGACCGTGATCAAGGCGAGCCCACGTCTCTTACCGCATGTTTGGAACAAGACAGATAGCGCAAACCTGCCGGGCGCGTTTTCCCTCACCAAATTTCGCAACGGCAGGTCTTCGTCAGGCCTGGAGGGCATACCGTGTTTCGCCTCACACACTACCTGAAAGAAATCGCTGACCCCAAGCCGCTCGGGCCACATCGCCAGCCACCAGGGCCGGTGGTCATCTGGAATCTCATTCGCCGCTGCAATCTCAAATGCAAGCACTGCTACACCACATCCGGCGACGTTGACTTTCCGGGAGAACTCAGCACGGAGCAGGCTCTCAATGTCATTGACGACCTCAAGGCATTCCGGGTGCCGGTCATCATCTTCTCAGGTGGTGAGCCCTTGATGAGGCCGGATATGCTGGAGCTTTCAGCTCATGCCAAAAACCTCCGCTTCTATACGGCTCTCTCCACCAACGGCACCCTGATTGACGGGGCCATGGCTGACCGCATTGCAGAGGTTGGCTATGATTATGTGGGTATCAGCCTCGACGGCATCGGTGCTGTTCACGATGCCTTCCGTGGTGTGCGCGGGGCCTTTGACAAATCTCTTGAAGCGGTCAGGCATCTGCGGGACCGGTCCGTCAAAGTCGGCCTGCGTTTTACACTCACAGAAGACAATGCCGACACGCTGGACGACTATCTGGCTCTCTGTGACAGGGAACAACTCGACAAGGTCTACCTGTCTCATCTGGTCTATGCTGGGCGCGGTAACAAGAACCGTGGTGACGATGCCCGTCACAGGATCACTCGCGATGCCATGGTCAAACTGTTCGAGCGCGCCTGGGCTGATGTTCAGGCTGGCCTCAGCCGCGAATATGTCACCGGCAACAACGATGCAGATGGCGTTTTTCTACTGCAATGGGTCAGGGAGCGCATGCCTGAAAAGGCCGATCATCTTGAGCAACTGCTGCTCCGCTGGGGCGGAAATGCCTCGGGCGTGAATATCGGCAACATCGATAATCTCGGGAATGTGCATCCAGATTCCTTCTGGTGGCATTACACGCTGGGCAATGTGAAGGACCGCAAGTTCTCTGAAATCTGGAGCGATTTGTCCGACCCGATCATGGCCGGGCTGAAGCAGAAGCCACGCGCCATCAAAGGGCGCTGCGGTGCCTGTCAGCATTTCAGCATTTGCGGTGGCAATACCCGCGTCCGGGCCCTGCAGCTCACCGGTGATCCGTGGGCGGAAGATCCGTCCTGCTATCTCAGTGACGAGGAAATCGGCCTGCACACGCCCGTCGGCGACCGGGTCACCCTCAAACCTTTCAGAGGAGCGCGTCATGAAGCGAAACATGTCTACGCTTAAGCTGGCAGCCATGCTGCTGGGGGTCACAACCGCCCCTCTTTCAGCTGCCCCGGACGCAAATCTTCTGTTTCAGGAGAATTGTGCGTCCTGCCACGCGGAAACCCGACTGGGTGGAACAGGCCCGGCGCTTATCCCCCAGACCCTGAAGCGACTGAAGGGGGACGCGATTATGGAGGCCATCCGTGATGGTCGACCAGCAACCCAGATGCCTGTTTTCAGCGACAGCCTGACCGAAGACGAAATCAAGGCTCTTGCCGATCTGGTCAAGACACCGCTCGATGCCATCCCGCCATGGGGTGCGGAGGAAATCGCAGCATCCCTTGAACTCAACCCGGATTATGTTCCGGCGGACAAGCCGCAATTCTCGTCTGATCCGATGAATCTGTTCATTGTGGTGGAGACGGGCGATCATCACGCCTCGCTTTTGGACGGGGATAGTTTCGAACGGTTGACCCGCTTCCCGACACCATTTGCTGTCCATGGCGGGCCGAAATTCACCTCTGATGGCCGCTATGTCTTCTTCATGTCCCGCGATGGCTGGGTGATGAAATATGACATCTGGTCCATGCAGGAAGTCGGTCGTGTACGCGGGGCACTGAACTCGCGCAATATTGCACTGTCGTCTGACAACAAGCACATCGCGCTGGCCAACTATCTGCCGCACACACTGGTTATCCTCAGTGCTGATGACCTTAGCGTTGAGAAGATTATCGATATTAAGGGTTCTGACGGTAAGACCTCACGGGTGAGTGCCGTTTATCAGGCCCCTCCCCGCAACAGTTTCATCATGGCCCTGAAAGACATTCCAGAGGTCTGGGAAGTCTTTTATGGAGAAGACCCGCCATTTTACGGCTTTGTCCATGATTACAGGGATGAAGGCCCACCGGAGCAGACCGATCCGTTCCCGGTACGCCGGATCAAACTGGACGATTACCTGGACGATTTCTTCTTCGATCAGAAATATGAGTTTCTGATGGGGGCTGCACGCAATGCCAAGAATGGCCAGGTTGTGGATCTGGTCATCGGGCGCAAGATCAGTGATCTGGCTCTGTCAGGCCTGCCTCATCTGGGATCAGGCATAAGCTGGAACTGGCAGGGCAAAACGGTCATGGCCACGCCGCATCTGCGCGACAGCAAGATCAGTGTGATCGACATGAAGGACTGGTCTGTGGTCAAGACCATTCCCACCAAGGGCCCTGGCTTCTTCATGCGCAGTCACGAGAAATCCCGCTATGCCTGGACAGACGTGTTCTTCGGTCCCAACAAGGATCTGATGCACATTATCGACAAGCAGACGCTTGAGATCGTCAGGACACTGAAGCCCGCTCCAGGCAAGACCGCCGCCCATATCGAGTTTGACCGGGACGGCAGTCACGCCATCCTCTCCATCTGGGAAAATGACGGGGCGATTGTGATCTATAACGCGGAAACCTTCGAAGAAGTAAAGCGTATCCCCATGAGCAAACCGTCCGGGAAATACAATGTCTGGAACAAGATTACATTTTCCGAAGGCACCAGCCACTAAGGTCGCTGCAGGTCTGTTCCGCAAGCATTCGGAGCCGGAAACAGGCCTGCTGATCGTGGCCCACGGAGAACGGGGTGGCAAGGGCAACAATGATGGCCTTGCCCAGCTTACCGAGGCGGTTTCCCTGGCCCTGCCGGAACTGACTGTCTGCAGCGCGGTGCTGAACGGCGAGCAAAGTCTGGAAGACGTTCTGAGCCGGATGCGGAATGAGCGGATACTGGTCTATCCGTATTTCCTGAGTGACGGCTATTTTGTACGCACCGTTCTGCCCCGACGCCTCGGCCTGTCGCAAACCCGCTGCAGTGCCCTGAAGCGGCGCTTCAAGATCCTGAAGCCGTTTGGCCTGTCTGACATGCTCCCCGATCTCATCACATCACTTGTGCGGGATGCAGCCGGGAACAGGGACCTGTCAGCGCTGGATGTTCTGATAGCCGCTCACGGCTCCACATCAGGTCCACGCCCGAAAGACTGCACAGAGGCCCTGGCAGCCCGGCTGCAGGCACTGGGGACATTCCCCGCGGTCCGATGCGCCTATATCTCTGAGCCTCCCTTTCTGGAACCGGCCATAGAGACCCTGCACCGCCCGACTGTTGTGGTACCACTCTTTGCTGGTGAAGGAGCGCACGGGATTGAGGATATAGCAGCAGCGCTCAAGGCTCTGCCTGAGCATTCCTGCGTCACCGGGATTGTCGGCAACTCTGTACAGGCCGCTCAACTGATCGCGTCATCCATTCAATGAGATCCGTACGCTTTTTTTCGTAGTCCATCTGTACTGCGGCAATTTGCGCCAGATCAAATCCGACAAGACAGCAATTCTGTATGATTGCGCCTCACAGGAGAGGATGCCATGCATACTGCCGACAAAATCGACATGCGAGCCTTGCGCGAAATTCCAATTATTCAGGGATTGAGCGACGATGCGCGCGATCAGCTTCTGCGCGGTTCCCACATCCGGGTCTACGAGCGCGGCGAGACCATCTTTATGCAGGGGGATGCGGCAGATGCATTCTTCATCGTGCTGGATGGCTGGATCAAGGTCTACAGGATGACGTCGTCCGGCGAGGAGGCGGTTGTCGGTGTTTTCACCCGTGGTCAGAGCTTTGCAGAGGCCGCAGCGTTTTCCGGCGGGGTATTTCCCGCAACCAGCGAAGCTGTGACGGAATGCCGGATTATCCGGATCTCAGCAGCCCACTTGTCCCAGACCATCGCCTCCAATCCGCAGATCGGCTTGACCATGCTGGCGTCAACGTCGAAGCATCTGCACGAGCTGGTCTGTCAGATTGAAGCCTTGAAAGCCCATACGGGCGCACAGAGGGTGGCGGAATTCCTGGTCAGCCTTACCTCCGTCGATGACGGCGACTGCACGCTGATCCTGCCTTATGACAAAGCACTGATTGCCGGTCGTCTCGGTATGAAGCCCGAAAGTCTGTCACGGGCCTTCCAGAAGCTGAAGTCCTATGGTGTCCGCATCCAGCAGAACAAAGCCTCAATCTCCGACATCGATATCCTGCGTGATTTCATTGAGCAGGAACGGTCCGTTGTCATGCATCAGGGACGCTGACCGATCTAGAGCACATCCACTCTATGTTGGTTCACTTGACCAGCTTTCCTTGTTTGCTGACAAGGCGAGCAGTCTGTGGTGATCTGGTTGATCATAAAGACTGCTCAACGCCGCTCAGCGGGCAAGGAAAGCTGGTCAAGTGAACCAACATAGAGTGGATAGGCTCTAATTACCCTCTGCGTATCGTCTCAACCGCTCATCCAGCGTGCCCGTATGCAGCTCAAACATGTGATTGTCATGGTCATAGAAGTAGATTGATCGTCCTTCACCATCCACGCGGGAACGCCCTTCCCTGACCTCAAGCCCCAGGGCCTTTATCTCCTGCAGCCTGTCATCATAGGCATCATCGCTGATCTTGAAGGCGATATGATTATAGGTTCGTGAGGGAAGTGGTTCCCCTTCCATGGTAGCAATCCACAGACCTGCCACATCGAAGAACCGCTCTTTTGAGAGGGAGAAGGTCGCATCACCACTGTCATAGACCTTACGGGCACCCAGAACCCGGGTCAGAATCTCTTCCATGCGGTCGAGATCGCTGACAATAAAGGTCATATGGCTGAGGCCTTCAATCATAAGACATCACCTCGGAAGCCGAACGGTGATCAGCTCCAGCCACCCTTGCGGGTACGATAGAAAATGTGAGTTCCGATCCGCTTACGATTGCGCATTTTTTTGCGCCAGCGCGGCTTCACATAAGTCGCGTGATAATGGGTCGCTGATCCGATATCCTTCAGATAAGATTTTCCGGAAATCACGTCATCTGCCAGACGCAACGCGGTTTTCCAGGCCTTCTTGGAACGGATACGCTCAGGAATTCCGTCACAGGCAAAAGAGAACTGACAGCGGTTGCGCCATTTCTGGTTCTGGTAGACCACCTTACAGATGGAATTCGGATAGGTCGGGTTCTTCACCCGGTTGATAACCACCTGGGCGACCGCAATCTGACCTTTTTCCGATTCACTGCGCGCCTCGAAATAGATCGCTTCAGCCAGACAGTCACGCTGACGCTTGGTGTAGGAATTCTTGGGCAGCTTATTCAGCAGCCAGGCATGTTCACCTTTTGGCAGACGCTTCGGTGTGTTGGAAAAGAACGACGCGGAGACGACCTTTTCATTCGGCTTGGTGCCACGCTTTACGGTCCGGCGGGCCGGTGCCTCTGGACGCTTGGTCGGGACGGGCGGCGCAAGTTCCGCCTTTGGCTCAACCTTTGCGGTTTCTGTAACGGCAGGCTCTTCCGTCTTTGTAACAGGAGCCTGTTTCTCGTTGGCTTCCGGATCAGGGGCTGCCAGCACCGCATCAAACGGCTTCTCAAGTTCCTTGATGTGATCCGGCGCATAAGCCACTTCTGTCACTTCAGCAGCCGGAATATCAACCGGGTCGCGAGGCACAGGGTCAACCTTGGCGAGACGGGTATCCGTACGACCCGCCCAGACCAGTGGCGTAAACTGCTGGCGCGGCAGAAGATCCTCTTCTGTCGGAGCAAACAGGCTCGCCAGATGGAAAACAGATGTGTCCTGACGCAGCTTCTTCTGCTCTTCAACAGCGCGCTTGCGGCGAATGACATCCGTCATCAGGAAATCGCCCTTGGTGCTGCGATTGGCAACGGTGCCCTCATGGCCCACATCGTGACCACTTACCGTTTTCGGCATCGTAGGCAATGGAACCGAAACCGCGCGCTGTTTGTCAATGGAACCAACAATCAGACCAGCGGTATCCACATCTGTCGGACGATTGCCGAAACTGAGAGTAGCGGAATGGGTCGAGCCCTCCGGAGCGGCTGCCAGATACAGTCCTGATCGACCTTCGCTCAGGATCAGGGCGGCAATATCCTGATAGGCCACAGTGTCTGTCATGGCCAGAAAGGCGACGGCGCCGAGGAGATGGGACGTGGTATGTCTCAGAAGACGCTGGCCCCGAGACGGGGTTCCGGTTTTTACTCTACGCATACTCAACCACCAGTAACCAGCCGGGCATCGATTGGATCGGGGCCCTTTGGCCATACTCTCTACAGAAAGTTTCAAGGGCTGAATGGCCTCTTTCCACAACCGGAAAGGCAGCATTTCAGCCGTCCATAGACTCTGTTTTTGTCTCATTAACCTTGCGAAGCCGTTAACAGAACGCGTTAAAGGCGAAAGAAATGGACAAGGACGGCTTAAGTTTGTCGCAGATTCGGGACTTCTGAGACTATTTCAGGGCATTCGCACATATGTCACGCAATTTGCGAGAGGCCTGTACGAATACCATCGTGGCCCCTACTCAGGAAGCGGGTGCCGGACGAGGGACGGCCTCTTCCCGGATTGGCATATGCGCCAGGCCCGAGAAGACACCGAGGGCAACGGAAATCCACCAGAAAATATCATAAGAGCCTGTGATATCGCGCAGAAGACCTCCCAGCCAGATACCCAGGAATGACCCGACCTGATGGGAGAAGAACACAAAGCCAAACAGCATGGCCATATAACGCGTTCCGAACATCACCGCGACAAGCCCCTGGGTTGGCGGAATGGTCGACAACCAGAGAATACCCATTGCTCCGGAAAAAATAAGCACGCTAGCCACACTGGGTGGCGTCAGCACAAAGACAGTGATGACAATCACCCGGCCGAAATAGATCGATGACAGCACCCAGCGCTTCGAATAAGCGCCACTCAAGGCTCCTGAACCGATGGCACCAATCACATTGAACAGTCCGATCAGGCCGATGGCCCACCCACCAATATGCGGCGGCAGACCCAGGTCATTGATGTAAGGCGGCAGATGAACAGTGATGAAGGCCACATGGAAGCCGCAGACGAAAAAGCCCGCAATCAGCCACCAATAGCTGCCGTGCCCGAAGGCTTCAGCCAGTGCCTGTCTGACGGTCTGATCAACATGTCCCGGCCCGGTCGCCGCCTGTGGTTTGCCTTTCAGCACCAGCGTCAGCACGGGGATCAGAAAAGCGCTGGCCCCCATCAGAATGAGCGTAGTCTGCCAGCCATAAGCCCCGATGAAGGCCTGGCCAAGCGGCGCATAGAGAAACTGCCCGAAGGAGCCCGCAGCGGTGCCCAATCCGAAAGCGAGAGATCGCAAATGTTCAGGCAGAAGCCGAGCAAACGCAGCAAGAACAAGGAAGAAGGCGGAACCGGCAATGCCAAACCCCAGCAATCCGCCTGCCGTGAACTGCAACATCAACGGATTTGTCGTATAGGCCATGGCGACCATGCCAAGACCATAAAGAACAGCGCCACCAGACAACACACGGGCCGTGCCGTATCTGTCTGCCAGCATGCCGACAAAGGGTTGCGCCATGCCCCAGATCAGATTCTGGACTGCAATCGCCGTTGAGAATGCCTCACGCGACCAACCATAGGTTTCGGTCATCGGAACAAGGAAGAAGCCCATTGTGGATCGGGCACCGAAGCCGATCATCCCGATCAGACATCCGCAGACAATAATGACAACGGGCAGTCGCCAGAAGGGCTGTCCGGTCTGGGCGTGTGCTGTCATTCTGCTTCTCTCCTTCAGGCGATCCGAATGATCTATCTGATCACGATAACTGCGGTTGCCAGATCCGAAAAGTCAGAGATTGTGACACCATTCATCAATCATGATGATGAGATGCATCTTGCCGCTGATCAGCCGGTTAAATTATGGCTGGTCAAGAAGAGAGTGAATGCCTATATTAACGGTGACTCGTAACTGGCTGACTTCGGTCAGCTATTTTAACACCCATCTTATACTCAATGTGAGTATAACCATTTTCCGGGTGAAGGAGAATTCTCATGGCACTGGCTTTTGACCCTCGTCAGACGACAGATGCATCGGCACTGAAACGCTCCCGTTCAAGTGATGCTCTTGCTCGTCACGGAGCCGTTGACATGCCGTCTCTTGCCTATACCGACGAGGTGGCGCGGGAAACCGCTGACGCCTATGAGCGGGTGAAGCATATTATTCCAGCCATCGAGTGGCCCGTTTATGCGCCTTATATCAAGGCTATCAATGATCTGAAGAAAGAGCGCAACGCTGTCATTCTGGCGCATAATTACATGACGCCGGAAATTTATCACGGGGTGGCCGATATCGTTGGTGACAGCCTGCAGCTGGCTAAGGAAGCCACAAAGGCAGAAGCAGATATCATCATCCAGTGTGGCGTGCACTTCATGGCCGAGACCTCAAAGCTGCTCAGCCCGGAAAAGACGGTTCTGATCCCGGATGAAAAGGCCGGCTGCTCGCTGGCGGAAAGCATCACCGGAGCTGATGTGCGCGGCCTGCGCGAGCACTATCCCGGTGTTCCGATCATCACTTACGTAAACACTTCTGCTGATGTGAAGGCGGAATGCGACATCTGCTGCACCTCTTCCAATGCAGTAAAAGTGGTTGAAGCGGTCGCCGCCCAGTGGGACACCAATCGCGTCCTCTTGATTCCGGACCAGTATCTGGCCCGCAACGTGGCGGCCAAGACTGATGTTGAGGTCCTCACCTGGGCCGGCGCCTGCGAGGTTCATGAACGGTTCACCGCTGAAGAGCTGCAGGATTATCGCAAGGCCGATCCGGTGGTGAAGATCATCGCGCACCCGGAATGCCCGCCGGAAGTTATCCAGGAAGCGGATTATTCCGGCTCGACCGCGGACATGATTTCATGGGTCAAGACCAACAGGCCTGAAAAGGTAATGATGATCACCGAGTGCTCCATGGCGGACAACATTGCATCCGAAACACCGGATGTGAACTATGTACGCCCGTGCAATCTCTGCCCGCATATGAAACGTATTACGCTCAGCAAGATCCTCGACAGCCTTGTCTATATGACTGACGAGGTGACCGTTGATCCTGCCGTAGCCGACAAGGCCCGCCTGGCCGTTGAACGCATGGTCAACCTGAAAAGCTGACGCCGTAGCGGAGCCCTCTTTCATGTCGGATAACAGGGCTTCGGCCTCAACAACCGATGATGTGGTGATTGTCGGTGCAGGACTGGCCGGACTGTTCTGCGCCCTGTGCCTCGCTCCAAGACCTGTCACGGTCCTGGCCGCTGCTCCTATCGGGCGCGGGGCATCCTCTGCCTGGGCTCAGGCTGGTATTGCCGCCTCCGTGACAGAAGGTGATACGGTCGCGGCGCATGTGGCGGACACGATTGCAGCCGGCGCCGGACTGGTGGACCGAAACATTGCGCAGCTGATGGCGTCTGAAGCGCGCGATCGGGTACATGACCTCTTGTCTTATGGCGTTCCGTTCGATACAGATCTTGAAGGTCGTCTGAAAGCCCACAAAGAAGCAGCTCATTCCTTCCACCGGGTCGTTGGTGTCAGAGGTGATACGGCTGGCAAAGCTATCATGGCAGCGCTGATTGAGCAGGTCAGGCAGACGCCATCCATTCGACTGATGGAAGGGGTTGTCGCGGAAGAGCTTTACCGGAACGGGCGTGCCGTTACCGGGGTCTTTGGACGCCCCAATGAAGGCAGCGCCACCCGCACCCTGTTTCTGCCAACACGGGCTGTTGTTCTGGCAACCGGCGGCATTGGTCATCTCTATGAGACCACCACCAATCCGGCAGAAGCGCAAGGCTCTGGTCTGGCACTCGCAGCCAGGGCGGGTGCCGTCATTGCGGACGCGGAATTTGTCCAGTTCCACCCGACCGCAATTGTCAGCGAGCGCGACCCATCACCCCTGGCGACCGAGGCCCTGCGTGGAGAGGGAGCCTGGCTGGTTGATCGGGACGGACACAGGTTCATGCCGGACTGTCACGAGCTGGCAGAGCTGGCCCCACGTGACATCGTGGCCCGGGCAATCCACCAGCAGAACACATCAGGCCAGGGTGCCTATCTGGACACACGGGATGCCGTGGGTGCCTCGTTCCCAGAGCGTTTCCCGAGTGTCCATGCGATGTGCCTTGATGCCGGAATTGATCCGGTGAAAGAGCCCATCCCGGTGGCACCCGCCGCCCATTATCACATGGGTGGTGTGCTGACCGACGCATCAGCCCGGACCAGTCTTGACGGCCTTTGGGCGATTGGTGAAGCCGCATCCACCGGCGCACATGGTGCCAACCGGCTCGCCTCCAATTCTCTTCTGGAGGCCGTGGTCTTTGCCGGACGCGCCGCGCGCGATATCCGCGACCTCCTGCCCTACCCGCAAACCTATGAAAGCGGTGAGGCTGATGAACAGCCGGGCTTCGTCAGCGAGGCCCCGGATGTGGACGCCGTGAAAGCACTCCGCCAGATCATGAGCCGCCATGTGGGCGTCGTCCGCAACCGCGACGGTCTGCTTGACGCCCTGTCCGCCATCGACAGGCTGACGGCTGAAAATTTCAACGACCGGTTCCGCAATATGGCGCTCGCGGCCCGTATCGTGACGGGCTCCGCTCTTCTCAGAACCGAGAGCCGCGGCGGTCATTACCGGAGCGACTGCACCGAAACAGACCCGGCACAGGCCAGGCGCAGCTACTGGACCCTCGCAAGTCTGGACCGGACAATACGCCAGACCATTGATCGCGACACCAAGGATCGCACCACCTCATGAAACCCGGTTTCACCCTTCCCCAGCCGCTGATTGATGATGCGGTTTCCATGGCGCTCAGAGAAGATCTGGGACGCGCCGGAGACATCACCACACTCTCAACCATTCCCGAGGGTGCGACAGCCCGTGCGGTCATCGCATCGCGGCAGGATGGCTGCCTGGCCGGCCTGGACTTCGTCACTGCCGCGTTCCGGCAGATTGGTGGCGATGTGACGGTGGAGTTTGAGAAATCCGATGGTGACCGGGTTGGTCCAGGTGATGTGGTCGCCCACCTGTCCGGCTCGGCGCGAGAACTTCTGTCGGCGGAGCGCGTTGGTCTCAATTATCTCGGGCATCTTTCCGGCATTGCCACAGCCACAGCCCGGTTCGCAGATCGCATTGCCCACACGAAGGCGAAAGTCTGCTGCACCCGCAAGACCACACCCGGGCTGCGCGCCTTTGAGAAATACGCCGTTCGCTGTGGTGGCGGCATGAACCACAGGTTCGGTCTGGATGATGCGGTTCTGATCAAGGACAATCACATTGCGGTCGCTGGTGGTGTGGCCGAAGCGGTTCGATCCGCCCGTGCTTTTGTCGGCCATCTGGTCAAGGTGGAAATCGAGGTGGACACGCTTGATCAGTTGAAAGACGCCATGACCGCCTCACCGGATGCTGTTCTGCTCGACAATATGGGGCCAGACCTTCTGAAAGAGGCCGTCGCAATCATTGATGGACGAGCCGTGGCTGAAGCTTCTGGCGGCGTCACCCTTGAAACCGTTCAGGCGATTGCCGAAAGCGGTGTCGATATGATCTCCACCGGCTGGATAACCCATTCTGCGCCGGTTCTTGATCTCGGCCTCGACATTTCAATTCAGAGCTGACCCTTTCCTGTCCGAAACGGTCGTAAATTTATTGGACGCCTCTTGTGGAGCATGATCCTATTAAAGCACCAGACCTCAAACCTGAATCGGCGGAGGTGCTTTAAAAGTTTGTTTCTGCGCGAGCTTTTATCTGAAGACAGAACCAGCGGATGAATTGATGACCAGACAAGCAGCAGCCGGAATCATTCTGTTTGGCGCGGCCTGTATGAGCTTTATGGGGTTGCTGATCCGCCTTCTTGAGGCAGCAGACAATTTCCAGGTTCTTGTCTACCGGTCCATCGGAATCTGCCTTGTCGTCATACTGATTGCCTCTCTGCGTCGCAGGGTCAGCCCGCTTCAATTCCTCCGCTCCCTTGACCGAACAGATGCGATCATGGGACTGTTCCTCGGGCTTGCCTTCAGCTTCTACATCTTTTCAATCATGGCAACGACTGTGGCCAATACGCTGTTCCTTCTGTCTGCAGCACCCTTCTTTGCGGCGATTATCGGCTGGGTCTGGAATGGCGAGAAGCCCGACAGGATCACTTGGGCTGCCATGGCTCTGGCAACACTGGGTGTGTTGCTGATGGTGGTTGACGGTCTCTCGACCGGGCACCTGACAGGTAACTTGTTCGCCCTCGCCTCGGCCTTCTGCTTTGCCTTGATGCTGGGTTTTGTCCGGCGCAGCAAACGGGAGGATGTGCTGGGCGGTACGTTTTTCGGCGGCCTGTTTGCCCTGATCCTGAACGCGATTCTTGCCCTCACCCTGTTCAACGGGCTTGAGGCCAGCACCTACGATATTGCGCTCTGCATTTTCATGGGCTTTTTTGCTATCGGCGCAGGCATGACCTTTGTCACCTGGGGGTCTGCCTATCTGCCTTCAGCAGAGGTCAGCATTCTGGTGCTGTTTGAAAGCGTGCTTGGCCCGCTCTGGGTCTGGCTGTTTCTCGGTGAGGATGCCTCAGCCTTCGTCCTGCTGGGTGGAGCAATTGTCCTCGCGGCCGTCTGCCTGCAGGCCCTGATGAGGCGGGCACGGGCTGGCGGATCCGCTTTTGAGGCCGGTTAGCACCACCCTCATTTATCGAGCAAGGAATTTATAGAGGTCCACGCCTTCTTTGCGACCTAACGCAATGACTGCCTTCTGAAAATTGATCATCGCCTGACAATGTTCCTTCGAAACCTTTTTCTCAGCCTCTTCAACAAGCAAAATGTTCTCAATCGGCACGCCTATCCGGCTATATCCTTTTCGGAGCAACTCGCCCAAGCGGTCATCCGAAACATTTGGCACTCTTTTTTGCGGGTGCTTCAATGCGGACTCAATGACGCCCGCTTTGGCATCTGATATCCTTTTGATCATGGAACCAGACAAATCATTTCTGGCAAGGCCTTTGCCAAATATAAATTTCAAACACACACGAGGGTTTCGCCTAAGCGCCTTAGAAGTCTGCAACTCTACTTTCATATAATTGTACAGTTTACTGTTTTTAGCTGCCTGCACCGAGCTGTGAAAATACTTATTGCTGACTGCCAGCCCATAGTCTCTCATAATCTTGGAACGTTGACTGGCAGATTTACTCTTCAGCGCTCGCCGAGCTTGCCGCTTGGCCTTCCTCCGTTCATCCGGATAAGTTTTAAATACAATTCCAAATATCCGGAAATCTTTCTCCATAAGTGCGACGATTTTTTCAGTCTGTTCATCCAGGCTGGCTGCATGGCTCTTTGCTATATCCGTAATAAAAACAGGTGGAATGGCCAGTACGCCAAACGCCAGACGACAGATCAGCACACACAATCGCAACCTGAGACACATGATAATCACCCCTGAAACAGACAATGGCGATAAATTACCTCATGCACCCGGAACCACAACCTTAAATAAACATTTTCACCAGATAACAAACTTAACAAAACCCAGACTGATTACCGCAAGGCCAGTGAGCGTGCCATCCAGATCACAATCGAGATCCGTCCGGCCCTGTCTCATTGACCCTACCCTTCAATCCGGGAGAAATCGGCCACTGTACGGGTCGCGGCGCGGATGCTGTTGAGGAGGTTCAGGCGGTTTTCACGAATGGCCGGGTTTTCGTCATTCACGTGCACCGCTTCAAAAAAGGCATCGACCGGCGCGCGCAGTCTGGACAGAGCCGTCATTGCTGCTTCGAAGTCCTCAGCCCTTATGGCATCTGCAGCACTGGCTTCGGCTTCGCTGATGGCTGTGGCCAGTGCCTTGTCTTCTTCTGCAACCAGATGAGCCGGATCGATGGCGCCGTCAAAGGCATGGCCATCTTTCTTCTCCTCAGCCCGGAGGATATTGGCGGCGCGCTTGGTGCCCTGAAGCAGGTTCTGGCCATCTTCAGAGGAAACAAACGCCCCAAGAGCCTCAACCCGTCGGGTGACCATCAGCAGATCATCCTGACCGCCAAGGGCAAAGACCGCATCGATCAGGTCGTGACGGGCACCATGGTCTTTCAGATGGACTTTCAGACGGTCCGCAAAGAAGGACAGCAGGTCATCGGCTTCTGCAAAACCGTCCCGTGACGCGTTAAAGAGCTTGAGCAGAGGCAGACGCTGTTCCGTGGTCAGTGTCGTGCGGATGACGCCGAGCGCCGCGCGGCGGAGCGCGAAGGGATCTTTCGAGCCGGTCGGCTTCTCATCAATTGCCCAGAAACCGGTGAGCAGGTCGAGTTTATCTGCCAGAGCAACCGAGATCGCGACCGGGTCGGACGGCACATCATCGGAAGGGCCCTGCGGCTTGTAGTGGTCTTCAATGGCAGCTGCCACAGAGGCATCCTTACCCTGATGCTCTGCATAGCGGCGCCCCATCTGGCCCTGCAGTTCCGGGAATTCATAAACCATGCCGGAAACCAGATCGGCCTTGCAGAGGCGTGCGGCTTCCCGGGCTTTCTCACTGTCAGCACCCACAAGTGGCGCGATTTCGGCGGCCAGGGCTTCGATACGCCGGATACGCTCAGACTGGCTGCCGAGTTTTTCGTGGAACACCACATTATCAAGCTTCGGCAACAGGTCTTCGAGCTGTGTCTGGAGGTCGGTTTCCCAGAAAAACTTCGCGTCAGACAGGCGCGCCCGGATCACTTTCTCATTGCCATCGACAATCGTGGCACCGCCATCGCTGGCTTCCAGATTCGATGTGAGAATAAAGCGGTTGGTCAGTTTGCCGGTTGTCGCATCACGCAAAACGAAACACTTCTGATGCTCGCGGATGGTCAGGCGAACCACATCATCCGGCATTTCGAGGAAATGCTCATCAAACGCCCCCATCAGAACGGTCGGGTATTCCACAAGACCCGCCACTTCTTCCAGAAGTTTCTCGTCCGGTACCAGCTCAAGCCCCTGCGCAAAGGCCAGGTTCTTGGCATCTGTCAGGATCATGTCCTTGCGGCGATCGAGGTCCAGCACCACCCGTGCCTTTTCAAGGCCGGCGGCATAATCATCAAACCGGCGCACGGCGAAAGCATCCGGCCCCATGAACCGATGACCGCGTGTTTCCGCCAGCGAGGTCACCCCTTCCACATCAAAGGTGATATGGGCGGGCTCTTCGGTTTCCGGACCAAAAGTGCAGAGAATATTTTTCAGCGGACGCACCCAACGCAGGGATGATGCGCCCCATTTCTGGCTGGTTGGCCAGGGGAACTTGCGGATCACATCCGGCACCAGTTCGCGGATCACGTCTTCAGCATTGCGGCCCGGCTTTTCAATCAGGGCCACGTAGAACTCGCCCTTCTTGGGATCAGACCGCACTTCAGCCTCATCAACAGAGGTCAGGCCAGCCGCTTTCAGGAAACCTTCCAGTGCTTTTTCCGGCGCTCCGACGCGGGGGCCTTTGCGCTCTTCCTTCAAGTCCGGCGCTTTCGCCAGAACACCATCCACCCGCAGGGCGAGACGCCGCGGGGTAACAAAGGCCCGAGCACCATCATAGGTAATACCGGCATCGACCAGACCGTTCGTGATGAGCTTTTTCAGATCATCGGCAGCACGGCGTTGCATCCGCGCTGGGATTTCTTCCGAGAAGAGTTCAAGCAGAAGATCAGGCATGGTGTGTCCGGGATAGTTTGTCGATGGAAAATAATGCTGTGCAGCATTTAGCAAGGCAGAGGGGGGATGTCACGCAGTTTGCTCCCTGATGCCTCGTTTATCCGCCTGCCCGTCCTTTTCAGCCACTACCCAACTTAGACAAGCTCAGGCAGATTCCGGCTTAGAAAGTCCACAAAGGCACGAACTTTCGGCGAGAGGTGACGTCTGTGCGGATACAGCGCATAGATGGTTGCCGGTTCAAGAGCGAAGTCATCAAGCGCCTTGACCAGACGCCCATCCTCAATCTCCTTCTGGCAGGCCCAGTAGGGAATGCGCGAGACACCGAGCCCGGCCAGCGCCATATCTCTCTCAAGCTCTGCTGTATTGCAGATAACCCGGGCTGTTACATCCACGCTGATCCGGCCACCCTTTCCATCGCTGAAGTCCCAGCGCCCGGGATTGTCAGTAAGCGCATAGACAATGGCTTTATGATGCACCAGGTCAGAGGGGTGTTCAGGCATGCCATGGGTGGCCCAGTAATCCGGCGATGCGACCAGCCAGCCAGGGGAGACCGCAAGCCGCCTGGCAATCAGACTCGTATCCTTCAGAGCCCCGATCCGCAGCACCACATCATAACCATCCGCCACCACATCAACGCGGCTGTCGCTGAAGCTGATATCAAGAGTTATGGCCGGATTGTCCTTGAGGAACTGCGGCAGGAGCTTTGCCAGATGCACATGCCCATAGCTGGCCGGAGCGCTGACCTTCAATCGCCCGCGTGGTGCGCTGTCACATTCCATGACGGCAAGGGCAGCCTGCTCCGCCTCTGAGACGATATCCCGGCACCGCTCGAAATACAGCCGCCCGGCTTCGGTCAGACTGATGGATCGGGTTGTCCGGTTCAAAAGCCGTGTTCCAAGCCGGTTTTCGAGCCGTGTCACCTCCTTGCTGACAAAGGAGGTTGATCTCTCCAATTCCTCGGCAGCGGCGCTGAAACTGCCCGCTTCCACCACTTTCACAAAGCTGTCGAGCCCATCCAGCATGGTCAATTACCTATCAAATGGAAACAATGGCTTTCCATATCGCATATTAATCATCAAACAGAAAAGGCATATCTGTTGGTGAAGACGGCGCTGCTGGCCAGCACACGCCTTGATAGAAACAGAAATGAAAGCCCTCGAAGCCAGGAGAGCAAGATGATCGCAGCAACACAAAAAGCCAGATTTCCGCTCGCCATGCGGGTTCTGCACTGGAGCATGGCTCTTCTTTTGATAGGCCTTCTGGCGCTGGGTCTCTATATCCAGAACATCCCGCTTGAGGCACCGAACAAGTGGGATCTTTATCCGCTTCATCGCGCCTTTGGCATGCTGGCTTTCTTTCTGGTCATTCTCCGCCTGGTGGTTCGGTTGAAATCCCGGGTACCAGCTTTGCCAGACACGATGCCATGGTATGAGCGGATCGGCGCAAAACTCGCCCAGATCGCCCTCTATGCAGCCATGCTGTCCGTGCCTCTGTTCGGCTACATCGCAAGCTCAGCACTGCCTGAGTTCCCAGGCATTTCACCCCTGCAGTCCATCTGGTTCTTTGGCCTCGAGCTGCCGCTGTTCCCTGTAGAGAAGAACTACGACACGACCAAGTTTTTCATCACCCTGCACAAATGGGTTGGATACGGCATGATTGCCGTCCTTGTCGCCCATATTGGCGGGGCCCTGAAGCATCGTTTCTTTGACAGGCCGGAACATGATGTTCTGTCCACCATGACCTGACTGATCCAACCAATTCACGATCTTTTCCGGAGCCTTCCCATGACCAAAGTCCTCGCCTTTTCAGGCAGCAGTTCTGCCCGCTCAATCAATCGCATTCTGGCTGAAACTGCGGCCAATCATCTTTCTGATACAGATTTCACCTTTGTTGACATTCGTGACTATCCATTGCCGATTTACTCAGTCGATCTGGAGCAGTCTGACGGTTTTCCTGATGAGGCCTCTGCGTTCAAGGCTCTTCTGAGTGATCATGATGGTTTCATCATTGCTCTACCGGAGCACAATGGTTCCATGCCGGCAATCTTCAAGAACCTGATTGACTGGCTGTCCCGCATGGGCGGCAAGATCTTTCAGGAAAAGCCGGTTTTGTTGCTCAGCACATCTCCTGGCCAGGGCGGCGGCAAGACCAATCTTGATATGGTGACAACCCTGATGCCCTGGTGGGGTGCTGATGTTACCGGGTCTTTCAGCCTTGGCAGTTTCCAGGATGTGGTGGATGTGGACGCCCGCCGGATTACCGACGCGGCCCGTGCAGCTGAACTGGAAGCACTGGTGCAGGCCTTTGAGACCAGGGTCAGGACCTATTAGGGTCAAGACTCAGAAGAAATGTGGTGACCCGCCCGTTTTCCCGACCGGCCTGGTCAACGGCCGACAGGAGGCTGGACGGGTCAGCCCGGCCTCTGTGTACAGCGATGAGATCCGGGTTACCTCATAGCTTACACAAGTCTCGATGAGAGCGATACGGGGATTGTATCTCCGTATCTCAAAGGATGTCAGAAACAGTTCAGAGGGATTTATGTGTCCCATCACACATTGGTTTTCCCTCGGTCATCTTGCAACCGCAGAAGAATTTCCGACCTGAGGTTTCAGCAGTCCATTTCATCGGTGTGAAGTCACTGCCTTTGTGGGACCCGTCGCAGAAAGGCTGCTTGGAAGACTGACCACAGGTGCACCAGAAGTAAGACTTTCCCTCTTCCACTTCTACGGGGATCGGCGACTTCTGCGCGATAACCGGCTCACTCATTCTGTTTCTCCATTTGTTGTCGTGCCAGATTTCAACGTCCTCTCAGCATGATAGGCCTTCCTGATACGGAACGACAGGTCCGGAAGGTTCAACAAACTGTTCCCCGATGTCAGCGCCATGAACTTGACAGAAGGAGCGCCTGCTCCGATCCTTCCTTACAGGAGGAGAGTAGTCATGACCCCTAAAACAGGTTTTCTGGATAACGTCTATGACCTGAGCGCGCCGGGAGCTACAGAGACATTCTACGGCGACTGGGCGGCAACTTATGAGCAAGAGGTTGTCGCGCAGAATGGCTATGTGACGCCGGGTCGCTGTGCAGCAGTGCTGGCCGAAGCCGGCGTTGATCCGTCTGCCGCCATTCTTGATATGGGATGCGGTACAGGCCTTGCCGGTCTTGCCCTGCGCAATCAGGGGTTCAAGACCATAGACGGTCTGGATTTCAGCGCCGAGATGCTTGCAGAAGCTGCAAAGAAGGACGGTCTTTACCGCCATCTGGCAACGGCTGATCTCTCAGAACCAATCACCCCACCCGAAGCGCCTTATCACGGAGCTGTCGCTGCTGGCGTCATCAATCCGGGGCACGCTCCCGTGTCTGCCCTCAAGCGAGGGCTTGATGTGCTGGAACCGGATGGCGTTCTGGTCTTTTCCCTGAATGACAAGGCTCTGAAAGACCCGCATTACGAAGCCTATCTGGACGAGTTGCTGCAGAGCGGCGCTTGTACCCTTTTCCATAAAGCCTATGGAGATCATCTGCCCGGCCAGAATATGGGGGCATTTGTCTATGGCCTAAGAAAAACCAGGGCCTGAGAGAAAACAGGGTCTGACCTGAAACAGAGCTGCATCGCAGCGGGTCTATTCCGCTGCGGCGGCCTGATATCCGAAACCACCGGCTTCGGTCTGAACAAAGGCCTCACCACAGGCCTTCGCCAGCTCGCGCACCCGCAGGATATAGGATTGCCGCTCGGTGACAGAGATCACGCCGCGCGCATCCAGCAGGTTGAAGACGTGGGATGCCTTGATGCACTGGTCATAGGCTGGGAGCACCACCTGATGCGGCTTTGTCTCATCACCATTACGGGCGGCCTCGCCAGCAGCCAGCAGGCGGCGGCATTCGGCTTCCGCATCCTTGAAATGGGCAAACAGCATCTCGGTATCGGCGTGCTCGAAATTGTGCCGTGAATATTCCTGCTCTGCCTGCAGGAACACATCTCCATAGCTGATCCGGGCATCCCCGTCCTGGCCGTTGAAGTTCAGGTCGTAGACATTATCAACGCCCTGCACATACATGGCGAGACGCTCAAGTCCGTAGGTCAGTTCTCCAGAGACTGGCGAGCACTCAATGCCACATACCTGCTGGAAATAGGTGAACTGGGAGACTTCCATCCCGTCACACCAGCATTCCCAGCCAAGCCCCCAGGCCCCCAGGGTCGGGCTTTCCCAGTCATCTTCCACAAAACGGATGTCATGGACTGTCGGATCAATCCCGATGGCATAGAGCGAACCGAGATAAAGGTCCTGTAAATCACTGGGAGACGGCTTTAGAAGAACCTGAAACTGGTAGTAATGCTGCAGCCGGTTCGGGTTCTCTCCATAACGCCCATCCGTCGGACGACGGGAAGGCTGCACATAAGCGGCCCGCCAGGGGCGAGGCCCGAGCGCGCGCAATGTTGTTGCCGGATGAAACGTGCCCGCACCAACTTCCATGTCGTAAGGCTGCAGGATGACACAGCCCTTGTCAGCCCAGTAGCGCTGCAGGGTCAGGATCAGTCCCTGAAAGGAATTTTCAGGGCGCATATGCGGCGGCAAGGTCTCTGCAGTCATGTGTCTGTCCGGAAATCAGAAGCGCCCACGGCGCAAAAGGGTCGGCGCGGACACTACAAACACAACAGAGCCCGGTCAAGCAAGCCACGTATCTTCTCTCCACTCCAATCGCTTTGAACCTTTTCCCCTCCAGCCGCGACCCATTGATACGGGACAGGCCAAAGGGCCTAAGGGAAGATCAGCGAGGGGCAGACAGATGCATATCAAACACATCATCTTTCATCTGTTACAGGCCTACACAGTGCTGATCGCAAGCCTGGCACTGATGGCCCCTATCCTCACATCAGACCTGGAGATTGCCCCGCTCAGCCTGAAAGAAACTCTGGAGATTCGCACCGTTGAACCGGACAAAGGTATCCGTGGCTACAAGATCCGGGCATGGACTTCCTGATAGATTAACCGGGGGCTCAAATATAACATCGACTGGCCTGCACCTCAGGACCCGTCATCCCGTGGACGATAGATGCCCGTCTCAGGATCACGTTCAAGGGTCGGGATATGATTGGCTTTCCGGTCCGCTTCGCGGATCTCATCACCAACCCTCTTCATCTCTTTCCTGACGGCCTTATAGGCCAGATATCCGGCGGCACCGATCAATGCTGCAGGCAGAAGCTGAATCATGATGCGCTCCACAGTCCTGTGTTTCTGATCAGATCAGAAGCCATAACGTTGCCACAGAGCCCGTTCCTCAGCAACTGCGACCAGATCGCGCGCCATGGTGTCTGAGTTGGGCAGACCAGTCATCTGGCCAACCAGTCGACGGGCAAAGAACGGCTTTGATGCCTCAACCAGCTTCAGTTTGACATCCTTGCCGAATTTCTCTTTGAGGACGCTACGCATATCACCCAGGCGATCCACCAATCCCAACTGAAGACCGCTTTTGCCTGACCAGAACAGACCCGAAAACAGGTCCTCATCATCGGCCAGCACCTCACCGCGGCGCAGTTTGACCATCTCGATGAAGATCTCATGCACTTCAGACTGCAGCGCCTTGAGGTGTTCGATATCGCCTTCATTTTCCGGGCGGAACGGGTCCAGCACCGCCTTGCGGGTACCGGATGTGTAAACCCGGCGCTCAACCCCGAGCTTGGCGATTGCGTCTACAAAACCAAACCCTGCAGAGACCACGCCAATGGAACCCACAACAGAAGACGGATCCGCAATGATTTCATCACCGGCCAGGGCGATCATGTAACCGCCGGAAGCAGCCACATCCTCAACGAAGACAAAGACGTCTTTTTCCTTCTCTTCCGCCAGTTGACGAATACGCTCAAAAATCAGCCGTGACTGAACAGGAGACCCACCGGGAGAATTGATGCTGATGGCCACAGCCGGAGCCTGCTTGTGCGAGAACGCCTTTTCAAGCGGACCGGCAATGGTTGCCAGAGACAAGCCGGACTTCAGTGGAGAACCGCCAAGACCAATTGGGCCGGTCATGCGGATGACCGGGATCACCGGACTTGTTTTACGCCATTTCTTTGGCAGAAAACGGGAAAGCCAGTCACGCATTTATGAAATCTCCGGTCTTGCTTCATATAGATTGACGCATAAGTGGCGTATCTGGGCTGCGGTTTCAAGCCGCAGGTCAAATTCTCGTGGGGGTCTTGATTAATTTAGAAAAATCGAAATTATGCATATATGCGAATGTGCGCATATAGTTTGCCTGCGTACCCCTGTACCAAGATGGAGTTGGACGATGACCACCGAACTTACCATGCTGACCTGGACAGCTGCCCTGACCATGGTTCTCTGGGTTCCTTATATCCTGTCCTTTATCGGCAAGTATGGCCTGATGGATGCGCTGACCTACAAGGCTGATGACAAGCCAAACGCACCGTGGGCGGAACGTCTGAAAAGAGCACATTACAATGCAGTCGAGAACCTTGTGCCATTTGCCGCACTGGTTATCACCGCGCATCTTGCCGGTGTCAGCAATGATACGACCGCGCTGGCTGCCACCGTCTATTTCTGGGCCCGTCTGGCTCATGTGATTGCCTATGTGAGCGGCGTACCGTTCGGACGCACACTCAGCTTCGCCACGGGGTGGTTTGCCATGGCAGCCATTCTGCTCACACTGATCGGATAATCGCCACCCTCTACATCTCATTTTTAAAACCGGCGTCCCATCTTGTGTGTGACGCTGGTTCTTCGTGACTGGAACGCATTCAGTCAGCAGGTCGCCTGAGGGCAGATCCCGTCAACGACGGGTTCGCTGTCTGACCGGAACTGATCCACCACATTCTCATGGGAATGATCGGGCCCAAGTGACTGCCGTCCAACCTCCGCGCCATCAAGATAACGGACGACAGAATGCGTCCCATCCGCATGGGTAATGATGAAGGTTGAATGCGCCTCTCCATGGGCGATCATCGAGCATCTCTCGGTCATCGGTCACGCCTCGTGCCAGTAGGGCATTCATAATACGCGATTTAGCCCCCATGGCCAAAACACATGATCCGAGTTTCAGATCAAGCAGCTTGTTCCAGCTTACAAAACCCAAAAAATAAGGGGTGCTGATAGCCAGCACCCCTCAGAATTTCAACGATTAGTGTGAGCCCGAAAGAATCCTATTCAGGACGCTTCTTGATCGAGACGACCACCTTGTCGTCTTTCTCATCGACGGCAGGGTCCGGCATGAACTGATCGATCGAATCGTCATTTTCCCTAATGACCATCTGATAATTGGTGATCAGGGATTTCAGCTCACGGATCTGATCAAGAGATGTCTCGTATTTGATCTTCATGTTCTGCAGAGACTTGTTCTCTTCAATCATGTTCTGAATAGACTGATTGAGCTTGCTGTTCTGACTGCGCTCATGGTTGAGGTCAGTGAGGATGGAATTGTAACGCAGCCCCATTTCGCGGAGCTTGATATTGAGGTTTTCCATCTCGTGCTTGTCACCATCATGAGATGACTGAACTTTCTCGATCTGGTCTTCCATCTCGTGCAGGCGCAATGTCAGAGACCGGATACGGTTCTTGGATGATTTGGCTTCCGTATTGGATTCCTGAACAGACTGGGTCAGAACGCGACGCTGCGAATTGAGATTGTCGATCTCGGATTTCAGCGCATAAACTTCGTTGTCGTGCTTGCGGCGCTCTTCCTCAAGCGTATTCCTGTGATAGCTGAGTTCTTCTGTTGTCTCATCCAGCATGGACTTGTGCTCAATGGACTGGGCGCGCAGCTCAGCGATCTCTCGCTTCAGCGCTTCAACATTGCCGGAGAGCTGTGAGTTCTTTGAAATCTCTTCTTCCAGAAGAACTGTCTTTTCGGAGAGGGTCTTCTTGTTCTCAACACCGATCTTGGACTGGCTGTCCAGATCACCCTTCAACTGCTCCCGCTGCGCTTCAAGATCGGAATAGCGATCATTCAGCGTATCGAACTTGTCCTGCAGGGTTTCAAGTTGAGCCGTCTTTTTGGCAAGCTCCACCATATCGTTGTGGTAAGCCGCATCCAGTTTGTCATGGGCTTCCTTGATACGGATGATATCATCACGAGCGGTTTCAAGGGCTGTTCTGGTTTCCACACCACGCTGACGCAGGGACGCGCACATGGCTTCGCTCTCCTGCAGCTTCTGCTGCGTGAGATCCTTCTCATGCGCCAGATCCAGCTTTTCTGTGGTCAGCTTGGCATTTTCGCTCTTCAGTCGGATTTCCGTCTCAAGATTGACCTTGGCATCGCTCAGGAAGTTCGACAGGTGCCGAATGCTGCGGGTTGATTGCCCGGCAAGGCTTTCCATTTCCTGGAAGGAGTTTCCAAGCTCGGCTACCCTGATTTTGAGGGAATCAAGCTGGCGCTGCTTTTCCTGAAGTTTCAGGGCCAGAGGAGAGGTATCCTCATTCTGTGCTGCCATGGAAGATCGTTCGAGGGCGGCAGGCACAGGTGTTTCAATGGCTTCCGTTACCGTCTCCTTATCAGTCGCCTGTTCAGTTTTGACGCTCTTTTTACTCGAATGATCTTTAGAAAAAAGCTTAATCACGCGCCCCTCCTGATGTCACACGCCATAGCTGCCCCTGCGCATGACGACATAACCTAAGTGCCAAATGCCAATATTCCTTAACAAACTATTTATCAAAAACTGGAAAAAACACAACTAAATAAGGCGATTGGCACGACCTGGATTTCACAAGCATTGCGCTCAAATCCCCCCAAAATGGCCGGTATCAGAAGGTGGCTCAGAGAGTCTAAATCATTCTAATCTGAGTCCTTTTCAGGTGATTATTCCAAGTCTTTTTCAAGCCATTCCGCCGCAGATTTTTCACGTTCACTTTTTTTGATAAATCGTGGAAGAAGCGTCTTAAACATTGAAAACATGTCGTTTCACACTCAGTGATTCGCGCCAGGCTACGACTAAAAAGAGAGGCGGGCTCCGAACCGCATGATATCATCAGCACGTTTGACAAAGGTTTTATTCGCGCCCTCATGGAGCGTAAAGCCAGGTAACAGTGACAAGGGTGCCCGGCTTCCCTGAATGCCATGCACAATAATCCTGTAGGCCGGTTGCCCTGGTTCGGGATGAAGCGGCAGGACCCTGATGTCTCCCACCCGGCCAGACAAAGCGGAGACCAGATCCATAAGACCATCAGCCCGAAAAATCACCGTCACTGTCCCGCGGGGTTTGAGCAATGCACAAGCGGTCCGTATCCACGGCTCAATACCCTCATCCGTCAACACATGTGCGCGGGCGCGGGCTTCATTGGGAGACTGACGAACCTCTCCCGGTCTATAATAGGGTGGATTGAGGAGGACGTGATCCGCCATTTTCGGCACAAGGCCCGCGGCTTCCCGCGCGCCGCCGCGCTGGGTAACATCAGTTTCCAGCACCCGGGCTGATCGCAGATGCCGGCTGTTCTCAGACCTCTCAAGATTGCTCCGCGCCAGAAATGCTGCGTCTGCATCCCGCTCGACAAGTGTCAGATTCACCTGGCCGACCCGCGCCGCCACACACAAACCGGCAACCCCTACACCAGAGCCAAGGTCTACCACATCATCCCCCGGCTTTGCGGGAACAGCTGCAGCCAGAAGCACCGCATCAATCCCTGACCGGTGGGCGCCATTCCTGGGCTGCTCAATTGCAAGCCCGTCGCCAAGGAAGGCATCTATGGTGGTGTTGGACATGGCCTACGGCTTTTCTTCTGGTAGTTCGTGACCAATCTCGGCCTCTCTCAGGATGCGGCGCGCCTGTTGAAGATGATCGCTCTCAACCAGAATGCGGCGAGGGATAATTCCGAGTGACCCCTCAACGATGCTCATGTTCTGATCCGCCGTCAGATAGGGAATACCGGCATCTTTCAGCAGCGCTTCCACGAAGGAAATTACCACCATATCGTTGGTCTTGATCAGTTCATCCATGGATTATACGCGCTCACTGCCACACAAAGTGTTCTTCGGTTATCAAACTTCCCCGGCTTGCGAAAGACCCGAATACAAACGCGCGGCCCGGCACCAGAATTCAGATTTTTCCAGAGCAATGGACGCGGCAGCCTCAGATGCTGCCGCATGGGTGGGATAAAGACCAAAGCAGGTCGCCCCTGATCCGGACATACGGGCCAGAAGACATTCATCTGATCCGGTCAGCATATCCAGTGCATGACTGATGATCGGATGCAGACGCCGGGCTGGTTCTTCAAGGTCATTCCGCGTGGTCAGAAGCCAGTCGGCAAAGCCTTCAGCCGTTTCAGGAAAAGACTCCGGCAGAACAAGCGGCGGATTATTCCTGACAGCAAGCGCCTTGAAAACAGGCGGCGTTGAGACAGGGATACCTGGATTGACCAGCACAAGAGCCAGATCCGGAACATCAGGCACATCTGACAGCTGATCACCGACCCCCAGGGCTCTTAGTGGCCGAGAGCGAACACACATAGGCAAATCCGCGCCCAGACGGTCGACTAGCTGGCAAAGGTCCTTTTCTGAATATTTGAGTCCCCACAAGGTGTTGGCAGCACGCACCATGGCAGCGGCATCAGCAGAACCACCGCCTATACCGGATGCAACGGGCAGGTTCTTTTCAAGCGTCACAGCCAGGGGCATAGCGCTGCCCTCAACGCGCCCAGCGATTGCCTGCAGCGCTTTCAGGACCAGATTGTCACCTGTTACAGGCAGGCCAATCGAGAAAGGCCCCACTATGGAGAAGTCCGGGTGCTCCGCTTGTCGGACATGAAGACTGTCACCCACATCCGCGAACACGACAAGGCTGTCGAGCAGGTGATATCCATCTGCCCGCTGGCCCGTAACATGCAGTGCCAGATTGATTTTGGCTGGCGCGAATTCCGTGATCTGCATCCGCTGAAATTCCTGGGATCAGATCAGTTCGATGCGGTGTCGTCTTTCCCGGCCTTTGCCTCTTCAAGCTCCACCTTGTCCAGACCATGCTCGATTTTCTTCAGAACCCGTTCGAGAACTTCCGGCTCATCCGGTTTCAGATCCCGCGCATGTTGCCACTGGAACATCGCTTCACGCTTGCGCCCCACCTTCCAGTAAACATCGCCCAGATGGTCATTGATAATCGGGTCCGCCGGTTTCAGTGCAACAGCACGTTCCATATGCGGGACGGCCTCTTCAAAGCGCTCAAGCTTGTAATAGACCCAGCCAAGACTGTCGACGATGTACCCGTCTTGCGGCCGCTGTTCGACGGCCTTTTTGATCATATCCAGTGCTTCATCGTAATTCTCACCACGATCAACCCAGGAATAACCAAGATAGTTCAACACAAGGGGCTGGTCGGGAGACAGGTCCAGCGCTTTCCGGAAATCCGCTTCCGCCTTCGGCCAGTCCTTGGAACGTTCATAGGCGATGCCGCGTGTGTAGTAGATGGACCAGTGCCCTGGCTGCAGCTGCGGAATAGTGCTGATACCCTTGCTATAGACCAGCGCGGCGTCTTCATAGCGCTCCTTGGACCGCAGAAGATTACCCAGTGTATTGATGGCAGACAGATTGCTCTTCTCGGTCTTTATCAATTCCTCAAGCAGCCCGATGGCATCATCGGTTTTCTCAAGACGTTCAAGATTGAGTGCTGTCTGAATGACCGAGACAGGCTGCAGGACAGACTCGTTATCAAGCTGGGCATAAAGAGCATTCGCCTTGTCATATTGCTTCACGGCCTCAAGCTGATCCGCCATGGACATGATAGCCAGCTCATGCTCCTCATCCAGATGAAGCGCCAGACGCAGCATGACGGAGCCTGCCTCCGCGCCCCCTTCCCGCGCCAGCAGAGTTCCGATGCCGTAGAGCCCCTCGGCGGCACCGGACTGGGCAGACGATACAGTGGGCTTGAGTGACCGCCCTTTTTCCAGCTCCCCAACAAGATAGCCGAGAATGCGGTTGCCCGGAGCCTGCCTGTAAAGCGGGCGCAAATGATCCAGTGCGGCCTTGTCATCACCAAGGCGGGAGAGAATACGGGCATAGGTCGCAGCCATCGGCACGGAGCGGCTGTCAATTTCCAGCGCCTTTTCCATCTCCTTGCGGGCTTCCTCATTCCGCCCCACATGATGGAGCATCAGCGCGTTGTGATAGCTGCGGAACAGGTCGTACCAGCCGGGGCCTTCCAGCTGACCCAATGTTTCGATGGCGAGATCTGTTTTCTTCTCTCCGTGCAAGCTCCATGCATTGAGAATGCCTGAAACCAGCCGCGTGACCTGATCCCCCTGATCGCCTTCAGAGAAATATTTCTGCGCCTGTTTGTAAGCCCGCTTCCGCAAAGCTACCACGCCCAGAGTGGACCGCGGGAACCAGCCGGTATTTTCCCGCTTCATCAGCTCCTTCGCCAGCTTGGCGGCATCCGGTATTTCACCATTGGTCAGCAGGGAGATAAAAGCCGAATGGGTTAGTTCAGGTGTCTCCGGGTCAAGGGAGATCACATCACGGAAATATCGTGATGCCCGTTCGGCATCCTGCGCCCGATTGGCGACAATCGCGGCCAGATAGCGGCCCGACAGATTAGGCAGCCCGATATCGTCCTCTTCCGCAGCCGCATGAGCGCTGATCGGCTGCATCCCGAAATTGGCACCCAACATCAGGGTGGCTGCACATAGAGCCAATGCAGTTTTCCGGCGCATGGAACGGGTTGCCTGTCGAAGTGTCATGAAGCCTGCCTGTCGATATCGAAACGGGTGCGGTTAACACCAATGGATTTCAAACTTGCCCCGGGCGTGTATCAAACAGGCCCGCGTTGACATCCCTTGGTATCGGTCGCTGGTCATCTAGGCACAGAATGGGGCGATTTGCAGGTCAAAGGCAAGGGCTTGTTGGGATTGTGATAGGTCGGTGAACGGAAATCGTTGACTGCAGTCAGACTTGTGTAATGCTCACCCCCTCTCACATTACGTCCAACCGGAGAGTCCATCGCTTTATGGATCAGTCTGCTTCGCCTGTCATCGTGCTCAGCCTTCAGGGTGTGCGCAAGGGAATGATTGCCTTTATTCCCGTTTGTCTTTTTATCTTGCCGTTCGGGCTGGCATTTGGAGCAACAGCAGTTGAAGTGGGCATGTCTGCGGATCATGCACTGCTGATGAGTGCTCTGCATTTTTCCGGCGCTGCACAATTTGCGGCCCTTGATCTGTGGCATCAGCCATTGCCGCTTGTCACTCTGGTCCTGACGATCTTTGCGGCCAATGCCCGCCATATTCTGATGGGGGCAGCACTGGCTCCATGGCTGAACCGGCTTCCGTTGTGGGAACGCTGGCTTGCAATGTGCTTTACCAGCGATCCGAATTTCGGCGACACCATGGTTCGGCTCAGAACAGAACCGCTTGATGCAGGCCGCCTGCTTGGAAACGGCATAACCATGTGGATTGCCTGGGTTGCAGGCAGCGGAATTGGAGCCTATGCGGGCCAGGCCCTGGGGGATCTCAGCGTCTTTGGTCTGGATGTGGTGATCCTGGCGCTATTTTCCGGACTTCTGGTCAAACAATGGGAGGGAAAACCGGACGTTCTGCCAGCTCTTGCTGCAGCCGTTACAGCCATCGCGGGCCTCTACTGGCTACCACCTGGCTGGAACATTGTGGTCGCGGCCCTTGCAGGCGGGTTGATCGGCGGGCTGATGACAAGCAATGACGGGTCGGAGCATTCCGATGTCCGCTGATACATTTGCAGTTCTCGTTATCCTCATTACGGCATTTGTGACGCTCTTCACCCGTCTTGTGGGAACGGAACTGATGCATTTTGTTCCCCTGACCCCGCGCCTGCGCGCCGCTCTCAGATCCATGGCCGTTTCCGTTCTCGTCGCCATTGTGGCCAGCAATCTGGCAGCCGGAGGTCTCAGAGAAATATCAGCCGTAGCGCTTGCGGTGCTGGTTACCCTGTTGAGTGGCAACCACATCCTGGCGATTGCTGCAGCCGTGGTTCTGGGCGCGAGCTGGACCAGCCTCCTCGGATAACGGCCTCCCCTTTGCGCGGAAACGCACTCATCCCCATATGAAAGTTAGTGAGACTGCGAGAGGGGGAAGGTCATGTCAGCCGAACTGCTTCAAACCATGCTCGGATGGAGTCTTGTGCTGAATCTCAGCTTGCTGGTTCTATCCAGTCTGACCCTGGTGTTTTGTGGCGACTGGGCAGCACGCCTTCACAGCCGCCAGTTTGGTCTTGACCGGGACACACTAAAACGCAGCTACTTTGCCTATCTTGCGCATTACAAGATCGGCATTCTGCTTCTGAACCTCTCACCCTATCTGGCTTTGAGGATCGCACTTTAGGGACTGAAGCGAGTTGTTATCGCCAAACCGGTTCCCACTTTGGCGCAACGCGCTTTAGGAAACCCGACTGATGCAGAAATCAACCGCTTGCAACAGGGCTGCGCGGTGTGGAGTATCCGGGAAGGTTGCCAGCGCATCACGGGCAATAGCACCATAATGACGGGCACGCTCAACCGTGTCTGACAGCGCATTATGCGCCTGCATCAACTCCATGGCGTGTTCCAGATCACCCTCTTCAACCTCGCCACGCTGCAGGGTCCGCTCAAAGAACGCCCGGTCTTCGTCATTGCCACGCCTGTAAGTCAGGACAACCGGCAGAGTGATCTTGCCTTCGCGGAAGTCATCACCGGTATTCTTACCGAGCTGGCTGGCGGAGCCGCCATAATCAAGCGCGTCATCAATCAGCTGGAAGGCCAGACCAAGATTGGTACCATAAGACTTGAATGCTCCGCGTTCGGCCCGGCCCTTACCGGCAACAATTGGCCCGACTTCCGCTGCAGCGGTAAACAGGGCAGCCGTCTTGGCACGAATGACATTCAGATATTCATCTTCCGTTGTGGTCAGATTCTTGGCCGCCTCAAGCTGCCAGACCTCGCCTTCCGCAATAACAGCAGCCGCATCTGAGAGGATATCAAGCGCATCGAGCGACCCGACCTCAACCATCAGCTTGAATGCCTGACCAAGCAGGAAGTCGCCCACAAGAACCGCACGCTCGTTACCATAGACAAGGCGGGCCGCAGGCTTGCCGCGTCGCATGTCGCTTTCATCGACCACATCATCATGCAGCAGAGTAGCCGTATGCATCAGCTCAACGGCAGCAGCCAGTTTTATGTGACCATCGCCTTCATAGCCACACATCTGGGCTGCGGTGATTGTCATCATCGGCCTGAGGCGCTTGCCGCCTAGTGAAATCAAGTGGTTAGCCAGATCGGGGATCAGTTCAACATGGGAGCGGACACGCTCATCCAGAATGGCTATGACATCCTGCATGTCGGCATGGACAAGATCGAGCAGCGGCTGAATGGTGCTAAGCTGCTTTTTTTTATCTTCCAAAGAGACGACAACGCCCACCTTTGGCTCCTTTATCGTTTGCGCTCGCCCATCCGGCTCGAGTCAGAATGAGAAACTTGGCGCGCCCGTAGCATATTTGCAAGAGCTTGTCCCGATTTTGCCACGGTTACCGCCGGTTTATCGACCGCTTTGCGACAATTCGCCCTGTTTTCAACCCAATATACGAAAAGGCCCGCCGGAGCGGACCAATTCTTATTCCCTGTATGGTCGGATTTAACCAGGTTGATAGGCGATTCTCTCGCCCGTTTCTCGCCATTGCACCACCGCAGCAGCAACGACCGCATAAACCACATGCCCCACAAGAGCGACCCAGGTGATGTTGCCAAAGTTGAGGAATGGCGGGTTTCCGGCCACGAGATGCGCCATGAAATAGAGAGCGAACACCCAGAGCGCTACACCATAAAGCGTTGATGAAACCAACCAGTGCAGACTTGGCATGACCCGCTGCGCCAGAGGCCGGGCAATCAGCATCCAGCCGAGCGGATAGGCGACCAGGCCAGCCATATAATGCATAAGATGAGCCGCCGGAGCATAGCCTTCTCCCGTCAGCGTCTTGATCACGCTGTTGGCAAGCGGAACCGGAGCCAGTCGGGCCTGCCCCAAAAGAGGGCTGAGACTCTGGCCGAAAAGATCAAAGGCAACAAGGGCAGATGCACCAGCCAGAAGCATGGTCATGGCTGTGTTGGCATTCAGCGGCGGAAGATTTTCAATAAGCGCTTTCATCGGTGCTGCTCCGTTCTCCTGAACTTGATTGTGCACCGGATGTGTGGCGTGGAGAGACAAAGTGCAACCGTGAACACGCGGTTATGACGCGCGTTTGAGCTTACGTGAACGTAAGCATGTGAGAAATGGCCTTAAACCCCTGCCAAAGCACCAGAAATCAGCCAAAGCGCTTCAATCAGCAGAATAATAAACGTCAAAAGCGCCCCGTAAAAACGGGCTCTGAGCCGCCATTTCCCATAATCGGTCGCACTGAGACCCACAGCATGCAGAATACGTGCTCCCAGCAGGGTCAGCCCCAGAGCATGTAATGCCCATTCAGGTGTAGAGCGGTTCTCAAGCAGGACTAGCATCAGCAGTGCCATCGGCACATATTCGATGAAATTGCCGAACACCCGTATCCGGGTGGTCAGTTCACTGTCTCCACCGGTGCCCAATCCGATTTTTTCCGACCGTCGGCGCAGAGGCACCCGGAACGCAATCACAACCATGAACAGACCGAGCAATCCCACATAGAGGCCGGAGATTTCAAACTGCATGGCACAAGCCCCCGTTGACCTAGAGCATTTTGTGTGAAAAAAAGTCACTCAAAATGCTCTATCTCTTTGTTTTCAAGCATATTCTTATCCGAAAACCGCACACACTTTTCGGGAATATGCTCCAGTTGTCCTGTATATGGACACACTTTCTGCAGGGATGACAGGTAAAAAGAAACAGGCCCCGAAGCGATCAGCTCCGAGGCCTGTTCCAATTTTTCAGAGAACCTTGCTCCAGCCCTTACATATTCGGGTAGTTCGGTCCGCCTGCACCTTCCGGCACCGTCCAGTTGATGTTCTGGTTCGGGTCCTTGATGTCACAGGTTTTGCAGTGGACGCAGTTCTGATTGTTGATGACGAACTTGTCGGCACCGGTCTCATCATCCTTCCGCCACTCATAAACCCCAGCCGGACAATAACGGTTGGATGGGCCGGCAAAGACCTTCAGCTCGGATGACATCTGCAGCGCATCATCTTTCAGCTTCAGATGGATCGGCTGGTCTTCCTCATGATTGGTATTGGACAGGAAGACAGAGGACAGGCGGTCAAAGGTCAGCTTGCCGTCCGGCTTCGGATATTCGATCTTCTTGCACTGATCGGCAGGCTTCAGATAGGCATGGTCCGGCTTGCCATGGCTCAGGGTGCCGAACAGTGAGAAGCCAAATGTGTTGGTCCACATGTCGAGACCACCAAGCGCAACACCGCCAATGGTCCCAAGCTTGGACCAGAGCGGCTTGACGTTGCGGACCTTCTTCAGGTCCTTGCCGATATCGGTGTCGCGCCATTCCGCTTCATAAGCGGCCAGCTCATCATTGGTGCGGCCATCGGCAAGCGCTTCCACCACTTTCTCAGCAGCCAGCATGCCAGACAGCATGGCGTTGTGCGAGCCCTTGATACGCGGAACGTTGACGAGACCGGCAGAACAGCCGAGCAGCGCGCCACCCGGGAAGGACAGTTTCGGCACGGACTGATAGCCACCTTCGGTGATCGCACGAGCACCATAGGCAAGGCGTTTGCCGCCTTCAAACACATCGCGGATTTCCGGATGGGTCTTGAAGCGCTGCAGCTCCTCGAACGGTGACAGCCACGGATTGGAATAGTTGAGGTGGACCACAAAGCCGACAACCACCTGATTGTCTTCCAGATGATAGAGGAAGGAGCCACCACCGGTTTTCAGGTCCAGCGGCCAGCCGAAGGAGTGCTGCACGCGGCCCAGCTTGTGCTTGGACGGGTCAACTTCCCACAATTCCTTGATGCCGATGCCGAACTTCGCAGGCTCCCTGCCCTCATCCAGCTTGTAATTGGCAATCAGCTGCTTGGCGATAGAACCACGGACGCCTTCACCGATCAGCACATATTTGCCGAGCAGCGCCATGCCACGCATGTAGGTGTCTTTCACCTCGCCGTCTTTGCCGACGCCCATGTCGCCGGTGGCTACGCCGATGACTTCGCCGTTTTCGCCATAGAGCACTTCAGCGGCGGCAAAACCCGGATAGATTTCAACGCCCAGAGCCTCAGCCTTTTCAGCCATCCAGCGACAGACATTGCCCAGAGAGACAATATAGTTGCCGTGGTTGTTCATCAGCGGCGGCATCGCAAAGTTTGGCAGGCGGATGGAGCCGGCCGGACCCATGAAGGTGAAGATATCTTCCTTCACTTCCGTCTTCAGCGGCGTGTCTTCCTCGCGCCATTCCGGCAGCAGGCGATCAAGTGCTATCGGATCGACAACAGCGCCGGACAGGATATGCGCCCCGACTTCGGAGCCTTTTTCCAGAACAACGACTGACAGGTCTTCACCCTTGTCATTGGCCAGTTGCTTGATACGGATAGCAGCAGCCAGGCCAGCAGGGCCTGCACCGACAATCACCACATCGAATTCCATGCTTTCGCGTTCAGGAAGCTCCATCGCGTCAGACATCTGTTTCTCCCACAGCGTGACGTCCCGACCGGTTCCGGTTAACCAGCATATGTCACGCTTTCAAAACCCGTTTATTGCCTATTTATTCTTCAGGCGGGCAATCTGTTCCGGCGGCAGTCGCCCATTTTCCTAGGGTCAAAACTCATTGCTCACATCCATTCTGCGATGGTCATTTTTTCGTCCGGCGCGGCGGAGGTCCGCAGGAAACCTTCTGGTTTTCAAGGGCCTCCAACAAAGCCGGGCGGTAAAATGACCCCGCCCTTTGGGTTTATCAGGGAAGCGCAGCCTGACCACAAACAACAGCTTGAATAGGATCCACCTGTCCTGCGCTTTTGTTTGTGTCCATTCTGCTCTTCCCTGATAAACAGAGTAGGCGTGAGCAATGAGTCTTGACCCTAAGCCAACAGGTTTCTTAAGGGATCAGAATGCCTCCGGCAATGCCAAGAGCGCGCGTCTCTTGTCCTTTTTCGCCATTTTGAGCAGATTTCATACAAATTATGGACCCAATTATGGACCATGCAGCCAGCTCATCAGCATCTTGTCGTAACGACATGTTTGTGGCATTCGATTTTGTCGATTAAACCAGACGCACATGCGTGTTTCCTGTATATAATGCCGTCATGACATCTTCCTCACCCACCTCCGGACAGACGCGCGCTGCGCTGATAGAAGCCCTCCGCTGGCATGCGGATATGGGCGTGGACTGGGTTCTGGAGGACACCCCGCAGGACCGGTTCGCAGAAACAGAAATTCAGGCAAAAGCACAAGCCCAGGCAAAAGCCGCACGCCGGGCTCCGACTGCACCTCAAGCTGCAAGGCAGGCACAGGCCGCCCCTTCTCATGCACCAGGAGCCCCCCGGGAGCGGTCTCCGGAACCAGACGCACCTGCACGCCATATGCCGCAGCCAGTCATTCCCGGCTCCGCCGATGTGGTGCAATCCGCTCGCAATCTGGCAGCATCTGCCACCAGCCTTGAGGCCCTGCATGAAGCTGTTCAGGCTTTCGACGGCTGTAATCTGAAACGCACGGCGAAAAACACCGTCTTCTCGGATGGCAGCCCGAATGCCCGGCTGATGTTTGTCGGAGAAGCCCCCGGTCGGGATGAGGATATGCAGGGCCTGCCCTTTATCGGGCGCTCCGGCCAATTGCTGAACCGGATGCTTCAGGCCATCGAACTCGACAGGCAGTCTGTCTATATCGCCAACGTTCTCTACTGGCGACCGCCCGGAAACCGGACACCGACGCCGGAAGAGACCGAAACCTGCAAGCCATTCATCCAGCGGCAGATCGAACTGGTCAATCCGGATGTTCTGGTGTTTCTCGGTGCGGCATCCTCTAAGGCCCTTCTCGGCACCAGTGATGGTATCCGCAAACTGCGCGGGCGATGGATGCCTTATGAACTGCCCAATCGTAAGATCAAGGCCATAGCCACCTATCATCCAGCCTACCTGCTGCGTCAGCCACTCGAAAAACGGCTATCCTGGAAAGACTTCCTGGCCATCAAACAGGCCCTTTCATAGGGTTGAATAGAATGGCATTCCAGATTTAGAGCTGGTCCTGACTGGACTGGGCTTCTCCCAATGCGCCAAGCATCCGGACCAGATCAACCTGTCTGTTGACCCCGGTCTTTGTGAAAATATTAGCCAGATGATTGCGCACTGTATTGCGGGACAGATCTTTCTTCCTGGCATAATCCGACAGGGTCACCCCTTCACTGACCGCGAGGGCAAGCTGGGCTTCGCATGTGGAGAGATCAAAAAAGGCTTTCAGAAGGTCCAGCGAAGGAAGAGCCAGCTGATCCGGTTCAATCACCACCACCAGCTTGGCCGGCTGGTGACGATCCGTGGCACCTCTGAGCAAGGCACCCTTGACACCGTCATAATCCGGGTGAACCGGAATGGTGATCAGAGCTGCCGCTGCGTTGCGGTTTTCATCACGCACGACAATCGGGCCGGTAATGTCGTCAAGCTGTGCCAGATCACCCAGCAGGGAGCGAAAGGTCCCGTCAATGGACAGGCTGGCTCCGGCGAGATTGTTGTTCATATTGATTCTGAACAGCGTTCTGCGTTCGAACAGTTCTTCAGCAGCCATGCTGGCAGCAATGACGCGGCCGCTTCCATTAACCAGAACCGCGCAACCGCGCATAGACTGGAAACCTGCTTTCATGAAGGCCCGCGCGTCACGGCTCTCTGACAACAGGGCTTCAATCTGACTGACCCGGTTGAGGTGAGGCATAAGCTGATGCAGGGTCTGCGAGCAGCTTGCCAGTACATCATCCTGCCCCTCACCAAGGCGAGTGGTCAGAATCAGACGCTGCGTATCCCACCTATTGAGAACCAATCCGAGCGCCAGAGACAAATCTCCCTGAGGCCTTAGCCAGTCATTGTAATATTCACCAGAGAGCAGATCTTCCCTTGCAACCGTTTCTTCCGCACGAAGAACCTGATCAGGTTTCCCCTGAACGAAGACTCTGGCCCATGGGTTGAGAGGCGCATAATGCTCGAAATAGGCTTCCCGGCTGCCAGGATCAAAGCCTGTTTCCGCGACACCATGGCACTGGTTGGTACGAGCGTCGTAGAGCTGCATTGCGACAGCGGAACCAGGCATGGCCCGAGCCAAAATCCCGGTTACACCCTGCAACCCATTTTGTTCAACAATGGTTTCATACAGTGAATCAACCGTCTGATTCAGATCCATCAACCGCCCCTCTTCACCGGATCCTCTCCACGGCTTTTAGAAACGGTATAAGTCCAAAACAAGGGCATTCCGCGATATTACCTCAATAATTTGGGTAAAATCGCACATACATCCGGAAACGCACCCTCGGCCACCACATTTCAAACCAATTACGCCCAATTTGAGCCAAAAACTGAGATCCCAAAGCAGGAACCCGCCCGGGCGGTAAAGCCTCGGGCGGGTTCAAACTGAAATTGTGTCAGCGGATATCAGCCGAAGAGTTTGTCAATCTCGTCCTGATCGACACCGTCAGCCTCGACCGCATCAAAAAGCTGATCAACATCATCTTGCGCAACCCCTTCGCCCGCATGCTGCGGACCGTGCAAGATCAACTCGCGGCGGCGGCGTTCCTCTTCGGTTTCCTCAACCTCCGCATCAGCAACTTCTGCCACCTTGAGGCGGTCGATGAAGTTGGAGATCCGCTCATCAATGTGATTGATGGTCTCAACCACTTTGGAAATACGCTGCCCGGTGATGTCCTGGAAACTGCAGGCTTCAAAGACCTCGATCATCTTGTCATTGACATGAGCCTGGTAGCTCTCGAGATCCGTTGCCTCTGTCGCCATGATGTCTTCGGCTGCGGCCATGATGGTTTCTGTTGCCTGCTCAGTGGCATTGACAACCGCATCAAGTTCGCGCCCGGCTTCCGGAATCCGGTTCTCCCGCATGTCCGACGGCCTCAGGTTTGCCACTTCCGTCTTCATAACGGAAATCTCGTCAGCAATACCCTTGAACTCTTCGTAGAGAGAGATATCCAGCGATTCAAAATAGGAATGAAGCGATCCTGCCATCACTTCGGCGAGTTGAATGACATCATTGAGAGAGACATCACCCGCACGATCCCTTTCGAGAAAGGATACGATGCTGTCGACATTCTCCGTAGAGATATAATGAGACATGACATTCCCCATTGGGCTGCAATTCTTTGTTGCCGCCCTTTTTATTCCCCGTTTTTCCGGCGCGTATCCCCACACGCAACCTGAAATCCGTATCCCGCCGTTAGGCGGCCAATCTGGCCGCCTTGATGGCCGGAGAAGACGCTTATTCGCCGAAGACCGCGTCGATCTTCGCTTTCAGCGTCTGGGCGTTGAACGGCTTAACGATATAGTTGTTCACGCCTGCCTTCTTGGCAGCGATCACGTTTTCCGTCTTGGATTCCGCGGTCACCATGATGAACGGTGTCTTGTTCAGGTGCTCATCGGAACGGACATGTTTCAGAAGCTCATAGCCAGTCATCGGCTCCATGTTCCAGTCAGAGATGACCAGACCATATTTACGGTCTTTCATCTTCTGGAACGCTTCGGTTCCGTCTGCGGCATCGTCCACATCAGAAAAACCAAGCTGCTTCAGCAGGTTTTTGATGATACGGATCATGGTCTTGTAGTCATCCACCACCAAGACCGGCATGTTCATATCAAGGGCCATCAGTTTACTCCATACACTTTCAGCTACCCCAACCCCAAAGGGGCCATTTACGCCTCGCGCTTTACGCGCTCCAGGAGAACAGGTGGCTTATCGCCGACCTCCCCGTTTCCTACAGCCAATCTAACGCGAGGTCTTAAAAAGGAGGTTAACTTGGGTACCCGTTACTTGGAATCCTCGTTAATTTTCTATGAAACCAATTAGTAAAGCTTTGGAAACCATATTTTTTCTGTAGTCGTATTATCCGAATTACTCTTATCCAAATGACCCATTGGCGGGCCTCAAGAGCGCCCATAAGCTCGGCGAAAATCCGGGCTATTCCGGGGATTGGTCACTTGGGAGAAACGGCCATGCAGCCGCATTATTATGAAGATCTGCAGCCTGGTATGCACGATGAAGTCACCAAGCTTGTTACAGATGAAGATGTGCAGAGTTTCGGTGAGCTGTCCGGTGACATGAACCCGGTGCATTTTGATGACGACTATGCAGCAGAGACAATTTTCAAGAAACGCATAGCCCATGGTTTTCTGTCGGCCAGCCTGTATTCAACTATTATCGGAACCAAGATGCCCGGCCCTGGCGCGGTTTATCTGGATCAGACTCTGCACTTCCGTGCGCCGGTTTATCTGGGTGATGAACTGCTGGCACGGGTCGAAGTTGTGGAAAAGCAGGACAAGGGCCGACGGATTTTCCTCAAATGCGAAACCTATGTGGGTGACAGACTGGTTCTTGATGGCGAGGCGATTGTCTCTGTCCCACGCCGACCGGAGGCTTAAGATACATCTCGGCCTATCGCTTGACCGGACGCCTGCGACCTGCAATCGGGCTTTGCCGAATACGCTCACGGTGCATGATGTAAAGCCCGCTGCCGACAATGATGACAATACCAAGCCAGGTCAGTGCGTCAGGAAAATCTGCGAAGACCAGATAACCAAGGACCGTTGCCGAGACGATTTCAAGATAGGTCAGCGGTGCGAGTGTTGCAGCTGGAGCCCTTGCGAAGGCAAGCACGATAAGGGAATGCGCGCCAGCCCCGACGAGAGCAAGGCCGATATAGTAAGCCCATTGTGTGGACGAGATTGCCTTTGCGGCCACCTCTTCGAACCCGAAGACCGTCGCTACGATCAAAGCCAGACCCAGGATCAATGAGCCTGACAACCCGGTAGCAAGATGCTGGGACCAGACATTTCCAGTACCGCTCAGAATCCGGGTCAGCAGCAGATAACCCGCAAATGCTGTCGCTGTAACAAGCGGCAACAGGGCCGCTGGACCGAAAACAGACCAGCTTGGCTTAATCACCAGCAGAGCACCACCGAAACCGACGACCACCGCGATCACGCGTCGAGGACCAACCTGCTCTTTCAGCAGAACAGCCGACAGTGCCGTCAGAATCATCGGTTCCACAAAGAAAATCGCCAGCGCATTGGCAATCGGCATTGTTTTCAGGGCTGCAAAGAAAAACAGGGTTGCTATCGCCAGCAGGGCTCCGCGCCAGAAATGCAGCGAAAGCCGTGTCGGCAGCCAGGCTGTTTTCTGCCGCAGCAGTGCCATAACGACCAGTGCCATGACAGCCTGACCAATAAAGCGCCCCAGGCCAATCTGGATCGCACCATGATCACTGCTGAGCAGCTTGGCGAAAACATCCATCAGAGGAATAACAGCCATGGCCGCGGCCATCAGCCCGATGCCGACCATGGGATTTGACGAGGCAGTCTGATCCGGGGCGCTCATCCCGCCAGCACCCGGTCCAGAGGTTGAATGTCCCGCTGTGACAGCAGGACCCGGGCTTTCTCGCAATCGTCTTTCATCTGTGCGACCAGATCATCAACGGAGGCGAATTTCTCCTCACCTCTGAGCCAGCCATGGAAAGCAATCCTGACCACTTCGTCATAAAGGCTTTCAGAGAAATCGAAGACATGGGTTTCAAGCAGCGGCGCACCATTGTCGAATGTGGGGCGTCGGCCAAAACTGGCGGCACCGTGAAATTCTGTTCCGTCAGCCCGTGTCATGGTCACGGCATAGACGCCGCACCGGAGTTCACTGTTTTCGGCCAGTGCCATGTTCGCCGTCGGGAACCCCAGATTGCGCCCGCGCTTTTCACCATGGATAATCGGACCTTCGACGAAATAACTGTAACCGAGCAGGCGATTGGCCCCGGCTATATCCCCGTCCTTCAGGGCCGCACGGATACGGGATGATGAGACAGCATCACCGCTGCGATCGGATTTCATATCGACGATCAGCACACCAAAGCCGTGTTCGGACGCCTTTTCCTTGAGATAGTCCGGGGTCCCCTGACGCTTGTGACCAAAATGGAAATCATATCCCGTCACCACATGGCGAACGCCGAGCGTCTTAATGAGGATGGTCTCGATAAAGGAATCCGCACTCTGGTCAGCAAAGGAGCGCGTGAACTGCAAACTCAGAATACCATCAAGCCCCAGAGCTTCGGCAAGCCGGGCTTTTCCGGCCTCATCCGTCAGTCGGAAAACCGGGTTGTCGGGGCGAAACACTGTTCTTGGATGCGGATCAAAGGTCATCATGATCGCCGGCACATTGCCAGCCCTGGCCAGCGCCTTGGCTTCTTCCAGAACCGCCTGATGTCCCCGATGGACACCATCGAAATTGCCGATAGCCACCACTCCGCCCCGCAGATGTGCAGGAAACGCGTCAAGAGATCGAATTACGGAAAACGCATGCCGTGCGCTCGACATAGATGCCTCAGAGTCCGGATGGATATCGATGAATGTCACTGTCGAAGGCGTGACAGAAGTTTTCCATATCGTCAAGACGTGCCACTTGCGAAGGCGGAATAAATACGGAATGAATGGCCGTATGACACACGCGGACTCCACCCCCACAGAACCTCCTCAGTTGCACCATGTGCATTTTGTTCTGGTGAACCAGTTTTCACTGGTCGCATTCGGCATGGCTGTGGATGCTCTGCGCATGGCCAACAAGAGCGTCGGCCGGGAGGTCTTCCGCTGGCAGTTCTATTCACCTGACGGCTCACCAGTCGAAGCCAGTAACGGCCTTATGATCCACGACGTGCAGCCATTCAGCGCAATCGGTGACAAGGGACTGGTGCTCATCTGTGCCGGTGATGGTGTCGAACATCAGACTCTGACTTCAGGTTTTCTCTCCGGCATCAACACGCTGCATCGGCATGGCCATACGATCATCGGCATCTGTACAGGGGCCTATATTCTGGCGCGCGCCGGGCTTCTGAACAATCGGCAATGTACCATTCACTGGGAATACCGTCCGCTGATGGAAGAACAGTTCCCCGATATCGAGGTTCTTGACCAGATCTATCTGTTCGACAAGACGATCTGCACCTGTTCCGGCGGCACGGCCCCCTTCGAGCTGATGCTCGACTATGCGACCAGCCTGCTTGGCCCGCAGGTGGCAACAGCCATTGCTGATATTGCCATCTATCGCGGCGGACGTTCTCCCTCAGAACCCCAACGTGCCGGGGTTGGAGAGCGCCTGAATGTGGCGAATGCCAAACTGATCAAAGCCATCGAGATTATGGAAACCCGGCTTGAGGATGTGGTGCAGTGCGAGGATATTGCAGAAGCCGTTGGCGTGTCCCTGCGCCAGCTTGAGCGGCTGTTCAAGACTTATGTCAACCAGACGCCCAACCGGTATTATCTGGAACTGCGGCTGGCGCGCGCCCGTGACCTGATTCTGAAATCACGTATTTCAATCTCGGAGATCTGCCTGTCCTGTGGCTTTTCGTCCCCGTCACATTTTTCCAAATGCTACAAGGACCAGTATGGCATTACCCCGTCCGAGGCCCGCAGGCACGGACGGGGCATTCTGGATCTGGGATAGACCTAACTGTTCAGCCCCGGCCTTTAACAAAAGGTCAGAACAGGCTCACCGAGAACATCCATATCCGGTTTAATACCGAGCCCTGGCGCGTCGGGAGCGACAACACCACCATTCTCGACCGGACAGTCAAAGGCGGCTGTTGTCACTGTCACCATATCCCGGCAATCAAGCACGCAGCGCAGAGAGCGTTCCGGGATTGACTGCCCCAGATGAACAATGCCCGCAAAGGCAATTGTCGAGCCCACAGTATCCTGCACACTGACTGTCAGACCAGAAGCCAGGCAGATATCCCGCTGTCGTCGCCCGCGTGTGAGGCCACCATTCTTGGAGATCTTGAGACCGATCCCCTCGCCCGCATCCAGCCCGACAATGTTGGCAACCGCCGCATCGCCATCGGCCAATTCATCAAAGATGATCGGGCAATCAGTCCGCTTGCGCAGGGCCAGGTGTTCCCGCCAGGTGGCGCAGGGCGCTTCAAGCACAAAATCCAGCCCCTGCGGCAGGAGACGCAACATGCGCATGGCATGCTCAACCGTCAGGCCACCATTGGCATCGACAATGAAATATTCTCCCGGCACGGCGTCTGCCAGAGAAGCCTTGATTCGCTCAGCGTCCAGCGCAGGACCACCCTCCCGTTCAAGCGCACCAACTTTGACAGAATGTCCCAGATAGCCGCGCGCTCGATGATCGGCAACCCGCGCCCGCATATCCTCCGGATCGCCCGCATAGATGGATGAGATAATCGGCATCCGATTCCGGGTGCGGCCTCCGAGAAGGTCACAGACCGGCATACCGACTGATTTACCAAACACATCCCAACAGGCCACATCCACCGGAGTTTTTACATGGGCATGACCAATCAGAAGCTCGTCCATCCGGTCATTCACCCTGTCCACATGGCGTGGATCAAGGCCGAGCAGCCCAGGAGCAATTTCCTCCAGACCGGCACGGACACCTCTGGCATGAGCCGCGACATAGGTGGAACCGAAGGGCGTGGATTCACCCCACCCTTCAAGCCCCGTATCAGTGGTCACCCGAACGAAGGTGGCATCAAAACTCTCATAGGTCCGGCCACCAGAGAGAAGATACACGCCTCCTGAATAAGGCAGGTCACGCTGGAATACATCAATTCTGGCTATCTTCACTGTCTAGTCGTCCTGTGGCGGCACAAGCACCAGCTTGCCGGTATGTTTCTTTGAGAGAAAGTCGGTCTGAGCCTCAACGATATCCTTCAGCGGATAGCTTTTGGCCACAAGCGGCTTGATCTCGTTGCGTTCAATATAGCCGACCAGATTTTCAAAGACCGCATCTTCCTGATAGGTGCAGCCGTAGAAAGTCAGGTCCTTCAGATAAAGCGTCCTCACGTCCAGCTCGACAATAGGCCCGGCAATGGCTCCAGCAGTGGTGTAACGTCCGCCACGGCGCAGTACATCCAACAGGGAAGGCCAGCGATCACCGGCCACAAGGTCAACCACCACGTCAACGGAATCCGGGCCCAGTTCGGCGAGATAGTTCGCGTCTCGGTCAATGACCCTATCCGCACCAGCCGCACGCACTTCATCCGCCTTGGCGGCGCCTGAAACAGCAATAACCGTTGCCCCCCGACGCTTGGCAAGCTGAACGGCCGCAGAGCCCACACCGCCGGACGCCCCCGTGATCAGGACGGTTTCAGCCCCTACATTAGTCCGGTGCAGCATGCCTTCCGCCGTTGAATACGCACACGGGATGGAAGCCAGCTCCACATCGGACCAGTCACTGTTGATTGCCAGCGCATGGATGGAATCCGCCGTCATATACTGTGCAAACCCGCCATCGCGCTCCGACCCGAGCGTGATACAGGCTACCGGATCTGTTTCCGTTGCATAGGACTGCATGGTTCTGACCAGAACCCGCTCACCGATGCGGGACGGGTCCACCCCCTCGCCGACTGCCACAACAGTGCCACAGCAATCAGCGCCCTGAATGCGCGGAAATTTCAGGGGCTCGCCAGACCAGCTCGCATCATCATCTTCGGCGCTGTCGAGCCCGCCCGCGCCACCGGAATTGGTATCACCGGTTACGCTTTTCGAGTACCAGCCAATGCGGGTGTTGATATCGGTATTGTTGATTCCGGCAGCCCCGACCTTGATCAGAACCTCGCCCTTTGCCGGTGTCGGCATGGGGATATCATCCTGATAGGACAACGCCTCAAAGCCACCATGGCCTGTAAGATACACACCATGCATCACTTTCTGTTCCATTTATCTCTCCCGACCGCGTTTTTTCGCTGATATTCTTCAATCCATGTTGGGCATTATATGCCCCGTTCAAGCATCTGCTGACACTGGAGGTCTGACACGAGGCTTGTAGTTCACCATCACGATGCCACAACAGATCAGCACCAGGGCAAGTGCAACGGCACCCGTGATGGTTTCATCCAGAATAAGCCAGCCCAGCAACACGCCGAATAGTGGTGCCAGAAAGCTGAATGACGCCATATCAGAGGCCGGATAGATCGACAGGATCCAGAACCAGGTCAGAAAACCGACGCCGACCACCACCAGAACCTGAAAGGCAAAGATACCGGCCAGAACCGGCGTCATATCCCTGATCCAGTCACCGAAAAACAGGGAAGCCGGTACAAGAATGACCGCAGACACAGCAAGCTGGTAAAGCAACTGCATCTCGGGCGATGATCTGGAGAGGCTTGTGGTTCGTGCGACCAGAGCAATCCCGGCCCAGCCGCAGGCCGCAAGAAGGCACATGATGTCACCAATGATCACGGTTTCAGGCAACGTACCGGACCGTCCCGACAAAGCCAGGGCGACCCCGACAATAGCCAGAACCAGACCACCAAGCCGCAAGGGTGTCAGACGTTCGCCCGGGATAATGAAATGCCCGACAAGAGCAACCCAGAACGGCATGGTGTAAAAGAAAACAGAGGCCCGGGAGACAGTGGTGAACTCAAGCGCTGAAAACAGCAGCATGAACTCACCAGCAAAGAAAACCCCGCACAGCACCCCAGGCCAGAAGCTGCCATCTGATATGGACAATCTCTTCCGCATGAAGAGCGCATAGAGAAGAACGGGCAGGAAGGCACAAACCGATCTCAATCCGGCCTGAAAAACCGGCTGCAGGCCAGCATTGACCAGTTTGACCATGACCTGATTGAGACCGAGCAGGGCCGAAAACACCACAAGCACGGTGCCACCGAACAGATCAATCCGGTCCTTCCGCTCCATCCAATCCTCCCAGACCGAGTACACTCAGGGCCAACACCTGTCCGGGAGCCTATCCCTGATTGCTCATTCCGTCACGCGGATTTCTTCTGCAGATGCGGGAAGCTGTCAACGAAACGCCCGAACTTGTGCACACCGCAAACAACCGGCTGATAACGCTGCGGATTGTCATCAGAAACACAGGACGCAAGAGGCGCAAATTCGGCATCATAATCCGCATCAATAAAGAACGGGATGGAATAGCGCTCCCGTCCGGATGTATTAATTACCCGATGCAGATTGGCCAGATAGACGTCATTGGTCAGCCGCTGGATCAGATCGCCGATATTGATCACATAGGTGCCGGGGATCGGCGGTGCTTCGATCCAGTCCCCATTGCGGTTCATCACCTGCAGGCCACCCACATCATCCTGGGCGAGAATGGTCAGGTTACCGTAATCCGTATGGGCACCGATGCCGATGACACTCTCATCCACCACACCGCTCTGGGACGGATAATGCAGCAGCCGCTGGATGCTGATCGGTCTGGTCATCTTCGGCTCAAAGAAGCCTTCATCCAGATCAAGGCTGAGCGCGATGCAGCCCAGCATCTTGCGGGACAGATCCACCATCGCCTCATGATAGGCATAAGCGACTGCCCTGAAATCCGGCTGGCTCTCCGGCCATTGATTGGCCCCGAAGAAAGGCGTCGTGTCATCCGGCGTTTCCGGCCCGATGTCAAAGCACTCTTTCAGGTCCCTGGTCTTGGTCGGGTCGGTGTTCTCTCCGAAGATCTCAATATAGCCGCGCATAGCCGTGCCGGACCGGCTTACATGCAGATCCATTTTCTCTTCAAGCGGCAGATCGAAGAACCGGCTCGTCACCGAGAACATGTCTTCCAGCTGCGAGGCGGCAACACCGTGGTTCTTCACATACATGAACCCCGCATTGCTCAAAGCCCAGCGCATGGCCTTTGCCACTGCCATCTTGTCACTGCCGTCAAGGAGTGGAGCCAGATCCACCACCGGGATCCGGTCAAATGATTCCCGTTTGGCACGCAATTTGTCGTCCAATTGTGCAATCAAGGCGTCAGACATTTCGTTTTCCGTGTTCGGTTGATCCCGTTATCTGCGGAAAACGTAGCGAGCCTGCAAAGCTGGCTCAATATTACAAAAGAACGCCATACGATTGACTTGAAATCAATCATACGACGAAAATCAACAATGTTCAGACAGCTTACCGCCCTGCAACTCAACTGATAAAACCGACTAAATTACTTAGGTCAGGGCCCAGAGCCAGTCAAGAAAGCCGAACAGCCAGAGATAATAACAAACGACCCCGAGCCAGAGGCCAAGAAAGAGGCCTGCGGATCGGTAGTCACCCACAGCCCCCAGCGACAGAAAACCGAGAACCGCGCCTGCCGGATACTGGAGAACGCCTCCCAGCAGTTTTGCAAGCGTGAACTGTCCTGCAGCCTCGAAGAGGTTTCGAAGGCCAAACCCTATGCCATACAGCACCAGAGACCCGCCCAGCATCAGCGCAAAAGCCGCCAGAGCCAGCAGGATTGCCCGGATACGGGTGTGCCGCTGCAACCAGGTTTTCGGCGTATAGAGACGGCCTGCCTCGTCATACAGATCAAGGACACTTCCGATGAGGATTGCAGCCTGGTTTTCACCCATGCCAGCCTGCACCAGCATGGACAGAATTTCGTCATAGCGAGCGCCCGCCTCATGCAGCGCCACGATGCGCTCTGACAAGCGCCTGATATCTACAGAATGATTCACAAGGCACCAGCCTTTCTGAACTCTTCCCAGGCGCGCAGCAGATAGTCCGCACTGAACCGATGACCGCCCGCATGCAGGCAGAGCTCAAGAATGCGCTTGTCAGCATTGGTTCGCCGCTTGCATTTAAGGTCCAGAACGTCAGACGGGCTTTCACGTTCAAAGCCACCGGCTGTTGCAAAAAGCGCCATGGCTTCCAGCACGTCGCCCTGACTTGTATCGACAATCGCGCGCCCTGCCAGAGGCACAACGGGATCACTGGTGCCATGCATGTGGATTAGATGAACCGGAGCACTTGGACAGGTATCAGGGATCGGATCCCAGAATGTACCGGACAGTGGCGCAAAGCCTGCAAACAGGTGTCCCCGATGACAGGCAAGGTTCCAGACCATCATGCCGCCAGCGGAAAACCCGGTTGCCACAAGCCGCTCTGTATCAATGGGGAAATGTTTGCTCACATCGGCAATCAGGGCCTCGAAATACCGGAACTCATTCTCACCGGTGGACTTCGTATTGCGCGGCACACCGGGCAGATCCCAGTCGTTGCCTGCGGATTTCGGGGCAATCAGGGCAACGCCAAGCTCATCGGCCACCCGAGCCAGATTGGCATTGCGCATCGTACCCGCAGCACTGCCCTTGTAGCCATGCATGAAGACCAGCGCACCAATTCGCGTCTTGCCATCATGGCCTTCCGGCATCCGGATACGGTAGGTTCTGTCGCCCATAACACAGTCGGTTTCGACCCCGCAGGCATAAGCAGCCGTCACAGGCGCAAAAAAGGACCCGGGCATCAGCCCCGCCAGAAACAACAAAACAATCGACGCCAGGAACCGCATAGCTCCTCCCCAGGTTTTTCTGACAATGTCGGCTTTTGCTTCATCATTTCAAGGGAAAAGGTGCATGAGCATGGCCTCGAGGCTCTCTGCGCCACAACCATAGAAATATAAATCTGGTAAAATTATGCGACTCATGATTGTTTCAGGTTGTATTGCACCAGATCAGATTACGGCTCATGCTCTATCCTGTCATTCTTTGTGGCGGCTCAGGGGAACGGCTCTGGCCCCTCTCGCGCAGAGATTTTCCGAAGCAGTTCACCAGACTTACCGGGCCGTTGAGCTTGTTTCAGGAAACAGTCAATCGGCTTCCTGAAGGAGACTTCACCGCCCCGATCATTGTGACTGGCGAAGCCTATCGGTTTGTTGTCAGAGACCAGATGGATGAAATCGGTCGATCAGCACGAGCTATCCTTCTTGAGCCGGATGCCCGTAACACAGCGCCTGCGACCCTTGCAGCAGCTCTTTATCTGAAAGCGCACGATCCATACGGCATCATGCTGATCCAGCCATCCGACCACATGATTTCAGATGATATAGCCTACAGGGCAGTTTTGACAGCAGCCGAAGTGCAAGCCGACGCTGGTCGAATCGTAACTCTTGGCATCCAGCCAACACGGCCGGAAACCGGATATGGTTATCTGCGCATTGATCCAACGAGAAGGAAGGATGATGTTTTAGAGGTTGACGGTTTTGTTGAGAAACCTGGCCTGGATGACGTAGAGCGGATGCTAGCTAACGGAGACTACCTCTGGAATTCCGGTATCTTTATTGCCTCAGTTAGAACGATCCTGAAGGCCTTCCAAGCCAGCGCCCCTGACTTAGTCCAACCGGTCTCTGAAGCGCTTGATGGAGCGACAATCGATCTCGACTTCCTTCGCCTCCAAAAAACACCCTGGATGCGGGTACCAGCCATCTCCATAGACCACGCAATCATGGAGAAGCGGTCTGATCTGGTCACCATACCACTTGAGCAAGGCTGGACCGACCTCGGAGACTGGGACGCCGTGGCCCGGGAAGTACCAAGCCAACCTGATTCTTCAGATCAAGTCACGGCGATCGATTGTGAAACCTCTCTCCTCCGTTCCGAGACAGACAAACTGGAACTGGTCGGCATCGGCCTTACCGATACGATCGTTATCGCCATGCCGGATGCAGTTCTTGTTGCTGATCAGTCCCGCAGCCAGGATGTCAGAAACGCCGTCGAGATTCTGAAGCAGAAAGGCGCTCCACAGGCTAAGAGCCACCAGCGAAGCCACCGTCCCTGGGGCTGGTTTGATATATTGGCGACGGGCAACGGCTTTCAGGTCAAACGCCTGATGGTAGCACCGGGTGCAGCTCTGTCTCTCCAGAGCCACGCTCACCGCTCCGAACACTGGGTGATTGTTGGCGGGGTTGCACGTGTCACACTGGATGAGAAAACCAGGGATTTTGCGGCCAATCAGTCTATCTATGTTCCCGCCCGCAGCATCCACCGGCTGGAGAATCCAGGGCCTGTTCCACTTATTCTGATAGAAGTGCAAACCGGCTCTTACTTCGGAGAGGATGATATCATCCGCTACGATGACGCTTATGCGAGAGCGGATTAGGCACCGGCTGTACGTGTCTGAACTCTAAAGCACCGGATCGCGCCCATCTTCCCGCTTGTTGTTTGCCCCTGCCCCTGTTAGAAACACCGGCGAGTTTAGCAGGGTTTCGTCATGGTACCGTTTGAGGGCATACGAATTAGCGGCCCGGCCTTCGCCTCACGGCTCTGACAGCCGCGGTGCGCAGGACCGGGATAGAGATGCTGTGCAAGGACGCAGAGTGATATCGCGTCCCGTTTCACCCCTCCCATGACACATGCCGACATGTCCTCTCCATACGGGACAGATGACATTGACCGAACCGGATTCACTTTCCATGACCGACAAGACCGAACGCGATTATTCCAAGACACTGTTTCTGCCGGAAACCGACTTTCCCATGCGGGCAGGCCTGCCCAAGAAAGAGCCGGAAATCATTGATCACTGGAACCGGATCAATCTCTATCAGCGCCAGCGGGATGATGCGAAGGGTCGGGAGAAATATGTACTCCATGACGGCCCTCCCTATGCAAACGGCAATCTGCATATCGGTCATGCCCTGAACAAGATCCTGAAAGACATCATCACCCGTTCCTTCCAGATGCGCGGACGCGATTCCAACTATGTGCCGGGCTGGGATTGTCACGGCCTGCCGATCGAATGGAAAATCGAAGAGCAGTACCGCAAGAAGGGCAAGAACAAGGATGCTGTGCCGATCAATGAGTTCCGGCAGGAATGCCGTGACTTCGCCGACCACTGGATCGGCATCCAGTCCGAGGAATTCAAACGCCTCGGGGTGATTGGCGATTTCGTTACGCCTTACAAGACGATGAACTTTGAATCAGAAGCTCTGATCGCGGGCGAACTGATGAAATTCGCCCGTTCCGGCCAGCTCTATCAGGGTTCCAAGCCGGTCATGTGGTCGATTGTCGAGAAGACTGCTCTGGCCGAGGCCGAGGTTGAGTATCACGACCACGAATCCCATACCATCTGGGTGAAATTTCCCGTAGTGGACGGCCCTGCGGACCTCATGGGCAAGGATGTCATCATCTGGACCACGACCCCATGGACAATCCCCGCCAACCGGGCCATCTGCTACAATTCCAGCATCAGCTACGGACTTTACAAAGTCACCGATGCTCCGGACGAAAACTGGGCCAGAACAGGTGATGAGCTGATCGTTGCCGACAATCTGGCCGAGAGTATTTTCAAGGCAGCCCGTGTTGATGCCTATGAGCGTGTCAGCACCATCAATCCGGCTGATATCAATCGTTGTGCCCATCCGTTCCGCGGAGCGGAAGGTGGAGACGGCTATTTTGATTTTGATGTCCCGCTTCTGGATGGCGACCATGTGACCGACGATGCCGGTACAGGCTTCGTTCACACGGCGCCGGGTCATGGTGCCGACGATTATGAGATGTTCCTCAAATATCGTGACACGTTTGCAGATTGCGGAACCGATCAGGTGCCCCACACGGTGCAGGAAGATGGAGCCTATTATCCGCATGTGCCCTTTTTTGAGGGCAAATATATTCTTGACCGGAAGGGCAAGGATGGCTCGACCAACAAGGCCGTTATCGAGAAGCTGACCGAGTGCGGTGCGCTCCTTGCCCGTGGCCGGGTCAAGCACTCCTATCCGCATTCCTGGCGGTCGAAAGCTCCCCTGATCTTCCGCAACACACCGCAATGGTTCATCGCCATGGACAAGGATCTGGGCGACAGCACCACTCTGCGTAGCCGGGCGTTGAAAGCGATTGATGAAACCCGCTTTGTACCAAAAGCCGGGCAGAACCGTTTGCGGTCGATGATCGAAAGCCGTCCCGACTGGGTTATCTCGCGTCAGCGTGCCTGGGGTGTGCCGATCACCATTTTCATCCGCAAGGATGACCCCGCCGATATTCTGCAGTCCGATGCCGTGGACCAGCGCATTCTGGACGCGTTCAAGGCTGAAGGTGCCGATGCCTGGTTTGCTGACGGCGCCCGCGATCGGTTCCTTGATGGTCTGGTGGACAATCCGGCCGACTGGGAAAAAGTCGACGACATTCTCGACGTCTGGTTTGATTCAGGCTCCACCCACGCGTTCTGTCTCGAGCAGCGGGATGATCTGAAATGGCCAGCCGACCTCTATCTGGAAGGATCTGACCAGCATCGCGGCTGGTTCCACTCCTCCCTGCTTGAGAGTTGTGGCACCCGCGGCCGTGCGCCGTATGATGCGGTTCTGACCCATGGCTTCACCATGGCGGAAGACGGACGCAAGATGTCCAAGTCACTGGGCAACATCATCGCCCCTCAGGATATCATCAAACAATACGGTGCCGACATTCTCCGGCTGTGGGTGGCATCGACTGATTATTCCGATGATCAGCGCATCGGTCAGGAAATCCTCAAGACCAATGTGGATGCCTATCGCAAGCTCAGAAACACGTTCCGCTGGATGCTTGGCACCCTGTCCCATTATCGTGGTGATGAGATCGCGCTTTCTGACATGCCTGAGCTTGAGCGCCTGATGCTGCACGAGCTGGCTGTTATCGATGGTGAAATTACAGTGGCTTATGACGCCTTTGATTTCAAGCGGATTGTCTCCCGCCTGTTCAATTTCATGACGCTCGACCTGTCGGCCTTCTATTTCGATGTCCGGAAGGACGCGCTCTATTGCGATGCTCCATCCAGCACCACACGCAAGGCGGCTTTGCAGGTGATTGATCGTCTGCATGTTTACCTGACCAAGTGGATGGCTCCGCTTCTACCGTTCACCATGGAAGAAATCTGGCAGTCACGGTTCAGCAATCCGGATCATTCGGTTCATCTTGAGCAGTTCGAAGCCGCTCCAGCAGACTGGCGTGATGATGCACTGGCTGCAAAATGGCAGCATATCCGCCGCCTGCGTCGCGTTGTAACCGGCGCTCTCGAGATTGAACGTCGCGAAAAACGGATCGGCTCTTCCCTGGAAGCAGCACCTCAGATCCATGTGACTGATGAGGCTGTGATCGACGCCATCAAGGGTGCTGATCTGGCCGAGATTGTCATCACATCACAGGCCAGCCTTGTTGAAGGAGAAGGTCCCGCTGATGCGTTTCGCCTTGAAGGCGTCTCCGGCATTTCTGTGGTTCCATCCCGGGCAGAGGGTCGCAAATGCGCCCGCTCCTGGAAGGTTCTGCCGGATATCGGCTCAGACCCGGATTATCCTGACCTCTCATCGCGCGATGCTGCCGCAATGCGCGAACTGGATGCAGAGGCCGCGGCAGAGTAAAGATGACAAGTCCGCACCCATCCCTTTTTGGTCCCTATGGTCGCCTCGGCGGCCTTCTGGCCCTGTTTGCTCTTCTGACCGATCAGGGCCACAAATACTGGATGCTCAACCATTACAATATCGAGCAGTGGGGACGGGTTCGGGTCTCATCTTTTCTTGATCTGGTGCTGGTCTGGAATGAGGGTATTTCCTACGGCCTGTTCGCTCAGGATGGCGATCTGGGGCGCTATGTTCTGATCGCTGTGACCTGCCTGGTCGTTATTGGCCTGTGGGTCTGGTTAACGCGGGCTCATTCCCGACTTGTGGCAGTTTCACTCGGCCTGGTGATCGGAGGAGCTGTCGGAAACATTATCGACCGGATCTATCATGGAGCGGTCGCAGACTTCTTTTATCTTCATATCGGCTCCTTTGACTGGTATGTATTTAACGTGGCTGATGTCTGGATCGTTGCGGGCGTGATCGGACTCCTGTATGACTCCTTTTTCGGATGCCACGGAAATGCCGCAAACGAAGACTAGCACACGCTGGAATTCCTGCGCCTGTTGCGTAACCTGATAGAGCTCGGTGACCATCATGACTGATCTTGACCGCCTTTCACTGAAGAAAGCCCTGAGAGTCAGCGGGCTTGTTGCCCTGCTGTCCGGTTTAGCCGCATGTGGCACCGGCGCGACTTACGGAACAGGTCAGACAACAGAGCAGCAACTTCTGGAATCTGTCAGTGGTCTGGTTGGCATTGCCCAAGAAGAAAAAGAACCCATTGTTTATACAGAACGCGCGCCTCTCGTTGTGCCCGGAAAAGGTAAAGGTCTGGAAACACCAAGCCAGAATGCCGAGACCGGCAGCGTCAACTGGCCTCAGGATCCGGATAAACTGGCCCGGGAACGCAGGAAACAACAGCGTGAGGCTGAAAAGATTGCTGTTCTCTCCAATCCAAACGGTCAGGATGGCCTGACACCAATTGATGAAGTGACACGTCTTCGGAAAGCAGGTGGCCGTGGAGGCGCAATTAATGAAGAGACGCTCCGTTCACACCGTGGCGCGTCTGCAGATGGCCCCCGACTTCTGACCAACAAGGAACTCCAGCAGGGGCACCGCAGGCCTGAAAGTGAACTGTTCGGTCAAAGCAATACATACGATAACCGGACAGATGACGAGAAGCGTGCTGCGATTACAGGTGATGGGGAGCGGAATGCGGTCCTGTCTCCCAATGAACTGGCCGGTGGCAGTGACAACAAGAATGCTGACGGATCCATCAGTTACAGCGAAAACAGCTTCAGAACAGGTAAGCGTCGCTACCTAGTGGAACCACCGAGCAAATATCGCGAACCTGCGAGAACGGAGACAGGTGAGATCGTTGCTCCGAAAGTCCCTGAGAAAAAGAGTGGCGGGTTCTTTTCAAAGCTGAACCCCTTCTGATATTCAGCCCGAATTAACATGAAAGCCCCGGTAATCCGGGGCTTTTTTTATTTTTACTAGCGGCCAGAGTGTCCAGGTCATCAGAGGGCATTTCAACCCAGCCAACTTTTTCTAACCAGATTTACGCGTCATTTACCATAAGCGGCGACCATGATGCTATCAGTTGCGTCTGGAGTATCGAGTTCATGTCAGTATCGAGTAAGGCCGCAGGCACGCGGGCCCCGTTGGCCCAGCCTGAGTGGGTGGACACCATCATCAAAGGTGATTGCGTCGCGGCTCTTGAAAAGCTCCCGCCGAAATCCGTTGATGTGATCTTTGCAGACCCGCCGTACAACCTTCAGCTGGCAGGGGACCTTCATCGTCCTGATCAGTCGAAAGTTGACGCGGTCAATGATCACTGGGATCAATTCGCCGATTTTGAAGCCTATGACATGTTCACCCGTGCCTGGCTTCTGGCCTGTCGCCGGGTCCTTAAAGACACCGGCACGATCTGGGTCATCGGCTCGTATCACAACATTTTCCGTGTTGGTACGATTATGCAGGATCTGGGGTTCTGGGTGCTGAACGACATTGTCTGGCGCAAAACCAATCCAATGCCGAACTTTCGCGGTAAGCGTTTCACCAACGCCCATGAAACCATGATCTGGGCCTCCAAAAGCCCTGATGCGAAGGGCTATACCTTCAATTATGAGGCCCTGAAGGCCTTCAACGATGACACCCAGATGCGCTCGGACTGGACCCTGTCACTCTGCACAGGCCAGGAACGACTGAAAGGTGAGGATGGCAAGAAGGTTCATCCGACCCAGAAGCCGGAGTCCCTGCTGTTCCGCGTGCTGCTGTCATCAAGCAATCCGGGCGATATCATTCTGGATCCGTTCTTCGGCACCGGCACCACAGGTGCTGTCGCCAGGAAACTGGGTCGTCATTTTGTCGGCGTTGAACGTGAAGACGCCTATATTTCCGCTGCCGGCGCTCGCATCGATGCTGTCGAGCCTTTACCGCTCGAAGCCCTATCTGTGAGCACCGGCAAGCGGGCACAGCCCCGTGTTCCATTCGGCTCTCTCATTGAGAATGGCCTGATGGAACCGGGTACTGTGCTCACATGTGCGAAGGGCAAGCATCGCGCCATCGTCCGGCTGGACGGCTCACTGGACGCAGATGGGCAGACAGGTTCCATTCACAAGGTTGGAGCCAAGGTCCAGGACCTTGAAGCCTGCAATGGCTGGACCTTCTGGCATTTTAGCGACGGTGAAACCCTCAAACCGATCGATGCCCTGCGGCAGATTATCCGCGACGGCATGAACGCCGCCTGACGGCGATAAAGTTTCACAATAACAGACCTCCAGACGAAACTTTTTAGAGCGCCTTCGGGCGCTCTTTTTTTGTCTCACCCGGATTATCAGCCCTTGACCACGGGCAACGTAACGGTGAAGACACTCCCCTCTCCGGCATGCCCTTGAGCCGTCAGATCACCGTGATGCTGTTGGGCGATCTTTCTGCAGATTGCCAATCCCATGCCTGTTCCGCTGATGGAAATATCGGACTGGAGGCGCTTGAACGGCTCAAGAATAACTTCCGCATATTTTTCTTCAAAACCGATGCCGTTATCAGATACCGAGATAGCACAGATTGACCCTTCATCGCTCTCCGCCACGTCTATGACGGAAATATTCAGCTCCAGCGGGCGGTCCGGCGATCGATACTTGATCGCATTGCTGACCAGATTATCAAAGAGCTGTGTCATGAGGACCTCAATACCAGAAACCACAGGAAGGGTTCCAACAGTAACGGAAGCGTCAATGGCTGCCAGCTGGCTTTCATGCTCCGCAAGGACCTGTTTCAGAATCCGATTGAGATGGACAGGCTCAAACAGCTGTTCTGACTGCGAGACTTTCGAGTAAGCGAGCAGATCTTTGATCAAAAGCCTCTGGCGTTCCGCAGCCTGGGTCATGCGATCCACATAGCCCTGCCCCTGCTCGTCAAGCCCGTCGGTATATTCATCCCTCAGAAGGTCGCCAAAAATCTGGATCTTGCGTAGCGGTTCCTGCAGATCATGGGCTGCAATGGTCGAGAACTGCCTCAGCTCTTCATTGCTGGCCACAAGCTTGGCATTGCTCTGTCGCAATTCCTCGTTCATCTCGTCCTGACGATCCACATAACGCTTTTGCCTGTCATACGTGGTGTTGATTGCTTCAACCACACTGTCCAGATCGTCATTGGCTTCCGAACGCGCTCTGTCGAGGGTCAGGTTCCCCGACCAGTCCGGCCTGTCGACAAAGGATGCGATGTGGTGAAGGTGACGCGTCACCAGAGAATAAAACAGCACGAACATCACAATCGATGCGAGAGAGGTCTTCAGCAGATTGGCGGAGAGGATGGTAACAAGCTGGTCCCAGAACAGTTCCTCGACATGCTCCAGTGAGATATCCATAGTGAGCTTGCCGATAGGACGGCGGTTGCCTTCCGGCGTGTCATAGACAAGCTGAAAACTGCGGCTGAGGACATTCTCGGTATTCTGCTGCTGACCTTGGGTCAGGCGCTGGCCGGTGCTGGTTCGCAGTTCAATGAAAACCACATCCCGCCGACTGGCCAGACCGTTCAGGATCTCCTCAGCCTGCCGGAAATTAAACTCCCATACAGACTTCGCCAGAGACGCCTTGAAGCTCTGATCGAAAATATCGTAGATCTCCATCGTGTCCTGAACATCCCGTTCATACCGATGGAAGAGCTGATATCCTGTTGCAAACAGGGATAGAACCGTGTTGCAGATCACCGTCAGCACGATCAGTCGTCGGGCAAGCCTGTTGCCCCAGAGTCTGGGTCGATGAGACAGGAACCTGTCAACAATCATTCAAGCGACGCCAGATGCTTGGCAACCAAGGCGTCATAGCTTCCATCAGCCCGCATTGCATCCAGCTCCCTGTTGAAGTCTTCCAGAACTATATCATGGTTCGGCAGAGACTTCCTGATAGCCATGTGGATGCCCCGTTCCGCCAGGGGCTTGTCAACAAATTCCACCCTGTTCTTGAGCTCTGGTGCTTCCTGGTTCAGCGCGAACTTGATGACTTCCTCACTGTCCAGTGTCAGGTCTGCCCGTTCATGGGCCACCATATGCACGCATTGCAGCGTTGTCGTCACGACCACCTTGTTCAGAAAGGCCGCATTGTCGAAGTCTTCCGCATATAGAAACCCGTCCCCGACAGCAATCGAGTACGGCTTCAGCGCGTCCAATGTGGTGTATTGGTGCGGGCTGCCCAGTGCCTTCAGAAAGCGGACCTTGGTGGTGTAGTAGGCGGAGCTGTAGACCATTGTCTCTTTGAGATCATCGGTCAGGAACAGACTGCCGACAATATCATAACGGCCATTCCGCGCGCCTTCCATGATGCGGGCCCAGGGCTCCACCAGAACACGGGTTTCGTAGCCTGCCCGGTTCAACACAGTGCTGATCAATTCAAGCGACAGGCCTTTGCCGGGAAGCTGGCTGCCGGAATACGGCGGCCAGTCATCAGCAACGATCGTCAGTGATTTGGGTTGAGCAGACGCCGGACCAGTTGGACCTCCGACGAATACTGCAAGTAAAAGAATGAGTACCGGAAAACGTATCATGATGCCCCCTCATGATGTGCTGTCTGCATTTGGTCCGGGAAAGGATCAAGTCGAGACAGCATGGTATCTGAATACAGATGATTCATATACGTAATCATACTCATTCTGCGCGGCGCACAACAGAAAAGCTTCATGAGCACTACCGCACAGCGCATACCGTGCGTTTTCTGGTCGTTTATTCGCCAGGGAACTGTATCTGATAGGTACTTTCAACATGCGCAAAAGTAGGCTCCATCCGAATCAATAATCAGAACGGGCCTTTTTCAGAGCGCGGCGGCGAGAACCTTGCGAAACACATTTGGAAGCGCTTCATCAACAACCGCTGCCCTTGCAATCCAGCGTCCTTCCGGCACGGAGTTACCCGGACTGACCGGCTCCGCCACATGGACGGTCAGAACCAGATGAAAGTGCGTAAATGTATGGCGCACGGGGACCGGCAACTCTCTGAATGACGTGCCAGCTGGCGCATCGGCGTAGGCGACAGGCAGAAGCTCACCTTCTCTCCATTCAGTACCGGGCACTTCCATCATACTGGCGAGCAGGCCCTTGTCAGGTCGTTTCCTGAGCAGGACCTCATTCCGGTCGTTGAGAATGACGAAGACATGCCCATAGCGGGTCGGTTTTTCCTTCTTTGGGGCCTTAACCGGATAGAGAAGCTGGTCACCGTGGTGGCGCGCCTGACAGGGCTCCATCCAGGGACACACGCCGCAGGCAGGCCGTTTGGGTGTACAGACTGTCGCGCCAAGGTCCATCGTTGCCTGGGCATAATCACCGGGCCGGGCTACAGACAGAATGTCAGCTGTGAACGCTTTCACCTCCTGCTTGGCCTTTGGCAAAGGCGTTGCGATGCGCTGCAGGCGGGTGATCACGCGCTCAACATTGCCATCGACCACAGGAACCGCTTCATCAAAGGCAATGGAGGCAATGGCTGCACTTGTATAATCCCCGATCCCAGGCAGACTCTTCAGCTCCGAGGCTGTCTCGGGGAAACGGCCGTCACATTCTGCGGCAATCATGCGGGCACATTTATGGAGATTCCGCGCTCGCGAATAATATCCCAGCCCGGCCCACGCCCTCAGAATGTCTTCTTCATCCGCTGCAGCCATATGCGCGACAGTGGGCCAAAGAGACAGAAACTTTTCGAAATAGGGCTTCACCGCCTGAACTGTTGTCTGCTGCAGCATGATCTCCGACAACCAGACCGCATAAGGGTCAGCCACGATACCCTGACGGCGGTCATCCGGGCTCACGCGCCAGGGCAACGATCTGGCATGCCGGTCATACCAGTCAAGCAGTGCTTCAGCCAGGATCACAGCAACACCTCTCGTCTCATATCCAGGATGCCATACCAAAGGTTCTTCGATGTTATAGGGGATTCAAAGCCTGATTCGGATCACACAGACCACCCGGCAACAAAAAAGCCGATCACAAGGACCGGCTTCTAAGCGTTTCGGGATGTTCAATCTCAGTTGAGATTGGCCTTCACCTCAGCGATGGACTTATCCACCAGGGCGCTGGCATCTTTTCCCGTAATCTGTTTTGTCAGAACCGTTTCAGCGGCAGCCATGGCCAGATCAACAGCAGCAGCTTTTACATCGGCCGCGGCCTGAGCTTCTGCCTGAGCGATTTTCTGTTCGGCCATCTTGGTACGACGGGCGATATAATCCTCAATCTTGGCTTTGGCTTCTTCCTGCAGCAGATCGGCTTCACGTTCTGCAGCAGCGATAATGCCTTCGGCTTCTTTTTCAGCTTCGCGCTGACGACGCTGATAATCCGCCAGAAGTGCCTGCGCTTCTTCACGAAGCTTGCGTGCATCATCCAGTTCTTTGCGAATGCCGTCCGCTCTGTCATCAAGAGAACCGGTAATCTTTGCCGGGACCTTGATGTAGAAGAGGATCGCCAGGAAGATAATGAGAGCGACGGTTGCCCAAAAAGTTGCGTCCATATCGCCCTCCCTAGTTCCCGGCCGCTTTCACGGCACCAGAAATTGCTGATGCATCCGCACTGCCTGCCAGTTCTGACACGATAGCTGCTGCGGTTTCCTCAGCAATGCTGCCAACTTCCGCCATAGCTTCTGTCTTCATGGCACTGATGCGGTTTTCTGCGTCAGCCATCTTGCCCGCAAGCTCATCACCTGCTGCGGCATTCCGTGCATCAATGTCGGCTTTCACCCGTTCCCGTGCATCCTGGGCAATGCCGTGAGCCTTGGCCTTGGCTTCTGCCAGTGCCTGCTCGTAAGACGCAATTGCCTCATCCGTTTCCCGCTTCAGACGCTCTGCCTCAGACAGATCACCTGCAATCCGGTCACGACGGGTTTCCAGAATCTCACCAATCCGTGGAAGAGCGACTTTCGACATGACGTAGTACAGCACGCCAAATGTAATCGCCAGCCAGAGAAGCTGAGATCCAAAGGAAGTGGGGTCAAACGGAGGGAAAGCACCGGAATGGGCTGCATCCGCGGCCACCTGGGTTTCCGTATGCGTTGTCTCGCTCGCCATCGACGTCTCTCCAATAGAAGCCAGTCGTCACCACGCGGGTGACAACCGGCAAACTTTAACTCGTCGTGTCAGATTAGACAGCGAAGAGGAGGAGAAGTGCGACGAGCAGCGAGAAGATGCCGAGAGCTTCAGTCACGGCGAAGCCGAAGATCAGGCGACCGAACTGGCCATCAGCGGCAGACGGGTTACGCAGAGCGCCTGCGAGGTAGCTACCGAAAATCTGGCCGAGACCGATACCAGCACCACCCATGCCGAGACATGCGATACCTGCACCAATGAGCTTTGCAGCTTCTGCTTCCATAGTCTTGCTCCTTTAGATTCAAGCAATAGTCAGTGTTTGGTCTGATCTTTGGAGACACTATGTCCCCTCGGATCGTGTTGGCGTATTCTCAACCTGTACCGAGCAAGGCCCGATGCAGGAAACATGTGGCCGGATCAGTGACCCGGATGCAGCGCATCATGCAGATACATGCAGGTCAGAACCGTGAACACGTAAGCCTGCAGGAAGGCTACAAGAAACTCGAGACCGGTCAGAGCGACCGTCATGGCCAGCGGCAGGATTGCGCTGACAACACCGATTGCGCCCAGGCTGGACAGGCTGACCACAAAACCGGCAAAAACTTTCAGAGTGATGTGTCCGGCCAGCATGTTGGCGAACAGACGAACTGACAGGCTGATCGGGCGGGACAGGAAGGAAATCACTTCAATCGCCGTCACCAGCGGGATCAGGGCAGCCGGCACACCGCTCGGCACAAACAGCTTGAGGAAGCCGAGGCCGTGCTTGGCAAAACCAACCAGAACCACTGTCAGAATCACGATCATGGCCAGCGCAAACGTCACGATGATGTGGCTGGTGACCGTAAAGAAGTAGGGGAACATGCCAAACAGGTTGGCAACCAGAACAAACATGAAAAGGGAGAAAACCAGCGGGAAGAAGCGCATTCCGTCGCTGCCCGCGGAACTTCTGAGCGTACTGGCCACAAATTCATAGGACATTTCAGCCAGAGACTGCCAGCGGCCCGGCACAAGACCACGGCCACGGGTTGCTGACATCAGAAACAGGCAAATCGTCGCAACGGTTGCGATCATGAAGATGCCTGAATTGGTGAGCGATACGTCTATTCCGCCGACCTCAATCGGCACAACCTTGGACAGGTTAAATTGATGGATCGGATCGTTTGCCACCGCGTACAGTCCTTATCGTTGCCTTTCGGCAGCAGACGCTGCCTGAATTCGTAAACCGGGCGCTGCGCCCGGACCTCGTTTAACAGACATTCCACCGAATGTCTCAATTAATTGCGCGGCTCGTTATCAGACTTTCCGCGCAGTCCTGCACCCTGTTCGCTGACCACGCCAGCGGAGCGCATCACATTCAGAACACCAGCGGCAAAACCAAGCAGCAGGAAGACAATCATCCCCCAAGGTGCGGTTTCGAACCACTGATCAATCCCCCAGCCAAGAGCACCCCCGGCAACCACACCGGCGATAAACTCGGTGGAGAGACGCAAGGCCTGCCCCAGACCGGCAATCCCGGAAGATGCGTCAGACACGGTCTTGTCTTCTACCGTACGGCGCTCGGAAATAGCCTGTCCAAGTCTGTGCCGCCGGCTTTCAAGATCCGCATCCGGGCTTCCGGTGCCGTTTTCTGCAGGATTGTCATTGGTGTCGCGATCACCCATTTGAAGAGCTCTTTCCCAAAGGGTTTCAAGTCACCGGGTCCCCAGCAGAACCGCGCGCACCATAATTGCCGTCCAAGACAGTGTCAAGGCAGCTTAAAAATACAATAACATATTGAAAAATATATATTTTTAGTGAAAATCAACGAACAATAGGCCAAATTGCGATAGGAAAGATGTCGAATCCTGACCGTAATTACCCTTAAGCCGCGTCAACATGACTCCCTGGGTGGCTCAATGGGCTGCTCGATGGGCGCTCCCGTGGAGCGTGTGCCCATGGTGACGAAAACATTACAGACTTTTCATTAGGGTTTCGCCCAAGCCCTTTCTATTTTGAATAAATCTTGATTTGTTCGTGCCCGGAGACCTGTTCATGTCCGCATTCCGGAACATTCTTGCGACAACCGCACTTGTTCTGCCGTTGACGGTTGCAATTCCGTCCCTTGGCTTTGCCCAGATGGGTGTTTCCATTGCCGAGGCCGAGGCCAGAACCACCCTGCCAACCATCGCTGCGAATCTGAAGAGCTTCACGCTTGCCAATGGCCTTCAGGTTCTGGTTATTCCAGACCGTCGCGCGCCGGTGGTCACCCATATGATCTGGTACAAGGTCGGTTCCGCCGATGAGCCACCAGGCAAGTCCGGCATTGCGCATTTTCTTGAGCATCTGATGTTCAAGGGCACATCCAACCATCCGGACGGCTATTTCTCCAAGGTGATCGCGGAGCTGGGCGGTCAGGAAAACGCCTTCACGTCCTATGATTATACAGGCTATTTCCAGCGTGTTGCCAAACAGCATCTCGGCTTGATGATGGAGCTGGAGGCGGACCGGATGTCCAATCTGGTTCTCACCGATGAGGTGGTCCTGCCGGAACGCAAGGTCATTCTGGAAGAGCGCAATGAGCGCATTGAAAACAGCCCAGGTGCCCAGCTTGGAGAGGCAATCAGCGCGGCTCTGTTCCAGAATCACCGATACGGGATCCCCATCATCGGCTGGAGACATGAGATGGAAACGCTGAGCAGAGAAGATGCTCTTGCTTTCTATGACCGCTATTACACGCCGAACAATGCCATTCTGGTGGTTGCAGGAGATGTTACCGCTGAAGACGTCAAAGGTCTGGCAGAAAAAACCTATGGCAAGGTTGCCCGTCGAGCAGAGCCGGGAGAACGTGTCCGTCCGCAGGAGCCCCCGGCTCGCACTGCACGCACGGTGACCATGGTCAATGACAGGGTCAACCAGCCGATGGTCCGCCGGTCCTATCTGGTGCCGTCCTATGCCAATGCAGCGGATGGCGAAGCAGAAGCACTTGATGTTCTGGGCCAGGTTTTCGGCGCCGGAGCAACCAGCTATCTCTATCAGAAAATCGTCGTCGAGCAGAAAATCGCCGCAACGGCAGGCGGCTGGTATGGCTCATCGGCCTATGATGACACAACATTCGGTCTTTATGGCGTCCCCCTGCCGGGCAAGACCCTGACCGAGGTGGAAGCAGCCATCGACGAGACTCTCGCCGAGTTCATCAAATCCGGCCTGACCGAAGACGATGTGGAACGGGCCAAACGCAGCCTGATTGCCGATACCATCTATGCGCAGGACAGCCAGACGTCCCTCGCCCGGATCTTCGGCGCCTCACTGACGTCCGGCGAAACCATCGAAGCCGTTCAGGGGTGGCCGGAAGCCATCAACAAGGTTTCTGTTGAAGATGTGCGGAAAGCGGCCTCCCGCTGGCTGGACAAACGCCGTTCCGTTACCGGTTATTTGAAGAAGAGTGACAAAGATGTCTGATCACATGATCCACCGTCATTTCACGCATTTCACACTCGCGATTGTGCTGCTGGTTGTTCTGATGATGCCGAGAATGGCACAGGCAGCCGACATTCAGGAAGTGACAAGCGCGTCTGGTATCAAAGCCTGGCTGGTTGAAGAGCATTCAGTTCCCATCGTTGCGATCAATTTCGCCTTTCGTGGCGGCAGCGCTCATGATCCGGCAGGCCGCGAAGGTCTTGCCAATCTTACAACGGCGCTGATTGACGAGGGGTCCGGTGAGACCATTGCCCGGGATTTTCAGCAGCAGATGCAGGAACAGGCCCTTAAAATGTCCTATTCCGTCGGACGGGGCTGGTTCTACGGCACGGTCCGTTTGCTGAAACAGAATCAGGACGAATCACTGGCTTTGGTGAACCAGGCCCTGACATCACCGCGGTTCGATCAGGATGCGGTCGACCGCATCCGGGCGCAGATCATTTCCGGCATTCGCTCTGATCTCAAAAACCCTGATGCCATCGCATCAAGAAGCTGGTTCCAGACGGCGTTTCCAGATCATCCCTATGGGCGTCCGTCCAAAGGTACAGAAGACAGCGTTACTGCAATCACCAGAGACGATCTTGTTGATTTTCACAAGCGGGTTTTCACCCGTGATCATCTGACCGTTTCGGTTGTCGGTGCGATTTCAGCTGAAGAACTGAAAGAGGTTCTCGACACCCTGTTCGTGTCCCTTCCTGCTGAAGGGCAGGTTACAAGTGTGGATCAGGTGCAGCCGAAACTTGAAGCGGGCCTGATCACCAGCACCCTGGATGTGCCGCAGACTACCATTCAGTTCGGCGGCAAGGGTCTGAAGCGCAAGGACCCGGACTATCTGGCCGCTCATGTGGCCAATCATATTCTCGGCGGTGGCAGTTTCACGTCCCGGCTCTACAATGAAGTGCGGGAGAAACGCGGACTGGTCTACTCCGTTTTCACGACCCTGCTGCCCTATGATCACACAGCCCTTTATTTTGGCGGTCTCGGCACCAGCGCCGATCAGGCTCAACAGGCCATTGATGTGGTGCGTGCTGAAATCGATCGCATGGCAGCAGAAGGTCCGACCGAGGAAGAGCTGGAAAAGGCCAAGAAATTCCTTATCGGCTCCTATCCTCTGCGCTTTGACAGCTCCTCAAAGATTGCCCGCCAGTTGCTGGGCATCCAGATCGAGGATCTCGGCATCGACTATATCGACCAGCGCAACAGTCTGATCGAGGCGATCACGATTGAGGATGTCAAACGGGCTGCCAAGCGTGTGTTCGGATCAGATATTCTGGTCACCACGGTTGGACCGCAAAACAGCTAAACCGGTGAACTGAAAAAAGCTCTGTTGTTGGCCGCCTACGGGCGGCCTTCTTCTTTCAGCCCTTCAAGCTGGCGATTCCTGTGCCGTTCTGCCCTCAGGGAAATCAGGGTCCCGAAGGCAATCAGGCCCGCTCCAAACAGGAGCCAGAGGTCAATGCCCTCCTGATAGAACCAGAACCCCACAAGACTGATCAGCGGCAGCCGCATGAAATCCATCGGCACGACAATCGTTGCATCCGCCAGAGACAGCGCTCTGGTCAGGCAGTAATGGGCGGACAATCCGCTGCAGCCCACCACCAGAATCCAGAACAGCATGGATGATGACGGCGTCACCCAGTTCAACAGGGTGGGGACAGCCCCGATGGGGAGCTGGATCAGACACATATAGAAGAGAATGGCGATAACGGATTCGGTCTTTGCCAGAATCTTGGTGTTGATATAGGTCGCCGCGTAACAGATCGCCGCGCCCAGGACGATGAGAGCCGGAGCACTGAGAACCTCGACACCCGGTCGCAAAATCACCAGAATGCCCAGGAAACCCAATCCGATTGCCAGCATGCGTGCCCTTGTGAGCTGTTCGCCCAGAAGCAGCATGGCCAGCAGCGCAGACCAGACCGGCGTCGTGAATTCAATCGCGATCACATCCGCCAGCGGCAAAAGACTCAAACCGAGGAACCAGCCATACTGACCACCGAAATGAATGACATTTCGCACCCCGTGGAATGTCAGTCTCCTGGTGGCTATGCGCTGCCATCCGATCACACTCAGCAGCAGGCTTAAAACAAGAAGGCCCGAGAGACTACGCCAGAACAGAATCTGAAACGTGGTCAGGTCCGATGACAGTTCCCGCCCCGAAATCGCCATGGCCAGAAAGGATGTCAGAGCACCCATCATCCATGCCGCTGCTTTCAAGGGGGAACTGGACATTAACCGGGCACCTTCCACGACACCATTGACTGTTTTCCACTCTTACCGCGCTAACGCGATATGGCGACCCAGGCAAGCAATAATGCGGATAGGTGCTCTGGAAGCCGGGTCATCTGCGGCATTTTTGCACCTTTTACAACTTTTCCCAGATCTTTGATTCAAATCAAACCCATTCACTGCTGTTGGAGTCAGTTTGCAGCGGGGCAAATCAGAGCATACGGATTTTCCCCTATAAATTATAGGGTTAGGCTTATGACGGCAAAAATCAAACAGGCTTTGAAAGCCTGCACACTGCTCACCGGACTGGTATTCGCAGCGACAACATTTTCTGATGCAACCCAGGCTGCAGAAGGCGACAGCCCGTGGCAGGTTCGCGTTCGCGGTATCTTCGTTGTTCCAGATGAAGGCGCAAAGGTCGGAACGATCGGCGGTGGCGTCGATATCGACAATACCTTTGTTCCGGAACTGGATATCACTTATTTCTTCACCGATCACATCGCGGCAGAGCTTATTCTTGCAACCACGCCGCATGATGTGTCTTCAACTGTCGTTGGTCGCCTCGGCGATGTCTGGCTGCTGCCACCGACCCTGACACTGCAGTATCACTTCCTGCCGAACGAGAAGTTCCGTCCCTATGTGGGTGCCGGTATCAACTACACGATCTTCTTCAACGAAGATCCTGATGGGGTTGCCACCAGCATCGATTATGACGACGCTTTCGGCTGGGCTCTGCAGGCTGGCATTGATGTCGATCTTGGCAACAACTGGCTGTTCAACGTGGACGTCAAGAAAATCTTTCTGGAAACAGATGTCACCATCAACGGTGCGATCCAGGCTGACGTGGATATTGATCCGTGGATCATCGGCGCAGGCTTCGGCTATCGCTTCTAAAGCGTCTTACGCCAGAACTGTTCTTGAACCGGGTTGCGACAACGCAGCCCGGTTTTGTTTTATCCAGGGTTCAAATCTAGATAGCCGCGCCTGGCACCCAGCAATAGCCGTCCGGATCAAGGATAAAGCACTCACGAAGCCCGTGTGGCCTGTCCTCACTGCCGCGGAGCACCACATAACCCAGATCCAGAGCGCGCTTTTCGCACAGATCCGGGTCCATATTGTAAAGCCGTAATTCAGCCCCACCTCCTCTGGCCCCGTTTTCCGGCAGAAGCGACAGAAGCGGATTGCTGGAATAGGTATGATCCGCATGCAGCTGGAACACGGTGCCATGGGTTCCGATAACTCCGAAATCCCGATCGCTGCGATAAATGGTCATATCGAAGACCTGTTGCAAAAACTGCGCAGCCCGCTCCACGTCAGAGACAACCAGATTGATCCCCAGTCCTGAAAGGGACTGACCAAATTCTACAGCTTCGGCCTCTCGTGCAATACGCTCGTCCATGCCCGCTCTCCTGTTGCCCGCTGTTCCTTATACCAAAGGAACAGGCCAATTATGACGGCACCTTCTCTGCTCATCACAGAACCAAGTTCAGGATTATAAAGGGTCCGCCTGGAGCAGGTTGCACTGAACAGGATTCACGCAACATGCTTTAGCGGGCGCTCAGAATTATGTCAGCAGCCCTGTGCGCCAGCATGATGGTTGGCGCATTGGTATTGCCGGATGTGATAGCAGGAAACGTGGATGCATCGACCACCCGGAGGCTTTCAACACCCCTTACCCGGAAGCCCGGGTCCACCACGGACGTTGCTGCGTCCGATCCCATGCGGCACGTGCTGACCGGGTGAAAGATCGTTCCGCAGCGATTGCGGAAATCATCGACCAGTTGCTCATCACTCATCGAAGCAAGACTATGATCATAAGCACTTTCGGTGACCGAACGGAGGGCGTCAGTTTCCGACAGGCGTCGCATGAGATGGCCACCAGCCACCACGGTTTCGATGTCCTGATTGGTCGACAGCGAATTGCTTTGAATCAGCGGCTGGCTGAACGGATCAGGAGACGCCAGATCGATGCGGCCACGGCTGGTCGGTCTGCAGGGCTGGAATGATATCAGGAAGCCCGGCCAGGGGTCGGGGTTCATCAGGCGACGCTTTTCCGACATCGGATCACGATTATAGGTGACCGGGGCCATGTAGAGCTGCAAGTCGGGCCTGTCGAGCTCCGATGATGACCGGACAAAACCACCACTCTGGTTCACCGAGCAACGCAATGGACCGCGCCGCAGCAGAACATAACGCAGGCCGTGCCAGATTTTGCCCCACCAGGGCGCAAGCTGATTGTTCAATGTCGGGATGCGTGAGCGGTAAAAATAGCTCACCCCGAGATGGTCCTGCAGATTTCCACCCACATTGTCGTTTTCAAAGGTGACCTTCACCCCCATTCGCTGCAACAGCGATCCGGGGCCGATGCCTGAAAGCTGAAGCAGCTGCGGCGAGTTCACGGCCCCGCCTGACAGGATCACTTCTCCCGCTGTCCGAAACTCAATCTCGTCATTGCCTCGCCTGGCCACCACACCGACAGCTTTGCCGCCCTCGAACAGGATTCGGGTGACATGAACATTGGTCATAAGCTCAACATTGGGGCGCTTCAGAGCCGGACGCAGAAACGCATCTGCCGCAGAACAGCGGATGCCATTCCGCGTGGTGATCTGATAGGTGCCAAAGCCCTCCGGGTTATCCCCATTCATATGATCTGTCTGTGGTAATCCGGCTTCTCCACAGGCCCTGGCAAAGACATGCCGCATGGGATGCAGGTCCCGTACGCCTGTTGAAATATGCAGGGGCCCGGACCCTGTTTCATGTCCCTCATCATCAGTGAAGGTCTCAAACCGCTCGAAGGCCGGTTTAACGTCTTCCCAGCCCCAGCCGGTATTGCCCATATCCCGCCAGTCATCGAAATCACCAGGCAGCCCGCGAAAATAGACCATGGCATTGATGGAGCTGGAGCCGCCAATAACCTTGCCACGCGGCCAATAATCAGCCCGTCCGTTCAGACCATCATCGGGGGCGGCTTCATAGCGCCAGTTCAGGGTCGGGTCATGGAAGATCCGTCCGTAGCCAATCGGCATCTTGATAAAGAAGCGGCTGTCATGACCGCCGGCCTCCAGGACCAGCACACGGTTGCGGCCATCCGCCGAAAGCTTGTCCGCCAGCACACAGCCAGCAGACCCGGCCCCCACAATGATATAGTCCGCGTTCTGCACTCAGTTCTCCCTACAGCCAGGCCTCCCGACAGTCTGACATTTATCCGGCTTAAAAGAGTATCCAGTTTGAGTGAGCGCGGGCATTCGGGCAATCGAATTAATTTACCCCTGACCATGAAACAGATTATCCCCTCGGCTGAGCTGCTATCCGAGGCCGCATTTCCTGTATCCACCGCTTGACTTAACGCAATGCCTCTGACCAATAGAGCGGATAGGTCTGTGGTCAGCTGACACCAAAGGAGCATGTCATGTCCAAGATTGACCCGTCAGAAAAGCGCCCGTTCATCCCGCTGAAGATTGCGGTTCTGACCGTGTCGGACACACGTGGTCTGGCTGATGACAAATCCGGCCAGACACTGGTTGATCGCCTTGAGAAAGCCGGTCATGTGCTGGCAGACCGGGCCATCGTTACCGATGACGTGGACAGGATCCAGGCACAGGCCAAACTCTGGATCAACCGGGACGATGTGGATGTGATCATTTCCACAGGTGGCACAGGCTTTACCGGACGGGATATCACCCCGGAAGCCTTCGAGCCTCTGTTCGAGAAAAAGATGGATGGCTTTTCGGCTGTCTTCCACCGGATTTCATATGAGAAAATCGGCACCTCGACAGTCCAGTCCCGCGCCACAGGCGGCGTGGCCAATGCCACCTATATCTTTGTCCTTCCCGGTTCATCAGGAGCCTGCAAGGATGCCTGGGATGGCATCCTCGCCCAGCAGCTCGATTACCGGCACCTTCCGTGCAATTTCGTCGAAATCATGCCGCGGCTGGATGAGCATCTGAAACGGGGCAAACTTCAGGGCAAATAGGGTTCGACCCCGAGGGTCCCACTCACAGACTGCCCGCCTGTTCAATCACCAGAATGCGGGCATCTCCCCGGGGATGAGCCACATGTTCATCGCCCGGCTCCGCATGGAAAATCTGTCCGGGCGACATGGCGAGCACCCTTTCCTGTTCACCATCCCGCACATGCATGTCGACAGCGCCGGACAGAACCACAAAGACCTCTGGCCCGTCGTTCACATGCCAGATATAGGGTTCGTTGGTCCAGTGCAGGCGCACAGTTGCATTGTCAATCTCGGCAATATCCAGAGCGTGCCAGGCAAAGTCACCGGTGAAATCCTGCGGATCAATGAGTTTCATATCCGTCTCCCTCAGGTTATGTGTCATTGCTGCGGATATATGACAAACCTGATGCCTGCAGTGTGACGGAAGGGCCTGCAATCTGACGGGATTACAGCGTGCTTCTGAAAAGTTGATAGACTTTTCAGAAGCACGCGCAGAAACAAACTCTTAAAGCACCGCCGCCGATTCAGGTTAAAGGTCTTGTGCTTTAAAGAAGCTGGCCAGGGCCTGAACACATGCGCGTACTTGATCGGATTGACCGGAAGATTCTTGAACAACTCAGAATGAATGCCCGGATTTCAGCCACTGATCTGGCGCGGGCTGTGCATCTGTCACGCCCGGCTGTTCAGGATCGTATCAGACGGCTTGAAACCGACGGTCTGATTCTGGGGTCAAGACTCATTGCTCACGTCCATTCTGCGATGGTCATTTTTTTGTCCGGCGCGACGGAGGTCCGCAGGAAACCTTCCGGTTTTCAAGGATCTCCAACAAAGCCGGGCGCTAAAATGACCCCGCCCGTCGGGTTCATCAGGGAAGCGCAGCCTGACCACAAACAACAGCTTGAATAGGGTCCACCTGTCCTGCGCTCTTGTTTCTGTCCATTCTGTCCTTCCCTGATGAACAGAATGGACGTGAGCAATGAGTCTTGACCCCGGGCTATCATGCCCGCCTGGCTGAAACCGCAGACAACACTCGCGCCATTCTGCATATCAGGATCTCCACACGACCCTGCGCGCCAGTTCTGACGGCGATCACGGCATGCGCGGGGATAGACCGGTGTTATTCGGTGTCCGGGGAGCAGATGGACGCGATTGCGCTTGCCAGCGTCAGAACGGCCGAGGAGCTGTCTCTGCTCATCGACCGCCTGTCGGGCCTTGATCACGTCGCCTCAGTGGCGTCGACTATTATTCTGGCTGAATATTGATCTACCGCAGCGTTCCATTGATCACGTAGTTCAGAATATCAACCACCTGAGCCGGGGTCTCTGTTACCGCCAGCGCCGCCGCATCCACTTCTTTCAGGGCATGCTGGTGATCATCCCCGTGCATAACGATGATCGGCTTGCCAAGCGCTGCTGCATAGCCCGCGTCAAAAGCGGCATTCCACTGCTTGTATTTATCCCCAAAGCGGACCACGACCACATCGGCCTGCTCAATCAGGGTGCGGGTGCGGATGGCATTGACATTGGCACCCTTGTTGTCATGCCAGAATTTCTTGTCTTCCTGCCCCAGAATGTGGACACCACAATCATCTGATGCCGCGTGATCCGTGACCGGAGCGTGGAAGACAACCGGCAGGTCCAGAGCCTTCACGCCCTCTTCAATCTCTTCGCGCCAGTTGGTGTGGATCTCGCCAGACAGGTATACGGACCAGTTCATCTGATGTGCCCTTGTGTTCCCGGAGAGGCTGTCAATGCCCCCACACGGATATGTCAGTTGAAGGTGAATATTGGCATCCCCATATCAGATTTACCGATGGGAAGACAGCCCGGTTGGCGCTCGAAACGCACCCCAACATCGAACCAGCCGGGCCGGTTCTGACACGTGTCATCGGTTGATCTCCAGAGACGATCATGTGACAGTGGCTCGTCAACGCCTAAAAAAGAGGCCTCCGAGACGTCGGAGCCTCTTTTTTCGTTTCACACCGCCCCTTGCCGCACAAGAGCCGGGATATTAAGCTTCAGAGCCATAAATTCACACAGACTTATTACTGTGCTTCAGGAGTATGCCTTGGCATCCTATTCCCGCCCCTATCGCAAGCGGCCCGTGGGCAAACCCATCGCAGATCTTATCGGCGATATTGTCGACCCGGTCTGCCGAAAGCGCGGTTTTGCCACTGCCGATATTGTGGCCTGGTGGCCTGATATTGTCGGCGAGCGCTATGCGGATTGCAGCGAGCCGGATCGTATTGCTTGGCCCAAGCAAAAGGAAGACACGGTAGAACAGTTCGAGCCCGCCACACTGCATGTGCGGATTTCGGGGGCGCAGGCCCTGTTTTTCCAGCATGAGATTCCGCAGATCATTGACCGGGTCAATGCCATGTTCGGTTACAGTGCCATTGGCCGTATCCGCCTGATCCAGCGCCCGGTCAGCAAACCGAAAGCACCCCTTCGTCGCCCAGCACCCAGTCTTGACCAGAGCGATGAAGCATCTCTTCAGGATGACCTGGCCGGGATTGAGGACAAAGGCCTGCATGAGGCTCTGGCGCGGCTTGGTCGCGGCATCCGTTCTCCACTCAAGAAAACGTGAAGACAACCCCGGTCGCAATTATCACAAAACCGCCCCACTCTTCTTCCCATGTAAATTTCTGCATGTGTCAATTGGTCAGCCTCTTTTGAGGAATATCCGATTTCAGACCCGCCCAGATTTTGCTATCAGGCAACAAACATCTTTTGTCAGGAGAATTCCGGTGAACGCAACGCGCAGACAAATTCTGGAAGGCCTAGGTGCCGTATCCCTTACCGCACTGGCTGCGGGTGGCTTTGCCACAGACGCTCAGGCCCAGTCGGTTGATGTGGACAAGCTGATGGAGCCCGGCCCGCTTCCCGAACTCACCCTTGGTGACGAGAATGCGCCGTTCAAGGTGATTGAATACGCCTCCATGACCTGCCCGCACTGTGCCAGCTTCCACGCTGAAACATGGCCGCAGATCAAGAAGGATTATGTGGAAACCGGCAAGGTCTATTTCGTCTTCCGCGAGTTCCCGTTTGACCCGTTCTCGGCAGCCGCCTTCATGCTGGCGCGCTGCGCACCGGGTGGAAAACACCTCGAAATGGTCGACCTTCTGTTCAAGACACAAAGGCAGTGGACCGGTGGAAATCCGCTCCAGGGACTGCAAAATGTGGCCAAACAGGCCGGTTTTACACAGGAATCCTTTGAAAAGTGCTTGACGAATCAGTCACTGCTCGACGGGATTAACAAAGTGAAAAATCGTGGCCAGAGGGATTTTGGCGTCAGGTCAACGCCAACCTTCTTCGTGAACGGAGAGAAGGTAGAAGGGGCAATTTCATTTGCGGCATTTGAGGAGCTTCTCAAGTAGAGCCTTCCCCGCCCGGATCCTGCGGGATCCGGAACAGAGAGAGTCCGAGTCCCGCTCTTCCGTTTTTAGTCTGACCCATGGGGTCGCGTCATGAAGTTTACGCGGCTCCGTCTCCTTGGTTTCAAATCCTTTGTCGAACCGGCCGACTTCCTGATCGAGCCGGGTCTGACCGGTGTTGTCGGGCCAAACGGCTGCGGCAAGTCTAACCTGGTGGAAGCCCTGCGCTGGGTGATGGGCGAAAGCTCATACAAGAATATGCGCGCCACCGGCATGGACGATGTGATCTTCGGCGGCTCGGCCAACCGTCCGGCCCGCAACACAGCCGAGGTCACCCTGTTTGCCGACAATGCGGAGCGCACCGCACCGGCCAGCTTCAATGACAGCGACCAGCTTGAGATTACCCGCCGGATCGAGCGGGAAGCCGGTTCCGCCTACAAGATCAACGCCCGCGACTGCCGTGCCCGCGATGTGCAATTGCTGTTTGCCGACGCATCCACCGGTGCCCGTTCTCCCTCCATGGTGGGCCAGGGTCGCATTGGCGAGCTGATCAGCCAGAAACCACAACAGCGCCGCGCCATCCTCGAAGAGGCTGCAGGCATTTCCGGGCTTCACACAAGACGCCATGAGGCCGAGCTACGCCTCAGGGCGGCTGAGCAGAATCTCGACCGGCTTGAGGATATTCTCGGCCAGATCACAGCCCAGCTCGACAGCCTCAAGCGACAGGCCAGACAGGCAACCCGCTATCGCAACCTCTCCTCTGAAATCCGCAAGGCGGAGGCTGCACTGTTTCTCATCCGTTACAGAAGCGCCGGGCTGGCGCTGAAGGCCGCGCAGGATGCCGCCGCTGCTGATATGCGGCTTGTAGCAGAGCGTACGGAACAGCAGGGCAAGACCGCTCGCGATCAGGCTGTTGTCGCCCACAAGCTCCCTGCCCTGAGGCAGGCAGAAGCTGCAGCGGCCGCTATTCTGCAGCGCCTGAAAGTGGCAGAACGGGAGCTTGAAAGCGAAGACAAGCGGGTGCAGGAGCGCCTGACAGAACTTGATCGCCGGATTGCCCAGCTGAAGGATGACATCCAGCGTGAGGAAAGCCTTGCCAGCGAGAACAGCGAAATCCTCGCCCGGCTGACGGATGAGGAAAAACAGCTCAAGACCGCCGACAAGGGTGCTGACAAGCAGGCCGCTGATGTGGAAGCCCGATTGGAGGCCGCCAGCCGCGCCCTGGGAGAACGCGAGCAGGCACTGAATGACATGACCCGGCGGCTGGCCGAGCTTGAAGCCCGCAAGGCGCAATTGCAGAAAGCCGCCCAGGACGCGGGCAGTCGCGTTGAGCGGGCAACAGGGCAACTCGATCAGGTGGACCGGGATTGTGCCACCATTGAGCAGCAGCTGGCGCAATCCTCGGACCTGCAGGAAAAGCGCAGCGCCGTGGCCGTGGCCGAAGGTGCCCTGCAGGATGCCGAAACCCGTATCGATACGGTGCAGAAAAACCTTCAAGCGGCCCGTGATGCCGAAACCGGAGCCCGCCAGACCCTGTCTGCTGCGGAACGGGAACTGGACGGTCTTCTGACCGAAGCCAAGACCATTGCCCGCATTCTTCAGGTCGATAATGCTGGTGGCTGGAGCCCGGTTGTTGATGATATCCGCGCTGACAGCGGTTTTGAGACCGCGCTGGGGGCAGCCCTCGGGGATGACCTTGATGCGCCGCTCGACAGTTGCTCGCCACTGCATTGGCGGGCCATTGCTCCGCTTGCAGATGATCCCCTGCTGCCCCAGGGCGTTACCGCGCTCTCTGATCATGTTTCCGCACCGGATGCGCTCAAGCGGGCTCTGTCGCAGATTGGTCTGGTCGAGACGGCTGAAGATGGCGACCGGCTGCACAAGGATCTGAAGCCGGGCCAGAAACTGGTAACCCGTGATGGTGCAGTCTGGCGCTGGGACGGACTTGTGGCCGCAGCAGATGCGCCTACAGCTGCAGCGCAGCGGCTGGCCCACAAAAACCGTCTGACCGATCTGGACCGTCAGGCGGAAGCCAGCCGTGCCACAGTTGACGGCATCAAGCAGCAGCACCTGAGAACCGTTGAAACCGTAAGGGCCGCGCAGGATGATGAGCGGACCGCGCGCGAGGCCCGTCGTCGCTGTCAATCGCTTCTGGGTGAAGCGCAGGCGGCCCTGACCAAGGCCGAGCGGGCGCAGGACAGCCTGCAGGTCCGGCTCACCGCCCTCAAGGACAATCGCGCCCATCTGCTTGCGGCTCTGGATGAGGCCCATGCCAACCAGAAGGAAGCAGAAGAGGCCCGTGCTGCTCTGGCTGATCCGGGTCAGGAGCGGGCTGCTCTTGAGACCGGCAAGGCTGAAGTGGCCCAGCAACGGGCGGCGCTCAGCGAAATCCGCGCCGAGCTGGATGGTCTGAAGCGGGAAACACGCATCCGGCGGGATCGTCTGCAGGCCATTGAGCGTGAGCGGCAGAGCTGGAAGAAGCGCGCGGCCAACGCCTCAGCCCAGGTGAAAAAACTCAGAGACCGGATTACAGAAGCCGAAACCGAGCGTACCACTCTGGCAGAGCGGCCGGAGGCCATTTCCGGCGAACGCCGCAAGCTGTTCCGTGAAATAGAGGCAGCCGAGATCAAACGGACGGAAGCCAGCAATGTGCTGTCCCAGGCCGAGCTTGAGCTGATGGAAGCGGACCGGCTGGCGAAGGAGGCCTCAACGGCCCTGTCGTCTGCCCGAGAGACAGCTGCCCGGTCTGAGGAAAAGGTGGTCGGTGCCCAGACATGGCTTCACGAGATCATTCGCCAGATTGCGGAAGCGCTGGAATGCCGTCCTGACGCGCTTTACCGGATGGCTGATGTTGCTGAGGCCGATGACCTGCCCACAGAGCAGCAGGTAGACGACCGTCTAGCCCGCCTGAAGAGCGAGCGGGAACGCCTTGGCGGCGTCAATCTGCGTGCTGAAGAGGAAGCTCAGGAGGTTTCAGAGCGGATCGAGACTATGACCAAAGAGCGGGATGACCTGATCGAGGCCATCCGCCGCCTGCGTCAGGGTATCCAGAGCCTCAACAAGGAAGGTCGCGAGCGTCTTCTGGCCGCCTTCGAGACTGTGAACGATCACTTTGAAAGCCTGTTCACCCGATTGTTTGGCGGCGGCACCGCCCAGCTCAAACTGGTTGAATCCGACGACCCGCTGGAAGCCGGTCTTGAGATCATCGCCCGCCCACCGGGCAAGAAGCCCCAGAGCCTGACCCTGCTTTCCGGCGGTGAACAGGCCCTGACGGCAACCGCGCTGATCTTTGCGGTGTTTCTGACCAACCCCTCCCCCATCTGTGTGCTCGATGAGGTGGACGCCCCGCTGGATGACGCCAATGTGGAGCGTTACTGCAATCTGCTGGATGAAATGGCCCGCGAGACCGAAACCCGCTTCATCGTCATCACCCACAACCCCATCACCATGGCCCGCATGAACCGCCTCTTCGGCGTCACCATGGCCGAACGCGGCATTTCCCAACTGGTCTCCGTCGACCTGGAAACAGCCGAAAGCTTCCGGGATGTGGGGTAAGCCTGCACAGGGGCTTTTCACTGTAGAGATCGGGTGAAAGACCCTTTTTCAAAAGGCTGATTTGTGCAAAGAACGCGCCTTTTCCTCAGTGTCATGCCGGACACCGGTCCGGCATCCAGCTGGGAAGATTCCAAACACTCAGAGCCTGCTGCCTCTGGTTCCCGGATCTGCGCTGTGCTTGTCCGGGATCGCAGACTATGGGTGGAATGGGTGCAGAGAGTCACCACACCCTCTGTGCCGTACCGAGCTTTATTCTGTCGCGTACTTTTATCTGAAAAGTCTGTACCTTTTCCGGAATGCGCTTGATCAGGCATCCGGCGGGGGAAGCTACCACGCGTTCAGCGTCTGCCACCGCAACTCCAGGAACTATTTGTGACGAAAACATTTAAAACGCTCACAAATACCCTTTACTTCAAAAATCCAAATATTCATCATATAAACGATTAAAATCGTTCAAATCTCCTCGAATAAAACAGAGAAATCTAACCTTACTGCCGACAACAAATATAAAGAATGCAATCAATATGAAAAATGAAAATATAAAATAGGCGAAAATAGCTACCAATCCAATTGAAATAATCATATTGTTTAATAAAAACTTCGCATCTTTCGCCAAAACACTCACGAAAACCAGAAGGAAAAATAAGCAGTAACTGCCTCGATATTCTTTAGACTGCCTCCAAATTAATCGAAATAGATTACTGACTACCCTCATCAATTTCATCCTCATTATTGTCGATTGCTTCATCTGGAAGCGCCGTTCCAGATCCCGGATCAACTCGCCTCGTCACACTCAGCTTATTTGAAAAGCAATCTCTCCTTTGTCACCATTTCCGACTTTCAACCAATAACGCAGACAGTATCTTCCCTTCCCCGTCACTCAATTTCTCGCTATAATTGCAATAAATTCGACACCGGTCCAGCCTCGGACCTGGAGAGAGCTCCATCTGCGAGGCATCAGTTTATAGCAACAGAGCCACTCTACACGCTTAGCAAAATTATCTTTACGCTACGAGCAAACGCCTGAATCAACCGCCGGACAGCAATGAGATGAAAATAACACCAGACCAAAAACGCATTATACTATGTACAATAATTCTCTTTAATATATTACTGTCAATAATTTATATTTCAGGAATATTCAACTACAACTTCATATTATACACAGCAATAATAAGCATATTGATTTCGTCATATTATATATTGTTTTTAATAGACGACCCTCAAGAAATTACTCTACACGATTTGTATCGAAGCTTTGGCTTGCTGCTACTCAGAGACAATACATATTTAGTCAATTTTATTGTGGCACCTTCTTATATTATTTCTTTACTTTTTCTTATTGAATACTTAGAGTCAAAGGAAGGATCTTCCGCGGTGTCGATCTTCCCAATCCTGGTTATGCTGGTAACACACTCCATAGAAGGATTAAGACGATTCCGAATTTAGAGTTCGGATCCCTGAATTCTTCCTGGTCCATCGAACAGGATATAGAAGTTAGAGAAAGCAAATGCTCCATTGATACAGGCAATCCAAGAGATTAGCCTTCGAATTGCAATCCAAATAGTGACCACTAGAAATGAATATTTTTCTTGAGATAGAAACGCTCAACCCTGAAATCGCAGAAGATGCCACGAGGTTGCGTGAAATTATCGCAACTATGGACAATATATACAAACAGTATGCCATTGAAAGACTGTCGGAATACACGACGGGAAGCGACGACGATTTCATGGACATCTACACCGATTACCTGGATCACAGCTGCGATTTGATTAGGATCGAGTGTCTTCAGGCCATAGCGCGAGGGTGTTTTGAGAAAGCTGAAATTCCGTTTGATGCAATATACAAACGGCTGACTGATGATGAACCACAGGTCCGTCGTTACGCATTGAATTGCCTGTTTGAACAAAACCGCGCAGATACGTTTGAGATCGTAAGTGAACGGCTCAGATTGCGTTCCCATATCTATGAAATCGTCACAGCATACGGACTGTTCCTTCAACTGGGGAAAGATGAATTCCTGGGTAAGTTCTTGAAACAGCTGGAAAATGATGATTTTTATTCGGTTTATTATGCATGCGGCATCATCAGTCTGGACGAGACCGGAATCTATCGAAAATATGCCGACCAGGTCCTTCCTGCGTGTCGAGCAAGGATTGCACGCGAGAAATCTGATCTGAATCGAGAAGCACTTATCGAAGAATTAGAACATGCTATAGAGGCTGTTTTATCGGAAGTCGATGAGTAATACAAAACCACTACCGGCTGGCCCTGGCAGGATAGTCGACATGCCCCTCCAAGCACTGCACCACGGTAACAGCGATTGATCGCGCATTTTACAAGGAAGCTTTTGTCCAGGTAAATGTATTCGTTAGCTCTTCTTTTAAATAGATGAGTTCTAATTGCGAATTCATCAGAATGTCATTTATGTCAGAACTTGAATCGCATCCACCATGATGACATAGCGTATTTTCATTCACCATAGTGACCAAATCATTATAATTACTAATGTAATTCTCGTGCTTAATATTATTTTTCTCCAAAAATTTGAGAAATTTCAGACTACCGTAACGACCTTTAAACCAGCTACTCCTGAAATCTCGAAATCTTATATGCCTCTTATCTGATTTATAGGCGTAATTGTAAAATCTTTTACTATCTCTAAACCACTTTCTATCAAATTTTTTGAATCTCATAAACCCTTTTTCTACTCTATAACTGTATATATCCAAACTTTCAAAGCCTACATTTTGCAGATGCCCTGTACTATTCCAGCCAAAATACAAATTAACTCCGGGATAAACAATCTGCGAAGGCGTAGGGTCACACGATGACACGGGAAAAAATTCAAATGGCTCCCCCACAACTTCAATATATCTTTGTAGTACATACCCAGATGTAGAGGAGACACGTCTCCGTTCTTTAAAAGATTGAGGGTGCTGATTTTTTTCATTCTGCCTCCTGAGAATCCCTATAGCCGCAGAGACACATATATCAGCCTCCGACACTGGTTGAGTACTACCATCGGGGGAGAAAGTCATATGATAAACAGCTTTTGTCCATGCCAGACTGGATCAAGATAGCCTGGGTGCTGATACTATTCCTTACCTTTATTGCCGCTCTGGATCCCGCATCGAGTGCGGGATGACATCCTTTGGGTGGGTCGGAGGCAGGGGGTAGAGCAGAGGCACAGAGCGCGCCACACTCTCCATGTCATCCCGGACTTTATTCTGTCGCGTATTCTTGTCTGAAAAGTCTGCAACTTTTCAGGAATGCGCTTGATCCGGCATCCAGTCGGAAGGATTCCACACACTCAGAACCTGCCGCCTCTGGTTCCCGGATCTGCGCTGTGCTTGTCCGGGATGACAGGCTCTGGATGGCAGGAAGACAGAGAGTCACTACACCCTCCGTGCCGTATCGAGCTTTATTCTATCGCGCCTTCCTGTCCTGGCCTCCTGCACATTCCAATCATTCCAATGTGCTGCCTGCTTGATGTTGATCAAAAGCCGTGGCGGGTTCTCACGTTATCACGCGGGTCATGTTGAGCGAGAGAGACACACACGCTGCGGGGACAGACGGGTTATCAGGACAGGCAGAGGCGAGCCATCGTCTGCAGCCGCCCTTGCCCCTGTTTCTGGTGCAGCCGCTTCTGCGCCATATCGTGACAACGGTGGGTCGCAATCACCCTGATCTGTTTGACCGGCTGGGCACAAGCCAGGACAAGCGCTTTCTGATCGACCCGAAAGGTCTGCCCCTCACCCTGCTTCTGGAACCGCGTTCGGCAGCCCCGCGGCTGACAGCCTACGGGCGCCGGGACAGGCCCGCCCATGATGTGCATATCTCGGGCTCACTCGGCACCCTTCTGCGGATGATTGATGGCGAGACCGACAGTGACGCGCTGTTCTTCAACCGCGATTTGCTGATTACCGGAGATACAGAGGCCGTGGTTGCCCTGCGCAATGCGCTGGACGATATGGATTCAACCCTGGCGCAGGATGTGATTGCCTGTTTCGGACCGCTGGCAAAGCCGGTCAAGGCCATCATGGATTATGCCGCCAGAAGCGGGAGCCCTTCCAGATGAGCAATATGCCTTTTTCCTCCATGACAAAGCCGGAACTGGTCTGCCCGGCGGGTACACCGGCAGGACTCCGCACCGCCGTTGATGCGGGTGCGGACGCTGTCTATTGCGGCTTTCAGGGGCCAACCAACGCCCGGAATTTCCCCGGCCTCAACTTTACCCCGAGGCAGATGGCGGATGCGGTGATCTATGCCCGCGACCGGGGCGCAAAGGTGCTGGCGGCGATCAATTCCTTCCCTACAGCCGGGCGGACCGAGATCTGGAAAAAGGCTACTGATGACGCGGTTGCCTGCGGCGTGGACGCGGTGATCGTGGCGGATATCGGCATGGCCCGATATCTGATGCAGACCCATCCCCATCAGCGTGTGCATCTATCGGTTCAGGCCGGGGCTTCCTCGGCGGAGGCAATCCGCTACTGGTGCGAGAAGTTCAACATCAAGCGGGTGGTTCTGCCGCGCATTCTGACGGTTTCCGAGATCAAGGCCGTTCACGATGAAATTCCCTGCGAGATCGAGGCTTTCGTCTTTGGCAATATCGGCATGATGGCCGAAGGGCGCTGCTCGCTGACCAATTATGTCACCGGCTCCTCCACCAATATGGACGGGGTCTGCTCTCCGGCCCACCACGTCCACTATGACGAGGATGATGATGGTACGTTGACCTCCCGCCTGGGCGACACGGTAATTGACCAGTTCGCCTGCGGTGAGACGGCCGGTTACCCGACCATCTGCAAGGGGCGCTATTCGACCGGTCCCAAGGACAATTTCTACGCTTTCGAGGAGCCGGTCAGCCTCAACCTCACCCACCTTCTGCCAGACCTGATGAAGGCCGGGGTCACAGCACTGAAGATTGAAGGCCGCCAGCGATCCCGCGCTTACGTCCGGTCTGTGGTTTCCGCCTTCCGCGATGCGGTGGACGGGTATGCCCGTGGCGATGTGCCCGATGTAAGCCATCTGCTGGCCCTGACCGAAGGCCACCGCGAAACCCAGGGCGCATTCCGCTCAAAAACCTGGCGTTAAAGCACCAGACCTGAATGCTGGATCGGCGGAGGCGCTTTAACACATTGCTTTCAAAGCGAACTTTTACCCGAAAAGTCTGCCAACTTTTCGGAAGCACGCTGTAAGGGAATTACAGACATGGATCTCAAAGATTGCACATTGACGCTGGGGCCGGTTCTGTTCAACTGGACCGCAGAACTGTGGCGGGATTTCTATTTCGAGATTGCCGATGAGGCTCCGGTCTCGACTGTTTATCTGGGCGAGGCTGTCTGTTCCAAGCGTGCACCCCTTTTCGACAAGGTTCTCACGCCGGTTGTCGAGCGGCTTGAGGCTGCAGGCAAGGAGCTTGTCTTTTCCAGCCTGTCGGAGGTTACCAGCACCATTGATCGCAAACTGATCCGGCGTGTGGCAGAGAGTGATGGTCTGCTGATTGAGGCCAATGACATCTCGGCCCTGTCCTATCTGGACGGCAGACCTCATCACATTGGCCCCTTTATCAACTGCTATAATGAGGACGCGCTCCATATCTTTGCGGATGGCGGAGCGACCTCCATCTGCCTGCCAACGGAGATGCCAAAGAGCGGCTTGCGCGTCATGGCGGCGGAGGCCGCAACCCGAGGCGTTTCGCTGGAACTTCAGATCTTCGGGCGGGTACCACTGGCGCTTTCCGCCCGCTGTTATCATGCTCGGGCCCATAACCGCACCAAGGACAGTTGCCTGTTTGTCTGTGATGAAGACCCTGACGGCATGGTGCTGAAGACGCTGGACGACAAGCCTTTCCTGACCATCAACGGCATTCAGACTATGTCTTACACCTGCTTGAATATGGCCGATTCACTGACCGAGCTTGCAGAAATGGGAATTGGCCGGTTCCGCCTGTCTCCTCACAGCGCGGGCACGGTGGATGTGGCACAGACATTCCGCTCCCTGATGGACGGGGCACTTGATGCAGACGAGGCCCATGTCATGCTGAAGGCTTCAAGCCTTGATGTGCCCTTTTCAAATGGCTTTTATCACCAGCGGCCAGGGGTTGAATGGCAGGTTCCGACCCCGGCCAGCACCTAGAGTCTTGACGCCCACCCTCGGAATCGCGGTATTGGATCATATCAAAGATGAGGATGGTCGATGAAATTCTACGGGCTGAAGACATGTGACACCTGCCGCAAGGCGTTCAAGGCTCTGACGGCTGCTGGCCATGCACCGGACTATGTGGATGTGCGTGCTGATGGCGTGTCTGCCGACAGTCTCTCAGTCTTTCTTGATGCCTTTGGCGCAGAGGCCCTGATCAACCGCAAGTCAACCACATGGCGCGGGCTGGATGATGCCGAGCGGGCTCAGGATCCGTTGACCCTGCTGCAGGCAAACCCGACCTTGATGAAACGACCTGTCATTGAAACCGACACAGGCCGATATCTGGGTTGGGGCAAGGATGTCCAGGACGTTCTTTTATAGGAAGACCGAACGAGATTTTATCTCGACAGAACGATCCGCACCAGATCAGCGGCGTTGCGCGCACCCAGTTTATCCATGATACGGGCCCTGTGCACTTCGACTGTGCGTGGGGAAATCGAGAGCTTTTCGCCAGCTTCCCGGTTCGACAGACCGTCCGTGATCGCTTCCACCACATCAAGCTCACGCTGGGTCAGCTTGTCACTGCCGGGAAATGCGCCCTTCAGATCCGCAGTCAGGCTTTCCTCGCGTCTGGTCTCGATCGCGGCCCGGATACGGTTGACCACATCGGTGGCGTCAAACGGTTTCTCGATGAAATCGGTGGCACCGTGCTTCATGGCCGCCACAGCCATGGGGATATCACCCTGCCCCGAAATGATGAAAATCGGAGCCTGATAACCCGGTGCATTGAGGACGTTGAGAATATCGATCCCTGACCGGCCCGGCATATGCACATCCAGAATGACACAATCAGGACGTCGCTCCGCCTGTGCTTTCAGAAACTGCTCTCCATCCGTAAAAGCCTCAGCTTCGAACCCGTCCAGCTCGAACACGATTTTGAGGGCATCACAAACAGACAGATCATCATCAACAATATGGATCAGCCGATCAGACATAGACAAAACTCCACAGCCATTCATTCCTTACACAGAAAAGCCCGCGCTTTCCGTCGTAAAGACCATTTCAAGGCTGATCCGCTTCTTGTCCGACAGGGATCTGAAGGAGGAATGCAGCCCCATTTTCCACCTCAGAATCCACAATAGTCAGATCGCCGCCATGATTTTGCGCAATTGAGCGCGAAATTGCCAGACCTAATCCCATCCCTTTGCCCCCTGTGGCGAAAGTTTTGAACAAATCTGCTCGCACTGCCTCTGAAATACCGGGACCGGTATCTTCAATTCTGATACCGAGCATACGATCAAGTCGGCTGATTTTCAGCCGGATGCGCCGCTCCGGTCTGTCCCGCAGAGCATCAACCGCATTACGCAGAATATTGACAAGCACCTGCTGGATCTGGACCGGATCAACTGCGACCTCGGGCAAGGTCGCTTCATAATCGCGTATAATCGTTATATCGCCTGCCCGCTTGCCGATCAGGATCAGCTCAAGTGCATCTTCCATCAGGGTAATGGGCGCCACACGTTCCCAGCCCGGCTTGTGGCGCTCCCCGAACCGGCGCAGGCGATCGACGATGCCTCCGGCCCGCCGCGCTTCACGCTCGGCTTTCTGAAGAATTTCCGCACCATTTTCCGGCAGAGAACCCTCTCGCTGGTCAATGGCCCGGTTCAAGGCCTGCAGATAGAGCAGAAGTGCGGTCAGTGGCTGGTTCACCTCATGGGCGATGGCTGCTCCCATCTCGTCCAGCGCGCTGACACGAGCCATGTGGACGAGCTTTGCCTGCAGTTCCTCGAGCTTGTCTTCCGCTTCCTTTCGAGGACGCAGATCCCGGATAATGCCGATATACTGACGGCCGCCTTCCACATTGGCCTCACCCACCGACAACTCCAGTGGAAAGATGGTGCCATCCTTGTGCTGCCCCTGAACCTCACGCCCGATACCGATAATCTTCTTCTCACCAGTTTCCTGATAATGGGAGATGTAATGGTCATGCTCACGGGAGAAGACCGGAGGCATCAGACATTTGACGTTCTTTCCGAGCACCTCATCGGCCTGATACCCGAACAGGATCTCGCACGCCTTGTTGAACATCAGAATAGAGCCAATCTGATCAATAACCACAATACCGTCTACAGCAGTATCGAGCACTGATCCCAGGCGGGGATCAATCAACATATCAGGTTCAGTCATAAGAGAAGCGCCGTACTTCTGTTCTTGTCGTTGCCAACTATGGTCAGACCCTGAGTTCTGATGCAACAGGGCCAATATATGCAGTCTGCCCGAGTTTTTTTCCGGTTCAGCGACTGTTCAGCCATTGGACCAGACGTCTACAGCCTTCCCGAAGCTGGTCAGCATCCCTGAGGAAACACAGACGCAATGATGTCTCACCACCCGGGCCGAACGCCGTGCCGGGCGCCAGACCCACATTGGCCTCATCAACCAGCCTGAAGGCGATCGCCTCGATGTCATCAACCTCGTCCAGAGATATGAACCCGTAAAACGCACCCTTTGGAGCAACAAACCGGGCAGACGGACACAAGGCCATCGCCTCGTCGACAATAGCCCGCCCGGCTTCTGCCCTCTCAATCTGCTGCTCAGCAAGGGCCTCGCCTTCGTTCAGCGCTGCAACCGCGCCCCTTTGGTTGAAAACCGGCACGCCTGATGTGGAGTACTGAACCAGATTTTCGATCACCTGCCCCAGAGACGGATCAGCAACCATCCAGCCTATACGCCATCCGGTCATTGCCCAGTTCTTGGAGAAGCTGTTCACAAACAGGATCTGATCACCCGGCTTTCGAATGTCATGGAAGGACGGTGCCCGACGGGCTGTTCCATAGTAGAAACGACTGTAGATCTCGTCAGCAATGATCCAGATACCCTTCTGGCGGGCGAAGTTCAGGATCTGTTCAAGATCAGACTGCTCTGCCACCCAGCCGGTAGGGTTGGATGGTGTGTTGATGAACAGCGCACGGGTCTTCTCGGTGACCATCCCGAACAGGCGGTCAAGATCCAGCGACCACCCATCATTGCTCAGGGACATGGGACAGAAGACCGGTGTTCCGCCAGCGATCTGAACTGCAGCCGCCATATTGGGCCAGGCCGGAGACGGAATAACCACCTCATCACCATCACCAGCCGTCATATTGACAGCAATCTGCAGCGCCTGCATGCCGGAGCCGACAACGAACATCTCTTCAGATGAGAAAGGCCGCCCGAAGTGACGTGTATGGTAGTCGGCCAGAGCTTCCCGCAATTCCGGGATGCCACGCTGGGCCGTATAAAAGGTCTCGCCGGCCTCCAGCGACTGGTGAGCGGCCTTGCTGATAAATGCCGGGGTCGGCATATCCCCCTCGCCAACCCAGAGCGGAATCAGTCCCTCTTTGGTCCGGCCATGGTTCACCAGGCGAACAATACCGCTTTCCGGCACCGACATGGATGCCGGACGCAGGGATGCCAAAAGATCAAAAGTCACAGATGCCACTCCAAGTTTGCCTAACCGGTCTCGGTGAGATCCCTGACGGACGCGAGTTCCTTAAGGACATCGAGCAGACGATCCTGACGGGCGCGGCGGAGATCTTTCAAACGGGCAGCCCGTGTGGGCCGGATGCCCGCATAGACGTCCCGGATTTGCTGGCGCAGGATCACGTCTGACAAAATCCCAAGAGCCGATTGCAGGCGATAGAGCCCGAACTCGGCCCCTTTGTTGTCATCAAGCAGCCCCTGCAGGCGGTCAACGCTTGATCTGGAATCAACCTGATGACGGAAAGCCAGGATCCGGGCTGTGCTGGAAATAATGTCCAGTCCATCCCGACCAAGTTCAATACGACCATCCCGGGCTTTCAGGCGACCGGAATAACCTGGAACGGTATCCGCTGTCTCAATGGCAACCGGAATACGGCCGGATCCTTCGGAAACCTCGTCACGGATCTGTTCCAGCAATGCCGTCACCAGATCGGACGCGCCATGGACCGGTCTCATATCCAGGAGTACGGAGAGGTCAAGGTTCGATGTATCATCAGAAGCCTGCAGCCAGGCAGCAACCAGAGCCCGCCAGTCAGAAACAGAACCACGTCCAGCCTTGTTTGACGAGATGAGATCTGAAGCCGTGCGCGGGACACCAACCAGATCAAGAATACGGACAAGACGATCACCCAGATGCGCAAAGTAGCGGTCCGCACCCTCATCGGAGGCAGCATTGTCATAGACGATCACATGGCTCTGCTCGACCTGAAGTGTCATCTCTCCGCGCGCTGCATCCCCGAGCACAGCAATAGCATAGCTGCAGGGAGGATCGCCTTCACCCTCATCACGAATCTGACGCTCTGCAAGCAGCGCAGCCCGTCTGGTCAGAGCACCGAGCTCCCGACTGATGACATTGGTGATATGCAGCGGATCAATATCCACATTAAGAAGGCTTTCGACCACCATGGGCAGCTTGGCCCAGGCCTTCAGCAGACTTGATTCATTATCAGCGGCATCAATTTCGTCGCCCAGCTCTGCCGCCCCATCGGCCCGCAGGCGCAGGAGGTCACGTGCTGAGAGAGCTCCGACAACATTCAGCCGTTCATCGACCACCGCCAGATGCCTGAGCCTGTGCCGGGTCATGCGCCCGACGGCACGATAAACGAAAGCGTCCTGGGGAATGGAGATCAACGGATATGTGGCCAGGTTTTTCACCGGTTCGGCAAGCGCTGCCGCCTGCCGGTCCGAAACGTGCCTCAGCACATCCCGCTCAGTGATAATGCCATGGGCATCCAATCCCATTTCATCATCCCCTGTATCCGCCTCGTTATGCATGCGCACGAACAGGGATGACACGCCCTCCTCAACCATCACGGCCATACTGTCAGACAGGGTTCTGTTGCCATCAATACCAAGCGGTGGTGAGGACATGACATCAGTGGTGCGATGGGAATAGGCATAGGGTTCCAGATGATCACCGCCGCCGCTGAATTCCGGCAGAGGTGGTGGCGCCATCACGGCTTCCTCCCAGCCCTCTTCTTTCTGATCATCGAGAATGTCATCAAACTGAAGGCACGCCATCTCCGCTTCTGCAAGGGTCCGGATATCCACGCGCCGGAGATGCGGCTGCAACGCAATAAAAATACGACCGATACAGCGGGCACGCTCAAGCGCGGTCAGTGCGTCTTCATCAACCGGCTCCAGCTCAAGCCAGGATAGAAGATCAGTCAAAGACAAACCGGCACATTCGGGATCAACAGCCTGCGCCAGCAATTGCACATCAAGCGATCGCGGCTGAATCCATGGCTGCCTCGCCTTCTCGCGCATATCACGCTTCAGAACAGCCAGGTCAAAACCAATCCGGTGTCCGATCCAGATTTTGTCATCCATTCTGTTCAGAATGTCATCGCAGATTTCAGCGAATGAAGGTCTGGATCCGACACCCTCCATTGCAGCAGACAATGCGAAGGCCTCAGCTTCATCCAGTCCGTCTGACGATACAGGGATCAGCCCCAGATCAATGATTTCAGCTTCACGACAATCCTGATCGGACGCCTGCAATCCAAGAACGACAGCGTCAATTGCCGCCAACGGCATTGCGCTTGCATTAGGCTGTCTTGTCACTCTGTCCATCCTGAGTGGATTCGGGTCATCAACGGGTTGTTTTCCCGTCCTGACCGCACCCCGGTTATGCCTTGTCGGCACCCCGGCTGAAATCATCATGAATCCATGCCAGATTCAAGCGCCGATTTGGAAGACAACCTCACAATTTCACCGCCAGAGCCCTTCAGACCGCAGACTCAGGATCAGACACAAGGCTGACATCGACTGAATGCCCGGAGACTGGACATCGCCGGGCATCTGTGGTCGGATCAGCAAAAGACGAGAAGGACATCAGGATGCTTCAAGGCTGGGTTGTTGCCAGTGCGGCACTGCTTTACATGGGGGCCTTGTTTGCAATCGCCAGCTGGGGTGATCGCATGGCGGTCAAGGGCAAGCTGCTGCGCAGCCGTCCCATCATCTATTCCCTGTCCCTTGCCATCTACTGCACATCCTGGACATTCTTTGGTTCCGTCGGCCTCGCTGCAAGCACGGGATATGACTTCCTGACAATCTATATCGGACCGATCATTGTTCTTGTGTTCGGGTTCCCTTTGATCCGGCGGGTCATCCGGCTGTCAAAGGCCGAGCGCATTACCTCGATTGCCGACTTCATCGCCGCGCGCTACGGGAAAAGTCAGGCCGTTGCCGCCGTTGTCACGCTCATTGCCGTTGTCGGTGTCCTTCCCTACCTCTCGCTCCAGCTTCAGGCCGTGGCGGTTTCCGTCGAGACCCTCGTGGCCCATATGGGCTATTTCACCTTTGGCATCAAAGACCCCAACGGACCGCCTATCACTGGCGATATTGCACTGTACATCGCTTTGGCCATGGCCCTGTTTGCGGTTCTGTTTGGAACCCGTCACATCGATGCCACAGAGCATCAGGACGGTCTGATGCTGGCGGTCGCGACCGAGTCTCTCGTCAAGCTCTTCGCATTCCTGATCGTCGGAGCCTATGTGACCTTCATCATGTTTGATGGTGTCGGAGATCTGATTACCCAGGCTGCCGCCCGGCCGCATATTCGAGACATCTTCTCCCAGAGTATCAATGGCAGTACATGGACAGTGATGATCCTGTTGTCCACAACGGCCATCCTTCTCCTACCGCGTCAGTTTCACGTGACCGTTGTTGAAAATGCCAGCGAAAAAGACCTGAAATGGGCGTCCTATCTGTTTCCGCTCTATCTGGTTCTCATCAACCTGCCCATCATCCCGATCGCCCTTGCAGGTCTTCTGAAGTTCGGCGGCACCGGGGTGAATGCAGATATGTTTGTCCTGGCGCTTCCCATGTCGGCAGAAGCTGAGCTCGTAACCCTGATCACCTTTATCGGCGGCCTTTCTGCGGCAACTGCAATGGTGATTGTGGCAGCCGTCACTCTGTCTATCATGATCTCGAACGACATCGTCATGCCCATCGTTCTGAGGAACCAGAAGGCTGACAGTCCGGGAACCTATGGCATGGCGTCCCTGCTGATGGTTATCCGGCGTGGCGCGATCTTCGGGCTGCTGTTTCTCGCCTATCTCTATTACAGGCTTTCAGGCGAAGCAGCACTTGCGGCCATAGGCCTTCTCTGGCGGCGCGGTACGGCACGCGGAGCCATTGCCGGGCTCACTGTCGGCTTCGCCTTCTGGTTCTACACCCTGCTTCTTCCAAGCTTTGCCCAGTCCGGTCTGATTTCCTCCGGTTTCGTGGAAAACGGCCCCTTCGGCCTCAATCTCCTGCGCCCCCAGGCCCTCTTCGGTATATCATCACTTGATCCGTTGACCCATGGTGTTCTCTGGAGCCTGACGCTCAATGTCCTGGTGTATTTCCTGGTTTCGTTTTCCAGAGCACCGGAACCTGTGGAACGCATCCAGGCCGGGATTTTCGTCCCCAGTGACCTGACACCTGTTCCTGCCTTTCGGTATACAAAACCCGGCATCTCAACTTTCGAGCTTAGAGCGACCGTTGCCCGCTATCTGGGTGATGAGAGGACCGACCGGTCCTTTGAGCGCTTTTCACGCGAGTATGGTATCGACCTCTCCATAGACCAGCCTGCCAGCTCTCACGTTCTTCGCTTTGCCGAGCAGCTCCTTGCCAGTGCCATCGGAGCGCCCTCTGCCCGACTTGTCCTGATGCTGGTGCTGAAGAAGAATGACCCGTCTCCGAAAGGCGCCAAGAAGCTGCTGGATGATGCATCCGCAGCCATCCAGTACAATCGTGATCTTCTGCATTCTGCCCTTGAGCATGTGGAACAGGGGATCGGCGTCTTTGATTCAGAGCTGCAGCTGATCATCTGGAACCGGCAATTCCGGCACCTTCTGGACCTACCGACCGAGTTTGGCCAGGTGGGCATGCGACTGGACCAGATCCTGCGCCATCATGCTTTGCAGGCAACCGAAACGCCTGAAGCTGCGGATGCGCTGGTTGAGGACCGCATCCGCCGCATCGCCGTTGACAGAGGCAAGTTTCAGGAAACGATTCCGAGCCGCGATATCGTTCTGGATGTGAGCGTCAGCGCCATTCCCGATGGCGGTCTGGTCATTACCCTGACAGATATCTCAGACCGTGTGCGTGCGGCCGATGCACTGGCGCAGGCCAACGTCACTCTTGAACGACGGGTGCGCGAGCGAACGGAAGAGTTGACCCATCTGAACGAGGAACTGACCGCAGCCAAGTCTGATGCGGATGCTGCAAACCTCGGCAAGACACGGTTCCTCGCCGCGGTCGGCCATGACGTGGCACAGCCTCTGAATGCTGCACGTCTGTATACATCAAGCCTGTCCGAACGATTTGAAAACGGTCGGGAAGCGGAGCAGCTGGGCAAGATCAACGCGTCACTTGACGCGGTGGATGATATTCTTGGTGCCGTGCTGGATATTTCCCGCCTCGACACCGGAGCCATGCAGCCTGACAAGAGTATCTTCAGTCTGGGTGAGCTGCTTGAGCAGTTGCGGGTGGATTTTGAACCCCAGGCAGCGGAGAAGGACCTTGACCTCCGGATCCTGTCCACTTCGGTCAATGTCAATACGGATCGCCGCCTGCTGCGCCGTCTGCTGCAGAACCTGATTTCCAACGCAATCAAGTATACGCCGGAAGGTCGCGTGCTGGTCGGATGTCGTCGCGGCAAGGGACGGGTCTCGGTTCAGGTGCTTGATACCGGTGTCGGTATTCCGGAAGAGCAGCAGAACATGGTCTTCCAGGAATTCCAGCGGCTGGATCAGGGCGCGCGCATCGCGCCGGGTCTGGGTCTTGGCCTCTCAATCGTGGACAGAATTACCCGTGTGCTTGATGTACCCGTGACGCTTTCCTCAATAGCAGGGAAAGGCACTGTCTTCTCGTTTGATCTGAAAACAATCGGCCCGGCCGTCCCGCTCAGAACCGTTCAGACACAGGCCAAACCCAAGCGGGCAAGATCCCGTTTTGATGGTCTTGTTGTCCTGTGTATCGACAATGAGGCTGATATTCTGGACGGGATGCAGGCTCTGCTCGAAGGATGGGGATGTGAGGTCTATACGGCATCCAGCTATCACGAGGCTGTGGATGTGGTCGGACGTCTCCATACACCACCCAATATCATGCTGGTTGATTACCATCTGGATAGTGGATCAGGCCCGGATGCCGTGGTCAAACTGCGCTGGAAATTCGACATGGCTTTCCCGGCCATTCTGATTACCGCAGACCGGTCCAACGAGGTCAAACAGGAGGCCGCTCAGAAGGATATGCCGGTCCTGAACAAGCCGATCAAACCGGCAGCCCTGCGTGCCATTCTCACCCACCACACATCACGACATGCCGCAGCTGAATAGCTATCCGGCCTGGATGTGTCCTTGATCCGAGAATTCAGAAAAGCTGGTGATCAGTCACCGTCAGACAGAACGGCCTGCCACTGACCCTGCTCAATCTTTGAGGCAGCGATAACAGCCTGTGTCCGGCTGTCCACGTTCAATTTCTGCAAGATTGCGGAAACATGGGCCTTTACAGTTGCCTCCGAAACGCTCAGCTCATAGGCGATCTGCTTATTCAGCAAGCCTTCACTCAGCATCATCAATACGCGCACCTGCTGCGGTGTCAGCGAGGCAAGGCGACTGACAAGGTCGCTGATTTCGCTGTCTTCACCGCTGGCCCCATCCACATCTTCAGGCAGCCACTGGTCGCCATCCAGAACGACACTGACAGCTTCGCGGATTGCCTCAATGCCCAGGGATTTTGGGATGAACCCGGACGCGCCAAACTCCATGCAGCGCCGGACAACCGGGGCCTCTTCCGACGCGGAGACAACGACGATAGGGACCATTGGATATTGTGCGCGCAGATACATAAGCCCGGAGAAGCCGCGTACACCAGGCATGGTCAGATCAAACAGGACCAGATCTATGCCATCATTGTTTTCAAGCTGCTGGACAACCTCGTCCAAACTTCCGGCTTCTTCAATCTTGGCTCCGGGATATCCCGTTTCCAGGGTTTGTCTCATTGCGCCCCGAAACAACGGGTGGTCATCTGCAATAACAAACGAATTGGCTGATAGACCCAACTTGTCGCTCCCTCCCGGTCAGCTCGATCAGGCACATACCCAACTGGCAGCCTGAATCAATGAGCTCCGTGGCAATTTCTTGCATGTTTTGCCCGTCGCATCACGCGGTTGACCGATTATTCTACAAAAGTAGCGTGCGCGGCAAGACATGATTGCCCTTATTCCTCGCAAACGCTTGGTAATTAGGCGAAGTATGGCCATTGTTTTCCCAATGGCGTCACAAATCCACAATCCTACTCGCTATTTCTTGAGCGCCATAATCTCTGCAGCCACACAGATGCGGACCTGACTACCATATGCACTTATAGAATCATTTTCGACCAATGCAGACATGGCCTTTTGGACAAATTTTCTGGAAGCAAGTGACAAGACAGTATAGGTGAAACAGATACGCGTTTTGTTGATGAAGGCTTCCGCAATGCAAAATGACTATACCGGCCAGCACTCAAGAATGGGTAAGGCCATATCGTTCTTCTGCGCCGGTTTCGGAAGTTTTCTGGCCCTCCTGCTTATTCTGGAGCAGCTCGGCGTCCCGGTCTTCGTGCTGACATCGGTTCTGTTCGGGTTTGTCATCCTGACCTATGTTGCAACAGGGCTGATGGCCCGCACCATGTCAACAACAACGTTCTATGTGGCCGACAGGCGCATCACGGCTCCCTATAACGGCTTGGCCATGGGGGTCGGCTGGGCAAGTGCGTCTGCCTTTCTGGGTCTGGCCGGTGATCCGTTTCAGATGATGGGCAATGCGTCCGCGCTCCTTCTGGGCGGGCTTGGCGGCTTCCTCCTTATGGCAGTCCTGATAGCGCCCTACCTGCGCAAGAGTGGTGCCTATACACTTCCGGACTTTCTGTTCCTGCGTTTTGAAAGCCAGTGGGTCCGGTTTGTGGCGGCGCTCCTTGTGCTTGTGGTTTCTTTTCTTTTTCTTGTCGTTCAGTTGCAAATAGCCGTTCTTCTGGGAGAGCGTTTCCTGGGCCTTCCCGCTCCCTGGTCTCTGGGTATTGTCATCGTAACAGTTCTGAGCTGCACCACTCTTGGCGGCATGCGCGGTGTGACACGTACGCAGATTCTTCAGGCAATTGTTCTCACGGCCGGTCTTGTGCTTCCTGTTGCTCTGATGTCTGCCGCCTTTTTTGGTTTCCCCCTGCCACAGCTCGCTTATGCCGAATTTCTCAATACGGAGGCCCTGCCATCGGCACCCGGAACAATCGAGGCCATGCTGGACCCGACCCCGGCCCTGATTGGAGCAACGCTTCAAGGCCTTGACCTGAACAGGAATTTCATCGCGATTGTCGCCTGTCTGGCCGCAGGAACAGCTGCCTTCCCCTTTGTGCTGATGCGGACATTGACCAGCGCGACCGTATCAGACAGCCGCCGGTCCGCAGGCTGGGCCATGTTGTTTATAGCCCTGCTTCTGACATGCCTGCCTGCTTATGCATTCTTTGCCGGACAGGGTCTTCAGGATCAGCTTGTAGGCAGCACGCTTACAGCCCTCCCGGACTGGATCTCTCATCCTGTTCTCACCAATGGAATACAGATCTGCGGCACGGCCACCACAAATCTAGAGCAGATCAGAGCCGCCTGTCGTGCAGCTGGTGTCAGTACCATTACTCTGGATGATATCAGCCTCGCAAAAGACGCTCTGCTTCTGACAAGCCTGATGGCCATGGAGATTCCGTTTATTGCTATTGCCCTTCTGGGTGTCGGCCTTTTGTCCATCACACTGGCAACCACAAATGGCCTTTTGTTTTCCATGGCCAACGCATTGTCACATGATGTGGCTTACGGGCTTGTTGATCGCACAGCGCCCTCAGGACGTCGCCTGACCCTGTCCCGCCTCAGCCTGCTGGCCGTTCTGGGAGCAGCCGTGGCAGCCGCACTTTACATCCCGCAGATGATTCTTGATCTGGTCACCTGGACATTTTCCCTGACGGCTGCATCCCTGTTGCCGGTTCTGCTTCTGTCCATCTGGTGGAAACGCTGTACTGCTCTTGGTGCGTCTCTCGGCATGCTCAGTGGTTTTGCTGTCACACTTGGCTATATGCTTTATGTCTCAGAACCACCATTCGGCCTTGGCGAGCCGCTTCTCTGGGGGCTCACAGACAAGGCTGCCGGAGTTTTCGGCATGCCTGCCGGATTACTGGTCTGTGTTCTTGTCTCACTCCTGAAGCGCACTCAGCCTGATGAGCGGACCAGAGAGCTGCTCAGGAACCTCCACAAGAGAGACGGACGCCCGCTCTATCACAGCCCCCGCCCCGGACAACTTTAGGACAGCTTCAGATCAGGTCAGGTCAGTTTCCGATATAGGCCAGGTCAATGGTGCGGCTGTGCGGCCTAGTCCGGTGTTCAACAAGATAGATGCCCTGCCAGGTTCCCAAAGTCAGACGACCATCCCGCACCGGGATTGACAGGTTCACATCTGTCAGAGCCGCCTTGATATGGGCCGGCATATCATCAGGTCCCTCACAATCATGCCTGTAAGCGTGATGGTCCGGTGCCAGCCGGTCAAAGGCATCCAGCAGATCGGCCTGGACATCCGGATCGGCATTCTCCTGAATGGTCAGTGACGCAGATGTATGCCGGATATGAAGGGTCAACAGGCCTGCGCCCACCTGCTGGTCAAGCAGCCATCCTGAAATCGCTCTGGTGATATCAATCATCGATCGTCCGGAACTGCGGATGACGACACTTGCTGCTATTGAACGGGTCACCGGCTCTGACCGGTGCGTTCTGATCTCGACTGGCTGGCTGGACATGGCATTCCTAGGGTCAGGGCCCATTAATTTCATTCATAAAATCAGTATACGACCTGATGTGAAATCGCTAGATTTCCTCTCCAAAGTCCAAGATTACGTGTTCCGTTGAGGTTTTCATGTCCAGCAAGGCCCTTTCACCATTCGAACCGGATGCGGTGTCAGACGAAATCAAAGCCCAGAACAAGGAGCTGATTTCCCGTCTCGAACGGCTGCCGGACAAATGGGCTTTCCCGCCTGCTGATATTCGCAAAGCCCGGCTGGAGGGCAAGGGCCCATTCCCGCTGGCAGAGCCCGACCCGGCCGCAGAAATCCGCGAAATCGATGGTCCGCACGGCTCGATACCGCTTCGCATCATGCGCCCATCTCAAGGAGCGTGTCGCGGGGTTTATTTTCACATTCATGGTGGCGGATGGGTTCTTGGAACGGCGGCTGAAAATGACCCTCGCAATCGCCGGATTGCCGACCAGTGCGGTCTTGCCGTTGTCTCTGTCGATTATCGACTGGCCCCTGAACATCCCTACCCCCAGGGGCCGGATGATTGCGAGGCTGCCGCATGCTGGCTGATCGAGCAGTGCAAAGCGCTGTTTGACACGGACATCCTGCTGATTGGCGGAGAATCCGCTGGCGCCCATCTGGCCGTGGTGACACTCCTGCGCCTCAGGGACCGGCATAACACAGTACCATTCCGTGCCGCCAACCTTGTGGCCGGCTGCTATGATCTGACACTGACACCCAGTGTGCGGAACTGGGGGACAGAACCACTGATCATCAACACAAGGGATGTGCAGAAATTTGTCGAGAATTTCCTGAAAGATGATGGCGATCCGAACGACGCGGACATTTCTCCGCTTTATGCAGATCTGACAGGGCTGCCGCCTGCGCTCTTTTCTGTCGGCACCCGCGATCTTCTGCTGGATGACAGCCTGTTCATGGTACAGCGCTGGCAGTCTGCCGGTCTTCAGGCCGCGCTGGAGGTTTATCCCGGCGGGTGCCACGTTTTCCAGGCCTTCACATCAGCGCTCAGTGAAGACAGTCAGGCCAGAATGGATCTGTTTCTCAAGCAGGCGGTGGCAGGCTGATGGGTCGTATCGAGAGTGGCAAAGGCTTTGTCAATCGCTGGGAATGCGATGAAAACGATCATATGAACGTTCAGTTCTACTGGACGAAATTTCAGGCAGCCGCCCTGCATTTCCGCCTTCAGACCGGGCTTGAAGAGCTGCCGGAAGATGCGAGGACCAGTCGCCATATCCGCTATCACTCAGAGGTTGGCGCGGCAACGCCTCTTGCTGTCCAGTCCTTTGTGACACTCGATATTTCATATCCTTTTGCCATCATTCATGAGATGCGCGACGCCATCAGCAACAGGCTGTCCGCAACCCTTATCGACCGCTATGACCTGAGTGATATGGAGCACTGGGCCGGGCTGGCCTATCCCTATCGGGCTCCCCTGACCACTGAGGCCGCGCCACGAAGTTTCTCACCCGTCCCGGTTTCCAGAGACGATGCAGAGCAGACCAGGCACAGCCCGAAAGCCGTGACGTCCTATCGCGGCCAGGTTTCGCCGGATCAGTGTGACCAGAATGGCCGGGCACTGGATTCCTATATCATCCATTGCGCAACAGATGGTGCCTCACATGCCTGGGAGGCAGCCGGGCTGACAACAGACTGGCTGAATGAAAACAATCTTGGCCGGGTCGCGGTCGAGATGAAGCTATCCCGTCTGGCGCCCTTGCAGGCGCATGACCCGGTTCATCTTGTCAGCGTAACCACATCTGCCGCGAACAGGACTTTCTCTTTCCGCCACCACCTGATCAACACACGATCAGGCGCGCTTTCAGCTGTTGTCGATGTGACCGGCCTTGCCATGGATCTTGGGGCACGGAAAGCGGTTATCTGGCCAAAGGAGATCCGCGCCAGACTTGATGAGGCCATCGGATAGAACAAAGACGATCCTGTCAGATCTCCTTGCTCTCCCGCTCCTGTTTCAGGTCGTCCACCATGTCGAAGAACCGGCGAAAGAACTTCTCGGCAAAGGTGAAGACCTCATCTACGTCTCTGTCCAGCTTGTCTTTTTTCGATGGCTCTGGAGACCGTTTGCCAGTCTGGTCCGGTCGGGATTGCTGGCGGGCATCGGGTGTTCCGGCCCCAAGCAGTTCCCCTGGCGTCGCTTCAAGAGCAGCAAGACGTTCTTCCATCTCTGCCAGGCGGGATTCCAACCGGGCCTCGTCGTCATCCAGCTGCGGTTTTTCTGAGATGAGATCCCGACAGGCCCAGTCGTTGTCATCAACCTTCTTGCAGATTGTCATCGCGCCGGTTCTGGTATCAAGACGGATCACACCATCTGACCGCTCGACCAGTGCATAGCGCCCTTCCGGCTGGATTTTGTCGATAGTCTCCGTCTGCCCATCTTCACCCAGAACGGCGGAATTCACCAACGTTCCACTGGCAAGCAAAATCCAGAATACTGATCTGATCATGATAGTGTCCCGATGACCTGTCGCTGTTCCCTACGCCTCTGTCATAGACTTGACACATGGCAAGAGCATGGCAATCGGAAAATACTCACATCGGGATCATTCCGCGTGGAACGGTGCCCGGCCGGAGCGAATGGCACTTTCGAGCAGGGGCAGACGATCCTGTCCCCAGAAAGCCTCTCCGTTCAGCACATAGCCCGGAGCACCGATAATATCAAACCGCACACCATCAGCGGTGTTCTGATCATACACTCCGGAAACCGCATCTGAGCCTGACTGAGCGAGAACCGCATGGGCATCAAAACCGGCATCATCCAGAAGGCCGCTTATAGCCGCCTCGTCGGCCACATTCTTGTCGTGCATCCAGCAGGCCTGGAACACGCGCTCAATAAAGATGCCCGGATTCTCTCCCTGCTCCTGAAGGGTGATGGCACAGCGATCAGCGAGTGAGGGATCGGTCGGGAAGTGGGCTGGTTGCAGGTTCAGAGGAACACCGCATTCTTCCCGCCAGCGCTGCAGTTCAAGCAAGCGGTAGCGCAGCCGGGCCGGATGCCGCTGGGGTGGTGCAACGCCACCGGATTCAGCCCAGACACCGGCCAGCTTGATTGGCCTGAACCGTATGGAAAAACCAAGGTTTTCCGACATCTGAAGCAGCTTGGCATGGCCAAGATAGGAAAAGGGGCTGATGGACGTGTAGAAATAGTCGACAGTCGTAGACATGAACAGCTCCTGCATATGTTCCGGGATTGCAGAATGATTGGTCTAAATCATGTCGAGGTCAAGTCTCTTTCCCGTGACACTATCGATTCGGTCAAGAGCCCGGACCCATAAATTCTGTCCGATCAGTCCCGAAGAGACCCTTCGATCACACAATCGGATGGGACGGTGACGATAAAGGTCGCACCGCCACCAGGTTCGCCGCGGGCGGTAATCTGCCAGCCTGCCCGTTCGACAATCTTGCGTACGATAGCAAGCCCGATACCGCTTCCCGCAAAATCAGCACGGGGATGCAGGCGCTTGAATGGCTCGAAGATTTTGTCGAGGTGTCGATTGTCGAACCCAATGCCGTTGTCCTCGACAAAGATTTTCAGAACATGTTCCTCGTCCACATCCGCGGTGATCCGGACAAAGGACGGCCTGTCAGGGTGCTGATATTTCACCGCGTTGGAAATCAGATTGTCAAACAGCTGGGTTCCCATGCCCCGGTCAATGCGGATCGACAGATCACGCAGATTGCTGATGACGCGGATTCCGGTTTCCGCAATGGCAGTCTGGTTGTTCTCAAGCGCAATCGAAACAATCGTTTCCAGCGGCACCCAGTCAGACTGGCTGTCCCGGCGCGAGATACGCGAGAATGTCAGAAGGTCCGTTACAAGATTTGAGGCGCGGTCGGCCGAATCCTGCATAACACTGATCGAGTATTCGATTTCCTTGCGATCGCCTGTTTCAATCGAATCCTTCAGCACGTCCCCGAAGATGCAGACCTTGCGCAGGGGTTCCTGCAAATCATGGGAGGCGAAGTAATTGAACTGCTGCAGGTCATCATAGGTCTGAGCCAGGCGCTGGGTCATCTCATTGGTGGCATCCGCCACATCCTGCAGCTCATCATCGGCAGCCGGACGCTCGAACACCAGCGGCTTCTGCAAGCGACGCACATCAAGGCCGCTGACATAATCGGCAAGCTTGTCGAGATGCCGGATGACCAGAAGATGGAAGACCAGCAACAACGCACAGGCAATAAACAGGATCTGGATCATGTTGAGAATGAGAAGGGTCGCACCATCCAGGATCATGACCCGCGTAATCGTCGGATAGTGGGAAATAACCAGCAGAGTGGCCTTCTTTGTGACCCCATCCACAGATACGTCAAACGGCAGACGTTTCTCGATAGTCGGTTCTTCCGGCAGGGCTCCAGAACTACCCAGCGTACGGCCATTAATCTGAATTGCAGCGAAATCCACTTTCGGCAGGTTGTCCAGACTGGACAGCCCGAGAGCCAGACCGTCCTGATCACCATTCTCGATCCAGCGTGACAGGAGCGGCATATGGGACGCAGCCATATGCTCTACGAAATAGGCAAAACGCTCGCGACGATGCGAGTTTTCAAAATAGACCTGCAAGACTGTCGTCAGGATTGCCGTCAGAAGACTGATCCCGATAACGACCATAACAAGCCGACGTGTCAGACGCCCCTTCAGGCTCTCTTTAAGTGCCTTGCTGATCATTCTTTTATTTTGCCCCAAAAGAATCGAAACGCAGCTTATCTGCATGATACCGCAAAAAAGCAAGGGTTTCGTTCTGAAATCGGCCAGTTTCTGCCAATGACAGAGCCTTAAGAACAATCAAACCGATCAGGCGTCCGCATCTGATCGCAAAAAGGCATCACCCGGAACGGGGGCAACCGCGTTCCGGGTGAAGGTTTGATCTTGACCCTACGCTGCTTCCGCACTCTCATCAGGTGAGAAGCGGCCATAGAATGTCTCACCATTTGCGGCCATTTCTTTCACGAGAGCCGGTGGTGTAAACCGGTCGCCATAGCGCTCCGCCAATTCTTCAGCGCGGGCCACAAACTCGGCAAGTCCCATATTATCGATATAGGAGAGCGTGCCGCCGGAATAGGGCGCGAACCCGAAGCCGAGGATCGACCCCACATCAGCCTCACGGATATCCGTGAGCACACCCTCTTCGAAGCACCTGGCCGCTTCAAGCGCCATCATGACAAGGAAGCGGTCCTTGATCTCGTCATGATCGATGCTGTCAGCATCCAGTCTGGTCTCCTGCAGGTCGGCAAGACCGGGCCAGAGGCGTTTGTTCTTGCCCTGATAGTCATAGAAGCCCTTGCTGTTCTTGCGTCCAAGGCGTTCCTGACGAACCACCATTTCCTCAAGCAGCTTCTCCTGTCGTGGATCAACAGCGGCTTCGCCAAGGTCCTTCTTGGTTGCCTGAAGAATTTTCCGGGCCAGATCCAGCGCGACCTCATCATTGAGAGCCAGAGGGCCGACCGGCATCCCCGCCTGACGGGCCAGATTGTCAATCATGGGTGCAGGAACTCCTTCCATCAGCATCAGATGCGCTTCCCGCACATAGGCTGTCACCGGACGATTGACGTAGAATCCGCGGCTGTCATTCACCACAATCGGCGTCTTCTTGATGATGCGGCAATAATCAAGAGCCGTAGCCAAGGCTTCATCACCGGTTTCCTTGCCCATGATAACTTCGACCAGCATCATCTTGTCGACCGGTGAAAAGAAGTGAATGCCGATGAACCGCTCTGGCCGCACCGAATTCTGAGCGAGTGAGGTAATCGGCAACGTGGACGTATTGGATGCAAAGACGGCATTTTCACCCAGTACGGCTTCTGCCTCTTTGGTGACACCAGCCTTTACATCCCTGTCTTCAAAGACAGCCTCGATAACCAGATCGCAGCCTTCCAGTGCCTGATAGTCAGTGGTCGCCGTGATGCGACCCAGCACCACCTGCTTTTCTTCCTCGGAACCACGTCCACGGGCTATATATTTGCTCATGACCTCATCGGCATAAGCCTTGCCCTTGTCCGCAGCCTCCTGCTCCCGGTCAATCAGAACCACCTCAAGTCCAGCACGCGCTGAGACATAGGCCACACCGGCGCCCATGAAACCGGCACCCAGAACGCCCACTTTGGTGAGCGCTGTCTTTGCCACATCTTTCGGGCGGCGGGCCAGTTTATTGAGGTCCTGCATGGAGACAAACAGCGAGCGGATCATGGATGCCGCTTCCTTGGTCTGCAGCACATGAGCGAAATAACGGGACTCAACCTTCAGGGCATCATCCATCTCCAGTAGCAGGCCTTCATAGGCCGCACGCAGAAGAGCGCGGGCCGCCGGGTAATTGTCGTGGGTCTCACGGCGATAGATAGCCCCGGCTGCTGGCCAGAGCTGAAATCCTGCAGGTGAATAGACCCGACCGGACGGCAGACGGTAGCCTTTCTTGTCCCACGGCTTGACCGGATCAACGCCTGCTTTCAACAGAGCTTTTGCCTCACCGATCAGGTCGTCTGCAGGAACCACGACATCAACCAGTTTGAAGCCCTTGGCCTTTTTCAGATCCAGGGTCTTGCCCTGCAGCAGCATCTGCATGCCGTTCTGGGTATCCATCATGCGGAGGATACGAGTGGTTCCGCCAGCGCCGGGGAAAAGGCCAACCTTGATCTCCGGCAGGCCCACCTTGGTGGAAGACTTGTCTGCTGCAATCCTTGCATGGCAGGCAAGAGCCAGCTCAAACGCCCCGCCCATGGCCGTTCCGTTCAGGGCGGCGACCCACGGCTTCTTCGAGGTTTCCAGCTTGCGGAAGATGAGCGTCAGGCGGCGTGAACCTTCGAACAGGTGGCGGGCCGCCTCTTCGTGACCCAGCTCGCGCTTTTCGGCTTCGAACTGGCCCAGCAGGCCTTCCAGCATCTTGAGGTCGGCACCACCGGAAAAAGCATCCTTGCCAGAGGTGACAACTGCGCCCTTGATAGCCTCATCACCGGCCACTTTCTCAACAATGGCTTCCAGCTCATCCATGACCGAAAGGTCAATCACGTTCATGGATTTGTCCGGCATGTCCCAGGTCACCAGCGCCAGGCCGTCTGTATCAATATCGAGCGTGAAATTCTTGTAGCTCATGATCTGTCCTCCCGGCTCAAACGCGTTCAATGATTGTTGCGGTCCCCATGCCTGCACCGATGCACAGGGTCACAAGGGCCGTGTTCAGATCCCGTCGCTCCAGCTCATCAAGAACGGTTCCGAGGATCATGGCTCCCGTTGCCCCCAGCGGGTGCCCCATGGCAATCGCACCGCCATTGACGTTGACCGTTTCAGGATCAAGATCAAAGGCCTGCTGATAGCGCAGTACGACAGACGCAAACGCCTCATTGATCTCAAACAGATCAATATCGCCAAGCTCCATACCGGTGCGTTTCAGAAGCTTTTCCGTCACATCCACAGGGCCTGTCAGCATCAGGGCCGGTTCAGAACCTGTATTGACGAAGGACCGGATACGGGCACGCGGTGTCAGGGCAGCGGCCTTTCCGGCATCTTCATTGCCAATCAGCACCGCAGCTGCACCATCCACAATGCCGGATGAGTTCCCCGCGTGATGCACATGATTGAGCACCTCGATTTCCGGATGACGTGCTGTGGCCACCGCATTGAAGCCGCCCATTTCGCCAATGATCGCAAACGATGGCTGAAGGCTGCCGAGAGACTGCATATCAGTCCCGGGCCGCATATGCTCATCACGGTCCAGAATGGTGATGCCATTAATGTCCTTCACCGGCACAACAGACCGTTCAAAGCGGTTTTCTTCCCAGGACCTGGCAGCCCGACGCTGGCTCTCTACCGCGTAGGAATCCGCATCATCGCGGGAGAAACCGTATTTGCTGGCGATCAGATCAGCAGAAACACCCTGGGGCATGAAATAGGAGGGAACATTGACGCCCGGGTCCATGAACCACGCCCCGCCGGACGCGCCCATACCCACCCGGCTCATGCTCTCCACACCACCTGCAATCACCAGATCATGCTGCCCGGCCATCACCTGAGCCGTGCCTGTGTTGACAGCATCAAGGCCCGACGCACAGAAGCGGTTGATCTGCATACCAGGAACCGACGTGTCGTAATCAGCAGCAAAGACCGCAGCACGGGCGATATCACCGCCCGCTTCCCCCACCGGGTCGACACAACCAAGGATAACATCATCCACAAGGCCCGTATCCAGGCCGTTGCGGTCGCGAATGGCGCGCAAGGTTCCGGCTGACAGTTCAACGGCGGGCACTTCGTGCAATGCACCGTCTGCCTTGCCGCGTCCTCTCGGCGTTCTCACCGAGTCATAAATGAATGCGTCTGTCATAAGTCGTCCCTTCCTCCAAGGCCGCCTGTCCCGTCAGAGACTGCGGGAAATCAGAACTTTCATAATTTCGTTTGTACCTGCATAGATCTTCTGCACCCGGGCATCCTGATACATCCGGGCAATCGGGTATTCGCTCATATAGCCGTAGCCGCCGTGAAGCTGCAGGCATTCATCGACCACCTTGCACTGCAGATCCGTCAGCCAGTATTTGGCCATGGACGCAGTGGTCGTATCCAGCTCTCCGGCCACGTGCCGGGCAATACAATGGTCCACAAACACCCGGCCTATCGTGGCTTCGCTTTTCAGCTCTGCCAGCTTGAACTGGGTGTTCTGGAAATCGATCACCCTTTTGCCGAAGGCCTTGCGTTCCTTCACATAGTCAAGGGTCACAGACAGCGCCCTTTCGACCATGGCGATAGCCTGTATGGCGACGATCAGACGTTCCTGCGGCAATTCATTCATCAACTGAGCAAAGCCCTGTCCCTCATCAAGACCGATGAGGTTCTCTGCCGGAATCCAGACATCATCAAAGAACAGCTCAGATGTGTCATTGCCTTTCAGGCCGATCTTGTCGAGATTGCGCCCGCGCCGGAACCCGTCCGCCTCTGCTGCCTCAACCACCACAAGAGATGTGCCTTTGGCACCTTCCCCCGGGTCTGTCTTTGCCACAACAATGATCAGATCGGCCTGCTGACCATTGGTGATAAAGGTTTTCTGACCGTTGACACGATAGCCATTGCCATCCCTGACGGCCGTTGTCCGCACACCCTGAAGATCAGACCCGGCACCGGGTTCTGTCATTGCAATGGCTCCGACGAGCTCACCTGATACCATCCGGGGCAACCAGCGCTGCTTCTGCTCTTCCGTGCCATATTTGACGATATAGGGCGCGACAATGCCTGAATGCAGTGCGATCCCGAAATGATCACAGCCAAGTTTTCCGAGCACATCATCTATGACAGCATCATGGGCGAAAGACCCGCCGGAACCGCCATAGGCTTCAGGGACACTCGGACACAGGAACCCGGCTTCGCCTGTCCTGTTCCAGGCCTGCCTGTCCACTTCCGAATTGGCAATCCACTGGTCATGAAACGGTACAATCTCCGCTTCAAAAAAGCGCGTCGCAGCCTCTTCCAGAAGCACAACATCTTCTGTTTTCCAGTCCGGTCTTGGAATGTCGAGAACAGACATGACAGCCTCCCGCCCAGTGATCAGAACAGCTCCGCGTCAAGCTCCATCATGGTATCGGACCCGGTCGAGATCCGCTTTAGACGCAGACGGGTCTCGGGCATCATCCGCTCCATGAAGAAACGGCCGGTCACCAGCTTGGTCTTCCACACATCGGAATTGCCTTCACCCGCGGCAAGTTTTTCCTGAGCGGCCTTTGCCATGCGCGCCCACATATATCCGACGGCAACCAGACCAAAGAGATGCATATAGTCGACAGACCCGGCACCCGCATTGTCCGGCTTGGCCATAGCGTTCTGCATAAACCACATGGTGGCTTTCTGAAGATCTTCCGCACCGGCTTTCAGACCTCCGATAAAGGGTGCCAACGTCTCGTCAGCCCCATTGGCCTCGATGAATTCACCGACTTCCTTAAAGAAAGCCATGATGGCACGGCCGCCGTCGCGGGGTAGCTTGCGACCCACAAGATCCAGAGCCTGAATGCCATTGGCACCCTCATAGATCATTGCAATACGGGCATCACGGACGAACTGCTCCATACCCCATTCGCGGATATAGCCGTGACCGCCAAACATCTGCTGGGCATTGACGGCATTGTCGAAACCCACATCGGTCAGAACACCTTTCACCACCGGTGTCAGCAGGCCCATATAATCGTCCGATGCCTGACGTTCGGCCTCATCATTCGACAAGCGGGACAGGTCGCCATGCAAAGCAGTCCACATGACCAGCGCCCGACCGCCTTCATTCCAGGCCTTGATTGTCATCAGTGTCCGCCGCACATCCGGATGGACAATAATCGGATCTGCTGCCTTGTCTTCTTCCTTTGCACCGGTGAGAGCGCGGCCCTGCAGCCTCTCCTTGGCATAGACAACGGCATTCTGATAAGCGACTTCTGACTGGCTCAACCCCTGGACGCCAACGCCCAGGCGGGCCTCATTCATCATGGTGAACATGGCCCGGAGACCCTTGTTCTCTTCACCGACCAGCCAGCCGGTGGCGCCATCATAATTCATCACACAGGTGGCGTTGCCATGAATACCCATCTTCTTTTCAAGAGCGCCACATCCAACCCCGTTGCGCTCACCGGGCACACCGTCGTCTCCGACAAGGAATTTCGGAACAACAAACAGCGAGATACCCTGAACACCTTCAGGAGCGCCTTCAATCCGCGCCAGGACCAGATGGATGATATTGTCTGACAAGTCGTGATCACCGGCTGAGATGAAAATTTTGGTGCCGGAAATCGCATAGGAGTCATCGCCATTAGGCTGGGCCTTGGTCTTGATCAGGCCAAGATCCGTCCCGCAATGGGGCTCAGTCAGGTTCATGGTGCCGGTCCAGTCGCCAGCGACCATGGACGGCAGATATTTCGCCTTGAGTTCATCTGAGGCGTGATGGTCAAGAGCCGCAATCGCCCCCTTTGTCAGACCGGGATACATGGCCCATGCCATATTGGCAGAGGAGACAAATTCGCTAAGCGCAGTATTGAGAAAAGACGGGAGGCCCTGACCACCATGGTCGGTCGAGACATCCAGTCCCATCCAGCCGCCTTCACGATAGGTATCGTACGCATCCTTGAAGCCCGCAGGGGCTGTCACCGCGCCATCGTCAGCCCGGCTGCAGCCTTCTTCGTCACCTGTCGTATTGAGAGGCTGAAGAACCCCTTCCGCAAAACGCGCGCCTTCGGAGAGGATGGCTTCAACAAGATCCGGACTCGCTTCCGCAAAGCCCTCAAGGTGCGCATGCTGTCCGAGATTCAGAACATCATTCAGAATGAAAAGCGTATCATCAACTGGAGCTTTATAAGTCGGCATATCATCCTCCCAACACCTTACGTTTGCGTAAACGTAAACTCAATATAGATCCCTTGCCTGCCCGTTTCAATGCTTTGCTTGCGTTTCTTGATTATCCGACAATTCAGACATCAGTAAGATGTCAGGATTCCCCCGCTTTTTCGCGCTCTTTCAGCATGCCTGCCACAACATCACAGGTTCTTTCCAGATCCTGGATAGCTTCCTCAATGTCGTCTTTCTGCTTCTGCAGCACGTCGATTTGCTCGCGGAAGCGCTCAAGAGAAACTCTCAACTGGGTTACCTGGCCGTCACGCAAATCATACAGGTCCAGCATCTTGCGGATCTCGGTCAGCGAAAAGCCAACACGCTTCCCCATCAGGACCAGCTTCAGACGCGCGCGATCACGGCGGGTATAAAGCCGGGTCATGCCGTCACGACGCGGGTTGAGGAGGCCTTTATCCTCATAAAACCGCAGAGTCCGCAGCGTAACATCAAACTCTTTTGACAGATCACCGATGGAAAACAGCCGGTTCGGGTTTTCACGTTCACTGCCCTGCTCAAGTTCTACAGTCCCATCAAGCACGGTCTTGTTCATGGTCTCCCCCTTCGGGCCACACAGATGAATTTACGGATACGCCCCATACGAGGCCTTCCGTAAATCTTACATTACGTAAACGTAAACTGTCCAGAACCAATTCTTACAGGCGAAAGCCGGGATATGACATCGGGACACAAGAGACGGTTTTCTGCCGACAGCCAGCACGCAAAACCACACTGCTCAACCGTGTCATTTTAAGAAATCTTAACTCTATGTTTACCCTAATCGCAAAATGTTTGCGTGACGAATTTTGCCGAGGTGGGCATGATTCTGGTGATTCATTCAGCGTTCCCCACGCCGTGTTTCTTCGCCAACCTGCCACTTCGGATTTTGATAATGTTATATCACGCGAGGCCGAAGACATGCGGCAAAAGCATTCTGAAAGCGTTTCTATAGATCAGCTCGTTTCTGACATTGAGACTCTTGCGGACCGGATGGGAACAACACGTGCCCGGCCAGCTTACCCGGAGCGGAATGCCCCCCATTACGGTGATGATGCCGCCCGCGCGGATATCGAAGGCACGCCCTACCGCACAGCACCTCGCACAAATCCAACCCCTCCAGGGCCCGACCAGAACAGAGCCGAACGCTTGCGGATCAAGCTGGGATCGCTCGCACGCAAGGTTGAGAGCATGTCTCACCAGCATGCTGAAGCACCACACATGCAGCAGCCCCAGGCAGCGCCACACCCCAGACCTCAGGTTCGCCTGTCACCGGACCTTGCTCCTCAGGCCCCAGTTCAGGCACCAGCTCAGCCTCCTGTTCAGAGCCCGGCCCGGACAGCTCGTCCGGTCGATCTCAAGAAAACCCTGCAGCGGATTTCCGATGACCAGCGCAAACAGAGCAATATCGCCCTGTCGCAGCATGAGTTTGACCAGACCATCACACGTCACTTCAACAGCCTTGCGGGTCAGATTGGCGAACTGCTGCAATCCCCCAAGCAGCCGGATCCGTTCAGTGAGCGTCTTGCCGGTGAAGTCGGGGAACTGCGTCTGCAGCTTGCTGATATGCCACGACGCGATGATCTCCGCTCGGTTCAGGACCAGCTTGACGTTATTCGCACCCGCCTCGATCAGGAGCCGGAACTGTCGGCGCTCGAACAGCGGTTGGAAATGCTGGGACGAACGATTTCCAACCAGATTCAGTCTGCAACACGCCCCGTCGAAATGATGATCGACCGGTTTGCCGCAGTCGAGAATGCTCTTGCCCAGATTGGCAACACAGATCGCTTTGACCAGCTCGAATGGCGTCTTGATACGGTTATCGAGCGGATCAGAGATATTGAGTCTGCTGGTGGTCGCACAGATGTTCTGGATGCGCTTCAATCCGAACTGGTGACGCTGACCCAGATGATGTCTCGCGGCAGCATGGATGAGCGTTTCGACAAGCTCGAGCAGCAGATGGACGTTCTGGCCGACCACTTGGCCGATGCATCAGACAATCAGAGCCTTGGTGCCATTGCGGAGCAGCTGGACCGGATTGCCGCAGAAGTGGATGCGGTTCAGAACCTGACAGACAGCAACAGGCTCGAAAGCGCTCTTGAGAAGGTAGAGCAGCGCCTTGATGGTCTTGCTTCAGAAATTGGCATTCTGGCCAAGAAGCCCCATGGACCAGCCGCCCCGCTGGATGACCTCATCGAACGGGTTGAACAGGCTTTTGCAAAAGCACCTGATCCCAACAGCTTTGCTGACCTCGATAACCAGATTGGCGCCCTGACCCAGCATCTGCAGAATGCAGGAGCCGGTGATGACATGTCCGTGCTGGCGCGTGAAATTCGCGATCTCAGCAGCAAGGTCGACCAGGCCGCCGGAAACGGGCTTGATCAGGCCTCTATCCAGCAGCTGGATGAACGCGTTAACGATCTGGCAGACCTGATCACCGCCATGAGCAGTCAGGAGCCTGCACAACAGGACGGATTGCTCGATACCATCCGTGACACGGTGACAAATGCTCTGGCTGCCGGTCCGTCACAGCCGTCAAACGACGCTTTGCTCAGCCAGCTCCAGCAGGATATGCAGGCGCTTCTTCAGCGTGAAGCAAAGCCTGATCAGAACACCCATAAAGCCCTGGAGCAGATGCATCTGGCGCTGGAGCGTCTTGCAACCCGCATGGATGCGCTGGAAACCGCTCCGGCACCAGCTCCAGTACAGGCACCAGTACAGGCACAGGCTCCGGCTATGCCTGCTCCCAGCCAGGCCCTGGAGACACCTCCGGTTTCTCCGCCATCGGATCTGGATGCTCTGCTTGATCAGGATGAAGCGCCGCTTGCGCCAATGGGCAGCGCGGCCAAAGGCGACGACCGGAACTGGGACATGGATCATGGCCCGATCAACGCGGCGGAGCCAAATCTTGACGATGTTCTGTCCCAGGCCATCTCTGATGATCTGGATCAGCACACGACTGAACAGGACAGCCTTGAAGGGGACGCACTTCTGGCACCGGGCCAGCGCCCTGATTTCGGGCGGCTAGATAATTCCGACAAGGCCATGCCAGCCGAGGGCGATGCAGCGGCTGCCGGTGGCGAGCAGCCACGCAGCGACTTCATTGCTGCTGCCCGCCGCGCAGCGCAGGCAGCCACTGAAACAGACCGCGATGCCAAGCTGAAGCGCTCAGTCCGTACAGCCGGTGCTGATGCTCTGCGTGCTCGCCTCAGCTCTGTGAATGACGAAGAGACCGGCTCAGGCCTCACCGATGAAGAGGCAGAGAAAGCAGCCCGTTCACGCAAGCGCATTCTCATCCTGGCCATCGCTACGATCGTTCTCGGTGTCGGCACGCTGACCATGGGCCAGCTCAAGCCTGGTGGCCTGCTCAACCCGACGCCGCCTGTTGTTGAAGCGCCTGCCACGCCTGCAGAGCAGCTGCATACTCCGGAGCCTGAAGTCACCGGTTCAATCAACCGGTCTGCGGTCACTGGCCATCAGGACCTGGCCAGCATTCTGCCAGAGCAATCTCCACCCAAGGACATTACCTATTCGCCTGTGGACGACACATTTGACTATACGGACGCAGATGATGCCCTTCCCGATGCCACACAGGCTTCTGGCACCGAGCTGTCACGTCTTGATACCAATGCAGCGGGTCCAACTGTGCCCATGCCACCGATTGAAATCGGCTCTGAACGCCTGCGCCTGGCCGCAGCCAGTGGTGATCCGATTGCCCAGTTTGAGGTGGCTGCACGCTTTACCCACGGCGAGGGTGTTGTCCGCGACCTGAAGCAGGCCGCGACCTGGTATGAGCATGCGGCACGGAGCGGCCTTGCGCCGGCGCAATACCGCCTTGGCAGCCTTTATGAAAAGGGTGAAGGTGTCGACCGCAGTGTTGAACAGGCCATCCGCTGGTACACAAGCGCTGCTGATCTCGGCAACACCAAGGCCATGCACAATCTCGCAGTTCTCTATGCCGGAAATGCACGCGGCAAGCCTGATTTCAAACAGGCCGTTCACTGGTTCACCATGGCCGCTGAACACGGCGTCCGCGACAGCCAGTACAATCTCGGCATTCTGCACTTCAAGGGCCTTGGGGTGAAACGTAATCCATCCATGTCCTATCAGTGGTTTGCTCTTGCGGCTCAGCAGGGTGACAGGGATTCCGCATCCAAACGTGACAAGGTTGCAGCAACCATGACACCTGAGGAATTGCGTGAAGTGGAAAGCCGGATTGCCATCTGGAAAGCCCGGAAGGCTCCGGACCTGGCCAATGTGGTATTGCAGCCGGAAGATGGCTGGGCGGATGCCCTGCCGAGCGCGATCAGCCAGATCACCAACAGCCCTGCGCTGGACCGGGTCGGCCAGATCAGCCAGGCACAGTCCCTGTTGGGCAAGCTCGGTTATGAGGCCGGACCGGCCGATGGCGTCATGGGACCGAAGACACGGGAAGCGATCTCTTCATTCCAGCGCGCAAGCGGTATGCAGGTAACGGGCCAGGTTGATCAGCAACTGATGACCGCCCTGACAGCGCACGCTCAGTAGTGCCGGGATTGCCAGGTATCATACCGGACGTCAGCGAGCTCCCTATCGCCACGCGTGGTGCCACCTTTGGACAAGTGCTGGGACCATAGGCCGAACTGGCCTATGGTCCATTGACAGACATCGAAAAAAGGCGCTTAACAGTATAGAATATGCGTTTAAACAACGAGATAGGGCCTTTGGCGTGCTTTTTTGGCTTGTGCAAGCACCCTTGATGCCCTGACCGCACCAAACCTGCCGGATTTGTCGTGGAACTGTATCTGCCGATTGCCGAGATTCCTGTTCACATTTTCCTGATCCTGGGCATGGGTGCGTCTATCGGTTTTATCTCCGGCATGTTTGGCGTCGGCGGTGGCTTTCTTCTGACACCGATGCTGATTTTTACAGGCATCCCGACCTCGGTTGCCGTTGCCACGGTGACAACACAGATTATCGCATCCTCCACCTCTGGAACGATCAATTACTTCCGTCGCGGACTTGTGGATGTGAAGCTCGGCACAGTTCTGCTGACTGCCGGTATCGCCGGTTCAAGTCTCGGCGTCTGGGTGTTCAGCCTGCTGCGCTCTGCCGGTCAGCTGGATCTCATTATTTCCCTGTCCTACGTGACCTTTCTCGGTGCTATCGGCAGCCTGATGATGGTGGAATCAGTGAAAGCCATCCTGAACCGGCATAGGGGGGAAGATGTTGCCCTGAAAAAACCGGGACAGCACAACTGGATCCACGGTCTACCTTTCAAGATGCGGTTCAAGCGCTCCAAACTCTATGTGAGCGTTATCCCGGTTGTCCTGATTGGCGGATCAATCGGCTTTCTCGGCTCCCTTCTCGGGATTGGCGGTGGCTTTATGCTGGTGCCTGCGCTGATCTATCTGCTGCGGGTGCCAACAAGCGTGGTCATAGGCACCTCACTTTACCAGATTATCGTCACCATGGCGGTTGCAGCCGTTCTCCACGCTGTGACCAACCAGACTGTGGACGTGGTTCTGGGCGTTCTCCTGATGGTCGGTGGCGTGATCGGTGCCCAGTTCGGTGCATCCATGGGGCAGAAAATGCGCGGCGAACAATTGCGCGCGCTTCTGGCATTGATCGTGCTTGGCGTCGGGGTCCGGTTTGCTGTGGACCTGATCACAAAACCGGGCGAGCTTTACTCCATCGGACAGTTCGGGGGAGGCTGATCATGCATCGACTGCTTCTTTCCCTGCTTCTGTCGCTGTTGATGGTGTCACCTACCGCTTCTGAAAGCCTGATTGCCACCCTGTCCTCGCTTGAGGTGAAGATCCACTCACAGTTCACCGGCACCGATATCGTCATCTTCGGGGCGATCGAGCGGGATGCACAGACTGTTGCCCGTGCCGACCCCTATGACATCGTAGCCATGGTTGAAGGCCCGCGTGAGACCATCGTCAGCCGCAAGAAAGAACGCGTGGTAGGCCTGTGGATCAACAGGGAGTCCCACACCTTTGCCGGTGTTCCGTCCTTCCTGTCCATCCATTCGAGCCGCCCACTGAGCGATATCGCCACGGACAGAACCCTGGCCCGTCATCAGATCGGTCTTACAAACCGGGTTCTGATCGAAGATGTGGGGGATACATTTGTTATCCCTGATGCAGATCAGGACCCGACTCTGGACCACAAGGAAGCTGTCAGTCGCCTCAGAGAAAAAGACGGGCTTTACAAGCAGGTCGAAGGCAAGATCGAGTTCCTCAACGACACGATCTTCAAGACAGATTTCTTCCTGCCGGGTAACGTCAAGACCGGCCCGTACCGGGTCAAGATCTTCCTTTTCCGCGGCGGTGTGCTGCTCGACCGGAAGGAAGAGCTTCTGACCATCGACAAAACAGGGTTTGAAGCCTGGACCTATGAAGCCTCACGCGATTATGCGCTCTATTACGGAATTGCATCCGTACTTATCGCCATTTTCACGGGCTGGGTCGGCAGTGTCGTCTTCCGCCGCAACTGATTCTACAGCGTGCTTCTGAAAAGTTGATAGGCTTTTCAGATAAAAGCTCGCGCAAAAACAACCCCTTAGAGTCAAGATTCATTGCCCTGGACCTGATAAACACCCCGGCTTCCCAGCATCCAGACTGAGCGTTTGCCAGGCTGCAAGACCGCATCAAAGGCCTTGTCACCAATATCAAGCCCGCCTGTCAGAGCCCCCATAGCCGGGAGGATAAGACTGCGCCCGTCTGAGATGAAACAGGGCCTTCGGACTGAACGCCCGCGCCTGCGGATTTTTGCCGCCGGATGGAGATGACCGGCAAGTTCGCCCGGTTGTCCTGTCGGCTCATGCCGCAAGGTGAGATTCTTCAGACGATAAACCGCGCATCCGATGCCGCCCAGTTCCTGCGGTGTATCCGGATCATGATTGCCTGTCACCCAGACCCATTCATCACACCGGGAGACCAGCGTAACAATCTTGTTGCGATCATCGTCTGACAGGCGCTCTGCCGCTGTTCTGTCGTGAAAACTGTCGCCAAGAGCCACAAGCCGCTTCGGACGACAGGCTTCAATCAGCTGACCGAGAACTGCAAGAGTGGCACGCGTATCATAGGGCGGCAGAAAGACCCCTCGCCGGGCATAGCTCGAGCCTTTCTCGAAATGCATGTCAGCAACGACCAGCGTCTCTTGCGCCGGCCAGTACAATGCACCCTCCGGCAGCAGGATAAATGTCTCGCCACAGAACAGCATCTCTGTCTTGTCGCCTGCCAGAGCCGCAGATGTCATGGGGCACGTCCCTCTATTCCAGCTTCATCCAACAGGATACCGGCAGCCTCGGCAATCAGATCATCCTGAGCCGCGCCGTAAATGGGTTCTCGTCCGATTTCCAGCATAACCGGCACCGCCAATGGCGAAATGCGTTCAAGATCCTTATGCACAATCCGCCCTTTAATCCGGGACAGCATGGCACTCAACCGGGCAATATCGAGCAAGCCACCCGCCGCATCCTGCCAGGTGGCCCGCAACAGGATATGATCCGGTTCATGATCCCGCAAAACGTTGTAGATGAGATCGGATGACATGGTCACCTGCCGTCCGGATTTTTCCTGCCCCGGAAACCGACGCTCAATCAGCCCTGAAATAATCGCGCAATTGCGGAAAGTCCGCTTCAGCAGAGCACTTTCCTCAAGCCAGACCTGCAGATCATCGCCGAGCATGTCCGCATCAAACAAGTCATCCAGCGACAGCATATCCTGTCGGATCCCCCGCCCGAGATCCTTAAGTCCCCAGATCGCAAGAGCGTAATCGGTAGCAACAAATCCAAGCGGACGCTGCCCGGCTCGCTCAAGCCTGCGGGTCAGCAGCATACCGAGGGTCTGATGGGCCAGGCGTCCCTCAAACGGATAGAGCAGCATGTAATGCTTGTCCGCTCTCGGGAAGGTTTCGACCAGAAGACCTTCTCTGCCCGGCAGACAGGAGGTTTCCTTCTGCAGAGACAGCCAGTCGCGCACCTGCTCCGGCAACCGGGACCAGCTCTCCTCATCCACCAGCATGGCCCGCACCCGGTCGGCGAGATACGTTGAGAGCGGGAACTTGCCACCAGCATAGGCCGGAACCTTCGGGTCATTGCCGTGAGCTTTGGTGACCAGAACCTCGTTCTCCCGCATAGCCTCGAACCGGACCACCTGCCCACCAAACACGAAGGTGTCACCCGAAACCATGGATTCAATGAAAACTTCTTCCACCTCCCCCAGAACGCGCCCGCCCCTGCCGAGAGACCCGTTCTTGCGTCGCGAGGTGAGCCTGATCCGGATCATCGGCTCCTCGATGATCGTACCGATATTCAACCGGTACTGCTGGGCAACGCGCGGATGTGCAATACGCCAGAGGCCATCCCGACGACGTTTGATCCTGGCAAAACGGTCATAGGTCCTAAGAGCATAGCCGCCGGTTGCGACAAACCCTACAACCTCTTCAAACACCTCCCATTCAAGGCCGGAATAGGGTGCTGCACTGGTGATTTCATCGTAGAGCTTTTGCGCGTCAAATGGCCCGGCGCAGGCTGAACCCAGCACATGCTGGGCCAAGACATCCAGCCCCCCGGGCCGGACTGGCGGGGTATCCTGAGCACCCAGATAGTTGGCATCAAGCGCAGCCCGGCATTCCAGAACCTCAAAACGGTTTGAGGGCACGAGCAGGGCTTCTGAAGGCTCGTTCATCCGGTGATTGGCCCGCCCAATGCGCTGAGCGAGACGGCTTGCCCCTTTTGGCGCGCCCACATGAACCACCAGATCCACATCCCCCCAGTCAATCCCGAGGTCCAGCGTTGATGTGCAGACAACAGCTTTCAACTGCCCCGCAGCCATAGCCGCTTCCACCTTGCGGCGCTGGCCTGCATCAAGGGACCCGTGATGCAGTGCAATGGGCAGGAGGTCTTCATTGATCCGCCAGAACTCCTGAAACAGCATCTCAGCCTGACTGCGGGTATTGACGAAAACCAGCGTCATCTGATGCTGCCTGATCGCGTCATAGACATCAGACAGAGCATATCGGGCCGAATGACCGGACCATGGTATCCGTTCATCACTTTCGAGGACTGTAATCTGAGGCTGCGCCCCTCCGGTAACCTCGACCAGCCCGGAGAGATTCCTCTCCTCGCCCGGTCTCTGAGGCACCAGCCAGGCACGCAGTTCGTCTGGTTCTGCCACCGTTGCCGACAGGCCAATCATCCGAAGATCCGGGGAGAGCGTTCTCAATCGTGCCAGTCCCAGGGCCAGCAGTTCTCCACGTTTTGATGTCACAAGCGCGTGGAGTTCATCCAGCACCACCATACGCAGATCAGAAAACAGGGCTTCGGCATAGTCAGATGCGATCAGCAAGGCCACCTGTTCCGGTGTGGTCAGCATGATATCCGGCGGGTTCAGCTTCTGCCGTTGCCTCTTGTGCTGGCTGGTATCACCAGTGCGGGTTTCCATCCGTATGTCCAGCGCCATATCCCGCACCGGGTCTTCCAGATTACGGGCAATATCAACCGCCAGCGCCTTGAGCGGGGAGATGTAAAGCGTATGGACGCCACGCCGCACATCCGTCTCTGCTGCCAGCTCCGTGAGGCTCGGTAGAAATCCGGCGAGCGTTTTACCGGCGCCTGTGGGCGCAATGAGAAGAGTGGATTGCCCGGACTGTGCTTTCTCCAACAGGTCAAGCTGATGGCGTCGCGGCTGCCAGCCCCGGCTGTCAAACCAGGCCTGAAACCGATCCGGCAGGCATGCCTCTCTCGTATCCATCTTGCGTTTCCTTGCGCGTTCATCTGACTATAGGGGGGATTCGTCATTCAGAACAAAGGCGTTTCCGTGCTGACGCAGACAGAGGCCGGGCTTTATTGCCCGGGTGGTGATTTTCATATTGATCCGATGCGCCCGGTCCCGCGCGCACTCATCACCCATGGCCATGCGGACCATGCCCGTGCCGGACATGACACAGTGCTGGCCACGGAAGAAACGCTGCAGATCATGGCCACCCGCTATGGCGAAGACTTCTGCGCCACTCGCCAGACGGTCATCTACAATGACCCACTGCGTATCGGGGATGTGGGTGTATCCTTTCATCCGGCAGGACACGTGCTTGGGTCCGCCCAGATCAGACTTGAGAAGAGCGGGCAGAGGATTGTCATCTCAGGTGACTACAAACGCTCAGCTGATCCCACCTGCCTGCCTTTTGAAGTGGTCCCGTGCGACATCTTCATTACTGAAGCGACCTTTGCTCTGCCGGTCTTTCGTCACCCACCCGTACATGATGAAATCAGGAAGCTGCTATCCTCCATGCAGCTGTTTCCAGACAAAACGCACATGCTCGGCGCCTATACACTCGGCAAGGCGCAGAGACTTGTTGCGCTTATTCGAGAGGCCGGGTTCGACGATATTATCTATCTGCACGGGGCCTGTGAGGCATTGTTCGCGCTCTATCAATCCTTCGGTTTTGATTTTGGGCAGCTCTCACCGGTCGCGGATCATGACCCCAAGAGCCTGACAGGCAAGCTTGTGCTCTGCCCGCCCGGTGCATTGAATGATATCTGGTCACGCAAGTTCGGCGACACGATCAAGGCCTGCGCTTCAGGCTGGATGCGGGTCCGCGCCAGAGCACGCCAGAACGGTGCGGAGCTTCCACTGATTGTCTCGGATCATGCGGACTGGACAGATCTCTGTCGGACAATCAGGGATACAGGAGCATCCGAAATCTGGGTGACGCATGGACAGGAGGACGCTCTGGTTCATTGGTGCCGAGGTGAAGGCCTTGATGCCAAGCCCTTGCGGCTGATTGGTTATGGTGATGAGGAGCCGGCAGCATGAAGGCCTTTGCCGACCTTCTTGATCGCCTGTCCTACGAGCCTCGTCGCAATGGAAAACTGCGACTGATGACAGATTACTTCCGCACCACGCCCGATCCGGATCGTGGTATAGCGCTTGCCGCCCTGACTGGCAGCCTCACATTCAAGACTGCAAAACCGGCCCTGGTCCGGACACTTATTATGGAGCGGGTGGACGAAACCCTGTTCAGGCTGTCCTATGATTTTGTGGGTGACCTGGCCGAAACCACGGCACTTCTCTGGCCTGCAACCCCTAACACTCCGGACACTCCACCAGCTCTCATCCACATTGTCTCTGATCTGCAACAGGCGGGGAAATCCGAGGCACCCGGCCTTATCTCGCATTGGCTTGATCAGTTGGACGAAACGGGACGCTGGGCACTTCTGAAACTGATCATGGGCGGGCTCAGGGTCGGTGTGTCAGCCCGCCTGGCCAAGACAGCCGTCGCAGAACTGGGCACCCTTGCACCGAACGACATTGAGGAAGTCTGGCACGGCCTTCTCCCGCCTTATGAAAGCCTTTTCGCCTGGGCTGAAGGCCAGGGTGACCGGCCCGAGAACACCAACCCGGCTCCATTTCGCCCGGCCATGCTGGCGCACCCGCTTGATCCCGAGGCCTTTCCATCCATGGATCCATCAGATTATGTGGCAGAGTGGAAGTGGGACGGCATCCGCGTGCAGGCCGTCAGTGGCCGGGATAAGGACGGTCAGACTGTCAGGCGGCTGTTTTCACGGACCGGCGATGATATTTCCGGAAGCTTTCCAGATCTGGTCGATACGTTCACCTTTGATGGAGCGCTGGATGGTGAATTGCTGATCCTTCGCGATGGCCGAGTTCAGCCCTTCAACGTTCTGCAACAGCGCCTGAACCGCAAGACCGTGTCGAAGAAACTGATGGCGGAAAGTCCCGCCTTTCTCCGCGCCTACGATCTTCTCGCTGTTGATGGTGTCGATGTGCGTGAGCAGATGTTCACCGATAGGCGCAGTCGCCTGGAGGCGCTGGTCGACGGTCTTTCCGAGCCTCGTATCCATCTCTCATCTCTTGTGGCCTTCGAGAACTGGGATGCGCTGGGCCTGGCCCGTGCCGAACCGGCAACACATGGCGCGGGAATTGACGCAGACGCAGTCGAAGGCCTGATGATCAAACGGGCTGACAGTCCCTATCTCCCCGGACGGCCTAAAGGATACTGGTACAAGTGGAAAAACGATCCGCATATCATTGATGCAGTGCTGATGTATGCCCAGCGCGGGCATGGCAAGCGGTCAAGCTTCTATTCGGACTTTACGTTCGGCGTCTGGCGCGCGGGCAGTGACGAACACGAGCTTGTGCCCGTGGGCAAGGCTTACTTCGGCTTTACCGATGAAGAACTGAAAGAGCTCGATCGTTTCGTTCGGCGCAATACCATCAACCGGTTCGGACCTGTGCGGGAAGTCACCCATACAGAAGACACAGGGCTGGTGCTTGAAATTGCCTTTGAAGGTCTCAATCGCTCCAGTCGCCACAAGTCCGGTGTGGCCATGCGGTTCCCGCGTATTTCACGCCTGAGATGGGACAAGCCTCCTCATGAAGCGGACCGTCTTGACAGTCTGACAGCCCTGCTTCCCGATGAGTAGGCGGTCTACTTCTTCAGAAGGTCTCGAATTTCCTCAAGCAGAACTTCGCTCTTGGGTGGCGCTGCAGGCGCAGCCGGAGCCTCTTCCTGCTCACGTTTCATGCGGTTGACACCTTTCACCACAATGAACAGCGCAAAAGCCACGATCAGGAACTTGATGATGGCATTGATAAAGAGGCCAAGATTCCAGGTCACTGCACCGGCTTCCTTGGCCAGTTCAATGGTGGCGTACGGCCCTGCAGTTGCCCCTTCCTTCAGAATGACAAAAAGTTCGCTGAAATCCACGTTGCCCAGCATCAGACCGATAGGCGGCATGATCACATCATCAACAAGCGATGAAATAATGCCACTGAAAGCAGCACCAATGACGATCCCCACCGCCATGTCGATCATGTTGCCTTTGACAGCAAACTCCTTGAATTCCTTGAGCATAATTGCCTCTCCCAGATTTACAGGAAGGATCTTGCAAACAGATCCGCCACATCCCTACCTGTAATTCTACGTAAATATTCGTTTATTGGAATACCAAATGCGTCACTCAATGTCCGGTCTCACAAAAGCGGTCATGTGATAGGCGGCATGGTCGGGGTCATAATGATAGTCCCGTCCCACAGGGCATGCCTTGCGGGCCAGGCAGCCTGACCAGCATGGAACATCGCCACTGCGCAGATGGGTCTTGCAGGCGTCATAAGCGTAAGACTGTCCATCAAAGGCTGAAACAGGACAGACAGACAAACACGGCTTTTCAGTACAATCATCACACGGATTTGCAGCATCCTCTGCGGGGAGCGGCAGACGCTGGCTGAACAGGAAGGCCCCGCGATGGGCATGAAACAGGCCATACTGTCGATGTAATCCCATACCCAGCGGAGATTTCACGATACTTGTGCACCGATCTGCCCAGCTTACAAACGGATACCAGGGCGGACCGCCGAACGGAAAAACCAGATCACAGCCAAGACGGCCTGCAATCGGCTTCAGAACCGCTTCAGTCCAATGGTTCATCGCATCCTTGTCAGACAGAACCCGGCTTTCATTGAACGGCTGCCAGATAGCCGAACCGGCATTGCCAACCAGCACAATCGTGCCCGGCTGCGCATCCTGGCCCGGCACAGCGTTTTCATCGGGACCCGGGCAGAATGCGCCCAACCTGACCATACCAAGCGGCGCGATTTCCCGATCAAGGGCGAGCAGTTCCGGCGGGGAACTTTCAGGATTGATATGCATAGTGGTTCATCTCCGGCTTTGTACACATGCTATCGCCCCAATTGTGGTGAGATATGTAGAAATTCGACATGAAACGACCTATCTTGGTCACCAGAGATATTTGTCAGAAGTCCAGAGGATCACATCATGAGCTCCAACACGCTCAATCGCTTTCTTGGCGGCAGCCCCGGTGCCGTTCTGGTCCGGCTGATCCTCCTCTCCCTGATGGTCGGGTTCATCCTCAGTGCCATCGACATTCACCCTCTGGATATTTTCGACTGGGTGGTGGATTTCTTCAAGCGCATCTACGAGATGGGCTTTGAGGCAATCGAATGGGCTGTCCAGTATTTCCTGCTTGGGGCAATCATTGTGGTGCCGATCTGGCTGATCATGCGGATCACCCGGTTCGGGCGTCGCGACTGATCCTGCTGTCATGCCTTCCCGGCACACTTTCGACCGCCTGCCACCTGCAGACCTTCTGCTCCACTGGCTGATTGCCCTGGCGACGCTGTTCATGCTGGCTTACGGTCTGATCATCGAGACCCTGCCCGATGATGGCCTGACCTTTGAGCTGGTTCACTGGCATCGGCAGATTGGTATCGCAATCCTGTTTCTTCTGCTGGTGCGGTTTCTGCTCAGGTGCTATCGACCCTTCCCGCCGTCGCTCTCCCCGCTTTCACGACCTGAGGCTCTGGCCAGAAAGCTGGTGCACCGCGGACAATTGCTGCTCATTCTGGTCATGATCCTGTCAGGCCTCGCTTATGCCTCCGGGGTGGGATACAGCACAGACATTGCCGGTCTGTTCACGGTGCCTGCCTATGTGGATGGCAAACGCCATCTGGCCAATTGGGGCAGCGCTGTCCATGAACTGGCCAGTAATATGCTGCTGGTGCTGATCCTGCTGCACAGCCTTGCCGCCATCAAGCACCAGTGGATTCGAAAGGATGGCACGCTCAGCCGGATGATGGGGCTTGGTCGGCGACGCTAGATCGCGTCCACTTTAAAGCCCGTCAGCAGAAGCAGGCGGCGACATGATGCAGAATGGCATGACGACGGGCCAGAGCGTCTTCATCCTTCAGGTAACCACCACCGATAACGCCAACAAAAGGCAAATTACGATCGCGGACGGTTTCAATCACAAACCGGTCTCGGGCCTCAAGCCCCACATCTGTCAGCGCCAATCGCCCGAGCATATCGTCCGCATGCGGATCAACACCTGCATTGTAGAAGATGATATCGGGCCGTCTCTGATCCAGCAGACGCGGCAAAGCCTCGGTCAGAGCGGCCAGATAATCCCGGTCTTCTGTTCCATCAGGCAGAGCGATATCCCTGGTCGAGGTTTTCTTCCTGACCGGATAATTCCTCTCCGCATGAAGAGACAGAGTTGTTACGCTCTGATCTCCTGCAAAAATATCCGCAGTTCCGTCTCCCTGATGAACATCACAATCCACCACCATGGCAGTCCGGATCTGCCCCCGGGTCTGCAACACACGAATGGCCACAGCCACATCATTGAACGTACAAAACCCGGCCCCATGCCGATAGCGCGCATGATGGCTGCCGCCAGCCGTGTTGCAGGCCAGACCATGCTGCAAAGCCAGTTCTGCCGCCAGAACCGTTCCCCCTGTCGCGCAACGGGCCCGCATGATCACGTCGTCATGGAGCGGAAAGCCGATTTCACGCATCACGGCAGGCGGAATATCAAGTGCGAGGGCCTGATCCACATAGCCCGGTTCATGCGCCAGCTTCAGCCAGTCCGCCGGGGCCGGGTCAGGCACGTGAAAGCCGCTCCCGCTCACTAAACCATCATCAACCAGCACCTCGGCCAGCCTGCGAAATTTCAGGATAGGAAAACGATGCCCCTGGGGCAGATCAGCGTGATAGGCCGGATTATGGACAATAGGCAGCATGAAAATCCGTTGATTTCTGGACCTTGACTGTTGGCTCTCAAACAAAACAGAAGACAGGACAATAGAACAGTTCTAAATTCCTGCTTTGTTCCTGTCTGGTCGAATCATACATGTCACAGGTCTCCGCAGATCAGTCTAAGGCGTTTGACGTCTCGCTCGGTCTTGTTCTCAAGATTGCCGTTCCGATGACCATTGCCTATCTGTCGACGCCGATTGTGGGCATTACCGATACATTTGTCATCGGCCAGCTGGGAGACCCGGCCCTGCTCGGCGGGATAGCCGTCGGAGCCATTCTGTTTGACCTGCTGTTTTCCAGCTTCAATTTCCTGCGGTCCGGTTCCACCGGACTGACAGCACAGGCCTATGGCGCGCAGGATGATGTGGAGATCGGCGCTGTTCTGCTGCGGTTTTGCATGACGGCTGTCATTCTGGGTCTTCTGCTGCTGGCATTGCGTGAGCCTTTTCTCCAGCTTGGGCTGGCTTTCATGGAGCCCAGTCCGGAGGTGGCACAGGCAACAGAAACCTATTTTCTCATCCGCATTCTGGCCGCCCCCTTTACCTTTCTGAACTTTGCAATTCTTGGCTGGGTGCTGGGACTGGGGCGCGCCGGAACAGGTCTTTTGCTGCAAACAATGCTGAATGGTCTGAATATCGGTCTCAGCCTCCTGCTGGTCCTCGTCTATGACTGGGGGGTCGCAGGGGCGGCCTGGGCAACCTTTACCGCTGAGCTGGTGACAGCCTTTGCCGGGGTGGGCCTCATCCTGGCTCAGGCCCGCGCAACGTCTCACAGCGGTCAGTGGCCCAGTCGAGCACGGCTCTTTGATGCCTCCCGGTTCAAAGCCATGTTCGGGCTCAACCGGGACATCATGATCCGCTCCTTCTGCCTGGTCTTTGCCTTTGCCTATTTCACAGCTCAAGGCGCGCAGTCAGGCGACGTGGTCCTGGCCGCCAACGCCATCCTGATGAATTTCTTCTTCGTTGCGGGATATTTCCTTGATGGCTTTGCAACAGCTGCCGAGCAATTGGTCGGACGGGCCGTGGGCGCCCGCTGGCGTCCGGCCTATGACCGGACCTTGTGGCTGACTGTGGTCTGGGGTTTTATCCTGTCCGGTTTCCTGACAGCTGTCATGCTGGTTTTCGGACCAGCCTTTATTGACACGATGACCACATCCGAGGACGTCCGCCTTCATGCGGGTGACTATCTGATCTGGGCGGCCCTCACGCCACTGGCCGGTGTGCTTGCCTTCCAGATGGACGGGGTCTTCATCGGAGCCACCTGGTCGAGAGACATGCGCAACATGATGCTGCTGTCTCTCGGGCTCTACCTTCTGACATTACACAGCTTTTCCGACCTCTGGGGCAATCACGCGCTATGGATAGCCCTTCTGGTTTTCCTTGGCGCGCGGGGGTTGTCCTTATCCGTGATCAGTATTCCGCGGGCACGTCAGACCTTTTCCGGATAGCCTCTAGAGTTAGGGTCAAATATTCATATACATGCAGTGATTCGAATTTGTCTAAAAACTGTGTTATAGTTTAACTATACTGCGCGTATCAGCAGAACAGGGTGTAGAGATTGTGAGCGTTTCTTTTGAGAGAGCTGAATGGATTGGAGCCCCGCTGGAAGACGTCTGGGCAGCTCTGGTTACGCTTGAAGATGCACCCTTGTGGATGCCGGGCATTCATCAGGTCCGGGCTGTCGATGACACCCCTCTTACCCACGGCAAGCAGTTTGAGGTTGTCATTGGCAATGGCAGCCATGAAGCCGTGCGCGATATGTATGTGACCGACTATGACCTCGGCTTCTCAATCACGCTGACATCCAAGGCCGGTGGCGTTACCGCAGACTATACCTACAGCGTTGAGCCCCATAAGAACGGCACGCTCCTGATGCTGGAAGCAAGGTGCCGTGCCGAAACGCTGACATGGAAGCTGGCAAAGCCCTTCATCTCCATGATGCTGGCCAGGCACGACGGAACTCATCTGCGTGACTTCCGCAATGCTTTTGAGGCCGGACAATTCGAGGCCACGCTTCACTGAAATTCGCTCAAAAACAAACTCCTAAAATACCACCGCCCGTTCAGATTATAGGTCTGGTGCTTTAGAGAATTTCCAGAACCTGCTCGGGCGGCCGACCAAGGCGCGCTTTACCGTTTGCAATTACCACAGGGCGTTCAATCAGCTTTGGATTGGCAACCATGGCATCAATCAGGGCGCCATCGTCCGACGCATCCGCAAGGCCGAGCTCCTTATAAAGCGCTTCACCGGTCCGCATCAGCTGCCTCGGGCTCAGATCCAGAAGCGAAAGCACGGCCTTCAACTCATCTACAGACGGTGGCGTCTCCAGATAGGTAACAATATCCGGCTCAAGCCCCTTCTCCTGTAACAGGGCCAGGGTCTGGCGGGACTTCGAACATCGTGGATTATGCCAGATTGTTGTCTTGGTCATTGTCTTGTCCTCTGGAGCTTATCCAAACACCGCACACACGTTTCGGGACTATGCTTAGTGCTTCAGGGGCTTTGCAGCCCACTCATTGACTTTTGTCGAGCGTATTCCATCCAGGCTGTCAGCACCTGCCTGTTCCAGTTCAGCCACCAGACCGTCCTTGATACGGTTGACCAGCCCCATGCCTTCGAACACCAGAGAGGAGTACAGCTGGATCAGAGTCGCACCAGCCCGGATCTTCTCAACAGCGGTTTCCGGCGACGAGATGCCACCCGCCCCGATGATCGGGAAATCGTTGCCAACGCGCTGGCGGGTTTTCGCCAGGGCAATGGTTGATTTTTCAAAGACAGGAGGTCCGGACAACCCACCCTGCTCTTCAGCCTTCTTCACGTCTTTCAGGCCATGTCGGTCAAGGGTGGTGTTTGAGACAATCAGGCCGTCCATGCCGCGCGCCAGAACCACCTCGGTCACGTCATCGAGTCCGACTTCATCTATATCCGGCGCAATTTTTACGAGTATCGGAACAGATCGTCCGAGTTCCTCTTTCTTCTCGTCCCGGACCTCTGCCACCCGCGCCAGAAGGTTATCCAGGGCGATGCGCCCCTGAAGGTCCCGCAGGCCCGGTGTATTCGGGGATGAAATGTTGACCGTAAAATAGCTGGCCAGATGCGCGAAACGCTGGATGCCCGTCACATAGTCCGCAACACGATCATCAGCATCCTTGTTGGCACCAATGTTGATCCCGACAACGCCACCGCGGCCACGTCTCTTTTCGAGGCGCGCAAGAGCCGCCGCATGCCCGTCATTGTTAAAGCCCATGCGGTTGATGACGGCGCGATCCTTCTCAAGGCGAAAGAGCCTCGGCTGCGGATTACCCGCCTGTGGCCGTGGCGTTACGGTGCCAGCCTCTGCAAAGCCGAAACCAAGCGCCAGAAGAGCATCAGGTACTTCCGCATTCTTGTCGAACCCGGCGGCGATGCCGACCGGATTGGGTACGGACCAGTCGAACAGATCAACAGCCAGTCGCCGGTCATCCGTGGGACGACAGGCGATTGTCGCCTGCATCACTTTCAGGCCCTTTATGGCCAGTCCATGCGCTTTTTCCGGATCCATCGTCAGAAGCAGTGGACGGGCAAGATCAGAGAAGGAACCAATCATCACAGAACCTCATCGGGAAAGACATGGACCTCATCATCACCCAGAGGCAGAGGCTTGATCCAGGCGACACCTTTGACATCCAGCGGGGCATAGAGGTGCGGGAACAGCGCCCCACCGCGGGATGGCTCCCATTTCAACGCCTCACCGAGGCTGTCAGCCTCCACAGCCACCAGCAACAGGTCGCGTTGACCCGAAAAGTGCCTGGCCGCCGTTTCCTGAACCTGACCAGCAGATGACAGATGGATATATCCGTCCTGATGATCAATCGGCGCACCATCAAAGCGGCCAGTCTTGAGAGCTGCAGCCCACAGCTCCTCGGATACGATTTTATAGATTAGGGATGACATTCCACAAATTCCGATACGAACACGGGCCTCTTCTTGCCTCTTTGGGGCAAGGAAAGCAAGCTTTGCCACAGAGGCACATCTTGAATTGCACCAAGGGTACAGAAGCATATATTCTAGATTGCATATAATATTTGATTCTAATTAAGCGAGTCTTTGCTGTGACCTTACCCTCAGGCGCATGTCCACACTTTGACCGTCATTTTGTCCTCATTTGGGCACCTGGCCATATCTTAAGACAGATGTGGTAGCCCGATCATGTCGAAGCAATTGCATTCTCGACTATGGGCGGCAATCGATATGCTTGCGAGACATCATGGCATGTCTGTCTCAGCACTCGCACGCCAGGCCGGGCTGAACCCCACCACCTTCAACAAGTCGAAGCGGGTCAGAGCAGACGGCCAGTTACACTGGCCCTCCACACAATCCATCGCCAAAATTCTCGATTATACCGGCATCACGCCTGAGCTGCTCTGCCAGTTGCTCTACACGGGCAAGCTCACAGAACCACTCGACCGCGCCCTTCCGCGCGTGGCGCTTGATGACCTGACATCAGACAACCACTGGGCCTCCCGTGTGATGAGCCCCCGCGATGAGCCTGTTTGCGTTGTGGCTGTCACCAGCGATGCGTTACGTCCGGATTACAAGCCCGGTGACCGGATTGTCCTCGACCTTGGGCATGACATTGAAGAAGAGGACACAGTGCTTGTCCAGCTCACGGACGGCAGTTTCAGAACCGGGCGCCTAAGCAGGAAAACAGATCAGACGCTTGATCTGGACAGTACCGAACCCGCCCATCTGCCCGATCCACTGCCTTCCTCTAGAATAGGATGGTCCGCACGCATCCTGTGGACGTCCCCATAAACACACACGGACCAATTGTCAGAGCATTTTGAGCTTAAACAGAGTCACTCATAATGCTCTGTCTATTTGTTTGTGAGCATATTCTTGTCCGAAAACCGCATACACTTTTAGGGAATATGCTCAAGCTCGCAGCCTTATTCCGCGAGTTCTCCGGAAAGCCCCTTGCCGATCATCACCCGGGTTTCCTCAATGCCATAAAGCGCAACAAAGGAACCAAAGCGCGGACCCTGATCCTGGCCAAGCAGAACCTGATAGAGTGCCTTGAACCAATCCCGCAGATTGTCAAATGCATGTGCCTTGCCAACAGCATAGACCTCGTTCTGGATGGTTTCGGCATCCGCATCTGCAGGCAGCGCATCAAGCCTTGCATCCAGATCCTCAAGTGCATCCCGCTCAAGATCGGTCGGCAGGCGGAACACCTTGTTCGGCTTGACGAAATCCTCAAAATACCGGATCGCATATCCAACCATATTGTCGAGAACAGGATTGCTTTCCGGTGTCACATCCGGTGCATAGCGCCTGATAAAGCCCCAGAGAACGGCTTTATCTTCGGAGTTTGAGGCACTGACAAGATTGAGCAGCATTGAGAAGCTGACAGGCACCCCTTCGCCAGGCACATCACCGGAATGGATATGCCATGCCGGGTTTTTCAGAAGGGCATCCCCTTCTTCCGAGCCGGCCTTGTCGAGGAATGTGAAATATTCATCCACATTCTTCGGAATGACATCGAAATAGAGTTTCTTGGCCGTGCGCGGCTTCTGGAACATGAACAGGGACAGGCTCTCCGGGCTGGCATAGGTCAGCCATTCCTCGATGGTGAGACCATTGCCTTTGGATTTGGAGATCTTCTCCCCCTTTTCATCCAGAAACAGCTCGTAGCTCAGGTTTTCCGGCGGTGTGCCGCCCATGGCCCGGCAGATACGGCCGGAGAGATTGACCGAGTCAATCAGATCCTTACCGGCCATTTCATAGTCCACCCCAAGGGCAAACCAGCGCAAAGCCCAGTCTGCCTTCCACTGACATTTGACACGGCCACCCGTGACCGGTGTTTCCATTCTCTCGCCTGTCTCGGGGTCTTCATAGACAACCGTCCCGGCCTCAACATTCCGCTCGATCATCGGCACCTGAAGAACCACACCGGTTCTCGGGCAGACAGGCAGGAATGGTGAATAGGTCTTCTGCCGCTCTGCCCCAAGCGTCGGCAGAATGATATCCATGACCTTGTCATACACCGCCAGCATGCGCAGAAGCGCTTCATCCAGCTGTCCTGATGTATAGGCATCCGTCGCACTGGCAAACTCATAATCAAAGCCGAACTGGTCGAGGAACATGCGCAGGCGGGCATTGTTGTGATGGGCAAAGCTCGGATATTCACCAAAAGGGTCCGGCACCTTCGTCAAGGGCTGACCCAGCGCCTTTTCGAGCTCCTCCCCGTTGGGCACATTGCTCGGCACCTTGCGGAAGCCATCCATATCATCAGAAAAGCAGATAAGGCGGGTCTTGTAGGCATTGTCCGTCATCAGATTGAACGCATGACGTACCATGGTCGTCCGTGCGACTTCGCCAAAGGTTCCGATATGGGGCAGGCCGGAAGGTCCATACCCTGTCTCAAAGATCACCGTCTTGTCCGGTTTGCCCTGTTTCTCGAGACGCGCAACAACCTTCCTTGCTTCCTCAAAAGGCCAGGCCTTGGAGGTGCGGGCTGCATCGACGAGATCCGGGGAAATACCGGTGGTCATGACATATGTCCTTTGACTGTTTGAAATCCGCAGAGCCCGCGCGACAGCGCGGCACTCAACGCGCCTTGTCTAGAAACAGACGTGGCTCGCGTCAATAAGACTCTGCATACCGGGCTCTGCATTACAGCCTGCACATTGCATCACGTTGTGAGCATCCCTATCTTGGCAGGCAAGATCTGTACGGATAAACGCTTGGTTTACGGATCATGCGTGATAAATTGGCAAAGACCTTAACCACGGAACATCAATCACATGACCGCCAAGATTTCCCATCACGAAGCCCTCATCTATGTCATGGTTACCATGTCTGCCGCAGACCGGACCATGACTGACTCCGAGCTCATGAAGATCGGCGACATCGTGCGGTCCCTGCCTGCCTTTTCCGATTTCAATGAGGAAAAGCTGGTACAGGTCGCCGAGGATTGCGGCGAACTTCTGCAGGACGAAGACGGGCTGGACGTGATCATCGACAAGATTCGTGAATCCCTGCCAAGCCAGTTCTACGATACGGCTTATGCACTGGCTGTGGAAGTCGCCGCCGCCGACCTGGAAGTTCATCAGGAAGAACTGCGTTATCTGCAATTCCTCCGGGATACGCTGGATCTGGACAAGCTCACAGTGGCAGCCATCGAACGCGGCGCGCGGGCACGTTACAGAACGCTCTAACTCTCCCGCGCCAGACACGGACAGAATACGGAACCCGGCTGAATTTTCAGCCGGGTTTTTCTATGCCTGTCTCATCACCCGGACATTTGAAGGAAGCAGGCTTGACATGATGAGAATTTGGTATCATATGAAAACTAGTTTTATATCGATACTAGATAAGACATCTCATGAAGCACACATCCTATGCGGACATGTCCTGTTCAATCGCCCAGGCTCTTGAGGCCATTGGGCCATGGTGGGCATTTCTTATTATCCGTGATGCATTTCTGGGTATCCGACGCTTCAGCGACTTCGAACGCTCGCTTGGCATCGCAAAAACAACGCTGACGTCACGGCTCAGACTGCTCGTTGAAGCGGGCGTCATGGAAAAGGTCCCGGACAGCGCCGGATCGAAATATCATGAATATCAGCTGACCGAAAAAGGAGCTGATCTGCTGCCCGTTCTTGTTGCTCTCAGCCAATGGGGAGAGCAGTGGACAGGCACAACGCATGATGAAGCAATCGTTGTCGTCGACACCGCGACCGGCACGCAGATCCCGCGCCAGATCATCAGAGATGAGACCGGAGCGCCAATTCCGCTGGACCGCCTGACTTATCTCCCAAGATCCGAGCTGGCTGAACCGTCGTCTTCTGACTGATACAGCCCGTCATCATTCTGCACTTCAGAACTCACCGGCCCTTAAGGAGGGGCTTTTGTGATGATCAGACCAACAGTCCGGTTCGCATTGCGAACATTATCCACCCTGTTCCCGCCTCAGAAACCTCTGCTGTTCTCAGGCCTCAACTCATCTCTCAAGCTGGCATCACTGATGGTCGCAGCCGGGCATCGGAGACCGCTGCTGGTCACCGGCAAGTTTGCGCTGCGTGTCGGCATGCTGGATGACCTGCTGGCTTATTTTGATGCCGAAGGCTGTGTCGTCACCATTTTTGACACGGTGCCCCCAAACCCAACCTTTTCAGTCGTTGATGACGGGGTTGAAGCCTGCCGGGTTAACAATTGCGACAGTATTCTGATTGTCGGCGGCGGTTCCGCCATTGATGCGGCCAAGGTCATTGCCGCCAGCTATACAAATGGCAAGTCAGGTGAAAAACTGGCAGGCCTTCTCAAAGTCAAAACGCCGCCTCTGCCAATATATGTGGTGCCGACCACATCGGGCACAGGATCCGAGGCAACCCCGGCTGCGGTGGTGTCCGACAACAAGACCCACCGCAAGACCTTTGTGGTTGACCCCAAGCTGATCTCGCGAGCCACTGCGCTGGATCCTGCAATGCTCAAGTCACTGCCGCCAGCCATGACCGCAGCAACGACCATGGATGCACTGACCCATGCCATCGAAGCATACACCTCTTTAAATCGCTTTGAAGATGCGCGGCGTGATGCTGCACTGGCCATCAGACTGATTGTCGAGAACCTGCCTGCAGCCATCGATGATGGAGATGATCTTGAGGCCCGTGAGAAGCTGGCCATAGGATCTTTTCTTGCCGGGTATGCCTTTGCCAAAACAAGCCTTGGCTATGTACACGCCATCTCTCATCAGATCAGTGCGCACTACGACACACCGCATGGTGTCGCCAATGCCATTCTGCTGCCCCGCGTCATGCGTTTCAACAAGACGGTCTGTCAGGATGACTTTGCCGCTCTGGAAACCATGCTGGGCAACGACCGGGATGAGACCAGTCCGCTGGTTTTGTCCACACGGTTCATTGATCGGATAGAAGCCCTGTCAGACCGCGTATCCATCCCGCATCATCTGGATGATCTCAAGGTCGGAGATTTCCCGACCATTATTCGCAACGCTCTGAACGAGGCAAGGTTCTCCTATGCACCGCCAAAGGCCATGTCAAAAGCAGAGTGCCAGGCCATTCTGACCGCCGTTGCGGAAGGAAGACGCGAGCTCACCTTTTAAGGGCCAGCAATGAGTTTTGACCCTAAGCAGCCTTCATGAAGGACAAGGCCAGCTCGGCAGCATGCCGGATATTGCCTTTCAGCGTGGCCTCGGCCCGGCCAGTCGGGCCAAAATCATGGTCGCCATTGCTGATCCATTCAAGCCTGACTCTTTCAGGCAGGGTGATGTCTTCGATCTCTGCTCTTTTGCCAAACGGATCGCGTTCTCCCTGACAGACAAGTACAGGGAGGCGCGCCTCCTCCAGTGGCGGCAGACGCCAATGCTCTGCGTCCACCTTGCCTGGCGGGTGGAACGGATATCCAAGGCAGAGAACACCGCGCACAGCCGGATCAAGCTCCGTGCCAGACGTCATGGCTGCAACCCGGCCACCAAGTGATTTGCCACCGATAACAATTGGCCTGTCAGACTGCTCCTTCAGGCTGTTGATTGCTGCATTGAACTCATCAATCAGTTTATCAGCCCGGGGCGGCGGACGCTTCTTGCCACCGGTCCGTCGCTGGGCCATATAGGCAAACTCAAACCGGGCCACCGTACCGCCGAACTCTGCCAGACTATCCGCAAACCGGTTCATGAAAGCGGAATCCATCGGCGCGCCTGAGCCGTGGGCCAGCAGAAGAACTGGTCCATCCCCATCTCTGTCGCCCGTCCATAGCCACTCCGACATGATACCCCGCGCCTCTGGTTTGTTAATGGTCACATGGCAATCACAGATTCGCATGCGGCCCTGCATCCTCTTGACCCGGCATGGCGCTATGGTCAAGGTGAAAGAAACAAGGCACCGGAGTATCTTTTGCAGGCGTTTCTCACAGACAATGAACCGACTATCCGCCTTCTGGCATTCTTTGGTATTTTCGGTTCAATGGCCCTCCTGGAGCTATGGCTGCCACGCCGGGTGCTGATTGCGTCAAAACCCAGGCGCTGGATCACCAACTGGCTGATGCTTGCAGTGGACGGGACCGTGCTGCGGGTCGTCTTTCCTGCGGCAGCTGTTGGTATCGCCGCATGGGCCTCTGATCTCGGGTTTGGCCTGTTTCACTGGCTGCCTCTACCCCTCTGGGTCGCTGGAATTATCAGTTTCCTTGTGCTCGATTTTGCCGTCTGGCTCTGGCATGTGATCTCGCATCATGTGCCGTTTCTCTGGCGCTTCCATAAGGTTCATCATACGGACCGCGATCTGGATGTGACCTCTGCCGTTCGGTTTCACCCCGGAGAGATCCTCCTGTCCATGGTCTGGAAAAGCACTTTCATCCTGTTGCTTGGCGCCCCGGTTGAAGCCGTCCTGCTGTTCGAGATCATTCTGAATGGCGGAGCCATGTTCAACCATGCCAATGTCCATCTGCCAAAGACACTGGACAACGTCCTGCGGCTGCTGATTGTCACTCCGGACATGCACCGGGTTCATCATTCTGTCCGCATGACAGAGACCAACTCGAATTATGGGTTCAACCTGTCTATCTGGGACAGATGGTTTCAGACCTATATCCCGGAGCCGGAAGGCGGGCAGACCGGGATGACCATCGGTCTTGAAATGCATCAGGATGACGGACCGACCCAGATCCTCTGGTCCCTGCTGCTGCCGTTCCGCACAAGCAGGCGACCCTCACCGTAACAGGCCTTGGCCCTAGGGTTCAGACCCATAAATTCCGTTCGTTCTGTCTACGGGAAAGATACAGAATGGACGGAAATCAGGACGCAGGACAGGTGGATCCTATTCAAGTCCTGATTTATGTGCAGGCTGTGTCTTTCCCGTAGACCCGAAGGGCGGGGTTGTTTTTCAGCCCGACTTTGTTGGAAATCTTTAAAAGCCATCCAAGCTTCCTGCAGATTTCCGTCGCGCCGGACAGAAAAACATCCTCCGCAGAACGAACGGAATTTATGAGTCTGAACCCTAATAAATCGAGATCGGAAACGACCTCAGATACAGACTGTAGAAATCACCCTTCTCATCCAGGTGCTGGAGAGCATAGTTCAGGGCCGCAAGCAGGCGGTCATTATCAGCGCGAACGCCGATTGCCATACCGGCTCCAAAATAACCCGGCTCGACAAATGCTCCATCAAGAAAACGGCAACAGGCCTCTTCACCCTGACCGTTTATCCAGAAGGCCAGATGCACTCCATCTCCGAACAGAGCATCAAGATCACCATCTTTCAGGGACTGCGTGGCCTGTTCCGCTGTCTTAAAGCGCTTGATGACAACACTGGCAAAATAGTCCGTCAGAAAGGTGTCGTGACGACTGTCTGCCACCACACCCACCAGCTTGCCAGCCAGGCGTTCCGGGTCTGCCAGCTTCAGATCTGATTGACGAAGCACGGCAAACCGCGCTGGCAGCTTCAGATAGATATCCGAGAAGCGCACCCCGTCTCCTGTCCCTGTATCAGGTCCCCAGCCAGCCAGAACCGCGTCAGCCTTTCTCGTTTCAAGCAGGTTTTCCAGTTCATCCCACCGGGCAGAGCGAATGGTGCACGGGACAAGCAGCTCCATGCATATGGCTCCAGCCAGATCGACATGCAGCCCTCTCAGACGTTTGTCTGGCCCCATATAGTTGAACGGTGGGAAATCAGTGGTGGTGACAAACCGGATACCACCGATGGTGCCGTCTTCAGGTTTTGTGTGCCGGACAGTGGGATCGGCGAAGCTGGGGAAATCCCGCTGCAGTGTCGCAGCCGTTCCACTCTCACCATCTGCCGCCTGCTGTGCCGCAACCGGGCTCAATGCCATGAGACTTGTCAGGATCATGCTTGCAAGAAAGGCCATCAAACCGGACGCATCTGACTTGCCATACACCATATTTACACCTTAAAGTCGCAATTCTGAGAAGCTGCGGATCACAAACCTCTTCCCTCATACCCTAATCATCTTCGAATGCCGATAAAAGAATTTCTGATGTGAGCAGATACCCCGGACAGCACCCGCATGAGACCCGCCACGCCCTTCTGACGGCGAGGCACGGGGCGTTTGCATCAGAAACTGACAAAGTCCACCCACTGGACACCGCCATGAGCGAGGCCGAAGCGCAAGGCCTCACTCTGTCGGATTATCTGAAATCCCATCTGGCCCTGAACGATGAAGAATGCTGCCAGGTCCTCGCAGATTATCTGGGTATTGCCATTCTCGATCATCTTCATCCCGCGCAACTTGCCCAGCCGCAGGGTCTCGCGCCGGACCGGCTGATCCCCCATGCCCATAGCCTACGCACCCGCGACGGCATGACCCTTGTCAGCATCACCATGCCGGGGCTGAGGAAACTGAAGGCACTGTGTGACCGATCACCCGGCATCCGAAACCGGATTGCGGCCATCAATGTCAGAACGCTCCGGGAAAGCCTGTCACAGGTTTACACCCTCCGGCTGGCGCGGGAGGCCACCACATATCTGCACAAGCGGGATGCAGCTCTCTCCGCGCTTCATGTGATGACACCGGCCCAGGCATATCTCTGCATCGCCGGCCTGGCCGTTCTGCTGCTGCTCGGCTGGAGCATTCCATCTGTTCTTCTGGTCGGATTGAATGCTCTTCTTGCTTTTACCTTTCTATCGGTCGCCTTGCTGCGTCTGGACGCAGCTGCTTCCATCTCCAGGACTTCCGGCCCGGCTGAAACAGACCCGGAGGCCGCATATCTGCCCTCAGACCAGTGTCCCACATATACCATTCTGGTGCCTCTCTACAGGGAAGCCGAAATGGTCTCTGGTCTGATTGATACTCTTCGAGCGCTGGACTATCCAGGGCATAAGCTGGACATCAAGTTCCTGCTGGAAGCTGATGACCGCGAAACATATCTGGCTTTACAGAAACACCGGCACAGGCTGGACTTTGAAAGCCACCGCATTGCCGGATCTGGTCCGCGGACCAAGCCCAAAGCGCTCAATGTGGGGCTGCAGATGGCTCGGGGGACCTATGTGGTTGTTTATGATGCCGAGGACAGACCGGACCCGGACCAGCTGAAAAAGGCGGTTACGGCCTTCAATGCGGCAGGCAGCAAGCTGGCCTGCCTGCAAGCCAGACTCGATATCAGAAACAGCAGAGACAGCTGGTTGGCGAAGCAGTTCACCATAGAATATGCAGCCCTCTTTCACGGACTTTTGCCGGATCTGTCCCATCATGGCCTGCCGCTGCCTCTTGGAGGGACGTCCAACCATTTTCGACGTGACATACTGGTCGCCGTTGGTGGATGGGACCCGCACAATGTCACAGAGGATGCTGATCTCGGCATGCGACTGTTCAGGCTCGGCTATGATTGCCGGACACTGGCCTCATCCACTCTGGAAGACGCCCCCACCACCCTGATGCCGTGGCTGAAACAACGGGCCCGGTGGTTCAAGGGCTGGATGCAGACCTGGCTCGTTCACATGCGGCGACCGCTCGCGACAAAGCGGAATATGGGATTTGCCGGTTTCCTGTTTTTCCAGATCATGATCGGCGGCATGTTGCTGGCCGCCTTTATCCACCCGTTCTTTATCTTTGCCCTAGGCTACGCCCTGTATGAGCTCGGCTCGGTTTCCACAAAGAACATTGCCGAGCTGAGCCTGTTCTTCCTCAATACCATCAATCTCTTTGTCGGGTACGGGGCTGCAATGCTGCTGGCCTACAGGACCTTGCCACGGGCTCATCCCGATCTGAACCGACAGGCCATATTCGGACTGCCGGTCTACTGGGTCCTGATGTCAGCGGGTGCCTATCTGGCGCTTTGGGATCTCGTCACCCGCCCGCATCACTGGCACAAAACCCCTCATCAGAGCTCAGGCGTCAAGACTGAAGACCAGACAGATCCTGCTCTGGTCCATAGAGAGCAAAAGTAACACCGGTTTCCGTGTAGGTTCGCTCTTCCACAGTCACGTTTTCAAGCGCTGACAGCTTGTTCTCCAGAGCAGATGCATCCGCGAAATCTGTATCAACGGTTCTCCGGACCATCTTCAGCCAGGGAACAAGCCGGGCATCTTCGATAGCCCGTTTCGCGGCGCCCGAATAGGCCCTGACGAGCCCGCCACCGCCAAGCTTGGTGCCTCCGAAATAGCGCACCACGATTACACCTGTATCCACCAGGTTTGCGCCATGAAGCACTTTGAGCACCGGCATGCCAGATGTACCGGATGGCTCACCATCATCCTTGGCGCCTTCATCTATCCGGCCATCCTCCAGCATATGGCGGAAGGCTGTTACATGATGGTTCGCCTTGGGATGCTCGTCGGTGCGCAGTTCATCCAGACGCCGGGCGAAATCAGCATAAGGAACCAGATAGGCAAGGAACCGCGATTTGCGGTCCTCCAGTTCCGCTATCGTCTCTGACTGAACCGTATAAAGGCTCATGAGCGTCAGAGACGGAAATGCTTGGACAGTTTCAGGCCCTGAGCCTGGTAATTGGAGCCCATGCCTGATCCGTAGATGGTTTCCGGCTGCTCCAGCATCCGCTCATACACCAATCGACCGACGATCTGTCCGTGTTCAAGAATGAACGGCACCTCGTGCGACCGCACTTCCAGCACGGCCCGACTGCCAGCACCACCAGCGGCCTCGTGACCGAAGCCCGGATCAAAGAAGCCCGCATAATGCACACGGAATTCCCCAACCAGCGGATCAAACGGCACCATTTCAGCTGCATGGTCAGGCGGCACATGGACCGCTTCCCGTGAGGCGAGGATGTAGAACTCATCCGGATCGAGAACCAGTTCCCGCTCGCGCCTCAGGAACACGGGCTCCCAGAAATCCAGCACGTCATAACCAGACTTGTTGTCCACATCGATAACACCGGTGTGCCGTTTGGCCCTGTATCCCACCGGCGTCTCGCCCGATGGTTCAAGGTCAATGGAAACGGCAATACCATTTGAGATGTGTGGCGGTCTGTCAGATACCATCAGGCGCTGACTGTCATGCAGATAGCCAAGTTCAGCGTCGGTGAGAACCGCATTGCCGACACGGAACCGGATCTGCGACAGACGCGAGCCGGTACGAACCAGAACCGGGAATGTGCGCGGGCTGATTTCCAGATAGAGCGGCCCGTTATAGCCTGCCGGGATCTTGTCGAATTCCTGGCTCCTGTCTGCAATCACCCGGGTGAATACATCGATGCGTCCTGTGGAGCTCTTCGGATTGGCCGTTGCGGCCACATGCGCCGGGAGAGCCAGAGCTTCAAGCAAGGGCACGATGTAGACACAGCCGGTTTCCAGCACCGCTCCCTGTGTCAGGTCGATGGCGTGTAGACGCAGACGCTCGAGCTTTTCCGTGACCGGTTGCCCCGGTCCCGGCAGAAAGCTGGCACGGACACGATAGGCCACAGTACCAAGGCGCAGATCAAGACTGGCAGGCTGAACCTGATCGTCCTGAAGAGGGTCGGCAATCGCGATTTCGCCACGCTCAACCATGGAGACCAGTTCATGGGCGGGCAGGATGCCGGATCGTCTTTCGTTCATTGTCGATTCCCGATTGGATCTTTCTCCTGTCTTAGCTGACAGTCTGGCGCATTTCCAGCCCAGTTTCGCAGGGAATTGCTGTTCACGGCAAAGTCTCTTGACGATTGCGGTCAATCCTCCTAAGACACCGATCACTGTGTGGTGATTTGAGGCCGGTCGGCTTGCAGCCACGTTAAACAAGTTGCTAAAAAGACCGGGGGCAAAGAACCCGGTCTTGCAGATAAGCAGGCCGGGTTCTTTGCATTCGGGCCATAGTTTCGGCCCAAGATGATGGTGACGATATGTCTGATACAAAAAAATGGCGCCCGGCCACTGAGCTTGTACATGGCGGCACATTGCGCTCGCAGTTCAACGAAACCTCCGAGGCCCTGTTTCTGACCCAGGGCTATGTCTATCCCACCGCGGAAGCCGCGGAAGCGCGTTTCAAGGGAGAAGACCCGGGCTATATCTATTCCCGCTATGCCAATCCGACCGTTTCCATGTTCGAAGACCGCATGGCCGCTCTTGAAGGCGCGGAAGGCGGACGCGGTTTCTCCTCCGGCATGGCAGCTGTTTCCGCTGCGCTTCTGGCGCAGGTGGAAGCCGGTGATCATGTGGTGGCATCGCGTGCGCTGTTCGGCTCATGCCTCTATGTGGTGGAAGACCTTCTGCCCCGCTATGGTGTCAGCTCCACCATCATCAACGGCAACAGTCTGGAAGAATGGAAGAATGCGGTTCAGCCCAACACCAAGGCTTTCTTCCTTGAAACGCCAACCAACCCGACCCTTGATGTGATCGACATTCAGGCCGTCTCGGACATTGCCCATGAAGTGGGTGCACGCGTTGTCATCGACAATGTTTTCGCCACTCCGCTGTGGCAGTCGCCGCTTAAGTTCGGTGCTGATGTGGTTGTTTACTCGGCGACCAAGCATATTGATGGCCAGGGACGCTGTCTTGGCGGTGTGGTGCTGTCTGATGTGGAATGGCTCGACGGCCAGATGAAAAACCTCATCCGGCATACAGGGCCAAGCATGAGCCCGTTCAACGCGTGGGTTCTGCTGAAAGGGCTTGAAACCCTGCCGGTTCGTGTGGAACGCCAGACCCAGAGCGCCCGCTATCTGGCTGACCAGCTTGCCGAGGTCAGCAATATCAACCGGCTGATCTATCCGGGTCGTGACGACCATCCGCATGCCGATATTGTGGCCAAACAGATGAAGGCAGGCTCCACCCTGATCGCCTTTGATGTGAAGGGTGGCAAGGAAGCCGCATTCAAGGTGCTGAACAACCTGAAGATCGGCAAGATTTCCAACAATCTGGGTGATGCAAAAACATTGCTGACCCACCCGGCCACCACCACGCATCAGCGTCTGAGCGAAGAACAGCGCGCCGAGCTCGGTATTACCGACGGCCTGTTGCGCCTGTCTGTGGGCCTGGAAGATCAGGAAGACCTGCTTGAAGACCTGGTCTCGGCTCTGGAACAAGCCAGAGCCTGATCGTCATTTAGAGCACATCCACTCTAGGGTCAGGACCCATTAATTTCATGGCTTGGGATCAGGCTGCTTCAGCAGTCTGATCTCAGCCCTCAGCTCCACAACCTCCCGCTTCAGGTCCTTGAGAGCGCTGGTCATGTTCTCGGTTTCCTCCTGAATGGCCTGCCGCTCCGCATCAGCTTCTGCCTCATGCTCTGACTGCATCGCCTTGACGATGATACCGATAAACAGGTTCAGCATGGTGAAGGTTGTCGCCAGAATGAACGGCACGAAAAAGGCCCAGGCGAAGGGATAGGTTTCCATAACCGGGCGGACAATGCCCATAGACCAGCTCTCCAGTGTCATCACCTGGAACAGCGTATAAGCTGAATGTCCGATGGTGCCGAACCAGTCCGGGAAGGAATTGCTGTAAAGCTGCGTCGCCATGACAGCGAAGACATAGAAAATCAGCGTCATCAGGAGGATGATCGAGCCCATACCCGGCAGGGCCGAAACCAGCGCGCCCACCACCCGTTTCAACGTCGGGACAAAGGACAGAAGCCGCAGCACACGCAGAATGCGCAATGCACGCAGAATGGACGACGAAGCCGTAGCTGGTGCCAGGGCGATGGAGACGATGACAAAGTCAAAGATATTCCACGGGTCACGGAAGAAAGACAGGCGATAGACCAGAAGCCGCGCCAGAATCTCCACAATGAAGATGCCAAGGGCAATCCGGTCCAGCATATGCAGAAGCGGGCCTACAGAATTCATCACCGTTTCACTGGTTTCCAGCCCCAGGGTGATCGCGTTGATCGCAATCACGGCGGTGATGAAATATTCAAACGAACGGGACGACAACAGCTGCTTCAGGCGGTCCATGACAGGCAGGCCTCTTGAGGGTTCCAGATAGTCAGCCTATTTGGCAAGGCACCGGGGTGTCGTCAAGTGGTGAGACTGTCGAAAGACGACAACCTGACCGCTTGACAGGCTCGTCACCATTCGCAAAATGAAATGCAAAGGCGGGTGTAGCTCAATGGTAGAGCAGAAACTTCCCAAGCTTAAGACGAGAGTTCGATTCTCTTCACCCGCTCCAGCCGAAATCTGCCAGCCGGATATTGTCTGCGGAGCAGATATCCCAACGCGCTCCGAATAAAACCCTTCCGATACAGCCCATAATTGAAACTTGTGCATATTAACCATGTATAAATTTGCATCACACTCCATAGGTGTATAAATTAAGACTCTGTTAACATTCGCTGGGACGGCGTTTGGGGTTGCATGATGGAGAATGTGCGATGGGGCGCATGATTTTGGGGACGTTTCTGTTTGGGTGGTTGAGTGGGCTCGCTATTTTGCACAGCAATGGCAGCTATGAACGGTTCACGAATGATCTGATCAACGACCCATTGCACGGTATACGGGCTGTGGCGCGGGATGTTACCACGACGGCAGAAGCGGCTGGCCGTTTCGGAGAGACAAAGGTTTCATCCGCCATCAGCTATCTGTTTATAGGCTCGGCCCTGCTTTCTGAAGTGGGCGAGACGTTGCAGCAGACAAACCGGCGACTGGATCAGCGCCAATAACCGCTCGCTGTTTTCTGTCCGAAACTCAACGTTCCTGCTTTAGCCGCTCCAACTCTTCTTTGAGCGCTGTATTCTCGCGGATCAGGTCTTCCATCTTCTCCCGAAACGGGGTGATCTGTGGTTCAAGCTCTTCCAGCGTCATACGCTGAGGAATGTGAGCCGGACAATTCCAGTCAAAAGCCTCGACCGTAATCAGGATTGCCCGCTCCGGCAGGGCCTTGTAGCCGTCCACATGGAGAGACTGGACCAGATCCGGCGCATCCTTGCGGCTGGTCAGCCTGGCTCGCCCCCAAAGCTTGAGCCGACGACGGTTGGGATAATCCATCAGGATCAGGGAGACCCGGCTGTCTGCGGTCAGATTACCCGCACTCAGATGCTGGCGATTGCCGCGATAATCCGCGTAGCCGATGGTCTTCTCATCCAGAACGTTCAGGAACCCGCGTGGCCCGCCCTTGAACTGCACATAGGGCCAGCCGGTTTCTGCCACACTGGCCTGATAGAACCCGTCACGCTGATGGATAAACTCCGCCTCGGCATCCCCCAGACGATCGCGCCTGTCGGCGTCCGCCTCCATAAACGGCGCATAGAGCCCGGATGATCCATCCTCTTTCTGAAGGTCAAGAACCGTGGGTGTGAAGGTCAATTCAGTGAAGGCGCGAACCATGGCGGCAGTCTCCCCAAAGATGGCAACAGAGTAGGGTCAGGACCCTAGAGCGTGGGCAATCTGTCCTGACACTACACCAGTTTATACAGGCCTGACCTGTCACAGTTCCGCGAACCCATCGGCTTTTGCTGGCCGTATAAGGGAAAACACGATAACACTATCATTATCAGCAGGATGAGGCGCTTTGATGTATACGGCGGTAACGCGGTCAATAGAGGTTTCGGTGACCCCTCTTTATCTGGAAGAGGAATCTGATCCCAATCTGCCCCGCTATCTCTGGGCCTATACGGTGGAAATCACCAATCTTGGCGACAGCCCGGTCCAGCTTCTGAACCGCTACTGGCATATCACGGATGGTCTGGGACGGATTGAGGAAGTGCGTGGCGCAGGTGTCATCGGCGAGCAGCCGGTCATCGATCCCGGCTCTACCTATGAATATACAAGTGGCTGCCCGTTACCAACACCCTCCGGTATCATGGTTGGGGCTTATGAGATGGAAAGCCCGGACGGGCAGAGATTTCTCGTGGATGTCCCTGCCTTCTCGCTTGACCTGCCGGACACACCAAGAACGGTAAACTAAAGCACCAGACCTTTAACCAGAATTGGCAGCAGTGCCTTTAGACTTTTTCCGCGCGAACTTTTATCCGAAAAGTCTATCAACTTTTCAGAAGCACGCTGTAGGATTCACTCTAGGGCCAAGTGAACCGCTTGAAATCATCCAGGTCTGCCAGCTGATCACTCAGATTGATATTAAGCAGCGTCCAGTTTTCATCCGGATTATAGAATGCGAATTTCCAGAAGATGGGTGCTTTGCCGCGCTTGTTGATCATGAAAATCAGACGAACAGAGTCTGATACGGCCCTCTTGCTGATAAACTCATAGCCAAGCGATGACCCATAATTGGCCTCCGCCGTTTTCATGGCCTGTTCAAGGCTGGCAAGGCCCTGACTGTGCCCATCTCCCTGACCACTCATGGTCATCCTGATGATATCATGAGCGGGGTCTACGCCTTTCTCTGACAGAGTTTTCATGAACCCGTCGGCCCAGCGTTCTGGGCTGTCAATGGTCTGGGCCGCTGCTGGCCACAGCCAGAAGAGCCCCCAGAACAAGCTAATGACGCAGCCAGTCGATACCCGTTTCATCATCCGCATTTCCCCCTTCTCCCTCGCAATCCCCGGCAGATTACGCCTCTCTGAAACAGCGTAGCGGAATTCAGACAGCAGCAATCGGGCCAGCGGAATCACACTCGGAAGTGTAAGCGGCAATCGCAGAGCTGTCATGTACAGCCGCCATCCGTGCTGTCATACCTGTTATCGGGGCTGCAAGTTTCCATTGCGGATTGGCACATAGGCTCATAAAGTCCGGCGACCATTTACCTTGCAGGAAGCGGCTGCGTGATTGATCCACGTCCCATCACCTTGATTGTCGGAGCCCTGACCACCGGTCTGGGTGCGGCCATGCTGGCACCTGCTCTGCTCGACATCCTGCTTGGCAATCCGCACTGGCAGGTTTTTGTCGCCAGTTCACTGTTCACCATGCTGACGGGCAGCATGCTGTTTCTCTCTGCTCAGGGGTCTGCCGGTCAGATGAACCTGCGCCAGGCCTTCATCATGACGGTAGCCGCCTGGGTTTCTCTGGTGGGTTTTGGAGCCATTCCGTTCTACCTGTCCGGTGTTGTGCCAAGCATAACGGATGCTGTTTTTGAATCCATGTCCGGGCTCACAACCACAGGCGCGACGGTTATTGTCGGGCTGGACAATGCCCCGCCGGGCATCCTGTTCTGGCGCGGTCTGCAACAATGGCTGGGCGGTCTCGGTATTATCGTCATGGCGGTTGCTGTTCTGCCTATGCTGCAGATCGGTGGCATGCAGTTGTTCAAGGTGGAAGCCTTTGAAACACCGGATAAAATCTTGCCGCGTGCGACGCAGATCTCCGGCTCCATGACGATGATCTATCTGATCTTCACGACGCTCTGCATGATTGCCTATTGGGCTGCCGGAATGCGCATGACCGACGCGCTGATCCATGCCATGACCACGGTAGCAACCGGGGGCTTTTCCACCAAGGACGGCTCTATCGGTCATTTCGACAGTGCGGCGATTGACATGATCGGCATCACCTTCATGCTGGCCGGATCCCTGCCCTTTCTCCTTTATGTGCAGGCGGTTCAGGGACGGACCAGCATCCTGTGGCGTGACAGCCAGGTGAAAGCCTTCATGCTGACCGTTTTTGCCCTGGTTCTGGTTGCCTGGATCTATGAACATGCGCGCGGGTTCAATCCCGGTATTGAAGGCCTGCGCTATGCGGCGTTCAATGTCATCTCGATCATGACAGGCACCGGCTATGCGACCACCGACTACGGTGCCTGGGGGCCTTTTGCGGTCACGTTCTTCTTTGTCATCATGTTTATCGGCGGCTGCGCTGGCTCAACATCCTGCGGCATCAAGATCTTCCGCTTTCAGGTGCTCTATCAGAATGTGCGCCAGCATCTCAGCCGGATCGTCTATCCCAACGGCATTTTTGTCACCCGCTTCAATGGCCGCAAGCTGCCGGATTCCGTCTCCGGCGCCGTGATGAGCTTCTTCTTCCTCTATCTGTGCAGCGTGGCGGTTCTTGCGGTCGCTTTGAGTTTTACCGGACTTGACGACCTGACTGCCATCTCAGGCGCGGCAACCGCCATTTCCAACGTGGGGCCCGGGCTCGGAGATATCATCGGACCATCAGGAAATTTCAAGCCGTTGAACGACACCGCCAAGTGGCTGCTTACCGCTGGCATGCTGATGGGACGGCTTGAGCTCTTTACTGTGCTGGTGTTGTTTCTTCCACGCTTCTGGCGGGCTTAAGATCAGACGCTTTCCTGCTGCTGCCGATCACCCAGCGGGCACCGGATGAGATATCACCGCCGATGCCCACCAGTGCCGGAATAAGGAACAGCACGAAAATCGTGGCACAGCCGATACCAAAGACAATGGTAATAGCCATGGGCAGAAGGAACTGGGCCTGAAGGCTCTTCTCGAACAGAAGCGGCGTCAGACCGCCCATTGTGGTGAGGGATGTCAGCAGAACAGCTCTCAGGCGATCACGGCTCGCGCCAATAGCCGCGGCCCGAAGAGTTTCTCCAAAGCCGAGCCGTTCATCCAGCCTGCTCACCAGAATAAGCGAGTCATTGACCAGAATACCGGCCAGGCCCATCAGGCCGAACAGGCTCAGGATACTGAGCTTGAAATCCATCAGGTAATGACCCCAGATGGCTCCAACAATGCCGAAAGGAATGATCATCATCACCGCAAGCGGTCGCCAGTAACTGGCAAATACCCACGCCAGAATGATGTACATCAGGGCCAGCGCCACAATCGATCCATAGCGCAGATCGACAAGAGCATCTTCCCGTTGCTCGGTCTCACCGCCGAACTCATAAGAGATGCCATATTTGCTAGCCAGTTGCGGCATGACATCAGCGGCCAGCTGCGCCGCCAGAACCTCTTCTGTGACAACGTCAAAGTCCACATCGGCGGTTACAATTACCGTTGTCTTGCCGTCATAATGCTGGATTGAGGTGAAGCCGCGCTTTTCTTCAAAACTGACCACTTCAGCCAGTGGAACAAAAACACCTGTCGGGCTTCTGAGTTCAAGATTGAACAGGGCTCCACTGCCACGTTCGCGCGCTTCGCGCTCCACGCGAACACGGATTTCCTCATCACCGGCCGACAGCCTGCGTGCAATCCGGCCTTCAAAAACATCGCGAACCTGCCGCCCGACCTGGTCAATGGTGAAGCCGAGCGCCCGACCGCGATCGGTCAATTCCATTACCCATTCCGGTCGCCCGTAAGGCAGGTCGTCGGCAAAGGAGGAGAGGCCGGGGATACCTGCCAGAATATTGCGCAACTCAAGCGCAGCCTCTTTGAGATTGGCTGCCCTTTGACCCTGCAGGCGGATTTCAAGGGATGTATCACCACTGCGACCACCGCCACCGCGAATGGCGAAAATGGCGGACCGTTCCAGCCCGGCAAGCTTCGGCACAGCCTTGCGCCAGGCCTGAATGATCGGCTCCGTTCGCACGGATCGCTCTTCGGATGCCGTCAGTTCCACATCGATGGATGCCAGATTGTCGCCCCGCCCCCGACCCGATTTCCCAACGACGGAAAAGCTTGAGATGATCAGAGGTTCACCCTGTCCCAGCTCCGTCTCAACGCCCCTCAGACTGTCCTCTACCTTCTCAACCGCATCGACAACAGCATCACGCGGGGTGCCGGACGCAAAGACCAGAGAGGCGCGGATGCTCTCAGGCTCCGGAGACGGAAGGAAGGAGAACCCGACCCGGCCAGACATGTAGAATGCCAGGGTCAGTGCAAAAACAGCAAAAGCCACAACAACCGTGAGATAACGGAAGTCATAAGCCCAGGATACGAACCAGTTGAACGGGTTCATCTTGAACCACTCAAAGGCCTGGTCAAAGCTCTGGCGGAAGCCGCGTCTGATCATCAGGCCAATGAGGATGGCAGCAGCGGCCAGGCCCACCCAGATCCAGAGAGGCAAGGCTGCAGCTGCGGCTGTGAAATAGTCCAGCCAGGCACTGAACGCGCCGGCTTCCACAAGCCGGTGACCAACCGCCAGAGACGCGGCAAGTCCCGCTGAGAGCAGGGCAGTCAGAATGACAATATTCAGCCGCTCGTCCCGGGCATGGCGCAGATGGCCTGGCAGGATCAGAAAGCACTCGATGATACTGGCAATAAGCACCGCAATGACCACAAGCGGCAAGGCACTCATGAAGTCGCCAATGCGCCCTTCCACAAGCAGGATCGGCATGAAGGCCGCCATGGTGGTGAGGCTGGCAGCAACCACTGGGGCAATCATGCGACCGGCACCGTTCTCCGCTGCCATGGCCGGGCTGTCCCCCATAGCCAGTCGCGTCGCTGTATGCTCGCCCACCACAATGGCATCATCAACAATGATGCCCAGTGTCATGATCAGGGCAAACAACGAGATCATATTAAGTGTCTGGCCGCTCAGCCACATGATCCCAAGCGTTGCCATCAGGGCGACCGGAATGCCCGCCGCAACCCAGAAGGCAATCCGTGCATTGAGGAAGATAAACAGGATGGTGACCACAAGCACCAGGCCGGAGAGGCCGTTGAACAGCAGCAGGTTGATCCGCGCCTGAACCCGGTCTGCACGAACACCGTATTTCTTGACTTCAAGCGTTGGCGGAAAGGTTGGCGTCAACTGCGCCAGAACCCGATCAACGATCTCCGACGTCTCGATCATGTCACTGTCGACAGACCGCAGGATGGTCAGCTCAATTGCCGGCTTTCTGTCAATAAATGACAGAATTCCATCCCGATCATGATCCACATCCACAGAGGCAATATCTCGCAACCGGACCCGTTCTCCCGATGGCAAGGTGAGGATTTCGATATCCCGGATGCCGAATTCCGTCTCGTCCTGTGCCAGTGCACGGACCTGTTTGTCCACGGCACCATCAAGTGTCCCGGACGGGATATCCCGACTGGCCGCTGCCACTCTTTCTGAAACATCGTTGACGGTGAGGCCAAACCGGCGCAATTGCCATTCAGGAATGGTCACGCGGATTTCCTGCTCACGCAGACCTTCAAATGTCACAGCGTCCACGCCTGCGGTCAGCAGGGCATCGCGCAACTCTTTTGCATATTCCCGCAAGGCCGCTTCCGAGAAAGGCCCGGCTACAGACAGTCTCGCCACACGCTCACGGGACAATCTGCGTGAAACACTCGGCGTTTCCGCCTCCTCGGGCAATGTTGTCAGCGCCGAAACGGCAGCTTCCACGTCGGACAGCGCCTTCTGCATATCCGCGCCGCGCACAAATTCGATACTGACATCGGCTCCGCCTTCGCGGGCACTGGAAATAACTTCATCTACCCCGTCAAGGAACCGGACCTCCGGCTCAATCGCGGCAAGAAGATTGGTTTCCACATCTTCCGCACTGGCCCCCGGCCAGGAAACAACAACGGTAATGATATTGCTGGCTACAGTCGGGAAGAACTGGGTATTGAGCTTGAGAATGCCGAAGGCACCGAAAATCAGCATCAGCACCATCAGAAGATTGGCAGCATTACGATGCCGCACAAAGGTGCGGATCAGCGATTGGCGATGCTCCGACGGGTTCATGGGCGACCTGACCTCAAGGGTGACCGGACGGTTTCAGCTCGGCAATCTTGTCTGAGCTGTCATCCTCATCAGACGTTTTCGACGCCTCGCCTTCCCGGATAACCAGAAGGCCATCTCCAGCGCGGGACAGACGGTTGACGACAATCTCGTCGCCCTTCTTCAGACCACCCTGAATGATAGCCTGCTCGCCTTCAAAGCCCGCCAGACTGACCGACACAGACTTCAGGCGATTGTCCTTGATGATAAAGACCTGATTGCCGCCATAGACAGCGGCTTCCGGCACGCGCACCGCGTTCAGAACACGATGTCCCGGGATCTGCAACTCGACGAATGCGCCCGGGCGGATACTCGATGGTTTTGCTCCATCTTCAAGACGGGCGAACACATCCACACCGCCACGATCTGAAGCCACTTCAGCGCCAACCCGGTCAATCACCGCCTTGCGGCTGTAAAGCTCGTCACCAAGCCGCCATTTGAGATCAACGGCACGCCCAATCAGCGGGCGGTCATCTTTTGATATCCGGCCAAATTGTGCATCCGAGAGCGTAAACCGCACTTCGAGAGAACCGATATCATAGAGAGAGGTGACCACATCATTGACGGAGAGCATCCGACCCGGCTCGACGGTCTCGGTCATCACAACCGCATCGAACGGAGCCCGAAGACGCGTGTTCTCCACATCTCGCTCGGCCCGTTCGACCTGCCATTCAAGACGCGCGATCACTGCTTGCTGCTGGCCCACACGGGCCGCTTCGATTTCAAGATTTCGTTCCCGTTGACCAACGGCCTGACGGCGCTGACTGGTGACAAGTCTGCGGGTATCAACCGTCTGGCTGGTGACGGTGCCATTCTCCACAAGGGACAGGGCGCGCTCTTCATCCCGAACAGCCAGATCCAGCTGGGAGCGTGCATGTCGCAGCATGGTGTTTTCGAGGTCAATCCGGGCACGCGCTTCTTTAAGCCTTGCCTTGGCTTCAGCCAGATTGGCCCGAGCTTCAGACAGAGCACCCTTGAAATTGAACGGATCAATCTCGGCGAGAACTTCGCCCTTTCTGACCACAGAGCCCGCTTTCAGATTGCTGCTGACCTTGACAACCGGCCCGCCAACAAGCGCGCGCAGCTCAACCGAACGGCCGGCAACGATCGTGCCAAACACGCCAATTTCCTGCCGCAGAGCCTTCGGATCGGCAATCTGCGTCTGAACGGTATATTCCTTCTCGCGCGGCTTGAATCCACTCGCACCGTCTGCTTCGCCAAACAGCGCGCCGATGCCCGTATAGGTCCCGTAGCCGACACCAACAATCAGACTCAACTGTATGCAGGCTTTCAGAAACCGTCCCGTCAGGCTTCCCGGATTTTTCACGTCTTCCGTTTCGATGCTGCCATCCATCACAAACTGCCACCTGATTTTAAAGCGCCGCATCATTGACCCAAAGGCGTGGACGGCGTTTTAAAACACTATCTTGCGCGAACTCTTGTCTGAAAAGTCTTTCAACCTTTCAGGAGTGCGCCGTGGCGGTCAGTCTAGCAAATCTGCCATATACCGCCAAACAACGCATTTTCACAGATGCTTGCCCGGCTCCCGATCGGACCAGACCATTATCTGGCCTGCGACAAGAGGCGGCAAGTTACAAACCGTTCATGTTCCTTCTGAAATCCCGAAGAAGCCATGAGTGCCGATGCGGTTCGTCTCTTATAATGCATATAAGGTGGTGCGGATCAGTTACGAGCGGAATTCGGACGGATCAAAGCGATAATGAACGGAACAGAACTCACATGTGGCCGAGATTTCGCCGTTTTCAATGCTGTCCTCGATCTCTTCAGGACTGAGCTGGCTCAGCACATCGCGAATGCGTGCTTCCGAACAACCGCAACGTTCCACCAGCTTCTGACTGTCGAACACGTGGACACCGCGCTCATGATAGAGCCTGTAGAGAAGCTGTTCTGCGGTTACGGACGGCTCTGTGAGTTCATGATCCTCGACCGTACGCAGCAGGGCCTTGGCCTCTGTCCATGCGTCATCTTCATCAAACCGCGTGGTTTCAGCCTCATCATCCGGGTTGTCGCCGCCCGGCAAATCGGCCTGCCGCATGCGCTCCTCGGATTCCGGCAGGAACTGAACCATGATCCCGGCAGCCCGCCACATGGGCTGAGCGCCGTTTTCTCCCCGGGTCTGGACCTGAGCCACAGAAACCCGCACCTCTGTCGGGATCTGTTCTGACTGCTGGAAATAGTGATGGGTCGCATCTTCCAGCGTCATGTTCTCCAGCGGGACGATCCCCTGATAACGCCGCATATGAGCGCCCTGGTCGATTGTCATGGCGAGAACACCATCGCCTATCAGATCCGCATGCCCGAGCAGCCCTTCAGCCTCGGCCTGTTTCACTGCCTCGGCGTCGAATGTGGCACAGGCACGGATATCTCCGGGGCTGCGGAAATCCACCACCAGCATACTGACGGGGCCATCCGTCTGGGTCTGCAGAATGAACTGGCCATCAAACTTCAGCGCCGTGCCCAGAAGAGCCGTCAGCACAGTTGCCTCGGCCACAAGCTTTGACACCGAGCGGGGATAGTTATGCCGGGACAGGATCGTGTCGATGGCCGGGCCCAGATAGACCGCGCGCCCACGTACATCCAGCGGGGCAACCTGAAACGGCAACACCCGGTCGTCGGTTTCAGAGAAACCGCTCAACGCTTCCATCGTGTCTTCAGAACTCATTAGACGGCAACCTCACCAAAGCACCAGGCCAGAACGCCCTTCTGTGCATGTAGGCGATTTTCCGCTTCATCAAAGACCACGGACTGGGGACCATCCATCACATCTGTCGTCACTTCTTCGTCACGATGGGCCGGAAGGCAATGCATGAAGATGGCGTCTTTGTCGGCTTCTGCCATCAGGCGGCTGTTGACCTGATAGGGCATAAGCAGATTGTGACGTCGTTCCGCATCGTCATCACCCATGGAAACCCAGGTATCGGTGATGATGCAATCCGCTCCCTCGACCGCCTCATAGGCATCGCTGGTCAGAGACACCGGTGCACTGGCGGTATTGATCCAGCTCCTGATCTCGTCTCCCGGGCTCAGTTCCGGCGGTGTGGCAACCGAAAGGTTGAAGCCAAACCGTTCTGCTGCATGCATCCAGGATACGAGCACATTGTTGGTGTCGCCAACCCAGGCCACCTTGCGGCCTTCGATATCACCCTTATGCTCTTCATAGGTCATCAGGTCAGCCATGATCTGACATGGATGGGAAAAGCGGGTCAGGCCGTTGATCACCGGCACGGTGGCATGTTCGGACAGTTCCTGCACATCCGTGTGGCTCAGGGTCCGGATCATGATGGCATCCACATAGCGAGACAGAACCTTCGCCGTATCAGCGATGGTCTCGCCGCGGCCAAGCTGCATTTCAGCTCCGGTCAGCATAATGGTTTCGCCACCCAGCTGACGCATGCCCACATCAAAGGAAATTCGCGTGCGGGTCGACGGTTTGTCGAAAATCATCGCCAGGACCTTGCCAGCCAGAGGGCCCTGACCAGCACGCACACAGGGATTGTCCGCCTTCATATCATGGCTGGCCTTGAGAATGGCTTTCAGCTCAGATCTGGAGAAATCCGTTAAGTCAATAAAGCTCCGGCCGGTCATGATGCCTGCCCTTCTGTCGTCTTTGTCTTCAATTTTGCTTCAAGGTCAGATGCAGCAGCGGAAAGACGCTCAATGGCTGCATCCATGTCCTCTTCGGTGATGACCAGCGGTGGCAGGAGACGGAGGACATTGTCTCCGGCAGCAGCAGCAAGGAACTTGCGCTCACGGACCGCAGCAAGCACATCACCAACCGGCGGCTTGCACTTCAGGCCAAGCATCAGGCCTTCGCCACGGACCAGCTCGAAAATATCTCCGTGCTGGTCGACAAGCGCTGCAATCTTCTGCTTCAGCAACAGGCCCTTGCGTGCAACCTCATCCAGAAAACCGTCCTCAAGGACGATATCCAGCACCGCATTTCCGGCTGCGGCGGCAAGTGGATTACCGCCATAGGTCGACCCATGGGTTCCCGGAACCATGCCGGCAGCCACACTTTCCCTGGCCAGACAGGCCCCGAGCGGGAAGCCGCCACCAATTCCCTTGGCCACTGCCATGATATCCGGCTCCACACCAAACAGCTCATGGGCAAACAGACGACCTGTCCGCCCGACACCAGTCTGGACCTCATCAAAGATCAGCAGGCAACCGGCCTCGTCGGCAATCTGGCGCAATCCACGCAGGAAAGTCGGATCAGCTGAGCGAATTCCGCTCTCACCCTGAATAGGTTCAATCAGCAATGCTGCTGTTCTGGCGGACACCGCCTTTTTCACCACATCCAGGTCACCATGAACAATCTGGGTAAAGCCATCAGCCTTCGGGCCAAAGCCCTCCAGATATTTCTCATTACCGCCTGCAGCAATCGTACCCAGTGTCCGGCCGTGAAAGGCGCCTTCAAAGGTAATGATCTCGAAACGATCTGCCTCACCCCTGTCGTAGAAACAGCGCCGCGCAGTCTTGATCGCGCATTCCAGCGCTTCAGCGCCGGAATTGGTGAAAAAGACCCGGTCAGCAAAGGTTGCTTCACACAGTCGTCGCCCCAGTCGCTCCTGGCCGGGAATGCCATAGATATTGGACACGTGCCACAGCTTTTCAGCCTGGGCTTTCAGTGCTTCAACCAGATGGGGGTGAGAATGGCCAACTGAGTTGACGGCAATACCAGCCGCAAAATCCAGATAGGCATTTCCCGCCTCATCATACAGCCATGCACCTTCACCTCTTTCGAAGGCCAGGTCGGCCCGCGCATAGGTTCCATAGAGCGACGAGGTCTGCATGTTCGTCTTCCTGCATTATCAGTCCAGACGGTCTGAACCGATCCGTTACGGTCTTATCCGGACACCTCTCCTGCCCGCTGTCAGGCAAAATGAGCACCCGGATATCAGCTCTTCAACAAAAAGAGAATTATCTGCGGAAAAATTATATATTTCCGATGATTATTCACTTAATGCCTAGAAAAACAAAAAATGCCGCACTCCAGGCGGCATTTCCTGAAAACCGTTTATTTCCGAAATCCGCCGGATTGTCAACATTTCCCGGCGCTTCGAGGGCAGACAAGGCCGGAGGATCAGGATCACCCATCGCTGCGATGCAGCAAGTGCCGGATTTCTGTCATAAAATCGACGCTATCAACAGAAATCAGCACGGCGACTCTTGCCAGAGAGTCGATGCATATAGTAGTTTCTAAATTGTTAACGACTACATCTCGTGCGGCGGACTAGTCATTACCATAAACGGATTCTGAAAGAGCGTGCCATATGTATTTTGGCATGACGGGGCAGGATTCTGAGCAAACACGGACTTCAGGGGCATCTCAATGTCGTGGACAGACGAGCGTGTTGAAACTTTAAAGAAACTGTGGACAGAGGGTTTGAGCGCCAGCCAGATCGCAGCTGAGCTGGGCGACGTCACCCGAAACGCAGTCATTGGCAAAGTGCACCGATTGGGGCTATCGGGCCGTGCCAAGACCACATCTTCCAGCGCACCGCGCCCGCGACGCGCCAGAACTCCGAGCCAGCCAGGGGCTCGCAGCTCCGGTGGAGCTGCCCCCAAGAGTGTCGGCAATGCGGCTCTGAAAATGGAACCGCAGATGAAACCGGAAGCAGCGCCACAGGCGCAGCCTCAGGCTGAACCGAAATCAGATGTGGTTGTGCCGATTTCCAAGCGCGCGACAATCCTGAGCCTGACCGAATACACCTGCAAATGGCCAATTGGCGATCCGGGTGATCAGGAATTCCATTTCTGTGGCAACAAGTCCAAGAGCGGCCTGCCCTATTGCGATTATCACTGCAAGGTTGCCTATCAGCCGGTCAGTGATCGCCGTCGCGAAAAGAAAGCCGCGCAAGGCTGATCCCGACATTATCAGCATCAGATGAAAGCCGGTCATGGACCGGCTTTTATTATTTCAGGCGGTGCCCGACCGAAGAACCGAAACCTGAAAGGGCGCGCAGGCAGTTTCTCGCCACATCTTTCAGATCTCCATTGCGTGTCATGACGGCATAAAGTCTGTTCTCTCTCTTAAGCCAGGTCTCCCGTACCGGAACCAACTGACCAGATTCAAGATACCGGTCAGCGAAACCGCGCCAGGCCAGAACCAGCCCCTCACCGCGTGTTGCGGCCTCAAGCGCATAAACATAGTTGCTGAACGCCTGTTTCGCAGTTGGAGGCGGTGTGACGCCTTGAAATGAGAACCAGTCCCTCCAGGTTGCCCATCCGGTATTGTCCTTTGTAAGAGACAAAAGAGGAATACCACCCCACCGATCCGGTGGTTCAGCCAGAATATCCTTGATCCCGGCGAGAAAGTCAGGAGCGGCAACCGGTGTCACCTCCTCCCGCAACACCATGGCAGCATGTCCTCTTGGTCGCTTTGGGAGATAATCAAACACGATGTCAGCGCCCTCGTCTATCATCCCGGGAATAGCGGTATATTCGCAGGTCAGAATCCGGATATGAGTGCCCGATCCAACGGCTTCCTTAAGCGCGTTGTATCGTGGCATCAGCAGAAGATGAGAAACCTCGTGGGTACAGGCAATGGTGAGTTCATGCCTGCCGGACGCAACGCTTTGTCCCGCCTCATGCAGCCTTTGCAGAATATCCGCGACCTCCCGGGCATAGACCTCCCCAACCGGGGTCAGAATGATGCCGCGACCGTGTCGGGCAAAGAGAGCCGCTCCCAGCTGGATCTCAAGCTGCCGGATATGACGGCTTACAGCGGACTGGGAGGTGCTCAGCTCTTCAGCCGCCCGTGTCGCGTTCTGCACCCGGGCAACGCAGTCAAACACTTCCAATGCACGAATAGACGGCAGATTTCGTCTCAGCCCACTCATATCAATATTGATATTATTATTTACATAAAAAGCAATAGTCGTCCCACCTCTCCCGACCTTATCGTTCACTGAACTCGAATATTGCGTGGCATGAAAGAGGCAAGGGAGGCGGATCATGCTCAGACAGGTTCGTGACGATCTATATCAGATCGGAGAGAGTGCCCTGGGTGCAGACGGCTGGTGTGAGGCTGTCCGTGTGTTTGTTCTGCTCAATAATGGATGTCCTCTGATCTTCGATGCAGGCTCACATCTGCACCGCAAACAGATTATGGCCGAGCTCAAGGAGCTGTTGGGAGAAAGCTCACCCGGCTTTGTTTTCCTGACCCATACGGAACTGCCTCATACGGGAAATCTGAGCGCCATACTTGACGCCTGGCCGCAGACAAGACTGGTCGTCTCAAGCGCGATCCTGCCTCATGTCGAGCTCCCATGGTGGGTTTCAGAGGAACAGGTAGACTTCGCCTATGCGGGGACTGAAGGCTCCTATGGCGGGCGCACGATCTCCTTCACTGACGGGATACTGAAGGATCAGCCCGGCACCCAGTGGATGTATGACGCACAGACAGGCACGTTGTTTACAGCCGATGCCTTTGGATATCTGTTTCCGGAAACAGCCGATGACGCCTTTGACGATGAGATGGAAGACGGCATTCCGACACAATGGTTCCGTCACTATCACGGCGCGGCTTTCCGGTTTCTTCCCATGGTTCAGGGGCAGGCCGCCAATGCGGACATCACCAGGGTCTTTGCCAGCAGGCAGGTCAATGTCATCGCACCGACCCATGGCAATGCGATCCGTGGGGACGTTCCAGGCCATGTTGCAAAGATACAGGACGCTATTTCGGAGTTGTGCCAATGACCTTGCCGACCACCATGAAAGTGTACGGAGACGGCGCAACCCGCGTCGGTGTGCGACAGATCACGCCTGAGATATACTGGATCTGCCATTGTGCGGGCGCAGATGCCGCCCGCCTCAATCGCGGTTTTGCCGAAGATTTCGCACGGATTGATCCGGCGTTCGACCCCAAAGCCAACGATATTATCTACAGCTCCTATCTGTTTATCGATCAGAAGACATTTCTGATTGATACACTTGGCCCGGCTCAGCACACTACAATTCTCTCAGCCCTTGAAGACCTGCTCCAGGGTCGCAGTCTGGATTATCTCTGGATCAGTCATACAGAGCTACCGCATGCGGCCAATACAGCCGCTATTCAACGGGCTTATCCTGATATGCAGGTTCTGACGGTCAGCGGGCATGACCACTACGACATCCACGGGCTCGGTGACGCGGTAAAACTCGATTATGGCGACAGGATTGAGCTTGGCGAGCATACGATAGAAATCATCAAGCCGCTGTTCGTCGATCATGCGCTGACCCAATGGATCTATGAGCACAAGACCGGATTTCTGTGTCCGGTGGACTGGGCTCTTAACGCCCACAATGAGCACCAGTGCTTCCGTTTCATGGACGAGATGGAGGATGTCGGCTATTCCGCCGAGCGATTTACCACCGATGTCTCAATAACAAACTGTGTGGTCTTTCCCTGGCTCCGGTGGGCAGATCCTGATGAGATCATCAGCGCGATAGACCGTTTCTTCGAGGCCTATGACATTCGGATTTTCGCGCCAAGCCATACGAATGTCATCCGGACGGATATGCCCCGTTACCTGGCAGCCCTGAAGGATGCCATGCGGAATGTGGTGACGGCTCACTACGACCTGAAATACTGAGCTGACGCGGCTCCCACTTTGGCGCAACGCGCTCACTACTTTGCTGAAGCGTGTTGTTATTCGCCAAACCGGTTCCCACTTTGGCGCAACGCGCTCTAGGGTCAGGATCCATTAATTTCGTTCATTCTGTTCATCAGGGAAATGTAGAATGGGCGCAAAGCAGGACGCAGGACAGGTGGACCCTATTCAAGATCTGGTTTGTGTCCAGGCTGCATTTCCCTGATGAACCCGTAGGGCGGGGTGATTTTACAGCCCGGCTTTGTTGAAGCTCTTCGAAAACCTGCCAGGTTTCCTTCAGACCTTCGCCGCGCCGAACAGAAAAATCTCCTCCGCAGGATGAATGAAATTAATGGGTCCTGACCCTAGTGAATTTTGTCGTCCAGCCCGTAACCAGCGCCGCGGACTGTGCGGATGGGGTCCTTGCTGCGGCCACGGTTGATCGCCTTGCGCAGGCGGCCTACGTGAACATCGACGGTGCGTTCATCCACATAGACATCGTGCCCCCAGACGCCATTCAGCAACTGCTCACGGTTGAAGACACGCCCCGGGCTCTGCATGAAGAACTCAAGCAGACGGAATTCGATAGGTCCGAGATGGATCTCGCGACCGTTGCGGTGCACCCTGTGGGTTTCCCGATCCAGTTCCAGATCACCGGCTTTCAGCAGGCTTGAGACAAGCTCCGGGCTGGCGCGGCGCAACAGCGCCTTTACGCGAGCCACGAGCTCGGGCACCGAGAAAGGCTTGACCATATAATCATCGGCGCCAGTGGTGAGGCCGCGAATACGATCTGTCTCTTCAGATCGTGCTGTCAGCATGATCACCGGCACCCGCTCGGTGTCCGGCATAGCACGAATGCGTCGGCACAGTTCGATACCTGACAGGCCGGGCAACATCCAGTCCAGGACGATCAGATCAGGGGTTGCCTCCTGCAATGACAGTTCTGCATCGTCTCCCGTCATAGCGGTGCTGACACTGTAGCCCTCCGCCTCAAGATTGTACCGCAGCAGAACACTGAGCGGCTCTTCATCTTCCACAACGAGTATGCGCGGTCCCATCCTGGTCTGTCCCCTTCAGCTATTCCGGCTGACTGATGTCTTCATGCGACAGCAAAGACGTCTCATCGGCTTTCTGACGCTCTTCCTCGAACTGCTCGCCTGTCTTCACATAGTAGACAGTCTCAGCGATATTGGTTGCATGGTCACCAATCCGCTCAATGTTCTTGGCGCAGAACAGAAGATGCGTGCACAATGTGATATTGCGCGGGTCTTCCATCATATAGGTGAGAAGCTGGCGGAAAAGAGACGTATAAAGCGCGTCGATTTCATCATCGCGCATCCGCACTTCTTCAGCCAGAGCCATGTTCTTGCCCGTATAGGCATCCAGCACCCGCTGCAGCTGCCCGAGAGCCAGCTCGGAAACGTTTTCAACGCCCAGAATAAACGCCTTGAAGTGATGGCCACCATCCATTGCCACAACACGTTTGGCGATATTCTTGGCCAGATCACCGACCCGCTCCAGATCACTTGAGGTTCGCATGGCTGCAATGATTTCACGCAGATCAGAGGCCATCGGCTGACGACGCGCGATCAGAATAATCGCCTGGTCCTCAATTTCGCGCTGCATATCATCCAGCCGCTTGTCCGACTCAATAACAGACTTGGCCAACGGAATATCGCCGCGGTTCAGCGCAGTAACAGCCTCAGCCACCTGCTTTTCAGCCAGACCGCCCATTTCTGCAATGCGGCCGGCAAGCCGCTGCAATTCTTCATCAAAAGACGATACAATATGATCTGTCATTGATCTGATCCCTGTCACGAGCACCATTTATCAGCCGGGCTGATCAGGTGCTCTGTATTCTGTGCAATCCGGCTTAGCCGAAACGGCCTGTGATGTAATCCTGCGTCCGTTTGTCCGCCGGGTTGGTGAAGATCTGGTCTGTCGCCCCTTCTTCAACCAGAACGCCCAGATGGAAGAAGGCTGTCCGTTGCGACACGCGCGCGGCCTGCTGCATGGAATGGGTCACGATCACGATCGTATAGTTCTCCCGCAGCTCATCCATCAGCTCTTCAACCTTGGCGGTTGCAATCGGATCAAGCGCCGAACATGGCTCATCCATCAGGATGACTTCCGGGCTCACGGCAATGGCGCGGGCGATACACAGGCGCTGCTGCTGACCACCGGAGAGACCTGTACCAGGCGCATCAAGCCGATCCTTGACTTCCTCATAGAGACCCGCCTTCTGCAGGCTGGTCACGACGATTTCCTCAAGCTCCGCCTTGTCCCGGGCGAGGCCATGAATGCGTGGCCCATAGGCCACATTCTCGAAAATGGACTTCGGAAACGGGTTAGGTTTCTGAAACACCATGCCAACACGGGCGCGCAACTCGACCACATCGATGGACGGGTCATAGATATCCAGACCATCAAGTGTGATATCACCCTGAACCCGAGCCACATCAATGGTGTCATTCATCCGGTTCAGGCAGCGCAGAAAGGTCGACTTGCCGCAGCCGGACGGGCCGATCAGGGCTGTCACCTGGCGCTCACGGATATCGAGATCAACGCCGAAAAGCGCCTGCTTTTCTCCATAGAAAACGTCAACGGACTTGCCGCGCATCTTGTAACTCGGGCTAGCCGATGCGGAAGCCATCGCGGTTTCTGACGCGGTCTGTTCCTGAAGTGACATTGCTTTTTCCTCTAAAGCAGCTGAGACCTGTGTCTACCAGCGCCGTTCAAATCTCTTGCGCAGCACAACGGCCAGCGCATTCATCAAAATCAAGAAGCCGAGCAGGATCATAATGGCTGCCGCCGTCTTCTGCTGGAACGCGATTTCCGGGAAATCCGCCCACATGAAGATCTGCACCGGCAGCACGGTCGCCGGGTCCAGTGGACCTGCCGGAATGTCGACGATAAAGGCGACCATGCCAATCATCAGCAGCGGTGCAGTTTCACCCAGGGCCTGGGCCATGCCGATAATGGTGCCGGTCAGGATCCCCGGCATTGCCAGAGGCAGAACATGGTGAAACACGGTCTGGATTCTCGAGGCCCCAATGCCCAGTGCAGCCTCACGGATGGAGGGCGGCACGGCCTTCAGAGCGGCCCGCGCCGCAATAATGATGGTCGGCAGGGTCATCAGAGCGAGAACCATACCACCGACAATCGGCGCGGAGCGCGGCAAGTGGAAAACATTCAGGAAGACGGCCAGACCCAGAAGACCGAAAACAATGGATGGTACCGCAGCCAGATTGTTGATGTTCACCTCAATCAGCTGGGTCCAGCGGTTCTTGGGCGCGAATTCCTCAAGATAGATGGCAGCAGCAACACCCAGCGGGAAAGCCAGCAGCAGGGTCACTACCATCGTCAGGAATGAGCCGACAATGGCACCCCAGATCCCTGCCAGTTCCGGCTCGCGGCTGGCTCCGGCCGAAAAGAATGTTGTGTTGAAGCCGTAGGAGACAAGATTCTGGCTTTTCAGATGATCGAGCCAGACGATTTCCTTATCAGACAGCTTGCGATTGCTTTCCGGCTTGACCAGACGTTCCATTGTCCAGTTAACGGCTGCAGCATCCTCATCCGATGACAGCGGAATGAGCACTTCACCCTTCACACCGGCAGCCGAGACCTGATTCAGGCGAACAACGCCATCATTGATGCGGATCAGGTAAGACGGCAGCGTTGTATCAAGCTCAAGACTTTCACTGACATCTGCAGCCTTCTGGTCGAGTTTGTCAGCTTCCGCCAGGTGGTTGGCAATACGGGCCTTGACCGCAGCCAGATCCTTGTCGGCCCGTTCGATACGGCCTTCAAGGGTCTCCCGTGTTTCCGCATCTGCATCTGCAAGGCGACGTCTGTAATCCGCCAGATCAGCCTCAAGCGCTTTCTCGGACAGTTGTGAGAGACGGGCTTTCTGACGCAAACCATTGGCGCGTCCCGCCAGATGGTCCTTCACTTCATCCAGAATGGCCGCAAAATCACTGCTGCTGGTGGACAGCAGTTCCGCATCCTTGCCATCCACCGTCGGAGACAGGGTTCCCTGAACAGCCACCATCTCGCGATCTGTAACAAGACCCTTGAAATAAAGATCCGCAAAATCCGACAGGGGGACGGAATAGGCATTCGGCCTGTCCATCAGGGACGGATCGGCGATGAGCGCATCACGCACTGACAAACCGGCCCCGCTTGAGATCAGGCCATTGCGCAAGCGTCGGTCTTTACGACCGATTTTGAACGGCAGCGCCTCAGCCATGGCCTGTTTCAGATAGAGTTCATAGTCACCACGACGGAGGACAGCCGGATCGCCCGTCCCTTCCGGGTCGACTTCACTCTTCGGCACATTCACGGTCAGGGACAGCGAATAGCTGGTAAAGGCCGGAATGCCCTGAAACACCACCGTTGACAGCAGCATGGCGAGGAACAGGACAGCGACCAGTACCGCACTCATGCCCAGCAAGCGAAACCGGCGCTCCCTTGCATATCGACGGGCCAGATGACGACGAGCGGCATCTGACTGGAAATTCGCGCCAGACGCATGGGTCGCAGGCGCAGCCTGATTTGCCATATCAGTCATATTGCTCTCTATATTTCTGGACCACACGAAGGGCGATTACGTTCAGCGCCAGCGTGACGCAGAAGAGGACAAGACCCAGCGCAAAGGCAGCCAGCGTCTTGGCACTGTCAAACTCCTGGTCACCGACCAGAAGGGTGACGATCTGCACAGTCACTGTGGTGACCGCCTCAAGCGGATTGATTGTCAGATTGGCTGCAAGACCTGCTGCCATCACCACAATCATGGTTTCACCGATGGCCCGGCTGACAGCCAGAAGCAGAGCCGAGACAATACCCGGCAGGGCAGCGGGCAGAACGACGCGCATGATGGTTTCGGACTTGGTTGCCCCCAGACCGGCAGAGCCATCTCGCAGCGACTGCGGAACCGCATTGATCACATCATCGGACAGCGAAGAAACAAACGGGATGATCATGATACCCATGACAACCCCGGCAGCGAGCGCGGATTCGGACGATACCGTCAGGCCGACACTCTCACCAAACCCCCGGAACATGGGCGCAACAGTCAGCGCTGCAAAGAAGCCGTACACCACTGTCGGGATACCGGCGAGAATCTCAAGCACCGGCTTGGCAATTGCACGCACCCGGTTGGTGGCATAGTCAGACAGGTAAATTGCCGCCAGAAGACCGACAGGCGCTGCAACCAGCATCGCAATCAGCGTAATCAAAAGAGTACCGACGAACAGCGGAATCATGCCGAATGTGCCGGAACCGCCAACCTGATCCGCACGGAGCGCGGTTTGCGGACTCCATTCGATACCAAACAGGAAGTCAAGCAGCGGAATTTTCTGGAAAAACCGCAGGGATTCAAAGATCAGCGACATCACAATGCCAATCGTCGTCAGAATGGCAATAGCTGAACAGGCGATCAGTGTGATGCGGATAACGCGCTCAACCGTATGCCGGGTGCGCGTATCGACCTGGATCTTGCGGTAGCTCAGAAAAAACCCGGCAGCGGCCAGAAGACCGGCGACAACCAGGATCAGGGTATCACTGACGGCGGAATAGGATCGATACAGCTCTGCCGCATCCTTCACCAGCTCCGGACGTCCAACGATACCGCCAAAGGCCAGAGCCCGGGCATCACGTGCGAAAGCCTGAACTTCCGGCGCGCTCATGCCCGCAGTTACGGCAGCACTTTCGGACAGAACATAGGATTCCAGAATGGACGGGGAAACGATCGCCCAGGCCAGCAAGGCAAACAGACAGGGCAGGAAGATTGACAGAGCCACATAGGCTCCGTGGTAGCCAGGCCGCGAATGAAGGTCCGAAACACTTCCGTTACACACCGCGTAAGCTCGGGCCTTGCCAGCACCAAACCCTACAGCGAACAGAACACAGAGTCCTGCAAGCACAATCCAGAAAACAGACATGACATCCCTGCCCCAGCAGACGGCCTTTTTTTGCAGGCCTTCGGGTCGACCTTTCGGCCGAAAATCAGAAAGGCCGGCCCCGTCAGAATGCGGGGCCGGTCCAGAAAGTCTTAAAGGCTCAGCGGAACCAGGCCATTGGCCTCTTCAGCGCCTTTTTTGCGATCAGCCGCCGGAAGCGGGATCAGACCCTTGTCGGTCAGGTAGCCTTCATCACCCCAGGTTCCCTCTTTGGTGAACTCGGCAACATAACCCTCGATGCCCGGGATAACACCCACATGCTCTTTCTTCACGTAGAAGAACAGGGAGCGGGAAACCGGATAGTCGCCATCTGCAATGGAATCGAATTCCGGAGCAACACCGCCAACCTGAGCACCCTGGATCTTGTCAGCATTCTGATCAAGGAAGGAGAAGCCAAAGATGCCGAATGCATTCGGGTTGGCTTCCAGCTTCTGAACGATGAGGTTATCGTTCTCACCAGCTTCGATGTAAGCGCCATCTTCGCGAACGGCGTGAGCGATTGCGCCGAAGATTTTCTTACCCTTAAGAGCCTTGCCGTCTTTGCTGAGAGCAGCTTCCGGAATGCCGATTTCTTTTGCGATCTCAGCAATCCGCGGGTCACCAGCTTTCAGGCCGCGCAGCTCCTTGAGGATCGGGAATTTCTTGGCACCACCTTCGAGAGCAAGCTCAGCGAAAGCATCACGGGTACCGGAGGTCGGTGGCGGGCCGAGGACTTCAATTTTCACATCCGGAAGGGATGGGTCAATGTCAGACCACTTCTGGTTCGGGTTATCGACCAGCTTGCCATCAACGAGAACCTGACGAGCCAGAGCCTGGAACAGCTGCTGACGGGTTACGTCAATCTCCGGACCTGCTTTTGCATTACCGATAACGATGCCATCGAAGCCGACTTTGACCTCAACCGGGGTCACGCCATTGGCAACACATTTTTCGAATTCGCTGGATTTGATGCGACGGGATGCATTGGTCACATCCGGGGTGTTTTCACCAACACCTGCACAGAACAGCTTCATGCCGCCGCCGGAACCGGTGGACTCAACGACCGGGGTGTCAAATTCGGTTTTCTGACCAAACCGCTCAGCAACCGCTGTTGCGAACGGGAATACCGTTGAAGAGCCAACGATCTGAATACGGTCGCGTGCTTCTGCAGCACCGGCAAACATGGTGCCAGCCACGGCAAGAGCAACAGCGCTTACTGTCAATCTGTTCAACACGAGTTCTCTCCTAGAAAGGTTTAAAACCTGATCTCTTCCGGACCAAGCTCTGCCCGCACAATAGGCACCTGACATCATCGTTATATGACGTCTTCATGACAGTTTTGCGACATTTTAAACTATTGATATCATTACTAATTTATTCTCTTCAAGATTCTGATGATTCCAGAATGACATCAAAACAGGCACCATTTCCCGGCTCACTGCGGATTGCCAGCCGCCCACCATGCCGCCCTATAATGTGTTTCACGATGGCCAGCCCCAGTCCTGTACCCTTCTTGGCACGGCTGGTCTGAACATCCACACGATAGAATCGCTCCGTCAGCCGGGGCAGATGTTCGGCATCAATTCCCGGACCCCAGTCCCGCACCGAAAGAACTGCATTTATCCGCCCGTCAGGTACCCGCGTCTCGAGGCGACCTGACACACGAACACGACCACCGCTCTGGCCGTATTTGATCGCGTTTTCAATAAGATTGCTGAACACCTGGGTCATCTCGTCCCGCACGCCGTGGACGTGAAGAGGCGTCTCCGGCAGATCCATCTCAAGGCTGACATTCAGCTCTTCCAGGAGCGGAGCCAGGGTATCTCCGATCTGATGAACGAGGTTGTTCAGATCAATCTCTTCCGCATCACTCATGGCCGGTTTCATTTCGATCCGGCTGAGAGACAGAAGATCATCAATCAGACGGGACATCCTCTGGGCCTGACTGGACATGATATCGAGGAATCGATCGCGCGCTTCTGCATCATCCCTGGCCGGTCCTTTCAGGGTCTCGATAAACCCTGAAAGAGAGGCAAGGGGCGTTCGCAGCTCATGACTGGCATTGGCAATGAAGTCCCCACGCATCTGCTCAACACGTCGCTGTTCCGTCTGATCCCGGAAGACCAGCAAGACAAAGTCCGGCGGCAGCTTGCCGGAGCGCCTGTTGCCCGGGCCAAGACGGATTCCTGTGAATGTGGCTCGGAAATACCGGGCTGTGGGGAGGCGCTCCGCATAATCAACGGATTCAGCGTCTCCCCCTTGCGTCACTCTGGCCAGCGCGTCGAGGAATTCCGGAACCCGGAGTTTGAATGAAAGAGGCTCGCCAACCTCGACAGACGGAAACATCTGATGCCCTGCCATATTGCCGAAACGGACGATACCCTTTGGCCCGATCAGAAACGAAGGCTCCGGCAGCGCTTCCACTGCAGCCTTGATCCGCGTATCGGGCCAGACGTTACGCTGGGCCAGCCCTGCCCTGATCTTGGCCAGACGCGGCTTGCGCGGGGTCAGGACAACGGCGAAAGCCAGAACCAGGAACGAGGCTGCAAGAAGCGGCCATGCCACATCTTCAAAATAGCCAAGCAGGGACAGGACCAGTACAGACGCGCCAATAACCCATTTGCCATTCAGCAACCGCTCCCGCAATTCGCGGGATCGGGACAGGGTCGGCAACCTGTTTTCATCCAGACTGTGTTCCACCATACTCTTTTCACCAATCAGGCTTCGTGCTGCAAAGATAGGGCCTGCAGCCCATCTGTGCACAGAAAAACGAATCATGAGTATAGACGTATTCGGCGACAGTATTCTGACACAGGATCGACTCCCGGTGACCCGACCTTGTATACTTGCCGGAACTGATACCAAAGGAGTTTAATATTGACCCATGTGATGCCTTACAATCGTTTACTGGCAAGGCGCTTTTCGAAGGGCGATGCGGCGCATCGGTCGAGGAAAGCAACGAAGTCCAGTGGGCGATTGCAAGGCGCCGAAGGCTGGATTTATCCGCATTCTGAGCAGCGTTGCAGCTGGCTTATGGTATCCATACCACCTCGCCAACTGCTCCTTGTCAGAAAACGGATAAATCTCGGTCACCAGGGTCAATATTAAATTCCTTTGGTATGACCTTCGCCGAGTTTTCAAAAAGGGCCAATTTATGAGTAATGCTCTGCCATTTGATCTTGAGGATGCCGAGTTCCCCAAAGCACTGAAGGATGCAGCCCTGACCAGCGGTGGCTACCCTTATGACCGCAAACTGAAGCGCTCCAGATATGAGAAACACCTGACAGATCTGCAGATTGAGCTGGTCAAGTTCCAACAGTGGGTCCAACACAAGGGCGAACGGGTCGTTATTGTTTTTGAAGGTCGGGACTCTGCGGGGAAAGGCGGCACAATCGGGGCTTTCCGGCAATATCTCAACCCGCGCTGGGTGCGCACTGTGGCCCTTTCAAAACCGACCGAGCGCGAGCGCGGCCAGTGGTATTTCCAGCGTTATGTGGATCACCTGCCGACCCAGGGCGAGATCGTCCTGTTTGACCGGTCATGGTACAATCGCGCCGGGGTGGAGCCGGTCATGGGCTTCTGCTCGGACAGCGAAACCGAGAAATTCCTGACAGATGTCCCCCGCTTTGAAAGCATGCTGGTGGATGAAGGCATCCATCTGTTCAAGATCTGGCTCAATATCGGACGGGAAATGCAATGGAAAAGATTCCACGACAGGCGTCACAGTCCGTTGAAGGTCTGGAAACTGTCTCCCATTGACGTCTCGGCACTGGGCAAATGGGACGCCTATACGTCCGCCCGCGACCAGATGCTTGACCGGACCCATACAGATATTGCCCCATGGACAATTGTGCGTTCAAACGACAAGCGGCGGGCGCGGCTGAATGCTATTCAGCATGTCCTCACCTCAATCGACTATCCGGGCAGGGATCAGGATACTATCGGGGCGACCGATCCACTTGTTCTCGGCAACGGCCCCGGATTTCTGATCGGGTCGGAATAGGGTTCAGACAACACCCTGCTGGATCAGGTCTTGAACGTGGAGAACACCGACAGGACGTCCTTCCTCAACGGCAAAGATCACATTGATTTTGCCCTGTGACAGGATCTCCATGGCCTTGCTGACGAGAATGTCAGGCGACACCACCGTTGGGCCGGCGGTCATGACCTGATCAACCGTCAGCTCAAGCAGGTTATCCTGGGCATGACGCCGCAAGTCGCCATCGGTAACCATGCCGACCAGCTCACCGTCCTGGCCGACAATCCCGAGACAGCCGACACCTTTTTCAGTCATCAGAATAAGGCCGTCTGTCATGTTGATGCCCGATTCGACCAACGGCATGGCATTGCCCTTGCGCATCAGATCACGCACGTATTTGAGGTTGGCCCCAAGGCTGCCACCCGGATGATAGACGCCAAAATGTTCCGCCGTGAACCCACGGGCCTCAAGAAGCGCAATGGCCAGCGCGTCACTCAGGGCAAGCTGCATGGTGGTGGAGGTGGTCGGTGCCAGTCCATGCGGGCAGGCTTCTTCTTCACGCGGCAGGGCCAGGACAATATCGGCATTGCGACCAAGCGCGCTGTTATTCTTTGAGGTGATCGCAATCATGCTCACACCAAACCGGCGGGTATAGGCCAGAAGGCTGCTCAGCTCCGCCGTGTCGCCGGACCATGACAAGGCGATCACCACATCATCCTTGGTAATCATGCCAAGGTCGCCATGAGAGGCTTCTGCAGGATGCACGAAAAAGGACGGAGTTCCCGTTGATGCCAGGGTCGCGGCCAGCTTGTTGCCCACATGACCGCTTTTGCCCATGCCGGATACGATGACACGCCCGCTGGCCTTCAGAATGGTCTCGACGGCTGCCTTGAACTGATCCTGAAGACCGTTGTTCAGGCTCTCTTTCACAGCCAGAAGGCCATTGATTTCCAACTGCAGGGTACGATCGGCTGACGCAATGGGTGTCATTTGCGTCTGGTCGGCAACGGGTGCCGACGACTTGGCTTCTGTCATCGAGTTCTCACGAGACCATGTTGTGACTGTCAGCCTGTCCTTATCATGTCACGGGTGGAAGTCCAACACCAACACCGGCGACCTGTACACCATTCAACTGTTCAGGTTCTCAAAGGAACGACCGGACCGAACCAGTTCCACAAGCAGTTCCGAAGGTTGCCAGCCGAACCCTCCTGTCCGGCAGACCGCCTTTACATCCTCGAGAATTCTGTCGAGACCGATCTGATCCGCCTCGTGCATAGGCCCGCCGCGCCAGGCTGGATAGCCATAGCCGTGGATCATCACCATGTCGATTTCAACAGGGCGCGTGGCAATACCCTCTTCCAGGATACGTGCCCCTTCATTGACCATGACGGCACGCACCCGTTGCTGAATCTCTCCGGCTTCCAGTGGCTCAGGCGAGATGCCCTGCGCTTCCCTTTCTTCCACGATGATTGCCAGAACGTCAGGATCCGTTTGAGGCCGCCTGTCTCCCGCTTCATAGCGATAATATCCGCGCCCCGCCTTTTGCCCCAGACGACCCGCTTCACACAGCCTGTCCGGAATGGAGACATAGCGCTCCTGCGGGTTCCGACTGGCCGCAAGACGTTTGCGCTGAGCCCAGGCGATATCCAGCCCCGACAGATCGTAGACCGCAAAAGGCCCCATGGGAAAACCGAAGCGGGTCATTGCGGCATCCACGTCTTCGGGCATCACATGATCTTCGAGAAGACATTCAAGCTGCTTGCGACAGGTTGACCAGATCCGGTTGCCGATAAACCCATCACAGACCCCGGCCACGACACCGGTCTTGCCGAGACGTTTCGCAATTCCAAGCCCGGCCGCAAGAACATCAGGTGCCGTTTCAGCACCGCGAATAACCTCCAGAAGCTTCATCACATGGGCGGGGGAGAAAAAATGCAGGCCCAGACAATCCTGAGGACGTGCTGTCTCTGCTGAAAGCGCATTCAGGTCCAGATAAGACGTATTGGTGGCGAGAATGGCACCGGGCTTTGCCACACCGTCCAGTCTGCGGAACAGGTCTGACTTCACGGCCATATCTTCAAACACGGCCTCGACAATCAGGTCAGCCTCTGATGCAGCATCAAGGCTGGTCGAGCGGAGAATGGAAGCAAGTGCATCGCCCGCGTCCTCTTCCGTTATTTTTCCCCTTACGATCAAAGCGCGATACAGCCCGCTGACCCTCTCGACACCCGCCGACAGGGCTTCTGCTGTCTGCTCAATCAAGGTTACGGCAAATCCCGCCCGTTCAAACGCAACGGTAATCCCCGCTCCCATCGTGCCAGCACCAATCACGGCCACAGAACTGACAGGCCTGGGGCTGATTCCTTCTATCTCGCTGACCTTACCAGCGGCCCTTTGACCAAAGAACGCATGCCGAAGCGCTTTCGCCTGATCACTTTGAACAAGCTCCATGAAGATCGCCCGCTCTGCAGACAGTCCGTCCGGGAACGTCATCGCCTGGCTGTTCAGGACGGATTCGGCCGCTTTCACCGGAGAGACCTGCCCTCGGGCTTTCTTCCCGATAGCTGCAAGAGCGGTCGCGGCATCCTCATCCGATAGGCCTTCAACCGGTCGTTCCGAGGTTTTCGCATGAGCCCGGTCACCTTTCAGGCGCTCAGTCAGAAAAGCCTTCGCGGCTTCTTCAAGCCCGTCCACCGCGACCAGATCGCAGATACCCAGATTTTCGGCTTCTGATGCCGTAATCCTCCGCCCCGAGGTTACCAGCTCAACCGCCTTGGCCACACCAGTCAGCCGAGGCAGGCGCTGGGTGCCGCCAGCGCCGGGAATGATTCCAAGAGCAACTTCCGGCAGACCGATCTCGGCATCTGCTGACATGACCCGGTAGTGACAGCCGAGCGCCAGCTCAAAGCCACCTCCCAACGCTGTCCCGTGGATTGCAGCCAGCCACGGCTTGTTGCTTTGTTCAATAGCATTGATCACATCAGGCAAGGGCGGCTCTAGAGGCCCTTTGCCAAATTCCCGGATATCAGCCCCTGCGATAAACGTTCGTCCCGCACAGATGAGAACGCAACCCTTGACGGTCGCATCCTGCTCCACCTGATGAACAGCATCCTGCAGTCCCTGGCGAACAGTCTGGGAGAGCGCGTTGACCGGCGGATTATCAACACGAATAATCGCCAGAGGGCCATCAACCAGAATGGAAACCGGGCTGTGCTCTGCCATGACATCTCCTGAGTTCCTTCGGCATTACAGGAACAGGTTAAGGCTGACCGGTCGGTCAGTCAAAGCCTCTCTGTCATCAGCTGTCAGGATATCAGTCAGTCATCAAACTGGTATGACGACGCTGGGCCCGGCGACGCGGCACAACCCCGTAACGGGGGGCAAACACCATGGCCAGCACCTGACAAAGCCCGGCCACCAGAGCGATCATACCTGCGGCAGACACCGAATGATCGAACCCCAGCAACAGGGGACCGAACGCTGCCAGCCCATAACCGCTTATTCCGCTGAACACCGAGACCACACCGCTGATCACCAATTGTCGCGACAGGCGATCCGTCAGCATTCGTGCGGTCGCGGCCGGGCAGATAAACATGGCAATGACCAGAATGGAGCCCACAGCATCAAAGGCGGCGACGGCTGCAACAGCCGTCATGAATGTGAGGGCAAAACCGAGCTTCCGGGATGAGATGCCCAGGCTGTCCGCCAGTCCCGGATCAAAACTCGTCAGCTTCAGTTCCTTAAAAAAAGCCAGGATGAAGATGAGCACACAGGCTGTCACCAGAGCCAGACGATGCACAGCATCAGGCAGATCCTTGAGCACTTCCGGGTTTAGCAGGTCCGACCAGCTGGATGCAGACAGCCATACGGCGCTTTCCAGATTGCCATAGAGGGCATGTTCCACATCCAGATGCACCGCGGATGTGTCGCTTTGCTCCAGCAGAACCACGCCCGCTGCAAACATGGTGGTAAACACCACCCCCATGGCCGCTCCTGGCTCCACATTGCCCACACGCCGGATAACTTCAATCAGGCCCACTGAGACCAGAGCCGCCAGCGCCGCACCCAGCATCATCGGCCAGGTGCCTGTTGTGCCGGTCACGAGAAAACCGACAACGATACCGGGCAAAACCACGTGGCTTATCGTATCGCCCATCAGGCTCTGTCGTCTCAGCACCAGATAATTGCCAAGCAGACCACAGGACAGTGCTGCCAGGACACCGAGCAGAATGGAGGGAAGGTCGAACTGCAGGAAAATCTCAAGGCTCATGCGGGCAGCTCCTGCACGGTCAGCCGGGCTTCCAGCTCTGAGATCAGATCGCGCGGCAGCACTTCCTCTATCGGGCGGAGCGACCAGTCATCCATCACAAGCGCCTCTTCCGGGTAATCCTCACGGTACCTGTTCCACAGAGCCTGATCGCGAACCATCCGCGCCGCCGCACCACGACCCTCCAGGGTTGGTGTTCCATCCCGGCGGATATAGCGGGACCGGCGCAGGACCCAGCGTGTCATGGTATCGAAGATCGGTTCTCCGCGTGCCAGTGCCAGAAGCCCCTGACGTTCATGCACCACACGCTGGAACCGACGGTGCCGGATCAAGGCCGCAAGAACACCCCGGTGCGGTGCGAACAGCAGCGACAGAACGAACAGTGCGAACAGCACCAGCACAATCACGCCTCCGGTCGGCAGGTCCGGTGCTGTTGAGGAGATGACGGCTCCTGTATAAGAGCCCACAGCCCCCAGACCGGATGAAATCGCCACCATGGGCGGTAAGCGGTCTGTCCAGAAGCGCGCCGCCACCGGTGGAATAATGGCCAGGGCAATGATCAGGATCAGCCCAACAGTTTTCAGCCCGATCACCACGACAGCCAGAAGCAGGCCCAGCATGGCAAGATCAATGCGACGGGATGACCAGCCTCGCGCTGTTGCATAGTCGGGGTCAAAACAGACCAGGCCGAATTCCTTCATAGAGGCAAGGATGATCAAGAAGACCACAAAGGAAGCCACGGCAATCAGAACGGCCTCACTCTTCAGCAGACCTGCTGTTGCACCAAGAAGAAACCCTTCCATGCCGGCCTGCCCTCCGGTTGGCATGGCCTGGATAATGGTCAGCAGCACAATGCCAAGAGCGAAAAAGGTCGACAGCACTGTGCCAATGGAAGCGTCTTCGGTCAGCCGCGTGTTGTTCTTGATCCACTCAACACTCAAAACCCCGATGGCAGCGGATGCGGCTGCACCGGCCAGAAGCAGCGGCAGACTGCGTCCGTCACCAAACAAGGCTGTACCGATGAGGAAAGCAATTGCCACGCCGGGCAATGTTGCATGACTGATCGCGTCAGAAACAAGCGCCCGCTTGCGCAACAGGACAAAAACCCCGATAGCCCCGGCACCAGCTCCCAGCAGTGCCGCCCCGACAGAGACCAGAACGGTGTTGTATCCGGCCTGCATGAAGAAGGCAGACCAGAACGTTCCCCAGACAGCACTCATAGGATCGGCCTCATGAGATCAACTTCATGGGATCAGCTCCGGCTTACAGTTCGGCTGAGTGACGCAGGGCGTTCAACTGTGTCTCGGCCAGACGGCCACCATAGGCCTTCTGCAGGTTATCGGGGGTGAACACATCGCGGACAGAACCATCGGCAATGGTCTGACCACTGAGCAGAAGCACATGATCGAAATAGTCCGGTACGGTTTCAAGATCATGGTGAACGCAGATCACCGTCTTGCCATCATCCACCAACTTGCGCAGGACTGTGATGATGGCCCGTTCGGTTGCCGCATCAACACCGGCAAACGGTTCATCCATGAAATAGACATCAGCATTCTGGGCAAGAGCACGTGCCAGGAAAATACGCTGCTGCTGGCCGCCGGACAATTGCCCGATCTGACGGTCAGCGAATTCTTCCATCTCAACCAGTTTCAGATAATCCATGGCCTTCCGGCGATGGGACCGGCCAACCCAGCGGAACCAGCCGATTTCGCCATACAGCCCCATCAGCACAACATCCAGAGCCGTTGAGGGAAAATCCCAGTCGACAGAGGATCGCTGCGGGACGTAACCGATCTGGCGGCGGGCCTGGTCAAACGCGCTGCCGAACACACTTACATCACCGGAAATACGCGGGATCAGACCAAGTGACGCTTTGAGGAAAGTGGACTTCCCGGCGCCGTTCGGGCCGACAATCGCAACCAGTTTTCCGGCAGGTGCCGAGAAAGACACATTCCAGAGAACAGGCTTACGGTGATAGGCAACGGTCAGACCATTGACCGCAAACGGGCTTTTCGGGTCCAGACGCGGGGCAATGACCCCATGATCAGCAATCAGTTCCACAGAGGCTCCAGACATGATCAGCTCCCGGCCCCGAGGCGATTGTTCAATCCGCGCGCTGGAGCATTACCGCCAAGTGCACGGGAAATCACCGTGGCATTGTGATCCAGCATACCGATATAGGTGCCTTCATAAGTCCCAGGCGCACCCATGGCATCTGAGAACAGCTCACCACCCACAATGACCTTGTGCCCACGGGCGGCAGCTCCCTCGACCAGCGCCCTGATATTGCGCTCGGATACGGAGCTTTCCACGAAAACCGCTGAAACCCTGCGCTCGACCAGCAGATTGACCAGCTCTTCGATCCGCAGCAGCCCGGCCTCGCTCTGGGTGGAGATACCCTGAATACCAAGCACCTCGAAGCCATAGGCCTTGCCGAAATAGCCAAAGGCATCGTGAGCTGTGACCAGCACGCGGCTGTTTTCCGGAACCGACAGGGCCGAGCGTTTTACATAATCGGACAGAGCATCCAGTCTCGTGATGTAGGCTGCAGCATTTTTGCGAAATTCCGACTCGCCCTCCGGATCAAGGCGGATCAGTTCGTCGCGGGCATTCTCCGCTGCTTCCTTCCAGAGAGCAGGGCTCATCCAGATATGTGGATCAAACTTGTCAGGATATTCATCACTGGCAAACAGCTGCTCCTTCGGCAGGGTTTCTCCCAGCGCGATGACCGGCTTTTTCTTCGCCAGTTTATGAAGCAGCTCCTCCATCTGGGCTTCCAGATAGAGGCCGTTGTGAATGATCACATCCGCCCGCCCCAACAGGATCACATCGCTGCGGGTGGTGCGATAGGAATGCGGATCGACACCCTCGCCGATCAACGTGCTGACATCCGCCCGGTTTCCGGCAACTTCGGATACCAGATCACCGATCATCCCGACCGTGGTGACAATGTTCAGCTTGCCCGCATGGGCTGGCATAACCATCATCAGAACAGCAACAATCAAGACAGACAGACGACGCATCAACGCATTCTCACTTCTGAACTTCGATCCTGGATCTTTAATGCAAATAATTCGCAACTGCAAGAGCAGATCACACTTTTTTGCGAATGACTTGCAACAAGAACACTAGGCCGCACACATCATCGGGATTTTCAGAAGCTATATTTTTCAGAGATTTATCAGTGATCTACATAAGTATCACGATCTATCGCGCCGCGCCGTATCCCTCAAACACAAAAACGGGAGCGCCATGCACTCCCGTTTTCAGATTGGAGTCTTGCCCCCAAAATACTCCACACTCTCAGTTCATAAGAGCTCGTCGCTCTGCAGGCTGCGATGTGGCGCGCCAGTCGAGCGGCATACTGGCCACCTGCTCCATGAGCTCGGCAACTGGCCCGGACGCGTCAGGACCGGCTTCTTTCAGAAGTGCCCGCGCCGCTTCTACAGGATTGACGTGATCAGGCAGACTTGCCAGCCAGAGCCCCAGCGCCAGACCGGCCTGGTCTGACCGGCCATAATGCGTCCGCTCTCTTCTCTCTCTGCGGGAGGATCTGGCTGATCGTCTCCGCATGCCGGTCATTCGGCCATTTATGGAATTCAGGTCTGTCGCGTCCATACCAGTATCCTTTCGTACAGGCTCCAGCCTGCTGTGGTATGTTCGCGGGGAGTTGTCAGATGGACGCCGGATGGCCTGAGCCACCAAATCGCCCCTGCAATCGCCCTCCGCGATTCGGTAGCCAAGGCACACCATCAGGCATGCCGGTTTCATCAGGCTGGTTTCCGGACTGAAGAGCGGTCAGATGACATCTGAACCTGCGTAACACCTTCCCAGGACAGACATCCCAGTGGCCTTGGTTACGCGCAACTCTATCACCGTTGCGGGGGCAGTGCCGGACTTAGCATACGCATCACCGGCTTCCCAATTATCTGCGACACATCTTGTGGGTGAATCGCAGCACCTAACGTACTCATCATCACGAGGTTTCATGCAGATTGCAATCCGCAATCATCCGAATGGGGAAAATTTGTCATAACCGTGGCATATCTGAATTGCGCTTACGGCAATCCAGTGCTACATCCCGTCGCTGACGGTTCCGTAGATTAATAGGGAATGTGGTGCGGCCTCCGGCCAAATCCTCAGCTGCCCCCGCAACTGTAAGCGACTACGACGGTTCATAAAGCCACTGGACAGATCTTTGTCCGGGAAGGCGAACCGCTCGCATGACCCGCAAGCCAGGAGACCTGCCGTCAACCGATGATCGCGACCAAATGCGGGCGTTCATCGATGGTGTCCCGACGCCGGGGTGAGCGTCAGGTCTAAAGGCGGCATTGCCTGACACCAGTCGTATGCGTCTTTGGCCTTTGAAGTCCCCGAGCGTCTCCATTGTTTTCCGCTCCCTCGTGAGCTCATGGAGACCTTACATGTTGAAGAAAATCCTGGCGGCCACAACCGCCGTACTTATCGCAGGCACAGTGTCTGCTGCAGCCCATTTCCAGCTTGTCTACACACCGGAAGTCAATCTCGAAAAAGCTGGCGACGTTCCGTTCAAGCTCATCTTCTGGCATCCGTATGAAGCAGGCCATGTGATGGATATGGGCCAGCCGGAAGCCTTTTTTGTCATCCACAAAGGCAAGAAGACCGACCTTCTGGGCGCTGTTAAGCCGATCTCCTTCAAGGGCCCGACCAATGATGCCGCTGCTTTTGAAGCATCTGCCAAGGTCAAGCGCAACGGCGACTATATCTTCGTCGTCGAGCCGGCTCCCTATTATGAAGGCAGCGAAGACATCTACATTCAGCAGATCACAAAAAGCTTTGTGAACAAGGGCGGTGTGCCGACTGACTGGAATTCTGCCCTCGGCCTTAAGACCGAAATCGTGCCGCTTGTAAAGCCAACCAACATTCTTGCCGGTTCCACCTTTACCGGTCAGGTTCTGGCAGACGGCAAGCCGGTCGCCAATGCCGAGCTCGAAATCGAGTACATGGCTGCTGAGCCGGATATGGAAACCAATGCGGCCAAACCGGCAACAGTTACGCCTCCTCCGGGCGGTGCCGTTGCTCTTGTGACCGACGAAAACGGCATGTTCTCCTTCGGCGTTCCAAAAGCCGGTTTCTGGGGCTTTGCCGCTCTTGGCTCTGGTCCTGTCAAGGAACATGAAGGCAAGGAACTTTCCCAGGATGCAGTTATCTGGATCCGCGCCTACGATATGGAATAGAGCCTAGGGTCAAGACTCATTGCTCATGCCCATTCTGTTCATCTGGGACGTACAGAATGGGCAGAAACAAGAGCGCCGGACGAAAAAATGACTATCGCGGAATGGACGTAAACAATGAGTTTTGACCCTAATGCATATCGTTGACGGAGCACTTTCAACAGAAGTCCTGATCGGGGGCGGTATCATCACCGCCGCCGGCCTGGCACTTGGGCTCCGAAAGCTTGATATGGAGCGCATTCCGGCTACGGGCATTCTGAGCGCCACATTCTTTGTGGCGTCTCTTGTGCATGTGCCGCTTGGTCCGTCCAGCGTGCACCTGATCATGAACGGCATGGCAGGTGTTATTCTCGGTTGGGCCGCCTTTCCCGCGCTTTTTGTGGGCCTTCTGCTACAGGCCGTGTTCTTCGGATTTGGCGGCGTTACCGTTCTCGGCGTCAATGCAGCCAATATTGCGTTGTCAGCAGTTATTGCAGCTGCAATCTGCCGCCGTGGCATCTCCTCTCCCAATCTGAAGATTGCCATGATCTCAGGCGGTATTGCAGGGGCGCTGGCCATCGGGCTGACAGCCCTGTTTGTCGGTATCAGTCTGGCTTTTTCCGGTGAAGAGCTGATTCCTGCAGCCAAGCTTGCTTTCTTCGCCCATATTCCCGTAATGATTATCGAGGGTCTTTTGACCGGTGCAGCTATTCTTCTGGTCCGCAAGGTCAAGCCGGAACTTCTGTCGGCCTCCATTCCAACTGCGGGGCGATCCTCATGACACTCTTTCAGTTTTTTGCACGCCTGGCCCTGGTCGCCTGCTTCTCCCTTTCCATGCTCACACCTGCCCTGGCCCATAAAGTCATTATCGGGCTTTACGCGGAAGGAGATCATATCGAAGGGGAAGTCGGCTTTTCCAACGGAGATATGGCGAAGAATGTGCTCGTCGAGGTTTTTGATTCGTCCGGAAAGAAACTGGGCGAAACCAAAACCGATGATGAAGGCATTTTCATTTTCAAACCGACAATCCGGATTGACCATGTCTTTACATCCAATCTCGGACAGGGGCATGTGGCCAATGGCACGCTGACTGTTGATGAAATGCCGGAAAGCCTGAAGGCGGGATCTACCCCCCAACAGCAAGCCTCCACCACATCAGGCCCTGCAACAACAGAAACTGGCGAACCTAATAATTCCGCCTCAGCAGCCGTGAACAAGGAAGAGCTGGAAGCAGCGATTGCCAAGGCTGTTGCAAAGGGTGTCAGGCCCTTGCGCAAGGAACTGCAGAGTTTCCAGGACAAGCTGGACCTGCAAAGGGTTCTCGGCGGTATCGGCTATATTGTCGGCCTGTTCGGCGTTGGTTTTTATCTAGCAGCCCGGCGAAAGCTGGCTGACCAGAACAGCGGAAAGGCCTGATCATGGGTCACGCCATGTCACAGGACGCGAGACGGCTTATCGGCCCTGCCGGACTAATCGGCGGTGCCGATCCCCGTCTGCGGATTGTGACCTGCGTGGCATTCTCCTTCGTGACCGTGGCGCTTGACAGTTTCCCGGCGCTGTTTATGGCGCTGGGTCTGTCTTTTATGGCTCTTTTTGGTTCCCGCCTGCCCATGCGGCGGACCCTGAAGCGCATGATTACCATGGACAGCTTCATCATCTTCATGCTGGCAACCCTGCCCTTTACCATGCCAGGCACAGAGCTCTTCACCCTGTTCGGCTATCCGGCCAGTCTTGAAGGTTTCTATCGGGCGTCTGAAATTGCCCTGACAGCCAATGCAGTGGTGTTGATGATGCTGACACTGGTCGGCACCATGGATGCGGTCATTTTTGGCCATGCGCTCTATCGGCTGCGTGTGCCGGAAAGCCTGATCCATCTGCTACTGTTTACGGTCCGCTATATTGACGTTATCCAGCAGGAGTATCAGCGCCTTCGTCTGGCTATGCGGGCCCGGGCCTTCAAGGCCAGGAATTCCCTGCATACCTATCGGTCCTTCGGCTATCTTATCGGCATGCTGCTTGTGCGTTCACTGGAGCGGTCAGAGCGTATCCTTCAAGCGATGAAATGTCGGGGCTTTTCCGGAAAATTCTACCTGCTCGATTCCATGCACCTGCATCCGCGCGACTATTCTTTCGCAGCGCTGTCCGTCATGGCACTGATCGGGCTTATCCTCATGGAGGTCGGCTTTGGACGTTCTTTTTAATCTCGCCGATATCCATTATTCCTACCCGGATGGCCATACCGTCCTGACCGGCGCCAAATTCGCGCTCGTTGGTGGTGAGCGTCTGTGTCTTACCGGCCATAACGGTGCGGGGAAAAGCACTCTGTTCCACATCATGGTCGGCCTGATTCAACCTCAGTCCGGAACTGTTGAAGCCTTCGGCAAAATCCGCGGAACTGAAGCTGATTTCCGCGAGGTCCGTCAGCGGGCGGGTCTCGTCTTTCAGGACCCTGATGACCAGCTCTTCTGCCCGACTGTGGCTGATGATATCGCCTTCGGCCCACTAAACCTTGGCAAGTCGCGGGAAGAAGCACTGGCTATTGTGGAAGAAACCCTCAATCAGCTCAATCTGGGCAAGTTTCGTGACCGCGTGACACACAAACTGTCCGGCGGAGAAAAACGCCTGGTTTCCCTTGCATCCGTTCTGGCGATGAAGCCGGATGTCCTGTTGCTGGACGAGCCGACAAACGCGCTGGATGAAGGAACCACCGAGCATCTGGTGGATATCCTCTGCAATCTGCCGCAGGCCATGGTCGTCATTTCCCATGACCCCCATTTCCGAACCCGTATCGGCACCAGAACCCTGAAGCTGCAAGATGGCAGGATTGAAGAACTCCAGCCCAAGTGTCGCCATGCTGCGGACACGGCCTGATATTTTCCAGGACTTCAGACCGGACATCTGAGAGACGCAATTCTTCTGCAGTTCCAAGATTCAGACCCATAAACTCCGACTCTCCACCCATCGACGTCTCCTCACACAAAATGTGATCGAGGTCTCATTGCTTTTATCCCCTCCCCCAGGATAGGATATGGCGGATTGCGAGCGGAACGTTTCGGTCTTTGCTTTGGCTTCATCAGAAGCCTTTGATGAGATTACAGAAGCGCCTGATTTGATGGCTCAGCCATCTGCAATCGATCCGTCGGGACCCAAATCGGGACGAGGACAGGGCGCATCCATGATCGGGACCGCGCCCCAGCATTGGAGCAGGACATGCGGCATCAATCCCATGGGGATATCATCAAGCGGCTGAAGCGGGCGGAAGGCCATCTTCGCAAGATCATATCGATGATGGAGGATGATCGTCCCTGCGCGGACGTTGCACAGCAGATGCATGCGGTTGAACGTGCCATTGCCAATGCCAAACGCACCCTCATTCACGACCATATCGATCATTGTCTTGGAGACAGTGACCGACTGCGGGACGAAGGCAGATCGGCACTGGATGAGTTCAAGGCAATCTCGAAATACCTCTAAGGAAATCTGCTATGGATCTCACCTCGCTGATCCAGTCTGGTTCTGTTTCTCCCGTTTTTCTGATGGCTGCGGCCATTGTTCTTGGTGCATTGCACGGCCTTGAGCCCGGCCATTCCAAAACCATGATGGCGGCCTTTATCATCGCTGTGCGCGGCACGGTCAGTCAGGCTATCCTGCTGGGCCTCTCGGCAGCCCTTTCCCATACAGCGATTGTCTGGATTCTTGCGCTTATTGCCCTCAGCCTCGGCAATGAACTGATTGGTGAAGAGCTCGAGCCTGTTTTCATGATGGCGTCAGGCGGCATTATCATCGTGATGGGCGCATGGATTTTCATTCAGCAATGGCGGAGAGCCAAAAAACGTGCAGCGCACAGCCATGGACATCATCATGGTCATGGGCACAATCACGGGCATAGCCACAACCACGATCACTCACATGACCACGACCATTCTCACGGGCATGACCATCTGGATGACGACGCCCATGCACGCGCCCATGCACGCGAGATCGAAGAACGGTTTGGTGATGGTTCCGCGACAACGGGGCAGACAATCCTGTTCGGTCTGACCGGCGGTCTTATTCCCTGCTCAGCCGCCATTACCGTTCTCATTCTCTGCCTGAACCTGCAACAGTTCTGGCTTGGCGTCACACTGGTGGCCGGATTCTCGATCGGCCTGGCTGTCATGCTGGTTGCCGTTGGATCCGCCGCTGCCATTGGCATGAACTATGTTCTGGCCAAATCGGGAGCGTTCGACCGTTTCATGGACCGGGCACCCTATGTCTCGGCTGTGCTGATTGTGCTGGTGGGACTGGCCATGCTTTACACCGGCTGGCATCAGGCTCCGCATCACTAGGGTCAAGATTCCCGAAAAGCACGGCGAAGACAGGGCTTGTCATCCTGCCTTCACCGGTCCGGCATTTCTGCCTGTGACGGCAGACACAGACAGATAACCGGAAAGTTCCTTCCGTTGGTGAACGTCCGCCTGAGCGAGCGTTCGAAGTGAGCCAGACACGCTTCACACGAAACGCGTCTGGCCCGGTCTCCGGAGGAGTGGGTTCTCCGGAGCGTTCAGGTCCCGTCCATCAGCCCATGAGGGGACCCAACCGAGATGACCGATCACCCAGACGGCGATCGGTCAGAACACATCGCTGCATCAGATCGCATATTCTCCCTGTGCAGCTTTCATCATATGGATGGCAATAAAGAGCTGTGTCAGTGCCAGCGGGTGGCTGACCCGCATTCCGACGCTCGACTCATACAGCCCGACATCATCCAGATCCGGCTTGGCATCCTGCAGTTCACTCCACAGATAGCGCTCAATATCGCTAGCCCGCTCTGGAGAGATGCCCCCTGAGATTTCCAGAAGATCAACCGGTTTGCCATGGTCCCGTGTCAGTTGCAGACGGATATCGCGATCCGCATGGATACTGTCGAGGAGGCTGGTGAAATCCGGGTGCGGGAGTGTTGGCCGCAACACATGGCATGCATCAAGCTGGTCGTCCTGCTGACCTGTCTCCACTGCCGGTCTGACAAACCGAATAACAATATCCGCAAACAGGCGCTGGGGAACGATATAGGTATCACGCGCACGCTGACGCCGCTCGAGAATGGACAGGACATCCGACTGGGAATAACCGCGCTGGGTGGTGTCCCGATGAATTTTCCAGCGCAGCCGCAGGTCTTCCTCCGGTTCAAGGAAGATTTTCACGTCATAGCAGGAACGCAGTTCGCGGCTGGCATAGCCGAGCAGCCCCTCAGCAATGATGAAGTCCGCTGGCTGCATCAGTTCCGGGCGTACCAGCTCACCATTGGTGTGGTCATAGACCGGCTTGAGAACAGCCTCTCCCTTCCTGAGCAGTTTCAAATGCTGGGTCAGGATATCCAGATGATTGCAATCGGGCTCCAAAGCGCTCAGCTGCCGCTCATAGCGTTCGGCGCGGGTGTAGCGGTGATAGTCATCCATTGAGAAAATCGTGACACGCTCAGGCCCCAGAATACGGGCGATACCGCGTGCCAGAGTGGTTTTCCCCACACCTGAGTCACCAACAATGCCGAGAATAACCGGCCCGGTCCGCTTTGCTGCAATCATCATGCGCCCCCCGGACCTTCCTGCCCGGGCCAAGCGGACAGGATAGAGGGCTGCTTTTCCCAGCTCGACCGTCCGGAAGACAAGGTCAGAGTTTCAAGCGCTACCTCTGTTTGCTGAACGGTTGCGCCAGATAGCAGTAGGCCCGACGTGATCCCCGTCGCGCTGAACCCCAGAACATATCCCGGAACCAGCTTGTCCTGATCATGCCATTGCGTTGTCGAGCGCCCTTCCGCCCGCATTGCAGCATGCTCACTTGGCAATTGGGGATCCATGCGACCCAAAAACTCTCCTCCCAGACACTTTACTGCCGCAGCCGCCAGAAACCCCTCAGGCACTCCTCCTGTGCCCATCAGCGCATCAATATCGCCGCCTCCAGCCCCTGCCAGAAGCGCGCCCGCTATGTCTCCCGCCGGGTAAAGAGCAACAGACGCGCCAGCTGACCGGACAGCATCTATCAGCGCATTGTGGCGTGTTTTCTCAAGCACATAGACCGTCAGCCGGGCGACCGGTTTCCTCAAAGCGTCACTCAATTGCTGCAGACGCTCAGGAACAGAAGCAGAAGGGTCGACCTTGCCTCTGGCTTCCGGTGGCAGAACCAGCTTTTCCATGTAAAGAGCCGGGCCTGGATTCATGAACCCGTTCGGCTCCACAAGTGCCGCCACAGCCATGGCATTGGTCAGGCCCGGCTGCAGAAATGTCGTCCCCTCCGCCGGGTCAATCGCCAGATCACCGGATGGATCGCTATCAGTAGTCCGCCCAAGCAGAGCACCGTCGACCAGCGTGGTTGAGCCCGCATCTCCACCGCCAAGAACCAGCCGTGTCGCGCCGGGTATCTTCGCAAGAGCCACGGCCATAGACTCACGGGCGCGGTCTTCGAGATGGTCCTCATCGCCGTTCTGGATACAATGCGCCGCCGTCGCCGCCGCATATTCGGTGGCAGCCTGAAGAAGTCCGGCGATGCTGTCATCGGATTGTGCCATGACAATCAGGGTCCAGTTCGTGTGTTGAGGAGAACACGTCTCAAACCATACGCGTTGGCCACACCATGCAAAAGCTCCGACAGGATAGGAAATTGTCTCTTTCGAATGGGCTGAAGCCCACCCCATCGGGTAGGTCACACAAATACGCTACCGAAATACCTTCTCGGAGCTGTGTTTTGCATTGTAAATCGATATTCTTCATTATATAGCCCTCTTCAATCGCGAAACCACACTCCTAGTGGAGACTGTTGATGCAACTGGACTGGATAGATACGTTCCTCGACTTGCTGGAAACGAAGAACTTCAACCGAACTGCAGAACGTCTGAACATCACCCAGTCCACAGTGAGTGCCCGGGTCCAGTCTCTTGAAAAACATGTGGGGGCCGTTCTGTTTGAACGGGGACGCGGAGGCGCGCATGCCACCCCTGCAGGGCGCAGGTTTATTGACTATGCCCGCTCGATCAAACTGTCCTGGACTATGGCACGGCAGGATATCGGCGTTCTCGACAAGTTCGACGGCCTGATGCGCTTTGCAAGCCAGGTCAGCCTGATGGATCAGGTTCTGCTGAAATGGGTCGACAAGCTGAAAGTGGCCCTGCCCTCGACAGCCATTTATCTTGAGGCGGACTATTCGAACCAGATGGTCACAGACCTGATGTTCGGCAATCTCGATATCGCCCTTCTCTATATGCCGCGCTATATCCCCGATATTTCTTATGAAGAGATTTTCCGCGAGCGTATGGTGATGGTGTCTTCAGACAGCCCGCATCTGTCAGACCAGACGCCGGAACGCTATATTCGGGTCAGCTATTCAGGAACCTTTGACAAGCAGCATTCGGAATTTCTGCCTGACCTCTGTCGCAGCAGACTGGCCGTCGGGCTCGGCAGTATGGCCGTCACTCTGCTGCGCCGTGAAGGCGGATCCTGCTATCTGCCCGAGGCGCTGGCTGATGATTTTGTGGAAAATGAGGGCTTCATGCGGGTGGAAGATGCGCCCGATTTCGAGCAGCGCACCTATGTGGCAACCCATGTTCGACGTCGCCATGACCACAAGGTCCAGAAAGCCCTGCGCGCATTGAAGGAAGTCTGCGACGAACAGGGTTTGCATCCTGGCCTCGAGGCGGACGGTTCCATTGCCGGCCCGGATACGAACACAATCTGAAGCGTTACCCGAAAAGCCCGTCAGCATTTCGGACGCGCGCTATAGGCCTATTCTGCTGGTACAGAATTAAGGCGGGGTACGATTGTCTCACGCCCCATATCAGGGTCCATGGGGACCAGACGGGCCAGGGCAAGGGATACAGCAGCCATCGCGGCACCGGCCAGGAACACTGCTGCCGGACTGACCAGCCAGATCAGACCGAAGATGACCGGGATTATCACCGCAGCAATATGGTTGATGGTGAAGGCAACACCCGTGGTCGGCGCAATGTCAGCCGGATCTGCAATCTTCTGAAAATAGGTCTTCATGGCAATAGCCATGGCAAAGAAGGCATGATCCAGAACATAAAGACTGGCAGCGACCCAAGGGTCGGAGACGAAGGCATAGGCGGTAAAAATTCCGATCAGACCGATATATTCAAGCGTCAGGATCCGGCGCTCGCCAAACCGGGCAATAAGCTCGCCAATGACCGGTGAAAAGACCATGCTGAACGCACTGTTGATGATGAACAGACCAGCAATTTCGTGCACATCATAACCAAAACGCTCAACCATCAGAAAGCCCGCGAAGACGATGAAAATCTGCCGCCGCGCGCCGCTCATGAATGTCAGTGCGTAATAGAGCCAGTATCGTTTCCGCAGAATGAGCTTCTTGTGCTGGGGTACGGTTTGCTTGAAAGCCGGAAAGGCCATGACAAGCCAGACAACGATCAACAGGGCGACAAGACCGGCCATGGTGAACAGAGTGGAATAATCGAGCCCCAGATAACTCCAGCCGACAAAGATAAAGCCGAACACACCGAGCTTGGCAAAAGATGCCATACCGACAATCCGTCCCATGACGCGCGGCGCTTCACTGCGCGGCAGCCATTGCAAAGACAGGGACTGATGGGCCGTCTCATAATAGTGAAAACCAACGGACATAATGAGTGTGGTGACATAGAGCCCGACAATTGTCGGGAAGTAACCAGTGGCGGCGATGCCGACGGCCATGACGGCCAGAGAAACAAGCGCAAAGCTCTGCTCGCGGATAAACAGCAGCAGGAAAATTGCCGTAAAGGCCAGGAAGCCGGGAATCTCGCGGATAGACTGCTGAATTCCGATCTCACGGCCAGTGAAGCCGATCTCTTCGATGGCAAAATTGTTCAGCAGGTTCCACCAGGTGGCAAAGGCTATCTGCATGGCAATTGCCATCAGCATCAGCATAACAGCTGCCCGCCGCCAATCCGGCATCTCGGCTGATCCCGTTGCCGGATTCGCCATCTGATCTTGTCCCTCTCTCATGTGGAGCGACCATAGAGATTAGGTGACAGGCTGACAATGCCATCTCACGCGTCCTGATGCTCCATAACAGGAATTTGCCATGAAACTGTTTGATTTTTCTGCCACGCGATGAAATGTAGAAGCAAGGAACCATATAAGGGCCCCTTATCAAAGCATAAGCCCGAAAGAGAAAGATAGCATCGCCTGTGTCACAACGCCTGTTAGATCGCCTGTTTCCTGATCAGGATGGCGCTATGCAGTTGATCATCCGGTTGCTGCGCGAGAACTTTCATCTCCACGCACGACGCTATCTGCTTGCCTTCCTGTTCATGGCTATCACAGCTGCCATGACCGGCTTAAGCGCCTGGATCATGAAGGATGTGATCAACGAGCTGTTTGTCGAACGCGACATGCAGAAGGTTGCGCTGGTCTCTGCAGCCGTGGTTGCAATCTTTCTGACCAAGGGTTTCGCGACCTTCGCCCAGACCGTCATTCTCAATGTGATCGGCAATGCCGTTGTGGCCACTTGCCAGAGGCGAATCTTCGCTCATTTGCAACAGCAGGGTGTCAATTTCTATCACAGCCACGCCACTGGCGAACTGGTTACCCGGCTGACGCACAATGCCACAGCAGCCCGCATGCTGCTTGAGATCATCGTAACCCGGTTCGGACGCGACCTGCTCACAGTCATCGGCCTGATTGTTGTCATGCTGATACAGGATCCGCTGCTTTCGGTCCTGGCCGTTCTTCTGGGGATTCCGGCTTTCGCGCTGGTGGTGCGGATCATTCGCAAGATCAAGAAGATCGCCAAGGCGGAATTTCTCTCCCTTTCCGAGATCGTCTCCGTCGTCCAGGAGTCCACTCAGGGCAACAGGATCGTCAAGTCCTTCCGTCTTGAGGGTCATATGAACGCCCGGATGGAAAATGCCACGGCCAGCGTTGAGGACAAGGCGAACAAGATTGCCAAGCTGAAAGCCCGTACCGGCCCGGTGATGGAAACACTCGGCGGTGTGACCGTAGGCCTTTTCATCCTCTATGGCGGCTGGCGCACAATTGGCGGCACTCAGACACCCGGCGAATTCGTCTCCTTTCTGACCGCCCTGCTGATGGCTTATGAGCCTGCCAAGAGGCTCGCCAAGATGCGCGGCGTGATTGAGCAGAATATTGTCGGTGTCCGGCTGATGTATGAGATTCTCGACCTGCCGCTCACAATACGGGAGAAACCGGATGCCAGGCCGCTTTCCCTCTCACAAGGTGCGGTCGCGCTCGACAATGTGACATTCCAGTATGGTTCGGACAGCCCTATTCTGAATGGCCTGTCTCTTAAAGCCGAAGGTGGCAAGACCACCGCACTGGTTGGTCCGTCGGGCAGCGGTAAAACGACAATCATCAACCTGATCCTCCGCTTCTATGATGTGGGTAGCGGCCGGATTGAGATCGACGGGCAGGAGATCGCTTCCGTCACCACAACCAGTCTCAGGGATTCAATAGCCCTCGTCAGTCAGGACACGTTCCTGTTCTCGGGCACTATCCGTGACAATCTGCGCCTTGGCCGTCCGGATGCAAGCGATACAGATATCGAGGCCGCCGCGCGCAGCGCTTTTGCCCATGACTTCATAACGGCTCTGGATCATGGATATGATACGGAAGTCGGTGAGAACGGCGCTCAGCTATCCGGCGGGCAAAGACAGCGACTGGCCATTGCACGTGCCATTCTGAAGGACGCCCCGATTGTTCTGCTGGATGAGGCAACGTCAGCGCTTGACAGCGAGTCTGAAACCAAGGTTCAGGCTGCCTTTGATGCTCTGTCGGAGAACCGGACCGTTATCGTTGTGGCTCATCGCCTGTCAACAGTCCGGAACGCTGACAAGATTGCCGTTCTCTCGGAAGGGACCGTTGTGGAAGAAGGCTCACATACGGAGCTTCTGGCAAGAAAGAGCCACTATGCGGCTCTTTACAATCTTCAGTTTGATGCAGCCTGAGACAGCCCAGGCTGCCTATCACACAAGCTTGGCACGCAGCCTATGATCTGGCCTCGAATTCATCGATCCGCAGCTGCATGCTGCCATCGGCCTGCAGAACCCAGAGCTCATTGGTAATAACGCCACCGGCCTTGTTCATGGTCCAGCTTGCAGACAGACGAACGCTCTGGTCATCAACCTGGACGCATTCGATGTCGGAATAGCAGACATCCGCATAGCCGCCATCAATGATCTGCTGCCAGAACGCCTGGATTGCTTCACGGCCTGTGAACGTGCCGAACGGTTGGGCCGTCATTGTGGCATCAGTCTCATAGAAAGAGGCGCAGCCTTCCGCATTGCCTGCATTGAACGCCTCTTTCCAGCCATTGCTTGCTTTCTCGACCGCTGCCTTGAGCACATCATTCATTGTTATCGTCCTTCAATTGGATTGCATGCTCTTCCGTAATCTGCTTATTGTGTGACCACGAGTGTCTAAATTGACATTTCAGAGGGCATAAGTGACACATGACTGATATTGGCCTCATCACGGGGCAGACCTGCCGTCAATCCGTTCTCCATGGCCTTTCCGATCTTCTGGAAACTGCCAACACTTTCTCGACAACAGCCCCTCTGAACGTTCAGATCTGTGAACCGGATGCCAGATTTGATGATCTGGATGCTCTGATCATTCTGCCCTGCCAAAAGCCGGACGGGTTATCCGACGGCCTGCGACATCTTCAAACTGCTCATAAGAATGGCAGCCTTATCGGGTCCGTTTGCATGGGGGCGTTCCGCCTTGCTGAAACCGGGCTTCTGGACGGACGTCCGGCGACAACGCACTGGAGCGCGGCAGCTTCCTTCTCCCAACAGTTTCCCACAGTCCAACTTGATTGCAGTCGTACCGTGATAGAAGAACCGGACCTGATCACCGCCGGTGGTTTTCTGGCCTGGATCGATCTCGGACTGGCGCTGATCAGGAGGTATTGCAGCCAGGCCGTCATGATGGAAACCGCCCATTTTGTCCTCGCAGATCCCGGGCGCAGAGACCAGCGTGTCTATGCACGTTTTCAGGATGTTACGTCTCATGGCGATGACCATATCCTTCGGGCACAAGACATCATGCGGCAGAACCCGGCACACCATCATACCATCGCGGCTCTGGCAGATGCTGCGAGGCTTGAACCCCGCACCTTCCTGCGTCGTTTCAAGCGTGCAACAGGCCTGACCCCAACCCGCTATCTTCAAAAGCATCGCCTCGACCAGGGGTGTCGCCTTCTGGAGACAACGGTCCAGTCTGTTGAGCAGATTGCCTGGGCTGTTGGCTATCAGGATACAGGCGCGTTCAGAGCCCTTTTTCAGCGGGAGATTGGCGATACGCCCTCGGAATATCGGCAAAGATACACGATTTCAGATAGTTAGAATTTCTCTTTAGAAGGGCATCTACCATGCTCTTTGCTTCCCGCCTGACGCATAGGTCCTATGCGTGATTGCCTCTGGTACCGACAGAAATTCAAACTATGTTCTCCATGCGACATGGATGGCGACTTTCAGACAGCCATTATGCTCGCCAAGATCGAAGGGAACAGTTATGTCGAATGTAAAACGCCGCTTCTTCAGCGATATCTTCGCACGCTACGAAAAGGCCCGCATGGCCCAGGCGCGCCGCTATGTGAATGGTGTTCTGCTGGCGCTTGATGACGCCACACTTGAAACCTACGGCTATTCACGCGAAGAGCTCAAAAAACAGGGCAGCAACAGCCTGTTCTGACAAGCGGTTTTATCCCTGTCATATCGCGACAGCACACAAAGCAGGCTGTGTCTCACAGCCTGCTTGTTTGTTTTCAGGCATGCCCCGATTGATCAGCCCTGGTGGTCCTATCCATCAAATCTCTTGAGTTGCGGAAATCATCAGAACCGGCATACTTCTCTTTTTCCAATATCGGTTCCCGCATGCCAATCTATGAACTTGCCGCACTGGCAGCCGCTCTTTGCTGGACGCTCAGCGGACTCCTTTCCAGAGAGCCAGCCGATCATCTGGGCGCGGTCGGGTTCAATCGTATCCGCCAGATTTTTGTCTTCGTTCTGCTCGCCAGTCTTTGCACAGCCACTCAGACATGGGATACGATCTCTGTGTCGCAGGCCGTACCAATCATCCTGTCCGGATTTATCGGCATCTTTCTTGGTGATACCGCTCTCTATCTGACATTGATCCGGCTCGGGCCAAGACGGACTGGTATCCTGTTCGCAATGAATGCGCCCATATCGGTGTTGCTCGGCTGGATATTTCTGGGCGAAACACTGTCTCCCTCTGCGCTTTTCGGTATCCTTCTGATCATCATCGGCGTTGTATTGGCCATTATCTTCGGCAAGCGGAAAGATCAGCTCCACCAATGGGAACAGGTGAGAGGCTCTCTTGCTGTTGGCGTTGGTTTCGGTCTGGTCACGGCTTTGTCTCAATCCGTGGGCTCTATCCTGGCAAGACCGGTCATGGAAAGTGGTGCCGACCCGGTGGCTGTATCTGCTATCCGGGTGGGTATTGCCGCACTCTGTCTTATCCTGGCCATGCAATTGCCGTTTCCTGCGGTCAAACAACGCAATCCTCTGACCCCCAGAATAGCTGCACTTGCCGGTATCACCGGGCTTTTGGGAATGGGCATCGGCATGACCCTGCTGCTGTTCGCTCTTTCAGGCGGATCAGTTGGTGTCATCTCCACCCTGTCTGCAACGACGCCGGTTCTGCTTTTGCCGCTGCTCTGGATCAAAACAGGCGAAAGACCCGCAGGCGCGGCATGGCTGGGTGCTTTTCTGGTGGTTGCCGGGAGCAGCTTCCTTTTCATTCCTTGATCTGGGGTTCAGACCCATAAAGCACCAGGCCTTTAACCCGCATTGGCAGCGGTGCTTTAAGAGTTTTTTCCGTGCGGGCTTTTGTCTGAAAAGTCTATCAACTTTTCAGAAGCACGCTGTAATGACAGCGCATCGGCCAACGCAAAAAAATAATACTTCCGCAAGACTGTATACAGACTTGCATTCACAAAAAACATTCTCTATAGAACCGCGCAATCATCGCGTTGACAGGCCAGTTCTGTCGACTATTGTCAGCGCAACTCAACCTGCCTGTTTCCGCCCTCTCCGGGAGAAAAGGCCTTCTTGATGACGGACACATTATGACCGAACAGCTTCAATCCATTATCGAAACCGCTTTTGACAACCGCGATTCCGTTTCCACCTCCACCAAAGGTGAAATCCGGGATGCTGTCGATGAAGCTCTACTGCTGCTGGACAGCGGCAAAGAGCGCGTGGCTGTTCGCCAGGATGACGGCAACTGGCACGTCAACCAGTGGCTTAAAAAAGCTGTTCTGTTGTCTTTCCGCCTCAATGACATGGACATCATCAAGGGTGGCCCGGGTGACGCTGTCTGGTGGGACAAGGTTCCGTCAAAATTTGACGGCTGGACTGCTGACAGCTTCCGGGATGCAGCTTTCCGCGCTGTACCGGGCTGCGTTGTCCGGCGTTCGGCCTATATTGCTCCGGGTGCTGTCCTGATGCCATCTTTCGTCAACCTTGGCGCGTCTGTCGGCGAAGGCACCATGGTGGATACATGGGCCACGGTTGGCTCTTGTGCCCAGATTGGCAAGAATGTTCACCTTTCCGGCGGTGTCGGCATTGGCGGTGTTCTCGAGCCCCTGCAGGCCGGACCGGTTATCATTGAAGACAATTGCTTTATCGGTGCCCGCTCGGAAGTTGTCGAAGGCTGCATCGTCCGTGAGGGCGCGGTTCTCGGCATGGGCGTTTTCATCGGACAGTCCACCAAGATTGTTGACCGCACAACCGGCGAAGTTCACATGGGTGAAGTTCCGGCTTATTCCGTTGTCGTGGCCGGTACCATGCCAGGCAAGCCGCTCCCTGACGGCACTCCAGGCCCGAATCTCTATTGCGCCGTTATTGTGAAGCGGGTCGATGAGCGCACGCGTTCCAAAACCTCAATCAACGAGCTGCTGCGCGATTAGAAATCAACTTTATCAAGAATCAGCACCTTATAAAGCCGGAGGCTGTATCATACAGCTTCCGGCTTTTTTCCGCGTCCTAACAAACTGGAATCCATTACTTCCTTACCAATTGTTAAATTATTATCTCTAATTTTAGCCTGTTTTTCAGGATGGGGCGCATGAAAACACTTTCGACAACTGTCTATTCAGTCAGGACGCTGATCGCAGCCGGCCTGTTCTCGTTAGCCAGTGGTCTGTTTCTCATGCTGACGGCGACCGAGGTCTCTGACTGGGTCAGCGAACAGTTCGCAGAACGGTCTGCTGAGACCTACGCCACCGTCATTATGGATATCCAGAACTTCTATTCAGATGCCATCGTCAAACACGGCAAGCGAACCGGTATCCGGATTGAACGGGATTATCGCACAAGCGAAACACCAACCATTCCCTTCCCGGCCAGCTTCACGATCGATCTGACACGGAATCTGAGCAAACGTTACGAAGACCTGCAGTTCCGTTATTACAGTGACTACTCATTCCGGGAGGCTGCAGACGGAACGCCACGGGATCAGTTTGAAAATGATGCCCTGTCCGTTCTCAGCCAGGGGAAGACGGATCGGTTCCAGAAACTGGACACCATCAATGGACAGACGGTTTTTCGTCTGGCACAGCCGATCCGTATGGAGCAGGGCTGTGTGGACTGCCACAACACAATTGCAGGCTCTCCCAAGACCGACTGGAAGGTCGGAGAGATTCGGGGCGTTCTGGGTGTTACCGTCCCGGTCCAGAACTATTCGATCTGGTCCATTGGTGAACTGGGTTCATCAATCTATCTGGTGCTTGGCCTTTATGCTCTGCTTTCAGCTCTGGTTTTCTTCGCCTTCCTGTTCATGACGAAATACCAGCAGGAACGGTTTCAGAAAAACGCCATGCAGGAGAAGAACGTCAAGCTGAAGCGCGCAGCACGACAGATTTCCGAGCTGGCCTACACAGACAGCGTTACTCAAGTGGGCAACCGCGTCATGTTCCGCCGCGAGCTTGATCTTTGTCTGTCCAGAGTATCCAAGCAAGGCAAGAGCTACGCTATCGTTCTGGTTGATCTGGACCACTTCAAGAATGTCAATGACAGCTATGGCTACGAGGCCGGGGATTTCCTGCTGGCCGAGATAGCCAACCGTCTGGTCAAACTGGCTGGGCCAGATGGTCTGGTTGCGCGCCTGTCCGGCGATGAGTTTGCCCTGATTATTACAGACCATCAGGACAAGCAGATTCTAGAGGATTGCTGCAGAACGGCCAGAGACATACTGGGCCAGACTGTGGTCTATGACGGCCAGCACCTGATGCCCAGTGTCAGCATCGGTGCAGTTCGGACGCCTCTCGACGGTATTGATCCGGACCGTCTTCTGGTCAATGCCGGGCATGCTCTGCGCTCTGTAAAGGCTGCAGGCCGTCACGGTTTCTGTGTCTTTGATGACGCCTTGCGCCATACAACCAATCGCGCCAGAGACCTGGGACAACGTCTGCAGCATGCCATCAGCATGAATTATCTGACCGTGCATTATCAGCCGAAGGTCTGCCTTACCGCTGGCAATCTGCTCGGGCTTGAAGCTCTGATGCGCTGGCCTGATCCAGAAGACGGTATCATTCCGCCAAGCGAGTTTATCCCGGTCGCCGAACGTTACGGGCTGGTCAGCGAGCTAAGCGAATTGCTGTTCTCCACTGTTGGCCGGGACCTGAAGAAATGGCACAGCCAGACAGGTCGCTGGATTCCAGTTGCCGTGAACCTGCATCCAACCCAGCTCAGAACATCCAGTGTCCTGCGCCAGTTGCTCAATCGGCTTGAAGAAACCGGTGTACCGCGGGAATGTCTGACGTTGGAAATCACCGAGGATTGCGTTGTCGGTCGAGGCACAGAAGATGTCCCTCGCTTCCTGAAAGAGTTGAGCTCGGCCGGATATCGCCTGTCACTGGATGATTTTGGTACAGGCTTTGCCTCCCTGACCCACCTGATGGAACTGCCAGTGGCGGAACTCAAAGTGGACCGGGATTTCACCCGTAAGCTCGGAGATGGCTCTGGCGAATGTCTCGCAATCGTCAAAGCAATCGGCGACCTCTCAGGGCCACTCAACATGGATGTTGTGGTCGAAGGCATCGAGACCGTCGACCAGCTTACAAAGATCACACATCTGGGTCTCACGATTGGTCAGGGGTTCCATTTCCTGCCTCCGACCGCCTTTGATGTTATCAGCGCTCTGCTGAGGTTGAAGCAGCCATTCCGCGATCGTCTGCCCCTGGCAGAACCCGCTGAAAATCAGCAAGCTGTAAAGTCTGTTCAGATCCGGAATTGACGTTTGACGCCCCATCATGCTCGGGCTAAACCGAGGTCATGAAACATGATGTCGACAGCACCGATCCGGTGGCCATAGCCCGGTCTCTCCTCACCTGCCCCAGCATCACGCCGCACGAAGGTGGCGCGCTGGACTATCTTGGCACTCTGCTGTCGGATGCAGGTTTCGAAGTTCATCGGGTACCGTTTTCCGATGACAACACACCGGATATCGACAATCTCTATGCCCGCATCGGTTCCGGGTCACCGCATATCTGTTTTGCCGGCCACACGGATGTGGTTCCCGTCGGGGACGAAGCGGACTGGACACACCCGCCCTTTGGCGGAGTGATTGCGGACGATATCCTGCATGGACGCGGCGCGGTTGATATGAAGGGCGGCATTGCTGCCTATGCAGCGGCAGCCCTGAACCATCTGCGGGAACACGGTCTTGAAAAGGGCAGCCTCTCCTTCCTGATTACAGGGGATGAGGAAGGCCCGGCCATCAACGGCACCATCAAGCTGCTGCAATGGGTCCATGACCGCGGCGAGCGTTTCGACATGTGCCTTGTTGGTGAGCCGACCAATCCGGAAACCATTGGCGATGCCATCAAAATCGGCCGTCGCGGCAGCCAGAACGGAGCAATTCGTATTCTCGGCAAGCAAGGGCATGTGGCCTATCCGGATCGGGCCATCAACCCGATGCGCGGATTGGCAAAAGCTCTGACGAGCCTGTTTGACGAGCCACTTGACCAGGGCACGGATCATTTCCAGCCAAGCAATCTTGAGATTGTTTCCATTGATACCGGCAACACCACCTTCAACGTCATTCCGTCTGAGGTTCGTGCCACCTTCAATGTGCGCTACAACGATCTCTGGACGCCGGAGGCCATTGAAGACTGGATCAGCGCGAAACTGTCTTCGGCCCTGCCTGACGGCACCGGCTTTGACATCCGCATGGAACCCGCTCTGAGCCGGGTCTTCCTGACACGCGATGAAACGCTTATCGGTAACCTGTCCGCAGCTATTGAGGATGTGACAGGTCATAAACCGGCGCTGTCCACAGGTGGCGGCACCTCTGACGCCCGTTTCATCCGCAATTATTGCCCGGTTGTCGAGTTCGGGCTGGTCGGCCAGACCATGCATCAGACGGATGAATGCGTCCCTGTTGCCGATCTTCAGAAATTGACCCTCATCTATGCAGCCTTTATCCGGCGGTCACTCAATACGGATCTGTAAACCTGATGGCCCTGCCAAGCATTGAGGAAACAACCCGCTCTGTAAAAGGCGTCTGGCGCCTGTTTTTTGGTGACACAAGCGGGCTGTCAGCATTAGATACGAGCTACTCGGGGTTCTGGCGCTCGTTTCTGGTGCTGGTTTATCTTGTCCCTTTCTATGCCATCAATGTATTGGCCCGGTTTGCTCTTCTGGATGAGAATGCCGCGCCGGACGGATTCACGCCGACGGGGAACCACTACCTGCTTGAGGCTGTGACCATCGGCATAGACTGGCTTGTCTTTCCGGTTCTGGCGATCTTTTTTGTGAGAGCATTCGGCGGCAGTGAGCATTATGCACGGCTGATTGTCGCCAGAAACTGGGCCTCACTGATTGCCATCCAGTTCGTTACCGCTCCTGCATTGCTCTATCTTCTGGGTGTGGTCGATATCGCCACATTTATGTTCCTGAGGATCATCGCTGTTGCCCTGATCATACGCTATCAGTTCATCATCATCCGCCGGACGCTGCACTGCCCTGTATCAGCTGCTGTCGGACTGATCGTAATCGATATTCTGCTGGCAATCCTGTTTAGCCAGGGGCTGGAAAAGCTCGCAGGCCTTTAAAGGATCTTGTCGGTGGTGCAAACTGTTCCAGAGCCAAGGCTCATGGGCCATTTCTGTATTTTCAGGGCCAGCTGACAAAGGACCTGTCCGGGTAATCGACCCGCATCAGATAGAGCCCGTCCGGTGGTGCAACCGGGCCGCAGGCTTTTCTGTCCCGCGCTTCAAGCGCCTCGGCCATCTGCTCCACAGGCCAGACACCTTCCCCCACCCGTTTCAATGAACCGACGAAAGAGCGAATCTGATTGTGAAGAAAGGACCGCGCCACTGCATGGATGGTGATCAGGTCGCCTGTCCTGTGCACGGAAAGCTCGTCCAGGGTCTTGACCGGTGACTTGGCCTGGCATTCAGAAGACCGGAAGGTGGTGAAATCATGGGTTCCCATCAGGCTGTCAGCAGCAGCCTGCATGGCTTCCACATCCAGCGGGCGCGGCACCTGCCAGACCCGTCCACGCTGAAGCGTTGGCTGAGGCCGTCTGTTGACGATCTTGTAGACATAGGCACGCTTTGTTGCAGAGAAGCGGGCATCAAAATCATCATCGACCATCTCTGCGGAAAGGATCGCTGTTGCCGTTGGCCTCAGGTGATGATTGAGCGCATCCCGGATCGTATCCGTTGGCCAATCTTTCTCAAGATCAAGGTGGGCTATCTGCGCGGTCGCATGAACACCGGCATCCGTCCGGCCGGCTCCCCTTATGGTCACCGCTTCACCGGAGAACGCTCTGACCGCCTCTTCTATCTGCTGCTGGACCGAGGGCACATCAGCCTGCTTCTGCCATCCTGCCAGGCCCGTGCCTGCATATTCAACGTGAAGACGAAAACGTGGCATAGCGCCTATCCCGCCTATTGCCCGGCCTGGCTGCTTGGGGTGAAGTCAGCACTGTTCAGAAGCTTTGTTGCGTCATTGGCCTCAACAGCCTGTCCATAGAGGAAGCCCTGCGCATACTGGCAGCCCATCTGATAAAGCTGCAGCGCATCTGACTCTGTCTCGGCTCCCTCAGCAACAATATCGAGGCCAAGGTCATGGGCCAGGCCGATAATCGTCCGCAGGATAACAGGGCCTGTACCGCGGTCACTTGGATGAACGAATGACTGGTCAATCTTCAACGTATCAAAGGGGAAGCGCTGCAGATAAGACAGCGATGAGTGACCGGTTCCAAAATCATCCAGAGACAGACCCGCGCCGAACTCCTTGATCCGGGTCAGGATCTTCGACGCCTGCTCCGGGTTCTCCATAATCTGCGATTCTGTCAGTTCCAGCTTCAGGGTACCCTGGGCAATGTGGTTGCGCGCCAGAATGGCCTTCACTTCAGCCAGAAGATCATTGGCGAAAAGCTGTCTGCTGGAGACATTGACGCTGACAAACAGGCCCGGGCCATCCGTACGGTTGCTCTGCCAGACCGCAAGCTGCCTTGCGGCTTCTTCGAGAACATAGGATCCGAGCTCTGTGATCTGGCCTGTATTCTCAGCAACCGGAATAAAGTCACCCGGCAACAGCAGCCCGCGCTGGGGATGCTTCCAGCGTACCAGTGCTTCAAACCCGGCAACGGACTGGCTGCTCAGGTCAATGACCGGCTGGTAATAGACAACAATTTCCTTACGTTCCAGCGCCTTCTGAAGATCTGATTCAATCGACAGGTAGTCCGGCTCATGCTGGCGCAGGCTGGGTCGGAAGATCTCGACGGCATCGCCGCCGCCCCGCTTGGCGTGATACATGGCCAGCTGCGCATCGCCCAGACAGGAATCAAGGCTCGTCTGGTTGGCCTGCCCGATTGCTATGCCAATGGAAATCGTCAGATAGATCTCGCGGTCCCCAAACAGAATAGGCGCGCGCAGAGCCTTGCGCAGATGGTCCGCCATACTTGCAATTCGGTCTGGCTGGGTCTCGGAAATCAGCAGCAGGCCGAACTGATCACCAGAGAGACGCGCCAGCGTATCCTGCGGCTTCAGGTGCCGCGCCAGGCGCCGGGCAATCGTCAGCAGAATGGAATCGCCGACCGTGACGCCAAGGCTGTCATTGACATTCTTGAACCGGTCCACATCAATCACCAGCATGGCCGGCAACGGGGCCGCCCCGGCCTGAGCCAGGCGAATTGCCGTTTCCATACGGTCAACAAACAGGCTTCGATTGGGCAGACCGGTGAGATTGTCGTGAACGGCATCATGCAGCAGCCGTTCTTCTGTCAGGCGCTGGTCGGTAATATCAACCAGAGTACCAACACAGCGGATCACTTCGCCATCTGAACCCAGAACCGGCCGTCCACGCAGGCGGAACCAGCGATAGTGGCCGTCCTCTGACCGCAGTCTGAAATCCTGAGAGACCCGCCCTCGCCTCTGGTCAATCACCGCATCAAGCGTTGCGCTGAATTGGCTTCTGTCAGAGGGATGCAGGATTTCCAGCCAGTCGCGCGCCGGGCCTTCAAGACTGCCACGGCTCAAGCCAAGCAGATCCTCTGCGGCATTTCCCGTATGAATCCGGTCCCGTTCGATATCCCAGTCCCAGAGAATGTCGCCCGAGCCGATAAGGGCCAGAGCCTTGCGCTCCACATCGCCTTGCGCCGTATGGCCAATTGAACCACCAGCAAGCGCATGCTGCATGATGGTGAAGCCGATCAGGAGCACCAGCAGCACCATTCCGCCGGACAGGGCAGGCTGAATGATATCGTTGACGATATCACCCGAGATAGCCAGCAGAGAGCCCAGCAGCCAGAACAGCAACAGAACCCATGTGGGCAGGATCATGATGGCACGGTCATAGTGATGCAGCGCCAGATAAATAATCACGCCGAGGCCGACAATGCCGATAAGGCCGAGCGAAATGCGTGCAATTCCTGCGGCGACGGCGGGGTCGAAGGCGGCGATACCGAGCACCAGGCCAAGAATGACAAGCCAGCCAATGGTCACATGGGAATAGCGCGCATGCCATCTGTTCAGATTGAGATAGGCAAACAGGAAGATAACCAGTGAGGTGGAAAGCAGAACCTCAGTCATCGCGCGCCAGATCTGCTCGGCACCCGGGTCAATCTGCAAAACGCGGGTCAGGAAACCGAAATCGATCGACAGATAAGCCAGTACAGACCAGGCAAAGAGAGCTGCGCCCGGGAACATGGCTGTCGATTTCACAATGAAGAGAATGGTCAGCAGCAGCGCCAGAAGACCGGCAATGCCAATCACAATGCCCCGGAAGAACGCGTAGGAATGGACTGAATCCTTGTAGGCATTCGGATCCCAGAGAGCGAATTGCGGCAGCTCTGCAGTTCTAAGCTCCACAACGAACGTCACCACACTGCCCGGGTCAAGCGTGACGAGAAACACATCGGCTTCTGTCGCGTCCTGACGGCGCGGGGCAAAACCCTCGCTTCGGGTAATGTTGGCGATGCGAGCAGACCCCAGATCCGGCCAGACCAGCCCAGATCCGGCCAGTCTGAAATGCGGGGCAACAAGCAGACGGTCAATCTGCTGATCACTGGTATTGGCCAGAGCAAAGACAGCCCAGCCTTCAGCGCCTTCCGAGCTGCGGCTCTGCACCTCGATCCGGCGAACGATTCCGTCAGACCCGGGGGCCGTTGAAACCTGAACCTTCCGGTCCGTCCCGGAATGGCGTTCAATCGTTGTCGTCAGATCCAGAACAGGGACGTCAAGGGGAACAGAAATGGCCTCGACAGACTGTGCCGAGCCGATGCCCCCCAGCATCGAAAACAAGACCAACAGACATAGAAGAAGTCCGCGCGTGAACACTCGTACCTAACCTGACCTTCTGCCCCGAACTATCAGATGCCCAGCATACAAACTGATGTTCAACGTTCTTTCTCATTCAGCCGGAAAACCAGCCGCCCCTATCGGTGATAGGCCTTTTGCGATTCAAAGCAAAGCGCTTTCCGAACCCCAGCCGGTTTTATTGGCATATCAGAGCAGGAACAAGGGTTTTTGCATCCCCACCCTGTCAGATATCGCGATACGGCTGAAGCTAACGCGACTCATCCGATGAGATCAGGCCGAACAGCAGGTGATCCCGCCATTCACCATCGATCTTCAGGTAGCGTTTCGCGTAACCTTCACGGTCGAATCCGACTTTTTCAAGGAGCCGGATAGATGCTGCATTATACGGGAGGCAGGCTGCCTCGAGCCGGTGCAGACGCAGGGTCTGGAAAACAAAGGGCAACGCAGCTGTAACACCTGCTGTCATGTAACCGGATCCGGCATAGGGCTTCCCCATCCAGTACCCAAGCGTGCAGGCCTGCGTAATCCCCCGCCGGACATTGGAGAGGGACAGACCACCAATCAGGCGGTCATCACTCTGACGAAACAGGAAAAACGAATAAGCCCGGTCACACCGCATATCCTGATGATAACGCCTGATGCGACGACGGAAAGCGGGCTTGGTCAGATCATCTGAGGGCCAGGTCGGCTCCCATTGCTTGAGAAAAGCCCGGCTTTCTTCTCTCAATGCGGCCCAGTCCTGGTAATCCGTCAGCGCAGGGATCCGCAACACCACATCATGATGCTGCAGTGGCGGCATCTCCGGTAGTCTGTTCAGCACCTGAAAAAACGGCACCGGCATAACACTCACCCTAGGCCGCAAGCGCTGACGCGATATCTGACGCAGCCGGAATACGCGAAACGGGCCCGACGGCTGCCAGTGTCGGCATGGACTGGGAGAAGATCTCGACAGACAGATCCCGAATGGCCTGGGTCGATACATTGTCGATCCGTGCCACGATTTCATCAAGCATCATCGGCTTGCCGAACACGATGATCTGCCGGGCAATCTGGCCTGCGCGGGATGCCGGGCTTTCAAGCCCCATCAAAAGACCCGCTTTCATCTGGGCCTTGGCGCGGGCCACATCATCATCTTCAATCCGGTCCTTAGCCTTGCCAAGTTCATTGATGATCACCGGCATCAGTTCTTCGATATCTTCTTCGCCGGTCGCTGCATGAACGCCGAACAGTCCCGTATCGGAAAAGCCCCAGTGGAAAGCATAGACGGAATAGCAGAGGCCACGCTTCTCGCGCACTTCCTGGAAGAGCTGGGATGACATACCGCCGCCCATGACTGCTGCCAGAAGCTGGGCTGTGTAGAAATCATCGCACCGATAGGTCCGCCCCTTGAAGCCAAGGGTCAGCTGGGCTTCCATCAGGTCGCGAACCTCCCGACGGTCTCCGCCCACATAGTTGCCTTCTTCCATATCAGGTGTGGTTCCGGTGGAGACATCCGCCAGTTTTTCACGGGCCAGAGCGACGATCTCGTCATGATCAACACCACCGGCCGCAACCAGAACCATGGAAGAACCGCGATAATGAGTCTTCATGAAACTGCGCAGGTCCGCTGACCCGATCCGGGTGATCGTCTCGCGAGTACCAAGAATATTCCGCCCAAGCGGCTGATCGGGGAATGCCGTTTCCTGAAAGATATCAAAAACCCGGTCATCCGGCGTATCCAGAGCGGCCCCAAGTTCCTGAAGGATCACGTGCTGTTCGCGGCGCAATTCCTGATCATCAAACACCGAATGGGTCAGGATATCACTGAGGATATCCAGGGCCAGAGGCGTATCTTCCTTCAGAACCCGGGCGTAGAAAGCCGTGGTTTCAACCCCGGTCGAGGCGTTCAGCTCACCACCAACGGCTTCGATCTCTTCGGCAATTTCAAGGGCGTTGCGGGTTTTGGTGCCCTTGAATGCCATATGCTCAAGCAGATGGGAAATCCCCTGCTGTGCAGCTGTTTCGACCCGCGCGCCAGCGGCTACCCAGATACCAAGGGCGGCGCTTTGCAGGTGAGGCATGGTTTCAGTAGCGACTGTCAGTCCGGTTTCCAGTTGTGTCACCCTGACAGTCATGCTTATACCTCCATGCCGACTGCGCGGCTGTGTTCTTCAATAAAGGCTTCGACCTTAGCCTGATCATTAGGAAGAACCGAGAACTTTTCTTCTTTGCTCATCATCCCTTCGGCCCAGAGAGGCAAAGGCGGGCGATAACCGCAAGCCTCTTCGACAGCATCAGGGAATTTGGCCGGATGGGCTGTGCCGAGGACGATCATCGGAACGCCCTTTTTCACATGCTTGCGCCCGACGGCAACACCAATGGCCGTATGCGTATCAAGCAGGTAATTACTCTCCTCCCGCACGGTGCGGATGGTCGCCCGGACCTCATCTTCATCAGCCCGACCCGCAGCAAAATCCGACCGGATCTGCATCAGTGCATCATCGGTGATTTCGAACCGGCGGGCCTGTCCCAGACGCTGCATCAGCGTATCAATCGCATCGCCATCACGGTTATAGGCTTCAAACAGCAGACGCTCGAAGTTCGACGAGATCTGAATGTCCATGGAGGGCGAGATGGTCGCCTTGACGCCGCGCATCTCATAAGATCCCGTATCCATCGCCCGGGTCAGAATGTCGTTCTCATTGGTGGCAACCACCAGACGGTCGACCGGCAAGCCCATCTGCATGGCTACATAGCCCGCAAAGATATCGCCGAAATTGCCCGTTGGTACCGTAAAGGATATGGGACGGTGCGGCGCGCCAACGGCAACAGCACTGGTGAAATAATAGACAATCTGGGCCATGACCCGTGCCCAGTTGATCGAATTGACACCAGCCAGCGAAACCCGATCCCGGAATGCATGATGATTGAAGCAGCCCTTGACGATGGCCTGACAGTCATCAAACGTGCCTTCAACAGCAATCGCATGCACATTGCGGTCTTCAATTGTGGTCATCTGTCGCCGCTGTACAGGCGATACCCGCCCGTCCGGGAACATGATGAAGATATCCACATTGTCGCGACCACGAAATGCATCAATGGCAGCACCGCCAGTATCGCCGGAGGTTGCCCCGACAATGGTCGCCCGCTGTCCGCGCTCGCCAAGCACATGATCCATCAGACGGCCAAGCAATTGCATGGCCACGTCCTTGAAAGCCAGCGTCGGGCCGTGGAACAGCTCCAGCACCCATTCTTCCGGGCCGATCTCGACAAGCGGGGTGACGGCACGATGACGGAAGGAGGCATATGCCTCATCAACCATGGTCTTCAGAGTGCTGTCAGCAATCTCGCCACCAACAAAGGGCTTGATGACTTCAAAAGCCACATCCGCATAAGGTTTACCGGCAAAGCTCTTGATGGTCTTCTCATCAAGTTGCGGCCAGTCGGAAGGCACATAAAGGCCACCATCACGGGCCAGGCCAGCCAGCAATACATCTGAAAAACCGAGTTCCGGGGCTTCCCCCCTCGTACTGACATAACGCACGAGCACGTCTCCCATTCATCTGTCCATGCGGATCAGTCTTGTCATGGGGCAGCCTCAGGACCGCCCAGACGCACCTCTTAGCAGATAAGACGGCAAAACCGTAGAAAATAGTGTGCCGCGCCAGCGCGATTTGATCTTCACGAATTTGTTGAGCGGTTTTCAGAAGACAGTCAGCCCATTCTTCGGCACACTGGACAGATGACGGATACACAAGGACTGCCTATCCCGACGCCTGACCTCTGCAGTCTGCCGGACGACATACATCCGGTCTGCCAGCGTCTGCTCGACCAGTTCTTCGCCGGAGAAATCTCCATCTTCAGCCCGGCCTTTGCGTGCAATATGGTGGATTCAGATCTGATACCGCTGGTGACCTGCCTGCTCAATGCCTATGCAGACGGCCGTCTGGACGTGTTGCATCTCTAGGGTCAGGATGCACTCCCATGAGGTGAGACTGCAGAACCGGCTCCCACGTCAGCCGACGCATGCTGAATAATTCTCTGGTAGCCGTAGCCGATATGGATTCTCTGGACGAGCCCCAGCGCGACCATGTCCCCCTGCAGTAGCGCCTCTCTGACGCCCTGAAGCTCCTGCACAAAAGCACCGGCCACTTCCTGACCCGCAAGCGCTGCAACACGGTACCAGGTGCTCGCAGCCTGCACATAGGCGTGCAACCAGAACGCCCGCAACATCTCATTACCGATGAGACCGGCAATCAGGTTCTGCAGCCGATCATTCAACGCAACATAAAGGCGGGCGTCAAAGACCTGTTCCAGTTCGACAGCCGAGTTCAGAAGGTCATTGATCTGCTGGATATCATGAGCGGTTACGGGCCTTGGAGACATGCTGCCAATCAGCTGGGCCAGATTTAATCGCATGTCATAGACATCCCGGATCTGATCCTTCGTAAGCCTGACAACCACGGTTCCGACACCGTTGCGTGTATCAACCAGGCCAAGGTGCTTGATCCGACTGATCGCATCTCTGACAGGCGTACGACTAACGCCAAACTCCCTGGCCAGCTCGGCCTCCTTCAGCTGACATCCCGGGGCGTAATCAAGGAAACAGATCCGACGAACAATCTCTTTCTGTATAGCGTCAACGGACATTTTTTCATCATCTGAACTCTCCGTTGATGCCCTGAAACCCTTTGTCATTACGACCCCTTTTTACGAGAGAACCTTACAAATGCATACAGCTCTCTCAGATTTCGACTGAATCCTTCTATATTATTATCTTTTTTCTCGACAGGTGTATACAGCTTGGCTTTAAATGAGACCGTCCACGCGTAAAGCCAGACCACACATCGGACAGGGAGCACCACATGCTGGATGAAGCCAAAGCCCGCACCCGCCTTCTTCAGGCGCAGATGAAAGACCGGAAGATCCGGAAAGCCGTCTTTACCGATGAAAGTTCGATTGCCTATCTGGCGGGCTTCTGGGGCTATCTGGGCATCGAATTCGGGCGCCCGACCATGCTGATTGTTGATGCAGATGGTGAACCGACAGTCATCACCCCTCTGATGGAATCGGAAATGGTTTCTGCCATGACCTGGGTTGATGATGTCCAGACATGGGAAGATATGGGGCAACGGAGCTGGGGCCGGGCGCTTGCGGAAACTCTGGGGGATAACCCGCAGGACATCTGGATTGAGAAACCGACAGTGCCAGCCCTGGTCCGGAATCATCTGGACGACACCTATCCCGGTGTACCGCTGCGGGATATCTCACCTGTGCTCGGGGCCATGCGCATGATCAAGACGCCCTTTGAGATCAGCATTATGAAGGAAGCCGGGCAGATTGCCGGAGCCATGATGGCGGCGGCCCATGACAGCCTGCGCGAAGGAGCCCGGGAATACGAATCGGCCCTTGCCGTGATTGAAGCAGGATCACATAAGGCAGCCGGGTTCCTGACCGACAGGGGATGGGACCGGTTTGTGTCGCCCATGATTCACAATCTGCAAATTCTGCAGAGCGGCAAGAACACATCCATGGTCCATCAGCGCGCCAGCGTCAAACCCTATGAGCGATTTGATCCGGTCTATTTCTGCTTTTGCAATATGGCACAGTTCAAACAATACAAGCTGGGCTTTGACCGGATGTTTCATATTGACGATATCAGGGATAAGGACAGGGATGTTCAGCAGGCGGCTATTGATGCACAGCAGGCTGCCATCGCAGCCATCCGCCCCGGCGTCAAGGCCGAGGATGTGGCCGCCGCAGCCAATGATGTTTACCGCGAACGTGGCTACGAAACCGGCTATAGAACAGGTCGGTCAATCGGCGTTGCCTATCTTGAAGCACCGGAACTGAAAGCCGGTGACAAGACTATTCTGCAGCCGGGGATGACTTTCGCGGTGGATGGGGGCATTTCCGTCAACGGGGAGACCGCCGGACGCATTGGCGACAGCATTGTGGTCACGGAAACGGGCGCAGACTATATCACGCACTATCCGCGTGAAATCCTGCTGAGCAAGAGCTGATCCATGACCTCGTCCCTGACAGTGGGTGTCGCGCAGTGCCCAGCGGACCTTGCAACCTCCGAAGAGCGCCTGCGCTGGCTCTCCAACACGCTGGCCAGCAATACAGGCCTGCGACCGGATCTGATTGTTCTGCCCGAGCTGTTTCAGTGCGGATACAATATCGGTGAAGCCATCCTCGACAGGGCCGAGACACCGGACGGGCCATTTGCTGAAGCAATTGCCGAGCTGTCACGGCATCATCAGACGGCAATCCTCTATGGGTTTGCCGAGCGACAGGACAAAACACTTTTCAACACGGCCCAATGCATAGACAGAACCGGCAGGCTCATCGGGCAGCACCGGAAGCTGGTCTTGCCTCCTGGCTTTGAGGAGAACTATTTCGCACCCGGACACGGCTGCGAGCTGTTTCAGCTTGCCGATTTCACCGTCGCCATTCTGGTTTGCTATGATGTGGAGTTTCCAGAAGCCCTGCGCCACGTGGCCCTGAATGGTGCAGATCTTGTCCTAGTCCCGACCGCGCTCGGCGCACAGTGGGGAGTTGTTGCGGAATCAGTGGTTCCGGCCCGGGCTTTCGAGAATGGGGTTTTTCTCTGCTACGCCAACTATACCGGACAGGAAAACCACATGCACTATTATGGTGGCAGCTGTATCATTGCCCCTGACGGCAAGGCATTGGCGCGAGCCGAGCAGGCGAACTCCGGCCTGTCACTGGCGGTCCTCGAGAAATCAGCCGTCGAGCGGGCACAGATAAGACTGCCCTACCATACCGATCGCTTCAAACTTCCCTGGATAAGCAAACAGCGCACAGACCCGGAGATATAGGGCCGTCTACCCAACCGTACGGACATCATTGCCACGCAGAAACTCATCCGCTTTCATCGCACCCTTGCCAGCCCGTTGAAGCTCAAGGATACGGATAGCGCCGGAAGAGCAGGCGATGGTCAAACCGTCATCAAGCAGGCTACCGGGAGCCTCCGCCTCGTGTTCTGTATCTGCCAGCTCCGTTCTCAGGATTTTGACCCTTTGAACCTTGCCACCGAGATCCATCTCGCACCATGCGCCAGGGAACGGAGACAGGCCACGAATATGGTTGTGCACATCGCGGTTTGAACGAGCCCAGTCGATGCGGGCTTCAGCCTTATCGATCTTGGCAGCATAGGTCACGCCATCATCAGACTGCGGCTGCGCCCCAAGCGAGCCGCGGTCAAGGGCAGCCAGAGCACGGACCATCAGGTCCGCACCAAGGACAGCCAACCGGTCATGAAGATCGGACGCGGTCATCTGATCCGTAATCTGGAGTTTTTCCGCCATGGCGACCGGACCTGTATCCAGCCCTTCATCCATCTGCATAACCATAACACCGGTTTCCGCATCGCCGCTCATGATAGCGCGCTGAATAGGCGCGGCACCGCGCCAGCGCGGCAGAAGGGACGCATGAAGATTGAGGCAGCCCTCTTCAGGTGCATCCAGGATGGCTTTTGGCAGAAGCAGACCATAGGCGACGACCACGGCGACATCAGCCTGATGAGACCGGAACAACTCCTGCTCGTCTTCATTTTTCAGGCTGGTTGGCGTGAAAACCGGGATACCAAACGCTTCCGCCTTGTCATGCACCGGGGACTTGCGTTCAGCCATACCGCGACCGGCAGGTCTTGGCGGCTGCGTATAACACGCCACGACCTCATGCCCCTGCCCCATGATTTCCATCAGAACCGGAACGGAGAAATCCGGGGTTCCCATAAAGACAACACGCAATGGCATGGCGATGGTTCTCCCGTTCTCAGAGCGGATTATCGATTACAGCAGGCCGAGTTTCTTGGCCTTGGCAAATTTCTTGAACACCCGGTCCCGACGCAGTTTCGACAGATAGTCGATAAACAGAACACCGTTCAGATGATCCACCTCATGCTGCACACAAGTGGCCAGAAGCCCTTCACAGTCGAGCTGCTGTTCCTTGCCGTCACGGTCCAGATATTTCACGGTCACGGAAGCAGGACGTTCCACCTCGGCATAATAATCCGGGATAGAGAGACATCCCTCATCATAAGTCGACCGCTCCTCTGACGAGGTGACGATTTCCGGGTTGACCAGAAACAGCGGCTGCTTCTCCTCATCTTCCCGAGCAACATCAACCGTAACCACCCGGCGCAGCACACCAACCTGCGGGGCAGCGAGCCCGATGCCCGGTGCGTCATACATGGTTTCCATCATGTCATCGAGGAACCGGCGCAGCTCATCGTCCACCCGCTCGACCGGCGCTGCGGTCTGGCGGAGAACATCATCAGGGATTTTTACAATATCGAGTACAGACATGCTGTGGGGATAGAAGATCAACGGGAACGGGTCAATGATCTATGACCTGCCTGAGGCGAAAAAACGCGCGTTTGACTTGTGGCTCTGCGGGGTGGTGGCTATATCGGATAGACAGCCGGAACGGAGACAGCCAGTGACAGAAGATTCGATCGGGAATTCGTCCGCCACCGATGAGGTCTGGAAGCGGAATGAGCCGGATTCTCCCTGTGAGAAGATCTGTATGATCCACCCTGCTGCGGGTCTTTGTATCGGCTGCCATCGCACCGCTGAAGAAATTGCCAACTGGGCCCGTTACAGCCAGGAGGATCGGCTGACACGGAAAGCGGAATTGCCCTCCCGTGCCGACCAGCTCAAGGGCCACGCTCCAGCCCGCCGCCGTGAACGGGTACGCCGTCGCACGCGCTCTTCATAAAACCGATCATGTTCATGGTTTGATCTCGCCACCTCAGCGAATCATGTATAGACTGGCCGGATGGATCAGATTGTCTTCATGCTCGGCCAGACGCCGGTGACGATGGCTGCCCTTATGGCAGGCCTGTCCGTCGTTGCTGTTGTCTTGCTGCTGGTTATTCTTGCCGCTCTTCTGAAAGGACGCGGTGTCCATGACAGCCGCGCAGCAGACGCGCAGAAACGGGCACAGGATCTGGAAGCAAAGCTCTCAGAGATGGGCAAGCTGCAGGCTGAGATGACCGGCCGCATGCAGACCATGGCCGAGGTGTTTGGCTCACGACAGGCTGACATGACCCGCGCCATGTCCGAACGGTTCGATTCCATGAGCCACAAAATCGGTCAATCCATGACCCAGACCAGCAAAAACACCCATGACCATCTCACGCAGCTGCACGAACGACTGGCGGTGATTGATACCGCGCAGAAGAACATCACCTCCCTAACCGGTCAGGTGGTGGAGCTGCAGCATATCCTGTCCAACAAGCAGACACGCGGGGCATTCGGTCAGGGGAGAATGGAAGCCATCATTCAGGATGGCCTGCAGCCGGGCGGCTATTCCTTCCAGACCACCCTGAGCAATGGCAAACGACCCGATTGCGTCATTCACCTGCCTCATGACGCACCGGTTCTTGTGGTGGATGCCAAATTTCCACTGGAGGGCTGGAACGGCATCCGCAATGCGGACAGTTCCGAAGAAGACAAGGCGGCACGTGCCCAGTTCCGGCAGGATGTGCAGAAACACATCAAGGATATTGCCGAGCGCTACTTCATTCCTGGTGAAACCCAGGACACGGCTTTTCTGTTTGTACCGTCGGAATCGATCTTCGCTGATCTGAACGAACAGTTCGAGGATCTGGTACAGAAAGCGCACAGAAGCCGGATTGTCATCGTCTCGCCATCGCTTCTGCTTCTGTCCATCCAGGTGATCCAGTCCGTTCTGCGTGACGCCCAGATGCGGGAACAGGCCCATCTGATCCAGGCGGAAGTCATCAAGCTGATGGATGATGTGGGGCGGCTGGATGACCGTGTGCGCAAACTGCAAAGTCATTTCAACATGACCACGAAAGATATCGACCAGATCCTGATTTCCACCGACAAGGTGGTGAAGCGCGGCCGGAAAATCGAGGCCCTTGATGTGGGGGATGATCAGGCCCCAGAGGGATCTTCTGTACCGCGTGACCTTCTGGCAGGCGAGTAGCCTTTATCTCCGGAAAATCCTGCCCGAGGCGCCAAATCTAACTTGAAGCATTCAGGGCTTGAAAGTAGGGTGTCGCCGATCATGCAAGATGGAGCAACGGGCCTTGGCACAAGACGATATCCCTTCTGAGCTTCTGGAAATCCGGGGCAGCATCGACAATCTGGATACCTCACTTATTCACCTGCTTGCCGAGCGGTTCAAGCTGACCAAGCGCGTTGGCCGTCTCAAGGCAATGCAGGGCATGAATGTGTCTGATCCATCCCGCGAGGCCCGACAGGTGGAACGCCTGCGCAAACTGGCAGCGGATGCAGACCTTGATCCGGACTTTGCCGAGAAGTTCATCCGTTTTGTGATTGAGGAAGTGATCCGGCACCACGAAACATTTCAGAATGGCTCCGACAGGAGCTGAGTGAAGACAGGAGCCCACCATGGCCGATTTGCGCGTTCTGATTACCGGTGCTTCCAGCGGCCTGGGTGTCGACTTTGCCCGGCTTTATGCAGAGCAGCGCCGCAATCTGGTTCTGGTGGCTCGACGCGGCGACCGGCTGGATGACTTGCGCGATGAACTGGAGCGCAAATACGGCATCAAAGTCCTGCCTATCGCTCTGGACCTGATCGCTCCGGGCGCGCTCGACCAGCTTGAAGCCCGCCTCACCGAAGAAGGCCTGACCGTAGATATTCTGGTCAACAATGCAGGCTTTGGCCTGCGTGGCCCTTTCCACACTCTCGACCGTCGGCGTCAGCTTGAGATGATACAGCTGAATATCTCCGTGCTGACTGATCTGTGCCATCGCTTCATCCCTCAGATGATTGAACGGGGCGACGGCGGCATTCTCAATGTGGCCTCTCTTGCTGCTTTCCAGCCTGGCCCGCTGCTGGCAATCTACTACGCGACCAAGGCTTATGTTCTGTCCTTTACCGAAGCCCTGCATGAAGAGCTGAAGCCGCACGGCATTCGTGTCTCAGCACTCTGCCCCGGTCCCGTCGCAACAGAATTTGCTGAAACCGCGGACATGACCGACACGCTGCTGTTTAAAACCGCGCTTCCGTCACCGCCTGTTGTCCGCCAGGCCATCCGGGCGCTTGAAAAGAACCGGGCCTTCACCATTCCAGGTCTGCACAATTGGCTTCTGGCCTTTTCGGGTCGCTTCGCTCCGCGTTTTCTGGTCCGCAAACTGGCGCGCCTGTTCCAGGCCTGACGGTTCCACGAACTCACCACGTTCTGTCCATCAATCCACCATCTCTCCGCTTTATCTGATCGCCGGATACCAGAGCATATTCCCGAAAAGTGTGTGCGGTTTTCGGATAAGACTATGCTTGGAAACAAAGAGACAGAGGATTTTGTATGGCTGTGGATTGCAATGGCCGAGTCGTGACAAAGCGCTCTCTTGTCCGCGTCATCACATTCGACCCAACCGGCTTTCAATTTGATACGAAAACCCGCGACAAGGTCATGTCTTTTATCGGTGACATCTGCGCTGTTACAGAGATCGACGAGTATGGCTATGTCTGGGTCAGCAAGGATTTCGGCCCTTACGAACATCACACAATCAAACTGGAACCTGAAGAGTATGAGTGGGTATCAGATCGCCCCACCCTCATTCAAAAATTCGTCCGCGCCCTGATGGCCTGGGCAAGGGTGCCCTCATCGAGATAATCCAGCTCACCACCGACTGGTACGCCATGGGCGAGGCGGGACACCTTGACGTCGTGGGCTGAGAGCTGATCGGTGATGTAGTGGGCCGTTGTCTGGCCTTCCACCGTTGCATTGACCGCGAGGATCACTTCGCTGACGGCACCGCCTGCAATTCTGTCAACCAACCGGCCGATACTGAGGTCGTCCGGGGTAATGCCATCAAGCGGCGAGAGAACGCCGCCAAGCACGTGATACTGGGCATTGATGGCAGCAGCCCGCTCCAGTGCCCAGAGATCAGACACATCTTCCACCACCACGATCACCCCCTGTTCCCGGCGCGGGTCTGTACAGATGGTGCAGGGGTCAGACGTATCCACATTTCCGCAGGTCGAACATTCCGACACCTTGTCAACGGCCACAGACATGGCATCTGACAAAGGCTTCAACACCTGATCCTTCTTCTTGATCAGATGCAGAGCCGCGCGCCTGGCCGAACGCGGGCCAAGGCCGGGCAGTTTCGCCAGAAGCTGAATCAGGCGCTCAATCTCAGGGCCGGTGACGGAACGGGACACGTTTTAATCGTCTCTCAGAACGGCAGTTTGAGGCCGTCGGGCAGGCCGAGACCACCAGTGATTTCCTGCATTTTCTCCTGCATCATCACTTCCGCCTTGCCCTTGGCATCATTGTGGGCTGCGACGATCAGGTCTTCAAGAATCTCCACGTCATCTTCCTGGAACATGGACGGATCGATTTTCAGGCCACGCATTTCACCCTTACCGGACAGGGTGACAGTCACCATGCCCGCACCTGCTGTGCCATCCACGGTCAGATCTTCGATTTCGGCCTGCATGGTCTGCATCTTACCCTGCAGTTCCTGCGCCTTTTTCATCATGCCCATCAGATCGCGCATGTCAGCCTCCATAAGCGTTGCGACGGGCCAGGCCGCCGTTTATAGCGTGCTTCCGAAAAGCTGGCCGACTTTCCGGATAAAAGCTCGCGTGAAAACAATATGTTAAAGCACCTCCGCCGATTCAACATTAAGGTTTGGTGCTTTAACGTCAACAGTTGTTCAATCCAGTTCAGAATCAAATTCGTCAAGCCCGAGATCATCAACAGCGACCTCGTCATCAGCCTCGGGCACTGCTTCCAATATGGGATCTTCGAGATCCTCATGCACCCGGACATCGACGATTTCCGCGCCGGGGAAGCGTTTCAGCACGGCTTCCACCAGAGGGTCAGACCGGGCATCGGTCAGCATCTTCCGCTTGGTCTTGTCCCGCCGTTCCGCAAGCGTATCGGCTTCCGCATCCTGCTCAACAGCAATGATCCAGTTATAACCGGTCCATTCCTTCAGCTGGCGGGACAGCTTGTTGGCAAAATCCTTCGGTGCGTCCGGGGTCAGACCGATTTCAAGACGACCCGGTTCAAGACGCAGCGGACGGACCTTGTTCTCAAGGTCAAGTTTCAACACCACGTTGCGATGTTTTTCAGCCAGCGCGATGATGTCTTCGAACCGCCTGAGCTGCGGGCCTGCGTCGGCCTGAGCGATTGTCTCCCGCTGTGGCATGGCGCGTGGAGCCGTGGCAACCCGCCCTCCCTGTACCGACTGGAACCGGGCCTGCGCGGGAGCACCACCTCCCCCTCCGCCTGAACCACTGCCTGAACCACCACCTGGTGCTGGCGAACCATCTGTCTGCACGCCTTCGTTCAGCAGGGCCTTCAGCGCCTCATCGGGCGTGGGAAGGTCAGCAGCATAAGCCAGACGGACAAGTACCATCTCGGCTGCTGCCAGCGGTCGCGGTGCGGCCTGCACATCCGGCAATCCCTTCAGCAGGATTTGCCAGGCGCGGCTCAGAACCCGGATGGACAGTTTCTCGGCCAGCGCAAGGCCACGCGTCCGCTCTTCCTCCGACAAGGAGGCATCTGAAGCTGAATCCGGAATCACCCGCAGGCGTGTCACCAGATGAGTAAATTCGGACAGGTCAGACAGAACCACAAAGGGTTCGGCACCCACGTCATAGAGGTCTTTCAGAATTGTCAGCGCGTCAGGCAGAGCCCCGCGTATGACGGCTTCGAAGAGATCAATAACCCGGGCACGGTCGGCAAGGCCCAGCATCTGGCGTATGTCATCCGCCGTGATCCGCCCGGCCCCGTGAGCCATGGCCTGGTCCAGCAGAGACAGCGAATCACGGGCTGATCCTTCACCGGCCCGCGCGATCATCGCCAGCGCCTCGTCATCAATCTCGACCGCTTCCCTATCGCAGATCATGCGCAGATGGCCCGTCAGATCACTGGCATCAATCCGTCGCAGGTCAAACCGCTGGCAACGGGACAGGACCGTAACCGGGACTTTGCGGATTTCTGTTGTGGCAAAGATGAACTTCACATGTTCCGGCGGCTCTTCCAGCGTTTTCAGCAGACCGTTGAAGGCCGCTGTGGAGAGCATGTGCACCTCATCGATGATATAGACCTTGTACCGGGCCGACACCGGCTTGTAGCGGGTGGCCTCGATGATTTCGCGAATATCGCCAATGCCCGTATGAGAGGCCGCGTCCATCTCGATGATATCCACATGGCGACCTTCAATAATCGCCTCGCAATGACTGCCGAAAGCAGGCATGTGAATGGTGGGCTGATCAATCTCGCCAGGGACTTCATAATTGAGCGCGCGGGCCAGAATACGGGCTGTGGTCGTCTTGCCCACACCACGGACACCGGTCAGCATATAGGCCTGCGCGATGCGCCCGGTCTCAAACGCATTGGACAATGTCCGGACCAGAGGCTCCTGGCCGATCATGTCATCAAAGGTACGGGGACGGTATTTCCGGGCCAGTACGCGATAGCCTGCCTGACCGGATGCCTTATTTTCCGGTGTCTTGGCAGAAGTATCGTCCATATAAACCGATCCGGAAGTTTGCGAGACGACCTGCCGTGCAATGACGCAGATCATCAGGTTACCCTTGCGGTTGACCCGAAGGTGAGAGGCTGGACGAATGACCCGTGCCGAAACTCGTTAGGGCTGCTTCCTTCCGGACCTGACCCGATTGGCGAGGGGCTCGTCCACTGCCAACCTCTCAAGAGCAACCATATCACATGTTGTTCGTGCTATGGCAAGAGTAGAGAGACAACAATTTCACGGTGATTCGGCGATGATCAACAATTTCCAACTGGATGAGCGGCTTGAAGCGGATTCCCTGCACATTACCAAACTCTGGCTTTGCGACCTGCGCATCATGAAGGATGCCAACTATCCCTGGCTGCTTCTGGTTCCCCGGCAGAACGATCTCGTTGAAATCATCGATCTGAAACCCGATGAGCGCCTGCAGCTGATGCTGGAGATTTCCAAGGTCTCGGAAGCTCTGAAGGAATTCACCGGCTGCCACAAGCTGAATGTGGCCCAGCTCGGCAACATGGTCCGCCAGCTTCATGTGCATGTTATCGCCCGAACTGAAGACGATGCAGCCTGGCCCGGACCGGTCTGGGGTGTCGCGGAGCCGAAGGAATGGGACGACGCTGAGCGTGACGCTCTTATGGCTCAGCTCAAGGACCGGCTGGCCCTGCCCGCCGACAGGAAAGCGTGATGGGCACACCGCTGCAGATTGAGGCTTACGATCGACAGGCGCAGACCTATGCTCACCGGATGGGGCGCCTGACTTACGAGGCGGAGAACCAGTGGTGGCTTGACCATCTGCCCGGCCCGACCGGCCTCGTTCTGGACCTGGGTGCCGGCACTGGTGAACCTGCCAGGCTGATGGCCCGGCGAGGCCACCGGGTCCTGGCCGTTGAGCCGTCTGATGCCATGCGCAGGATGGGCCAGAAAACCGCACCGGATGAACGGGTGACCTGGCTGGGTGATGCCCTGCCGAACCTGCCCGAGCTTTACCGTCGCGGTGTGACCGCGGATTTCATTCTGATCAATTCCGTTCTCATCCACTTGCGCCCGGCCATTATCCCTATGGTCTTCAAACGGCTGAGACCGCTTCTCAAAGCCCATGGACGACTGGCGCTGCTGCACCGGCAGGGACCGGCCCCACTGGGGCGGCCGATGTATCCGGTCAGTGTCGATCACGTACTCAACTCGGCGCTTGCAGCAGGGCTTGTCTGCCTGGATGACAAACGGGTTGGCGATACTCTGGGACGCCCCGGTGTCTCTTTCGCTCAGATGATTTTCGGCAAATAGGAAGGCTTACCATGGCACAGGATCTGTTTTCTCATATGCCGGAGGACGAATGGAGCCTCGTTCCAGGTTATGCGGGAAACCGCCTGGATCGCGAGGCAGAACAGCGTAGCGCCACATGCCTTGATGACGCGCTGGCCAATCCGGAAGCCCGCATTTACCTGCTGCATCAGGACCGGGTCATCAACCGGGTTGCTCCGGACGGCCTCAGGGCGGATTTTTCGCATAAAGAGGCCCTTGGTCTGGGGCTCACACCGGAAAGCCTGATCCTGCTCGGCCATGACGAAGCCATCCCCTATCTGGCAGGCCTGGTGCCGGAGCAGGCGCTTGATGGTCTCGATGATCATCACAAGGCCATCGACCTCCGATCACTTGCCATTCAGGGGGTGCTGGCTGCCAATCACATGGGTGCCCTTGCCCAGGCCCGCAGCCAGTTGCACTGGCATGACAGGCACGGGTTCTGTGCCAATTGCGGCTCGGCGACCTTGAAGGTCTGGGGTGGAGCCCGGCGCGACTGTCCGGACTGCAAGGCGGCTCATTTCCCGCGGGTTGATCCGGTGGTCATCATGCTGGTGGTTGATGGTGACCGATGCCTGCTGGGTCGTCAGCATTCCTGGCCGGACGGCATGTATTCCGCTCTTGCCGGTTTCATGGAACCGGGGGAAACCATGGAGGCTGCCGTCAGGCGGGAAATCAAGGAAGAATCAGGTCTTGAGGTTGGGCGGGTGCGCTATTGCGCCAGTCAGGCCTGGCCGTTCCCGTCCTCCCTGATGCTGGGATGTGTTGCAGAGGCCAAGACGACAGAGATCAACTTTGACCGGCAGGAACTTGATGACTGCCGCTGGTTCACAAGGAAAGAAGTCCGCGCCCTGTTGCCACGGGAAACCACCAGTGTTTCCCAGGATACAGATGGCGTAAATCTCTACGCACCAACCCGTATGTCCATCGCCAATCTACTCATTCGCGTATTCGAATATATATAGATAAATCACCAAGCTGTGTGAACGTGTGAAGTGAAATCTTCGCCAAGTCGTCCTATGTCGGATGTGCAATCGACTGCTGGGGGACGTCTTCGATCCTTCACAACAATGAATAATGTGCAACGGCATCCAAGGAGGATTGGCCATGTTCTTTAAACTTGTTTCTCGCATTGCTACCGGTCTGGTTTTCGCAGCAGGCCTCGCACTCGCAGCAACCAGCGTTCAGGCTGGTGGCGCCAAGCATGGCAATTTCACCGGTAAGTCTGACCACATCACCACCGGTAAAGTGGAAGTCAAAAAAGAAGGCGGCTACTACGTGGTCAAGCTCGGCAAAGACTTCTCTCTTGATGGCGCTCCGGACCCATGGGTCGGCCTCGGCAAGAACGGTAAATACGGCGCTGAGATCGCGGTTCTGAAGAACAAAGACGGTGCTCAGACCTACAAGATCAAAGCCGACAAGGCTGGTGACTTCAACGAAGTTTACATCTGGTGCAAAAAGTTCACGGTTCCGCTCGGCGTCGCCAAGCTGCACAAGTAAGCACCTGATCAGGGTTAGCCGCGCACTCTCGTATTGACAGCGTTCCCCCCACTCTGCAGTACCCGTGCGGCTTTCAGACCGGCAGTTCCCCTCCCACAGACGGGGCTGCCGGTCAAACTTTGTCTAAATTACAAAAAATACAGGCTTACTGTTTCCTGATCACATAGCGCAGAGAATCATTCTTCTGTTTCAGAACGGTCAGTTCAATGGTCATGCCGTGCTTCAGAAATAAAGAGCTGTGCTTACTCATTGACGCAACGACTTTTCTGCCATTCTCAAGTGTGACATAAACGACGTAGCCGCCCGTACCCTCTTCACTCTGCACCCGCGTCCAGGACTGCACCACACCGTCCACATTGTACCGCGCAACCACTTCAGTCGAGTGGATGTACCAGAGTATAATACCGGCTAACCCGGCAAACATCCCAATGACCATCAGTACAGACGGTACATGCTCACGGAAGCGAAGGTAATTCAGATAAATCCGCTGTCTCAGATCCATTGATCAATAGCCGACGGTCTTATCCACCTGATTATCAAGCGGCTTCCCACTTTCAAATTTTCGCACCTGGGTGCCGATACTGCGCGAGAAGGCTGCCGGGTCGCTGTCTGCAGCCACATGGGGGGTAATCACGATTCGTGGATGACCCCAGAGCGGGCTGTCCTGAGGCAGAGGCTCAACCTTGAAGACATCGAGTGATGCCGCCATCAGAGTTCCATCATCCAGCGCCCGGATGATATCCTCTTCCTTCTGCAGGGCACCTCGTCCCACATTGATGAGGACAGGACCACCCAGAACACCGGTCTGTGGCAGCTTGGAGAAGAGATCATAGTTCAGGATGTCTGCCGTTGCTGGTGTGGACGGCAGAAGGCAGACCAGAATGTCGCTCCAGCCAAGAAGCGCATCCAGCCCGTCTTCACCGGAATAGGTCCTGATGCCGTCGATCTGTTTTTCCGTTCTGCTCCAGCCCGCCACATCATAGCCATGCAGTTTCAACTTCTCTGCCGCATCTGTACCGAGAACGCCAAGCCCCATAATGCCAACACGAATACGGGACGCGGATGGCTGATCAAGCATGATCCACTCCCCTCTGGCCTGAGCAGCCTGGACCTCAAACATCTTACGGTGATGAAAGAAGACCTGGGAGAGAATGTAGTGAGTCATCCGCTGGGACAGTTCCGTATCCACCGCACGCACAATCGGCACATCGGGCAGGGCCGGATGTCTCAGAATATGGTCAACACCAGCGCCCGCTGAAAAGATCACTTTCAGATTGGAAAGAGGCCTGAACAGAGCGTCGTCCGGCTGCCAGACAACGGCATAGTCTATCGCTGCCGGGTCGTAATCCTCATCGGCCAGAACAATCGGATGATCCGGCAAGGCTTCCTTTAATCCGGCAACCCAGGCCGGGATATCCATACCTTTAAGCGCAAGTAGAATAGACATGCCCTGCCTCCCGAAACAGCACGTGAAATCGCATCTTTGCAATTACTGAGATACAACGCCTTCTGCGACCGTTTCAAGCCGGAAAGCGGCCGCCATCAGGGCTCTGGTGTAATCCGTCTCAGGCGCATCGAAGATCTGCTCTGCCGCCCCCTGCTCAACCACCTTGCCATGGCGCATGACAATCACATTATTGGCCAGGGCACGAACCACCTTCAGATCGTGGGAGATGAACAGATAAGCGAGGCCATGACGTTTCTGCAGGTCACGAAGCAGGTCAACGACCTGAGCCTGGACACTCATATCCAGCGCTGATGTGGGCTCATCCAGCATGACGAATTTCGGTTCCAGAATCATGGCCCGCGCGATGGAAATCCTCTGGCGCTGACCACCGGAAAACTCATGCGGGTACCGGTGACGACTGGCCGGGTCGAGCCCCACTTCCTCAAGCGCCGCAACGACCTTCTGGTCCACCTCGTCATCAGTCAAATCGGGATGATGCAGACGCAGGCCTTCCGCCACGATCCCCGCAACTGACATGCGCGGGCTGAGCGAGCCGAACGGGTCCTGAAACACCACCTGCATGTGCCGGCGCAACGGCTTCATCTCCTTCCAGGAGTGACCGTCAATCTGCCCGCCCGAGAACCGGATCTGCCCTTCAGATGAAATCAGCCGCAAAAGGGCCAGGCCCAATGTGGTTTTGCCGGAACCCGATTCGCCTACAATGCCCAGCGTTTCACCAGCACGTAAGGACAGGTCGATGCCATCAACCGCCTTCACATGATCCACAGTACGCCGCAGGAAACCCCGTTTGATGGGAAACCAGACCTTCATGTCCGTCGCATCGATAATCGTTTCCGCATTATCAGCCACCGGCAGCGGATCACCTTTGGGCTCAGCCGCCAGCAGATGCTGGGTGTAGCTGTGCTGCGGGTTCTCGAACACATCCGCAGTCTTGCCCGCTTCGACAATCTCGCCATTGGTCATTACACAGACCCGATCGGCAAACTTGCGGACGATCCCCAGATCATGGGTGATAAACAGAAGCGCCATACCACGCTGCTGCTGCAGCTCTTTCAGGAGTTTGAGAATCTGGGCCTGCACTGTCACATCCAGCGCTGTGGTTGGCTCATCGGCAATCAGCAATTCAGGCTCATTGGCCAGCGCCATGGCGATCATCACGCGCTGGCGCTGACCACCTGACAACTGATGCGGATAAGATCCAAGTCTGCTTTCAGGATCATGAATGCCGACCTGGTTCAGGAGATCAATCACGGCCTCCCGGACTGCACTGTCGGACAGGCCCTTGTGAATCTTCAGCACTTCACCAATCTGCCGCTCAATGGAATGAAGAGGGTTGAGCGAGGACATCGGTTCCTGAAAAATCATCGAGATTTCATTGCCCCGTGCCTTACGCAAGGCACTGTCGTCGGCCTTGAGCAGGTCCGTTCCATTCCAGAGCACCACGCCGCCCGGATGAGATGCTGATGGATAGGGCAGCAGTTTCAGGACAGACAGGGCCGTTACGGATTTCCCGGACCCGGATTCCCCGACCAGAGCCACGGTCTCACCCTTGGCAATATCAAAGGATACGTTGCGGACTGCGTGATTGACCGCATTACCCTGCGAGAAATCAACACTCAGATTGCGAACGGAGAGAAGAGGTTCTGTCATGCTGTCTCCGCTCATTTGAATGTCTTCCGGGGATCAAAGGCATCGCGCACCGCTTCGCCGATGAAAATCAACAGGCTGAGCATGATTGAGATGACAAAGAAACCGCTGAGCCCCAGCCACGGAGCCTGAATGTTACGCTTGCCCTGGGCCAGCATTTCACCAAGCGAAGCTGATCCGGCAGGCAGGCCGAAACCAAGGAAATCCAGCGAGGTCAGAGTGGTGATCGATCCATTCAGGATAAACGGCATGAAGGTCAGCGTTGCCACCATGGCATTGGGCAGAAGATGCCGCCACATGATGGTTCCGTTACTGACACCAAGAGCACGCGCTGCTCGCACATATTCAAAATTCCGGGCCCGCAGGAACTCAGCCCGCACAACGCCGACCAGCGCCACCCAGGAGAACAGCAGGAGGATACCAAGCAGGATCCAGAAATTGGGCTGCAGGACCGACGCAATGATCAGCAGCAGATACAGCTGGGGGACTGATGTCCAGATCTCGATAAAGCGCTGGAACAGAAGGTCAGTCCAGCCGCCGAAATAACCCTGGATGGCCCCTGCAGCGATACCGATGACAGATGAAAACAAGGTCAGCACCAGACCAAACAACACTGAGATCCGGAAGCCGTAGAGCATCCGCGCCACCACATCCCGACCCTGATCATCCGTACCGAGCCAGTTCCAGTTGCCGACCACACAATTCATATCCTCGGTGCCTGAGGGATAGGGACTGCAGCGCTCCTCCTTGCTCAGAGACCATGAAGGTGGCGAGGGAGCCGGGCGTGGCAGATCCAGATTGGTGGTGTTGTAGGAATAGCGGATGAACGGCCAGAGCATCCAGCCATTGGCCTCTATCTCTTCCTGGATGAAGGGATCGCGATAATCGGTTGTTGCCAGGAACCCGCCGAACTTCTCCTCCGGGTAATCCACCAGGATCGGTGCCAGCAGCTCTCCCTTATAGTGCACGAGGATCGGACGGTCATTGGCGATGAGTTCTGAAAACAGGGTCAGAACAAACAGCACCATGAAAATCCAGAAGGACCAGTAGCCGCGTTTATTGGCGCGGAAATTCTGCAGGCGACGCTGGTTGAGCGGCGAGAAGAACGGGCGCTTGACCGGTTCTGCTGCGGGCTGGGAGATGCTTGCCTCCATCGGTCTAGACCTCCCGCGATTCAAAATCGATACGCGGGTCAATCCACGTATACATGAGGTCGGACAGGAGCCCCACGAGCAGCCCCACCAGCGAGAAAATATAGAGCGTGGCAAAGACCACCGGGTAGTCCCTGTTCAAGACGGATTCAAACCCGAGCAATCCCAGGCCATCCAGCGTGAAAATCTGCTCGATCAGCAGGGACCCTGTGAAAAAGGCACCGATAAAGGCCCCCGGGAAACCGGCAATGATGATCAGCATGGCATTCCGGAACACATGCCCGTAAAGCACCTGCCGTTCGCCGAGCCCCTTGGCCCGTGCTGTCACCACATATTGCTTGCGGATTTCATCAAGAAACGAGTTCTTGGTCAGAAGCGTGGTTGTTGCAAAGGCAGAAAGACCCAATGCCAAGAGCGGCAGAATAAGGTGCCAGAAATAATCGACAATCCGTTCGGGCCAGCTCAGGTCAGCCCAGTTATCGGAGGTCAGACCCTTGAGCGGGAACAGATCCCAGAACGAGCCGCCAGCAAACAGGATAATTAGCAGGATACCAAAGAGGAACCCCGGGATGGCATAGGCCACGATCACCACGGCAGAGGTCCAGATATCGAAGGCAGACCCGTCTCTCACCGCCTTGGAAATACCAAGCGGGATGGAAATACCATAGGAAATCAGCATCAGCCACAGGCCAAGCGAGACGGAGACCGGCATCTTCTCGACAATGAGATCAACCACGGCAATGTCGCGGAAATAGCTTTCGCCAAAGTCAAAGCGCATATAGTTCCAGATCATCAGCCCGAACCGCTCAAGCGGCGGTTTGTCAAAGCCGAACTGCTTTTCCAGCTCCCTGATGAATTCCGGATCAAGCCCCTGCGCCCCGCGATATTTCGACGAGATGGCATCTGCACCGCTCGCGGTTCCTGCACCGGTGCCGGTGAAATCACCTCCCTGACCTCCGCCAATACGAGCCGTGGCTGACACATCCGTGCCGGTCAGTTTGGCAATGGCCTGCTCAACAGGGCCACCAGGGGCAAACTGGATGACAGCAAAACTGATCGCCATGATTCCGAACATGGTCGGGATGATCAGCAGAAGGCGGCGGAGAATATAGGCACCCATGGAGGATCAGGACCCCTTCTTGTTCAAGGCTTCGGCTTTCTCTTTGTCGTACCAGAAGAGGCGCTCTACTGGAAAGGCAAAATCCGGTAGAGGGTCCGGCCAGCCATACATATCCCAGAGCGCTGTGGTGTGACTGGCTTTGTACCAGTTCGGCACCCAATAGTGTCCGGAGCGCAGAACCCTGTCCAGAGCCCTAGCCGCCACGACCAGATCCTTGCGGTTGTCGGCTGCAAACATCTTCTCCATCAGGGCATCCACGACCGGATCGGCAATCCCTGCCAGATTGAAGCTGCCTTCGGTTCTGGCCGCTTCCGAGCCCCAATAGAGCCTGACCTGCTCGCCTGGTGTGGGCGGGAAAGAATAACGGCGCCCGACCGCATCGAAATCAAAGCTGTTCAGCCGTGCCTGATACTGGGACGGATCAACCAGACGGAAAGACCCCTCAATGCCAAGCGCTTTCAGGTTCTGGACCCATGGACCGATAATCCGTTCGAAAGCAGGTGAATTGCCAAGGATCTCCATGGTGAACGGTTCACCTCTGGCATTGACCAGCCGACCACCCTGCCGTCGCCAACCGGCCTCATTCAGCAGTTTTGCCGCACGCCTCAGCAGATTGCGGTCCTTGCCGGTGCCGCTTGAAACCGGCGGTTCAAAGGCATCTGCAAAGACACTGTCAGGGACCTGTCCCCGATAGGGTTCCAGGAGAGCACGTTCTTCGGCACCGGGCTTTCCTGCCGCTTTCAGAATGGAGTTCTCAAAGAATGACGCTGTCCGCGTGTAAAGCCCGTAAAACAGCTTTCTGTTGGACCATTCAAAGTCGAAGGTCAGGCCCAGGGCTTCCCTAGTGCGCACGTCCGCGAACTTCTCCCGTCGTGTATTGAGAAACCAGCCCTGCGCTCCGGCAGGCGTCTTGTCAGAAAAGGTGACCCTCTTCACACGGCCATCCTTCATGGCCGGGAAGTCATAGGAGGTGGCCCAGAGCTTTGAGAAAAACTCCTCGCGGAATGTCAGGCTTCCCGTCTTGAATGCTTCAAAGGACACCGTGCTGTCGCGATAAAATTCGATGCGAATCGTATCGAAATTGTTCTGCCCGCGATTGACCGGCAGATCCCTGGCCCAATAGGTCTCATCACGCTCATAGGTGATAAAGTCACCAGGCTTGAACGCTCCAACCCGATAGGGGCCGGATCCTAGCGGCACCATCAGATTGGCATCGTCAAAGGCGTGTTCGGAGTAATAGGCCTTTGAGAAGACCGGCAGGGCGGAAGCGACAATCAGCGGCACCTGACGGGACTGCCTGCCGGAGAATGTCAAACGCAGGACGTGCTCCGCCTCAGCCTCCGCCGATACCAGCTCGCGGATCGGATCACGGATCTGCGGGTGCCCCTGCTCTTTCAGCAGATTGATGGTGAACGCGGCATCGTCTGCAGTCAGCAGTGAACCGTCCCTGAACCGCGCTTCCGGGCGCAGATGAAAACGATAGATATTGCCGTCATCCGATACAGACACGCTCTTTGCCACGAGGCCATAGAGCGCATCAGGCTCATCGAAGGCCCGGACCATCAGGGTGTCAAAAGTCAGCTCCATACGCGGTGGCGCGTCACCACGGAAGATATAACTGTTCAGGGTATTGAAGGTCTGGGCGTTCTGATTGTACTGCCAGTTCGGCGCAGTCATGGACAGGGAACCGCCCTTTGGGGCTTCCGGATTCACATAATCGAAATACTTGAAATCCGCCGGATACTTGAGATCCCCGAAAACAGAGAGACCGTGCTGCTCTCCCGCTGCCCGTGCAGGCAGATGAAGCCCGGACAGGGTCGCAAGAGCGGCCCCGCCTTTCAGAAGCGTCCGGCGTGAGAGATCAGACACCGTCATCGGGCCAATCCGGTTTTCCGCGCCTTCTCTTCATCATACCACCAGATATGCGGGAAGCCGTGATTGTATTCCGGCAGGTTTTCAGGATGCGAGAACCTGTTCCAGCGCACGGTCCGCGTCTTTGCCACATACCACTGAGGGACCATGTAATTGTTCCAGAGCAGCACCCGGTCCAGAGCCTTGGTGGCGGCAACAAGCTCAGCCCGGTCTTTTGCAAAAATCACCCGATCAATCAGCTTGTCGATAGCGGGGTTCTTGATACCGGCATAGTTACGGGAGCTGTTGGAATCCGCTGCAACAGATCCCCAGTATTCCCGCTGCTCGTTACCAGGGGACAGAGACTGCCCCCAACCCAGCGTGGTCATCTCGAAATCCCGGCTGCGGATCCGGTTGATATACTGGGAGGTATCAACAATCCTGAGGGTCATCTCAATACCAATCCGCTTCAGTGCAGACTGATAGGGCAATGCGATCCGCTCCGTGCTTGGAGAATTGTCAACAAACTCGATGGTGAAGGGCTCACCTGTCTTCGCATTGACCAGCTTGCCAGACTTCAACACCCAGCCTGCCTCCTTCAGAAGCTTCACGGCTTCGTGCAAATTGTTGCGGACATTGCGGGGGGAGCCGCCAACCGGATTGGTGTAGGGCTCTGAGAACAGCTGCTCCGGAACCTCACCGCGAACCCCCTCCAGGATTTCGAGTTCGAGTCCTGTCGGAACATCGGACGCAGCCAGTTCTGTGCCGGCGAAATAGCTACCTGTTCGCTGATACTGGCCAAAAAAGATGGTTTCTGCCAGCGCTTCAAAATCAAATGCCAGGTTCAGGGCGCGCCTGACGCGGGGATCCTTGAACTTGTCAAGACGCAGATTTAGAACAAAGGCCTGCATTGCACCAGAAGCCTTGTCATCAAAAGCTTCCTGGATGACTTTACCTTCTTCGGCGGCCTTGAACTTGTACTGCGTTGCCCAGTTCTTTGCAGAATTCTCTGTGCGGAAATCGTACTGATCACCCTTGAAGGCTTCTACCAGAACGGTCTGGTCCAGATAGACGTCGTAACGGATCTGGTCGAAATTGTAGTGACCGATGGTTACAGGCAGATCTTTACCCCAGTAGTCCGGCACCCGCTCATAGGTCACCGACCGCCCGGCGACAAATTCCTTCATGCGATAGGGGCCCGAGCCAAGTGGAATTTCCAGAGTACTTTTGCCGATGGAACGCTGTTCACCCTTGGCATTGGTTCCTTCCCACCAATGTTTGGGGAGGACCAGAACCTGACCCATAATATGCGGCAGCTCGCGATTGTCCGGCCCGTCAAAGGTGAAGCGCACCACATCTGTGGCCAGCACTTCGGCTTTTGTCACATTGTGATAATAAGCCCGTTGCCCCTGATTGTGTTCGATAGCTTTCTCGAAAGACCAGATCACATCTTCTGCAGTGATTGGCTGACCATCATGCCATCTGGCCTTGGGGTTCAAACGGAACTCGACCCAGGAATAATCCTTCGGATATCGGGTTTCGAGAGCGATTTGCCCATAGGCAGCGCTTATATCCAGCTCATCCAGGGAGGATGTCATCAGGGTCTCATAAATCAGGTTGAGACCGGCTGTCGGCGACCCTTTCTGAAGAATCGGGTTAAATGTATCAAAGGAGTTGGATGTGGCCTGCCGAACCAACCCACCTTTTGGGGCATCCGGATTGGCATAATCGAAGCGCTTGAAATCGCGGGGGTATTTCGGCGTCCCCGTGAGGGCTGTTGCATGACGCCATTCAGGTTCTTCAGCCAGGGCTGTAACTGGCAGAGCGGTGACAGACAGAACCGTCAGACCGAGAGCGATGAAAAACGGCTTGGCTAGTTTGAACATTGATCACCCGAGCGTTCGCTTCAACACATTGATTTGCTTCAATGTAGTCGTTCGGCATCGCCAAGCCCAGATGCAAGCGCCAAGATGACGAAAATTTAATAGCACGACAGCAAAAAGCCCGGCGCGATGGCCGGGCTCTTAATTTCAGACCTTGTTGCTGACGTCTATTCAGCAGCAGCCGGTGCTGTTTCTTCTTCCTGCTCTGGTTCAGCAGCAGGCAGCGGTGCCGGGCTGTCTGCAAAACCACGCAGGTAAGCAATCAGATCAGCGCGCTGGTCCGGCTTCTTAATACCGCCAAAGCTCATGGTCGTTCCGCTCACGTGGCTTTTCGGCTTTTTCAGGAACCCGTCGAGATTGTCATAATCCCAAGACGCGCTTTCACCGAAGGTGACCATAGCTGCGGAATACTTAAAGCCATCAACAGAACCCGGCTTGCGATCCACAATGTTCCAGAGATTCGGGCCAACCTTGTTAGCGCCACCATTGTCTACGGTGTGACATGCGCCGCACTTCTTGAAGACTTTCTCGCCCTTGCCGGCATCTGCACTTGCAAGCAGCTCAGCGATGGATGGCTCTTCCACCACTTCTTCGGTCTGCGCATCGCCCGTAGATGCTTCAGCAACCTCGATGACAAAGCCCGGCTTTTCCGGCTTGTCCACGTGGTAGAGAATGCCTGCGAGATTTGACACAACGAGGACAATCAGCACGCTCAGGCAAAGGGCTCCAAAGATTTTGTTCAGTTCGAACGAATCCATTCGCTCCAGGCTCCTGCAGTCTTGGTCTGCTCGTCCGGCTCTGAATCGGCAGTCGCAGACAGGATCACGAAAAGTTTGGCGGAAATTACAAGGAATGCACCCCGACTGTCCAGCTCTATAAAAGGTCTAAAGTGGAGTTTTTGTCTTCGGCTACCACTTTTCGCACTTTACAGGCTGTGATAGGCCGGTGGTGCACCGACAGTTTGGAGCTAAACACCTATGACAACATCAATGAATCCGATTGTACTGATTCCCGCACGCCTTGCTTCAACGCGCCTTCCTGGTAAGCCATTGGCCGACATTGCAGGCCTGCCGATGATTGTACAGGTGTTGAAGCGCGCTCAGGAAGCCGGTATTGGCCGTGTTGCTGTTGCAGCTGATTCAGACGAGATTGTCAGTGCCATTGAGGCCGCCGGGGGCGAGGCGGTTCTCACCGACCCGAACCACCCATCCGGTTCCGATCGCATCCATGAGGCGATCACCAAGCTGGACCCGGATGGCCATCACGATGTGATCGTCAATGTTCAAGGGGATCTGCCGACGATTGACCCGACATCTATCCGTGCCTGTTTCACACCACTCAGCAACGATGCAGTGGATCTGGCCACCATAGCAGCAGAGATTACTGATCCCGAGGAGATTACCAATCCCAATGTGGTCAAGGTGATCGGCTCTCCTCTGGATGACCAGCGCCTGCGTGCCCTTTATTTTACGCGGGCGACAGCGCCATGGGGTGACGGACCGCTTTATCATCATATCGGGCTCTACACCTACAGGCGGGCCGCACTGGAGCGCTTTGTCAGTCTGCCACCGTCACCACTTGAGAGCCGCGAGAAGCTTGAGCAGTTAAGGGCGCTTGAGGCAGGCATGCGCATTGATGTGGCACTGGTCTCTTCTGTACCACTCGGGGTGGATACACCCGAAGACCTCGAGAAGGCCCGCACACTCTTGACGGACCAGTCGTAACCCGCCATCACAGAATAAAGCTGTTGAGTTTGTGAGACCAGAATGATCGAAACTGCCAAAAAAGTTGTGTTTCAGGGGGAACCCGGGGCGAATTCCCATATAGCCTGCAATGAAGTATTTCCCGATGCGGAAGCCGTTCCCTGCGCTACTTTCGAGGATTGTTTTCAGGCGATCAGTTCCGGTGAGGCCGATCTGGGCATGATCCCGATTGAAAACTCCGTCGCCGGTCGTGTTGCTGATATCCATCATCTGATGCCCACAGCCGACCTCCACATTATCGGTGAATATTTCCTGCCCATTCATCACCAGCTTGTCGCGCCGAAAGGGGCCACCCTGGAAGGACTGAAATCCGTACAGAGCCATGTGATGGCCCTCGGGCAATGCCGGAAAATCATCCGCCAGCTTGGCATTCAGGCCGTCGTTGGTGCTGACACGGCCGGGTCCGCCCGGCAGATTGCTGAGCTGAATGATCCGAGTGTCGCGGCTATTTCCTCTGATCTGGCTGCCGATATTTACGGCCTTGATATCCTGAAAAAGGATGTTGAGGACGAAGATCACAACACGACCCGCTTCATTATTCTGTCCCGCGACAAGCTTGAAGCAAAGGCTGACAGTGGCCCGGTGGTAACCAGCTTCATCTTCCGGGTCCGCAACGTTCCGGCCGCGCTCTACAAGGGTCTCGGTGGTTTTGCCACCAATGGCATCAATATGACCAAGCTTGAATCCTATCAGCTTGGCGGCGAATTCTTCGCAACTCAGTTTTATGCGGATGTGGAAGGACACCCGGATGACCGGTCACTGGCTCTGGCACTGGAAGAACTGGCCTTCTTCTCAGCAGAACTGAAGATTGTCGGCATTTATCCGGCCTCTCCGTTCCGTGAGAAGATCAAGGAACCGGAAGCCAATCGTGATCTGCGGCCGGAGATACGCTCGTAAGAAAGCGAGATCAGCACAGGCGCAATCCACAGGGGGCGGATGCATCGGGACCGAACAGACAGGACAGGTTCATGACACTCTCCCCTCTTCATAAAGCAACCCGGACAGCCTCGCTTTTTGTTGCGACGCTTTTCATCAGTTCCGTTTCCGCAGAACCGTTTCTGTCACTGCCGGTCGCCTGTACAATCGGTGACGACTGTTTTGTCCAGCAGTACCCTGATGTGGATCAGGGGTCAGGCATTGCTGATTATACCTGTGGCAGCTCTGCCTATGATGGCCACAAGGGAACTGATATCCGCGTCCGTACGCTCCGTGAGATTGAGACAGGCGTTGCGGTTCTGTCCTCTGCAGGAGGAACCGTGGTCGCACTTCGGAATTCTGAGCCTGACAGGATTGTGGCCACCGCTGAAGACCGTGCCCGAATCAGGGGCAAGGAATGCGGCAATGGTGTTGTTATCCGTCATGAAGGCGGTTTCGAAACGCAATATTGCCATATGAAGCAGAACAGCGTTTCCGTTCGTGAAGGCCAGACCATCGAGCGAGGCGAAACACTGGGTCTTATGGGATATTCCGGCGATGCGGCCTTCCCGCATCTTCACCTCAGCGTCCGCAAGAATGGTCAGCCCGTCGACCCATTTACCGGCAAGCGCCTTGATGCAGGATGTGGTCATTCTACAGCCGACACCCTCTGGCAGCCTGACACACTGGACAAACTGTCCGGCGGCACAGGCCAGTTGCTGGCTTCAGGCTTTACAGATCAGGCCCCCGATTTTGGCATTCTGACCGCCAAAGGCTTACAGAAACCGGACTTTCAGAACTCAAGTGAGGCATTGGTGATTTATATCTGGGCCATCAATGTGGTCAAAGGCGACGAAATCCGGCTATCGATTACGGGACCGGGTGGCTTCTCGGCATCCCGTTCTCTGACCCTTGACCGCAATCGCGCCCAGCAGTTTCTTTTCACCGGCAAACGGCAACCCAAAGCCGGCTGGAGCCACGGCACCTATTCAGGCCGCGTCTCCCTCATTCGGAACGGCAAGCCTCTCCGGGAAGAAACCCATCAAGTCAGTTTGAGATAGAGCATTTTGTGTGAGAACAGAGTCACCCCAAATGCTCTATCTCTTTGTTTCCAAGCATATTCTTATCCGAAAACCGCACACACTTTTCGGGAATATGCTCTAGGCTCACTCAATAATATAACGATGGGCGAAGTTGGCACCATCGGTGATCGTCACCCACTTGAAGCCCATCAGTTTGCTGAAATCCAGAAAAGTCAGATCAGTCGGGTCTTCCACCTCATTGAAGATCGGTGTGGAGCGCACAAGAGATGTCAGCGAGGCAATCAAGGCCCGCATGCGGTAGAGCGTATTGTATTTGCTACTGTCGACCACAACGATAATCAGCTTTTCGTCATACTGCCCCTTCGGAAAGAGGTGATATGACGGGGCATATCCCCGCATCTGGAGTTGCTTCTCAAGGCCGACAGTGAAGGCCGTTCGCGATTCCTTTGAGACGTTTTCAGATTTCGGAACGCGGGCGACAAACACTTCCTGCGTTTGTGGTGTCGGATAATAGTATCCCGCATGAAGATCTGCTGAATGAACCAGACCGACACTTGCCAAGATCAACACAAAACCCAGAAACCCGGACAGAACCTGCCTCATGAACACCTCCCAATCAGACCATACCTCATCATACTCCAATAGAGATTGGGGGTAACAAGACCCATGATGCAAGGCTGTTTTCGCGATTGTGAGTTTTTGTGTCACGCCTGTTCGGGGTGAGGCAGGATTATCGCAAACCTGTCTTTGCCACGTTTCAGGCTCGCTTCTGACGTACTTCAGGGACGTCTGATATCAGTCACAGCCCCGAATTCATTTGCCCCGATCCGTGCGACAGCATTCTGCAACGGTTCCTTTACGACCATCATCTGATAGCCGCTTGCATGCAGCAGTGTCTCGGCATCCGACATAATGCCCACATGACCTCGCCAGAAAATGAGGTCCCCTCGCCTGAACGACAGGGCAGAAATATCATGTCCGAGAGACGCGCCGATGGCTCTGGCCTGCATGTCACTGTCGCGCGGGACAGTCTGCCCTGCCATCATCATGGGGATCTGAACAAGTGCTGAGCAATCAAGCCCCTGCCCTGTCCGACCACCCCAGAGATAGGGCACATTCAGAAAGGCCTCGGCAAAATCGACATAATCGGACCGCTGTTTGTCTGCAGCAGATGCATGAGTGGCCACGATCCAGCCCAGATCATCAGCCAGCTGCAGATATGGCGTGCCCCTGGTTTCCGCTTCCCCGACAACCGCAAGGCCTGTTCCCATGCTGAGCCGGGCACGCGGCGGATATTTCAGATCAGCTTCAGGATAGATAAAGCTGGATGGCGCGGAGATCCGATGGGTTGCAGCCGGCCTGTCGAGGCCGCTTTCCAGACTGTCTGACGGGCAATAGCCCACATAGCCATCCTCGTCATTCTGACACCAGGACCAGCCATCCCGCTCATCAAAGACCAGGACGCTCTCTCCCATCAGGAGTTCGGTATCAATCGGCCGGGCAGGATCCGGCCCCGGCCGCAAGGGAACGCCTGCCGCCTTAACCCAGGCCGGACTACCTTCCACATACCGCTCAGCCGTTACATGATCTTTCAACCGGACATCTGCCAGATCAGGGCGCGCTGCATGGATTCTGCGATCAAATGAGAAGCCGGTCATCTCGGTACACTCCGCGCCCGTTCCACGATCAGGTCTCCAAGACGTTCCACATAAAGCGCACCTTCAACGGTACGCTGGATAATCACATTGCGCCGGTCCGCCTCATCCCGTTTCCGGGTCACAAGCCCTATCTTGCCCATTGTATCCAGTGCCCGCGTAATAGCCGGCTTGGTCACATCAAGTTTGGCAGCAAGGCCCCGCACAGTATGGGGCGGCGGTTCCAGATAAATCGTCAGCAGAATGGAAATCTGTCGCGCCGACAGATCCTGCCCTCCATCAAGGACAAGATCCATGGTCACATCATGCCATAACTTAAGCGCCTGACTTGGACGCAACTCAACCGGCATATTTTCCCCGCCTGTGGTGAAACTCGTACAAGCTCATGAAACCATGATAATGTTTCGGAACCGTTTCAATCCGCAAGGAAAATTTATGTCCAGTCAACCCTCAAAACGGGTTTTGATCAGATCATAAAGAGCGCGGATTGCCTGCGCATCCCCACCTTCCGGGCGTCCCGGCTGAGCGGATGGCACCCAGCCGTAAATATCGAAATGCATCCAGGGAACGGATTTCTCAACAAAACGCCCCAGGAACAAAGCCGCGGTGATTGAGCCTGCAAACCCGCCGGAAGAGATGTGATTGACGTCAGCGATCTTTGATTTCAGCATGGCATCGTAAGCAGGCCAAAGCGGCATGCGCCAGACCGGGTCCGTCTGTGTATCCGCACTGGTTTCAAAGGCTGCCGCCAGCTCATCATGACGCGTGTAGTAAGGTGGCAGATCCGGGCCAAGGGCTACACGTGCAGCCCCTGTCAGGGTCGCCATGTCAATGAGCAGGTCCGGATTGTCCTCTCCGGCCAAAGTCAGCGCATCAGCAAGAACCAGACGCCCCTCGGCATCCGTGTTGCCAATCTCAACAGTCAACCCATTGCGGCTTGGCAACACATCACCGGGCCGGAAGGCATCGCCGGAAATCGAATTCTCAACTGCCGGGACAAGAACCCTCAGGCGGATAGGCAGCCCTGCATCCATCAGCATTGACGCCAGACCCAGCACGGCAGCGGACCCGCCCATATCCTTCTTCATCAAAAGCATGGCGCTCGACGGCTTGATATCAAGACCACCGGTATCAAAGCAGACACCTTTGCCAACCAGCGTCACTTTCGGATCTGTTTCCTTGCCCCAGCTCATATCAATCAGACGGGGTGCCCTGCTGCTGGCTCGGCCAACCGCATGAATCATCGGGAAGTTCTGCGTCAGCAGGTCATCCCCCACGATCACCTTGCAATCAGCTCCATAGCGCTCTGCAAGCATTGATGCGGCTGCAGCCAGCTCAGCAGGCCCCATATCATTGGAGGGCCGGTTGATCAGATCACGGGACAGATAAGCACCGGACAAGATCCTCAAAACCTCCGCGCGATCAACCGTATCAGGCCAACAGAGTTTGGGTACCTTGGCCTGGCGTGGTCTGTAGGCATCAAATTCATAAGCCCCAAGCCCCCATGCAAGACATGCCAGAGACAGGTCATCCGGCTCATTGGCAAACCGGTAGTCGCCGTCGGGCAATGCCAATGGCAGTTTGCCCGGCAACAGAGCCGTCCGCGCAGCTGTACCGGCCTCTCCCAGGCCGAACAACACATGTGCAAGCGTTCCATCGGACCCCGGGACAAGAAGACTTGCCCCGGCCGCTGCACTAAACCCGTTTGCATCGGCCCAAGCACGGGCTGCCGCGTCAAGTGAGCCAAGAATATCCTCCAGGGATGACGGTTCAACAAACCAGACAGGAACCGCATCGGTGGATTGTTCAGCAAAAAAACGGCTTGGCACAGATTATCTCCTCAGGACCGAAAGGCAGGGCACAGACCAGACATAAACAGCATCGCTTCAAGCCGTCCATGCAACAGACTCGTCTATGAGTTTTAGCGAGCCCTCCGGCCCGGCTCAAGCCTCCTTCTGCAAGGCAGATTTAACCAAGCGTTAGGGTTAACGGTTTATTGCTTGAGTAAATCACCCGGATGCCGCGACGCATCCTTATCAGCTTGCTGGGAGTTCATTATGGGTCAGGATATGTTGCTGTCAGGCAGACCTTCTGTCAGAAGCCGATCCCTTGTTCGTGTGCTGCTTCTTGCCACCGCCATCGGGCTCGCAGGCTGTGCGGGCAAGAAAACAAGTTCGACCTCGGCCCATAACCGCCTGAGCAGTCAGCCGGCATCAGAAGCCGAAATCCACTCGGCACTGAACCAGTGGGGTCAGCGCTACGAGAAGGATCGCGAGGACAAGGAAGCGGCGATTACCTATGCGCTTCTCCTCCGTCGTGTCGGACAGAGCGGTCAGGCGGTTTCCGTGTTGCAGTCAGCCATAACTGCCAACCCGAAAGATGTGGAACTGCAGTCGGCCTATGGCAAGGCACTGGCATCCGATGGCAAGTTCAAGCAGGCACTGACCGTGATCCGAAGCGCCCAGCGCCGGGACAGACCGGACTGGAAACTGCTTTCAGCAGAAGCGGCTCTGGTCGACCAGCTTGGCAACCGCCAGGAAGCCCGCAAGCTCTACAAACAGGCGCTGACCATTGAGCCTGATGAGCCATCAATCCTGTCCAACCTGGCGCTTTCTCATGTGTTGTCCGGCGATTTGGAAACAGCCGAACGTATTCTGCGCCGGGCTGCATCACGCCCGAATGCCGACAGCCGTGTCCGACAGAACCTTGCTCTGGTGGTTGGCCTTCAGGGCCGGTTCGATGAAGCCGAAAAAATTGCCCGCAACGAGCTCTCTCAGGAGCAGGCCAGCGCCAATATCCGCTATCTGCGCCGGATGCTGTCCCAGCCAAACGCCTGGAACAAGCTGAAAAAACGGTCATAGAAATTTCAAAGCTACAGCGTGCTTCTGGAAAATTGACAGACTTTTTGGATAAAAACTTCTTTTGAAAACAGTACATTAAATGTGCCGCTACCAATTCAGGCTAGAGACCTGGCACCTTAAACAAAACAAAAAGGGCTGATCCGCATATATAAGGATCGGCCCTTTTTTGATACCGCTCTTAGACAAGACGCGGCCTCGCACTGTTATTCTGGTCTAATGGGAAGCACTGAAGTTTGTTGCCATTACCTGGATGATGGCTGGGCCCATGATCACCGCAAAAAGAGCTGGCATGAAGAACAGAATCATCGGAACTGTCAGCTTCGGCGGCAAGGCGGCGGCCTTTTTCTCGGCGGCCGTCATTCGCTCATCACGGCTTTCCTTGGCCATGGTTCTGAGAGACGTACCCAGTGATGTCCCGTATTTCTCGGCCTGCATCAGGCTGGTCATGACAGCTTTCACCATTTCGAGACCGGTCCGCTTGCCGAGATTTTCAAACGCTGCCCGTCGATCCTGAAGATAGGACAGTTCAGCGCTGGTCAGAACCAGCTCTTCTGCCAGTTCCGGGGACCGTGCGCCGATTTCATCGGACACACGCTTCAGGGTCACGTCAATCGACATACCCGATTCAACGCAGATCAGCATCAGATCCAGCGCGTCCGGCCATGCAAGACGAATACTTTCCTGCCTTTTCTGAAGCCGGTTGCTGACAAACAGGTTAGGGGCAAAGATGCCTCCATAAGCCACCATGAGCGAGAAGAGAAACTTGGTCAGAGTGGAATACTGCAGATCACTGACGATAAAGAAATAGACAAGGCCAAGGGCAAAGAACAGGAAAGGCAATGTTGCGCGGGCAAACAGAAAGACGGTCAGCGGGGCTTCACCACGGAAACCGGCCATGCGCAGTTTTTCGATAGCCTTGTCATCGGCCAGTGCCTTGCGCAGATTGAACTTCCGGACTACATCACGCATGTAGGCACGGGATTCCTGGCCGCGCAGTGACTTGCGCTCCTCTTCCTGTTCCAGTCGTGCCCGTGCTTCCCGGCGCAGCCGGTCACGTTCCGTTGCGGCTGCCTTCATGCGGGATTGCAGCCTGTCACCCTGGATGTAGGGAAGAGCGACCATAAGAACTGTTGCCGATACCGCAATAAGGGTCAGGCCAGCGACAACATATTGCAAGATTTGTGGATCCATGTTGTCCTCGTCGCCTAGATATTAAAGTTGATCATTTTTTTCATGACGCCGATCCCGACACACATCCAGCCAAGCGCAAAGGCAAGAACAAGATTGCCGCTTTCTGTATCAAACAGAATAGTCACGTAATCGGGACTGGTGATGTACACCAGAAACATGACAGCAGGTGGCATGGATCCAATGATTGCCCCTGATGCCTTTGCCTCCATACTCATGGCGTCAGCTTTCTGACGCAGAGCCTTTCGGCTACGCAACACGGTAGACAGGTTCGACAGGGCCTCGGCAAGGTTACCACCAGCCTGCTGCTGGATGGTGATTGCAATGGCAAAGAAGTTGGCCTCCGGCACCGGAATACGTTTCGGCAATTGCTGAATCGCTTCGGATACAGACGCCCCAATGGACTGAGCTTCCACAACGGCCTTGAATTCGGTGCGAACGGGCTCCGGCGCTTCCTTTGAAATCAGGATAATACACTCGCCCAATGGCAGGCCAGCCTTCACACCACGAACGATCACATCAATTGCATTGGGAAATTCAAGAACAAACTTTGCGAGACGCTTCTTGCGGATATAGGTAATAACCCAAAGTGGGAGACACCCCCCAATCAGGCCACCACAAAGAGCAATAAGAGGACTTCCCGCAAAGACCAGGGCCACAAGGGCAGCAAGCAGCCCGCTTGCGCCACTTGCCAGCCAGAAATGTGTAATCTCCAAGGAAAGCCCCGCCTGCTTGATCTTGGCTTTCAGCGAAATCTTGCCAGCCTGGTTCTTGGCTTTCTGCTTTTCTTCTGCTTCCTTCAGCGTATCTTCAATGGATTTGCGACGACGGGAACGATCGCGCGCAGCTTCACGCTGCCCAACGGACAGGTCCGCCCTCGAACTGATCCGGCCCATGCGCTTTTCCTTACGCGCTTCCCGAGCCAGCATTGGATAGAGAATCGCATAGGCAACGCCTCCAATCGAGAACATCACCAGCAATGCAAGAGCGATCGCAAACAACACAGGAGAATCCATTACACACTCCCTGGGCCGAAACCCATCTGTCCTTTATTACGCAACACGAGACTCATCGCTTGCTTCAGCAAAAGAGCTGTCGAGAGCGGCCGCCAGGCGGGTATGCTCACCATAGTACTGGGCGCGCGGCCAGAAAGCCGGATGGGCAATACCGGTTGACCTGTGGCGACCGAGAATCTTGCCGGCATCATCACCAACAATATCGTAGACAAACAGGTCCTGGGTGGTGATCACATCGCCTTCCATACCCAGAACTTCCGTAATATGTGTGATCCGACGCGATCCGTCTCTGAGGCGTGCGGCCTGCACAATCACATCCACTGAACCGGCAATCATCTCGCGGATGGTACGGGAAGGAAGTGAGAAACCTCCCATGGTAATCATCGATTCCATACGGGACAGAGCTTCACGGGGAGAGTTGGCGTGCAGGGTTCCCATGGAGCCATCGTGACCCGTGTTCATAGCCTGCAACAGGTCAAATGCCTCAGGGCCACGCACCTCGCCAACGATAATGCGTTCAGGGCGCATACGCAGACAGTTCTTGACCAGATCCCGCATGGTGACCTGACCTTCGCCTTCAAGGTTGGGCGGGCGCGTCTCAAGGCGCACCACATGCGGCTGCTGGAGTTGAAGTTCTGCGGCATCTTCACAGGTGATGATGCGTTCGTCCGCATCGATGTAACGCGTCAGACAGTTCAGTAGCGTCGTCTTACCGGAACCTGTACCACCGGACACCACCACATTGCAGCGGACACGACCGACAATCTCAAGGATCTCGGCACCTTCCGGGGAAATCGAACCAAAGCGTGTCAGCTGTTCAAGAGTGAGCTTGTCCTTCTTGAACTTACGAATGGTCAGTGCAGGACCATCGATAGACAGGGGTGGTGCAATAACGTTGACACGAGAACCATCCGGCAGACGGGCGTCACAGATCGGGCTGGCTTCATCCACACGACGACCGACCTGACTCACGATCCGCTGACAGATATTCATCAGCTGCGTGTTGTCGCGGAAGCGGATATTGGTCATGTAGACCTTGCCGTCCACCTCGATATAGGTGTCATCAGCTCCGTTGACCATGATATCAGCGATATCATCGCGAGCCAGAAGGGGCTCGAGCGGACCATAGCCCAGAATGTCATTACAGATATCTTCGAGCAGTTCCTCCTGCTCGGCAATCGACATGACGATATTCTTCAACCCGATGATATCATTGACGATATCGCGGATTTCTTCTCGGGCAGTATCTCCATCAAGAGATGCAAGCTGCGACAAATCGATGGAATCGATCAGGGCCGAGAAGATCGATGTCTTGATGTCATAGTACTGTTCGGACTTTTCCTTGCCTTCTGACAGCGCACCCGGATCCATAGGGATCGTCATGTCCTGTTTCGGCTTGGCTTCTGTCTGAGGCTTTGCAGCCGCAGCAGGTCGCTGCGCGACCGGACGGGCCTGTGACTGCGGCTTTGGCGGCACTGCCACATCAGCACCAGCCGGCCTGTTGTGATTTCCTCTCTTACCGAACATGAGACCCCTGTACCGTCCTTATGATTTCTTGCCCATCAGTTTTGACAAAATCGGCCCCAATCCGCGCTTGGCCTGCTTTTTCACTTCAGACCGCCCGGAGACAATCGATGCCAGTGTTTCCAGCTGAGCGGCAGCCCCTGCTTTCGGGTCGACTTCCGCCAGCATCTGACCATTGTTGGACGCCTGACCAAACAAATGCGGGTCAAACCCGATGACCGCGACAGGTTCAATGCCCACAGCATCCGCAAAATCATCGGCACCAATCTCAGGACGTTTGGGCACGCCCTGCTGGTTGATAATCAGATGCGGTTTCTGATCGTTGGGTCTCATCTGCCTGAGCTGATCAATCAGGTTCTTGGCATTGCGCAGATTGCCAAGGTCCGGTGCTGCAACAATTGCGATCTCATCTGATGCCAGCAGAACCCGGTTGGTCCATGCGTTCCAGCTGTGGGGAACGTCAAGCACGGTCAGCGGCACATTCCCCTGAATGACCTCCAGCAGCGGGTCAAACACCATTTCTTCGAAATCATAGGTGCGATCAAGCGTTGCCGGTGCTGCAAGAAGACTGAGATTGTCAGCGCATTTGGACAGAAGGCGGTCAATCAGCACATCATCAACACGATCAGGATGTGCAATGACATCACCCATCCCCTGAACCGGGTCGAGATTAAAATCGAGGCCAGCGGTGCCAAATGGAAGATCCAGATCGGCAATCACAACATTGTTGTTGAAATTCCGGGCAATCGACCAGGCTACATTGTGAGCAATCGTTGATGCACCAACACCACCCTTCGCACCAATGAAAGAGATGACTTTTCCAACCGGATCCGTATCCCGGCCGGTATAGAGCTCGGAGATAAGCTGGACGACCTCGACCAGATTAAGCGGCGCAACAATATATTCGCTGATACCGCGACGGATAAGCTCGCGATACAACTGCACATCATTGGTCTGCCCGATAAGAACGACTTTAGTTCCCGGGTCACAAACCTCGGCGAGCTGCTCAAGATCAATTAGAAGCTTGTCATGAGTTGATGTGGTCTCGATAATCACCAGATTCGGGGTTGGAGACCCGAGAAACAGCTCAATGGCGGCAGCAAGCCCTCCGGTATGCAGGCTTGTTTTTGCACGCGACAGACGCCGGTCTGCAAAGACATCTTCAAGCTCTTCAGCAACCGACGCATTCTCATAGAACGCCTGGATCGCAATACGGGGAACAGGTCGGATATCGGTTGAAGTCAGGATACCTTCTTCGGAATCCTGTTCACTGTAAACTGCAGGGTCAGCCATCAGTTCTGAACCTCCGAAGCAAAGCCGTCATCCTCATCCTTCCAGTCTGTCGCGGGGCTTGAGCCATCCCGATAGACATCGAGATCCCGGATACGGCGTGCTGTGTCACCGGACGCGGAACCGCGCGGATAAAGCAGGTCAGACGGGTTATCGACAAGGGTAGCCAGATTGGACTGGCTCGCGCACCCATAATTGTGCCAGTTCTCATTTTCCGGACTGACTGCGAGATTATCCGGCCAGTTTCCGCACTGCTCAACCCGTGCTGTCAAACGGTGATAGGCTAAGCGGATAGGAGCAGCATCCCGCCCCCCTTCTGAACGATAAGGTCGTCTGTGAATGCGGCTGGTCGGGACACCGGACTGGTTGAGAATCTTGGTGATCTGCCGGGCGGTTCGCACTGCTGCTGCATCATGGCCTGAACCGGATGGCACCAGAATATGCATGACCTGAGCATGACGCCGCTTGTAGCCTTCCGCATAGAGCCGGATGGCCTGCTTGAGGCCAGGATCAATACGTGCCGTCTGACGTGCAACCGGCACATCAAGGACCGCAGGTGCTTCTTCGACAATGATAGGGTGGTTCTTCCGGTAATCATGCCCGGCGACATCTACTTCAGACACAATCGACTTACAGGACGCGGCCAGAAGAGCCACACCAATCACAAGACATGTGCGCGTCATTGGACCAACCTTTGAGATTGTAAAGCCATTGCCCACAGAAGACCGGGAAGCAGATGCTATGATGGTTTCTCGAGACATATTCACCCCTCCCCTTACTTGAAGATGAAACCGACATCGCCTTCATAATCACCTCCGGCAGCACCACCGGAGACATCATAGAGGCGGTTCAGACGACCCAGAAAGATCGTTTCCGCATCGGATGCGATAAAGAGATTGTCGGTTGGTTTTTTCAGTTTTGACGGCGCTTTCGGTGACACGATGTAAGGCGTTACGAAGATCGCCAGTTCTGTCTGGTTTCGCAGGAAGTCACGGCTACGGAACAGAGATCCAAGGATTGGAACACGTTTCAGACCAGGGAAGCCATTCACATCCTGGCGAATCTGGTCTCTCAGCAAGCCAGCCAGCACAATGGAACCACCGGACGGCAGTTCAACAGTTGTTCCTGTTCGCCTGACTTCCAGAGATGGCAGGGCAATCTCGCTCAGAACCACCGAGTTGTTACTGGACAGTTCACTGACTTCAGTCTTCACACGCAGGGTAATCCGGTTTTCAGACCGGACAATCGGCGTAAAGGCCAGAGACACACCGAAAGGCTTGAACTCCGCAGTAATGCCGTTCTCATCCTGCTGAACCGGGATCGGGAATTCACCACCCGCCAGAAATTCGGCCTGTTCACCAGAAACAGCCGTGAGTGTTGGTTCGGCCAGAGTTCTGACCAGTCCATCCCGCTCCAGCGCTCGCAAGCGAGCTGCGAAAAATGTCGATCCATCATTGAACCCGCCAGCCAGACCAGTCACATTGGTGTTGCCGTTGAAATTCAATCCTGGAGCAGCAAATCCCTGCCCCAAAGACAGCGGGTTGGATATGGCACCAAGGCCAAAAACATTACTTGCAGAGAACTGTGCCGTCAGATCAACGCCAAGTTGTTTCAACAAGTTACGCTGAACTTCAACAACCGTAACCTTCAGAAGCACCTGATCCTTGCCCGTGATAGACAGGTAGTTGAGAACTGATTCTTCCGGCGCGGCCGCGCCACTTCCATCACCAAGATCGATGTATTTTCGTGCAACTTCTTCAGCCTTCTTGGCGTCGGCTGCTGATGAGACTGATCCGGTGAGCACAATGGAGCGACCCAAAGGTTCAATCTTGATCTTGGCTTTCGGAATCATCCGGTTTAACTGACGCTGCAGTTTTGCGGTATCAACAGAGATTGATACGTCAAAACCGGCAATCTGGGCACCGTTCTTGTCAAAGATGAAGATATTGGTCTCACCCAACTGCTTGCCGAACAGATAAATTCTATAAGGAGTCCTGACCACAGCATCAGCAATACTCGGATCAGCGACAAGAACCTCACCGACGGCGCGGGGAACCTCGACAACAAGTGACTTACGCAAGCCGAGTGTGAGATTTCGATTAGCGGAGTTTCCGTCAACGATTTCTCTGTCACCTGATGACTGCGCCAACGCATGATCCGCCAGCGGCATCAGAGCCAACATCGCACCGGTTACCAGAGCCGGAAGTCTTCCAATCAAGCTGCGGATCATCGGCTTCTCCTTAAAGGACATTACGGCAAGCGTCATCATTTCGGCGCAACCTGTCTCTGGACACCAAACTTCACCACGTTAATCGTCGGGCTCTCGCGACTGTCCGTGGTGATGCTGGGTGTTTCTGTCCCGTTGTCGGCAAGGCTTCTCAGCACCAGAATAATATCGCCCTGGCGTTCAGCACCGGCGATAATTTCTGACTGCGGACGGTCCAGTTCGAGTGTGGCAGTCTGCCCGACAACAACTTTCTCGCCGCCCTTCTCTTCAATCTGCTGGTCAATGGCCAATACACGGACATTCTCCAGAATAGTGTTGCTGGAAAAACCGGTTGTACCGTCGACCTGTTCCTGCTGGGAGGTCAGGATAACGTCCACGCGATCGTTCGGCAGGATGAACCCGCCTGCGCTGGTATTGGCTGAGATCTGCACAGCGATGGCGCGCATTCCCGCCGGCAGGATCGCAGAAAGAAAGCCCTGAGCTGATGCAATAAGACGACCGGACCGGATCGGTTCACCCTGAAGGAAGTTTGTTCTGGCAATATGGCCAACAAAACTCTCATGGGCATCGGGCGTTGCCACCTGTGTCACAAAGGTTGGCTGCACAGACTCTTTCGGCCATGAAACCCAGGTCAGATCCCCTTCGGCGACCCTCGCACCGATACGGATGTCCTTGGAGGCTGTCAGTACCATACTGACATTCTCATTGACCGGCTTTTCAGCGACACGTTCGTTTTGAGCAGTAAGATCCATTGCGAGCATCGCAGCGAAAAGCCCTGCTCCCAATGCAACAAAAAGAATAGCAATACGAATTATTTTCATGGTCCGACACTCGACTACACGAGACCCAATCTGGTTCACTGTTCAGAGCCTAGTGTCGTCCATGAATCGTCAAATTATGGTTAACGTATTCTAATCAATTGGATCTGTTCTGCTGATCATCCGCAATGGACCATCGTTCACCAAGTGTGTCGGGAAAATCAGAGGCGTCTGAATCAGGATGTCAAAGCGAGGGCTGATCGAACCCAGCCAGTCTCGGGATAAACAATCAGAGCTGCTATTCCCAGGGCAACACCGTATGGAATACCAGTTGTCTTGCTGTGCAGACGCTGCATCCAGTCATACCGATAGAGGAATGGCAACAGAGGCTGGCTCCGGAACAGGACCAGCATCAGTGTGACCCCTCCTCCCAACAGAGCCGTATAGAGGAAGTACTCCGCCAGACTGCCCAGCCCAAGCCAAAGGGTTGTTGCAGCAGCAAGTTTGACGTCGCCACCGCCTGCCCAACCCATTGCGAAGCAGCACATACCGACAACAAGCACGCCAAAAGCTACAGCAAAGTGAAGCCCTATTGTATGCAGGTCGAGCCCGGAAAATGGCAGAATTGCAAGGAAAGCCCCGATAAGAACCAATGAGATCCGGTTGGGGATTGTCATTGTGAACAGATCAGATAGAGCCGCATAGATCATCAAAAGCGGGAACACGCAGAGCAATATGGTGGCAAGAAATGATGTCATCGGGGATCTCCAACGCAGACTGCATACAGCCTAAGAATCATAGACCCTCATGGGTTAAGGTCTGAATAACGAGCCTGATCAATGCTCAACCATACCTCTTCGGCGACAGGCCAACAAAAAAGGGCAACCCTGACGGGCTGCCCAATTTCTCAATCAACTTCTATACAACAATGACTGATTGCAAGTTCAATCAGTTCGCTGTTGCAGCACCAGAAGCCTGAACTTTGGCACCGATATTATCAAAGGTCGCATTAATCTGCGTACCAACGATTTCTGTGCCAGCGATAATTGCGATGGAAATCAGAGCGGCAATAAGGCCGTATTCAACGGCGGTAGCGCCGGATTCATCGTTTGCGAAACGTGCAAGAAACTTGGTCATGACTAACTCCTACTCCACTGTTTTGAGCACCATCCCGTCGATTTCTTCCTGTCGATCGGAACTGAGGAGCAATCTACAGCCTATTCGTTACAAAAATCTTAAGCAGAAGCGTCATTTCTATATTTAAAAACAATAACACAAAGCAAAACTATCGTGGTTAACATGCAATTAAGTTGAGATTTATAAGTAAATAATAAATAAAATGCACAATTTATTTAATTCAAATTTTATATATCTAACTATATTACTATAATATTCCAAATTTTGACACATAACAACATCTAGATTTCCGTCATATTGCGACCTTTACAACATAAAACAACCTATCAGGCATCCAAAACGACGCATGTCGGCATGTCGCCAGCGTACAAAACACGCTGGCGACATGCCGATTTAAACGAAACGTCAACCAATAATGAGCAATCTGTAAGGAGTAATTGCGCCAAGGAGTGTCGAGCCATGTGTGCTGCTCGTGCAGAGATATATAAATTAATTCGCTCAGGCCTCTGTGCCATTGCACTTGTTTTCATGTCTTTTTCAGCCAGTTGGGCTGAGACGGAATCTGACGAGAAGGGTGGCTCACCGATCATCGTTGCTCTCGACCAGGCAAAGGTCATGCGTATCACGAGGCCTGCGGCCACTGTGATCATCGGCAACCCGGTCATTGCGGATGCGACGGTTCAGAACGGCCAGATGCTGATCATCACCGGCAAGAATTTCGGCACAACCAATGTCATCATTCTGGATGCTGATGGCGAACCGATTGCCAATGAGATCATCCACGTTCCGTCAAGTGATACCCAGACTGTTACAGTTTATAGAGGCAACGCGCGCGAGACGCTGGCCTGCGATGCCAAATGTCAGCCGGATCTGCGTGTCGGCGACGCCAACTTCGCCAAAATACAGTCTGATGTTCAAGGACGTCTCGGTCTTGCCTCCAGCGGGACTACCGAAGAGTAAAACGAGCTATTCGATTAAAACCTTAGCGACCTCCTGAACGGAATAGACACACATTTCGACTAAAAGTCCAAAGAGGTTCCGAACCAGTAACGGCAGCTATAATGTCCAGACTTGAAAAGATCAGAAATTTGCATCAGCGGCTCCGCCGCTTCCGATCTGATGAAAGCGGCACAGCTGCAATTGAGTTCGCCTTTGTGGCTATCCCCTTTTTTCTCTTTGTATTTCTGATTTTTGAGACAGCCATGGCCTTCTGGGCCGGGCAGGTTCTTGAGTCAGGGACTGAACTGAATGGACGCCTGATCAGAACGGGTCAGGTTGCCAGTGGCAACATCACGGAAACCAAATTTCGTGAAATGATTTGCGGTTGCGCAGGTGTGCTCCTGCCAAAATGTACCGCACGGCTTCAGCTTGACGTCCGAACCTATGCGAATTTCAACGACATTACCGATCAGAATATCAGGAATCCAGACGGAACGCTGAACAACAACAATCTGACATTCAGCACCGGCAATCCCAATGACATCGTTGTTGTCCGGGCCTTCTACACCTGGAACTTCTTTACAGGGTTTGCATCAGCCACCTCTACCGAGCTGTCTTCAGCAACCGTATTTGTGAACGAGCCATTTCAGGGTGCCACCGGGAACCGGACAACCAGTGCCTGCGGCTGACGGAGCTCCTTATGAAAAAGAATAACATGCTCCAGCGCTTCTTTCGCAAACAGCTCATTCGCGAACATCAGGCGGCCCGTCGTATCAAAAGACGGTTCCGGGACAACAGTATAGCCGGCGTGGCAGCGGTTGAGTTTGCAATCATTCTGCCGCTTATGCTGAGCATGTATCTGGGTTCTGTAGAAATCGGCACAGCCCTCAGTGCCCAGCGTCGCGTATACCATCTGGCCAGCGCCGTTGGCGACCTGGTTGGCCGTGAGCAGACCGTCAATCGCGCCGGGCTGGACAGGGTTTTCAATCTGTCTGCATCTCTAATGCAGCCTTTTTCGTCTGCAGAGACGACTCTGACAATCGCCAGCTTTGTGGTCGATGGCAATGGCAGGGTGAGACGGGACTGGATTCACTCCAGAAACGGAACCCTGCGGATTGATACAGACAATGTTCCCGCTTTTCTGTTGCAGCCAAACAGCTCATTCATTGCTTCAGGCACCCGCTACATCTTCAGGCCATCATTGGCAGAGACGATTTTCCCCGAGTACAGGATCGAGCGGTTTTTCTTTTCGCGGCCACGCACGGAAAACCCAGTCACCTGCTCAAACTGCTAAAGCGCCAGTCGTCCTGGGTCTTGCCTTTGCGCGCACTTCTATCCAGAATTCGCAGTCAGCTTTCATCGTGAACAAAATATTAATCGGTTCCCGGTTACCCTCTCTGGCTTAAAGCACCAAACCTTTAACCTGAATTGGCAGCGGTGCTTTAAGAGTTTGTTTCTGCGCGAGCTTTTATCCGAAAAGTCTATCAACTTTTCAGAAGCACGCTGTGGTGACCGTTTTGTCCCGGGTGGGGAGTGGACAGAGTTGCGTGGAAGTCGCAGACCAGGCTTGGTAAAACTGACACTCAGATGGCTTCTGAGGATGCGCGTGCGTTATGCACTTGCGCTGATCGTCTTCATCTGTGTTGCCGCCCCACAGTTCCTGATCCTGTCCGGGCTTCGGATGCATTGGGAGAATCAGGCGGTCAACTCCGTCATCAAACAGCTTGAGACCGCATGGGCGGTTGCTCCATCGACATCCCCCAAAGCTGCAGCCATGCAACAGGCTGCCATCGGAGAACGTCTGACGGCACGAACCATGCTCAGTGGTGGTGTTCTTCATGATGACCTGGGTGCTGTTGTCGGCACATTCGGGCAGAGGCCAAGCCTGTCTTTCCTCATGTGGCAACGCAATGGCCTGACCCGGCTGGCCGAAGATGGCGAGACTTATCTCGACGTTTATCTTTCCCCTGAAAATATCAATGCGCCTTATCACATGATCATCCGGCTTGATCGTGAGGCGATTTACAGCCAAGGCTGGACGGACATCCTGCAGATTCCCTACTGGATTCCAGTCCTCACCGGCCTCACAAGCCTTGCCGTTGTGTTCTTCCTGGTTTCCTGGCTCCTGAAACCGCTGCAGGAGATCAGACGAGCGGCCATCTCAGCTATGGAACAGCCTGGACGCGCAGCCGATATGCGCCTTGGCTGGCGAGGCCGTGATGAATTGAGTGAGACGGCTCGCGCCGTCGACATGCTGATACTGGCAACGTCAGTTTCAGAAAGCGGTGGACGGGCAAACTCTCTTTCCCGCGTTCTGGCTGATGCAGACATTGCGGTTCTGGAAGCCAATGCCGATGGCTTTGTACGCACGGCTAATGCTGCAGCTCTTGCCTTGTTCAAGTTTACCACTGTTGCAGAATTCAAGGATCATACGAACCAGTTTATCCGGGTCCAGACCGGCGACACTTATGTTGACAAACAGCTTACAGATATTGCGGCGTCCGACACCTTCTCCGGTGCGGTTACTATCGTCACAGGCCAGAGAAACGTGGACGGTTTCATGTCCCTACAGGCTGTGCGCAATGACAAGGGTGACATATTGCGCATCAACGCGGTGATCGTTGATCTGTCGATGTTCTCGAAGAGCCTGCGCGATCTGCGGACCAGCAATCAGGAGAAGACCGGGACAATAACCCAGCTGCAGCAAAGCCGTGAAGAGCTGAAGCAATTGCTCGAGACGTGCAGTCTGTTGATCGGCGGACCGACGGAGACAGAATCCAGGGAAGAGTTGCGCATCGAGCGTTTTGCCAATGAATGGCATGATGAAGTCCTTAAGGACGGCCTTGCTCTTGGCGCACTCACGCACACAACCCTGCCTTTGATCATCAACAGGCAACCGGTGATCCGCAACATCATCAGGCAGTGCATGCTGCTGCTTGTGGCACGTGCTCGTGTCTCGGAGCCGGATATCCACATCTCCGGGGAGAAAGACGGCGCAGGATCTGCAACGTTCACATTTGCAGTACGCAAGTCTGCCGGAGCCCGTGGTCATGCAGCCTTGCAATGGGCCCTGCCCTACGCCGCACTGCGCAGTCTTCTGGCCGAGGCCAGCGGTGAAATCGTCTCTCTCACGGCCTCACCATCAGATCCCAAACCCGAGCTTTCCATTCGCGTACCGCTGGACGACCGTGAAGGCGCTTCGGTAGCCTTGAAGAAGACCGGTTAATCCACCACGAGTTTGTCTGCGGGCTAAAGGTCTGGTGTTTTAAAGACCGGATTCACCGGTGCGCAGATCATTATCCTCCAATGAAGACTTCTCTACGGAACCAGCTGATGTGCCTCTGATATCCGGTTGTAGCAGAGGCTTCAGCGGATCAAACTGCTCACTCCTCGCCAGGCGGAAACCACCCGTGCGGTGCGTCTCGACAATGTCATAAATTTCTGGCGCAATTTCATTCATATCAATGAAAGCCTGTCGCAGGTTTATGCGATCATTGCCGTTCATTGCACTGCGCACGACGAGCGGCGGAAATGGAACGAGTGCGCTTTGCCAGACGAGCCTGAACTGATCGACAGTCAGTCCCTGGTCCCTCAGGAACCAGCCAAGAGACCCTTCTCCAGCCAGATTTGAACGGCCGTTCTGATCAAGGGCCCAGCCGGACACGGCATCAACCTCCCCGCTGACCAGCGCGCCGAGAATATCAGCAAAAGAGCCCCCAACCGCCTTCTTCACCAACACTCCCGAGCGTGCCAATTGACGCATTGGCATGAAGTGTCCACTGATGGATGACCGATCTGTTAGCGCCACGGACCGACTGGACAGGTCTGCGAGCGTCTCCACATCACTGCCGGACCGGACCAGCAAAAGGCTCCGGAAACCGGTCGCGCCGGTCTCTGAAACCGGGATAACCACCGGCTCAACACAATCACATCGTATTCTGGCTGTGAGATAGGCAAAACTGGGCATGCGGGCCGCATCGATACGCCCGCTTTCCATCGCATCAAGAAGGGCCTTCCAGGTTGGCAGAATAACCAGATCCACATCCCGGTCAGTCTGTGCAGACAGATAGTCGGTGACCGGAGCATAGTCACGCTCAACAGCCACTTTCAGATCACGACTGACAAGCCCATACCTCAGGGGGCGCCCCTGTTCTGCGATCAGTTCAGACGCCACTGAATCCACAGTCTCAGTATCCGTCCCGGCTGTAGCTGGTTGCTGCGGCTGCGGACCGGTTCCATCTTCCGCGTTGACCTCCTCACTTCCTTCAGGAGCATTCTCCTGAGGCGGATTGATCGTCAACTGTTCAACAGGCAGGCGCTCTACGGGGATTTGCTCAACCGGCACTTCTTCTATCGAGATATCAGGGAGGTCCGAACCGATCTCACCATCGTTGAGATCAAAATCCTCGAGCCCATCCAGCGGCTCAATGATGATTTCCTCGAGAACATCACTATTCTGCGCCAGGGCAGATATCTGGATGGCGAACAGCCCTCCAGAGAAGCAGAGCAGACACAGGATCGCCAGCACTGAACGGTACAGACCACTCATTGCCGAGGGTTTGTCCATTCTGCGCGCTCCATATCCTGTTTCTGGCACGTCCCCCAACCAACCTGTCATCGTTCTTCTCGCGCCTTTTCTCTCGCGCCATGCTCAGTCCGTCCGACCAAATATGCCCCGCGTGTTGCAGATGACACAATGCTGTGCGTATCTGGTGCCGGTCTGATTCGGGTAGGTTCCATGAAAGCGATTGTTTTTGATATCGGCAATGTTCTTTTGTACTGGGACCCCAGGTTTCTATTCGAGCCTTTGTTTGAGGGCGACAATAAGGCGATGGAAACATTCCTGTCAGACGTCTGCTCGATCGAGTGGAATGAAGGTATGGATGCGGGCCGCGACTGGGACGAAGCCATTGCAGAGCGTATTCGTGCCTATCCTGACCAGGAACGGATGATCCGCGCTTTCCGCAGCAGATGGCACGAGATGGTTCCGGGCCCGATACAGGGCAGTATCGATATTCTGGAAGCTTTGCACGTTGCCGGGCACCCAATCTATGGCCTGACCAACTTCGCAGCTGATACCTTCGAGGAAACCCGGCAGAAATACGACTTCTTTTCTCTGTTCCAGGACATTGCGGTCTCCGGCATTGAAAAGATCATCAAGCCGGATCCCCGTTTCTATCGTTGCCTCCTGGACCGCAACGCTCTCAAACCTGAGGACTGCATCTTCATCGATGACAATCCGGCTAATATTGGTACAGGTGCGGCTCTGGGAATGGATGCAATCCTGTTCCGTTCGCCTGCACAGTTGCATCAGGCCCTCACCAACCGCGGCCTGATCTCTCCGGCAGTCCACGCCGCAGCCATATCCGCGTGAAAGGTCAACCATGGCAGCCAATCCAAAACATTTTGTCGTTGAACTGACCTACAAGGTTCCAACAGATGCATTGGAGCCGGCAATGGCGTCCCATGTTGCTCAACTAAAAGATGGAGCACGGGACGGGATCGTTCTCGCCTTTGGAGGCAAGACGTCCGGTGATGGCGGCATCGTCATCCTGAGATGCAACAGCATCGATGATGCACAGCAGTTTGTCGATGCTGATCCTTTTGTGGCACAGGATCTTGTCTCAGCCACAATAACCGGGTTCAACGCCTCGTTCTGGCAGGATATTCCGGGCTGAAGGACTATAGCCGAGACAGAAAGCCGCCCAGAAGTGCGGTCGTATTCCGGCCCAGGTCATCCACTGCATATCCTCCCTCCATGATGAAGGTGGTTGGCAGATTGAGCTGTGCTAGCCGCTCCCCAACACCCGGGAAATCATCCGTCTTCAGTTTGAATTTGGAGATCGGGTCACGTTCGAACGTATCCATGCCAAGCGAGATGACCAGTGCCTCTGCGCCATAAGCCTTAATCCGTTTGCAGGCATGCTCCAGCGCATCCATCCAGGGCGTAATCGGCGTTCCGAAAGGCAGCGGATAGTTTGCCGTATAGCCTTCACCCTCTCCCTTGCCGGTTTCATCTGCATATCCGAGGAAATACGGGTATTCATGGGCCGGGTCAGCATGAACCGACAGGAAAAGAACATCAGAGCGATGCTCAAAGATCGTCTGACTGCCATTGCCATGATGATAATCGATATCCAGCAGCGCGACCTTCGATGCGCCCTGATCCAGCAACCATTGTGTTGCGACTGACGCGTTATTGAGGAAACAATAGCCGCCGTAGTAATCCGGACCCGCATGGTGCCCTGGCGGGCGGCAGAGCCCGAATGCCACCCTGTCACCGGACTTGACCAGCTCCGCAGCCGTCAGTGCTGTGTTGGCCGAAGCCGCTGCAGCTTCCCACGTGCCAACAGTCAGCGGCGAGCCCGCATCAAAGGAGAACCTGCCAAGCTTGCCGTCAATATGTTCCGGCACCCGGTCATCGCGCAGTCCTCGCACCGGCCAGACAAAGGGAAAGGCCTCCTTACCGTCGCGTCCCTCGGCAAGCCAGTCTGCCCAGAATGTTTCAAGGAAAGAGACATAATCCTCCGTATGCACACGGGTCAGCGGTGCACGCCCGAAATCTTTCGGCTCAAGAATCTCACCAAACCCGGCCAGCTTCACGTGCTCATGAACGATTTCCGCGCGACGCGGGATTTCGACAGCATCGACCAGTTGCCCGTCAGCCATTTCCTTGGTGGGGCGATGGTTCAATTGCAGTGATGAGAAAACGGTTTTCACAACAACCCTCCGTATCGCGCCGGAAAACATCCGGCTAGATTCGGAGGGTGGGTGAAGAGACAGGTCGGGTCAATATGAAATTAACCGCAAGCCCCTCCGGCATCGGAAAGCTAGAGGGTCTGGTTATAGGCTCCGACTTCCGGGTTCTCCCGCAGAACAGCGTCCATCGCCTTGAACATGGCGTGGAGACGCTCTTCAGATGCCGGGCTTTCGATAACAACAACCAGTTCAGGTTTGTTGGATGACGCACGGATGAGACCCCAGGTGCCGTCTTCGGTTACAACGCGGACGCCATTGACCGTCACGAGATCTGTAATCTCTGACCCGGCGACCTGTTCTCCTTGCTCTTTCATGGCCTTGAAACGGGCAATCACACGATCCACGACGTCATACTTAATCTCGTCGGCGCAATGGGGTGACATGGTCGGAGACCCCCAGGTCTTGGGCAATCCGCGGCGAAGATCAGCCATGGATTTACCCGGGTTCCTGTCCAGCATGTCACAGACAGCAAGAGCTGAGACCAGACCATCATCATAGCCACGGCCTATCGGGGCATTGAAGAAGAAATGACCTGATTTCTCAAATCCGACCAGTGCGTTCAGATCATTGACCCGACGCTTGATATAGGAATGACCGGTCTTCCAGTAGTCGGTCTTTGCACCATTCCCGAGAAGAACCGGATCCGTATTGAAAAGCCCCGTGGATTTTACATCCACAACAAACCGGGCGTTCTCGTGCAGGGCTGACAGGTCGCGAGCCAGCATGACGCCGACCTTGTCTGCAAAGATTTCCTCACCTTCATTGTCGACCACGCCGCACCGGTCACCGTCGCCGTCAAAACCAAGCCCCACATCAGCCCCGGTCTCCAGAACCTTGTCCCGGAGCGCATGGAGCATGGTCATGTCTTCCGGATTCGGATTATAGCGCGGGAACGTATGGTCAAGCTCGCAATCAAGCGGGATCAGCTGACAGCCAATGGCCTCAAGAACACGCGGAGCAAAGGCACCTGCTGTGCCATTGCCGCAAGCAGCCACAACCTTGATCGGATTTTCAAGGCCGGGTCTATTGGTCAGATCGCGAATATAACGCTCGGCCAGGTCATCCACAAAGACGTAGGAGCCACCACCGCGTAGGTCAAAAGACGCCGCCAGCACAATTTCCTTCAGCCGTGTCATTTCATCCGGCCCGAAAGTCAGCGGCCTGTTGGCCCCCATCTTCACACCGGTCCAGCCATTGTCATTATGCGAGGCGGTCACCATGGCAACAGCTGGCACATCCAGCTCGAACTGGGCAAAATAGGCCATGGGCGACAGGGCCAGGCCGATATCGTGAACCTTGATGCCTGCGGCCATCAATCCGGTGGTGAGTGCCATCTTGATTGATGCCGAGTAACCACGGAAGTCATGGCCGGTCACCAGCTCGGGACGCACACCCATCTCATGCAGCAGTGTCCCCAGCCCCATTCCAAGAGCCTGGATGCCCATGAGATTGATCTCAGCACCGAACAGCCACCGCGCATCATATTCCCGGAAGCCCGTGGCTTTCACCATTGGACGGGCTTCATATTCATACGTGTTTTCAACCAGCTTTGGCTGTGGCTTCGGGAACATGGATCATAACCTCAAGACATTGAACGACACTTCTGCGTCAGTCATAGAAAAGACTCTGTGACAATTGCATGGCAACCGGGTCGTAAACTCATAAATGATATGTTCTCGCCTAAGCCAACAAGATTGCCAATCCGTGCACGACAGGCAGAAAACCCCGGAATAACCTCTAATCGCGCATCAAATCTGGATTATTGGTAAATCATTTAGTGCCGTACATGCGATCGCCGGCATCTCCCAGGCCAGGCATGATATAGCCCTTCTCATTGAGACGCTGGTCAATGGAGGCGGTGAAGATCGGCACATCCGGGTGATGTTCCCTGAAATTCGCGATTCCTTCCGGAGCAGCCAGCAGGCTGACAAAGCGCAGATTGTGAGCACCGCGCTCCTTCAGGCGGTCGATGGCGGCGATTGCCGAATTGGCCGTAGCCAGCATCGGGTCCACCACAACAACCAGCCGGTCGGAAATATCTTCCGGTGCCTTGAAGTAATATTCAACGGCGACAAGCGTCTTGGGATCCCGGTACAGCCCCACATGCGCCACGCGAGCAGATGGAACCAGATCCAGCATCCCTTCCAGAAGGCCATTGCCCGCCCTGAGAACAGAGGCAAAAACCAGCTTCTTGCCTGCAAGCGTCGGCGCTTCCATCTCTTCAAGCGGCGTGTCTATCATAACCGTCGTCAGTTCCAGATCACGCGTCACCTCATAGCAGAGCAATGTTGAGATCTCCTGCAGCAGCCTCCTGAAGCTCGCGGTCGATGTCTCTTTCTTGCGCATGATGGTCAGCTTGTGCTGGACAAGCGGATGATCAATGACGGTTACGCCATCCATGACGATGGTCCTTTCTTCCTCATTGCCTCCGCAGATTCATGCGGAGCTTTATATGAATCGCTTTACTGGCAATCTACCGCAACCGCAGACAAATACGAATGCGATAATAGGGCTTCTCTCACGCAACCCACAGAACCTTCCGTACGATTGGTCAAAAAACCCGGCATATCAGGTCTATTTCTCTTGGGGCCCTGATGATTACCTAGACCGCAGGCATCAGGAGGGATGCTTTTCACGTCTTCAAGGGAGCCTAAAATGTCCATTAAAACAATGCTTGCCGCTATTTCCACCGCCTTTATGCTTGCGACTGCCGCGCAGGCGGAATCCCCGGCTGATCTGAACGATCTGCAGATCGCCCACGTGGCCTATACAGCAGACAATATCGACATCCGCTATGCTCACCTGGCGCTTGCCAAGTCCAGCAACCCGGCTGTTCGCGAGTTTGCCAAAACCATGATCCGGGATCATGAAGCCGTCAACGACCAGGCTCTGGCCCTTCTCAAGAAACTCAAAGCCCAGCCGCAGGACAACTTCCTCAGCCAGTCCCTGAATGAAGGTGCTGACCAGTTGGTCCGCGAAATGAGCGCACTCGAAGGCGCTGCCTTTGATAAGCGCTACGCCGAAAACGAGCTGGCTTACCACAAGGCCGTCAATGAGCTTGTGGAGAAGACCTTCATCCCGAATATTGACAATCCTGAAGTGAAAGAACTGTTCAAGGCTGGCCTGAACATCTTCAAGGGTCATGAGCATCACGCTGAAATGATGGTCAAGGCTGTCAACGGCGGCTGATCATTATGAAACGACGAGACCTTCTTGCAGGAACCGCGGCGAGCCTCTTCGCCGCGGGTCTTTCTTTGCCAGCCCGAGCAACAATGGGCTACACCGCTGAAAATCCAGTCCACCACATGGTCACGATCACAGGCTTTGTCTTTGAACCGGCGCATCTGACCGTACGCCCTGGTGACCGGATCACCTGGACCAACCTCGACATCGCCCCGCATACGGCAACCGCGCGCGATCATTCCTGGGATACAGGGCAGATCGACAAGGATCAGTCAGCGACTGTCACAGTGACCGAAGACATGGTTCTTGACTATTATTGTCGCTATCATCCGATCATGGAGGCGACGCTGGCCTTTAAAACAGAAGGCTAGGGTCAAGACCCATTAATGTCGTTCATTCTGTTCTGGCAGACTATGGCCCGGAACTCAGAAAACGGTCCCGTCGCTTTCAATTTTGAGCGGCGGTGTTCCGTCCTCTCTCCGGGCTTTGGCAATCTTGCGACCGGCATTCCATGTGCCACCCTGGAGAATACGCGCCAGCGGCAGGGTCTCAGGATCTCCCCCCGTCCGATTACGCAGCTCATCAGCAAGCTTGTCGAGCAATGCGATGGTCAGGGCCCGCCACTCAACAATCAGCTCACTGTCAGCGCTGTGCGACCGCTCCATCGCCGTGGCGTCTTTTGGCGTCAGCACGCCCAGATCGATAAAGAGCCCGCCATTGCGGTATTCGGCCAGGCCCGTAAGTGTGTCCAGCCCATGAACCGGCACACGCCCCCACTGCAGCGGCTCAACCAGTGAATAGGTCAGCCACTGGGAGAGCTTGTGGAACGGAATGAAGCTGTTGGTCGGGTCCGGCACTGTCACCTTGCGATGCTGCCAGGTATCCCCCAGCGGATAACCGCCAATGGCATAGCGGCTTGGCCAGATAGACGCGAGGGATTCAAGCAGCGTCTTGAGAATATCCTCTCCGGTCACCAGCCCTTCCTCGGCACGGATTGTGAAATGGTCCACCAGGCCGCCAGGACGCAGGCCATCTTCGGTCTCATAGACATCCGGATTACCGACCAGCGCACCGCCCAGTTTCTGCAGCAGACTCAAACGGCCCTCAAGCCCCACAAGCGGGTTTGACGGGCTGACCTTGAACCCGCGTTCCAGCTCATCAAGGGTGAGCGTTGCAAGAGCCTGTGCGTCCACTCGCATCGGATCCAGCGGATCGCTTGAAAAGAACCCCGAGCGGAACATGCGTAGACTGGCCTGGGCCAGGCCTTCAGAGCGGGTATAGACCTGTTCTGTATTGTCATCCTCATAAGACCAGTCCGGCCCGGCACCAGCATCAAGCAGGACAGAGACGAATGTCAGATCAACCGCCAGCCGTGCCGCAGCCTTTGCTTCATCATTGGTCAGTTCAGGAATGAGATTTGGCAGGGCATCAGTGATCGGATCATCAAAATGCCGCCAACGGGCATGAAACGGTATCCGTCCGTCCGGGTAAGTGTCCCGTGTCACATCCAGCACGAAGTCTGCCACTTCGCTCAGTGCATCCATATCCACACTGAAGTGGTCAAGCTGGTTCAGCACGCCCAGTGCCAAAAGCCCATGTGCACGTTCCCTGACTGCCGTAGCGGACAGCAACTGACGTGCAGACAGCGTTTCAAGTTCCGTCATAGGGGTCAGAACTCCTCAAGAGACCGGCCGACGGTTGACTCCAGATCTGTTTCATCCGGTGTTCCGTCAGGCGCATAATACCCCGCTGCTTTCTTGGCTTCCAGTTCTACCTGTGCATCCATAGGCACCATATCATCCGGGATTGCCACCCGCTCGACGATTTCAATCCCCGATCCAGTGACCGCATCATATTTCATGTCGCTCATTGAGATAAAGCGATCAATGCGTGTGATACCAAGCCAGTGCAGAACATCCGGCATCAATTCCTGAAAACGGGCATCCTGTACGCCTGCCACACATTCCGTGCGGGCAAAATAGGTGGCGGCACTATCTCCACCTTCCTGGCGCTTGCGGGCATTGTAGACCAGAAACTTAGTCACTTCTCCGAGCGCCCGCCCTTCCTTGCGATTATAGACAATCAGCCCGACACCGCCCGCTTGAGCCTCTTTCACGCATTCCTCAATACCGTGAATCAGATAGGGGCGGCAGGTGCAGATATCGGACCCAAAGACATCGGAACCGTTACATTCATCATGAACCCGACAGGTCAGGCTCTTTCCCGGATCTGAAAGGGCCGCCGGGTCGCCGAAAATATAGAGCGTGATGCCGCCAATCGGAGGCAGAAAGACATCCAGGTCCGGGCGTGTCACAAGTTCGGGGAACATGCCACCGGTCTGCTCAAACAGAGTGCGGCGCAACTCATCTTCTGTCACATCAAAGCGACGGGCAATGCCCGGCAGGTGCCAGACCGGGTCCACTGCCGCCTTGATCACCGAAACATCTCCGGCTTCTCCGACAATATCACCATCCACCCTGATCCGCCCGGAAGCAATGGCTTCGTCCAGTTCAATGATGGAGATCCGCGCACGCGTTACCGCAATTGTCGGCCTGATATCGTGCCCTGCGGCGATTTCATCTGCGAAACAATCCATCACCTGATGACCGAACGGGTCGAGCGAAACGATCTTGTCCGGATCGAACCATTGCGGATAAGGCCCAATATCCACCACAGGCCGGGTATTGGTGTAGTCCGGCCTCTGTACCGGATTGAGTGCACCGGATGACACAGCAAGCGCTCTGTAAAGGGAGTAAGAGCCCCCGTGCGCGCCAATGGCGTTGCGATCCTGCTGATTTGTGACGGTGGCGACCACGGGGCCACGCTCTCCGGCGCTGGCTGCGCCCCAGTCAATCGGATGGATGACATCACCGGCACTGCCCGTATGGGAGGTCAGCCGGATATGTCGCGTGGGTTTGTTATCCTTGCCATGCATGAATTACATCTCCCAAGGCTCGGTTCGAATGAACCAAAAGTTCAGTATCCCAAAGGCTACAGGCTTCAGCAAACCAAAAGATGAACACCGAACTGTGACAGGAATATTTCGGCAATCCGGGGTTTATAGACGATTAATCAGGCTCTTTCTTGTGTCTTCATCGACAAAAGCCGCCTGAAGCCCGGTACAGTTGAGATCGTTGATCTGGCTGTGAGACAGCCCGAATACTGTTTCGAGCGTCTCATATTCGGCCTGCATATCCGTATGAAAGAAAGGCGGGTCATCAGAGGAAACCGTTATGGCAACACCTGCTGCCAGCAGTGCGGGCAAGGGGTGGGCGGCCAGGCTTTCATAGAGCCCCAGCGCGATATTTGACCCCGGGCAGACTTCAAGAACAATCTGTTCGTCTACGAGACGTTTGACCAGATCCGGGCTCTCCGCGGCCCGCACTCCGTGCCCGATACGGGTTACCGGCAGACAATCCAGAGCGGAGGACACGCTCTCAGGTCCACCGAATTCTCCGGCATGAACGGTACAGCCAAGGCCGGCTTCATGGGCCATTGCAAAAGCCGGTGTAAATTCGGATGGGTGATGACAACGCTCATCGCCTCCCATACCGAATCCTGTGACCCTTGGATGGCTTCTGGCGCAGGTCTCCCGCGCCACATCAAGCGCGGCATCCGGCCCAAGATGCCGGACACAGGTGGATATCAGACGACAGATGATGCCAGACGCCTCTTCCGCATGACGGCAGGCCTCGTCAATGGCCTCCACCATGTCTGCATAGTCGATATTGATACGGCGACCGTGATCAGCAGAGAGAAAAAATTCCGTGTAGATCACCCCTTGCCCAGCTGCACGGGTGAGGTGATCAAGGGTCAGATCGTAATAGTCCTGCGGCCTGTTCAGAAGGTCACTGACCTTGTCATAGGCTTTCAGAAAGCTTGTGAAATCATGCCAGCTATACGTCCCGTCCCGGTTCCCGAGTGCTTTGAGATCAACGCCTCGCTTCTCCGCCAGCTTCAAGGCAAAGTCTGGCGTAATGGTTCCTTCCAGATGACAATGAAGCTCGACTTTCGGCAGAGTGCCCGACTGCATCAGAGTGCAAACCCCCGACGTGGCATCGCGTTGTCCCGTCTCAGCCAGTTGTCATCAGACCAGTGCGCCAGTCCATCGACCGCGTGGATCGCATAGGCATGACGAGACCGGTCAGACCGGTTTGGTGCTGATCTGTGAGGCACTGAACCATGCAGAACAACAAGACTTCCTTTCGGCGCATCCAGTGCTACATGCTTATGGTCCGGGGCATGCGGGGTTTCATCAAGCGTGTCCATCACAAGGTCATCACCGGCATAATGATAACGCTGCCGCAGGGCTTCCCTGTGCCCGCCCGGAACGCCATACAAACCACCATTGCCTGAATCCGCGTCCTCAAGGGCAAACCAGAAGCCGGTACAGGAAAGCGGTTCCGTATGAAGGAAACTCGAATCCTGATGGCAATTCACCTCTCCGCCAATATGCGGCTGCTTGAAGATATACATGGACTGCATCAGGTGAGGCTGGGCCAGCCCCAGATCTCTGGCCAGACAAGCCAGCTTGTCCGTATGCGAAAACGCCTCGAAAACCGGGTCTAGATCATGCAGGGCGTGGCCAACCTTGTTCAGCGCCAGATGCTTGTCCTTGGTCAGTTGACCATCGGCATCAAACGCTTCCTCTTCAAAGAAGAACCGTATCTTGTCGCCGGAGTCCCGGAAATAGGTGTCCTGGCCATGCCCCTGATCCCGGGCTGAGAAGACGGTTGCCACGGATTGTGGATCAAACCCGTCAATCAACTGATCCATGCGCGCCCTTAAACGGTCGCATGCTTCAGGGGTGACAAAGCCTTCCAGAACAAGAAACCCGTCATCCTCATAGGCCTGCTGCATATCGCCCGTCAGATGACCGTCTTCGGTTGCCTGAAACCGTCTCGCATTCATATCCAGACACTCCTCCCCACTGGCCCCTGATCAATATCCAGATGATGGGCAACACTGGCGCCTATATCCGAGAAAGTCATGGAATCACGGGCTTCTCCAGCTTCAAGACCAGGCCCAAACGCCAGAAACGGAACCTGCTCCCGCGTGTGTTCTGTTCCATGCCAGCTCGGATCACAGCCATGGTCTGCAGTCAGAACCGCAAGGTCACCGGGCCGCAGGCGGGCTTCCAGCTCCGGCAGCCGCGCGTCAAATGCCTCAAGAGCAGCGGCATAACCGGGAATATCCCGACGGTGTCCATAGAGCGTGTCAAAATCGACAAAGTTCACGAAAACCAGATCACCATCCCGGGCTGTGTCTACAAGCGACAGGGTCAGGTCAAAAAGCGCGTCTGTCCCCGCAGCCTTGTGAACATCTGTCACGCCCTGGCCTGCAAAGATATCATTCAACTTGCCGACCGCATGAACAGACCGACCAGCCGCCTTTGCCCGGTCCAGCAATGTGGGAGCAGGTGGCAATACGGAGAAATCCCGCCGGTTGGCCGTCCGTTCGAAACTGGCCCTGTCTTCTCCCACAAAGGGCCTTGCGATCACCCGGCCAATGTTCAGGTCGTAGAGCATTTCACGGGCGATGGCGCAGATATCATAAAGCCTCTCAAGCCCGAAATGCTCCTCATGAGCAGCAATCTGGAGAACGGAATCCGCACTTGTATAACAGATGGGTTTACCGCTGCGGACGTGTTCTTCACCGAATTCATCAATGATCACCGTCCCGGATGCATGGCAATCTCCCAGGATCCCCGGCAATCTCGCCTCACGAATAAAGGCTCGGGTGAAGTCCTCCGGGAACGAAGGGCGCGTATCAGGGAAATAGCCCCAGTCAAACGTGACCGGCACGCCTGCAAGTTCCCAGTGGCCCGATGGTGTGTCTTTGCCGTTCGAGATTTCATGAGCAGCACCCCAGAAGCCTGTGATCTCCCCTTCAAACCCCAGAGAGGCAACAGTCTTCCCGGCAACCTTCCTGGCTGCCTCCAAAAGGCCAAGCCTTTGCAGATTGGGGAGGAGCAATGGGCCATGACGCAGGCCCGGCACATCCGCCCGCCCTTCTGCACAGGCCTCAGCAATGTGGCCGAATGTATCAGCGCCCTCATCGCCAAATGCCGCCGCATCCGGCGCACCGCCGATGCCAAATGAATCCATAACCATGAGAAAAGCCCGGGCCATCAGCAACACATCCCCATCTCAAAGTCAGGCATCATCAAAATCCACCCTGTCGAGAACAACGGAGCTGATTTCCGGTGCATCTGCCATATCGGAAACGGTGTAGGCGGCCTGCACGCGGGCAATGGCGCGTTCTGCATCATCCTCTGTGCGGGCGTGAACAAGTGCCAGTGGCTGCCCCGCCTCAATCCTGGTTCCCACTTCCACAAGTCCGGTCAACCCGACACCATGGTCAATGTCATCTTCCGGGCGCACACGACCACCGCCGAGCTCGACCACGGCAACACCGACGGCTCTTGTATCAATAGTCGTGACAAGGCCGGGTTTCAGCGCAGGAACCGGAACCACATGATCGGCTTTCGGCAGATAATGATCCATCCATTCGATGAAATCTGAAGGCCCGCCCAGAGCGCTGACCATCCGCCCGAAGCGCGCTGCAGCCCGCCCTGACGTCAGGGCCTCCTCTGCAGCCTCTAGAGCCTGCCCATTGTCCGGATAGAGCCCCCCGACCACCAGCATTTCAGCAGCAAGGGCCAGGGTTGCCGCTCGTAATCGCGTGTCATGGCCATCATTGGTCAGCAGCTCAACCGCGTTACGCATCTCAACCGCATTGCCTGCAGCATTGGCAAGAGGCTGGCTCATGTCTGTCAGCAAAGCAGATGTGCGTACTCCGGCCCGATTGGCAACAAGGACCAGACTTTCCGAGAGCGCCCGCGCATCATCCGGGTTTTCCATGAATGCGCCCGAACCACATTTCACATCCAGTACCAGCCCATCAAGGCCAGCGGCCAGTTTCTTTGACAGAATGGACGCGGTAATCAGATCGACGGACTCAACCGTCGCGGTGACATCCCGAACCGCATAGAACCTCTTGTCTGCCGGTGCCAGATCGTCTGTCTGCCCGATAATCGCACAGCCAACATCCTTGACCACGGAACGGAACAGGTCGTTATCCGGCTTGGTCTTGTAACCGGGAATGGCCTCGAATTTGTCGAGCGTACCGCCCGTATGACCAAGCCCCCGTCCGGAAATCATCGGAACAAAGCCGCCACAGGCCGCAACAATGGGAGCCAGCGCCAAAGACACATTATCGCCAACGCCACCAGTCGAGTGCTTGTCGAGCACAGGACCATCCAGATCCGGCCAGGACATGACAGACCCCGAATCCCGCATGGAACGGGTCAGGGCGACACGCTCGGTGAGCGTCATGCCGTTGAAAATCACAGCCATGGCAAAAGCCGCCAACTGACCTTCGCTGATGGAGCCATCCGTCATGCCCTGAACGAAGAACTCTATCTCTTCAAGCGACAGAACCTTGCCCTGCCTTTTGTGGCGGATCACTTCCTGCGGCAGCATGATCAATACCCCTCATCCACTTGTCCGGCTTCACGCCCCTCGGCCGTGGCAAGCAGAGCTTTCAACACACTGCTGGCGCCAAAGCGGAACCGGTCTGCCATGGCCCAGTCCAGGCCCAGAATACGATCTGCCAGAGCCAGATATGCAGCGGCATCAGACGCTGTCTTCAGCCCGCCTGCCGGTTTGAAACCCACATCCCGACCCGAGCTGGCAATCTCCTCAAGCATGTAGGCCGCGACCTCCGGCGTGGCATTGACCGCCACCTTGCCGGTGGAGGTCTTGATGAAATCGGCCCCGGCCTCAATGGCGAGCCGGCTTGCCTCCCGGATCAGGACTTCAGTCTCGAGACAACCGGTTTCAAGAATAACCTTGAGCCGCACATCCCCCGTGCAGCGATCCTTGACCTGCCTGATCATATCGCTGGCGAGCTGGTGATTGCCTTCCATGAAAGCATGATAAGGAAAGACCAGATCCAGCTCGTCCGCACCGGCTGCCATCGCCTCATCCGCTTCCTGCAAGACGGCCTGTATATCTGTTCCGCCATGGGGAAAATTGATGACAGTTGCTATCCTGATACCCGTGCCAGCCAGCTCGGCTTTGGCCTGTTCCACAAACTGTGACCAGATACAGATTGCTGCCGTATTGCCAAATGGTGTCTGGGCCAGCTTGCACAGACTGCTAATAGCCGCTGTATCACAGTCATCATTCAGATTGGTCAGATCGAGCAGTCGGATAGCGCGGATTGCAGCGTCCCTGTCCCGTATGGATTGATCTCTCATGAACCGTCTGATTACCCGCTTGATCTTGTCAGCCCCGATGGGGCCGAGCGCCATTGTTTCTTCATGGGACAATGCATTTCCCGTCATCCCCGCGGCAAAATTGGTAATGGTCGAGAACCCGGCAACCTTCAACCCGAGCCAACGGGCCAGAATGGTCTCAGGCACCGTGGACATGCCGACAGCATCCGCACCGAGCACACGCGCCATACGGATTTCCGCAGGCGTTTCGAAACTGGGGCCGGAAAACCACATATAGGTACCCGCTTCAAGCGCGATACCTTCGGCATTGGCTGCCTCTTTCATCCAGGCACGCCACGCACCGTCATAAGCTTCCGTCATATCCACAAACCGGTCGTCGATATCGTGCCCGATCAACGGATTACGATTGCCGAGATTAATGTGATCGGCAATCTGCATGATATCTCCAGGCGGGATGTCGTCTCTCAGAGATCCCGCCGCATTGGTCAGGATAACACCTTCTGCGCCCAGCGCTTTCACTGTCTCAAGAGGCAGGCGCATGGCCTGGGAATCTCCTGATTCATAATAATGGACGCGACCGGAGAGGATCACCACAGGGCTTTCTTCCAGATGCCCTATTACCAGTTCTCCCGCATGGGATGCCACGCCAGAGACCGGAAAGCCCGGCAGATCCTCATAGGGAATCCGTACCGGATCGCTGAACTCGTCAGCCAGATCTCCAAGTCCCGAGCCAAGCACAAGACCATATCGCACAGAAAGACCGGTGCGCTCGCGGATAGTCCTGATGATCGTCTCGATACTCATTCGGACCTGTCCTGTTCCAGTGAGAACGCAGCGGGCAGCAGGTCCGCCATGGTATAAGTCGCGCGAATTCCATCCGGGCCTGCAGCGAAGACACGTGTCTCCGGGCTTGAAAACTCCGCCAGGCGCTGCCTGCAACCACCACATGGTGTGATCACCATATCAGCACTGCCGATGACGCAGATCTCGACTATTCTGAGATCGCCTGCCACAACCATCTGGCCGATGGCAGAGGTCTCTGCGCACCATCCTTCCGGATAGGAGGCATTTTCCACATTGCAGCCGGTATAAATCGCCCCTGATCCTGCCCGGATGGCCGCGCCGACCGGGAAGTTCGAATAGGGCGCATAAGCCTTTTCCTGGGCGGCACGAGCCGCCTCGAACAGATCATTCGCCATGATCTAGCGTTCCTTCACATAGGGGATGCCGCCTGCCTTCGGCGGCACAGCCTTGCCGATAAACCCGGCCAGCAGAATAACGGTCAGCACATAGGGCAGTGCCTGGAAAATCTGGATAGGCAGCTCTCCCACACCCGGCAGGGCCACCCCTTGCAGCCGAATGGCAACCGCATCGAGAAAACCAAACAGAAAGCATGATCCGAGAACCGGCCACGGCCGCCATTTGGCAAAGATCAGGGCCGCCAGTGCGATGAAACCCTTGCCCGCCGTCATATCACGGATGAACCCCGCCGACTGACCAATCGACAGATAGGCCCCGGCCAACCCGCACAGGATCCCGCAGATGATCACCGCACGATATCGCAGCCAGATAACCGAGATACCTGCTGTATCAACGGCCGCCGGATTTTCACCCACGGCCCGCAAGCGCAGGCCGAACCGGGTTCGGAACAGAACCCACCAGGTTACGGGAACAGCCAGAAAGGCGAGATAGACAAGAAGATTGTGCCCCGAGATCAGGCCCTCATAAATGGGCCCCAGTACCGACACCTGAACCAGATCCTCGGCAAAGGGCAGATAGACAGGATTGAAGCGCCCGTCACCTGAGACTGCCGGTGTGCGCCCGCCCTGGTGGAACCAGGCCTGCCCGAGAAGAGCCGTCAGGCCGACAGCAACAAAGTTGATTGCAACGCCTGAGACAATCTGGTTGCCGCGCTGGGTGATGGATGCAAACCCGTGAACGAGTGCCAGCACGATGGAGACGGCAATTCCGGCTGACAGACCGATCCAGGCCGATTGGGTGACACCGGCTGCAGCACCGGCTGCAAAGGCCGCAGCCAGCATCTTGCCTTCAAGGCCAATATCAAAAATGCCGGACCGCTCGGAATAAAGCCCCGCAAGGGCAGCAAACAACAGTGGCACCGACAGGCGAACGGCTGAATCCAGAATGGCGATCAGATCAAGGAGCGTCATTATCGCCTCCTATGCCGGCTGAGGGCGAAACATCGCCCCAAGTGCAGGCCGGAACATATGCTCAAGGGCTCCGGCAAACAGGATGACCAGACCCTGAATGGTGATGATCATGTCTCGGGTGATGGCGGGAATTTCAAACGCCAGCTCGGCCCCGCCCTGATAAAGCACCCCGAACAGGACAGAGGCCAGAATGATGCCCACCGGGTGAGACCGCCCCATAAAGGCGACCGCGATGCCGACAAAACCGTATCCGCTGGTGAAGTCTATCAGCAGGCGATGCTGAACACCCATCACCTCGTTCAGCGCCATCATTCCGGCCAGCCCGCCGGAAATCATCATGGTGATGATGATAATCCGGTCCGGCTTGATCCCGGCATAGACGGCTGCCGTCTGATTGTGCCCCATCGTGCGGATTTCATAGCCGAGCCGTGTCCGCCAGATCAGCAACCAGACGCCGAACGCTGCCAGCAGCGCGATAACAAAGGACAGGTTCAGAGGCGAATGGGCCATGGTACCGCCGAACCATTCCACCACCTGATGGATGAACGGCAGCCGACCACCTTCTTCAAAGGTGCGGGTTTCCGGCTGCATCGATCCCGGCACTTTCAACACATTGACCAGCAGATAGACCATCAGCGACGCGGCAATGAAATTGAACATGATGGTGGTGATAACCACATGGCTGCCGCGCCTGGCCTGAAGATAGGCCGGCACCCACGCCCATGCAGCCCCGAAGAGTGCAGCCCCGAGAATGGCGAAAGGCAGGATCACCCACCAGGGTGCAAAGCTGTCCATGGCCAGACAGGCCAGCGCCACCCCGAGGCCTGCCACATAGGCCTGCCCCTCGCCGCCAATATTGAACAGACCACAGTGGACGGCGACAGCCATAGCAAGGCCGGTAAAGATAAAGTTGGTGGCATAGTAGAGCGTGAAGCCAAGCCCTTCCTCATAGCCGAACGCGCCGAACAGCAGAACCTTAACAGCCTCGACCGGGCTTTCACCAATCAGAAGAACCACCAGGCCGGAGACCAGAAAGGCTGCGGCCAGGTTCAGTATCGGGATCAGGCCATAGTCCACCCAGGCCGGTAGTGCTGCGCGCGGTGCACTCATGCAACGTCTCTCTTCGTTGGGCCAGTCTCATCCACTCCGGACACACCAGCCATCATTAGCCCCAGCTCCTGCTCGCTGGTTTCCGGCGGCCGTTCGCCAACTATGCGCCCGGCGCACATGACCAGAACCCGGTCCGCCAGCGCCCTGATCTCGTCAAGTTCCACTGACACCAGCACAATGGCCTTGCCTGCATCACGCAATTCAATCAGGCGCTTGTGGATGAACTCAATCGCACCAATATCAACGCCGCGGGTTGGCTGCCCAACCAGAAGCAGGCCGGGATCCTGATCGATCTCGCGGGCCAGGACGATTTTCTGCTGATTGCCACCTGAGAAGTTGGCGGCTTTCAGTTCAGAGCTGGCGGGCCGGATGTCAAAAGCCTCAATCGCCGCCTCACTTCTGGCACGCACAGCTGTCCGGTCAAACAAAAGACCGGAGGCCAGTTCATCATCATGATGATAGCCGAGAATGGCATTCTCCTCGGCTGAGAAGTGTGTGACCAGCCCCATGCGATGGCGGTCTTCCGGCACATGGGCAACACCGAACGTGCGCATCCGCGCCGGGTCCGGTGTGTCAGACGGGTCGATTGTATGGCCCAGCACCATGATTGCCCCGCCTGATGCCTGCCGTATCCCCGCGAGCACTTCCAGAAGCTCACTCTGGCCATTGCCTGAAACCCCGGCAATCCCTAGGATTTCTCCAGCTTTCACAGAGAAAGAAACCGTATCGAGCAGGGTAACGCCACGGCTGTCGGTTACTGTGAGGTCTTGCACAGTCAGCAGATCGTCACCGGGCCGGGCGGCCTCCTTGTCGACCTGCAGCAGCACGCGACGACCAACCATCAGCTCCGCCAGATCCTCAATCCGTGTCTCTGCCGTCTTGACCGTGGCAACCATAGCACCCTGCCGCATGACAGAAACCGTATCCGTGATTGCCATGATTTCGCGGAGCTTGTGGGTGATCAGAAGAACCGTCTTGCCTTCCGCACGCAGCTTGTCGAGAATCCGGAACAGATGATCAGCTTCAGAAGGTGTCAAAACCCCTGTCGGCTCATCAAGGATCAGAATATCCGCCCCGCGATAAAGAGCCTTCAGAATTTCGACCCGCTGCTGCAGCCCGACCGGCAGGTCAGCAACCAGTGCATCAGGGTCGATATCAAGGGCATAATCCCGCGCCAGACGCAGCAATTCCGCACGGACTTTAGCCGCTCCAGCCTTCAGTAATGCGCCTCCCTCGACGCCAAGCATGATATTTTCAAGCACAGTAAACGTATCCACCAGCATGAAATGCTGATGAACCATGCCGATACCAAGGGAGATGGCCGTCTGGCTGTCGGAGATACTGACCGGCGCGCCGCCAACCCTTATCTCGCCCTTATCCGCTGTGTAGAAGCCATAGAGGATCGACATCAGGGTGGATTTACCCGCACCATTCTCCCCGATGATCCCGTGGATGCTGCCACGATCAACCGTCAGGTCAATGGACCGGTTGGCGTGAACCGCCCCAAACCGCTTGTCAATTCCTGCGAGCTCAATCGCCGCGGTCATTCTCGTCTTTCATCAGAACGGGCAGGTGGAATCGGCCATGTAGTCATGGACAACCACTTTGCCAGACTTGATATCCGCCTCAGCAGCCCGCACCGCAGCCATCATCTCATCAGAAATCAGAGCCTTGTTGTTGTCATCCAGCGCCCAGTCAACGCCGCCTTGCGCCAGACCCAGAACCTGCAGGCCGTTGGACCATTTGCCGTTTCTGTCATCTTCAAAGGCGTTGTAGACAGCGATATCCACCCGCTTGAGCATGGATGTGAGAACCTTGCCCGGATGCAGATGGTTCTGGTTGGAATCAACCCCGATACCCAGTTTCCCGGCATCCGCTGCAGCCTGCAGCACACCAAGGCCGGTACCACCTGCTGCGTGGTAGACAACATCCGCACCCTTGTCGAACTGCGCCTTGGCCAGTTCACTGCCCTTGACCGGATCGCTCCAGGCCGCACCTGTTGTGCCGGTCATATTCTGGAAAACTTCCGCTCCGTCTCTGGCAGCCTTGGCACCCTGCACGTACCCGCAGGCAAAGCGGCGGATCAGAGGAATATCCATGCCACCGACAAAGCCGACCTTGCCACTTTCCGATTTCAGCGCTGCCAGAAGCCCGACCAGATAGGATCCTTCATGTTCCTTGAAGACCACCGAGCGAACATTTGGCAGATCAACAAACATGTCGATGATGGCGAACTTCGTATCCGGGAACTCTGTGGCGACCTTGCGCACGGCTTCGGCCTGAGAAAAGCCGATCGCCACGATGGGCGAATAGCCACGGCGGGCAAAGTTCCGCATTGCCTGCTCACGCTGGCTGTCATTCTGGATCTCGAAATCGCGATAAGCGATGCCAGCCTCGGACTTGAACTTCTCTGCGCCTGTATAGGCCGCTTCGTTAAAGGACTTGTCGAACTTCCCGCCCGCATCATAGACCAGAGCAGGCTTGATTTCCGCGGCCCAGGCGGCGCTGGCCAATGCAGTGCCAACCAGGGCTCCCATCAGGGTTTTCATGAATGTCATGGGACCTCCCACGCTCCTTTATGCTGTTATGCTTCAGAATATTGCGTTGATAGTTTCGATGTGGATCTTGCTGCACCTGCTCCGGATGCGACCAGTTCGGCGGCCAGGGCTTCGTCCAGCACGATGTCTGATATGACGCCGCTCAGAAGAGCGGCACGTGTCGCAGCCAGTTTGTTGAGCCCCCCGGCGAGAGCAACAACACGCGCGCCACGGATATCATTGAAATGCAGACCAACTGGATGGCGCTCCAGCTCTGTCTGTACCTGGCTCCCCTGATCATTGAGGAAACGACCCATCAGATCACAGACTGCTCCGGCCTTTTCCAGACGGCACTGTTCTTCGGTCGAAATCATACCCGTGGTCATCAGGTGGCTTTTATCATCAATGGAACCGATGCCGATGACAAACAGATCCGCCTGTCGGGCTCGCGCCATCAGATCCTGGACGCTGGGCTGATTGAGAAAGGTGTCGCGTTCCTGCCTGCTTGAGGCAAAATACGGAACCGGCAGGAAATAACCCTCAGCCCCGGTACGCTCCTGCAAGAGCTGGATAACGTCATAGGGGTTGGCCGCCAGCTTGGGCGTCAGGCTGCCGGACACGGCCATAACACTGAGATCATCCCTTCGCTGCCTGGGCAGAGCGGAGAACGCGGCTTTCAATGTTCGCCCCATTCCCACGCCGACGCTGCCGATATGGGGCTGGGAAAGAAGATTACCGAGGAACGGTCCCGCAGCGGAGGCAATCGCATCAATCACATGCGCTTCAGATTGCCCCGCCGGTCGTACACGCGGAACGACCAGACAGGTTTTCAGACCAAAAGTAGCCTGCAACTGATCCTCATACTGCAGACATTCAATCGGACGTCCTTCAATCTGGAAGCGGATCAGACCGTCACGCTGGGCCTGAGCGATGAGCCGGTGAACTTTTGCAGAAGAAATACCCAGATGACTGGCAATCTCTGATTGAGTGGAACCACCCACGAATGACATCCAGGCAGCACGAATTGCCAGATAGGTCGGCCAATCGGTCTCCGCTCCCGCCATCTCACGCGCCCCGGTTCATTTGCCCTGCTTTGAAAATTTCTTCATTGAATGAGAAATTTTTCAAAACTCAACACAGAACGTCCAAGCGGTCAAGGAAAACCGCAATTCCGAGCGTTTTCAGGCTGAATTCATCTGCCCGCGGCGGGCAGGAGGTGGAATCTGGAAGATATCAGAGCGGGCAGGCCCCATCCCGGGTCGAATCATGCACCTTGATTATCCCGGAAACAATGTCACGCTCCGCCTTCTCGACAGCAACCTGCATCTGTTCCGTGATGAGAGACCGGTTGTTGTCATCCAATGCCCAGCCAATCCCACCTTCAGCAAGACCGAGAACGCGGGCACCGGGTTGCCAGTCTCCCTTATTCAAAGCCGTCAGTGCATCGAAGACGGCAACATCAACCCGCTTCAGCATGCTGGTGAGTACAAATCCCGGATGAAGCCCGTTCTGATTGGAATCAACACCAATGCCAAACTTCCCGGCATCAGCGGCAGCCTGCAGAACACCAAGGCCCGTCGTTCCAGCCCCATGCAGGATAACATCAGCCCCGCGATCCATCTGGGAGCGGGCCAGCTCGGCACCTTTGGCCGGATCAGTCCAGGCCGCAACAGTCGTTCCAGCCACGTTGGCAAACACGGTTCCGTTCGGGTTAGCCGCGTACGAGCCCTGCCTGTACCCACACTCGAATTTCCGGATCAGCGGAATGTCCATACCGCCCACATAGCCAATCTTGCCGGTCTTTGATGCCATCTGGGCCAGAATCCCAACCAGATAGGCGCCTTCATGTTCCCGAAAGAGAACAGATTGAACATTGGGTGCATCCACAAAGGCATCAATCAGAATGAACCGTGTATCCGGAAATTCACTGGCAGCAGCAGTAACTGCAGCCGCGTGATTAAACCCGACGGCAATGACCGGGCTGAAGTCCTTGCGCGCAAAAGACCGGACCGCCTGAAGGCTCTGGGCGTCATTGAGAATTTCAAACTCTCTGTAAGCCGTTCCGGTCTCTTCCTTGAATGTCTCAAGTCCGCGATAGGCCGCTTCATTAAACGACTGATCAAACTTGCCTCCTACCGAATACACAACGGCGGGTTTCAGCGTCTCCGCCATGGCCAGAGATGAAGGGGCTAGAGATAAAAAGACCAGAGATGAAAAAGTCAGAAAAACAGCAAGACAGGAACGCAGCATGATCCATTTCCATTGATCAGGGCCGCGGTTTGGCCCGTCGGGTTGGTTCAGCCTCAGCCGGTTTGTCCGGCCAGACATGTTTGGGATAGCGTCCGCGCATCTCTCTGGCAACCTCAGACCAGCTTCCGGTCCAGAATCCGGGCAAGTCCTTGGTGATCTGGATCGGACGCCCGGCCGGGGACAGAAGCGACAGGGTCAGCGGCAGGGTGCCATTGAAGATGGTCGGATGCTCTGACAGCCCGTAGAGCTCCTGAACGCGTACAGCGAGAACCGGTTCATCTCCGGAATAATCGAGCCGAATAGACGAGCCTGTCGGCACCGTCCAGCGGTCCGGCACATGCGCTTTGAGGAATTGCTGTCCTTCCCACGGCAGAAGCGACAGAAGGGCGTGGGTCATGTCCTGTTCGGAAATCTGGCTGGCTCTGGTCTTGCCCACCAGAAACGGCTTCAGCCAGTCTGAGGCGGCCTCTTTCAGGGCCACGTCTGTCAGGTCCGGCCAGTCTGTTCCTTCATCTGACAGAGCCAGTCGCTCCCGGGCAAACTGCATGCGGGCAAGCAACCGCTCACCACCGTCTCCAAGAGGCAGAATTGTCAATTCACGCTCTGCTACCAGATCACAGAATGCGTCCGGCCAGACAGCCGGGTCCGGCTTTACTGTAGCCTCCGACAGGACAATCTGCCCCAGTCGTGACACACGCCGCGCCTTCAAGGCTCCGGTTTCAGGATCAAGGCTGTTTAGGTGCACATCCTCGATGCGGTCTGACAGATAATTCTCAAGGTCAACACGCAAAAGCGGGGCAGCCGACAGGATACGGGCTTCAGCGCCCTGCCCCAGAACATCCGCGATCACCAGGAAGTCCTGTCCGCCAAGACTGTCATGCTCAGGCAGAAAAGCGCCCTTGCCGTTGGACAGCAGATAACGGTTGCTCTGCCCTCGCCGTCTGGCAATCCTGTCGGGGAAAGCCCAGGCAAGCATTACGGCCACCGGAGGACCATCCGTAGCGTCTGATATGGCCGACGGGATCAGCCTGCTCCATCGATCAGCGAGCGCTTTTGCCTGCTTTGCCCGAGGGGATCTGTCCCGCTCAAGCGCCTGGAGGCGATCTTCCAGATCTGTTGCCCGACCACCAAGACCCGGTTCGTCAATCAGACACGCAAGCCGGGCTGCCACATTGCTCTGACCGTAAGCTGCGGCTTTGGCAATCAGTGCTGCCAATCGCGGTCGCACGGGCAGGCGCGCGGCTTCAACACCCAGCTCCGTCAGGTGGTCAGCCGCGCTGATCAGGCCCAGATCCAGAAGCATATCCCTTGCCTCACGCCAGGCAATGGCAGGCGGCGGGTCAAGCCAGCGTAATTGCTGCGGGTCTTTCACGCCCCACTGCAACAGCCCCAGAACCAGTGCGGACAGGTCTGTTTCCAGTATTTCGGGCCGATCAAAGGCGCGCAATGCGGCTGTCTGCCCTTCATGCCAGAGGCGGATACAAAGCCCGGGCTCCAGGCGTCCGGCACGTCCCCGCCGCTGATTGGCCGCAGCCTGTGACACCCTGACGGTTTCCAGACGGCTGATGCCCGATGCAGGGTCAAAAATGGGTTTCCGGCTGAGCCCTGAATCAATCACGACCCGGATGCCATCAATCGTCAGAGACGTCTCGGCAATATCTGTGGCGAGCACCACTTTCCGACGCCCCTCAGGCGGCCGGGATATGGCCCTGTCCTGATCGGCCCGGTCCAGCCGTCCGTAAAGCGGGGCGATCAGCGTTCCCCCATCAACACGGTTTCCCAGACGCTCCGCAACGCGGCGTATTTCCCGCTCACCCGGCAGAAAGCACAAAAGCGATCCGGTTTCTTCTGCCAGTATCCAGCGGATAGTTTCTGCCATCTGATCCTCGATAGCCAGATCGGGCCTGCGTGGTTCATGGCGCAATTCGACGGGGAAAGACCGGCCTGTACTGCAGATCACCGGGGCATTGTCGAGAAGTCCCGCCACAGCATCTGTATCCAGCGTTGCAGACATGACCAGAATACGCAGGTCATCACGCAAACCATCCTGACAATCAAGCGCCAGAGCCAGCCCCAGATCTGCATCCAGGCTCCGTTCGTGAAACTCGTCAAACAGAACGGCAGCCACCCCCTCAAGAGACGGATCATCCTGCAACATGCGGATGAAGACCCCCTCTGTTACGAGTTCTATGCGGGTTTTCGCAGATATCCGGCTGTCCATACGCACTCGGTAGCCGACCGTCTGGCCCACATCCTCACCTAGGAGGTGCGCCATATGCCCCGCTGCAGAACGCGCAGCAAGACGGCGAGGCTCCAGCATGATGATTTTGCCGTCATCGCGCCAAGCTGCATCAAGAAGAGCCAGTGGCACTCGGGTGGTTTTACCTGCCCCGGGCTCCGCGGCGAGCACAACTCTTGTTGACTGCCGGAGGGCTCCAAGGAGGTCTGGCAGAACGTCATCAATCGGCAGGAGTGAGAGATCAGGCATCCTGGGCAACGCGCACAAGCTCATCAAACAGAGCCTGTTGTGTCCGATCTGCATGCGCTGTCAGCTCTGGATGCCACTGAACCGCAAGGCACCAGGGGTGGCTCTCCAGTTCCACGGCCTCAACAATGCCGTCCGCAGCCGTTGCAGCGACAGTCAGACCGGCTGCGACCTCATGAAGCGCCTGATGATGACCGGATGTTGTGTTGACCGTCTCCGTTCCTATGGCGCGGGCCAGACGACTCTTCTCTTCAACAGCGACATCATGGCGGACCCACAGACCCTTGTCGTCACGATGCATATCACCTCTGCCAAGATCAGGAACATGCTCTGTCAACGTGCCACCAAGCACAACATTGAGCATCTGCATCCCCCTGCAGATACACAGAATCGGCAGGTCCTTTCGTTCAACAGCATGTCTGATCAGGTTCTGCTCGGCACGGTCCCGGTTCGTATCTGCCGCAAAGAGATTAGGATGCTGCTCGTCACCGCCATAAAGCGCGGGGTTAATGTCTGTCCCGCCAGTGAAGATAATGCCATCCAACCGGTTCAGAAGAGTGTCGCAGTCTCCATCCAGTGGCGGCAGGACAACCGGGATACCACCCGCTCTTGCCACACATTGGCTATAGAGCGCGGGCGATGTATAGAACGCATCATAGTGAGCGGTCCTTGCGGGCACCTCAGACAGGCCCGATCCTGTAATTCCGATAACAGGCTGCACGCCAGACTGCCCTCTATTCGTGATCAATCAGATGGGCGAATGATCCCATAACAGAACCGGAACGCAAGCCCATTTGCGGACGCTCCGTGCCGCTTGCATCCGTTGCCTCAAAAAGACGCGGCACATCCCCCTCTTCCACGATAGAGGCATAGTGGAATTCGTGCGCCCTGAGCGGCCCTCGCCATGGCAGGCCGCTTTCTCCGGGTATCGTCACGCGCCGATAGCCCAGATGCAGCTTCCGGGTCTGGAAACTGGTCACAAGCGGCAGCAGGTTCAGCATCGGATGACTGGTGCCGTCTGTGTCTATGATGGCTTTGCCGAGGGTCATATAGCCACCACACTCACCATAGATCAGAGCATTACGCCGAGCGGCAGCTTTCATGGCGGTCTTGAACACGTCTGAAGAGGCGAGTGTTGCGCCGTGCAATTCGGGATAGCCACCGGGCAAAAAGATCGCGTCGGCTCTCTCATCAGGTGCTCCATTCTTCAGTGGTGAGAAGAAACTGAGCTCCGCTCCAGCCTCCTGCCATCCCCTCAGCATGTGGGGATAGGAGAAAGCATAGGCCTCATCCCATGCCACGGCGATGCGTTGGCCGAGTGGTGCCAGTGGCGCTGCATCTGATGAGGCAGATGCAACAGATCCTGGCATTTCGCCTGCAATAGCAAGAAGCCTCTCATGATCCAGATGGCCAACCAGTGTCTCGGCAGCCTTGTCGATCAGACTATCGAGGCCGTCCTGTTCCATCGCCTGCACCAGCCCGAGATGCCGGGATGGCAGAACAAGATCCGGATTATTCCGGAGCGCGCCGATAATCGGCAGATCAATGGTTTCAAAAGCTTCTCTAAGCAAGGTCAGATGGCGATCAGACCCGACCCGGTTCAACAGAACACCAGCAATATGAACATCCGGACGGAAATGTCTGAACCCTTGCGCGATTGCAGCGGCAGACTGCGCCTGACCCTTCACATCAAGCACCAGCAGGACGGGGAGACCCAGACCGGCTGCCAGATCTGCGGTAGACCCGGCACCACCTGTTGCCCCATCGAACAGACCCATAACCCCTTCTATCAGGAGAAAATCCACTATCGCCGCATGATTTGCGGCAAGCTTTTGGATCAGGTCAGCTCGCATGGCCCAGGGATCAAGATTGACCGAGTGATGACTGGCTGCAATCTCATGAAAGCGTGGGTCAATATAGTCCGGCCCTGTCTTCGCCGGTGCCACAGAGACACCAAGGCGTTTCAAGGCCCGCAACAGGGCAAGCGTTACGGTCGTCTTGCCGGAATTGGATGAGGGTGCTGCAAGGATCAGACCTCTGGTCATCCCCTAAGCCGTCAGATCTGTGCTGCGGGTTCCAAGCGGATCTGACTGGAGCACACGGCTGCCCATAGCTCCAAGCCAGTCGAGAGATTTTCTCAGATCAACCACACCACCGATCACGACGATGGCAGGAGGAGCCAGGTCATTGTCCCGGATCGCCTGTTCAGCATGTTCCAGAGTGGTTTCAACCACGCGCATTGTGGGGAGTGTTGCGTCGGTGACAATGGCCACCGGTTCGCTCGGGCTTCTGCCACCGGCAATCAGATTATCGCGGATGGTGCCGATATGCTTGATCGCCATATACATGACAATCACGGGAGAACCCTGGGCAAGAGCCGTCCAGTTGATCTTCTGCGGTGATTGTCCGGTCTGATCGTGACCGGTCAGGAAGGTCACGCACTGGTTCACATCCCGATGGGTGACCGGTATGCCAGCATAGGCCAGGCCACCAATACCGGCGGAAATGCCCGGTACAATCCGAAACGGGACATCCGCATCAACCAGGGTCAACGCTTCTTCACCACCACGCCCGAAGACAAAGGGATCACCGCCCTTCAGCCGCAGAACCCTAAGCTTCTGCTGGGCCAGTTCCACAAGGCGCAGGGAAATATCCCGCTGCTTGGGTGATGGCCGCCCACCACGCTTCCCGGCATATTCCAGTTTGCAATCCGGGCGGGCGAGAGACAGAACACTCTCATCAACCAGCGCATCATAGACGATGACATCCGCCTGACGGATGCCATTCATGGCATGCAATGTCAGAAGTCCGGGGTCACCCGGCCCGGCACCCACCAGCCAGACCCAGCCCTGCTCGAATTCAGGCAGGTTGGCAAAGGCCGTATCTATCGGGGCTCTGGTATCTGTCATTGCTGCTGGTCCACTGGTCTGGAACATCTGATCCGGTTCACTTATCGGACCCGTCTGTCCCTGTTTCCTCTGTATTATCTGGATTTCCTGTGCTCGAAAAGCTATTTCATGTACGACATTTACAGGAAATTTGACGACCGGATAAACGAAGATGGCAAAAAAGCCTGAGGGCCCGCTCAAGCGTGGCTGGACAACGGGAGCCTGCGCGACAGCGGCGACGAAAGCCGCTTATCAGGCTCTGTTGACCGGGCAATTTCCTGATCCCGTCACAATCACCCTGCCAAAGGGAGAGACGCCAGCTTTTGCGCTGGCGCGGGAAGACCTGTCAGACGGCTGTGCTGAAGCCGGGGTGATCAAGGATGCGGGTGATGATCCTGATGTGACCCATGGCGCACTGGTTCTCTCCCGCGTGCGCCATGGAGTTGAAGGCAGCGGCGTCACGTTTAAGGCTGGCACCGGTGTCGGCATGGTGACCCGGCCCGGGCTGCCCATTCCACCCGGTGAACCTGCCATCAACCCGGTTCCCCGCAGCCTGATGACCGGGGTGATTGAAAACCTTGCAGAAGAACATGGCCATTCCGGTGATGTGGAGATTGAAATCTCCATTCCAACCGGAGAAAAACTGGCTGAGAAAACCTGGAACCCGCGCCTCGGCATTCTCGGCGGTCTTTCCATTCTCGGCACAACGGGTGTTGTTGTGCCGTTCTCATGCGCAGCCTGGATCCATTCCATCCATCGCGGCATCGATGTGGCCCGCGCCGAAGGCCGTGATCATGTGGCAGGCAGCACCGGCTCCACATCGGAAAAGGCCGTCCAGCAGGCGCTTGACCTGCCTCTGACAGCGCTTCTTGATATGGGTGATTTCGTCGGAGGCATGCTCAAATATCTGCGACAGAACCCGGTGCCCAAGGCAACGATTGCAGGCGGATTTGCCAAACTGTCAAAACTGGCGCAGGGCCATATGGACCTTCACTCAGGCCGTTCTCAGGTGGATTTCGACTGGCTTTCCGGAGTGATCTCGGAAGACGGCCTCGGGGCTAATCTGGCCGAACAGGCCCTTGGAGCCAACACGGCCATGGAAGTGTTGCAGATGGCGGGGGACAGAGCGCCGGACCTTGCCCTCTCCGTGGCCAGGCGCGCACAGACAGAAGCCCGCAGGATACTGAAAGATGCGCCGATATCAGTGGGCATCTTTGTTGTCGACCGGAAGGGGAACTGTCTTGCCCATCTCCCGGCCTGATCATGTGCTCATATTAGGTGGCACACGGGATTCAGCCCATCTGGCTGGTTTACTCACGGAACAGGGCATTCCTGTCACGACCTCTCTGGCCGGGCGGACCCGGTCGGCAAAAGCCCTCGCTGGCCAGGTGCGGGTTGGTGGATTTGGTGGTGTTGACGGGCTGATCGCCTGGATGAAGGACCATGGTGTCAGTCATCTGGTGGACGCAACCCATCCCTTTGCGGCCAAGATCAGCCACAATGCCTATGAAGCCGCACAGAAGGGAAATATTCCTCTCTGTCGTCTCAACCGCCCTGAATGGCAGGCAAGAGATGGGGACGCCTGGCATCATGTGTCAGATCATGACAGCGCGCGCCTTGCGCTTGAGCCCTATAAACGTGTTTTCCTTGCCATTGGTCGTCTGGAACTGGCTGGCTACAGCAACTGCCGGGATCACTGGTTCCTGATGCGAATGATTGATGATCCGGGACCGATTGCCCGACCAGATGGCGAGATCATTCTGTCCCGTCCAGCCAGCGCAGTAGAGGACGAAATCCACCTGATGGACAAGCACCGGGTCGACTGTCTTATCACCAAGAATGCCGGTGGGTCAGCGTCTTATGCCAAAATTGAAGCCGCCCGGCAGCTCGGCCTTCCAGTCATCATGATTGACAGACCATCGCTGCCAGAATGCTTCACCACGGAAAGCGCTGAGGGCGCGTTCGACTGGCTCACATCATAAGCTCAGATGATTCCGGCGGATTTCAAAGGCTGTCACGGCTGTTGCGATGGCCAAATTAAGGCTATCCGCCTTTCCTGCCATAGGAATGAGAATGAGCTTGTCGCAAAGCTCCGCCACATTGTCAGGCAACCCGGATTGCTCATTGCCCATCAGCAGCATGGTGGGCTGTGCATAATCAACCGAGCGATAATCAACAGCACCCTTCAGATGCGTACCGACCAGCTGTCCGGACCAGGATGAACGCCAGGATGAGAATTCCGCCACACTGACCTTCGCCAGCGGCACATGGAAGATTGAGCCCATGGTCGCCCGAACCGCTTCCACGCCGAACGGGTCTGTTGTCTCACCCACCAGAACCACCCCTCTGGCTCCGACAGCATCAGCCGTGCGGATCACCGTGCCGAGGTTCCCGGGGTCTTTGACCCCTTCAAGCGCGATCCAGAGGTCACCGCTTTCTCCAGTCTTCACAGGCAGCTCGGCCCATTGCTGGGTGAAAACACCCACGACCATCTGGGGATTATCCCGACGGGTGATTTTCGACAGAATAGCCTCTGTCACCTCAAGGACAAGACCGCCACCGGACTTGCAGGTCCGCGCCAGTTTTTCCACCAGTGGATGGTCCTTGACTTTGGTGGCGTAGACAAGCGTCCTGATTGGCCAGCCAGCTTCTGCCGCATCGGCCACCAGCTTCATGCCTTCGGTCACAAACAGGCCGTCGGCTTCACGGTTTTTCCGCTGCATCAGGGCGCGGATTTCTTTCACCAGCGGGTTATTGAGACTGGTGATTTCCTTGACGAGACCCGGGCGTTCTTCAGACATCAGCCCTGCCCTCCCTGCCAGCGGCTGAACAGGGATGTGGAGAGATAACGTCCACCGGTTTCCGCCTTCAGCACAAGCTCGCCGGATTCAACCTGGCCGCCTCTGTTTGCCATCACATCCTGCATCAGCATGTCCAGCGCCACAAAGGACGCCCGGATGGAATAGGCCGTAAGGATAAGGAAACTTGCATTCGGGCTCAGAATATCCCGGCAATCGGCAAGGAGATCCGGTAGTCCATCAAACAATTGCCAGACCTCTCCCTTCGGACCACGACCATATTTGGGCGGATCAAGCAGGATGCCGTCATAGGTGTTGCCACGGCGCTTTTCCCGCGCCACAAACTTGACCGCGTCATCACAGATCCAGCGGATCGGAGCTTCGGTCAAACGCGAAAGCTCCTGATTCTCCCGCGCCCAGCCAATCGCCTTTTTGGACGCATCCACATGGGTGACCTGGGCCCCGGCTGCAGCAGCCAGCAGGCTGGCGACACCGGTGTAAGAGAAAAGATTGAGCACCTTCAGCGGGCGGCTGGACTGGCTGACCCGATCAATCATCCAGTCCCAATGGGCGGCCTGCTCGGGAAAGACGCCCACATGGCGGAATGAGGTAAACCGGCCATGGAACCGAATATCCCTGTAGGCCATCGGCCAGGTTTCTCCAAGCGGGGTCTGGTAGCGCCAGCGCCCCGGCCCTTCCTCATCCGTGTTGCCTGAGAAAATTGCATCAGCCTTGTCCCAGTCCGCCTGTGGCAGAAGCGGCTGCCCCATGGCCTGGGGCTCAGGACGTACGATCCGGTAAGGACCATAGCGCTCCAGCTTCTGACCAGCCCCCATATCGACCAGGGCGTAATCATCCCAGGGACGGGTTTCAAGGATGGTGGCAGATACCTGTCGGGCAGTCGCGCTGGCCGTCTCGCGGGATACTTTTGGTGCAGCCCCCTGAGTAGCCCTTTGGGGAGACTTCTGGGCAGGTTTCTGAACGGGCTTGTGGCCACCACGCTCTGCGGCAGCACCTGACGAAGCAGCCTTTGCCTGCGGTTTCCGCTTCTGCATATGGCCGCCGCCTTTGTTGGGGCGACGCTGCCGATCCTGCCTTGGAGGCTTCTGTCCTGCCATACCATCAATCCAAATAAAAAGAGCCATCCCGCCTGATGCGGGATGGCTGTTCATAAAAGTCTTTGCAGACTAACGCAACGGATGAGCGATCAGATCACCCAATCAGAGCTGGACTGGCTCTCATAAGCCCCGCTGAGATAACCTTTGCTTTCGAGATAATTGAACACCTGCTCGGCAAGCTCTTCAGGAGAATATCGACCTGCCTTCAGAACAATTTCAGCGTTTGTCGGGGCTTCATAAGGTGCATCAATACCCGTGAAGTTCTTGATCTCACCGCGATCAGCCTTGGCATACAATCCCTTTGGATCGCGCTTGCGACACTCCTCAATCGGCGTATCAACAAAGATCTCGACAAATTCCCCATCTTCCAGAAGATCACGCGCCAGCTGGCGCTCTGACCGGAAGGGAGAGATGAACGAGACCAGCGTGATCAGTCCGGCTTCCGAGAACAGCTTGGCAACCTCACCAACACGACGGATATTCTCCACCCGGTCCGCATCATTGAAGCCGAGGTCGCGGTTGAGGCCATGGCGCACATTGTCTCCATCCAGAAGCATGGTGTGGCGACCAAGGTTGAGCAGCCTCTTCTCAATGAGATTGGCGACTGTGGACTTTCCGGAGCCGCTGAGACCGGTGAACCAGAGCACAGCCGGTTTCTGAAGTTTCAGATTGGCACGGGACTGCTTGTTCACATCCAGCGCCTGCCAGTGGATGTTTGACGCGCGACGGAGCGCACCCCAGATCATGCCAGCTCCGACCGTCTGGTTGCTGTACCGGTCAACCAGAATGAAAGAGCCTGTCTGATGGTTGATCTCATAGGGGTCAAAAGCAACCGGCTCTGACAGTGAGAAGGAACAGAACGCAATCTCGTTCAGCTCAAGGGTCTTGGCTGCCAGATGCTGGAATGTGTTCACATCCACCTTGTGGGTGATCTCCGTGATCGTGGCAGTGACCGTTTTACGTCCCACTTTCAGAAGGTAAGGACGACCGGCAAGCATGCTGTCTTCCCCCATCCAGATCAGATGAGCGGAGAACTGATCCGTGACTTCCGGGCGATCCGTCGGATCAGCCAGAACGTCACCACGGCTGATGTCAATCTCATCGGCCAGCGTCAGTGTCACCGCATCTCCGGCGGACGCTTCGGTCAGGTCACCATCCATCGTGACAATCCGCTCGACCCGGGAGGTCCGGCCTGACTTGGCCACGGCGACTTCGTCACCCGGACGAATGACACCGCCTGCAATGGTCCCGGCGAACCCGCGAAAATCAAGGTTGGGACGGTTTACCCACTGCACCGGCATGCGGAAGGCACCTGCCTGCCGGTCTGTCTCGACATCAACCGTTTCCAGATGGTCAATCAGGGTCGGGCCTGCATACCACGGCATCTTGTCCGAACGTATCGTAACGTTGTCACCCAGTTTGGCGGACATCGGAATCGCCTGGAAAGTGGCAAAGTCAAAGCCGGAACTGAAGCTCTGGTATTCTTCCAGAATCTCGTTGAAACGCTCTTCTGAATAGTCAACCAGATCAATCTTGTTCACCGCCAGAACCACATGCTGGACACCCAGCAATGACGCGATAAAGGAGTGACGACGGGTCTGCTGCAGAACACCTTTGCGCGCATCAATCAGGATCACGGCCAAATCAGCAGACGATGCCCCGGTCGCCATATTCCGGGTATACTGTTCGTGGCCCGGCGTATCAGCCACAATGAACTTGCGACGATCTGTTGTGAAAAAGCGGTATGCCACATCAATGGTGATACCCTGCTCACGTTCGGCTTCAAGGCCATCCACCAGCAATGAGAAGTCGATATCACCGCCCGCTGAGCTGCGCTTTTTGGAATCCCGCTCAAGGGTGGCAAGCTGATCTTCAAACAGCAGTTTGGAATCATAGAGAAGGCGACCGATCAACGTGGATTTTCCATCATCCACACTGCCGCATGTGAGAAAGCGCAACAGTGACTTGTCGCTCTGTGCTTCAAGATACTCTGAAATTGTATCCTGTCTGGTCTGGGCAGCCTGTGTCATCAGAAGTACCCCTCACGCTTTTTCTTTTCCATGGATGCATTGTCGTCGTGGTCGATCAGGCGACCGGCCCGCTCTGATGTGCGGGCAATCAACATTTCGCCGACAATGGATTCAAGATCTGCTGCATCCGATTCAAACGCGCTTGTAAGCGGATAGCAGCCAAGGGTCCGGAACCGAACCAGACGCTGCTGAGGCTCTTCACCCTCATTCAGCTTGAAGCGTTCATCATCCACCATAATCCACTGTCCATCGCGCTCAACGACCGGACGCTCTGCCGCATAATAGAGCGGTACAATCGGGATGTTCTCAGACAGGATATACTGCCAGATATCCAGCTCGGTCCAGTTGGACAGCGGGAAGACGCGAATGGATTCGCCCTGCTTGACCCGGGTGTTGTAGGTGGACCAAAGCTCCGGCCGCTGGTTTTTCGGGTCCCAGCCATGGGTTGATGTTCTGAATGAAAAAACACGCTCTTTCGCGCGGGATTTTTCTTCATCACGCCGGGCACCACCGAAAGCCGCATCAAAGCCGTGCTCATTCAGAGCCTGCTTCAGTGCCTCAGTCTTCATGATATGGGTATAGAAACTGGATCCGTGGTCAAACGGATTGACATTGTCACGCTTGCCATCGGGATTGGTATGAACGATCAGCTCCATCCCGGCTTCTTTTGCCATACGATCACGGAAGCTGATCATTTCCCTGAACTTCCAGGTCGTGTCCACATGCAAAAGCGGGAAGGGAGGCGGTGCAGGATAGAATGCTTTCCGCGCCAGATGAAGCATGACGGACGAATCCTTGCCGATTGAATACAGCATAACCGGCTTCTTGAATTCGGACGCGACTTCACGAATGATATCAATGGATTCCGCTTCCAGGCGGCGAAGGTGATCGTGACGGGCAGACACCTGAGACCCTTTCATCTGTCAAATGGTCAGAACGCTCCGGTCGCAAACCGACCTGTCCTGACACATTGAAATTATTGCGCGAACTCTACAGCCAGCGCCGGAGAGCGGAAAGAACGCCAATTACCGATTTTACAGCGCAATAGGAAAATATGCCTTTCGCAGACGCGTATCAGGCAAAACCAGTCTACGCAACCAGTTTTTAGTCATCTATGGGGCCAGCAAGAACGACCATGGTCGCCGTGCCAGTTGCAACCATGACACCCATTAATGGCTTTCAAACTCAGTTCGCTGTTATCCTGCCTGAATCAAGGCTTCGAAGGCCTCGTCAGTCAGCATATGCGTATGTTCATCCGGCTGCTCGGTAAAGCCGAGCTTTTCATAAAAACCTCTGGCGGTCGTATTTTCCGTATCCACATTCAGGCGCAAATGGGTACATCCATCTGCCAGCCCAAACCGGATAACCTGTGCCAGCAGCGCACGCCCGACACCCAGTCCACGCACCTTATCGCTGACATAGATATCCTGAACGGCCACGCCCGGCTCACCGCGCCAGGTGGAGAACCGGTAAATGAATGTGCAGAAGCCCACCGGCTCGCCATACAGCTCAGCGAAAAATGTCGCAAAAGCCGGTCTGTCACCAAAGCCGTATTTCCGCAGGGATTCAGGTGTGGCAGTGACTTTGTGGCGATTGCCCGTATGATCAGCCAGCGTCAGCAACATGTCATGCAGAGCCTCGGCGTCGGACGCTCCAGCCAGTCGAATGCTGATATCATTCAAAGTCATAAAAACTCCATTGCACCATTACGTTTATGCATCAAAGCTTCCGCCCTGATGCAGTGGCGCTCCCCTCCGGATCAAAATGTGAGAGGGTTTTAACAGGAGTTTCCTGATTTGGCGAGACCATGTGCCCGGCTAAGCCCGGCTAAGATGGACAACAGATGAGGATCAGTCGTCCATCTTCAGTGCATGAATGAAGGCATCCTGCGGAATCTCGACCTTGCCGAACTGCCGCATTTTCTTTTTGCCCTCTTTCTGCTTCTCCAGAAGCTTCCGCTTACGGGTCGCATCACCGCCATAACACTTGGCGGTCACATCTTTCCGCAGCGCTGCGATGGTCTCACGCGCAATCACCTTGGCGCCAATAGCAGCCTGGATCGGAATCTTGAACAGATGGCGCGGGATCAGTTCCTTGAGCTTCTCGCACATGGCCCGGCCGCGACGTTCAGCCTGGCTGCGATGCACGAGCACCGACAGAGCATCCACCGGCTCAGCATTCACGAGAATCTGCATCTTGACCAGATCACCGGCCCGATAGTCCGAAATCTGATAGTCAAAGGATGCGTAGCCCTTGGAGATGGATTTCAGCCGGTCGTAGAAATCAAACACCACCTCGTTCAGCGGCAGATCATACTGGACCATGGCGCGGGAACCCACATAGGACAGATCGGTCTGAATGCCCCGACGCTCCTGACACAGCTTCAGGATACCACCAAGATAATCATCAGGCGTCATGATGCTGGCCTTGATCCAGGGCTCACGCACTTCCGAGATCTTGACCACGTCGGGCATATCTGCCGGGTTATGTAGCTCAATTTCCGTGCCATCTGTCATGGTCATCTCATAGACAACCGACGGAGCTGTCGCGATCAGATCCAGATTGAATTCACGGGACAGGCGTTCCTGAATAATTTCCAGGTGCAGGAGCCCGAGGAAACCACAACGGAAACCAAATCCGAGCGCTGCCGAGCTTTCCATCTCGAACGAGAAGCTCGCATCATTCAGACGCAGTTTGCCCATGGCGGCACGCAGATCATCAAAATCAGCCGCATCAACCGGGAACAGACCACAGAACACAACCGGCTGAGCAGGCTTGAAGCCCGGCAGGGCTTCTGCACAAGGCTTCTTGTCCTCGGTTATCGTGTCACCGACACGGGTATCCGCCACTTCCTTGATGGACGCGGTGAAGACACCAATCTCGCCCGGCTCCAGCTTGTCAGTCAGAATCAGTTTGGGTGTCATCACACCAACGCGTTCGAGATGATATGTGGCACCGGTGCCCATCATCTTGATCTGCTGGCCTTTCTTCAGAGTGCCGTCGATCACCCGCACCAGAACCACGACGCCAAGATAGGTGTCATACCAGCTGTCCACCAGCATGGCTTTCAACGGTGCTGAGCGGTCACCTTCCGGCGCAGGCAGGCGCTGGACAATTGCCTCCAGAACATCCTCGATCCCGAGACCTGTCTTGGCTGAAATCATCACGGAATCAGACGCATCCAGACCAATCACATCCTCGATCTGAGCCTTGATCCGGTCCGGCTCCGCTGCAGGCAGGTCGATCTTGTTGAGAACAGAGACGATCTCATGATCATTGTCGATAGCCTGATACACATTGGCCAGCGTCTGGGCTTCCACGCCCTGACTGGCGTCAACCACCAGAAGCGAACCTTCACAGGCAGACAGGGACCGGCTGACTTCATAGGCGAAATCCACGTGGCCTGGCGTGTCGATCAGGTTCAGAGTGTATTTCTCACCATCCTGCGCCTGATAAATCAGCCGCACGGTCTGGGCCTTGATGGTAATGCCGCGTTCCCGCTCGATATCCATCGAATCGAGAATCTGATCCTTCATTTCGCGCTCGGTCAGGGATCCGGTGCTCTGGATCAACCGGTCGGCAAGGGTCGACTTGCCGTGATCGATATGCGCGACAATGGAAAAATTGCGAATGTGATTTAGCGTTTCTGTGCTCATGAGGGCGCTTATAGCCTTGCTTTCTTCACTCGGAAAGCGGTTTTTCTCAAGTTTGCAGGCGGAGCGAAATTTTGCTGTCACCGCGCCTGCTTTCCCGCTAGGAATGCAACGAGTATATGTGCGTTAGGGGGCCATTTCATGTCTGATCAACCGGCTGGCGACAAAGGCAGGGTCGGCCCTGGTTTTGCCGAGACTGTTAGCCTGCTCGCCCTGCTCACGTCCCTTGTCGCTCTGTCGATTGATGCCATGCTGCCAGCCCTGCAGGAGATCGGGCAGGATCTGGGTACAAAAGACCCAAACGATAACCAGTTGATTGTGATCGTACTGTTTCTCGGCATGGCTATCGGACAAATCCTCTATGGGCCACTGTCGGACAGCTTTGGCCGCAAGCGCCCCATCTATGCCGGACTGGGCATCTTCATGCTGGGCAGCCTGCTGTCCTTTATTTCCTGGGATTTCCAATCCATGCTGCTTGGCCGGTTCCTGCAGGGTCTGGGAGCTGCAGGGCCCCGCATTGTTGCCATTGCGCTGGTCCGTGACCAGTATGAAGGTCGCGCCATGGCCCGGCTGATGTCCTTTGTGATGGCTGTCTTCATCCTTGTCCCCGCAATCGCACCAGCCCTCGGGCAGGGCATTCTGCTGTTTGCCGACTGGCGGGCAATTTTTCTCAGCTTTGTCTGCCTGGCAATGGTCGTCACAGTCTGGTTTTTCCTGCGCCAGGATGAAACGCTCGCGCAAGACAAACGCCTTCCTTTCTCGCTCAGCCACCTTGTTGCAGGACTGCGCGACTGCCTGAGCAACCGCGTTGCCGTGGGCTATATCCTGGCAGCCGGGTTCGTTTTCGGCGCCTTTATCGGCTACCTCTCGACCGCCCAGCAGATCTTTCAGCAGCAATATGAACTGGGTGAGAAATTCCCGCTGTTTTTCGCAGTGCTGGCTCTGGCTATCGGGGCAGCCTCTCTGGTCAATGCCAGACTGGTGATGAAACTGGGCATGCGATACCTGTCCATGCGCGCCGTCATCAGCATGATCGTTCTGAGTACGGCCTTCACAGTCTATGCTGCCCTTCATGGCGATACACCGCCACTCTGGATCTATATGCTGTTCTTCTCGGTCGTGTTCTTCTGCATCGGCCTTCTGTTTGGAAACTTCAATGCTCTGGCCATGGAGCCGCTTGGACATATTGCCGGGCTGGCATCTGCAGTTATCGGTTCCCTGACAACCTTCATATCCCTTGGTCTCGGCATGGTCATCGGCCAGGCCTATGATGGAACCGTCGTGCCATTGGTCGCAGGTTTTGCCATCCTCAGCTGCGCAGCACTGGCCGCCATGGTCTGGGCGGACCGCACCGCCAGCCGCTAAGCAAGGTTCCATCCGGGCGCATCAAGACCAGGGGTGAATTGTCAGTTCAGGCCAGGTCTCTTTCATCCGCCTGGCTTTCTCATCATATTGGCCCGCATCCGTCCGCAGCCTGTTAGGACGTATGATCATGGAAAAGATATCCTCAAGGCCAAAGGGAGCGGCAATATCAAGACGGTCATCCCGCTCCAGCCTGACAGCAACCGCATGGGTTGGTGAGAGATAGCGGATCAGGCTTTCATCCGTCGACGCGAGTGGAGGATAAGGCCGACCAAATCGCTGTTCAAACCAGAGATGGACCCTGGCCTGATTCCGCAGTTCCACAAGAGGAGCAAGATCGCTCATGTCTCTGGACAGCTTACGGATCCGCATGTCTTCCGCTTCATAGCTCAAATCATCAGCATCAAAATAGGCGACGTCATAATCTCTGATGCCGAAGCCCCGAGGTCTGTCGGTCAGCACATTCCAGACCGTCTGATAGACGGCTCCCGAGACGAGCCGCCAGTCCGGAAGGTCAGCGTCACGGCAGGTTCGAAGGATTCTCATCAAGACCGGGTCAGCCAGAACAATCTCTGTCAGCCTGCGATCAAGACTCTCCCGCTCCGACATTTGTGCAAGCCCCCGGCCATGGTTACACGACGAGGTTCGCCTGAACCCTAGAGTGGATGTATTCTAGAACTGGTTTCCCGACATGACCTGACCATCCCATTCATCTCCATCGGCGAAGAGCCAAGTCAGAGTGACGGGCTGGTTGGCCAGGTCACCCTTGATCTGATAACAGGACCAGACATTGGATGGTGGCCATTTCGAGCAATACTGATTGTCCCGCACTTCCCAGCGACCGGTCTGGACCGCCGCGCCGCCCTCGCGATACTGCGTACGACCGCTTTCGGCGAAATACTGGGACCAGGGCGTTCCGTTCGGGCGCGTCCCCTTTACCGTATTGCCACGCAGGGCTCTGTCGATTGTCGGGCCATCGAGAAAAGCCGTCTCGGCATGAGATGGTAAAATCAATAATAAAAACAAGGCGCTCAATACGCCGGATCGCCATAAGGGCATCGTCTGGTTCTCTCCCCAAATCAGCCAGAAAAGGCCTGCCGAACATCCCCCCTGTCCCCGGATGTCCGATAGAGAAATATGTACCAGAAGCTGTATCAATTAACCATGTCAATTTTTCCAAATCGCAGATACGAGCAAAAAAGGCGCTGCCCGAAGACAGCGCCCTTTTGTTTTCTAACACCGGAAACCAGCAGGATTTCGCTTATCCTCTGAGGGTTCCCTTTGTCGCCTTTTCCACAGCTGCGACGATTTTGCTGCCAACAGCTTCAATCTCCACATCTGTCAGTGTCTTGTCTTTCGGTTGCAGCATCACCTCGATGGCGACAGATTTGCGCCCTTCTGCCATGTGCTCACCGGCATAGACATCGAAAACAGACGCATTCGTAATCAGTTTCTTGTCTGCACTCATGGCGGCACGCATGATGCTCTGTGCGGACACGTCCTTGTCCACCTCGAAAGCGAAGTCACGCTTCACGGCCATCAGATCAGACAGAACCAGCGCCGGTTTTGTCCGGGTGGCCTTTGCTTTTGGCTGCGGAATGGCATCAAGAACAATCTCAAAGCCGCAGACCGGCCCATCCACGTCCATCAGTTCCAGCGTGGATGGATGCAGTTCGCCAAACCATCCGATGTGATTTTTCGGCCCCAGCTGAATCCGTCCGGACCGGCCAGGATGGAAAATACCCGGAGCTTCTGCCACAATCTGAAGCTTGGAAGTTTCCATACCCAGCGCTTCAAGAACGGCAAAGGCATCCGCCTTGGCGTCAAAGACAGAAACGCTGGCACTGTTCCCGGCCCAATCGCGACCTGAGCCCGTCAGAACAGCAGTGTTCTTGCGAATGCCGGTTGCGACAGTCTTCTGATCGTCAGGCTGATCACCGTGGAAGACCTGCCCCACCTCGAACAGGGCGCTGTCCGTCACACCGCGGTCTGCATTGCGCTGGGCTGCAGCCAGGAGACCGGCAAACAGGCTCGGGCGCATGTCAGACAGGTCAGACGAAATCGGGTTGGCCAGCTGAAGAGCCTTGTCACCACCGCCGAAATGTTTCGCCTGTTCTTCAGAAATGAAGGACCATGTGACCGCTTCCACCATGCCACGGGCCGCAAGAGCCCGGCGGGCGCGGTTTTTCCGAATCTGCCCTGTGGTCAGGATTTTCTGGCCAACGGTGCCAATGCGCGGCAAAGGCTGAAGCGGCACGCGGTCAACACCTACGATCCGCATCACTTCTTCCACCAGATCGGCCTTGCCATACACATCCGGCCGGAAGGATGGCACAGCCACCTTCACAACGTCACTAGCACCGGACATCCAGAAGCCAAGGCGTTTGAGGATAGCCTTGATTTCCACCAGCGGCACATCAAGACCCGTCAGGCGCTTCACTTCCGTCAGCGGAAATTCGATGATCCTGTCTGTGGTCGGCACTTCACCAGCCAGAACCGGCTCAGATGCTTCTCCGCCGCACAGATCCAGCACCATCTGTGTTGCGAGATCCGCACCCGGAATAACGCTTTCCGGATCAACCGTCCGCTCGAAACGATAGCGCGCATCAGAATTGATCCCCGCTTTCCGACCCGTGGTCGCTGTGCGGATCGGATCAAACCAGGCGCATTCGATGAAGACGTTGACGGTCTCGTTGGTCGAGCCGCTCTCCTCGCCTCCCATAATGCCGCCAAAGCCGAGTACAGATGTATCATCGGCGATGACACACATGGTTTCATCAACGGCATAATCCTTGCCATCCAGCGCAAGGAAGCTTTCTCCCTCGCGTCCAAGACGAGCCTGGATGTTGCCGTTCAGCTTGTCCGCATCATAGACATGGAGCGGACGTCCACGGTCGTAGGAAACGTAGTTGGTGATATCCACCAGAGCATTGATCGGGCGGAGACCGATGGCCCGCAGGCGGTCCTGCATCCATTTCGGGCTTGGACCGTTCTTGACGCCACGCACATAGCGACCGGCAAAGACCGGGCAGGCATTCGCCGTCTCGGCATCAAAGTTCAAATGCACATCAACCGGGCTTTTGAAGGATCCGGCGACCGGCTTTGGCGTATTTTCCTTTAACTCGCCAAGACCGGCTGCTGCCAGATCACGGGCAACCCCGTAAACGCCAAGGCAATCGCCACGGTTCGGCGTGATTGCAATGTCGATAATCGGATCATCCAGCCCGAGAACCGGCGCGAATGGTTCTCCGATGGGCGCATCTTCCGGCAGTTCAATAATGCCGTCATGCTCATCCGAGAGGCCCATTTCACGCTCGGAGCACATCATGCCGTTCGAATCGACATCACGGATGCTGGTCGGGCGCAGGACCATGCCGTTCGCGGGAATAGTGGACCCGTTCTGGGCCAGAACCACCTTGATGCCCGCACGGGCATTGGGAGCACCACAGACGATCTGCAGCACTTCAGAACCGGTGTTCACCTTACAGACGCGGAGGCGGTCCGCATTCGGGTGCTGTTCAGCCTCTTCAACATAGGCCACCGTGAAAGCGGCCAGTTCCCTGGCGCGATCAACGACTTCCTCAACCTCAAGGCCAATGACTGTGAGCTTTTCAAGGATCTCGTCCAGCGACGCGTCGGTGTCGAGATATTCCTTCAGCCAGGACAGTGTGAATTTCATGTCTCTCTCCCCCGACCTATGCGCTCAGACCGCCGAACAGCGTCGGCAGGTCAAGCGGGCGGAAGCCGTAATGGTTCAGCCAGCGGGTATCCGCATTGAAGAAGGCGCGCAGATCCGGCATGCCATATTTCAGCATGGCGATCCGGTCGATGCCTATGCCCCAGGCAAAGCCCTGCACCTCATCAGGGTCGAGGCCGCAATTGCGCAGCACATTCGGGTGCACCATGCCGCAGCCGAGGATTTCCAGCCAGTCATCCCCTTCGCCGATACGCAGCTCGTTGCCAACCCGCTCGCAGCGGATATCCACTTCCATGCTGGGTTCAGTGAACGGGAAATGCGAGGCGCGGAAGCGCATTTCAACAGATTCAACCTCAAAGAAGGTCTTGCAGAATTCCTGCAGGGTCCATTTCAGATTGCCAAGATTGGCTTCCTTATCAATCACCAGACCTTCCACCTGATGGAACATCGGTGTGTGGGTCTGATCAGAGTCGCAACGATAGGTCCGGCCCGGGCAGATAACGCGGATCGGTGGTGTCACCGACTGCATGGTGCGGATCTGAACCGGTGATGTATGGGTTCTGAGAACCATACGGGAGCCGTCTTCCTTCTCGTTGAAATAGAAGGTGTCATGTTCCTGACGGGCCGGATGCTCATCAGGGATGTTAAGGGCCGTGAAATTGTAGAAATCCGTCTCGATATCCGGCCCTTCAGCAATGGAGAAGCCCATATCGGCAAAGATGGCCGTCAGCTCATCCATCACCTGACTGATCGGATGGACCCGACCACGGTCAGCGGGACCGGAACGGACCGGCTGAGTGATGTCGACCGTCTCGGCCTTCAATCGTGCATCAAGGGCTGCTGCCTTCAGCACATCCTTGCGGGCCGCAATCGCATCACCAACACGGGTCTTCAGGCCGTTCAAAGCCGGGCCTGCCTCTTTCCGCTCCTCCGGCGTCATCTTGCCAAGCGACTTCATCTTTTCAGAGATGGAGCCCTTCTTGCCGAGGGTTTCAATGCGGATCTCTTCAAGAGCCGCCTCACTCTCGGCAGCCTCAAGGCGCGCGAGAATATCTGTTTCAAGCTGTTCTAGGTCCAACATGGAAGGTCTATCAGATTTCCGGGATGTGAATTTGATATGGGTTTTAGCAGAATTTGCCGGGCAATCCAGTGGGGCAAAGCAACAAAAAACCCGCGAACCGTAAGGCCGCGGGTTTTCTGAAACTCTGCTGCTTCGATAATTATGCAGCAATCGCGCCCTTGGCCTTTTCAACCAGGGCTGCAAATGCGTCCGGCTGGTGAATGGCCAGATCGGACAGAACCTTACGGTCTACTTCAACACCGGACTTGGACAGACCGTCGATGAAGCGGTTATAGGTCAGGCCGTGCTCGCGGACAGCAGCGTTGATACGCTGGATCCACAGCGCGCGGAAGCTGCGCTTGCGAGCCTTACGGTCGCGATATGCGTACTGGCCGGCTTTTTCAACCGCCTGTTTGGCAACGCGAATGGTGCTCTTGCGGCGGCCATAATAACCTTTGGCGGCCTTCAGAACTTTTTTGTGGCGAGCGTGCGCGGTGACGCCTCTTTTCACACGTGACATGGAACAAATCCTTCCGAACTAGAAAAAAGCCGCGGCTCAGCCGTACGGCATGAACTTCTTGACGATACGCTCATCGGCATCACACAGAACAGTGGTGCCACGCGCATTACGGATGAATTTGTTCGTACGCTTGATCATGCCATGGCGTTTGCCAGCCTGAGCCACACGAACCTTGCCAGTGCCGGTCAGCTTGAAACGCTTCTTGACGCCGGACTTTGTTTTCAGCTTGGGCATTTTGCTCTTACTCCTTGATTGAGCGAATTCAAGCAGCCACGGCATGCCCTGAAAACCGGACACACATCTGAAGATGTGACGAGAGACCTGATGTTTTGAAGCATCCAGTCCTGTCCGACCGACTACCATGACACACGAGTGAACCATGGCCGCCTTGAGCCGGGCCGCTTGAGACCGAGGGGTTATAGTCGGCTTGGCGGCGAAGTGCAACCTTGAAAATCACAGAAAAGCGGCGGAATCGCCTCTCTTCCACCGCCAGGGTAAAGACTCATTGCTCACACCCATTCTGTTCAGGACTGCCTGTGGGATAAACTATAGCCAACTCAGATCAATTGATGCTGGTCAGCGTGATTGCACCAAGGCCGCCGGCGACATTAAGGCCAACCGTGCCGGACACACTCACCGGAACCAGATTGATCGACCGCTCGAAACTGCCCATCAACACATTGGCCCCGGCTCCAATCCCGGCAGAGGCTTCTGCAGAGACACCCAGATAAGTCCCGTCAAGCCCGCTGGCAGGCACATCATAGGCCGGAGCCAGAACAGCCCAGGCCAGAACACCGCCAGCCGTATAGCCGACATCTGCGCCGACCTTGACAATCCGACCGCTGTATTCCGCCCCGTCCAGAGCCGCATTCTGCGCATCGAAGGTGCACGCCAGATCCTTTGATGACCCGATCAGATAACCGAACCCGCCCTCACTTTCACAGACCAGAACACCGACTTTGACATAAGCCTCAGCATCCTGTTCTGCATGACTGCCCCGCACCTCCGGAAGAACGGGTTCAGATGGCAGGTCAGCAGCCTGAACCACTCCAACAGATGCCATGATCAAAGCGGCGGTCGGGATAAGATATTTGCCAAATGTCATTTTGATTATGTCCACTCCAGTTCACCTGACGCAATTGCGTCTGTTTCAGTCTCCTGGACAGGGTTCTGAACTCCAATCCGGTCAGAAAGACGGTAAGGCTGTGGTCATATTGTGACTTTGAAAAGGCATTTACGGTAAGAATTTTTCTTATTTTGCAGCATTTTATGCCTATATTCGAAAAATTGAATAAATTTACATTCCTAGTGCATTTGCATCATGCGCAGGTCGAACAGGACGGATAAGTTGTTTGTGGTATCGGAGCTATCCCAGTACCACCAACTGCATGAACTGTTTCACCATTTTGTTCACCGGCCGAAAGGCCGGTTTTTTTTGCCTTCACTTCACGGCCGACGAGCCAGACCGTTGGCGCATAAATAGGATGCTTTTGGCAACAGCTCTTGCCCGGATGAAAGACACAAAAAAGGCGGAGCCTGATGCCCCGCCCATATAATCCTGAGATCTACAGCGTGCTTCTGAAAAGTTGATAGACTTTTCGGATAAAAGCTCGCGCAGAAACAAACTCTTAAAGTACCGCCGCCGATTCAGGTTAAAGGTCTTGCGCTTTAAGAGAATGCTTTTCGAAAGCCTACAAGCGCTTCGCCCAAATCACTTCGGTGCCAGCACCATGATCATCTGACGGCCTTCAAGCTTCGGCTCTGCTTCAACCTTTGCCACTTCCGTGGTTTCGGCTTTCACACGCTTCAGCAGTTCCATGCCCAGTTCCTGGTGCGCCATTTCGCGACCACGGAAGCGCAATGTCACCTTGACCTTGTCGCCATTGTCGAAGAAGCGCTGCATGTTCCGCATCTTCACCTCATAATCATGGGTGTCGATGTTCGGGCGCATCTTGATTTCCTTGATCTCGACCACTTTCTGCTTCTTACGGGCTTCAGCGGCTTTCTTCTGTGCCTGGTACTTGTACCGGCCATAATCAAGGATTTTACAGACTGGAGGTTCCTGGTTAGGAGAGATTTCCACCAGATCGAGGCCCGCTTCTTCGGCCTGACGCAGGGCTTCCTGCGTATCAATGACACCAACATTGGTGCCTTCTGCATCGATCAGTTGAACTTCAGGAACACGGATATCCCGGTTTGTACGAGGACCTTCCTTCTTCTGAGGCTGAGCTCTAAATGGGCGGCGAATGGTCTTAGTCTCCTATATTGACTGACATCATAGTGAATGGCTCTAAGCGGCGCAGACAAGCCCTCCCAAACCGGAGGTCTTTGCACAGGCTGGCGCAGGTTTAGAACACGATCAAATCATCCATTGCAAAACATGCCGCGATCCTTGAATCCGGCTTTGGTGCAAGAATCCTGCGAAAGCGCCCATAAGTCAACGTCGAATCGTTCTGCAAGGTTGATTTTGCACCCAAATAGTAAGGCGCGTTTCTAGGTAATGCCCTCATCAACTCCGAGAAGCCGATCATAAATGGCCAAAGTCTTGTCACACATGGCCTTGAGGGAGAAGTTCTCTACCACATGCCGCCTGCCTCGATGGCCGATCTGATGCTGTTCTGCCGGGCTCATGGCAAACACATCCGACAAGGCTCCCGCAATTGCATCTGGGTCATCCGGGGCGATGCGCCAGCCGGTCCGCTCGTCGCTCGAGACAGCCGGCACAGACAACACAGTTTCAGGCACGGCCCCAAGATCCGTCACGATTACCGGCTTCTCGAGGGCCTGGGCTTCTGCCGCAGCACGGCCGAAGGTCTCGGCTTCGATTGAGGCAACAACAACCACACTGGACAAGGCAATCGCGGCTTCAGGATCATCACAATGTCCAACGAGCCGAACGCGCCCTTCAAGACCAAGTTCTTTTATCCGCTCTTCCAGAGACTGCCTGTAGGACTCACGCCCCTGATCACCTCCGGCGATAATCACCACCGCATTGTCCGGCAGTCGCGCGGCTTTGTCAGCACTCAAGCGGGCCACTGCGTCAATCAGCACACCCTGGCCTTTCCAACGGGTCAGGCGCCCAAGATTGAGAATCACCGGTTGGTCCGGTGAGACGCCCCATGCCTGCTGCAGCGCCGAGATCCGAGACGGCTCGACGGCTGCCATGCTGAACTGATCAATATCCACACCACGGTGTATGATTGTGGTTCTGCCATGGGCACGGGGATGTTTGCTCCGCACCATGTGATCGGTAAAGGCTGAATTGGTAATCACCGCATCGGCCCGGGCCATGACCGAATTATAGAGACCCTTTATCCAGCTCTTCTGATTGAGCTTGCCGTGACAGGTGGTCACAAAGGGAACCCCTGTCAGACGCGCGGCCAGCAAGGCTGACCAGGCCGGCGCACGGCTGCGGGCATGAATGAGATCAACGCCCCGTTCCCTGATCAGACCCGCAAGACGAAACCCGTTTGCCAGAATAATCAGCGGGTTTTTGCTGGCAGCAGCCATACCAATCCATTCGCCACCATTTTTCTCAAGCGGCTCGATCAACCGTCCCGGCTCACAGACCACCAGAGATTTCCAGCCTCGGGCGACAAGAGCGTTCGAGATATCAACGGTCGTCCGCTCGGCTCCGCCTGTATCCAGCGCCGGAATAATTTGAAGAATGGTCTTGGCCGAAGAGGACATGGTCTTTCTTTCACACAAGCCGGAAGCGATAATGCCAGTGTCGAATCGACATCATAGAGCGTTCAGCTGAGATCAACGATCAGCCGGTATAAGCCAAGGCGAGGATCGGCGCAAACCAACAGTTCGGCAGGGATTGCATGACAGAGGCAACATATATCGAGGTCGGCCCGGAGAATGATCAGCGCCGCATTGCGGTCCGTCACAGAAGCGGCAGCAGACCCGGCCTGGTCTGGCTCGGCGGGTTCAAGTCGGACATGGACGGCACCAAGGCCATTGCGCTTGATGACTGGGCCGGGGCCAATGGCCTGTCCTGTACCCGGTTCGACTATTCCGGCCATGGTCTCTCAAGCGGTGATTTTGCCGATGGAACCATTTCAAAATGGGCCGAGGAATCCCAGGCGGTGCTGGATCGTGTCACGGAAGGGCCTCAGATCCTGATCGGCTCTTCCATGGGTGGATGGATGTCCCTGCTGCTGGCCAAGCGTCATCTTGAGAGTGTCGGCAAGGATCAGTCCCGCATTGCCGGAATGGTTCTGATAGCCCCCGCCGCTGATTTCACGGAACGGCTGATGTGGGCTAATTTCCCCGAGGCTGTTCGTCAGGATATTCTGACCAAAGGCCGCTTCGAGAAACCATCCGAATATTCCGATGAACCCTATATCATCACCCGCGATCTGATTGAGGATGGCCGCGACAATCTGCTGATGGACGCACCGATTGAAACCGGTTGTCCGGTTCATATTCTGCAGGGGATGCGAGATGAAGATGTGCCCTGGCAGCATGCGGAGGCAACATTTGAACTTATGACCAGCGATGATGCCCTGATGACCCTGGTCAAGGATGGCGACCATCGGCTGTCCCGCGAGCAGGATATTGCTCTCATCCTTAAATCTGTTGAAGCGATGGCAAACCAGATCAGAGACAGGGCTGATTAAACACAATCGGCGGAGCCTGCCTGAGGCCCCGCCGATCCGGTCTTTCCTAAACAAGGCACCACATTATCCGGCTCTGATCTGCCCGATAAAGCGGGACACCTCCGATTTCAGCAGTTCAGATTGAGATGACAGATCAACAGCTGCTGTCTTGACCTGCTCCGATGCAGTTCCAGCCTGACCCGCCGCATCCGATACTCCGGCAATATTTTCAGACACTTCACGGGTTCCGACAGCAGTCGCCTGCACTGTCTGGGAGATTTCCTGGGTCGCTGCTCCCTGCTGCTCGACGGCTGCCGCCATCTGAGCGGAGGTTTCGTCAAGCTGACGCACCACCTCGTTGATCGCCTTCATTGATGAAACCGCATCCTGGGTTGCTGCCTGGATTGACTCGATCTGATCGTTGATCTTGTCTGTTGCATCACCGGTCTGTGTGGCAAGAGCCTTCACTTCGGCGGCGACAACGGCAAACCCTTTGCCAGCCTCACCTGCCCGGGCAGATTCAATCGTCGCATTCAGCGCGAGCAGATTGGTCTGTTTGGCGATTTCGGAGATCATCTTGACCACTTCGCCAATTGTCTCTGCTTTCTCGGCCAGGCTCTCAACTGTTGAACTGGTCTGACCAACGGTGGTCACCGCTTCACGGGATGCCGCAGAGGCATCTGCCATCTGTTGCTCAATCGACCTGATGGATGACGCCATTTCCTCGGTCGCCGCTGCAACAGTTTCCACATTGGATGTGGCTCCTGCTGAGCTTTCCGCCACATAGGCCGCCTTCTGACGCGCAGCATCAGAAACACCAGCCATGGTCTGGGCAGTTACATTCAGTTCTGTGGACGCCTGGGATACCTGTTCGATGATACCGCCGATGCTGGCGTCAAAATCCGATGCGAGTCGCTGCATCATCTCATGCTTTTCAGCCTCACTCCGGCGCTGGAACTCGAGCTGTTCCTGTTCCATGGAGGCCTTTTCCTGGGCGTTCTGCCTGAACACGTCCATGGACCGAACCAGATCGCCGATCTCATTGGCGCGTGCCGGGGGCAGATCCACATGCAGCTCACCTTTCGCCAGATGCACCATGGCATCCACAATGCGGGATACGGGCCGAATAATCTGACGGAACAGCACCATATACATCATGGTTGCCAGCAGCAGAGCCGAAACAATCGCAATACCTGCTGACCAGCGGGCAATGCTCTCGGCTTCATTCATTGCGACAGACAGTTTTTTTCCTTCTTCCCGACGCTCAGCAGCAACCGCACCGATCAGGCCGGACAAACCGGAGACGGCAGGTCCATCATTAATTTTCACGACCTTATCAATAGCTTCCGGGGTTGCCCCCTCACCAATCATCACCTTGATCTGATTAATCGCACTCTTATAGGCCTGAATGGCCGCTTCAATATCTCTCAAGGCAGCGGTTTCTGCATCTACTGTATGAAGGGACCGATATTCAGCAATTGCCTTTTCCGCTAGGGCAACGGCATTGTTGAATTTCTCAATTCTTGGGGCATCGCCGCGAAGCACATAATTCTTGAAGTGGTGGATCATGCCACCATAACCAAGGGCACCGCGCAGATCACTGATCAATTCCATCTTGCTTTCAGCCCTATGCTCATGGGCAATCGTTGCCAACAAGCGCTCGTGCAGAAGTTTCAGACCTTCTACGGCTGGTCCATCATTGATCTTGACTAATTTATCGATTTCCGAAGCACTTCGGGCTTCCGACGCCAACGTTCCAACGACATCAATTTTACGATTGTATTCGGTAACAACCGACCGGATAGCTTCGATCGCCCGTTTCTCCTCAGCATCAAGCCCGGCTATGGCATATTGGTCCAATGCGGTCATGACACCGCCCACAGAAATATGAAACCGGCTTACCCGCTTTTCGTCCTTGCGAAGCACGTAGTTCTTGAAATGGTGGATCATACCACCATAACCAAGATGCCCCACAATTGCTTCGAGAGCCTGTGACCTGGGTTCCGTGTCAGCCTGATACTGTGCCCAGACAGCCTTGGAGTCTACAATTCGCGTTGTTGCCAGAATAGACGCACCAATAATGATGAGACTTGATGTCACGACAATCGCAATCAGAAACAGTGCAATTGTCCTAATCTTCAGATCGTTCAACCGGAACATTTTGTGCCACTTCCCCAAGCAGTGTTCTAGGGTTCAAACCCTGGCCAGCCGTCCCTCGCCAATCAGCCGGTAGAGGTTCATCAGATGGCAAAACGATACGCTTGAGCCGTCAACACTTGGTAAATCGACGCAGGAAATACTCTAGTAAATAAGTATTAAACCACAATAATCAGTATTATTTTAATTGAAATTCTCAAAAATAAGCATTTATCCTAAGTTTAATTACTTATTGTCTACAACACTATGCCGCACCCACAAACCATGTAGCACATCCGCCACCTGTCAACTTAATAAGTAAGAATACATAAGTCAGAACAGTTCACGCTGGATAAATCCGGCTCCAAAGCTCAAGACACTCTCTTCAAGCCCTGTCTGTTCATCAGCGGCAGCGTTGATTGGCCTGAGGCAGCGGGTATTCTTCCTAACCGCGCCAGCTATCCGTTTCCCACATTTCTGTCAGCGCTTCCCTGTAAGTCGGATAGCGGAACCGCATGCCCAGCTCCGCCTTCAGCCGCGCGTTGGAGCACCGCTTGTTCTCCCCATAGAACGACCGCGCCATAGGGCGAAGCTCGGCCTCTTCGAACGGGATTTCAGGCGGCGGAGTCACGCCTTTGAGCTCGGCAGCCATTGTAACAACATCCTGGGGCGGTGCCGGTTCATTATCAATCACGTTGAACGTCAGCCCCGATTTTACACCGGCAGCCAGAGCGACAGCCTCTGCAATATCGGTACGATGGATACGGTTGAAAACCTGATCTTTCTTGATGATGCGTTTGGCACGACCGGTTTCAAAATTGACGAAAGCGTTCCTGCCCGGCCCATAGATTCCACCCAGACGGAAGATAGCCAGTGGCAGACCCGCTTCCTCTGCAAGCGCGCGCCAGGCCTGTTCTGCAGCAACACGCTGCACAGACCGCTGCGAGACAGGGCGGCACTCACTCTCTTCGGTTACCCAGGCACCATCGTGATTACCATAGACTCCAACTGTCGAGAGATAACCGATCCACGCGAGACTTTCCGAATTCAGAATGTCCTGACGGTGCTGATTAATTGTCGGATCACCGGCCTCATTCGGCCCTGCTGATATCACCAGATGGGTCGCTTCATTCAGCCTGTCCGAAATCTCAGGATTTGGGGTCGAACCATCAAACAGGAACGCATCAATGCCCAGCTCTGTGAGTGCCTCTGCTTTTTCCACCGAACGCGTTGTCCCGCACACCCATTCGCATTCATCTTTCATGCGTTCATGAATTGCGTGGGACGAATATCCCATTCCGAAAATAAACAACCGCATCAGATCACCTATGCTCACCATGACCGCTTGCGGTCTTTTGTTTCGATATAATGCGCTCAGCCGACAGATGCCATTCCTCAAGTACATCCGGGTCATTTTCCCGGCCTTCATACACAGACCGGGCAGCAAGAAACGCTTCAGGCTCAAGACGGCCGAAAGCCCAGACCGCAGCACCACGCACCAAAGCACTGTCGTCTCCAAGACGCCGCTCAACCCAGGGCATCACGTCAGGATCCCGGCTGTTGCCCAGAGCGATCATCACATTGCGCAGAAACCTGTCCCGACCAATCCGCTTGACCGGCGAGCCGGAGAACAGGGCTCTGAATGCCGGATCGTCCAGCTCTGACAGTTCGGTCAGATGCGGGTCTTTCAGATCATCCCGCGCCTGCAGCCTGGTTTCCCGCGCTTCCTGCGCAAACTTGTTCCATGGGCAAATGGCCAGGCAGTCATCACAACCATAGATCCGGTTCTTCATCGCATGGCGGAACCGGCGCGGCACGGGCCCTTTATGCTCGATGGTCAGATAAGAAATGCATTTGCGGGCATCCAACTGGTACGGCGCCGGAAAAGCATGCGTGGGACAGATATCAAGGCATTTCCGGCATGACCCGCAATGATCCATTTCCGCCTCGTCAGCAGGCAGTTCGGCTGCCAGAAATATCGCTCCGAGAAACAGCCATGAGCCCAACTCGCGGGAGACAAGATTGGTGTGTTTGCCCTGCCACCCGAGCCCGGCTGCGGCAGCCAGCGGCTTTTCCATGACCGGTGCGGTATCAACAAAGACCTTGAGATCAACACCCGCCTTCTGCGCAACCATATTGACTATCTGCTTCAGGCGACCTTTCATGACGTCGTGATAATCACGATTGCGGGCGTAAACGGAAATAGCTGCACGATCCCGACGGTCCAGCAGGTCCAGCGGATTGCAGTCAGGCCCGTAATTCATGCCCAGCATGACAATGGATTTCACATCCGGCCATAATGCGCGGGGGTCAGCCCGGCGCTGCTCGGTCTCCGGCATCCAGTCCATGGTGCCGTATCGCTCTTGTTCGATAAAGGTTCTCAGCCGACCAGCGGCTTCAGGGATAGCGTCTGGCCGGGTGACCCGGACAACATCAAACCCTTCTGTCTGTGCCCGTTTGCGAATCAGCTCCTTGATGGCCTCGGGCGACACGATCAGAAATCCAGATTGGCATAGGTCTTGGATGGTGGCAGGCTCAGAACCTTGTCGGCCAGGATCGGGCGGAAGCAGGGGCGCGACTTGATACGCGCATACCATTCACGCGTATTGGGGTGCGCCGACCAGTCCATCTCATCCAGATAATCAAGACAGGAAATATGCGCCCCGGCAGCCAGGTCCGCATAACTCAGACGGTCGCCGGCAATCCAGTTCCGCTCACTGAGCAGATGATCAACATAGGTGAGATGGATTTTCAGATTGCCACGGGCAGCGCGCATGATACCGGTATCGGGAGAACCGGACCCGCTTTCCCGCTTCATCACCTTTTCCCGCACCAGAAATTCAGTGACCTCGGCCTCACACTTGAGGAAAAACCACTCGCACAGCCGTCTCATTTCAGCCCGCGCATAAGGATGGTCCGGCATCAGCCGCCGATCTCCCATGGCATAGCCACGGGTTTCATCAAGATATTCCATGATCGGCCCCACACCACAGACAGGCGGTCCGTCATTCTCGATCAGCACCGGCAAGACACCCGCCGGGTTCAGCTTCAGGAACTCTTCCCGTCGCAACCAGGGTTTCTCGTCAATCAAAGCCATTCCAACCCGATATTCACCCAGAGCAAGGCGGGCAAACCGGGAGGCAGAGGACAATGTGTAATGGTGAAGCTTCAACATGCGGGAACTATAACAGGTTGCTTGCAGTGTGTTCAGGGGCTTGTTAAGGGATTGAGGAGTTTTCCCTATAGTGCGGGTTGGCCAATGTCACAAGACTTTCCGGCCGACTGTCCAGACACATTTTCATTAAGGCCGTTTTATGGACAATGACACCATCATTCAGGCGCTTCTGCTTGGCATCCTTGAAGGCCTGACAGAATTCCTGCCGGTTTCATCCACCGGCCATGTGTTGCTGGCCAGTCATTTCCTGGGTTTTGACAGCACCGGGCGGACTTTTGAAGTCCTCATTCAGCTTGGTGCCATTCTGGCCATTCTGTCGGTCTATTTCACCCGCCTGTGGTCACTGGCAACCGCCCTGCCTACAAGCGCGAAAGCCCGCGGTTTTGTCGCAGGGATTCTGATTGCCTTCCTGCCCGCCGCCATACTGGGCGCGTCACTGCACGGTTTTATCAAGACCGTTCTGTTTGAAACCCCGGCCCTCATCTGTGTTGTGCTGATTATCGGCGGTGTGCTTCTGGCCTGGGTCGATCGCCTCAAACAGCAGCCGGTCTATACGGATGTGATGGACTATCCCCTGTCGCTCTGCCTGAAAATCGGCCTGTTCCAGTGCCTTGCCCTGGTGCCGGGCACCTCACGCTCAGGCGCGACCATTGCAGGTGCCCTCCTGATGGGAACAGACAAACGCTCAGCTGCGGAATTTTCATTCTTTCTGGCCATGCCAACCATGGCTGGTGCCTTTGTCTACGACCTCTACAAGAACCGCGACGCTCTCTCCCTTGATGATGTCTGGCTGATTACCATCGGCTTTGTCGCAGCCTTCTTCTGCGCCCTGGCCGTGGTCAAGGTGCTGCTCGATTTTGTGAGTCGTCACGGCTTCATGCTGTTTGCCTGGTGGCGCATTATCGTCGGCACATGCGGGCTGATCGCCCTTCAGCTTCTTGGCTAGGGTCAGGTACCGGCAAACAACCCCTGCGGGATTTCAGGCACCGTTGTCTTTCGGCTGAAACTGCCCCTGCGGGCGAAACCGCTCAAGATAGGTCGGCAGGACAGATGCAAGTGTTCGCGGCTTGAAGCCCATCCCGTCAAGGGTGCGCCCTTCGGCACGAGCTTCGTCCGAGACAATATTGTCCCGCTTCAGCAATTCCACCTGATCCCGCGTCAGAACCGGCTTTGGCAGGAATTCCGCAAAGAACCCGATGGTCTTGGCCAGCCCGAATGGCAGAGGTACCAGCGCCCGGCGGCGGCAGGTAAGCTGCAACATCATCTGCAGCAATTCGGCAAAGCTTTTGACATCCGGTCCACCCAGTTCATAAGTGGTGCCTGGCTTCAGCTTGCCATCCACGGCATCAGCAATGGCATCCGCCACATCGCCCACATAAACCGGCTGGAATCTGGTCCCCCCACCCCCGACAAGAGGCAGTGCCGGTGCCAGGCGCGCCATTTCGGCAAACTTGTTGAAGAAATCATCCTCCGGTCCGAAGACGATAGACGGGCGCATGATGATGGCATCCGGACAGGTCTCAAGCGCGGCGGCTTCCCCTGCGGCTTTCGATCGGGCATAGGCTGACTTGCTATCGGCATCTGCCCCGATTGCCGAGACATGAACCAGTGTTTCTATTCCTGCGGCCTGGCTGGCTTCTGCAATGGCGCGCGCGCCTGTATCCTGCACGGCATCGAATGACTGGCGACCGGTCGGAAACAGGATCCCCACCAGATTGACCACCGCATCCGCACCAGCAACAGCCTGATCAACAGATTGTCTGTAGCGGATATTGGCCTGCACCGGTGTCACCTGCCCGACAATGCCCAAAGGCTGCAGATGATGTGCCAGGTCGGGCCGTCTGACAGCAGCCCGAACCCGGTATCCGCGACGGGCCAGAGCGTTGACAACATGACGCCCCAGGAACCCTGAGCCTCCGAAAACCGTGACCAGTTTGCCGTTGATTGCAGAACCCATGACGTGCCTTTCCTGCTTCATACCGGATATCCGGCGCATTCCCTGTCCCCGCCCCGGCAAAGCGGTTTTCTTCACTGATATTGCTTTTAGCTATTTGTCTATACGCTGTACAGGCGACAATCGATCCATAAGCCACTCCAGAAGAGCGGTGACAGATGCCGTCTGAAGAGTTTTCCCCTACAAATCACACATAAATGCAAAAGACGATTGACAAGAGCAGACCCGATCCTTATTCACCCCTCCAAGGCCCAGGTGGCGGAACTGGTAGACGCGCTAGCTTCAGGTGCTAGTTTCCGTATGGAAGTGGAGGTTCGAGTCCTCTCCTGGGCACCATTCTTCTTTAAAATCAAACGAATATAATATGCTCTGAAGCATTCGATTTGCTTTGGAAGCTGTTTGGTATGGCAGCGTTGAATACAGGCCTAGTTTCGCTCACAGCGCGAGACCGTAGACCTCCACCGCATTGAGGCCCAGGATTTTTGCCTGTTGCCCATCTGACAGGTCGCTCAGAAGGTCTGCGGTCGCCGCCAGCCAGGCATGATAGGTTCCTGCCAGGGTGCAGACTGGCCAGTCACTGCCCCAGATCAGCCTTTCAGGTCCGAAGCAGGTGAGCAGATGCCGCACATAGGGGCGGAGGTCATCGGCCGTCCAGTTTTCAGCCGCTTCTGTAATAAGGCCGGACAGTTTGCAGAAGGCACCTGTTTCTGCGGCAATGGCCGCCATGTCTTCGGCCCAGCCTTCAAAAATGCCGTCCCTGATCAATGGTTTTGACCCATGATCGATCACCACTTTCATGTCCGGATAACGTGCGAGCAGTGTTTTCAGATTGCTGAGGTGATGCGGCAGGGTGAGTGCGTCAAGGACCAGCCCGGCCTCAATTAGCGCGTCAAATGCGGGCGCAAGATCAGGGCGCAGCATCCAGTCGGGATCGGGTATGTCCTGTATCATCGGCCGCAGACCCACAAGTGCCGGACTGCCTGCCATCTGCCGGATATCATCCGATGCTGTCTGGCTTTCGAAATCAGCCCAGCCAACCACACCTTTTATAAATGGCGTTTCACGTGCCAGACCAAGCATGAAATCTGTTTCTGCACGTGTCGGCGCCGCCTGAACCAGTATGGTTCCATCAAGACCGGCAGCCTGCAGCAAGGGGTGGAGGTCATCAGGGCCAAAATCCCGGTAGAGCGGCTTGAGCTCTGGCTTAAGCCAGCCATAATCCCCACGTGCAATGGTCCAGAAATGCTGATGAGCATCAATGCGCATTACCCGATGACACCTTTTTTCAGGATAATGTTTCCGTACAGACGCTGTTCACCGGTTTGCACCACCACGAAAGACTGTCGTGCGCGCTCATAAAACGCAAACCGCTCCAGCGCCCTGATCGGGATCGGATTATCCGCTACTTCATCAATGATGCCCTGGAAATGGGACACGGCTTCCGGTATAGCGTCCGGATCGCCTACCACCTGCATGGATAAAGCGGGATCGGGGACAAATGTATCGAGCGGCATGATGGACAAGACCGCGCGCAGCATCACATCCGCGGTCACCCCGTCAGCCCGCAGACAGAGCGTCCCACTGCTCTCAGCAGGGAAATTGGCATCCGCAATGACAATCTCGTCGCCATGCCCCATGGCGCGCAGTGCATGCAACAGATCAGGCGACAGAACAGGGTCGATGTTACGCAGCATGTGCCGCCTCCTCTGGTGTCGGCGCATCAGGGCGGATCAGACCTTCCGCCTTCAGATCAGACCAGAGAGACGGATTTATGGGGCGCTCGAGCAGAGCCACATTGGCTTTGACCTCTTCCGCGCTGACCGCACCCGGAATGACAGTCTTGACGGATGGATGCCCAAGAACAAACTGCAGGGCAGCCGCAATGAGAGGCGTCTCATGAGCATTGCAGACTGCTTCTATCTTGCGGACCCTGTCCAGAATCTCCGGTGGCGCATCAGCATAATTATATTTTGCACCCGGGACAGGGCCAGTGGCCAGAATACCTGAATTATAGGGCCCACCAAGAATGATCCCCACATCTCTCTGCGCACAGAGAGGCAGGAAACTGTCGAGAGCATCCTGCTCCAGCAGGGTATAGCGACCGGCCAGCAGAAAGCCGTCGAAATCTCCAAGCCCCAGGAGCTTCTCGCAGACTTGCCACTCATTCACACCGGCACCAATAGCAGCAATGTCGCCGGATGCCCGCAATTCGGTCAGCGCCCTGAAACCACCGTCATCAAAAAGTTCACGCACCTTTGCGTCCGACGCCTCCTGGCTGCCCTGGCTGAAAGCACAGACATCGTGGACCAGAAGAATATCGGCGCAGGCTACATCCAGCCGTTTTCGGCTGGCCTCATAAGACCGCATGACCCCGTCATAGGTGTAATCAAAGACAATCCGCTTCTGCGGCACATCCACAAAGGCTTCCGGCGTCACTTCATGAGGCTCACAGTCCAGCAACAGACGGCCAATCTTGGTTGACAGCTGAATGTTATCGCGCCCGAACCGCTTGATGGCTCTGCCAAACCGCTCCTCTGACCGGCCCAGTCCATATTGAGGCGCAGTATCGAAATAACCAATGCCTGCATCAAACGCGGCCTGCAGCGCAGACTGAGCATCGTCCTCTCTGACCTTGCGATAAAGATTTCCGAGCGGCGCGCCACCGAATCCCATCCGGGTCAGCAATACAGGCCTGGCCGTACGACTGTTCAGTTTACAGATATCATCAATCTTCATGGTTCAACGGCCAGTTCTATTCAGTCAGGAACAGATCGGGACGCTCTTTGGCGAGCATCTCAATCCGTGGCATCAGTTGCCGTAAATGAAACCGCATAACGTCTTGCGCTGTAGACGGATCCCGGTTTTTTATCGCATCAACAATGGCCTGATGCTCAACCAGGGTCTCTGAAACACGACCCTGTGTTGGCAACAGCAGCATGCGGGCCCTGGTCACCTGAAGAGAAACCGTAGACGCTACAGTGGTGACACGCTTGAAGCCGGTAAACTGCATCATCAGCCCATGGAATTCCTCATCGGTCTGATAAAAGCCCGAATAATCGCCATCCTCCACCAGCAATTGCTGCAGCCGCATATTGCGGGAAAGCTGAGCAATTTGCTCATCCGTGACATCTTCAGCCACTTTCGCAACTGCGGCCAGCTCCAGAGCCTCTCTTAGGAACGACCCCTCCCGAATTTCCCACATGGAGAAGTATGAGACACGCGTGGCAGACTGAGGCACCACATTGACCAACCCTTCCGCTGACAGACGGGCAATAGCCTCTGAAACCGGCGATCGCGACACCCCAAGTGCATCGCAAATCGCACCCTTGCGAAGGATGGCTCCGGGTGGAAAATCAAGGGACAGAATAGCTTCGCGGATGGTCTGGTAGACCCTTTGCGCCAGAGATCCTTCCAACTCCGCAATGTCAGCCAGATGGCTCGCATCAATATCTTTGGTCATAAGCATACTAACATGTTAGTTGACATATCATGGAAGTCAATCTAGAAATCTCATGATCGTCTATCACAAAGCTGTAGCCTGGGAGGGAATAACAGCAAAGTGGGCAGGTGGCGGAGGAACACGGCATAATCATTTGAATTATCAGCTGTTTCGACGCTTGAAGTTCCACTCAGGTGGGCCTTCGACAGTATTTCGACGTCATCAGAGGGGAGAAGATGACACCGATCGTCACAATGACAGCCATCGACAAGCGCTTTCCAGGCGTCCATGCCTTGAAGGATGCCCGATTCGAGCTGCGCCCGGGAGAAGTCCACGCCCTGATGGGCGAGAATGGTGCCGGAAAGTCCACGTTGATGAAGATCCTGTCGGGCATTTATCAAAGCGACGGCGGTGAGCTCCTGATTGATGGCCAACCTGCGAACCCGGACACCCCGCGTGCAGCGCAGGCACTTGGTATCGGCATTATTCATCAAGAACTGAGCCTGATGAATGACCTCACCGCAGCCCAGAATATCTTTATCGGCCGCGAGCCCCGCAAGAGCTTTGGACGGCTGGACGATACAGCGTTGAATGCAGAAACTGCTGACATCTTCGCTTCGATGAATCTCAATCTGGACCCAAAAGCACTCGTTGGCACACTCACAATTGCCAAACAGCAGATGATCGAGATTGCAAAGGCTCTCTCCTACCGGTCCCGGGTTCTCATTATGGATGAACCGACCGCCGCGCTGAATGATGCTGAAATTGCCGAATTGTTCGTGATCATTCGACGCCTCAAGCAGGAAGGTGTCGGGATTGTCTATATCAGTCACAAGATGGATGAGCTGAAGCAGATCGCAGATCGCGTCACTGTGATGAGGGATGGTGAAACTGTCGATACGGTGGACGCAAAGGATACGCCTATCAGCAGCATCATTTCCATGATGGTTGGTCGCGAGGTGACAGAAGAGCCTCTTGATGTACCTGATCTGAGTGATGCTGAACTCTCGCTCGAAGTCCTGGGCCTCAATCGCGGCCATGATTTGCAGAACATCAGTTTCTCTGTCCGGAGGGGTGAGATCCTTGGCTTTGCCGGCCTGATGGGTGCGGGTCGGACCGAGGTGGCCCGTGCAGTCTTCGGCGCGGACCCGCATGACAGCGGCGAAATTCGCGTCCATGGCAAGGCGGTTGCCATCTCATCTCCGAAAGATGCGGTGAAAGCCGGAATTGGCTATCTGTCTGAAGACCGGAAGCATTTTGGCCTCGCAACAGGCATGACGGTTCGCGATAACATCGCCATGGCATCGATGGACCGGTTTCACGGCAAAACCGGTGTTCTGGATGACACCGCCATGAGAGAGACCGCAAAGGGTTATATCCGGACCCTGGGCATTCGCACACCCTCCGACAGTCAGGAAGTCAAGCTGCTCTCAGGTGGCAACCAGCAGAAGGTGGTTGTGGCGAAATGGCTTCTGAGAGACTGCGATATCCTGTTCTTTGATGAGCCCACGCGCGGCATTGACGTCGGTGCCAAGTCGGAAATCTACAAATTGCTGGAGCAACTTGCAGCAGATGGCAAGGCCATCATCGTGATCTCGTCAGAACTGCCCGAGATCATGCGCCTCAGCCATCGTATCGCGGTGATGTGCGAAGGACGCCTTACCGGCATCCTGCCAGGCGGAAAAGACACCACACAGGAAGATATTATGAAGCTGGCCACTCAACGGGATGCCGCCATGCAGGTAACAGGAATAGCACTATGAGTGTCACAAGCGACGCCAAGCAGAAGCATGAATCCAAGTCAGCGCTTTCCGGGCTGGGTGACAGTGGTGCCTACCAGAAGGTTCTGGCCTTCGCCAGCCTGATCGCACTGCTGATTGCTTTCTCAATCGCGTCCCCCAACTTCATGCAGACCTCGAACATGATTGCCATTCTGCAGGCCACATCGGTTAACGGTGTTCTGGCCGTTGCGGCGACACTGGTTATCATCACTGGCGGCATTGACCTTTCGGTCGGCACCATGATGACCTTCTGCGCTGTTGTCGCTGGCGTGGTTCTGACCTATTGGGGCATGCCGCTGCCCCTCGGAGTTCTGGCAGCGATTGCAGCCGGTGCCTGCTGCGGTCTGTGTTCCGGCACATTCATTGCCAAAATGAAGATTCCGCCCTTTATCGCCACTTTGGGCATGATGCTGATCCTGAAGGGTCTGTCCCTGGTGATCTCGGGCACGCGTCCGATCTATTTCAACGACACACCCGGGTTTGACCAGATCTCACGCGGCTCCCTGATTGGCGAGGTTTTTCCCGCCCTGCCTATTCCGAACGGTGTTCTGATCCTGTTTCTGGTCGCCATTCTGACCTCCTACATTCTGGGTCGTACTGTCCTTGGCCGTTACACCTTCGCGCTGGGTTCCAATGAAGAAGCCGTCCGTCTTTCCGGCGTCAATACAGATGCCTGGAAAATCCGCATCTATGCCCTTGCAGGCGGCATCTGCGGAATTGGCGGCATTCTTATCGCATCCCGTCTGAATTCTGCACAGCCAGCCCTTGGGCTTGGCTACGAGCTAGAAGCAATCGCAGCCGTGGTTATCGGCGGAACATCCCTGTCCGGCGGGCGTGGCACGGTGCTCGGCACTCTGATTGGAGCCCTGATCATGGCTGTTCTGACCAATGGCCTGCGCGTTCTGTCTGTTGCCCAGGAATGGCAGACCGTTGTGACGGGAGCAATCATCATTCTTGCCGTCTATGCAGACATGCTGCGCCGGCAGAAAGCGAAATAAACCTTGGCCAAGGAATGAAGCATATCCAGGGTCAATCTGACATCGCAAAGGGAGGAAATCATGTTTACACGCCGTTTTATTATCGGTGCCTTGAGTGCTGTTGCCTTGAGCGCCACCGGATCAATCGCATCCGCTGCGGATGAGGTGTACATCCCGCTGGTCTCGAAGGGCTTTCAGCACCAGTTCTGGCAAGCTGTCAAAGCTGGTGCGGAAAAGGCCGCCGGTGAATTCAATGTACGGATCACATTTGAAGGCCCGGACAACGAGACCATGGTGGACCGGCAGATCGATATGCTGGCCGCCGCTCTTGCCAATAAACCGGCTGCTATCGGATTTGCCGCACTGGACAGCCAGGCTGCCATTCCTCTTCTGCGTCAGGCGAATGAAGCAGGCATTCCGGTGATCGCTTTTGACAGCGGCGTCGACAGTGACATTCCACTGTCAACCGCAACAACAGACAACAGCGCAGCCGCAGGTCTTGCCGCTGACAAAATGGCCGAAATGATCGGTGGCAAGGGGAAGGTTGCCGTTGTTGCCCATGACCAGACCAGCCGTACCGGCATTGACCGTCGGGATGGCTTCGTCAACAGAATTGCAGAGAAATATCCCGATATCGAAGTGGTAACCGTGCAATACGGTCAGGGTGATCATCTGAAATCCACAGAGGTGACCAAGGCCATTCTGACAGCCAACCCTGATCTGAAAGGCATTTTCGGCACCAATGAGGGCTCCGCCATCGGCGTGGTCAATGGCGTCAGTGAGCTGGGCACCAAGGGCCTTGTGATCATTGGTTATGATTCTGGCAAGGCCCAGAAAGATGCCATTCGCAGCGGGCTGATGTCCGGAGCAATCACCCAGAACCCGGTCGGTATCGGCTATGAAACCGTCAAGGCGGCTGTCGCCGCGATCAAGGGCGAAACCGTGCCAGACCTGATCGACACCGGTTTCTTCTACTACGACGCGTCCAATATCGACGACCCGCAAATCGCCGCGGTTCTTTACGACTGATACGTCCAACCCTTCTCGACCCGGATCACTCCTGCCGGGTCGGGAGCCAAGTTTCTATCTTCACCCTGTAACGAGCGACACCTGACATGACATCCTCAAGATTGGCCGGAAAACGTATTCTGATTACTGCTGCAGGCCAGGGCATTGGCCGGTCTACAGCCGAGCGCTTTGCCGCTGAAGGCGCAGAAATCATTGCCAGTGACATCAACGATACCTCCCTGGCAGAGCTGGCCAGCATTGACGGCATTACCGCACTCAAGCTTGATGTAACTGATGCAGAGGCTGTCGCGGATGCCATTACCAGTCTCGGCAGGCTGGATGTCCTGTTCAATTGTGCGGGCTATGTCGCAAACGGCTCCATCCTCGAATGCGACGAGCGTGATTGGGATTTCAGTTTCGACCTCAACGTGAAAGCCATGTACCGGCTGTCCAAACTGGTTATCCCCGGCATGCTTGAACAGGGTGGCGGCTCTATCATCAACATGTCGTCGGTGGCATCCTCCATGAAGGGTGTGCCCAATCGGTTTGTCTATTGCGCCTCAAAAGCCGCCGTTATCGGTATGACGAAAGCCATTGCCGCGGATTTCATCACGCGCGGCGTCCGGTGCAACGCCATCTGCCCGGGCACGGTTGACAGCCCGAGCCTGCATGACCGGCTGAGGGCTACAGGCGACTACGATCAGGCGATGAAAGACTTCATTGCCCGCCAGCCCATGGGGCGGATCGGCACAGCCGACGAGATCGCCGCGCTGGCACTTTATCTCGCCAGCGACGAAAGCGCTTACACCACCGGCCAGGCCTTCGCCATTGATGGCGGCTGGAGCATGTAATTCACCGGAGACCAGACCTATGAAACTCTTGCGTTACGGCCCCAAGGGGTCGGAGAAACCCGGTTTGCTTGATGCAGACGGCAATATCCGGGATCTGTCAGAACATATTTCCGATCTGTCAGGAGACACACTGAGCGATGCTTCTCTGGACAAGATTCGCGAGCTCAACATCGCAGACTTGCCCTGGGTGGGCGGCAATCCCCGTATCGGCCCGTGTGTCGGCCAGGTGGGCAAGTTTGTCTGTATCGGGCTTAATTATGCTGATCATGCAGAAGAAAGCGGCATGGCGCTTCCTGAGGAGCCGGTGATTTTCTTCAAGGCGACCTCGGCCATTATCGGCCCCGACGATACGGTAGAAATTCCACGTGGCTCGGTGAAGACCGACTGGGAAGTGGAGCTCGGCGTCGTTATCGGCAAGGAAACCAAATATGTTTCAGAAGCCGACGCCCTTGATCACGTGGCTGGATATTGTGTCATCAATGATCTGTCAGAACGGGATTTCCAGCTTCATCGCTCCGGTCAGTGGGTGAAAGGAAAATCTGCCGATACCTTCGGCCCGATCGGCCCATGGCTTGTAACCCGTGACGAAATTCCTGATCCGCAGGATCTTCCGATGTATCTGGACGTGAACGGGCATCGCTATCAGGACGGATCCACCCGGACCATGCATTTCAGCGTCGCAACCGTCATCTCCCATCTGTCACAGTTCATGAGCCTTCAGCCTGGTGATGTTATCTCAACCGGAACACCTCCGGGTGTTGGCATGGGTCAGAAACCTGAAACCTATCTTAAGCCAGGTGACAGGATGGAACTGGGCATTGCCGGTCTGGGCGTTCAGAAGCAGCCTGTGGTGGCAAGCGCATGACCCGCATTACTGGCTTTCGCACCCACGATCTGCGCTTTCCCACATCCCAGTCCCTGGACGGGTCAGACGCAATGAACCCGGACCCCGATTATTCGGCGGCCTATGTGATCCTTGAGACCGATGGCTCCCATGAAGGACATGGCCTTACCTTCACCATCGGGCGCGGCAACGAAGTGTGCGTTACTGCCATCAGGGCGCTTGGCACTCTGATAACCGGCCTTGATCTCGACTGGATCAAGAACGATATGGGGCGGTTCTGGCGGCACGTGACAGGTGACAGCCAGTTGCGCTGGATCGGGCCGGACAAGGGTGCCATCCACCTGGCTGCCGGTGCTGTTATCAATGCGGTCTGGGACCTCTGGGCGAAAGAGACAGGCAAACCTGTCTGGGAGCTGGTCTCGGAGATGTCATCCGAAGACATCCTGAAACTGATTGATTTCCGATATCTGACGGATGTGCTGACGCCTGAAGAGGCGCTGGACATTCTGCGGAAAGCTGAACCAGGCAAGGCCGGGCGCATGAAGACGCTCCGGGACGAGGGCTATCCCTGTTACACCACCTCTGCCGGATGGCTCGGTTATCCGGACGACAAGCTGCGGCGTCTCTGCCGTGAGGCCAAGGCCGCCGGGTTCACCCACACAAAGTTCAAGGTCGGCAGAGATCTGGAAGACGACATCCGCCGCCTGACCATCGCCAGGGAGGAACTGGGCGATGAGATGAACATCATGATTGATGCCAATCAGGTCTGGGAAGTGGATGAGGCCATAGACTGGGTGAAGGAGCTGGCATTCGCCCGACCTTATTTCATCGAAGAGCCGACAAGTCCTGATGATGTGGTTGGTCACCGCAAGATCCGCCAGGGTGTTGCCCCTATCAAGGTTGCCACTGGTGAGATGTGCCAGAACCGGATTCTGTTCAAGCAGTTCATCTCAGAGGGCGCCATCGATGTTGTACAGATCGACAGTTGCCGGATGGGCGGGCTGAACGAGGTTCTCGCAGTCATGCTGATGGCAGCGAAATACAATCTGCCAGTCTGGCCGCACGCCGGAGGTGTTGGCCTTTGCGAATATGTCCAGCACATGTCGATGATCGATTACGTGGCGATCTCCGCAGAGAAGGACAGCAAACGGATTGAATTTGTCGATCATCTGCATGAGCACTTCATTGATCCGTGTGTGGTTGAGAATGGTGTCTATCGCGCGCCATCAAAACCAGGCTTCTCAGTCCAGATCAAAAACGCAACGCTGCGCGATTTTGAGTTTTCTCATCGGCTTGCAGCGGAATAACCCTTTGTTTCGGATACAGAAAGCAACCACTAGGTAGACGACCGTCTAAAAATATAGCTTTTGCTCGAAATTTTAGGATTTCGATACCGAAACAAAAACAAGTAACACTAATAGAACGAGCTAAACCAACGACTTAACACATTCTAGATCTGAATATTCAAACTTGGGAGGAAATCCAGTCATGTTCAGAAAACTGATAAAGGCATCCATTGTTACTGCCCTTGCAGCCACGGCCTGGTCAACCATAGCCAACGCCCAGCAGGTTCTGCGCTTTGGCCATGTCTATGAGGCCTCAACACCCTATCATGCAGCCGCCTTGAAAGCTGCTGAGGCTCTGGAGAAGGCGACGGAGGGCCGTTACAAGATGGATGTTTTCCCAGCCTCCCAGCTGGGCAAGGAAGCCGCTCTCAATGAGGCACTGTCCATCGGGACGGTGGATGTGATCTATACGGGCGTCGCCTTTCTCGGGCAGAGTTACGGACCAATCAGCATTTCGGATTATCCGTTCACCATGCGCTCCTACAATCACTGGAAAGCCTATGTGAACTCGGATCTGTTCGCTGAAATGGCTGGCAAGTACAAGGCCGTATCCGGCAACACGATTGCGGCGATGACCTATTACGGAGCCCGGCATGTAACATCCAACAAGCCCATCCTGCAGCCTTCCGACATGGATGGTCTGAAGATCCGCACACCAAATGCCCCTGCCTATCAGATGTTCCCGAAAGCAACCGGCGCCAACCCGACACCAATGGCATTTGCCGAGGTCTATCTGGCTCTGCAGCAGGGTGTGGTCGATGCCCAGGAAAACCCGCTTCCGACCATCCAGTTCAAGAAATTCTATGAGGTCCAGTCGAACATCAACCTGACTGGCCACATCACCAATTCACTGGCCGTAGTGGTCTCTCCGGTCACCCTGTCCAAAATGGGTAATGACGGACAGGCTCTCCTGGATGCATTGGCAGGCGCTGCGTCCTCCACATCTGACGAAATTGTCGCGTCAGAGGCTGAGCTGGCCGACTGGTTCCGCGCTCAGGGTGTCACAGTCAATGAGATCGACCGGGCACCGTTCATGGCAGCTGTCGCTCCCTTGCTGACCGGCTCTGATGTCCCCTGGGATGCAGAGACCTTTGAGCGACTGCAGGCAATCAAGGACTAAGGTTCGCCCCTGATACGAAAGACCCCGGACCTCTCACCAGAGGCCCGGGTGACGAGGAGGAGAGGACATTATGACGACACCCGGTTCGGGCTCCGAGGTCGCTATCGACTTCAATGCCATGGCGAAGGAGGACGAGGAGCACTTTGCGACCTTTTCCATTCACAAGGCCGACGCGGTTCTGATCGCCCTGTTTACAGCGCTGTTTCTTGTGGTCTTCCTGCAGTTTTTTACCCGCTACATTCTGAATGACTCACTGGCCTGGACTGAAGAGGCCGCACGATATCTTCTGATCCTTCTGTCCTTTGCGGGTGCTGTGCGCTGCCAGGTCAAGGGCACGCATATTGTCCTTGAGTTTGTCGACAAATATTACGGACGAGCGCTTCCGCTGATCAAGCTTCTGGCCCTTTGCGCGGTTCTCGTTCTGATGAGCGTCCTGCTCTGGTCGGCCTATGAGCTGATTCAGCGCACCTCGTTCCAGCAGATGGTTTCCCTGCCGTTTCCGAAATACTACCTGCATGCTGGTGTCATGACCCTGGCAGCGGTCAATGCAGCCATCATTCTCAGGCAGATTGCCCTGCACGTTCGCAAACCGGCCGGGAGATAGATCATGGCACTGACAATCCTGTTTTCCTCACTGGTCCTGCTGATGCTGCTGCGTGTTCCAATCGCCTATGCACTCGGCCTGTCCTCGTTTGCCTATATTCTCTATGCCGGACTCCCTCCTGTCCTGCTGTTCCATAATCTGGTGAACGGGATGGACAGCTTTCCGCTGCTCTCAATCCCGTTCTTCATCCTGGCAGGCGCGCTGATGAATTCTGCCGGGATTACTGCCCGGATCTTCGGCTTTGCCCGTGCGATTGTCGGCTGGCTGCATGGCGGCCTGGGGCATGTGAACATCGGAGCCAGCATCATCTTCGCCGGCATGTCCGGCGCGGCTGTTGCCGATGCCGGAGGGCTCGGGTCCATCGAGATCAAGGCCATGCGTGAAGCCGGATATGACGATGACTTCAGTGTCGGCATTACCGCGGCCTCATCGACCATAGGCCCCATCATCCCGCCATCTCTGCCACTGGTGATCTTTGGTGTTATGGCCTCTGTCTCCATCGGCAAACTGTTTGTGGCAGGGATCATTCCCGGCCTGCTGATGGCCCTTTCCCTGTCAGCCATGGTCTGGTGGATGTCTCGCAGCCGCAATTATCCAAGGGATGTGGCCTTCAACCCAAGCATCATTGCGACGCGTTTCAAATCAGCCATCCTGCCGCTGCTCACCCCTGTCATTATCGTGGGCGGCATCGTTTCAGGTGCCTTCACACCGACAGAGGCTGCCATAGCGGCGGCGGCTTACGCGCTCTTTCTCGGACTGGTGGTCTATCGCAGCCTCTCGGTTCGCAAACTGGCTGTCATCTCGCTCGAGACCATAGAGACCACAGCAGCCATTATGATGATTGTCGGCACCGCCAGCGTCTTTGCCTGGATTTTGACGGCCAATCAGGTGGCAACTCACTTTGCAGACTTCGCCCTGTCGATTACGGACAGCAAGACCATGATCCTGCTGCTCATCATGGCGGTCGTCCTCGTGGTCGGCCTGTTCATGGAGACCATTGCCGCGATTTCCATTCTGGTGCCGGTTCTCATGCCTGTGGCGGCGAATTTCGGCATTGATCCGGTCCATCTCGGCATTATCGTCATACTTAACCTGATGCTAGGTCTTCTGACGCCGCCTGTGGGCATGGTGCTGTTTGTCCTGTCACGCGTGTCGAAAATACCATTCGAGCAATGTGTGCGGGCAACCATGCCGTTCCTTGTGCCGCTTCTTGGCGTTCTTCTCCTGCTCTCTTTTGTTCCGTCTTTGACCTTGTGGCTGCCGGAACTCATCTACGGAAAATAGGTGCTGCTGACAGTTTCGTTTTTTTCTAATCTCAGACCCACCAAAAGATTGCTTTATCTCCTGGCGGAAAAAAAACATTCTGGGAGGACAGTGAGGCACGAGTGACATGTCTGTCATTTCTGTCTCGCTATCCTCTCAAGAACAACATGATTGCCAAGCCGGGAAGAGGGAAGAAAATGAGTGCTTCGATCAGTGATCCCATCGCTCAGTTGCAGCATAATGTGGAAAGCCCCTTCGAGCAGGCTGAGGCCATGCCGAAGAGCGTCTATACATCGCCCAAATTCCTGGAAGAGGAACTGAAGCATATCTTCCGCAAGGACTGGTTCTGCGCGGGTCGGGCCAGTTCTCTGAGCGAGCCGGGAGATTATACGACCCTCGAACTGGCCGGACAGCCAATCATGATCATTCGCGACCGGGACGGAACGCTTCGCGCCCAGTCCAATGTCTGCCTGCATCGCATGTCCACCCTGCTGGAAGGGCGCGGCAGAACCCGCAGCATCGTCTGTCCCTATCACGCCTGGACCTACAATCTCGACGGCAGTCTGCGTGGGGCACCTGCTATGAGCCAGAACTCGGCATTCTGCAAGGACAAGCTGAAACTGCCACAGGTCCGGTGTGAGGAATGGCTTGGCTGGATCATGATTTCGCTTAATCCGGACGCAAGACCTGTATCCGAAGAACTGGCAGAGGTTGAGGAACTCATTTCCGATTATGGCATGGAGACTTATCAGGAAACCTTCTTTGAAACCCATGTCTGGGATACAAACTGGAAGGTTCTCGCCGAAAACTTCATGGAGAGCTACCATCTGCCGGTCTGCCATGCAGGCACAATTGGCGGCCTGTCCCGTCTTGATGAAATGATCTGCCCACCGGGCCGCAAGGCTTTCAATTATCATACGATCCTCAAGGATGAATCCCTGAAGATCGCTCTTGCGCATCCAAGCAATACGCGGATGACCGGAGACCGCAGACGCACCACATATCTTCTGGCGATCTATCCAAGCCTGCTGATCACCCTGACGCCCGGCTACTTCTGGTATCTGTCGCTTCACCCGAAAGGCGTTGGACAGGTTCAGATCATGTTCGGCGGAGGCATGTCAGCCGACTATATGGGTGATGAGGATGCAGAGGCGCATTTCGCCCAGCTCAAGACCCTGCTGGACGAGGTGAATATCGAAGATCGCGGCTGCACGGAAAAGGTCTTCAACGGACTTTGTTCTGACCTTGCAGCGCCTGGTCCTCTGTCTCATCTGGAACGGCCGAACTTCGACTTTGCCCAATATCTGGCATCAAGGGTTTGTCAGGACGCATAGGACCCGTTGCCTGGCTGTTTCCGGCGGCTATGATGGCGCTATGGTCAGTGATTCGTCTCTACAATCCGTCTCAGCCGAACAACAGAGTGATGCTCAGGTTGTCCTCGAGCAGGTTTTCGGCTTCCCCCGGTTCCGCCCGGGGCAGGAGGATATTGTCTCCGCTGCCCTTGCAGGCGACGATCTGCTGGCCATCATGCCGACGGGGGGCGGCAAATCCCTGTGCTATCAGCTCCCTGCTCTGCTGCGGAACGGCCTTACCGTCGTCGTCTCTCCGCTTATTGCCCTGATGCGCGATCAGGTTGCCCAGCTGCAAGAGCTGGGGGTCGCCGTTGGCTGTCTCAATTCAGCCAATACCTCTGAAGAGAATTTTGCCACCCGTCGTGCTGTAGAGGGTGGACAGATCAAGATTCTCTACCTGTCACCCGAGCGGCTGTTGCGCGCAGAAACCATCCAGCTTCTGCAGGCTGTTCATGTGGCCATGATCGCGGTGGATGAAGCTCATTGTGTCTCTCAGTGGGGACACGATTTCCGGCCGGAATACCGGGAGATCGGCACAGTTCGCGATGCGCTCGGCAATGTGCAGGTGGTTGCCTTTACCGCAACGGCAGATGCCGCCACCCGCCAGGATATGGAAAGCCGCCTGTTTTCCCGTACTCCGAAGGTTTTTCTGCGCGGCTTTGACAGACCCAATATCAGCCTGGCCATGTCGCCGCGCAACAACGCCCGCAAGCAACTGCTCGATTTTCTGAAAAGCCAGTCAGGCCAATCCGGCATTATCTATTGCCAGTCACGCCGCAAGGTGGATGAGACAGCCGACTTCCTCCGCGCCAAGGGATTTGATGCGCAGATCTACCATGCCGGCCTGCCGTCGGAAGACCGCGCAGCGGCACAGGATCATTTTCTGCAGAATGATGGCGTTGTCATGGTGGCAACAATTGCCTTCGGCATGGGGGTCGACAAGCCGGATGTGCGCTTTGTGTTCCACATGGATCTGCCGAAGAATATCGAAGGCTACTATCAGGAGATCGGTCGTGCGGGCCGGGATGGTCTGCCTGCCATTGCCCATACGCTCTATGGCCTGAACGAAATCAGACAATATCGCCAGTGGATCGACGAGAGCGATGCAGGCGAAGAACAGAAACGGATTGAGCGGCAAAAACTCAATACGATGGTCTCTCTCTGCGAGGCACCGTCCTGCCGCCGCGTCACACTGCTCGCCTATTTTGGCGAGGAATCAAAACCATGCGGGAACTGTGATCTCTGCCTTGGTGATATCGAAACCTATGACGGCACCATAGACGCCCAGAAAGCCCTCTCAGCCATCGCCCGCACCCGGGAACTGTTTGGCGTCGAGCATCTGATCACGGTTCTGCGTGGCGAAACCAATGAGATGGTGGAGCGGCATCTGCATGACCAGCTGCCCACTTTCGGCGTTGGCATTGCAATCAGCCGCAATGACTGGCGATCCATCTATCGCCAGCTTTTTGCAGGTGGCTACGCCAATATTGACATGACACGCTATGGCCGCTGGCTTCTGACTGAACAGGGCTGGGAAGTTCTGCGAGGCAAACGGCAGGTCCAGCTCCGCAAGGACAAACTGGTCTCCAAGAAAGACCGCAGCAAGGCTTCATCCCCTGCCCTGGCTGAAGCGGACGCCGATCCGTTTGTCCTGAAGGAATTGAAAAGTCTCCGCCGCGAGATCGCTATTGAGAAGGCCGTTCCCGCCTATACAATCTTTCCAGATCGCAGCCTGATTGATATGGCCACGCGCTGCCCAACAAGCCTGGACGCCATGCGCGATATTCACGGCGTTGGTGACAAGAAGCTGGAGCGTTACGGAGAACTGTTTCTCGAGACGATCCGTCAGGCGGTCGAACGCGCAGCCTGATCCCAGGCACAGCAATTCCCTCTATACGAGATATTTAATATCTTTAATTGCAAAACTACAGATTGGTCTATAGCGTGCGCCGAAATGATTCCGGGGTACCAAATGACGACTATGACCTTCAAAACTCTTCTCGTTGCCGTTCTCGCTTCACTGCTATTGTCAGCATGCGGCACGCCTAAAGATTTCGCAGATCGTCGTGCCCGCCACAATGCCGGTATCCTTCCGGATCCGGCGGACCGTGTCGGCATACACCTGGCTTTCCCTTTCAGCGACATTCTGCTGGTAACCTACTTCGCCGACCAGATCAGTGAAGAGGAAGCCGTGTCCCGTTTCACGACATTCTGCGCCCACAAAGAGCCTGGAAGCCAGCCCGTAAAGAGGGAAAAGGATGAAACCGAGGATGTAACTGTCCAGGATGAGCACGGCAACGAGCTTCCTGCAAAACGCATGATCGTTGAGTGCAGATCTGCGAGCTGATCAGAGATATTATGCCTAGATCTATTATCCTTATCCTGCTGCTTGGTGCCTTGTCAGCTTGTCGGACGGCATCCAGCCTTGAAGAGCTTCAGGATTTTGACCTGGCCTCCAATCAGGTGTACTTCGCTCTTGCATCCGCCAGAAACATTCGCGCCTCAACAGATATATTCTGTCCGGTTTCAGCTGATGGTCAGTTCAAGACATGCGATGCTGCCGAAGCACCCTATGTTTTTTCAACATTCAAGACACCGCTCGTGGGATGGAGTGTCGTACCAGGGACTCGAGATTCTGTTTTTGTTGAAGACGGGATAACCAAATACGACATCCGCTCAACAACTTTCAGTTCGTCCGGCAAGTTTGCATTGGCCTATACAAAAGTTGGCGACCAGATACATGCTGCCAAAACCCAGACAACAACTATAGACATTCAATCCGGCGGCACCGTTTTTGTGCTGCATCCAAACGCGGACGATGACTTTGCAATTTCATCTGCCCGGTCTGCTTTTGAAAAGACATTTGGAAAAGAGCAGGCGGCTAACTTAAATTTCGTCACCGCAAAAATAGAACCCGTCGAGTGCACAACAGGATTCAATGTGTTCAAATTAAACAATGAATGCACAGTAAATCCCTGATACGGCCCCGAACTTGTTCGAGACCATATCCCGGTTAACATCACGCTTTCGCTGCGGTCACGATCATTTCGACCTTCAGTTCCGGACGGGCCAGTTTTGCTTCGCCACAAGCCCGTGCGGGAGCGTGACCTTCAGGGACCCAGGCATCCCAGACTGCATTCATCTCGGCGAAATCGGCCATATCAGCCAGCCAGATAACACACTGGAGCATGTGATATTTGTCACTGCCTGCCTGAGCCAGAAGGTCTTCCACCTTCTGGAGGATGGTTCGGGTCTGGTCGGCAACGGAATCCCCCGCTGTACCGACCTGCCCGCAGAGATAGATCGTCTCGCCATGGATAACGATCTTACTCATGCGCTGCCCCACTTCAAGGCGCTCGATAGACATGCTCACCACTCCTGTCAGGCTGACTTCTTCTGCTTTTTCTCGGCCACGCGCAGCACATGCGAGAATTCGGAATCGTAGAGCGCGGAATCTCGGAAATCCACCTCGGCCAGAGACGGACCAACAAAGATCAGTGCCGTGCGGGTGATCTTCTCATCGCGGATTTTCGACTGAATGTCTTCCAGCGTTCCCTTGATGAACATCTGGTCCGGCCAGCCGACCCGATAGGCCACGACAACCGGGCAATCGGCACCATAGAGCGGGATCAGCTTACGCTGAATTTCACGCACATTGCGGACGGACAGATGGATTGCCAGAAGAGCACCGGATTTGCCCAGAGTCTCAAGGTCCTCGCCTTCCGGCATGGAGGATGACTGCATAGCCGTACGAGTAAGGATCACGGTCTGGCAGATCTCCGGAACCGTCAACTCCTGACCGAGCGCTGCGGCTGCGGCCGCATAGGCGGAAACGCCCGGTGTGATGTCGTAGTCGATCCCCAAGGCCTTCAGGCGACGGATCTGCTCGGCAATGGCGCCATAGAGAGACGGATCACCTGAGTGAACACGGGCCACATCCCGGCCGGCGTCATGGGCTTTCTTGATCTCTTCAATGATGGCATCAAGATGCATGGGAGCCGTGTCCAGAACCAGAGCCCCCTCTGGCGCACACTCAACAACCGCTTCCGGTACGAGAGATCCCGCATAGAGGCAGACCGGGCAGCTTTCAATCAGGCGACGGCCCTTGACGGTGATGAGATCCGGGTCTCCGGGCCCGGCGCCGATAAAGTGAACGGTCATTCTGCTGCTTCTCCGTTGGCATCGCCTGATGAAGACGGCGCATCGATTTTCTTGGCGTAACCACGCGGTGTATAGACATGCCAGCCACCGGAACCGGTATCAAAGGTCTGGGACTGGGACGAGCCAACCAGAACCACGGTCAGCATATCCACTTCATCCACTTCAAGCGAACCAAGTGTCCGGCGTTTCAGCTCTTCTGTCGGGCGGCCAAGGTTGGACGCCAGAACCACAGGCGTGTCAGCTGGCCGCTTTTCGAGCAGGATTTCCCTGGCACGCGCCAGCTGGGTTCTGCGGCGCATGGAAACCGGATTGTAGAAGGCCACGACAAAATCACCCTCTGCAGCGGCTTTCAGGCGCTGTTCAATGGTCTCCCACGGGGTCAGCAGGTCTGACAGGGAGATGGTGCAGAAATCATGCCCGAGAAGCGCACCTGCACGAGCAGACGCTGCCTGCAGGGCGGAGACACCCGGAGCATTGGTGATGCTGACACGGCGAGCAGACGAGCTCACCCCGCCATTGCTCTCATCCCGGTCCAGCAGTTCCATGACCAGAGCGCCCATGGCATAGATGCCCGCATCGCCTGAGCAGATCAGCGCCACATTCTTGCCCGTGCCAGCTTGTTCAAGCGCATAGCGGCAGCGATCTTCCTCACCACCGAGCGGGAAATCAGACCGCTCTTTGCCTGCGGCCAGATCGCCGAGCAGATCGATATAGAGACCGTAGCCCACCAGTTCTTCAGCTTCAGCCACAAGGCGGGTTGCTTCAGGCGTTCGCCAGGCGGCCTGCCCCGGGCCGATACCGACCACGGACAGATGGCCACGGATGCGACCGATCGCATCTGTATCAAGCGGCTCCGGCGCACGCGCCACAGCAGCTGTTGCCCGCTGTGACTTGATTTTCGGCGCGATCAAGTCTCCGTCCTGTCCGGCACCGGCCAGTGCAGCCCCTTCAGAAACCCCATGACAGCCGACTTCCGAGAACACCACATCAGACGGGTTTGCCAGCTTTGACGTTTCCTCTTCAAGGCGGGCCGCCGGGAAGAACCGGGCTTCAACACCAAAATGCGCTGCGGCCTGATGGATAGCGGCTTCATCCGCCTTCACATCAATGGAGGCAATCGCCGCTAGGGACTGCGGAGCCAGATTATTGTCTGACAGGATCTGTTCAGCCAGCGCAATCACCTCATCTGCGCCTGCACCACGTTCACACCCAAGCCCCAGAACCAGGGTCTTGGTGTGGTAGACCAGCGTTGATGCATCACCCTCTTCGCGCCGATCTGTTGCCTTCAGCACCAGATCCGCACTGTCATCGGAGGCAAGGCCGTTTTCCTCAATCCATGGCAGAGCGCCTTCAAGACGCACCGGCGCACCATCCAGCATTTTTGCCATAACAGGGCCGGCAGCGCGCTTGTTGGCAAGCTCCCATCCGGCGGGCGGTGTATCAAGAGCCAGCTTGAACCGGCATTCACCCGCAGTTGTGATCGCAGCAGTGCCGGAGATGATCCCGGCAATCTGCTGTGCCAGATCATTGGCACCACGGTGCCCACCCAGAAGCGGCACCACTGCGCCACCATCACGGGCAACCGACAGAACCGGTGGCTCCTGCCATTTATCGTCCAAAAGAGATGCCAGAGCCCGGATGACAATCCCTGATGCACACAGCGCGATAATCGGCTGACCAGCCTTGAACAGGGATTGCAGATGGGTCGTGGTGTCAGAAAACACCTGATCCGCATCACCAAGACCGGTTTTCAGATGCAGTTCAGAACCGTTCAGAGCCCCATGCAGGGTTTTAGCCACATCAACTGCACTCTGGGTCAGCACAACAATGGCCGGATTGGTCAACCTGTCCATAGGCGACTCCCATCATAAATCAGAATCATAGAGAAATAGGGAGCGGAATCCTCCCCCACATCAGCAAGCGGGCAAAGCTTCTGGTTTTCCAGAGTGGCCCGCTCCACATAGGCGGCCCGGTTGGTCAGACCCAGCCGTTCAATGAGCGCGCGAATGCGCGGAAAATGCCGCCCCACCTTCATGATGGCAGCAGCATCTGTTGACTTCAGCCGGGCTTCTATCGCTTCATCATCGAGCGGGCCTGGAATGATGGTCAGCACATCATTGCGGCCCGCAAGCGGACGCCCATACATAGACGCACAGGCCATCAGGGACGAGACCCCGGGCACCACTTTCACTTTGAACCGGTCTGCCAGGCGATCATGCAGATACATGAAGGAACCATAGAAGAACGGATCCCCTTCACAGAGAACCACAACCGTTTTTCCCTGATCCAGAACAGCCGCAATTTCTTCCGATGCTGTGTCATAGACATTCTGTGCGGGAAACCGCTCTGGCCGCATCGGGACGATAATCGGCATTTCCGCAGCCCCATCAGGGATATGCGGTGACGCAATTTCACGGGCAAAACTCGGCCCCGTATCCGGTGCCGGATAGACAATCAGATCCGCTTCCCACATCAGGCGCGCAGCCTTCAGGGTCAGCAGCTCCGGGTCACCAGGCCCGACACCCACACCATAGAGAATTCCACTCATTCCCTATCTCAACTCCTGTTCACATGCGGCTTTGTCAGCTGCCATTGCGTCACCGGCATGAACGGTCGCCAGCCGTGGAACGGGCCGACCGGTTCTGCTCGGGAGACAGCAATGCGGCTGAGTTCACCGCCAAAACGATTAAAACACTCAAGAAGAACGGTTTCACTTTCAAGCGTCACAGCATTGGCCACCAGAACACCTCCCGGTCGGAGCCTGTCCTGGCACAATTCCACCGTTTCAAAACTCAATCCGCCACCAATAAAGACCGCATCCGGCTGTTTCAGACCATCAAGCGCTTCAGGAGCGCGCCCTGTCACCACCTCAAGGCCCGGCGCACCAAGGGTGGCCGCATTTTCAAGGATCATCGCCCGCCGTTTTTCAAGCGGTTCGATGGCGATAGCACTGGCTCTGTGAGCCGCGCGCATCCATTCAATGGCGATTGACCCGCAGCCAGCCCCCACATCCCAGAGGCATGCGCCCGGATAGGGCTTGAGACGCGCCAGGGTCGCAGCCCGCACTTCCTGCTTGGTCATTTTGCCATCATGGCTGAAAGCCTCATCCGGCAAGCCGGGGCAACGACTGTGGAACGGCGCATCCGCGGGACACTGAATGGCCAGCGTATTGAACGGTGTCACGTCAAACGCGAACGCGCTGGCAGCGCTCGTCTGAACCTCCTCGCGGTCCCCGCCCATATGATCCAGAACCGTCAGCCGGGCATCACCATATCCCAGCTCAACCAGACGATCTGCAACAGCCTTCGGCGTTGTTTCATCTGCTGTGAGCGCAAGAATGCGTGCACCGGGATAAAGCCGGGCATTGAGGAGATCTAGAGGACGGCCATGCAGGGTCATCGTCTCACATTGATCAAGAGACCAGCCGAGACGGCTCGCCGCCAGAGAAAAGGCGGATGGTGACGGCACGATCAGCATATCATCTGCTGAAAAAACCCGCCGCAGGGTGGCACCAATGCCGAACCACATAGGGTCACCTGTGGCCAGCACTACAACAGACCGTCCCTGCCAGTCTTTCAGGCGCTCGACCATATCGGATAGGGGTGACGTCCAGGGATGGCGTTCTGCCCTGCCATCGGAGAGAAAGGCAAGGTGCCGTTCACCGCCGACAACGATATCTGCTGCGTCCACAAGCGCGCGCGCTGCAGGGCTGAGACCAGCACAGCCATCATCACCAATGCCGATGACTTTCAGCCAGCGTTCGCTCATGAAACAGCTCCCGCCCCGATAGCCAGAGCATTGACAGCTGCCGCCGCATAAGCCGAACCGCCCTTGCGTCCGTGCAAGGTGATGAATTCAAGACCGAGATCGCTCTCCGCTAGAGCCTGCTTCGATTCAGCGGCACCGACGAAGCCGACCGGGAAACCCAGAATAACAGCGGGCTTCGGCGCGCCCTTTGCGATCATTTCCAACAGGTAGAACAACGCAGTCGGCGCATTGCCGATGGCCACTACAGCGCCATCAAGTCTGTCCTGCCAGAGGTCAACGGCTGCAGCTGAGCGCGTATTGCCGATTTCCAGCGCGCGGGGACGCGTCCGCTCATCCTCAAGCATGCAGAGAACCGGATTAGAGGCCGGGAGAACCCGCTCGATCACTCCCATGGCGACCATGCGGGCATCACAGAGGATTGGCGCACCCGCTTCAAGCGCTGCACGGCCTTTTGTGACGGCTTCGTCTGTGAAGGCCAGATCGTCCGCAATTTCAGGGATACCGGAGGAATGAACCAACCGCTGCACCATACCGTGCATGGATTCCGGAAACTGGCTCAGATCCACCGCATCGCGAATCTGGCGAAAGCTTTCTTCATAAATCGCTGCCGGATCGCGAATATAGTCAAACATGTCCGTCGTCACTCTGCTTTCCAAACCCGCGCACACGTTACGCTCCCCTTGGCCCTTCAAAGGCTTCTTTTCAGATGATGCGAGATCTGGGCCGACCCCGTCATCATCAGGTTGAACGGGCCGGGGCATGCGCCAAAGGCCGCTGGTGCGGCCGGACACGTGTCACCGGACAGTTCCAGAGTTGACGCCCGGAATGGGTCCGCCTCACTGGACTCTCTTGCAGCCCCGTTCAAGGGGCACCGTCCATGCTTTCCTTTAGACGATTGCCGCGCAAAACAACAGACAGAATCCGCCTATATCAAGGACCATAAAGCACCAGACCTTTAACCTGAATTGGCGGTGGTGCTTTAAGAGTTTATTTCTAAGCGAGCTTTTATCTGAAAAGTCTGTCAACTTTTCAGAAGCACGCTGTAGGATTATCATCGGGATACAGGACACACCTTCCCCAATTGCGACAGAAACAAAGCGCGGGGCGACAGTGCGGGATCGAGTCTCAGTGACCGGAACAGCCGTTTCAGGGATTGGGCCAGATGATGTCATCCAGCACCCAGGCCAGATCTCCGGTGAACCGAGCCTGCAGCTTCTCCCTGATGACTGTCTCTGTTGTCAGAGCCAGCTTCTCGGCCAGTTCCGTATGCTCACCCTGACGGGCTGAGACAGCCATATCCCGGAAGAACCGGCCACGGGGCAGACGGCGGATAGTCATCTTCTGCATCAGGCTTTCGTTCTGCAACAGGCAAAGAGGTGTCGTGATGCACCACCCAAGCCCTTCCGAAACCGCAACAAGCTGACCCACGGCCAGATCAAACTCAAGGGACACGGGCAGATCCAGCCGTAATCTCTGCACCTGCCGCTCAACCATACGTCCGATAGAAGACCGCAAGGAGAAACGGATAAAGGGATGCTCGGACAGAGCCTCCAGCTCCCCGTCATGATCCGCCAGGCGGTTTGGCAGGGCGAGCACGAAGGGCTCGCGGATGAACGGCACAATCTGGAAGCGATCCCCCGGAGTATCTTCAAGGCTTGTGGTGATGGTGAGATCAACCGTGCGCCCGGAGAGAGCGGAATAGGCATCGGAATAGAATTCCGACCACACTCGCCAGCGACGCGCTGATGAGGTCAGGCGACTGACAACCTGTGGAATCACCGTACTGGCAATACTGTCAGCCACAGCCAGGGTAATATCCGGCAGCGGCTGACCTGATGTTCCCCGGGTCGACTGAAGAGCATCACCGGCATCCAGCAGTAACGCGCGAGCTGAGGCAAACAGCGTGCTGCCCGCCGTCGTCAGTGCCATCGGACGCATGGAGCGGTCAAGAAGCTGGGTGCCGACTGCTGCTTCCAGATTGCTGATAATCTGGGAAATGGTGGACTGGGTCAGACCAAGCCGTTGAGCCGCCTCGGTCATCGACCCATGTTCGGACACAACGAGAAATATTCTCAACGCTTTCAGGTCAAAGCCCTGCGGGAAGTCCATTTCTCGTGCCCCTGCCCGTCACTATCTGCCCGTGATTGCCCGGCTCTGTCAGCCGACCGGATCTCCGACACGATAGCCGTATTCAAGCGCCGCATCCGTGACCCAGTGCCACAAGGATAATCCGAAACCACGGAAGACATAAAGATCGAACACAGTTTCATCCCGTCTGTGGACAAGAGCAGACAGGGCCTCGAGACTGGCCTGGGCCGCTTTTCCATGAGGGAAGACGCTGGTGTGGAAATCAATCGCGATCCCCTTCTGCAGAATCTCGACCACTGGGTCACCTTCAACCCGCACACCCGCACGGGCATGGCTCAGATCCGTAACGCATGCTTCTTCCGGCTTGAAACGGGCGGCCAGTTCCGCATGAAGACCAGGCCGGTTGGACACAGCCAGATAACGCCCCGGTGCTGTCAGCATCAGTGACCGCTCATCCACATGCCGGGCATCACAATAAGCCTTGGGTGCTTCAACACCCATAACAGCGGCCAGTTCAGACGCCACAAGTTCGTTGGTTTCAGGCCATGCGCCCACCTGCACAAAGCTGGTCGGTCGCAGCTCGGACACGGTTATTCTGGCCGGGGATGCGCCTGCGCCCTTTCCGGCAACAGCAACATGCTCAAGAGGAAAATGGAGATCAGACATGCATCCGGCTCCCTTCTGGATCATAAAAACACGGATCGACAATTTCGACCGGCTGATGCCTGTCTTTCAGCGGATAGGTGGCATAAAGCGTCTCGCCATGACGAGCCCGGCCATTCTCCAGAAACGCCAGGGCAATATACTGCTCTTTGACGACGCTGTAGCAGGGCGATGTCACATGACCGAGGCTCTGGGCCGGCTGCTGCAAAGCGCTGTTGGCAACCAGATGGGACCCGGCCAGAAGCTCCTGTCCGTCTTTTGACATCAGACCCACGAGCTGATGGCGGCCCTCTGCCTGAAGTGCCGGGCGCTGATGCAGGACACTGCCGACAAAAGGCTTTTTCTTCGAGGCAAGACCGCCAAGACCCATGTCATCGGCTGTGGTGCGTCCGTCAATCTCGGCATGGGTCACATGACCCTTCTCAACACGCAGCACATTCAACGCTTCTGTTCCATATGGCTCAATGCCGAAGGACTGCCCGGCTTCCATCAACTGCTCCCAAACGGACAGGCCGAAATGCGCAGGCGTAAACACCTCGTAGGCCAGCTCACCCGAGAACGACAACCGGGCAATGGTCACAGGCGCGCCGTTGAGACTACCCGTGCGGATCGCCATGAACGGAAACGCTTCGTTGGAGAAATCAACATCCGTGATGACAGATGAAAGGAGCTCGCGGGACTTTGGTCCGGCCACAGCCTGACCCGACCAATGATCGGTGACACTGGTGAGCTGAACCTTCAGGTCCGGCCAGGCGGTTGCCAGCAGGAACTCAAGTTCCTGCATCACAGTAGCAGCCGCTGCTGTTGTTGTGGTCATCAGAAACTGGTTTTCCGACAGACGCCAGGTGGTGCCGTCATCATAAACCAGCCCGTCATCACGGAACATCAGACCGTATCGGGCCTTGCCCACAGGCAGTTTGGCAAACGCATTGGAATAGACCCGGTTGAGGAACTCTGCTGCATCCGGGCCCTGAACATCGATCTTGCCCAGTGTAGAGACATCGACCATGCCGACCCGCTCACGCACAGCGCGGGCTTCGCGAGTGGCTGCTGCCTCCAGATTTTCACCCGGCCTGATATAGGCCTGCGGCCTGCGCCAGAGCCCGACAGACACCATGCGAGCCCCTCTGGCTTCATGCCAGTCCTGCGCTGCCGTACGCCGCTCGGGCAGAACCTCATCGCCCACCTCACGACCCGCAAGCGGGCCCAATGCCACAGGCGTATAGGGCGGACGGAAGCGAGTTGTGCCCACATCATCAATCTTGGCGTCACGGGCAGCGGCCATGATAGCAAGGCCGTTGACGTTGGACGTCTTACCCTGGTCCGCCGCCATGCCCAGCGTGGTATAGCGCTTCAGGTGTTCAACGGACCGGAAGCCTTCCTGATTGGCCAGACGCACGTCGCTGGCTTTCACATCATGCTGGAAGTCGACAAACTTCTTGCCCTTGCCATTTGGCGAAGGCACCTCATAGAGCGGCAGGGGAACCATTGACGCTTCAGCCCCTTCAACGACAGGGGTGCTGTCTTCCGAAATCGGGAAACCGGCATCGACAGCCGCAGCCTGACCTGCGGCCTGGCCTTCCTCCAGACAGGCTTTCAGTGAAAACGCGCCATTGACAGAGCCAGCAGAACGCCAGCCCTTGCCAGCTGTTTCAGCAGGAACAAATGCACTGATATCCTCACGGAAAACCGGCTTGTCGCCAGCCTGACTGACCAGATGGACACTCGGTGTCCAGCCACCAGACACACCCAGAGCATCAACAGAGACAGCCTTCGCCGGGCCTGTCAGACGTTCCCCCATCGCATCATAAGGAGCCACATGGATGGTCTTCAGTGCCTTGCCGCCTGACGCTTCTGCCACAACATGACCTGGGTAGAAGGTAATGCCCTTGCCCTGCAAGGCTTCCGCATAGGCAGCTGGCATCTCCTTGCGCGGATCGATGATCGCCGTCACCGGCACACCCGCCTCGACCAGAGCCTGAGCCGTTGCCCATCCGCCATCGTGACAGGTGAAGATTGCGACCGACCGACCGGCACTGACACCATAGCGCGCCGCATAGCGTTGCATGGCATCTGCCAGCATGACACCTGGCGTATCATTGCCCGCAAAGACCAGAGGCCGCTCAAGAGCACCGGAGGCGATGACCACCTGAGCTGTGCGGATGGTCCAGTATTTCTGGCGTGGCACCCCTTCACCGGGAACGGCCACATGATCAGCGACCCGTTCAACAGCTCCAAGCGTGTTGTCATCGTAATAGCCAAACACAGCAGTGCGCGGCATGATGCGGACGCTTTCAAGCTCTGCCAGCCTGTCCAGTTCCCGGGACGCCCAGTCCGCAGCAGGCAGTCCATCGATAGTCTGGCTTTCTTCCGGCAGTGCACCACCCAATGTGGCGGAATCTTCGGCAAGAATAATCCGTGCACCGGATGCAGCTGCGGATCTGGCAGCCATCAGGCCCGCAGGGCCGGAGCCAACCACCAGCACGTCACAGAACAGATTGCCGCGCTCATAGCGGTCCGGGTCTGCTTCACGTGACGCATTGCCAAGGCCAGCCGCATTGCGGATGAAATGCTCGAAGAACATCCAGGCTTTCGTGCCCTTCTTGAACGGTCCGATAAAGGTCTTGTAGTAGAAGCCCGCCGAGAAGAATGGCGAGAACAGGCTGTTGACCGCCATGAAGTCAGTTTCAAGCGACGGCCAGGCGTTCTGGCTCCTGGCTTCAAGCCCGTCGAACAGTTCAATCACCGGCGCCTTGGTATTGACCTCGGCCCGGGCACCTGAGCGCAGGGTTACCAGCGCATTAGGCTCTTCCGGCCCGGCTGACAGCACACCACGCGGGCGGTGATATTTGAACGAGCGACCGAACAGCGTCTGACCGGAGGCAAGAAGGGCGGAAGCCAGTGTGTCACCGGTCAGACCTGTATGCGCTCTGCCATCAAAGCTGAAACGCAGGCTTTTTGAGCGGTCCAGATTACGACCGCCAGAGGAAAGACGGAAACCTGCCATTATTCTGCTCCCTCTTTTCCAGCCCAGGGACCAATCAGTCTGGTTCCGGCAAATTCATGGGTCGCTGTGTTCCGGCGTGCCTCAATAAACGAACGGCAGCCCTGGCTGTGATGCCAGATCTCATCATGCCAGCCACGAGGATTGTCACGCTGGAAGACAAAGGCATACCAGTCTTCGCTGGTGTCGTTGTCCATCTCAGGGCGCTTGATTGTGGCATCGCCCAGATAGGTGAATTCGCGTCTGTCGCGTTTGCCGCAGCAAGGGCAGTCTATCAACATGGTTTTCTCCCTTACCCTAGTGCAGCCACGGCTTCGGACCGGCACCACGCTCATCGATCGTGGCACCTGTGCGGAAGCGGTCCAGTGACAGAGGCGCGTTCAGCGCGTGCGGTTCATCCCTGGCAATTGTCCAGGCAAAGCACCAACCGGAGGCGGGCGTTGCCTTGAAGCCGCCATAGCACCAGCCGGTATTCATGTAGAGGCCATCAATGGGTGCCTTGCAGATGATCGGGCTGCCATCCATGGACATATCCATGATGCCCCCCCAATTTCTCAAGAGCCGCACACGCGGCAGGCTCGGGAAATAGGTGGCGAAGAAGGACGCCAGATGTTCGATAACCGGCAGGCCACCACGCTGGGCGTAGGAGTTGAACATGTCGATATCCCCGCCAAAGACAAGACCACCCTTGTCTGACTGGGAGATATAGCCATGGCCGACACCGAAGGTCAGCACCGTATCAAGGAACGGTTTCAGCGGCTCAGATACATAGGCCTGCAGTACATGGCTCTCTATCGGCAGGCGCTCCAGTCCTGCCTTGTGCAGAACCAGGGAGGAACTGCCCGCAACAGCCACGCCAACCTTACCGGCCCTGATCGCGCCACGGGTGGTTTCCACCCCGGTGATCCGGCCTGTTTCATCCTTGATGAACCCGGTCACTTCACAGTTTTCGATGATGTCCACACCACGCCGGTCCGCGCCGCGCGCATAGCCCCAGGCAACCGCATCATGTCGCGCGGTTCCAGCCCGTGGCTGCATCAGACCACCAAGGATCGGCCAGCGCGGGTGATTTGTTTTCAGATGCGGGACAATTTCCTTGATCTGGTCGTCGGTCAGCATTTCTGCATCCACACCATTCAGGCGCATGGCATTACCACGTCGCGCCATCGCTTCAAGCTGTCCCGGCGTATGCCCCATATTGATGATGCCGCGCTGGGAGAACATCACATTGTAGTTCAGGTCCTGAGACAGATCTTCCCAGAGCTTCAAGGAATGCTCGTAGAACGGCTCGTTGCCGGGCAGAAGATAATTCGACCTGACAATTGTGGTATTCCGGCCAATATTACCGGAGCCGAGATAACCCTTCTCAATCACCGCCACATTGGTGATGCCGTGTTCCTTGGCCAGATAATAGGCTGTCGCCAGACCGTGACCACCACCGCCAACGATCACCACATCATAGCGCTCCTTGGGTTCAGGAGACCGCCACGCCTCTTTCCAGTGCCTGTCTCCCGACAGGGCATTCTTCAGAAGCGAAAATACCGAATAGTCCGTCATGGATAACCCCGAACTCGTCCAAACTGGATAAGTACTCTAGGCATAACGGGGGATGGGATGGAGAATATCGAAATCTCCACTGAACAGTATCGAGGATAATGATAATCAGACGTCAGCCATCCGGCTGTGCAATCCACCAGATATTCTGGCAGGGGTCGGTTATTCCAGCCATCCAGTCCCCGTGCGGCCTCTTGTTGGGCTCCATCAGGGATGTTCCGCCATGCGCAAGAGCCACGGCATAAGTCGTCTCCACATCATCCACATAGAGATGCATCTGCGAGACATTCGGCCGATACTCAGCCGTACTCTGGTTCAGCATCAGAAGGGAATCCCCGATCCGGATCCGCACATGCTGGACGGTACCGTCCTCGTAGCGGTTTTCCTTTACAACGATGCCGCCAAAGACCGTAGATACAAATGCGATGAGCCTGTCTGCATCACGCACCGTGAAATAGGGTGTCATCGCATATGGCGGGTCTGATGAAACAAGATCTTTGGACATGGATCAGCTCCAAACCTGTGTGGTTTAAATCAATTCACTTACGGAACTCACAAGCGTTCAATCCAGAATGCCTGTCAACGAGGCTCTACCAGAAGCGATAGGGTGCGATAGCCGCAAGGATGCGGCCACGGGCCGGGACAGGCTCACCAAAACTCTGGCTCATCAGAATATCGGCAGCCATCAGCGATGACATGATACCGTGAGAGGCATGAGCGGCGGATACCAGCACCCTGTTGCCGGAAAGACTGCCAACAAGCGGCATCCGGTCCCTGCAGACAGCGCGAACACCCGCCCAGCCGCCTGTCACATCGTCACGGGTCAGCGGCACCTCCGGCTTCACAAGCGTGTTGTATCGCTCGAGATTGGCCAGATGGTCATCCTCCCGGACATCCGTCTCATCAAAACCCGATGCAAAGGTCGACCCCAGAACATGGAAGCCGTCAGAACATTCAGGTGTCAGATAGCCACCAAAACAGAGATTGCGCCGCCTCCCGTTCCGGGGCCTGATCCAGCTGACCTGCCCACGGACCGGATTGACAAAGGGGGCGTTGGAAAACAGATCCCGAACTCTGTGACCAACCGCGAGGATAATCAGATCCTCATTCAGCTCATCCAGCATTTCCACCCTGCTGTTCAGATGAACATCAGCGCCTTCTGACAGACGGGCACAGACCTTTTGCGGTGAGACACAGCCACCATCGGGGAAGACAAGATCCTCTCCCTCCAGATGGATATGATCCGCGTGCCAGCCGAGATTGTTGATATAGCCGTCGAATTTCCGCGCCTTGCCAGCATCCAGTCGCAGGTGATGATTGCCCGGCATGGAGAAATCCACGTCCGGCAGGTCAGACAGAACCCTCAGCGCATTGGCATAGGCGGAGGTGAAATATTCCGACTCAATACTCGGGCGCGCGGTCAGCTTCGGATTGATCATGCCAAGTCGCCCTCCGGACCCGCCGGAGGCCAGCGAGGGACCCGCTTCATAAAGCGAAACAGACGCGCCCCGCTTGCAGGCATGCCAGGCGAGCGCTGTTCCTGCCAATCCTCCGCCGATAATGGCGATGGAGCGGGGACTGGTCACCATGACGCGCGGCTTGCCCTTCTGAAACCGGCCTCTGATCATATGGCGCTTGCGCCCGAAACCGGGCAGGCGGTCCACTGAGAACCCGACCTCTTCCAGACCACGCCGCACCTGCCCTGCCGCCGTAAAGGTCGCATAGGTGGTTTCCGCATGGCTGAGCCGGGCCATCTGCTGGAACAGATTATCAGACCACATGTCGGGATTTTTTTTCGGCGCAAACCCGTCAAGAAACCAGGCGTCGACAGGTACGTCAGTCGACGCGAGCGCATCATCCACATCAGAGAACCACAAGGTCAGGGTAACCTTGTCTGTCAGATACAATTTGTGAGGCCCGGGAACACGCAGGGGATACAGCGCCAGAAGGCGGCTCAGCTTTTCACCGAAGGCACCCTGCCAATGATGGAGGGCATCCCTGATCTGAGCACGAGACAGGGGATATTTCTCCACTGAAATGAAATCCAGCCGCTGATCCGGTCGGGCCGTCTCTTCAAACAGAGCCCAGGCCGAGAGCATATTGAGGCCCGTGCCAAACCCGGTCTCGAAAATTATAAAGTGCTGTGTCCCGCCAAATGCCTCCGGCAGGTGATTGCCATCCAGAAACACATAGCGCGTTTCAGCCAGACCATCTTCGGCTGAGAAATAGACATCATCAAACTGCTCAGACCGGAGAACCGGGTTTCCATCCTCAGTCATGACCAACCTGCTTTCGTCAAGAAGGAAAGAACGTCTCTTTTTTTGGAAATACGCTGTAACAAAACAACAAACCGGCCGCCAGAGGCAGCCGGTTTATCATGCTCAAATTCTGAACAAGGCTACTCCGCAGCTTCATCCATATAGGCTTCAAGCGGCGGACAGGTGCAAACCAGATTGCGGTCGCCAGCCACATTGTCGATCCGTCCGACCGGCGGCCAGTATTTGGAATGACCGTCAACCCCGTTGGGGAAGTACGCCTTGGCCTTGTCGTATGGAAGCGCCCATGGCTGCATCAGCAGATCATAGGTATGCGGTGCGTTGTGCAGAACATTGTTCTCTGCATCTTCTTCACCGGCTTCCACTTCCCTGATTTCCTGCCGGATGGTCAGAAGAGCATCGGCCAGGCGGTCAATCTCCCGCTTCGCCTCACTCTCAGTCGGCTCAATCATCAGAGTTTCCGCAACAGGCCAGGACATGGTCGGTGAATGGAACCCGAAGTCAATCAGGCGCTTGGCAATATCCTCAACCGTGATGCCGCAGCTTGGACGGAAATCCCGGCAGTCGAGAATACATTCATGCGCGACCCAGCCGCCCTCACCCGTATAGACAATCTCGTAGCCCTCAGACAGGCGCTTGGCGAGATAGTTGGCATTGAGAATGGCAAGCTGGGTTGCCCGTTTCAGGCCATCCGCACCCATCATAGCAATATAGGCCCAGGAAATCGGCAGAATGGATGCAGAGCCCCAGGGTGCCGCTGCGATCTGGCCAAGGGTGGCTTCATTGCCTGCAGCAGGGTTCACGCCGTGCACCACATCATGGTCCGGCAGGAACGGAGCCAGATGGGCTTTCACGCCAATCGGACCGACACCCGGACCACCACCCCCATGCGGGATGCAGAAGGTCTTGTGCAGGTTCATGTGGCAGACATCCGCTCCGATCTCCGCCGGTTTGGCAATGCCCACAAGCGCGTTGAGATTGGCGCCATCAAAATAGACCTGGCCGCCATTATCATGGACGATAGCACAGATATCTCTGATCGCAGTTTCATACACACCATGGGTGGATGGATAGGTGACCATGAGGGCTGCCAACGTATCCTTATGCGCTTCTGCCCGCTCTTTCAGGTCATCAACATCCACGTTGCCATTGTCATCACATTTGACCACAACCACCTTCATGCCAGCCATGGCCGCGCTGGCCGGGTTGGTGCCATGAGCGGAGGACGGAATGAGGCAGATATTCCGTTCCATATCACCGCGGCCTTCATGATAGGCCTTGATGGCCATCAGACCGGCATATTCGCCCTGGCTGCCCGCATTTGGCTGCAGAGAGACTGCATCAAAGCCGGTGATCGTGCACAGCATATCCTCAAGCTCTTCAAAAAGCTGCTGATAGCCCTGCACCTGCTCAAGCGGAGCAAAGGGGTGAATATGCGAGAATTCCTTCCAGGTGATCGGAATCATCTCGGTGGTGGCATTCAGTTTCATGGTGCATGACCCAAGCGGGATCATCGCCCGATCGAGCGCGATATCCTTCTCCCGCAAATGCCGCAGATAACGCAGCATTTCAGTCTCGCCATGGTAGATGTTGAAGACCGGATGGGTGAGGAACGGACTCTCACGCTTGAGATCACCGGTAATCACCGGCTCGACTGTCTCGTCCAGCGCCACGATTGAAACGCGTGACAAGGCCTTTGAAGAGAAGCAGGACCAGATCCGCTCCACTTCCACCCGGCGTGTGGTTTCATCAAGCGAAATCCCAACATGATCCGCATCGACCGCCCGGATATTGATCTTCTTCTCCCGAGCGCGGGCGGCAATACGCCAGGCCTGGCCGGGAACACGGACCGTGATCGTGTCGAAATAGGAACAGGTCTCAACCGTAGCCCCCAGCTCGCGCAGGCCTTCTGCCAGAATCCGGGTCAGTCTGTGAATGCGCCGGGCAATCCGGGTGATCCCGTCCGGCCCGTGATAAACCGCATAGAATCCGGCAACAATCGCCAGAAGCGCCTGAGCCGTACAGATATTGCTATTGGCTTTCTCACGCCGGATATGCTGCTCGCGGGTCTGCAGGGCCATGCGCAGGGCCCGCTTGCCGCGACTGTCCACGGAAACACCGATAATCCGACCCGGAACAGTCCGCTTGAACGCATCCCGTGTTGCAAAGAACCCAGCGTGCGGTCCGCCATAGCCCATGGGAACACCAAAGCGCTGGGCGCTGCCGATTGCGATATCAGCTCCCAGTTCAGCCGGCGGTGTCAACAGCGCCAGAGCCATCAGATCGGTAGCTATAACCGCCAGTGCCTTGTTTTCATGCAGGGCATCAATCACCTTGCGATGGTCACGCACCTGACCGCTTGAACCCGGATAAGACAACAGGGCTGCAAAGACCTGTGACGGATCGAGGTCCGTTTCCGGATTACCGATGATGATCTCTATCCCGAACGACTTGGCCCGGGTTCTGATCACGCTCACCGTCTGGGGGTGGGTGTCTTCATCGATGAAAAACGTATTGGCCTTGGATTTGGCCGCCCGCTGGGCCATGGCCATGGCTTCCGCTGCTGCCGTTGCTTCATCAAGCAGGGATGCGTTGGCCAGATCAAAACCGGTCAGGTCCATCACCATCTGCTGGAAGTTCAGCAGAGCTTCAAGGCGACCCTGGCTGATTTCCGCCTGATAGGGCGTGTAAGCTGTGTACCAGCCCGGGCTTTCCAACACATTGCGGAGGATAACGCCCGGCGTGATGGTTCCGTGATAACCCATGCCGATCATCGAGGTGAACACCTCGTTGCGGGAGGCCATCTTGCGCAGGTAGGACAACGCCTCACGCTCGCTTCTGACCGGAGGCAGCAAAAGGGGTTCATGATCGGAACGAATGGCGGACGGGACCGCCTTGTCGATCAGATCATCCAGGGAAGAGGCGCCGATTGCGACCAGCATCTCCTCAACCTGTTCATCACCGGGGCCGTTGTGGCGGCGAATGAAATCATCCGCAGCTTCCAGCTCGGTCAAACTTGTCTCTTTTGTCATGGCAGGATCCTGCTCAAGCGTCAGCGATAAAGGCTTTATAGGCGTCTGCATCCATCAGCTCGTCCAGCTCCGCGCTTTCCGAAACCTTGATCTTGCAAAGCCATGCGCCCCCTTCCGGATCTTCGTTCAGAGATGCCGGGGCATCCTCCAGAGTGCCATTCACTTCAAGAATTTCACCGGCGACCGGCGCATAGATCTCACTGGCGGCCTTCACACTCTCGATGGTGCCGATTTCGTCACCCTTATCGAATTCCTCACCCGCCTCGTTGACCTCAACGAACACAATATCACCCAGCTGATCCGCCGCATGCTTGGTGATACCGACTGTTGCTGTATCTCCTTCAACACGGACCCACTCGTGCTCTTCAGAATAATAGATGGCCATTCTGCTTGCTCCGTTCAGCGTTTGTAGTTTTGTTCAACGAAAGGAAGTTTGGCCACGCTTGCCGCGCGTGCCTTTTTACGAATGAGAAGCTGGATATCCATGCCTGGCTGCGCATAGGCCGCTTCCACATGCCCCATTGCGACCGGACCGCCGACTGTCGGACCGAAACCGCCGCTTGTAATGATGCCGATAACGTCTCCGTCCATATTCAGTACCTCTGTTCCCTCACGGGCCGGTGCCGGACCGTCAGGTTTGATACCAACCAGCTTGCGCGCCGGACCGTCTGCAAGCTGGGCCTGGATAACATCTGCTCCCGGGAAACCGCCTTCTTCCCGGCGTCTTTTGGCAATCGACCATTGGAGTCCGGCTTCAATCGGTGTGGTTTCCGTCGAGATATCATGACCGTACAGACACAGCCCGGCTTCAAGGCGCAGGCTATCACGGGCCCCAAGGCCTGCCGGAAGCACTTTGTCGTGACCGAGCAGAATCCGGCTCAGATCGATGGCCCTGTCTGCTGGCATAGAGATTTCATAGCCATCTTCCCCGGTATAGCCGAGCCGGGAAATCCGGCATGGAATACCCGAGACATCTGCTTCGATTGTTTCCATGAAAGAGAGACTGGCCGCCTCCGGGCAGAGGGATGCCAGCACCGCTTCGGACGCCGGACCCTGCAGGGCAACAAGCCCCCGGTCCGTGAGCTCCGTCAATGTCAGATGACCCGGCAAATTGGCACGCATATGGGCAATGTCAGCATCCCGGCATCCGGCATTGACCACCACGAACAGATAGTCACCGGCATTCGACACAATCAGATCATCCAGAATCCCGCCCTCGGCATTGGTGAACTGGGTGTAACGGGCCTGACCGGGTTTAAGGCCCGTGATGTTGCCCGGCACCAGAGCCTCCATGGCTTCAGCGGCACCCTCGCCTTCAATGATCACCTGGCCCATGTGGGACACATCAAACAGAGCTGCCTGCGTCCGGCACTGTTCGTGCTCTTTCAGAATTCCCGCAGGATATTGCACAGGCATCGACCAGCCGGCGAAGTCGACAATCTTGCCGCCAAGCTCCACATGCAAATCATAAAGAGGCGTTCGTTTCGGGTTTTCTGTCATGCTGTCCACTCCTGTACGCCCCTGCTGCATGACAGCGCGAACAGGGTCGACATCTCAGACTTGCCGCCGGATCTTCGGAGGGAACCGATGGCATTTTGGAATCAGCTCTCAACCTACCCTATCATGACTTTGAAGCTTCGAAACATGGGCTGATGTCACGAAATCAAGATACGATCTGCCAGAGCTGACGGCCACAGCCTCGACGGCATCCCATCAGGACTGTTTCCTATTTCGCCGACAATGTAGCGTATCGGAAACTTTTGCGCAATATAGAGATTGAACAGAATGGACGTTTACTGCGGTAGATTGAGGCTGGCCTCAGCATGGCCCTGAGAATCAGCATGACCCTGAGAACCTGTGCAGTCCCTGTCACCCCACCTGAGCAGAACCTTCTATGACGGTATACTCAGGCCACGTCCTTGACCGGAATCAAAAAGGCCGAACACATGTTCGGCCCCACTCTTGTAGAACGTCTCAATCCGGTGCTGAGACCCAGAGGATCAGCGCATCCTCTTTGCTGGTCGAGATACAGGCATGCCCCATACCGCTGTCATAGTAGACGGAATCTCCAACACCCAGAATGACCGGTTCATAGAACTCCGAGTAGAATTCGATTTCTCCCTCAAGAACCAGCAGGAATTCCTCGCCATCATGGCGGATCCAGTCTTCAAATTCCGAGAAATCACGCGCGTGAATATGACTCTTGAAGGGCACCATACGACGGCTGGTCAACGCGGTACAAAGCAGCTCATGCCCATAGGTCGGTGTCGGATGATGACGGCCTTCACCTGCCCGGGTCAGAGTTCTGCGCCCGCTGGCCTTTTTCTGTCGCGATTGCACAAAAAGCTGCGGGATGCCGATATTCAGACCGGCTGCCAGTTTCTGCATCACGTCGAAGGTCGGTGACATCTGGTCGTTTTCGATCTTTGACAAGGTCGATCGCGCCAGACCGGTTCGCTGGGCGGCCTCTTCCAGAGTCAGCTCGTTTTTGCGGCGCACTTCCCGAACACGCTTTCCGAGCTTCAGGGGCTCAAGGTTCCGCTCAACATTGTCGATTACGGATCTCGGAGACAATTGCTCGTTTTCTGCGTCACGTGCCATTGAGTATTTTGCCCTTCCCAAATGCCGACTGAATCGACTGTCTTACAGCGTGCTCTATGTCTTTGATGACGCGAGTTGTTTATCGCCAAACCGGTCCTCACTTTGGCGCAACACGCTCTAAAGCACCATCACCAATTCAGGCTAAAGGTCCGATGCTTTAGTTTGAATCCTAAACCCGTTCCATCTGACATGCCAATGCAAAGCGGAAATGTCAAACTGGTCTACTAGGGTTCAGATCCAGGTCTCTCGAAAAACAAAAGCCCCGGCTCGGGAAAAGCCGGGGCTCAGATTATTCAGGGCGGGTCCTAGCGGTTCCCGCTGTGCAGCCATTAGTCCGGCTGGGCAGCATGTGCATCCAGGCCTAATGTGCTGACGATCTTGCGGATCGCCGGTTCATGAGCACCCAGTTCGGACGTTGTCAGATTGCCCGTATCGGGAAGCTTGTGAGCAATACCCTTGTGACAATCGATGCAGGTTTTCTCACCACTGACCACGAACCGTTCATGAGCCTCCGCGGCACGCGGGCTCTGACGGGTGAAGTCCATGGAATCCTGGCTGTGACAGTTCCGGCATTCAAGAGAATCATTGGCCTTGAATCTGGCCCATTCATGCTGAGCCAGTTCCAACCTCTTGGCCTCGAACTTTTCCGGCGTGGAAATTGTGCCGAAAATCTTGCCATAGACCTCTTTTGAAGCCGCCATCTTGCGGGCCACCTTATCCGTCCAGTTATGGGGCACGTGGCAATCAGGACAGCTTGCCCGAACACCTGACCGGTTCGAATAGTGGATGGTCGTCTTCAGCTCGGCATAGACGGTCTCACGCATCTCGTGACAGCTGACGCAGAAGGCTTCTGTATTGGTGACCTCCAGAGCGGTGTTGAACCCGCCCCAGAAGATAATCCCTGCAACAAAGCCCCCGATGGTCAGAAAGCCGAGACTGTAGTGGACGCTGGGTGTGCGGATGATCCGCAGCATGTTCTTCAATGCAGACCACATGATACGGCTCCTTACTGATCCTGAGATTGTCTGAGGACCGAGTCCACATCGACAAACTCGTTCTCGACCAGTGGCCGTGCTTCGCTCTGCGTCACATGGCACTGGTTACAGAAGTAGCGACGTGGAGAGATTGAGGCACGGAACTGGCCATCCCGATCCATGAAGTGCGTGATGGAAACCATCGGCGCCTGGGATTCCCCAACCGCGGTACGGCTGTGGCAGGTCATGCACTTGTTGACATTCTTGTCGACCTGATAATTGTCGGTCTTGTGCGGGATAAGCGGTGGCTGTTCGGGATAGTTGCGGACCTGACGCAGGTCCGAATTGACCACTTTCGGGATTGCTGGTGCATCAATACTTGGTGCCAGATCCTTGCCGCGGAGTGTGGCGATATTGTCTTCCGCATAAACTCCGATGCCGAAGGTGGTCGTCAGAACAAGGGCGGCCAGTCCGGCTGTGCGGATAAGGGAACGAAGATATGTCATGGCGTGCCTCATACAGCTTCAATCTTGACCGCACATTTCTTGAAGTCGGTCTGTTTTGAAATCGGATCTGTTGCGTCCAGGGTGACCTTGTTGATCAACTGGCTGGCATCAAAGAACGGAACAAAGACAAGGCCCTTCGGCGGCTTGTTGCGACCGCGGGTCTCGATCCGGGTGATGATCTCGCCACGGCGGGATTTCACACGGACTTCCGTTCCACGACGGAACCCACGCGCCTCTGCATCGTCCGGGTGCATGTAGCAGACCGCATCCGGATAGGCCTTGTAGAGTTCCGGCACACGCTGCGTCATGGAGCCTGTGTGCCAGTGCTCAAGAACACGTCCGGTGCAGAGCCAGAAATCATATTCATCATCCGGCGCTTCAGCCGCAGGCTCATATGGCAGGGCAAAGATACGCGCCTTGCCATCCTTGTGGCCATAGAACTGGAAACCGCTTCCCGCTTCCACATAGGGATCGGACCCTTCACGGAACCGCCACTTGGTTTCCTGGCCATTGATCACCGGCCAGCGAAGACCGCGGACCTGATGGTAGGTGTCGAAATCAGCCAGATCGTGCGCCTTGCCGCGACCGAAGGTGGCGTATTCCTCAAACAGGCCTTTCTGCACATAGAAGCCGAAATGCTTCGATTCGTGGTTGCCGTATTCAGAATTAAGTTCATCCACCGGATATTTGTCGACAACACCGTTGGCAAACAGCACGTCAAACAGTGTCTTGCCGCGATATTCCGGCTTCTTGGCAATCAGCTCTTCCGGCCAGACCTCTTCAACCTTGAAACGCTTGGAAAACTCCATGGTCTGCCAGACATCGGACCGGGCCTCGCCCGGAGCCGGGATCAGCTCATGCCAGAACTGGGTCCGCCGCTCTGCATTGCCATAAGCACCTTCCTTTTCCACCCACATGGCCGTGGGCAGGATCAGGTCGGCAGCTTGGGCCGTCACCGTCGGATAGGGGTCGGACACAACGATGAAGTTGTCAGGGTTCCGGTAGGCTGGAAGGGTCTCTTCCATCATGTTCGGAGCAGCCTGCAGGTTATTGGTGACCTGAATCCAGTAGGCGTTCAGCTTGCCGTCTTTCAGCATCCTGCTCTGCAGGACAGCGTGGAAACCGGGCTTCGGCGGGATTGTGCCTTCCGGTAACTGCCAGACCTTTTCCGCATACGCACGGTGTTCCGGTTTCTTGACCACCATGTCGGCAGGCAGACGGTGCGCAAATGTACCCACTTCGCGAGCCGTACCACAGGCAGATGGCTGACCGGTCAGAGAGAACGGTCCATTGCCAGGCTGGGAGATTTTACCGGTCAGAAGATGGATGTTGTAGATGAGCTGGTTACACCAGACACCGCGGGTGTGCTGGTTGGCGCCCATGGTCCACAGGGACATCACCTTGGTATTCGGATCAGCATAGAGCTCGGCAAGAGCTTCCAGGCGGTTGGCCGGAACACCGGACAGCTCGGACGCATATTCCAGCGTGTAAGGCTCGACAAAAGCAGCAAACTCTTCATAGCTCGCCTCTTTTGATCCACCAGCCTTGTCCGCATTGGCGGCTGCCTGCTGAAGCGGATGCTCAGGACGCAGACCGTAACCGATATCGGTATTACCGATACGGAAGTTGACGTGCTTGGAAACGAAGTCCTCATTCACCTTGCCGGACTTGATGATGTGTCGGGCAATATAGTTGAGGATGGCCAGATCCGTCTGCGGTGTGAACACCATCGGGATATCGGCCAGATCGTAGCAGCGATGCTCATAGGTGGACAGCACAGCAACCTTGACGTGGTCATGGCTGAGACGCCGGTCCGTCAGACGGGTCCAGAGGATCGGGTGCATCTCCGCCATATTGGATCCCCAGAGCACAAAGGCGTCTGCGTGCTCGAAGTCATCATAGCAGCCCATCGGCTCATCAATACCGAAAGTCCGGATGAAAGCGCCCACGGCAGATGCCATACAGTGACGGGCATTGGGGTCAATATTGTTGGAGCGGAACCCGGCCTTCATCAGCTTGGAGGCCGCATAGCCTTCCCAGACGGTCCACTGGCCGGACCCGAACATGCCAACAGAGGTCGGACCTTTTTCCTTCAGGGCCTTCTTCCATTTTTCGGCCATGATATCAAAAGCTTCGTCCCAGGAGACCGGTTCGAAATCGCCATTCTTGTCGAACACGCCATCCTTCTTGCGCAGAAGCGGCTGGGTCAGACGGTCCTTGCCGTACATGATCTTGGAGAGGAAGTAACCCTTGACACAGTTGAGGCCCTTGTTGACCTCACACTGGACATCGCCATGAGTTGCCACAACTCGGTCATTCTTGGTTGCGACCATGATGGAACAGCCCGTACCGCAGAAGCGGCAGGGAGCCTTTGACCATTTCAGATCTGTCTTGCTGGCATCCGTTACCAGATTAGATGCTTCAGCCGGGACGGACACGCCAGCCGCAGCAGCAGCAGCGGCCACGGCCTGAGCCTTGATCACATCGCGTCGTGTCAGTTTTGTCATGAGCGAATCTCCTCATTGTGCCCGTCGGGTCCCGTGTCGGGCAGTATTTCATCGAGATTGGTGGTGTCTGATTGGTGGAAGATCAGGGAGGCTGCGACGACACCATCCAGTTTCTGGATAGCGTTCAGGCCTTCGGCGATCTCCGCCTCGCTATGGGCTTCGAGTGTGACGATCAGCTTGGAGGGCACCGGCTGCCGGGCAACCTCCGCTCCTGTGAGAGCGGCAACCTGCCCGCTCACCTGATCCACATTCTCAGGTTTTACAGTGACAAGCAGGCTGGAAATATGCCAGGCGTCCTGATCATGGGTCTCGATCTGCGTCGCATTACGCATTCTGTTGACCTTCCATTCTATCGGTAAGTGTGATGGCATTCGTCGGGCAGGACACGAGGCAGGCTCCGCAACCGGTGCAGTCTTGTTCGGTCACCTGAACCGCACCAACCGGACGGACCCGCAGGTCAAACCGGAGAGCGCGCGGCTCGCAGGCATCCGTGCACAGGCGGCAATCCACAGAGGTTTTGAGGAAGCAGCTGTCACCAATCTGCGCGGTGAGCGACCAGGGTGCTTCGTTGAGATCGAAGACCGCTTCGGCACAGGCTTCGGCACACCGGCCGCAGAACGTGCATTCACTGATGCCTGTCTTGACGTATGGCCTGCCGCCTTCCGAGAACAGAATGCCTTCAGGGCATTGTTCTATGCATCGGCCACAAGCCGTGCAGTCGGATGCAATCCGCTGTTCCGTTGCCCAGGGCGGGCGAAGCGGACTGTCTGCATCTGCGCGAAAGCTCCGGCGCAAAAGCGCCCGGCGTGAAATCCCGGCCATGTTGGTATCCTCACACAGTCGGGGGGCCAAACAGCAATTGTGACATCCAGATGAGGAAGCCGTAGCCTCCCACAAGAATGACGCTGATCAGAGGTGCCAGAACAACAGCGAGGAACAGAAAAGCCCGTCGCTCTTTTTTCTGACGGCCTTCTTCAAGCTCGTTGTCTTGAGTGCTTTGAACGTGTGCCATACGTCTCTCCGTGCCATTGACCGGCGCGGAAGAAGTACAATCCATGCCAGTATGTCGGGGACGGTAGACAGGTAAGACAGGTGCTGCCTTGACTTATGACAAATCTGCACAAAAAATGGGCAGATGCGCACAATAAAAGCGGCTCGCCAGCGTCAAAGATCACTATAAACTGTCTGAGAAAAGGATGGTGGGCGTGACTGGGATTGAACCAGTGACCCCTACGATGTCAACGTAGTGCTCTCCCGCTGAGCTACACGCCCATCCTTAGATCCGCCGTGCGGCGGTGAAAGGGGATATATCCCCTCTTTCTGATCGGCGCAAGAGCCGATGTTCCGATAATTGGGGAAAAATCAGGCTGCCAGCAGGCGGTCCACTTCCTGCACCAGTTCACGCAGGTGGAACGGCTTGGACAGAACCTTGGCATCCTTGGGTGCGTTGGAATCCGGATTAAGGGCAACAGCGGCAAATCCTGTGATGAACATCACCTTCAGATCCGGATCAAGCTCGGTGGCCCGGCGCGCCAGCTCAATGCCATCCATTTCCGGCATGACAATATCGGTCAGCAGCATGGTGAAGGGCTCTTCACGGAAGCGGTCATAGGCACTGCGACCATTGTCAAAAGACACAACGTCATAACCGGCATTCTGCAGAGCCTTCGCCAGAAAGCGCCGCATATCGTTGTCATCTTCCGCAAGCAGGATGCGTGTTGTCATATCGCTGTCGAGTTCCATACCGTCAAAGCCTTTCGTCCGGCGCAGAGAACCGGGTTTTGTCGACCATGTCAATCTCTCCGGGCCACAAGGACCCATCACAAAGAATGCTCCCCATTTACGTCTGATTTGGGTAAACATAGAGTGAAACAGAGCAAATAAATTTGTCGAAGAGTGGACAAATGGCAGGCGAATTGGCACCATCGCGGCATATTTTTGGAAAGTGAGTGAATGGCTAATCCAATTCCCCTGACACCGGTTCCTGCCTTTTCCCTATCGGAGCCAGGCGAGCAGACCAATCCGGTTATTTTCGGCTCCCCGCACAGCGGCACACATTATCCCGACACATTTATTGAGCAATCGCGCCTTGATCCGATGACCCTGCGAAGCTCGGAAGATGCGCATGTTAACCACCTGTTTCGCCATGTGACAGAGCAGGGTTCCCCTCTCATCAGCGCCCGGTTTCCACGTGCTTATGTGGACCTGAACAGAGAGCCTTATGAGCTTGACCCACGCATGTTCTCAGACCCTCTGCCGCCCTATGTCAACAAGCGGTCTCCACGGGTCGCGAGCGGGCTTGGCACCATTCCACGCATCGTGTCGGATCGGTGCGAGATTTACCGGCGCCCCCTGTCATTTTCAGATGCCCAGCACCGGATCGAGACCATCTATCGTCCTTATCATGACCGGCTCCGGGTTCTGATGACCGATACTTTCGCCCGGTTCGGCATTGCAGTCCTGATTGACTGCCATTCCATGCCTTCGAAAATCCGCGGCGAACCCATGCAGGGACGGCCTGACATCATTATCGGCAACCGGTTCGGGCGGAGCTGTGCGTCCCTTTTGACCGAGGTCGCTCTCGAAAGCCTCGCAGACCTAGGCTACAAAACAACACTCAACAAGCCCTATGCCGGTGGTTTCATCACCGAACATTACGGCAAACCGGCCGCCGGTCTTCACGCGTTGCAGCTTGAGATCAATCGCGCACTCTATATGGATGAACAGACCCTCGAGCTCCATTCCGGCGCAGACAAACTGGCTCGTGATCTTGAGATCCTGACGGCTGATATCATCACGGAATCGGCTTTGCTTGAACGCCGGATATCCATGGCCGCTGAGTAGATCTACCTGAATAGGTTCCAACAAAAAAATGGCCGCTTGCAAAGCAAACGGCCTTAAAGTCTAGGGAGGAAACGCCCAGATACTGGGCAGACGGCCATCCGACCGTCATAACCTGCATATAAGAACGATTCCAAACTATTCAAGACGATCGGTTCGAATCAGAACTCCGGATCGGAGAATGGCACCCGTATATTTCTCTGCTGACCAGCTTGTTTCCTAAAGGGCCAGACCTTTAACCTGAATTGCCAGTCCTGCTTTTGGAGTTTGTTACTGCGCGAGCTTTTGTCTGAAAAGTCTATCAACTTTTCAGAAGCACGCTGTAGCCATCATGCCGGGTGAATGCTATGCGTTGCAGGCACCACATCTTTTCTTCCAGACAGAAGTCGAAACACCATGGCTGCCGATCCGGTCTCCCAAGACAGTTTTGCCCTTTTCCACCAGCTTGCCGATACAGCCTGGGATGCAATCAGGCCCAGCTTTCGCCAGGTGCTGGCCATCGACAACAAGGACAGCGGTGGTTTTGACCCTGTGACAGAAGCGGACCGGGCAGCCGAGCAGGCCATGCGGGCGCTGATCCAGGATATCCATCCCGACCATGGCATCATCGGTGAGGAATTCGGCCGCAGCAATACAGATGCTGCAACCCAGTGGGTGCTGGACCCGATTGACGGAACAAGAGCCTTCATCAGCGGTGTTCCGGTCTGGGGGACATTGATCGGACGCTATGAGAATGGACGGGCTGCATCAGGCATGATGAGCCAGGGCTTTACCGGCGAACGGTTTTTCGGTGACCGGTCATCAGCCTGGTATAAAGGACCGGATGGGGCGCGGCAGCTTTCAACCCGATCCTGCTCGTCTCTGGATCAGGCCGCCCTCTTCTGCACGTCAACCGATATGTTCACCCCTGCCGAGAAGGCTACCTTCGAGGCGGTTGCGCAGCAAGCACGCATGACACGGTTCGGCACCGACTGCTATGCCTATGCCATGCTGGCATCAGGACATGTGGATCTGGTCATTGAGGCTGACCTCAAGGCCTATGACATTGCAGCTCTTATTCCAATCATCGAAGGGGCTGGCGGCATTGTCACCACATGGACCGGGGATGCTCCGGAAAACGGTGGGCGCATTGTAGCGGCAGGAGATCCTGCTCTTCATGCAGCAGTACTCCCCTTGCTCACGCTGGCTGAAGACTGAAGCACGCTGTAGAAACAAACTCTTAAAGCACCGTCGCCGATTCAGGTTAAAGATCTGGTGCTTTAAAACCCGATTGTTTTGCCTTCATCAAAGCCAGTCTCGGCATTGGTGACAAAGGCATCGAACAAGGCGAAGAACTGCTCCCGATAGAGATCACGCTCCATCATGATTTCATGGGCGGATCCGGGGATCTCCACATAACTGGCCGATCGCATGACAACAGCAAGTCGTTCGATGGCCCGTGCGGAGACGACCCGATCCCGGCCGGCTCCGATCATCAGTATGGGCACGTGAATCGGGATGTGAAAATCCGGATCTGGCGGCAGACGCATGGCCCTCAGCACGGCATAAAGCCAGGCAATGGTCGGCGACCCGAGACCCAGAGACCTGTCCTTGCGCAACACATCGATCATCCGCTGAAGGCGTTCCGTATCAGACGTCAAGATCCTGCCGTCAAAGGCGCCTTCTTCCATGCCGCGCCCACTGCCGCCGGGAACATAGAACTCCCCGAACCCGAAATAGGTCAGAAAAGCTGCAACCCGCGCCATTGTCGCAGGGGATGTCACAGCTTTTGCCAGAGCCCGGAATGGCGCCACAAGCGGGTTGAGAAAACGCAAGGGAGTGGAAATCCAGGGACGGAATGGCCGGCTGTAGACCTGAAGCAGAGGGGCAGAGAGAATCACTCTTTCGAACCAGTTTGGCCGCTTTCTGAGCACAGTCAGCAAAGCCAGCCCGCCGGTTGAATGCGCAACAGCATAGAGGGGCGGCGGGCAATCCGGCAGAATGACATTCTGCATCACCGCATCAAGGTCACGATGATAGTCGGAAATGTCGTCCACATACCCTTTGCGCGGATTTTTCAGAATGCGCTGAGAACCACCCTGACCGCGCCAGTCAAAGGTGATGACCGCATATCCGCGATCCCGAAAACTCTCGACTGTCTCGAAATATTTCTCAATGAATTCCGCCCGCCCCTGCATCAGACAGACAGTTCCCCTGGCTCCAGTGCCGCGTGCGGGCCAGCGGGCATACCGTATGGAATAACCGTCCGTTGTCTCGACGAAGCCGCTTGTCACGCCCTCCGGGATCGGATTGGTGTCCGTTTCAATAAGCGTCATACAGGGAAGTCTCTCAGCGATTGCAGCAGGGGTCAGGTGATAATCGTTATAATATGAAGGGCACACCTTGACCAGAACGCGGTTTTATCCGGCCAATTAGACGGGGTTTGAGCAAAGAGTTCTGGCCCTGAAAAGACTGACCGGTGAACAGCTTCTCTGTTCACCGGTCATGAACCGGGCTGCCGGAGGGGGGCGGGACGGCACCCGGAACTCTCAAATGACGCAGGGCTACAATTCTATGGGCAATGGAATTGACTAACGTCATTTGTCTGTACTCTATACCTGCCAATCTGAACCGAAACGGAAGGGTGCTTTCAGCTTCTGTTCATGTTCGGGTCGCTATCAAGCCCGGTTCCCTCCAGTAACGATTTCAGATGGCTTTCATCTCCTCTTGAAATCATGGCACTGCCCCCCACATTGACGTTGAGGCGCCCATTCAGGGGCCTCACCTATCCGTCCCGGCCAGATGGCGGGACACCAACAGCACTGTCGCTCAATGGAGGACCATGCAATGCGTCATTTTGATTTCAGCCCGCTTTACCGTTCAACCGTCGGCTTCGATCGCCTCTTTTCCATGATGGACCAGATCGCCGACAAGGATACGGCCCAGAGCTATCCACCCTATAATATTGAACGGACCGGCGAGGCTTCGTACCGGATCACCATGGCAGTGGCCGGTTTCAGTTCAGATGATCTGGGTATTGAATCCCATCAGAACACGTTGACCATCAAAGGCAGCAAGGCGGATGAAGACGGTGAAGGCCGGACCTATCTCCACCGGGGTATCGCGTCGCGCGCCTTTGAACGGCGCTTCCAGCTTGCCGATCATGTGGAGGTCAGAGCTGCCAGCATGGAGAACGGGCTTCTGCACCTGGATCTTGTCCGCGAAGTGCCCGAAGCCCTGAAGCCACGCTCTATCCCGATTGCATCTCAACAGGGCAAGGGCACGCCTCAGATCGAAGCCTGACAGCCCTGCAATCTATCGACATCAGAACGGAAGGCCGGGATTTACCCGGCCTTTTGCATGCTTGTTTCGCTCTCGGCAATAAGGGACAGAAGGCCGTCCACGTCCTCATTCGTGGTGGCAAAGCTGGTCACGAACCGGGCCAGGGAAAAGCCTCTGGCCGGCTTTTCATCCGGCATCAGATCACCGACAGGCCATGTGTGAAAAACAGCCCCCCGCTCGGTCAATGACGCGACCAGCTCATCAGACATGGTAACGAAAACTTCGTTGCCATCCGGTCGCCAGTCAAGAGACACCAGATTGCTCTCGGCCAATCCATCCGCCAGACGTGCCGCCATGCTGTTCGCATGTCCCGCAAGATCCAGCCAATGATCATCCTTGAGATAGGCCAGAAGCTGAGTAGCAACAAAACGGCTCTTTGACAGAACCTGGCCGGTCCTGATTCGGAAGATCTGCAAGTCCCTGAACAGGTCTGGCCTGAAACTGATCATGGCCTCCGCACACCAACACCCATTTTTGGTCGCACCGAATGACATGAGATCAACACCGGCCCGCCAGGTCAGTTCCGCAGGCGAGCAGCCCTGAGCTGCGACGGCATTGGCAAAACGCGCTCCATCCATATGTACCAGCATTCCTGCCTCATGGGCAATCGCTGCAAGCGTGCTGACTTCTTCAACAGAATAGACCGTGCCCAACTCTGTTGCCTGGGTGAGACTGAGCGCAACCGGGCGGCCAAACCGGTTGCCATCCGGCAATTCATCCAGCGCATGGCGCAAGGCCTGCTCGGTAATCTTGCCGTTCGGCCCATCCAGGCGATAGGTGCGGAATCCCGGGGCAAGAGCCTCTGCGCCACCCAGTTCATCAACGGCCACATGGGCACCACGATGCGTCAGATACAAACCACCGGGTCGTGCCATAACTGCGGCTGACAGAATATTGGCTGCCGTACCCGTTGCCACAAAGGCGCATTCGATATCCGTCTCGAACCGGGCACCCAGCGCTGCTATTGCTTCGGCTGTCAGGTCATCCGTGCCATAGGCTGCTGCCGGTACCGACCGGTCAATTCCGGCCACAGCTGCTGCTACCGGATCAGATGCTCCGGTCCAGTTATCACTCGCAAAATACATCCCCGCGCCCCTCAATGAGTGAAATCAGACCGGTAGATTAGGAGCGTATTCTCCTAAAGTCATCCACTCTGTTGCCGACTCTGATGCATTGTGAACAACGATATAAAGGGGGGGCAGTGACCCGCCGCCGCTTAGAAACGGAGAAATGACATCCTTGGGGGCGTGGATATCTCTGAATCCATTCCGCGTGGCGAGCCACCAGGAACACCTTGGCGAAAAACAGCCCAAAGCTGAAATAAACTTGGCTCAGTTTTTTATCACTGCCTTTCACGCTTTTATGAGCAGATTTAGGGTCTGCATCATTCTTGCAGTGACCCGGAGACAGTTTTCGCCGATTCCCGTATCAGCAGTCTCAACCGCCAATCGCAATTCTATTACGCCGACGTCATATTTTCCTTCCAAAAAGTCGGCTTTAGACAAAAATACGACAGAAAATTTCGACCTAGCCCCTTTGTGCAGCTTGCAGACCAGTCGTGTTTCTGGCATGTTGCGCATCAAATTAGGACAGTAATACTGTCCAATTTAGGCTGAAAACAACACAAAATCCGGCCTAAGCCCTTGATCGTATTTGCGTTTTACGACGTCGATATTTGACAAAATATAGTCGTCATCACGACACTATACTGTTCCGAGGGATCTGGAAGCCGGATTGAATATGACGAACCCGATTGGTTTCGATGTGGAAAGGCATGGCTGTTCCGCACCGGGCCAGGAATGTGGAGAAGGCAATGACACATGATTTGATGGATGTGGACCAGATGGCAACGAATGGCACAGAGCTGTGCACGGCCAAAGCGTCAACACCCGCCAAACCTGCCTTTTCCGGCAATCCCGGACGGCAGGGCCTCTATGATCCGCGCAATGAGCATGACGCCTGTGGTGTGGGCTTCATCGCCCATATGAAAGGCAGGAAGTCCAATGCCATCGTGCAGAACGGCCTCGAGATTGTTCGCAATCTGACTCATCGCGGCGCGGTTGGAGCAGATCCCCTGATGGGTGATGGCGCAGGTATGCTGCTGCAGATTCCCCACACGTTCTTTACTGCTGTCTGCCCGGATGATGGCATAACCCTGCCAGATGATGGCGCTTACGGCGTGGGCTATATCTTCATGCCGCAGGATGATGCGCTTCGTGCCCACTGCGAGGCGCTCGTGGAAACAGTCATCGCGGAAGAGGGCCAGTCCCTTCTTGGCTGGCGTACAGTACCCACCGACAATTCCTCTCTATCAGATACCGTACGGGATACGGAACCGGTCCATCGTCAGGTCTTTATTGGCAAGGGAGATGAAAGCCAGAGCCAGGATGACTTTGAACGGGCGCTTTACATTCTGCGCAAGGTCATCTCGAACCGGATTTTCTCGGAAACCGAGGGTCGCGACAACGGGTTCTACATTGTGTCCCTGTCGACGCGGACAATCATCTACAAGGGCATGTTCCTGTCATCCCAGCTCGGGCCATACTTCCCCGATCTGGCAGATGAGCGTTTCGAATCAGCTCTGGCGCTTGTGCATCAGCGTTTTTCCACCAACACGTTCCCGAGCTGGAAGCTGGCCCATCCCTTCCGGATGACAGCCCATAATGGCGAAATCAACACCCTGCGCGGCAATGTCAACTGGATGGCAGCCCGACAGGCCAGTGTCTCCTCGGAGCTCTACGGCGACAACATCTCCAAGCTCTGGCCGATTTCCTATGAGGGCCAGTCGGATACAGCCTGTTTCGACAATGCGCTCGAATTCCTGGTTCAGGGTGGGTATTCCCTCGCACACGCTGCCATGATGCTGATCCCGGAGGCCTGGGCCGGTAATCCGCTGATGGATGAAAAGCGACGGGCATTCTATGCCTATCACGCTGCGATCATGGAACCGTGGGACGGCCCGGCAGCCGTTGCTTTCACCGATGGCCGCCAGATCGGCGCAACGCTGGACAGAAACGGCCTGCGCCCTGCCCGCTATATCGTGACCGATGATGATTGCGTCATCATGGCGTCAGAGGCTGGCGTTCTGCCGATTGCAGAGAAAAACATCGTCCGCAAATGGCGCCTGCAGCCTGGCAAGATGCTGCTGATTGATCTGGAAAAGGGCGGCATCATTTCTGATGAGGAAATCAAGAAAGAGCTGTCAGAAGCCAACCCTTATGAGGACTGGCTGAAAGGCACTCAGCTTGTTCTTGAAGACCTGCCCCCGGCCTTTTCTGCATCTCCAAGGACCAATGTACCGCTGCTCGACCGCCAGCAGGCCTTTGGTTATACGCAGGAAGACATCAAGCTTCTGATGACACCGATGGCGACAACCGGTCAGGAAGCCGTCGGGTCCATGGGCACAGACACGCCCATTTCAGCACTCTCCAACAAGTCCAAGCTGCTTTATACCTATTTCAAGCAGAACTTTGCACAGGTGACCAATCCGCCGATTGATCCTATCCGCGAAGAACTGGTGATGAGCCTGGTTTCTTTTATCGGTCCACGGCCGAACCTGTTCGGGCTCGAACCGCTGTCCCATCACAAGCGGCTGGAAGTGCGGCAGCCGATCCTGACCAATGAGGATCTGGAGAAAATCCGGGTGATCGGTGATTTTGCCGATAACCAGTTCGTCACCAAGACACTGGACATTACCTTTGGCACCCATCGCGGCAAGACGGGTCTGAGAGCTGCAATCGACACCTTGTGCGAGCGTGCCGAAAAGGCTGTCCATGATGGATACAACATCATCATCCTGTCCGACCGCCTGCTGACTGCGGACCGCATTCCCATTCCTGCGCTTCTTGCAACAGCCGCTGTGCATCGTCATCTGATCCGCAAGGGCCTTCGGACCTCTGTCGGTCTGGTGGTTGAAACCGGTGAAGCCCGTGAGGTGCATCACTTCGCTGTGCTTGCAGGTTATGGAGCAGAAGCCATCAATCCTTACCTCGCCTTTGACAGTCTGGCAGATGTCCACAGGCAGGGCCTGTTCCCTGAAGAGGTGTCTCAGGACGAGGTGGTCGAGCGCTATATCAAGGCGATCGACAAGGGGTTGCTCAAGGTCATGTCCAAAATGGGCATTTCGACCTATCAGTCCTATTGTGGTGCCCAGATTTTTGATGCGGTCGGTCTCTCAAGCGAGCTGGTTGACGAGTTCTTCTTCGGCACCGCCACAACGATTGAAGGCATCGGGCTTGAGGAAATCTCGGAAGAAACATTCCGCCGCCACGGGGAAGCCTTCGGCGACAGCCCTGTGCTGCGCAACAGTCTCGACATTGGCGGTGAATATGGCCTGCGCATGCGCGGCGAGGCGCATGCCTGGTCGCCGGATGCCATCGCCATCCTGCAGCAGGCCGTCCGCGGCAAGGGACAGGATGCCTACGACCAGTTCGCAGAAATTGTGAACACCCAGTCTGAAGAGCTCTACACGATCCGCAGTCTGTTCGGCATCAAGTCAGCCGATGATATCGGCCAGGTACCGGTGCCTCTGGATGAAGTGGAGCCTGCCTCCGATATCGTCAAGCGCTTCTCAACCGGTGCCATGTCGTTTGGGTCAATCAGCCGGGAAGCCCATTCCACCCTGGCCATTGCCATGAACCGGATCGGCGGCAAGTCAAACACCGGCGAAGGTGGCGAGGAGCCCGAGCGTTACAAACCCTGGCCGGACGGAACCGCCAATCCTCAGCGTTCTGCCATTAAACAGGTTGCCTCAGGTCGTTTCGGCGTGACCACCGAATATCTGGTCAATGCGGATGCCATCCAGATCAAGGTGGCGCAGGGCGCAAAACCGGGTGAAGGCGGGCAGCTGCCAGGCCACAAGGTGGATGCGGTCATTGCCAAGGTACGCCACTCAACACCAGGTGTCGGTCTGATTTCTCCACCGCCGCATCATGATATTTATTCGATCGAGGATCTGGCCCAGCTCATCTTTGACCTGAAGAACGTCAATCCGGCCGCTGATATTTCCGTCAAGCTGGTCTCGGAAGTGGGCGTTGGTACGGTTGCAGCCGGGGTTGCCAAGGGTCGGGCAGATCATATCACCGTCTCCGGTTATGATGGTGGCACCGGTGCCTCACCGCTGACCTCCATCAAGCATGCGGGCTCGCCATGGGAGATGGGTCTTGCGGAAACCCATCAGACTCTGGTGCTCAACGGCCTCAGATCCCGCATCGCCCTTCAGGTGGATGGTGGCCTGAAGACCGGGCGCGACGTGCTGGTTGGCGCCTTGCTCGGCGCTGATGAATTCGGCTTCGCCACCGCTCCGCTGATTGCAGCCGGTTGCCTGATGATGCGGAAATGTCATCTCAACACCTGCCCGGTCGGCATTGCGACCCAGGACCCGGTCCTCCGCAAGCGCTTCAAGGGTACGCCGGAGCATGTCATCAACTACTTCTTCTTTGTCGCAGAAGAATTGCGTCAGCTTCTCGCTGATCTCGGGTTCCGATCCCTTGATGAAGTTATCGGCCGGTCTGACATTCTCGACCAGTCCGCACTGATTGAACACTGGAAAGCCAAGGGCCTTGATTTCACTAATGTGTTCTACAAGCCAGAGGCCGGACCGGATGATATCCGCCACACAATGGGGCAGAACCATCCGATTGATGATATCCTGGACCGCAAGCTGATCGAAGATGCCAAACCGGCCTTGGATAATCGTCGTCCGGTGGTGATCGAGCACAACATCCAGAACACGGATCGCTCAGCCGGGACAATGTTGTCAGGCGAACTGGCCAAACGCTACGGCCAGCGCGGTCTGCAGGATGACACGATTGCCATCAAGCTGCGCGGCACGGCGGGGCAGAGCTTTGGTGCCTTTCTCGCCAAGGGTATCACCCTTGAGCTCGAAGGGGACGCCAACGACTATGTGGGCAAGGGCCTTTCCGGCGGGCAGATCATTGTCTACCCGGACAGAGAGTCTCCGATTGTGGCCGCTGAATCCATCATTGTCGGCAATACCCTGCTGTATGGAGCGACGGAAGGAGAAGCCTACTTCCGGGGTGTGGCAGGGGAACGCTTTGCCGTTCGCAATTCCGGTGCCACAGCCATTGTCGAAGGTGTTGGAGATCACGGCTGTGAATATATGACCGGCGGCGTTGTTGTTGTTCTCGGTCAGACCGGGCGTAACTTCGCGGCAGGCATGTCAGGTGGTGTAGCCTACGTGCTTGATGAAGACGACACGTTCAAGCAACGCTGCAATCTGGCGATGGTCGATATCGAGCCTGTGGTTGAGGAAGACGACCTGCTTGAGAAGCTTCATCACCATGGTGGTGATCTCGAGCATAAGGGCCGGGTTGATCTCTCATCCGACATGACCCGGTTTGACGATGAGCGTCTGCGCCAGCTGATCTCGAAACATCTGCGCCTGACCCGCTCGGTCAAGGCCGCCGAGATTCTCGATAACTGGGACGAATACAGGCCCAAATTCGTCAAGGTCATGCCTGTTGAATATCGCCGCGCGCTTGAAGAAATGCAGAGCGCCCGCCACGGCGTCGCAGCAGAATAAGGGGGAGAACCGATGGGAAAAGTCACCGGATTTCTCGAAATCGATCGTCAGGAACAGAAATACCAGCCTGCCGCGGACCGCGTGCGCCACTACAGGGAGTTTACCCTGCCGCTGTCCGAGCCCGAAGTCACGCGACAGGCGTCCCGGTGCATGGATTGTGGTGTTCCCTATTGCCATGGCCCGACGGGTTGTCCCGTTCACAACCAGATCCCCGACTGGAATGATCTGGTCTATTCAGGGGACTGGGATGAGGCACAGCGCAATCTCCATTCCACCAACAACTTCCCAGAGTTCACCGGTCGCATCTGCCCGGCACCCTGCGAGGAAGCCTGCACGTTGAACCTGGAAGACATTCCGGTTGCTATCAAGACCGTGGAGCAGGCTCTGGCAGACAAAGGCTGGGCCATGGGCTGGATTCAGCCGGAACCAGCCAGCGAGAAAAAAGGCAAGAGTGTCGGTATTATCGGCTCAGGCCCGGCTGGCATGGCTGCGGGTCAGCAACTGGCTCGCGCCGGATATGACGTGCATATCTATGAGCGCGCGGCAAAAGCCGGTGGCCTGCTGCGCTACGGCATCCCGGATTTCAAAATGGAGAAGTACCATATTGACCGCCGGGTGCTGCAGATGGAAGCCGAGGGCGTCACATTCCACTACAAGACCAATGTGGGCGTCGACATCACCATGGCGGACTTGCGTGAAAAGCATGATGCTGTCCTGATGGCTGGTGGTGCCGAGCGCCCCCGTAACCCCGAAATTCCCGGTCAGGACCTGGATGGCGTGCACTATGCCATGCCCTATCTGACCCAGCAGAACCAGCGCAATGGTGGTGAACCCATCGTAGGCCAGGAAAACATCTTCGCCGCCAGCAAGCATGTGGTTGTCGTCGGCGGTGGTGATACCGCATCCGACTGCGTCGGCACGGCCTTCCGTCAGGGCGCACTGTCCGTCACCCAGATGGACATCCGACCTATCCCGCCAGTGAAAGAAGACAAGTTTGACTTCTGGCCCTATTGGCCGACCAAGTTCCGGACCTCATCCAGCCAGGCAGAGGGTGCAGAACGCGAGTTCGCAGCCGCCACCCTGGAAATTGTCGGGGAGGAAGGACATGTCACTCATGTGAAATGTGCCCGGGTTGACGAAAAGCGCCAGCCCATTGCCGGCACTGAATTCTATCTGCGGGCGGATCTGGTGTTTCTGGCCATCGGCTTTGCAGGTCCGGGAGAAGACGGGCTTCTGGAAGAAATGGGCGATACCCTTGATCGGGACAAGCGCGCCAATGTGCTTGCGGATGAATTTTCCTATCAGACCACTGTGGATGGTGTTTATGCGGCCGGTGATATCCGGCGCGGCCAGTCTCTGGTGGTCTGGGCTATCCGCGAAGGTCGGCAGGCCGCGCGTGCCATTGATCTGGCTCTCAGCGGTGAGACATCCCTGCCGCGTTAAAGCAGCGGTGCTTTAGAGCGTATCCACTCTATGTTGAATCGCTTGATGGAGGCGATATGGTTCACTCGGCTAGGAAAAGATCGCAGCGCGATCTGGTGGATCGTGCAAGGTCTTTGACGACGACGATGGGCCATATCGCCCCACCGAAGGCCAGTTTTCCTTGCCCGCTGAGCGGCGTTGAGCAGTCTTTATGATCAACCAGATCACCACAGACTGCTCGCCTTGTCAGCAAACAAGGAAAGCTGGTCAAGTGAACCAACATAGAGTGGATGTGCTCTAAGAGTTTGTTTCTGCGCGAGCTTTTATCCGAAAAGTCTATCAACTTTTCAGAAGCACGCGTTAGCGTCAGGACTCATTGCAGCAGGGTATAATCATCCACCCGTCCCTTGCGAGGTGCGGGTGGTTTTCCATCGACGAAGAACTCCTTTGCCGAACCTGACAGGGTTGCCGTATCCACAGTCCCCCCATCGCCTCCGGCCAGTTCATCACCATCCTTGCTCTGGAAGCCGTTCAGAGACTGGATATGGTAAGGCAGCTTGCGCTCACCGCGCAGGGCTGCCAGTTCTTCAGGTGCAAGACCATCCGGCAGCGCGACCTGAAGGAAGCGGGCTGCGAACAGAGAACGCCTGATCTGCCGCTCGACGAAATAGGACATTTTCTGAGCACCCGCCCAGGAAAACCCGATCCCGTCCTTTGTTCTGAGGCGCTTGCGCTGTCCCTGCAGATCAGGGCCAAAGGACGAATACTTGCTGTTCTCGTCAAGGAAATAGGGCCAGATATCAACGAACCGGCCGGATCCGTTCCGGATAGCAGTTTTATAGATATCGTTCAGATAGGCCATGTCGGCTGAAATATCGGGGGTGGAGACCGGTGGCGAACTGACCCAGCGATAGCGAATCTTGCGATCTTCGAGAATATCCCGAAAGGCGTGAATTTCAGCCTCATAAAGAGCCTGCCATTCCGGTGACTTGAACTTGTGACGCCCTGCCTCATCACGAATGGACCGGCGATCGTTCATGCCACTCATGATAATGACGAAATCAACCTTGTTGTTGTCCAGAAGGTCGACCAGCGCAATGGGCCAGTCAACCACGGACTTGCGCGCAAATCCGGATGCATTCCGGGTCTTGCGGATCACACGAACCCCTGCATCTTTTGCAAAACCCGCTTTCAGGGCATCCGCAAGCTGACGGGCATGCAGATCTCCAACAACCAGAACACCATAGGCATCCGGATTCTTGGCTGCTTCAATGATCTTGGGCACGACAGGACCGGAACGGACCTTCTTTTTCGTCTGCTTCTTTGGCTCAACCTTGCGGGATTTCCGGGTCCCGAAGATAATGCTGAAGAGAGACCGCCGTTCCTTCTGCTGCGCCTGAACCTCATCAAAAGACACGCCGACGCCGCCCGCAAACGCAGACAGAAACACCACAAGCATCACACATACCCGGATCGACGTCATCACTGGTCCCCTATGGTTGCCCGCAGACTACACGTTCATGGGCTTCAGGGAAATCAACAATCGCGTCAGGACCCCGTCACCAGACGGAACAACCGGAAGCTCGGATAGCCGTCGGCTGTCAGACCACGGGATGCCTGAAAACGTCTGATTGCAGCACGTGACATCGGACCAATGCGACCATCAACACCACCTGTATCATAGCCAAGGCGGGTCAATTTTTCCTGCAGGGTCCGACGTTCGGTCCGTGACAGCGGCCTGTCGTCCCGAGGCCAGGCCCCCGCAAAAGCCCCACCACCGCGAATCCGGTCGGCGAGATGCCCGACCGCCATCGCATAAGAAGTTGAGGGATTGTAGCGCTTGATGACCTTGAAGTTTTTCAACATCAGGAAAGCAGGACCACGGGCACCCGCCGGGGCGATAAGATAAGCCTGATCATCAGGGCGCGGATAGGCCCGCCCACCGACACGATTAACGCCGAGCTTCTTCCAGTCTGCGAGGCTGCGCTTGGTCTTTTCATCGGCATACCGATAATCGAACCCCTTAGGGAGCTTGACCTCATACCCCCAGGTTTTTCCGGCAACCCATCCATGGCTTTTCAGATAATTGGCTGTTGAAGCCAGGGCGTCAGGAATATTCGTCCAGATATCGCGACGGCCATCGCCATCATAATCGGCAGCATAACGCTTGTGATTGGACGGCATGAACTGAGTATGTCCCATGGCTCCCGCCCAGGACCCAAGCATCTGGTTTGGCGTGATATGCCCTTTTTCAAGAATGACCAGCGCTTCCGTCAGCTCATCCTTCCAATAGGCCTGGCGGCGGTGCCCGGCATAAGCCAGCGTGGCAAGCGAACGGATGACATACCGGACGATCTTTCTGTTATCCAGTACCGCACCATAGGATGTCTCTACACCCCAGATGGCAAGGACCACATAGCGATCCACTCCATAGCGCGCTTCAATGGTGCGCAACTGGGTGTCAAACCGACTGGCCATATCACGGCCATTCTTCACGCGCCTGTCTGAGACAGCTGAATCCAGATATTCCCAGATTGGGCGCACAAATTCCGGCTGCTTTCCATAAAGCTCTATGACCCGTTTGTCGGGTGAGACGCCATTGAATGCGGCCCGATAGGTCGACCAGGAAACGCCAGCCGCCTTGGCGCGCGGCCAGAAATCCATCACCCAGCGATCAAAGCCGGTTTCAGCACGGGCCGGGACAAGGCTGACAAACATCATCAGAACAAAGGCGACCACACCAAAAAAGACAGGACGGCGGTCACGATCAGAAGCGAAAGCGGTAACAGGCATGAGGTTCAGTTCCCAGATTGGATCTGTATCATTCGGCACAATTATGCCGGAATTCCGGCGACAGCGCCGAGTACTGTTTCAACAAGGCTACCTCTTAATGCGACACATATGGTTAACGGCTGTTCACCAAAATCATCTCTCTCTTCACTTCTTGATCACTTTCACTGCGAAACACCTATGGTCACGGTGGCGAAATCATTCGGAGCCTGTTAGGAGAGATCACCTTTATAAATATGACGAGCATGTTTGATGAAACCGATTCGCAAGGCCGTTTTTCCAGTGGCCGGACTTGGAACCCGCTTTCTCCCTGCCACCAAAGCCATGCCGAAGGAAATGCTGGCCGTCGTTGACCGACCCGTTATCCAGTATGTGGTTGATGAAGCGCGCGAGGCAGGCATTGAGCATCTGATCTTCGTAACCGGTCGCAACAAGTCAGTGATTGAAGATCATTTTGATATTCAGGCCGAGCTGGAAGCCACATTGCGGGAGCGTGGCAAGCTGGAACAGCTGACCATTCTTGCAGAAGACCTGCCAAAACCCGGATCAACCAGCTTCACCCGCCAGCAGACACCGCTCGGGCTGGGCCATGCCGTCTGGTGCGCCCGCGAGCTTGTCGGTGATGAGCCTTTCGCTGTTCTTCTGCCAGACATGATCATGCAGGGCCGTCCCGGCTGTCTGACCCAGATGATGACGGGCTACGAGACATTCGGCGGCAATGTCATCGCTGTTGAGGATGCTGAACCAGAACATATTCACCGTTACGGTGTGGTCGGGATAGGCGAACAGACCGGTAATCTGTTTGAAATCACCGGCATGGTGGAGAAACCGTCCCGGGAACAGGCACCGTCCAATACGATCATCTCAGGGCGTTATATTCTTCAGCCTGAAATCTTCGATATTCTCTCCGATCAGGGAACCGGTGCCGGTGGCGAAATCCAGCTGACCGATGCCATGATCACTCTTGCCCAAACACAACGGTTCACTGGCGTACGCTATTCGGGTCATTTCTTTGATTGTGGCTCCAAGGTCGGCTTTCTGGCAGCCAATGTTGCCTTCGCGCTGGAGCGCCCCGACATCGCGCCGCATTTCCGCGCCGAGTTGCAGCGCCTTACCCGCCTGTCACCTGATCCGTCCTAAAGCGGGTTGTTGTTCGCCAAACCGGATCCCGCTTTGGCGCAACACATTTTAGGATGCAGGCCATTGCTATTGCTGAAGGCGCAGACCGAACACAATGCTGTTGGCGGTGAAATCCTCTCCGTCAACAGAACTGATAAAGCGCTCATGAGAGAACCGCGCCAGAGCCGACATGGCCCGGTTGATGCGATAGACCACACTGGCATTACCGGTGATCGTGGTCTCATCCCGGTCAATACCCATGAAGTGGCTGTGTGCCACGTCCACTTCCCCTTCAAGACCCCATTGCTCCGTGAGAGAATGAGCGACCGACAGGCCAGCCGTGTAGACCAGGCTTCCTGATGAATCGGCCAGTGTGGTGGATTCAACGCTTGTTCCGATATCAGCGGTAATCGTGGTCAGGGCTGTTGGTTCCCAGATAAGAGAGCCGTTGACTGATACGCCATTGATGTCATCAAGGCTGTCATCATCAAGGCGCGCATGAATAAACCCGATAGATGCCTCACCTGACAAGGTGCCCCGCAGGTCATAGGCTGTTCCCACCCGCGCAACAATAGCTGTTTCATCACGATTAAAGCCGCCGTCATCCACATTTTCATCGAACAGCTCACGCTCGACGACCAGTTCGGCAAAAGGACTGAAGGCCGGAGAGAGTTCGTAGGTGGCACGCAGACTGCCGGTAATCGTTGTGGAGTTCTGATCGTCGTTGGACCCGTCAGAGCCATCAGAAAGAGTTGTGCTGCCGAAAATCTGCCGCTCGACACCACCCCCTGCACGCAAAGTGAGGCGATTGAACTGTTTGCTTACAGCAACATCGCCCCCGAATGTATGAACAAGCGGTCCGGATTCTGCGTCCGAGTCAACATCCGCATCACTGGTGCCTGTACGATCCAGCGCATAAGTCAGCTCTGTTTCAACCTGCAGCGTGCCGCTCACATCAACCCGGCCACGCAATGATGCATCCAGAGATGGATCATCTTCCTCATCCGTATCCGGAAATGTCTCATATTCACCAGACAGGGTGGCGACCAGAGAATGACGGCTCCAGTTGGATTCAAGCACGATATCAGGCTCTATGGTCACAACGGATCCGGCCGCTCCGCCTGCCGACTCTTCCACATTGTCTGAATAGCCAACGGAAATATCGACAGATGGTCTGAGGATGAACGTTCCCAACTTGATCCCAAGCGCGTCATAGGGTTCAGCACGAACCTTTGGTGCGGGGCGACGGACAACCGGGGCTCTCAACACTGATGGACGGCTGAGCCTCAACTGCTCATCAAGGACCGTATTCCGCAATCTGAGGCCATCATCGTCATCATCATCAAGCGCGTCCACATCGGTCTCTGAGAGATCTGTCAGGGGATCACGGTCTTCAATCTCCGCATCCTGCAAATCAGCATCTGTCAGATCTCCGCTACCACGCAGAACGAAATCATCACCGGGCAAGGGTGCAGTGCCCGGCACTGACTGTGCCCAGGATACCGTTGCTGTGCCCAGAAGGAGACATGCGCCTGCCAGAAGGGAAATCCGAATCATAAATCAACTCAGTTAAGCCGACAGCAATCATCTGGAATCATTGTCGGATAGCGGCCTGATGATAATCTCGGAAAACCGTAGAGACTTATGGTTAACAAACCATGTGCGCACCGGTTGGTTACGCTTTGTTAACCCTAACGCCAATTCGCTCGACAACCGGGTTTTTTAGGTTCTGAATTAGCATTCATTTCACCATCACCGGATATTCTTGTTCCTCAAGGCTACAGGAAGCACGTTTGTCTTCCCAGGTTTAGGCCATGCTGAATTAGTACGGGGTATCAGATGGATCTGGCGACACTCATCGGAATGATAGGCGCGTTCGGCGTTGTTCTGGCCGCTATCTTTATCGGCGGTGACATCACCCAGTTTATTGATGTGCCATCCATGCTGATTGTTATCGGCGGTGGCCTTGCTGCAACCCTTGTCCGTTTTCCGCTGGCTGGGCTGATGGGCGCTTTTGCCACGGGCGGTGGCGTTGCCTTCAAGCACAAGAAGGTTGAGCCGCGGGATGTTATCGAGAAGGTTTCAGAGCTGGCAGATGTGGTCCGCAAGAGCGGCCCGCTTGGCCTTGAAGGCGTTACTGTCGATGACCCGATCCTCGCAAAAGGTGTCCAGTACATTGCCGATGGCTATGAGCCGAGCTTCATCAAGGATTCCATGGAACGTGAGCGTGATCTCTTCATTGAGCGTCTGAAAGAGGGCAAGCGCGTGTTCAAGGCCCTTGGTGACGCAGCGCCCGCCTTCGGCATGATCGGGACCCTGGTGGGCCTGGTGCAGATGCTTGCCAACATGGACGACCCGGCCGCTATTGGTCCGTCCATGGCTGTTGCGCTTCTGACAACTCTTTACGGCGCGCTTGTCTCCAACGTTATCTGTATTCCGATCTGTGACAAGCTGGATGCCAAACTGGATACGGAAGACCTGAACCAGACCCTGATCATTGATGGGATCATGCAGATCCGCGAGAACAAGAGCCCGGCACTGATCCGTGAAATGCTGATTGCCTATCTGCCGGAATCCCAGCGTGCCGCATTCCAGGAAGCCGCATAAGCGGCTCTTGAGAGGTTAGTTCAATGGCGAAGAAAAAAGCACCTGAAGGCGGAGGCGGCGCACCGGATTGGCTCGTGACTTTTGCCGATCTGATGTCTCTTCTCGTCTGCTTCTTCGTTCTGATCATCTCCTTCTCCATTCAGGACAAGGAAAAGCTGCAGGTCGTTGCCGGTTCCATGAAGGAAGCCTTCGGTGTGAAGGAAGTCGCCCGCAAGGCCGGCATGATCGAGATCGAGGGCGCACCAGTCAGGGATTTCGTCAAGTCGGTGGCCATTGAGCCGAAGGAAAATGATTCCGACTTTGCCCAGGACCGCCATAATCAGAAGACCAAGCAGGGACCTGAGGCGAACACACACGATATCGAGAAGACAGAAATCGAGCGTCCGCGCATGTTTGCAACAGCTGCGGCATCTCTTCGGCAGGCCTGGCAGGAACTGCCGGAAATCACGGAACTGTCCAAACAGATCATCGTCGAGGAGAACGAAGACGGTCTGAATATCCAGCTGATTGATCAGGATGGCCGGTCGATGTTCCCGGAAGGGTCAAAATTCCCTTATGAGACGACCCGTCGCCTGCTTGCCAAGATGGCTCCGGTGATGGCCAGTATGCCGAACCGCATCCTGATTACAGGCCACACCACAGCAGGAGCCCAGAACGGCAATCCCAGTTACACGTCCTGGGAGCTGTCCGCTGACCGGGCCAATGCCACGCGTCGCATTCTCACCGAGTTTGGCGTCATGCCGGACCGGTTTCACTCAGTGGTCGGCAAATCAGACACGGAACCGCTGTTCCCTAATGATCCCTATCTGACAGCGAACCGTCGGATCAGCATTCTTCTGATGGCAGAGGCACCACCGCTTCCTCTGGATCACCGTTTATAGAGGATCATGCGGTTTCCGGTTCTACTGTAAGAACAGCTCCGTCAGAGCCAGTGACCTTGACCCGGGTTCCCTCCCCGCAATCAGGCCCTGAAACACGCCAGTAAGTGTCATCTATCCGGACACGGCCTGTGCCGCTGCTGATCGCTTCATCAAGGACAAAGGACCGCCCGATAAAACGGGCGGATCGCTGATTGAGAAGCGGATCATCACTCTCTTCGGATTTTCCGGCATAGAACCGGCGCCCGGCAATTGCCGACACAATGGCAAGCACCACGAAAACAAGGGCCTGAATCTGCCAGCTCATCGGAATGACAAGGGCCAGAGCTCCTGTCAGGACTGCGCTGAGCCCAAACCAGAGCAGGAATGCCCCCGGAGCAACGATCTCAAGCCCGAGAAGGACTGCACCAAGAATAAACCAGCTCCAGTGGCCGAGACTGTCCAGTATCGTCATCATGGCGTCAGCTCTCACCATTGCCAGCAGTTGGAACGGATCCGCGTGCCCGACGAGCCGCTTTCTTGTCCTCGTCAAACGCATCCCTGGCAATCTCGGCGATACCGCCAAGCGCGCCGATGATTGATGAGGATTCCATCGGCAGGATCAGGGTCTTCTGATTAGGCGATGTGGCAAACTTGCCAAAGGCATCCACATAGCGGTTGGCTACAAAGTAGTTCACCGCCTGCACATCTCCCTCAGCAATCGCCTTGCTGACCATTTCAGTGGCTTTTGCTTCGGCTTCTGCGGCACGTTCACGGGCTTCAGCATCCCGGAATGCGGCCTCCTTACGGCCTTCCGCTTCCAGGATCTGCGACTGTTTCTGTCCTTCAGCCTTCAGAATTTCCGACTGCCGTTCACCTTCTGCCTCAAGGATACTGGCGCGTTTCTCTCGCTCGGCCTTCATCTGCCGGGCCATGGCATCCACCAGATCACGTGGTGGAACAATGTCCTTGATCTCAATTCGGGTGATCTTGATACCCCAAGGGGATGCTGCCGCATCAACCACCTGCAGAAGGCGGGCGTTGATCTCGTCACGATTGGACAGAAGCTGATCCAGGTCCATGGACCCCATTACGGTACGAATGTTGGTCATGGTGAGATTGAGGATAGCATTTTCGAGGCCACTGACTTCATAAGCGGCCTTCTGCGCTTCCAGAACCTGGAAGAAGGTCACTCCATCAACAGTGACTGTCGCGTTATCACGGGTAATGACTTCCTGGCTCGGAACATCAAGGACCTGTTCCATTACATTCATCTTGGCCCCAATCGTATCCACAAAGGGCACGATCAGGTTCAGACCAGGCTGAAGGGTTCGCGTATACCGCCCGAACCGTTCCACCGTGTAGTTGTAACCCTGATTCACCATCTTGACGCCAGCCATCAGGATGAAAATGGCGACCAGGACAACAACACCGACAAAAATCGTAAAACCGTCAACAATCATAGCTCTGCCTCACAAGCCCCACGGGTCAGATCAATTCATTTGAGTCGCATTAGGGTCAAGACTCATTGCTCATGCCCCTAAACAGGAGCCTACAGGACACAGGCGGACACGTCGCGCATTTCTGCACGAAATACGCGATTAATAGCCCGGAAATCCCCAGGGAGCCTGAAATAGAGTTTTCGCCAGTTTAAGAGAATCTCTAAAGCCAGCCCTTCAGTTCGTTCAGCGCGAGATCCCGGATAACAGCCATACCTTCCTCACTGTCATTGAGGCAGGGGATAGCCGCGAATTGTTCACCGCCGTTCTCGTGGAAATATTCGGCATTCTCACCGGCGATTTCCTCAAGAGTCTCAACACAATCAGCCGAGAAACCAGGCGTGATGACGGCCATGCGTTTGACACCGGATTTTGCCAGCGCCATCACCGTTTCATCTGTATAGGGCTGAAGCCATTCTTCCTTGCCGAAGCGCGACTGGAATGTCACCCGCAGGAAGTCTTCCGACCAGCCAAGCCGTTCACGCAACAGACGGGTCGTCTTGTAGCAATGGCAGTGATAGGGGTCACCCTTGTCAAAATAGCTTTTCGGCAGACCGTGATAGCTTGTCAGAATGACTTCGGGCTCAAAATCCAGCGCAGCAACGCCCTTCTCAAGCGAGACGGCCAGTGCCTCGATATATGACGGATGATCATGATAAGGTGGCAATGTCCGCACAGCCGGCTGCCAGCGCATCTGCATCAGGGCTTCAAACGCCTTGTCGTTGGCGGTGCCCGTTGTGGCTGCACTATACTGCGGATAGAGCGGCATCAGAAGGATACGCTCACATCCCTGTTTCTGCAGAGCTTCCAGACGGGACTTGATAGACGGATTGCCGTACCGCATCCCCCAATCCACAACAATCCGCTCATCGACACCAGCCATGTCAGCTGTAAGCTTTTCTGCCTGTGAGCGGGTGATGGTACGCAAGGGCGATTCATCCAGATCCTTGTTCCAGATTTCATCATACGCCTCACCGGACTTGCTCGGACGGGTGGTGAGAATGATGCCGTTCAGCACAAACCACCAGACAAGGCGCGGCGCTTCAATGACCCGCCGGTCAGACAGAAACTCTTTCAGATAACGGCGCATGGACCAGTAATCGGTCGCATCCGGTGTTCCCAGATTGATCAGCAACACTCCGATTTTGCCATAGTTTACATCGGGGTGGCCGCCAGGAAGCGTATGCTGCATTGAAGGTGCCTTGGGTTGGAAAATCATTGAGGGCTCGATTGTCTGAAACATAGGGCGTCGGTGGGAAAAGTCTAGGCTATAGACCAGGGTTCAGGCCTATAAATACGGAGAGAACAGGCATCAGGATCGCTTTATGGAGACGCGTCTGCCCCTGTTAGAAGAAAATTAACCCTGTGGCACTTCTGAAAAGGGGTGGGGAGGCGTCTTTACGCATGCAAATAGATAAATATAAAGACTTTCCTCACTAGGTTGGAGCTACTGATTTTATCGGGAAAGGGGCATTCCCGACCGCATATGAGCTGGGTAGCTGACGGATCAAGAATGACACAAAAAGACGATAAATGGTCTGAGATGCGTGCGCTTGTTGTTGATGACAGCCGCTTTTCGCGGTCGATCATGCGCAACCTTCTGGCCATGATCGGGATTACTCGCGTTATTGAAGCGGAAAGCGCTGAAACCGGTCTGATGCTGGTGCGTGACCGTGTGCCCGATTTCGTTATTCTGGACTGGGTTATGCCGGGCCTGTCAGGGGATGAATTTCTTGTTTCCCTGCGGTCTGAAGGATCTCCGGAGCTGAAATATATCCCTGTTCTTGTGGCAACTGCCGAAGCCAACAAGAAAAACGTTATCCGTGCCGCCAGACTTGGAGCAAACGGGGTCCTCTGCAAGCCATTTTCGGCAGAATTGCTCCGTCAGCGTTTAGCCTATGCGCTTGAGAACCAGTTCGCACTGCTGACTCCTCCGGCAAAACGCCGGAAGTCCTACGTAACCCTGCCGCCAATGCCAAGCGCAGCGCCGAACTATGGACCAGCCAGCCAGGCACCATCGCCCCCCAAAGTGAGACCCGAACGGCCCGAGCCGCAAGAAGAAGAAACCATTCTTCTTCTCTAGAATCAAAACTCGCTGCTCACACCTGATAGTCACGCTCGTCCGAGATGACCTTGCCATCATTGGGCAGGTCATCGGCAGAGATCAGATCGACCTCTGCTCGCAGCTTGGTGATGTCCTGGAAAGATCGAACCAGATCGTCAGACTGAAGCGATCCGTCCGTCACAGCCTTGAGCCTCACCGCATCCTGTTCACCCTGCCGCGAGACGATAAGCCGTGCTTTCAGGAGACCGGGATTACGCTTAACCAGTTGATCGACCTGTGCCGGATCGACAAACATACCCTTGATCTTGGTCCGCTGGTCAGCGCGCCCCATCCAGCCCTTGATCCGGGTATTGGTCCGGCCACACGGACTTTCACCGGGCAGGATCGCGGTCAGGTCACCAGTCCCGAACCGAATCAACGGGTAGACCGGATTGAAGTTGGTCACGACCAGTTCGCCGACCTCTCCCGGTGTACACAGATCGCCGGTTCCGGGCCGGACAATTTCCACAATAAAATCTTCATTGACGATCATGCCGTCGCGCGCGCTACTCTCATAAGCGATAACGCCCAGGTCAGCGGTGGCATAGCATTGTGACGTGGAGACGCCACGCTCTTCATATTCAGCCCGGAGAGACGGGAATAATGCGCCGCCTGATACGAGAGCCTTTGAGATGGACGATGCATCCTTTCCGGCCTCATCGGCCTGATCAAGAAGGATCTTCAGATAGTCCGGTGTTCCCGTATACCCGGTTGGCCGTAAGGCAGCGATGGCATCAATCTGTTGTTCTGTATTGCCGACACCTGCCGGGAAAACAGCACAGCCAAGGCCTCGTGCTGCGGTATCAAGAATAAAACCGCCAGGGGTCATATGATAAGAAAAGGCGTTGTGGACCACATCGCCCGGACGAAAGCCCGCAGCAAAAAGTGCCCGTGCACCGCGCCACTGATCGTCTCCCCGTGCCTGAGGCTCCCAGACAGGTCCCGGGGACAGGAAAATCCGCTCGAACCCTTCAACACCCGATGTCACCAGACCACCAAATGGTGCGTTCTCGGTCTGGGCCTGCATGAGATCTGTCTTCCGCAAAACCGGAAGCCGGGCCAGGGCTTCTCTGGTTGTCAACTCGTCAACATCGACATCCGCAAACCTGCTGCGCCAGCCCTCTGCCTTCTCAATCGCCTGCCTGATGAGATCGGGCAAGCGCGCCATGAGATCAGTATCCCGCTCGTCTGAAGACCGGGTTTCAAGGGCGTCATAATGATCAGTCATCAGTCTGGCCTACTCAGAAATAGAGAAACAAATGAAACAGCACACCTGAAGAAGGGCGTCAGGCAAGCCACCGCTTGCGGCGCTTGTAGTGTTTAACATTCTTGAAGGATTTACGCCCTTCACCACCAACACCGAGATAGAATTCTTTCACATCCTCATTCTCACGCAGGGCGGATGCTTCGCCATCCATCACCACGCGACCGCTTTCGAGAATGTAGCCATATTTGGCATATTTCAGGGCCACATTGGTATTCTGCTCCGCCAGAAGGAACGACACCCCTTCCTGCTCATTCAGCTTGCGGACGATCTCGAAGATCTCCTCAACAAGCTGTGGTGCCAGACCCATGGAGGGTTCATCCAGCAGGATCATGTCGGGCTTCGACATCAGTGCGCGCCCAATGGCACACATCTGCTGCTCACCGCCGGATGTGTATCCAGCTTGGGATGACCGGCGCACCTTGAGGCGCGGGAAATAATCATAGACCAGTTCCAGATCACGCTTGATCGCAGCGCTGCCATCCTTTCGCGTATAAGCACCGGTCAAAAGGTTTTCCTCAACCGACAGATGGCCAAAGCAATGCCGGCCTTCCATCACCTGAATACAGCCGCGCCGGACCAGCTCGTTCGGATTAAGCGCCTGGATTTCCTGATCCTTGAAGACGATTGACCCTTTGGTCACATCACCGCGTTCTGCACCGAGCAGATTGGAAATCGCTTTCAGGGTCGTGGTCTTGCCTGCACCATTTGCGCCCAGAAGCGCCACAATGCCACCTTTCGGTACTGTCAGGGAAACACCTTTCAGGACCAGAATGACATGATCATAGATGACCTCGATATTGTTCACCGACAGAATGGGCGCAGTTTGCGCGTCCGCGGTGTCGATCTGATCTGTCATCAGGGCATCCTTTCAGGCAATCACTTAAACAGCTCGGCATTCTTAGAGTTGGACAGGCCCGCAAGTGTCTGCGGGCCTGTCCGTTGCGTCACCTGTCAGCCATTACAGGCCGTCACAGGCCAAGGCTTGTTGTTTTCGGCATATTCCTTGGCCTTGGCAGCTTCCAGAGGCTCAATGGCTGCACGATCAGGCGTGAGATGATCACTGGCCTGAACGAATTTCGTGCCGTCCCATTCAAGCATCCAGCCACCGCCATGGCCGGTGTGATTGCTGCAGGACGTGGAGAACGGCACGGTCATGCCACCCATGCCCAGCTCTTTCAGCTTGGCCTCATCAACATTGAGGTTCTCAAGACCCCAGCGGAGCTGTTCGGCATTGATGATCTTGGAATCGAAATGAGCCTGGGCTGCTTTGATGCCTTCCACCAGGATCATCGAGATCACCAGTCCACGCTGATAGAAGACCGTATTGGCATCAGCAGGGTCTGCCAGAAGCGATTTCCCGGCATCAATCACGTGTTTCTTGACATCTGCCATGACCGGGTAATCACCAGGCACATTCCAGCTGATGGACTTGTAACCCTTACCCTTGTCGCCAACCACACGCATGTCGTTGTCATGACCGGACCACCAGACGCCGACGAATTTCTCCATCGGGAAGCGGGTCTTAACGGCTTCGGTCAAGGCACCGGTATTCATGGCACCCCAGCCCCACATGATCACCCAGTCCGGGCGCTCACGACGGATCTGCAGCCACTGGGCCGACTGGTTCTGCATTTCCTTCAGACCAACCGGGATAGGCAACAGCTTGAAGCCGTGTTTTTCCGACATGGCACTGAGGAGCGGCAGAGGTTCCTTGCCATACGGGTGATCCAGGTGAAGAAGTGCCACCTTCTGACCCTTGAGGCTGTCGAGATCACCGCCTGAAATATGCTTCAGGATCATGGATGCCGCATCCCAATAGGACGCTGGCGGGTTAAAGCCCCACTGGAACACACTGCCATCAGACATGGGTGAGAAACCGTAGCCTGGAGCAAGAATGGGGATCTTGTCCACATTGGTGCGCGGCAGGACCTGAAGGGTAATGCCGGTGGACCAGGGCTGGGTCACAATCGCCTTGCCCTTGGTTTTTTCATAACACTCAACACCCTTATTGGTGTTGTAGCCGGTCTCACATTCATCATAGCCGAGCTTGACGCCATTGACGCCACCATCGCGGCTGTTCAGCATCTCGATATAGTCGCGCTGACCGTTCATCAACGGAGTGCCCGTCGCTGCAAACGGTCCCGTCCGATAGGACAGGTTCGGAATGTAAAGCTCTTCGGCCTGCACAGCCGTTGTCGCGACAACCGTCGAGGCGGCTATCCCGGCTGCAAGCGCAATCCAGTTTCGTCTTCTCATTCTTTTCTCCTCCGTCGTGGTTATGTCCAGCCGCAAGGGTCCTCCAAACCCTGCCTGATCGCAGGTGCGATCTAGTGCGGGAACGGCCAGATTATCAATTTCTCCCTGATGACCGCCCAGAACCTTGCCAGTCCGTGCGGCTCAACAATCAAAATGGTTACAATCAGTGCACCGATGATCATGTCATTGATATGCTCGAATGTGGCCGAGCTTACCGGGATGCCAAGCGCATCCGGAATAACATTCAGGATGACAGGCAGCGCTACAATCAGAATGGCCCCGAGAAAATTGCCGAGAATACTGCCCAATCCGCCGATGATTGCGATGAACAGGATCAGAAAGCTCAGCTCGATATCAAACAGGTTCGGCTCGGCAGCCCCCTTGAAGAAGAACACCAGAAGCGCACCGGCGATACCGACAATATAGGAGCTGACGGCAAAAGCCGTGAGCTTGGCCCGCATCAGATTAATCCCCACCAGCTCGGCTGCGATATCCATATCACGCACCGCTTTCCAGGTGCGGCCATAGCGGCCACGGGTGAGATTGATCGTCAAAAGCGTAATGACGGTTACGGTGACCAGCACGAAATAATACTGGGTGACAGGTGTGGCCGTCGGCCCTGTGACAGTGAGGCCAAACAGGTCCAGCGTGCGCACCTCAATAGCTCCCGACGCATTGTAATTGTAGAGCCAGCCCGCTTTCTCAAACAGCCAGACCAGAAAGAACTGGGCCGCCAGCGTGGCAATCGCCAGGTAGAACCCTTTGATTCTGAGAGATGGCAGGCCGAAAGCAACGCCAACTGCCGCGGAAAAGAAACCGGACAGAAACAGCGCGATCACAATGTTCATCTCGGGGAAAATTGTCGTGAGCTTGTAGCAGGCATAGGCCCCAACGCCCATGAAGGCTCCTGTCCCCAGAGACAATTGCCCGGCAAAGCCCGTGAGGATATTTAGCCCCAGCGCCGCAAGCGCATAGATCAGCACCGGCACCAGAAGCGCCCGGAAGGCAAATTCGCTCGCCACCATTGGCAGGATGACATAGGCAACGGCCAGCACAATGCCAAGAAGGATCGCATCCTGCCGGATGGGATAGAGTGCCTGATCGGCAGAATAGGTCGTTTTGAACTGACCGGCGGTTCTGTAAAACATGTTCCGTCTCTCCGATCAGATACGCTCGATGATCTTCTCGCCGAACAGGCCCTGTGGCCGGAACAGCAGAACAATCAGCGCGAAGATAAAGGCAAACCAGGTCTCCGTATTGCCACCGAGGAACGGCTGTCCCCAATAGATCTCGAACAGCTTTTCCAGAATGCCGATAGCCAGACCGCCGATAATGGCGCCACTGACGGATTCAAGGCCGCCAAGCATCAGAACCGGCAATGCCTTGTATGCAATTACTTCCAGGGCGAAGGACACACCGGCCCTGGCTCCCCAGACAATGCCGGTCACCAGGGCAATGACCCCAGCGATGAACCAGACCAGAACCCAGATGGTCGAGAGGGAAATCCCCACTGACAGGGCCGCCTGATGGTCATCTCCAAGAGCGCGAATGGCGCGGCCCATGGATGACTTGTTGAGGAAGGTCAGCAGCCCCACCACCAGCAGAATGGCTAGCGCAACAGCTGTCACATCTTTCTCCTCAATCAGCAGGAAACCGCCAAACGGCTCAAATTCCAGACTGCCGACGGGAATGCCGAGCTGCTCGGTAATCATCACCTTGTTTTCGCCGCCAAAGACGAATTCACCAAAACCGATCAGGAACAGGGTGACACCGATTGTCGCCATGAACAGAACAATATCCGGCTGGTTGATCAGAGGCCTGAGGACCACCCGTTCAATGCCAAAGGCAAGGCAATACATAACAAGCAGTGTCAGCGGGACCGCGGCCCAGGCCGGAACACCATTCTCGTGCAGCCCCACAAGTGTGAGGGCGGCAAACACCACCATGATGCCCTGGGCAAAGTTGAAGATGCGCGATGACTTGAAAATCAGCACGAAGCCAAGAGCAATCAGCGCATACAGAACACCCGAGACCAGCCCTTCCCAGAGCACCTGCATCAGAAAGTCTGGCGCTGCGGCCATTTGCACGAACGGGTCGACAAAAACTGTGTAAAGCGTATCCATAATCTCTCCCCGCCCTTAATCGTGTGAAACGCCAAGATAGGCGTCGATCACGTCCTGATTGGCCTGCACGTCCTCAGGGATTCCATCCGCAATCTTGCGTCCGTAATCCAGAACGACCACCCGGTCCGACAGGTCCATCACCACCCCCATGTCATGCTCAATCAGAGCAATGGTGGTGCCATATTGCTGGTTCACATCCAGGATGTAGCGGGACATGTCTTCTTTTTCTTCAAGGTTCATGCCCGCCATGGGTTCATCAAGCAAAAGAAGATCCGGCTCCATGGCCAGCGCCCGGGCAAGCTCAACCCGCTTCTGCAGACCATAGGGCAAACGCCCCACCGGAGTACGCCGGATATGCTGGATTTCGAGAAAATCGATGATCTCCTCCACCTTGCGACGGTGTTCGATTTCCTCCTGCTGAGCCCTGCCCCAATAAAGACACTGCCAGAAGAACCCGGCCTTCATCATGTAGTTGCGACCGGCCATGATGTTATCCAGCGTCGACATGCCCTTGAAAAGAGCCACATTCTGGAATGTGCGGGCAATGCCCTGCCCCACGGCCTGATCGGCTCGCATGTTGTTGCGCACCTGCCCGCGGAAGGTAATGGTTCCCTCCTGCGGGTGGTAGAAACCATTGATCACATTGAGCATCGAGGTCTTGCCAGCCCCGTTGGGGCCGATAATGGCTCTGATCTCGCCTTTGTAGACATCAAACGAGATGTCCGAAATCGCCTTCACGCCACCAAAACTGAGGGAGACGTTTTCCACGTTCAGCAGGGTTTCCGATGCAGATGAGGTCCCGGTCGCCGTGCTGTCCGCTGTCATATGCATGGTCATTCCGCAGCCTCCTGCCCGGCCTCTACAGGGAAGGTGGTTACATCCCGGATTTCAACGGTGGCGGCCAATTGCCCTTTGCGTCCGTCCTCAAAGGTCACCTCTGTTGAAATATACTTCTCAGCAGACCCGTCATAGAGCGCTTCAATCAGCTCACCATAACGTTCCGTAATGAACTTGCGGCGCACCTTCTGGGTCCGGGTCAGCTCACCATCATCCGCATCAAGCTCCTTATGCAGAACGAGGAACCGGTGAATCTGGCTCTGTGCCATCATCGGTTCTCTGGCCAGATCCGCATTCACCTGGGCCACATGCTCCTCAATAGTCTTGTAGACATCCGGGTGGGCCGCCAGTTCCTGATAGGACGCATAGGGGATGTTGTTCCGCTCTGCCCAGTTCCCCACTGCGGTCAGGTCGATATTGACAAAACAGGTACAGAAATCGCGGTCGCTGCCAAACGCCACCACTTCTTTCACATTGGGGAAGAACTTCAGTTTGTTCTCGACATATTTGGGCGCGAACATGGCCCCGTCATTGAACTTGCCCACATCCTTGGCCCGATCGATAATCTTCAGGTGGCCGCGATTGTCGATGAAACCGGCATCACCCGTCAGCACCCAGCCGTCTTCGGTCTTGGTATCCCGTGTGGCGTCATCATTCTTGAAATAACCGACAAAGACCCCGGGGCTGCGATAGTGCACCTCGCCATTATCCGCAATGCGGATCTCAACGTCCTGGGCGGGCTTACCCACTGTATCTGAGAAAATCTCGCCATCAGGCTGCACGGTTACGTAAACGGAGGCTTCCGTCTGGCCGTAAAGCTGTTTGAGATTGATGCCAAGAGAGCGGTAAAAGCGGAAAATCTCCGGCCCGATTGCTTCACCGGCCGTATAGCCTATCCGTACTTTCGAGAACCCAAGAGCATCCTTAAGTGGTCCATAGACCAGCATGTCACCGAGCTTGTAAAGCAGGCGGTCCGCAAGTCCTGTCGGCTTGCCGTTGAGGATATCCTCGCCAACCCGGTCCGCCACCTTCAGGAAGGTGTCAAACATGGCCTTTTTCAGCCGACCTGCATCCTCCATGCGGATCATAATATTGGTGAGCAGGGTCTCAAAGGTACGCGGCGGTGCAAAGAAGAAGCTGGGGCCGATCTCCCTCAGATCGTGCATCAGGGTTTCCGCACTTTCCGGACAGGCAACGCAGAATCCGGACCAGTAGGACTGCCCATAGGAGAAAACGTGATCTCCCACCCAGGCAAGAGGCAGATAGGCTACTGCCTCATCCGCATCTGTCATCTGGTCCATTTCACAGGCATTGCGGGCCGAAATCAGCAGATTGTCATAGGACAGCATCACACCCTTGGGACGCCCTGTTGTGCCGGAGGTATACAGCATCACGCTCAGGTCGGAACCACAGGCTCTGTTGATCCCGTCCAGCCAGTTCTCAACCGCAGAGGTGTCCTCGGCCATTGCGGCACGACCCAGCTCCTGAACCTGGTCAATGCTGTGAAGGGCAGAATGGTCATAATCTCGCAAACCACGCGGATCATCATAGACAACCTGCTCGAGGCAGGTCACAGTTTCCGCAATAGACTGAACCTTGTCAGTCTGTTCCTGATTTTCGACAATGGCTATACGAGCCTCGGCGTGCTCCAGCACATAGGCCATCTCTTCAGCAACCGAATCAGCATAGACAGGAACCGGAACAGCACCAAGAGTCTGAACGGCTGCGAAGGTCCAGTACAATCGCGGCCGGTTGGAGCCGACAATGGCCACCTTCTCGCCAGACTGAACACCAAGCTGTTTCAGACCGAGGGAATAGATTCTGACCTCCTCCAGAACCTCTCCCCAGGTCCAGGTCTGCCAGATCCCGAGATATTTCTCGCGAACCGCTGGCCTGGAGCCGCGAATACGCGCATTCCTGATCAACAGTTTCGGAAATGTATCCAGCGCATCGCTGGCCGGTGAACGCGCACCTTCCATCTACTGCTCCTCCCTGACTCACGGTTTTACCCGGAGTCTTTTTTCTCCCGGTAAGAAGCTAGCACAGGATCACATCAGTATTTCAACCCCTTAAAGCGAGTTTATTGCACCAGGAGCCCTAGACATAAGTTTAGGGGTGGTAGAATCCTGCCAGTCAATTCAGATAATTGCCTTGTGGTATCTGAGAGTTGCGCAGAAACAGCTTGATGACAGACAATCTGATCTGGTTCTATTCAGCTGCAATCTGGCGCTCATCGTTCTGATATTCTTCCATCAGACGATCCCACTCGGCACAGGCTTTCTTCTGGGCTTCAGCCCGGACAGGGCCAAAACCACGAATACGCTCAGGCATTCGCGCAAGTGTCAGCGCCGTCATCCAATGGTCAGCCGTGAGTGTTTCTGCAAGGTGTTCAACCGTTCTCTGATAGCGCCTGAGCAGTGCACGGTCTGCCCGCCGGTCGCTGGAATAACCGAATGGATCAAGCGGCGTTCCGCGCAGCGGACGCAGAAGACGCAAAAGACGGAAAACAGTCCGAACCCAGCCGCCATAGGCTTTCTTTTCCGGACGCCCGGTCTTTGGGTCATGACGGGCAAAAAGCGGTGGCGACAAGTGGAATGTCAGACTGCTCCAGCTTTCGAATTGCGCTTTCAAATCAGCCATGAACTCAGCCGACAGAAACAGTCGCGCCACTTCATATTCATCCTTATAGGCCATCACCTGGAAGAGATTGCGGGCAACAGCTTCAGTCACCGCTGTCTCTTCCCCGATGCCGCTCTCAGCCTGCCGGATTTTTTCCACAAGCCGGGTATAACGGCGGGCATAGGCATGCCCCTGATAGGCTTTCAGTTCATCCGCGAAATATTCCACAAGCTCATCAAACGTCTGCGGCTTTGAAGTCCCCGTGCCTGTGCTCGTGTCTGTATCCGTATCATGCTCGTTTAAAACATCCGGATTGTGGGCCAGAACACGACCGGCACGAAAGGCATCCAGATTGGTATCCACATTGACGCCATTCAGCTTAATCGCCTGATAGAGCGCCTCACGGCTGATCGGCAGACCACCTGACTGCCAGGCAAACCCCAGCAGCAACATATTGGCCGCCATCGTATCCCCAAAGAGACGGCGCGCTGCTGCCTGCGCATTGACAAATTTTGCCCTGCCTTTGCCTGCAGCCTTATCGAGTGCCTGCTGCAGGCGGCGGCTCGGCAAGGAAAAATCGGCGTTGCGGGTGAAATCCCCCGGCATGATCTCATGGGTATTGGCGACCACGACGGTCTCGTTCTGGCGGATGGCGGACAACACCTTGCTTGACCCGGCGACGACAATATCGCCACCGAGAACCAGGTCAGCCCCACCCGCAGCAATACGGATGGCCTTGATCCCGTCCCGGTTCGGAGCCAGCCGGATATGGCTTGCGACGGGTCCGCCTTTCTGAGCAAGGCCTGCCATATCGATGATACCGCATCCCTTGTTTTCCAGATGAGCCGCCATGCCGATAATAGCACCGATGGTGACGATACCCGTCCCGCCAACGCCGGTTACGACAATACCGTAATTCCTGTCCAGCTCGGGAAGCTCCGGTTCCGGCACCGGTTGCCGCAGCAGCTCATAGGCATCTTTTTGCGGAGCTCCCTTGCGCAATATACCGCCACTAACCGTTACAAAACTCGGGCAGAAGCCTTTCTGACAGGAAAAGTCCTTGTTGCAGGCAGACTGATCAATCTCCCGCTTACGGCCAAAAACTGTCTGCTTTGGCACCACAGCAACACAGTTGGACTGGGTTCCGCAATCACCACAGCCCTCACAGACCCGATGATTGATGAACAGCCTGCGATTCGGGTCAACCATTTGTTTGCGCTTGCGACGACGGCGCTTTTCCGCCGCACAAGTCTGGTCAAAAATCAGAACTGACAGACCCCGTGTACGGGCCAGATCCTTCTGCACCTCATTCAACCGGTCCCGGTGATGAATCCCCACCCCTCGCGGCCAGGCCGTGGATCTCGGGTAGCGGCCCGGATCTTCACTGACGACCGCAACCTTGCGAGCACCTTCGGCGGTGACCTGGGCTGCGATATCGAACACCGTCAGGTCACCGTCATTCTTCTGCCCGCCGGTCATCGCGACCGCATCATTGTAGAGAATTTTGTAGGTGATATTGACGCCCGATGCCGCAGCGGCCCTGATCGCCATGGATCCGGAATGGTTATAGGTCCCGTCGCCGATATTCTGGAAAACATGAGAGCGTGTGGAAAACGGAGCCTCGCCAATCCAGTTGGCCCCCTCACCGCCCATCTGGGTATAGCCTTCAGTATTCCGATCCATCCACTGAACCATGTAGTGACAGCCAATCCCGGCATAGGCGCGCGTCCCATCAGGAATGACCGTTGACGCATTATGAGGGCAGCCCGCGCAGAAATAAGGCCGACGCGTGGCGATCTCGATTGCACTCCCCGCCCGCTCTTCCATCACCTTCAGCCGGGCTACACGATCCGCCAGATCATCATCCGGTTCGATTGCCAGAAGTTCCTCACCGATGGCGATGGCAATCCGGTTGGAATCAAGCGCGCCCTTTGATGGAAACAGCCAGTTGCCATGGCTGTCCTTTTTGCCCACAAGACGTGGCTGATGGGGACGCCCATAGAGGATATCCTTCATCTGCCCCTCAATCAGGCTGCGTTTTTCCTCAACCACCACAAGGCTCTGCAGACCGAAGGCGAACCGCTCTACGCCTGTTGGCTCAAGCGGCCAGGTACAGCCGATCTTGAACAGGCGAATACCGAAATGAGCACCTCGCACCTCATCAATGCCAAGAGTATCCAGCGCCTGCAGCACATCCAGATAGGATTTCCCGGCCGCTGCAATCCCGAGGCGCGGGCGCATGCCGCCAGACCAGGTGACCCGGTTGAGACCATTGGCCAAAACAAAGGCCATGGCTGCCGGAAGCTTGACCTCATGCAGGCGCGCCTCCTGCTCAAGCGGTGTCGCACCCAGCCGGATATTGCACTCTTCAGCACCCTTCCGTTCTGGCAGGGAAACGGTCAGCCGATCAAACACACCATCAATGGAGGCGGTTGATTCCACATTGTCCTTGACGCATTTGATCCCTGCCCAGACCCCTGCATAGCGGGACAACTCCCAGCCGAGCAGGCCATAATCGATAATCTCCTGCACCCCTGACGGGTTCAGGACCGGCATCATGGCATCAACAAAAGCAAATTCAGATTGATGGGCCGTGGTGGATGATTCACAGGTATGGTCATCCCCCATCAGGGCAATGACGCCACCATTGGCTGATGTGCCTGCCAGATTGGCATGCCGGAAAGCATCACCGGACCGGTCTGCTCCCGGCCCCTTGCCGTACCAAAGCCCGAACACACCATCAAACCGCCCCTCACCACGCAGTTCGGCCTGCTGGGCGCCCCAGAGGGCAGTGGCAGCCAGATCTTCGTTGATTCCCGGCTGGAACAGAATATCGGCAGCCGTCAGCTGGATTTCGGCATTCCACAATTGCTGATCAAGGCCACCAAGGGGAGAGCCTCGATAACCGGTTACATAACCGGCCGTATTCAGCCCATTGGCCCGATCTCTGGCTTTCTGCATCAGAAGAAGCCGGACAATTGCCTGCGTGCCGGAAATAAAAACCGGCGATGTATCCAGATCATACTTGTCCGACAACCGGACAGAACGAAGCTGCATATGCCCTCCCGAATGACATCAGCCCACCCTCTCTGAAGCCAAGACTATAGGAGCCACCTGCGTCTTGAAAGAGGCCGAACGGAGACAAGCAGAATATTACCGTAACAATTGCGCCAGAGGCCGCATTTTGCCAAACTGGAAACAGGGTCGAGACACATAAACTCAGAAGGTCCACACATGCACGATCATGACGAACACGGCTCGGAACTCTCGGAAATGACCCTGAGAGTGAAGGCTCTGGAGACGATTCTCACGGAGAAGAATTACATTGATCCTGCAACACTGGATGAGCTGATCGACATCTATGAAAACAGGGTCGGACCGCAGAATGGCGCGCATGTGGTCGCAAAGGCCTGGACAGACCCCGATTTCAGAACATGGCTTCTGGATGATGCAACCGCAGCCATTGCATCACTTGGCTATATCGGCCGGCAAGGCGAGCACATGGTCGCGGTGGAAAACACCGACAGTCTCCACAATGTGGTCGTCTGCACCTTATGCTCCTGTTATCCGTGGCCTGTTCTGGGGCTGCCACCGGTCTGGTACAAATCAGCCCCCTATCGCTCCCGCGTGGTGATGGATCCTCGTGGCGTGCTGGCCGAGTTCGGTACGGTCCTCCCGGACAGCACATCAATCAAGGTCTGGGATTCAACCGCAGAAGTGCGCTATCTGGTGATCCCCCAGCGACCTGATAACACGGATGGCTGGTCTGAAGAGGCACTTGCTGCGCTTGTCACCCGGGACAGTATGATCGGAACCGCGCTGGCACAAACGCCCGGGGAGACCTCCTCATGAACGGACCTCATGACCTTGGCGGCCAGATGGGGCACGGCCCCATCAATCCGGAAGCGGATGAGCCTCTGTTTCATTCGGAATGGGAACGACGGGCCTTTGCCGTCACACTTGCTGTAGGGGCAACCGGTTCCTGGACCCTTGATCAATCCCGTCATGCGCGGGAAAACCTGCCTCCGACCACTTATCTATCCAGCTCCTATTACCGGATCTGGACACTGGCGCTTGAAAAGCTGCTGACTGATGTAGACCTGGTCAGCCGGGATGAGCTTGATGCGGGAGAGAGTCTGAGGGATGGCCGGACAGTCAAGCGCGTCTTGCAGAAAGATGCGGTGGAAGAAACCCTGTCGAAGGGCGGGCCGGTGGACAGGCCACAAACCTCTGCGCCTCTGTTCAAGCCCGGTGACCGCATTCGCACGATCAATGATCATCCAACAGGGCATACCCGCCTGCCCCGCTATGCCAAAGGCCGCCCTGGCATCATCAGCGCCATAAATGGCTTTCATGTTTTCCCAGACACCAATGCCCATGGCGGCGGCGAGAAACCGCAATGGCTCTATAATGTTTCATTCAGCGGAGAAGACCTGTGGGGTCGCGATGCAGAACCCGGACTGACCATACAGCTTGACCTTTGGGAGGCCTATCTTGAGCCAGTTGAGTGAGACAGACCGGCTGCTGGATGACCTGCCATCCATCCCGCGCGATACCAACGGCCCGGTCTTTGCCGAGCCCTGGCATGCCCAGGCCTTTGCCTTGACCCTGTCGCTCCATAAGGCAGGGCTGTTTGACTGGACGGAGTGGGCCAGCATGCTAGGGGCAACCCTGGAAGATGCCCGGCAGAACGGGGATCCGGATACAGGCGACACCTATTATCAGCATTGGCTGACGGCGCTTGAACGGATCGTTTTTGCCAAGGGACTTGCATCGCCGGACCAGCTTTCCGGCCTGCGTCATGCATGGCAGGACGCCGCGCGGTCAACACCGCACGGCAAACCGATCATCCTGCCTGATGACTGGCGTCAGAACGTGATGCCGGACTGATAGGCTGCCAGAAACAGCACCACGCCCAGAGCCGTAATCAGCAACGCGCCGGATACGCCCACCACATCAGCGGCAATGGCCATACGCCCCGGCGTTCCGCCAGCAAGGCGCAGAGCCCTGTCGCGCATGAAAACCGCAAAGGCTGACAGCGCGGAAACGGTCAGCGCGGTCCCTGCCGCCATGGCGAATGTGGCAAGCGCACCAATCCAGAACAGATCAATCCGCAGCGCAAAGACCAGAACAATCAGGGCTCCCGAACATGGTCTGAGCCCGACCGCAAGAATAGCCGACAGGGCGGCCTTCAGGGTCAGCGGGCCCGTCAGCTGATCCGGAGCAGCCACATGGGCATGACCACAGCTTGAGCAATGTCCGTCATGGGCATGATGATGGTGGTGGTGATCATCATGGTCATGACCGTGATCATGATGGTGGTGCTCGTGGTGATGGTCCTCATGATCATGGTGCCCGTGGTGATGACTGTGCGCTGGCTTGCGCCACCGGTTCAGCAACACTGTGCCGCGCTGTTTCAGGAGCCAAAGCCCCAGAAGAATGATCAGTGCATAACTTCCCAGCTCCAGCACCTGTGTGGTTTCCGTAATGGCAATCGATGTGAGATTGAGCAGAACCGCAGCAATGCCGATAAACACAATGGCTGTGATGGCCTGTGCCGCAGATGCTGCGCAGGAGATCAGAATACCCCGCTTCAGAGTCTCGCCGCTGGCCAGCATATAGGTGCTGATGACCACTTTGCCGTGACCCGGTCCGGCCGCATGAAAGACACCATAGGCAAAGCTGAGGCCTATCAGGAGGAAAGCCGCATCAGGCCGCTCCCGAAATGCTTTCAGGGCAGCAATCAGATCCTGATAGAACGCACTCTGCCAGGCAGCAATGGTTGCCAGCCATGATCCCCACCATCCATCGGAACCGGCACCTGCGGTCCTTTCGGGAACTGCAACACCGAATGGTGTATTTGCCAGAACATCACCTGAACCGGCAGCGAAAACGAGCACAAAAAGCCCGAAAACAGCATATTTTGTCAGGCGCATGAGACATGGATTCCGTTCACCAGAGATGCGGCATAGGGTTTCAGCTCTTCAGGCAGTTCACCAATATCTGCAGGCAGAGCATTCAGCCGGTCGATGATGTCGACCGGAAGGTCCTTGGGTCGGACAACCTTTGCCGAGCAGGCCTGAGATCCGGCCAGAAGAGCAGGCTGCTCATCGGCAAAACCGAAATCTACAAAGAAGGTGGAATCATAGACATCAACCACCAGCTTTTCCGAGACCGGAACCGGCTTCTGCAGTGGCAGATCGAAATGCAGGATCAACCGATCGCCCTGATATGCCAGCCAGTAGTTTGTCGGCTCACTGAAAGGCAGGTCAGTCTCTCCAAGAGTGGCGAATGTGAAGTAATCAAATTCCTTCAGTGAGGTAACATTGACCTCGGCCAGTTCCTGAAGTTCTTCCCGTGTATAGATCCCGTCACCATTGGCATCCAGGCCCTGGATTGCAAACGCGCTGAAACCTTCATCAAAGGTCCAGGCATGACGAACCCGTGCCATCTGGGAATTCTCGAACATGACGGTGGTTTGTGCGCTGACCCAGACATGGGGATGGGCAGCAGCAGAGCCGTGCGTGACCAGCAATGCAATCAGCATCGCTGCAACAGACCAAAATCTCATTATCCGTTCCTCTGATCCTGTGTCATCTCAGACCCTGAGAAGGAGATAAGGCATATTCACGGCAAAACCAATGGAACATGTGCTGAATGCCGCTCAAAATGAGGAAATTTTTCCCCTATCACAGTTAAATATCAAATATTTTATCTCAAAAAACCTTCTAAATCAGACCAATAAGCCAATATTTCTTAGAAAATGAAATACAATAAGCAGATAAATAAAAATGGGAAACCGGAGCTTGTAACCATGACTGCCATGCCGCGTACGCTGGCCCTCGCCACACCTTTCGATCATGTTGAATTTCGCGGGCATGAGCAGATTGTCTTCTGCCGAGACGAGGCTTCCGGTCTTTCAGCCATCATTGCCATACACAATACCAACCTTGGACCAGCCGTTGGCGGATGCCGGATGTGGCCTTATGAAACCCACGAAGCAGCCCTGACGGATGCGCTCCGCCTGTCTCGTGGCATGACGTATAAGAACGCACTGGCCGGTCTGGAGAATGGCGGTGGCAAGGCCGTCATTATCGGCAACCCCAAAACGGACAAGAGCCCGGAGCTTTTCAAGGCCTTCGGCCGCCATGTCCAGCGCCTTGCGGGGGGCTATATGACCGGCGAGGATGTGGGCATCACGCCAGAGGACATGGAGCAGGTCGCAACCGAAACACCCTATGCGCTGGGTATTCTGTCCAATGGCCTTGGAGACCCCAGTCCCTACACTGCGGAAGGAGTCTTTCTCGGCATCAAGGCCGCTGTGCGCCATCGGCTGGGTTCCGACAGCCTGTCCGGTCTCAGCGCCTCGGTGCAGGGGCTTGGCCATGTGGGATATTCCGTCGCCCGGCATCTGCACGCGGCTGGCGTCACACTGCTGGTCAGCGACATCAATCCGGAGAGCACCCGACGGGCCCGCGAAGAATTCGGTGCAACGATCATCCAGCCGGATGAAGCCCATCGTGCCGATGTGGACCTGTTTGTCCCCTGTGCTCTGGGTGGCGGGCTCAACAAGACGACAATTCCCGAAATCCGTGCTGCCATTGTTGCCGGTGCTGCAAACAACCAGCTTGCTCATGATGAAGATGGCATCCGCCTCATGCAACGCGACATTCTCTACGCGCCGGATTATGCCATCAATGCTGCCGGCGTTATCTCCATCGTTCTGGCCCGCCCGGACGAACCGGATACGAAGGTGCGCGCAAAAATGGCCGGGATCGATGCAACGCTCACGGAAATCTTCTCCCGTTCACAGGCTGAGGGTCAGCCAACCAATGTGGTTGCCGACAGGCTGGCGGAAGAACGCTTCAACCGCTCACTATAGGGTTTATCCAGCTCAGAAGGTTTGGCCGCTCTTTGTGGCGCGGTCAAACCAGGCCACCATAAAATCAACAAAGGCACGGACCTTGCCGGACATATGACGCCGGTGAGGAAAAACCACATATACCCCGGCGGCCCGGCTTTCAGCCATATAGTCGTCCAGAACCAGCTCCAGCTCCCCGCGCTCCACCTCTTCCCGGACCATGAAATAGGGCACAATGCCGAAACCAAGATCCGTCAGCATAGCCGCTTTAGTGGCATGCGGGCTGTTCACCTCGACCCGACCACCCACCGGCACCAGAACCCGTTCACCCTCCACCATGAAGGACCAGCGGGACCGGGACACTGTGTTGACATCCGACACGCAAGGCAGATTTGCAAGGTCAAGCGGCGTCTCCGGGCGGCCAACCTTTTCAATCAAACGTCTGGAACCACATATGGCGATACGGAACGGTGCCAGTTTCCGGGCGATCAGACTGGTGTCTTTCAGCTCTGAAATCCGGATTGCCACGTCAATCCCCTCTTCAATCAGGTCGATCTGACGATCCTCTGATTTGAGCTGAAGAGAGACATCAGGCTGGGCTTCCAGAAACTCCATGATGGCCGGGCTGAGCACCTCGTCACCAAACGTGCGCGGCACGCTCAGCTTCAGAACACCATGGGGGTTACGGTTCTTTTCCTTGAGACCATTATGCAGCATATCGAGTTGCTCGATCACCTGCCGGGCATCCTGCACATAGATCTCGCCTGCCTCAGTCAGGGATAATTGCCGCGTGGTGCGATAAAGCAGCCTTACGCCCAGTTCATCCTCAAGCTCCCGGACATATTTTGACACAAGCGCCTTGGATCGCCCCATATCACGGGCAGCCGCTGAAAATCCTCCACTCTCAACCACCTGCAGGAATGTTCTCATTCGAGTGAGCGTATCCATGGGAAATCTCCGGTAAACGGGCTTCTATGCTCTGATCCCTGACATAATGCGCCCTGCCAGATGCAAAAGGGCCTGATCCGTACCATGCGGTCCGATCAGCGACAGGGCAAACGGACACTCATCAAGCTTTCCAAGCGGCAGACTGACCTGTGGAAGGCCTGAAAGGCCTGAAAGACACAGAATGGACAGGGAGCGATTGCGGAACCGGTCCAGCCAGTCGAGATCCTCGTCAATCCGCGGGGCAATAGACGGCATTGTCGGGACAATCAGCAGGGAATCAGTCACCGCCAGCGTCATCAGGCGTGTAATCGTTTTTCTGGTCGCATCTGCCTCTGCTTTCTGTTCGGCCGTCACCGTTGCAGCCCACTGGAAACGCTCTTTCACGCCAGGTCCGAAATCAGGATTGTGTTCCGTAATCCAGGCCCCATGCTCCTGCCAGACCTCATAACCCTGGCAGGTACGGAACACCGACCACCATGTCTCCAGATCCTCTTCAAGAGACAGATAGGACACCTCGCCGAGCACAGTTTCAACCCGACGGACAAGCGACAGGAACAGAGACTGCTCCCGCTCACCCATCAACCGGTCAAAGGCCTCCGTGACAATCGATATCTGAGGTCTGTCGGGCAAGACATCCTCATCCGGACCGAGGAGCACGTCAGCAACGCGCAGATAGGTGGCAATGTCACGGGCAAACCAGCCCGCTGCATCCAGGCTGGGCGCCATTGGCATGCAGCTATCAAGAGACAGACGGCCATGGGTCGGCCTCAGCCCCACCAGACCGCAATAACTGGCGGGTGCCCGGATTGAGCCGCCTGTATCCGTGCCAATGGCGAAGTCACAGAGACCGGCTGCAACCGCGGCTGCGGAACCCGATGATGACCCGCCAGGAATCCGGCCCGGAGCCATGACATTTTCCGGTGTGCCATAATGGATATTCTGACCTGTGAGCGAAAAGGCCAGCTCGTCGGTAATCGTCTTGCCGGTGAACCTGGCTCCCGCATCAAGCAATTGCTGCACCACCGGAGCAGATACCTGCGCCGGGCTGGCCTGCTGCTGCTTCAGTGGATGCCCGCAGCCGGTTGGGTAATTCACAACATCAAACAGGTCCTTGACCGCAAAGGTCAACCCGTCAAGTGGCCCACCGGGCTGATGCGGAACCGGCTCATTCGGATAATCAACAAACGCACCGACAGTGTCCTGACAAAATGGCATGAGCATCCCCCTGTACTTTCCTGATAAACAGAATGGGCGTGAGCAATGAGTCTTGACCCTGAGACTGTGCCCTGTTCAGCCAGCGCGAACAACCTGCTTTTGTTTGTTTACTGATTCCGCGTGCAGAGAAATTCACGCAATCCGTCCTTGCATGTGACGTGGTTTCTCTGTAAATCCCTCTCGCCCAATACGCATATGCCGAGTGTTGTGACACCCCTTCCAGCATTCTGCGGCGCGACACGACGATGTGGGCTTTTTTGGTTTTTGCCGCGAGGTCCACTCTCCGGCATCACTGAAGAGGTGACTTCATCCTTGCTGGCTGCGCGGGCGGGTTTCCCGTTCCAAACGAAAGCAATTGCCAATCCCGACATGATGGTTTCCACCGCCATCAGAAGCGGGATCTGTCTTTTGACCTTTTGACCGGAGGCCCCGATGACTGAGCGAATTCGCACCTTCCTTGCCACGGCACAACCCGAGAGCCCCTGCCTGATTGTGGATCTTGAGGTTGTGCGGGAAAACTATCGGCTGCTGAAGGCATCCATGCCGGATACAGCCATCTATTATGCCATCAAGGCCAATCCGGACCCGGCCGTTCTGGCAGTCCTGAATGAGGAAGGGGCCAATTTCGACTGTGCCTCTCTTCAGGAAATCCGGGATGTGATGACACTCGGTATCGAGCCGGGGAGCATCTCCTATTCCAATACCATCAAGAAAGAGCGCGATATTGCCGCTGCCTTTCAGCTGGGTATCCGGCTTTTCGCCTTTGACTGCCGGGCAGAGCTTGAAAAGCTGGCGCGTTCTGCGCCGGGCTCCGATGTGATCTGCCGGATTCTCACCGACGGCGCCGGGGCTGACTGGCCGCTATCGCGGAAATTCGGCTGCACGAAGGAACACGCCATCATGCTTTTGCAGATGGCGGCAGAGCGCGGCCTCACGCCACGCGGTGTTTCCTTCCATGTGGGGTCCCAGCAGACCAATGCGGATGGCTGGGACACGGCCATTGCTGACGCAGCGGATATTTTCCGCAGCCTGAAGGCTGCCGGAACACCACTTGACCTGCTTAATCTCGGTGGCGGGTTCCCGACCCGCTTCCTGAATGACATTCCGGAAGTCGCCCTGATCGCCCGCAACATCGACGCGTCCCTCAAGCGGCATTTCGGCAACGATCTGCCCAGGACCATTGCAGAGCCGGGCCGCGGGCTGGTGGGCTCCGCCGGGATCATCAAGGCGGAAGTGGTGCTGATCGCCGACAATGACGAAAAGGCATCCGAACGCTGGGTCTATCTAGATATCGGCAAGTTTGGCGGCCTGGCCGAAACCATGGATGAAGCAATTCGCTATCCAATCACAACAAGACATAATGGCGCGCCTGCAGCGCCCGCAATTCTTGCCGGGCCAACCTGTGACAGCGTCGATGTGATGTATGAGAAGACGCCCTATCCGTTGCCTGAGGCCCTCGCCATTGGAGACGAAGTCCTGATCGAAAGCACAGGCGCTTATACGGCCACATATTCCTCTGTCGGTTTCAACGGCTTTGCGCCGCTGAAAACCTATGCGGTGTAGATACAGGTTCTACGCAAACAGCAGAGCTTCGAGAGCATCATAGTCCTCCACCGTCCAGGTCGGCTGGATGGTGGAGGTCTCCAGATCAGACCGCTGGGACACGCCAGTCAGGATCAGAACCGAACGCATGTCCGCATTCTGCGCCGCCTGAATGTCTGTCAACAGATAATCGCCGACAATCGCACAGGATTCCCGTCCGACACCCAGCTTTTCAAGCGCCGCATCCATGATGACCCGGCTTGGCTTTCCGATTATATCGGCTTTCTGATCCGTGGCATTTTCGAGGGCTGCCACCAATGGCCCGGCTTCCGGCAGAAACCCATCCTCGACCAGAATAATCCGGTCGGTATTTGTAGCGATGAAACGGGCTCCAGCCATGATGTGACGCATGGCCTGGGAGAGACGGTCATAGGTTATGCTGCGATCATAGCCCACGATCACCACATCGGGCTTATCATCAACCACCTCGGCACCCGCAGCCTTCAAAGCCTGAAACAACCCCTCTTCCCCAAGGCAATAGGCCCGCACGGCCCCCAGGTGATACGCCACGGCCTGAGAAGACGTGAAGACATCATCCTCATCACAGACAATGCCCATGGCGTTCAGCTGCTCGGCGACTTCCAGTGGTGTCCGGTTCGACCGGTTGGTCACAAAGAGGAACGGCACAGATGCCTTCTTCAACCGCTCAAAAAAGCGGTCAGCGCCGGGGATGGGATCAGTTCCCCGATAGACGGTTCCATCAAGGTCGAACAGGAGAGCGGACAGATTATGCTTCATGAATTCAGGCTACATCAGGATAGGGGAACGGGCCTGAGCCCGGCTCAAGGCTCACCATATGCGTGATAAAGGTGCTGCCGGTCCAGAGGTGAAGTTCATATTTCGGTGCCTCGACTGTAAATCCCTCCGGCCCTTGACCTGCCAGACTGAAAGCCTGGGAGAAAGACGGAGACGGCGCAATTGATGTGGGGATCCCTTCCCACATTGTATAGATCACCCGGTGCAGATGCCCGCAGAGGATCCGGACAATCTGCTTGTGTGGCCGCACAACATCTGCCAGCGCTTCACGACCAACGAGACCGTAGAAGTCCATCTCGACAATACCGGAATCAAACGGCGGGTGATGCATGAACAGGAGGGTCGGCTTTTGCGGTTCCGCCCGCAATGTATTATCCAGCCATGCAAGCTTCTTCTCGGTCATCAGGCCCTTGTCACTGGTGTCATCCAGTGTGTCCACCGCAATCAGGCGGACCGGATAGCCATCGATCACATACTGGATAAATTCGCTGTTCTCCCTACCGGGATGGTCGGGAAAGACGCGCCTGATTTCAGCCCTGCTGTCATGATTGCCGGGAATAACGAAGAACGGCACCTGCAGTCCTGTCAGGATCTCTTTCAGGATATCATAGGATTCCGGGTTCTTGTTGTCGGCCAGATCACCGGTAAACAGAACCAGATCCGGTCGCGGCATACGGTTGTTCAGGTCATCAATCACCGTTTCCAGTCGCGTCCTCGTCTCGACCTTTCCCTGCGCCAGCACGTGACGCGGTGTCATATGCAGATCAGAAACCTGTGCAATGAGCATGAGTCAGCTCCCCCAGAATATGTGGTTCGAGTCTTGTCGGTCTTCTATATGGCAAGCCTGTAACAGATCAGCGAATATCAACCAGCCCGGCCTCGCCTTCCTCACAGCCAAAAGCCAGCTGTACGCCATCTTTTGACCAGGCCATGGATGTGATGGCGCTTTTGCCCGGGCGGCGCAACAGAACCTCATTCTGATCAGCGAAGCGACAGGCCATGATCATGCCATCCTGATAGCCGACGGCGACCACGTCTTCTGTCGGATGACAGGCAACCGCACTGACCAGAACCTCACGCGCGCCAAGCTGCAAAGGCTGCTGACCCATTGGGCCCGTCTTGCCGGAAAACGGCCAGAGCACAGCCGCATTGGCCCCGGACGTGGCCAGCCACTTGCCTTTCACCGCCCATGATGTCGCCTTGACCTTTGAAGGATAGCCGGTCATGCGCATATGCTTGGCATTGTCCAGATCCCAGCCATGGAGGGCATTTTCCTGCATCAGCGTCACCACATGCCGCCCTGCAGGAGACCAGAGCACACCGGTATGCGCCCCTTTCCATTCAAGAGAGACCGGATCCCCGCCGCTGTTCACCCAGAGCAGGGTCGCACCGTTGTAATGGGCAGTGGCCAGCCGCAGGCCCTTGGGCGCAAAGGATAGACCCTCGACCGTTCGCTCATGAGGAAACTCTTTCAGAGCGCCGTCTGTCAGGTGAACTGCAGCCATCCGACCATAGGCAAAACCGAAAACGCCACGCGGCCCGGCGGCCACATGATCAATCCACTTGCGTGGGACATCCGCAACCGGCGAGACCAGCCCGGTGCGATCAATCACCTTCACGGCACCATCATCGCCACCGGTCAGCAACCGGTCATCGCCGGTTTTGTCCGTTGAGAGAATGGCACCCTTGTGGACGTCAACGGCCTTTTCCTTGCCATCCATCAGCCGGACAGTACCGTCACCAAGCGCAAAACAGGGCACATCACCAAGGAAGCAGGCTGTTTCGACCCAGACATCAAAATCATAAGGCGCGACGGTAGGCATCAGGCGGTTCCTGCCTGACAGTCGTCAAAACTCTTGCGCAGGGCATCTTCCTTGAGATTGCGACCGATGAAGACAAGACGGGACCGGCGGGCTTCGCCATCCTGCCAGGCCCGCTGGTGGTCACCCTCAACAATCATGTGCACGCCCTGAACCACATAGCGATCCGGGTCATCCTTGAACGAGAGGATACCCTTCAGACGCAGAATATCCGGCCCGTCCGTCTGGGTTACCTCCGAGATCCAGGCAAAAAAGCTCTGAGGATCGAGATCGCCAGCCTCAAGGGAGACGCTCATGACCGAATTGTCATGACGTGCGGAGCCATGGTCGTGATGGTGATGGTCGTGATCACAGCCCGGACCGCATTCATGGTCGTGATGGTGATGATCCTCCTCATCAAGGAAATGCGGGTCCAGCGTCAGGATGCGATCAAGATCAAAGGCGCCACGATCCAGAATTCTGTCGAGCTCAATGGCACAGCGCTCGGTCTCATGAATGGTTGCCTGGGCATTGATGGAGCGGATGCGACCCAGGACAGCACTCTTTTCTTCCGGTGAAACCAGATCGGTCTTGTTCAGCAGGATAACATCAGCAAAGGCAATCTGATCTTCCGCTTCCGGGCTGTCTGACAAGCGTTTTTCCAGATTGAGCGCATCGGCAACGGTGACCACGGCATCAAGCCGGGCCTTGCGGCGAACATCCTCATCCATGAAGAAGGTCTGTGCTACGGGAGCAGGGTCTGCAAGGCCGGTCGTTTCCACAAGAATGGCATCAAAGCGGCCCTTGCGCTTCATCAGCCCTTCAACCACCCGGATCAAATCCCCACGAACCGTGCAGCAGACACAGCCATTGTTCATTTCGTAGATTTCTTCATCCGATTCCACGATCAGATCATTATCGATCCCGATTTCGCCGAATTCATTGACGATGACCGCGTAGCGCTTGCCATGATCATCAGACAGAATCCGGTTCAGAAGAGTGGTCTTGCCGGAGCCAAGATATCCGGTGAGAACGGTAACGGGGATCTGATTGACCTCGGACATGAAACTTTCCTGCGCGCGCGTGGCTTGTGGCTCTTTGTGTTCCCCATATAGGCCAGATCAGCGCCGGTTTCACCCCTATTCTTTTGTGGTTCCACCCGTATCGAATGCCGGTTTCCATCCTCTGAGCAAAAGCGCATTGGATACGACCGAGACTGACGACAGGGCCATGGCAGCACCGGCAAAGCCCGGTGTCAGAACACCAAAGGCGGCCAGCGGAATACCGACAATATTGTAGATAAAGGCCCAGAACAGATTCTGCCTGATCTTCCACCATGTGGCTTTGGCAATTCGGAAGGACGCCGCCACCAGACGCGGATCAGACCGCATCAGGGTAATGCCTGCGGTTTCCATGGCCACATCCGTTCCCGAGCCCATTGCAATGCCGATGTCTGCAGCTGCAAGCGCCGGTGCGTCATTGATGCCGTCACCAACCATCGCCACAACATGGCCCGCTTTCTGCCGCTTCAGCACAGCGAGGCTTTTCTGATCAGGTCGTACCGGGGCCTCAACCTCATCAAGCCCAAGCATTCCGGCCACATGATCCGCGATAGGTCGGGCGTCTCCGGACAGGAGGCCTGTCTCAATCCCCTGCGCCTTGAGCGTTGCGATGGCTTCCTCAGATGTCTGTCGAATGCCGTCAGAAAACCCGAAGCAGCCAAGAAGCTGATCGTCTCTGGCAACGAAAGACAGGGTAACCGGCTCACTTGCCTTCCCATCCAGCACCTTCGCCATCATGGCATCACACAGATCGCCGGACACACCGGAGCGGGTCATCATGGATCTGTTGCCGATGGCAATCCTGTGCCCTTCAACATGCGCGGCAACGCCCCGCCCCGCATCGGCCTCGAACCCTTCTGCCCTGACGGGCCTGATCTCTCTTTCGTCCGCCAGATCAAGGACAGCCTTTGCCAGCGGATGCTCGCTGGATTGCTGAACCGATGCAGCCAGACGAAGCAGGTCGTCGTCTGCTATGTCCTCGCTCATCAGGCTGACAATGGCAGGGTGTCCCTCGGTCAAGGTTCCGGTCTTGTCGAAAAACACCATATCGACCGGCTGAACCTTTTCCAGAACCGCAATATCCCGGATCAGAATGCCAGACCGTGCCGCAGCACCCATCCCGGCGGTAAGCGCAGTGGGCGTCGCCAGTCCCAGCGCGCACGGGCAGGCAATCACCAGAACAGCCACCGCACTGACCATGGCAGCTTCGGCGGAATACCCTGCCAGAAGCCAACTGACAAAGGTCAACAGCGCAATACCAAGAATAACAGGGACAAACACATTGCTGACCCGATCCACGAACCGCTGTACGGAGGCCTTGGCCCCTTGAGCGCTTTCAACCAGCCGGGTAATGCGGGCCAGAACCGTATCATCCCCCACGGCAGACACCCGGATGGTCAATGCACCATTGCCATTCATGGTCCCCGCGGACACGCGGCTCTCCACATTCTTTAGAACCGGAAGGCTCTCGCCGGTCACCAGAGACTCATCCACCTCACTGGCACCATCCTCAACCGTTCCATCCACCGGAATGCGTTCACCAGGGCGAACCAGAACCTTCTGGTCTGGCTGGATAGTGTCTACAGACACCTCCTGAGGACCGTTTTCAGTCACCAGCCGCGCTGTTTCCGGGCTCAGATCCATCAGGGCCCGAAGCGCTGTAGCCGTGCCGCGCCGGGTCTTTGCCTCAAGCCATTTACCGAGCAGAACCAGTGTCAGAATAACAGCTGCCGCCTCGAAATAGAGATGCCCGGTCACATCACCCGACAGCCAGACCCAGGCGGAATAGACAAAGGCAACACTGGTTCCCAGGGTCACCAGAACATCCATATTGGCACCACCTGACCGAACGGCCTTGTATGCGCCTTTATAGAAGCGGCCTCCGGCCAGAACCTGCACCGGCAGAGCCAGCCAGAATTGCAGGGAAGCCGGGATAGGCCCGCCAAGGTCCAGCATCTGCCTGACCATCTGGCCAACCAGGGGTATGGTCAGGATAGCGCACAGGATGATGGTCATCAGCAGATGGCGCTCATCCTTCAGCCGCGCTTCTTCCAGACGCGAGAGCTGTTCCTTGCGGGCACGGGTGCCAGCACCACGGATCAAGGCACTGAAGCCTGCCCGCTCCACAAGAGCCCGCAGGGCCTCGTCATCAACCGGACCGTTCAGATCAAGATCGGCCCGTTCGAGCGCGAAATTCACGCGCGCAGCCTGAACAGTGTCATCCGCATTGAGAACTCGCTCCAGTCTGGAAGCGCATCCAGCGCAGGTCATGCCCTGAATATCCAGGACCTTGTGTAAAGGCTCGGAAGCAAAAGATGCGGGACGTCCTGCTGAAATTGAATCTGCCAAATCTGTCATGGAACCAGCCTAAACGGGTTGAACCGGATAAATGCGTTGATCAATCCATGAACAGATAGGCCTTCCAGCTACTGGAAGGTCAAGGCCGAAGACTGCCCTGCGGCATTTCGCACACGGTCTGGGGTCCTGACCCTAGTTTGTTATCAGACAGGCGCCAGCTGTGGCTCAACAGGTGTTTTCTCTTCACCCTTCAAAGCCATTTCCAGAGATTCGAAATCTGAAATCACAACAGTTGTAAGCGGACGCTCCCGTCCACGAATGGAAACATTGGCGTGGGCAAACCGGTCTGTCGGCACATCAGCCAGACGGCAGACCCGCTCTGACGCCATAACCACAGCGCCGTGTTCCTTGGTCATGGTTTCCAGGCGGCTGGCTGTATTGACCGTATCGCCGAGGGCCGTAATACCGGCCTGCGTTCCATCATCCTGCGGCTTTCCGATACGACCTAGAATGGCCAGACCCGCATGAATGCCAACGCCAATGCGGAGATCTGTCCCGACCTGAGACTTGAGATCCTCATTGATCTCATCAAGCGCCCGCCCCATCCGTGCGGATGCATCAAGCGCCTGCTTGCAGGCCGTTCTCGGGTCAGTATCAATACCGAAGATAGCCATGATGCCATCGCCGATAAACTTGTCCACATATCCACCAGCCGCTTCGATTTCCCGCGCCATATCACCGAGATAACGGCTGAGCAGAAACACCACATCAAAGGACAGGCGTTTCTCGGACAGACCGGTGAAATTCCTGAGATCCACAAACATGATGGCAACCCGCTGCTCGACACCCCAGTGATAGGCATCCCGGCCTGCAGCACCCGTTGCCTGACCGGCACGAACCGGAACCAGAGGCTGAACTGTGAGGTCGGCTTTCGGGCGGATCTGGCAAGCCAGACGCACATGATCAGGCGATCCGATACGCGCGAGGACGGAGCGTTCTGCCGGATCCGGATCCTCAAGGGTATCTTCGCCTTCAATGATCAGCGTCCGGCATGTGGAACAGCGGGCACGACCACCACAGACCGATGCATGCGGGATACCGCGGGATCGGCTGATTTCAAGCAGCGTCGGGCCAACCGGTGTCTTAATCTTGTTGCCACCCGGATAATCGAGTGTCACCCGGTGTTTAAGGCGGTCCGAGAGGTTTATGACAGCCACCACCAGAGCACCGACGCCCAGCACAATCAGGACCCAGTTATAGGATGCTCCAATCAGATCCAGAATGGTTATGAACTGGTCTTCGGTGAAATCGATGGACTGCAGTTCGGTCAGTTCAAGACGCCGGGCGGCATCAACCCAACCCCATGTTGCAAGAACCGGGAAGGCCGCAGCAAAACCGAGCCAGACGCCATACCAGCGCTGGTACCAGCGCCTGTGACGCAGCCAGTAATGCAGCCCCAGAACCGAATGCACCCAGACAAAGATCAGCATCAGGGTTTGTGCAACAGCCGCTCCGGGCCAGAGGACCGAAAGCTCATGCACATAGTCGACGCGCGTTCCAAACATCTGAATGGCACCACGGGTCGCAATGATATGCCCGACGAGATAATAGGGGATGGCAAGAGCCATAATCAGCTGCAGAGCTTCCATCTTGGGCATACGCCAGGTCCTGCGCCTGACCAGCTTTGCAAGACCGAAGACAATATGCAGCACAAAGGACCCGTAAAGCAGGATCTGCCCTGGAAGAGTGGCCCAGATGGCAATCCGCCAAGCCTGCATCGTGTCCATCCACTCGATGGAGACGATACCCAGCGCGTGGTTCAGAAGATGAGTAAAGGCGAATGCAAATAGAACAAGCCCCGTCGCGATGCGAATGCGCTGCGGCTGTAGAAATGCCTTAGACCGTTCAGGAAGCTGCTTCACGCCCGTCTCTTCTGCCAGTTACTCCGGTCCCAACTCTAGCATCGGGATTCTGACAGTCAAAAGGCGTTCCGACCACGGATTGTCAAAACTGCGTCATATCAAAGCGTTGAACATCATCGATGAGCTCAACAAAGCCACGGGCAATGTGATCAATGATCGCTCTGCCCTTCTCGGCGCTGGCCAGTGAAGCATTGCCGACAACCCCGTTCGCATTCAGATCTTCGCTCATCCAGCCAAACTGCATCCGCCCGTATGCCCGCAACCATTTGAACTGCTCTTCATGGGTTTTCTGACGGTTCGAGAAATCCCTGGCCTCATCCATCCGAACCAGATCAGGACGCAGATGCAGCATCATGGATGTCTCGATATCTCCACCGTGGATGCCATAGGCGCGTTCATCTTCAGAGATCAGACCGTCCGGCATACCGAAACGCAGCCAGGAAGTGGTCACAACACACATGCCAATCTCGGCACGCATGGTTCGAGCAACAATATCGGCTGGCGGGGTATTGCCACCATGAGAGCTCACAAGGATCAGCTTGCGAACGCCTGCGCGCGACACGGCACGCGCCAGATCAGTCCAGATCCGGACCAGAAGATCTGCTGAATGGGTCAGGGTGCCGGGAAAGGACAGGTGTTCATCGGAATATCCGACGGCCTGAACAGGCAGGAAACTGACCTGCGCCTCATTGGGCAGAAGCGCAACCACCCGGTCGATATAGCCTTCTGCGAGTGTGGTATCGGTCGACAGAGGCAGATGTGGGCCATGCTGCTCAATGGCGGCAATCGGCAGAACAGCGACAGACCTGTCCGAATCAATTCCGACAAAATCCGTTGTCGTCATGTCCTGCCAGAACGGTTTCAAGCCCATTCCGCCTGCTCCTTGTCCGTAAAGCTTCGTATTGCATGGCCTATTTTCTTAGCCGACCATGTGATCTGACACAAATTATCGACGCGTAAACATTTAGTAGATAACATGTCATGATATTGTAATGTCGGTCTGTTAACCGGGTAACTATGTCTTTTAATTATCAAAAATCAATCACCCATCGACTGACACAAGCGGCAAAGGCCTATCGGGGCCGATCTGGTGCCATGCTGAGCCTGATTGGCCTGCATCCGGGACAGGACGCCGTTCTGAAAGCCCTCGCCGATGAGGACGGACAGACCATGAGCGGCCTGGCCGGGCAGCTTGGCGTTCGCCCGCCAACTGTCACCAAAATGGTAACCCGCCTGGGTGCTCAGGGCCTTGTTCGCCGCGAAACATCTGCACAGGACGGCCGCTCTGCCCGGGTCTATCTGACCGAATCCGGCCACGAACGTGTTGCCTATGTGAACAAGGCCTGGAAGCGGGTCGAGCGCGAGGCACTTGCCGGTATTGAGGAGAAGGACCGCAGGCGGTTGCGCAAACTGCTGAAGCGCATTGAGCGCAATCTGGCCCTTTCAAACGAGATAGAGCCTGAAGAAGACGAGACGGACGCTACGGTCGACTGACCTGCCTCTTTTTTATGTTCGCTTTGCAAATAGAAAAAGCCCGGCATCACTGCCGGGCTTTCTGTTTGTGCTGGCTTTTCATCTATCTGATGACGACTTCCGGCCCCATCAGGGCAGTCGGCAGCGACGTGGAAATCCACGGCACATAAGTCACCAGAACGAGGAACAGCATCAGGATCATCACCCATGGCAGAGCTGCTTTCACGACCCTGACCAGGCTCATTCCCGTTATCCCCGAGGTGACGAACAGATTGAGCCCGATAGGTGGCGTGATCATGCCGATTTCCATGTTGACCACCATGATGATGCCGAGGTGGATCGGATCAACACCCAGTTCCACGGCGATCGGGAACACAACAGGAGCAACAATCAGCAACAGACCTGACGGTTCCATGAACTGGCCACCAAGCAGCAGCAGAATGTTGACAGCCAGAAGGAAGGTCCACCAGTTGAAGCCTGCACCCAGCATCCAGTCCGTGATGACCTGCGGAATACGCTCTGTTGTCAGCACATGAGCGAACAGCAGGGCGTTGGCAATGATGAACATCAGCATGATGGTCGTCTTAGCGGAATCCACCAGAACTTTCTGGGTATCCCGATGCACCAGTGATGGTCCGGACTTCAGCAGAATAGCTCCCGTGTTCCGGATGATCACACCGCCGAGGCTTTCTCCTTCCATCCGCCATGGCACACCTTTGAGAGGCCCCATGTCACGATAGATGAAAATGGCAATCAGGAACGCGTAGATCGCAGCAACCGCCGCCGCTTCCGTCGGCGTGAAGATACCACCATAAATACCGCCAAGAATGATCACGATGAGGAACAGGCCCCAACCCGCATCAAACAGGGCATCGCGGAACTCGCCGAAGCCTTTCCATTCCTGAGCCGGCAGGTTCTGCCAACGGGCCGCAATGTAAATGCCGATCATCAGCATCAGACCGGCAATCAGCCCCGGAACGACACCGGCAAGGAACATTCGTCCGACCGACACATCAGTGGCAGCTGCATAGACCACCATCACGATGGATGGCGGGATAAGAATGCCAAGCGTGCCTGCATTACAGATGACGCCAGCGGCAAAGTCCTTGCTGTAGCCCACCTGCCGCATTCCGGCGATCACAATCGTTCCGATGGCCACCACGGTTGCCGGAGAAGAGCCGGACAGCGCGGCGAACAGCATACAGGCAAAGACACCGGCCATGGCCAGACCGCCCCGGAACTGTCCGACCGTTGCAATCGCGAAACGGATAATCCGTCGTGCCACGCCACCGGTAGACATGAAGCTGGATGACAGGATGAAGAACGGAATAGCCAGAAGCGTGTAATGCTCTGTTGCCTCGAACAGCTTCAGGGCAATGGACGTCATCGAATCCGTTGAAAAGAAGATGACGAACAGGATACTGGACAGCCCCAGAGAGACCGAAATCGGCACCCCGATCAAGAGCAGGCTGAGAACCAGTGCAAAAAGATATACTGCATCCATCAGGCCGGATCCTTCTCTTTGAGAACGCCTTCATTCTCTGCCACAAGCTCTTCAGCCTCGTGACCGGCGATAATTGCGCTACGCTCTCCGGTTATGATCTGCCAGACAGCCTGGATGCAGCGGAAAGCGAACAATGCAAGGCCAAGCGGCAGGATCAGATAGGCAATCCAGCGAGGGATTTCCTCACTCTCCAGCCCAAAGGCATGCACGGCCCATTCCGGCAGGCGCAGCTCTTCAAGCCCGATGCCGAACTTGGCCATTTTCTGCACATAAGAAATGGCACCACCACGGGCATTGATGTCCTGACCGAACAGCACCTGCAACCAGTCAGCACTCAACAGAAGTGCCGCGTAGAGCAGGCAGATCAAAGCGGCAAGCACTGTGAAAATCCGATAGAAGCGATCCGGGAAAAGCTTGATAAAGGCATCAACTCCCAGATGTGCTCCAATCTTCAGGCCATAGGACATGCCAAACAGGATCATCCAGGCGAACATCAGAGTGGTGAATTCCAGCGCTGCGCCCCAACCCGTGTTGAACACGTAGCGGGCGACAACCTGGGAGAAAGTCACAAGCGTCATTCCGGCCAGAAGCAGTGCAATCACTGTTTCCTCGAACCGGGTGACGAGATCGCCGAAGCGTTGCATGGCGGCTCTCCAATTCGTCCGCGTCGCACCATTCTCCGGACAGAACAGTCTGGCCGAAGGCAGTCCGGGGCGACACGCCATTTACATGAGGATGAAAGAAGGGGCCCGCCGAATCCGGTCTGAATTTGATAAGAATTCAGCCTGGGCGAGCCCCTCAACAGAGTGAGGTGGTCTTACTGATTGGCTGACTGCGCTGCAGAAATCAGGTCTGCACCGATATCGCCTTCAAACTTGCCCCAAACCGGCTTCATGGCATCAATCCACTGCTGACGCTCTTCAGCAGACAGTTCGCGGATGGTGGCACCAGCCTCAACAATACGGGCCTTGTTCTTCTGGTTGATTTCAGTGGACAGAGCGTTCCGCTCAGCTGTCACTTCATCAAAGACCGCTTTCAGTTCGGTACGCAGGTCATCCGGCAGGCCATTCCACCACTCGGCAGATGTCACGACGAGATAGTCAAGAACCTGGTGATTGGTTGCAGTCACACCATCCTGAACTTCGAAGAACTTCTTGGTGTAGATGTTCGACCATGTGTTTTCCTGACCATCGACAACACCGGTCTGCAGAGCGCCATAGACTTCCTTAAAGGCCAGTTTCTGCGGGTTACCGCCCAGTGCCTCAATCATGGAAACAGCCACATCAGAGGTCTGAACGCGGAACTTCAGGCCTGATGCATCTGTCGGCGCCACAAGCGGCTTGTTGGCAGAGAAGTGCTTCATGCCATTGTGCCAGTAACCAAGACCAAGGAGGCCCTTGTCTTCCATTACGCGCAGAAGGCCCTGGCCAGCGTCCGAATTCTGGAACTTATCCACCGCATTGATGTCGTTGAAGAGGAACGGCAGATCGAAGAGACGGAATTTCTTGGTGTAGCGCTCGAACTTGGCAAGCGACGGAGCTGCCATCTGCACATCACCAAGCAGCAGGGCTTCCAGAACCTTGTTGTCATCAAAGAGCTGAGAGTTCGGGAAGACTTCCATGCAGGCCTTGCCGTTCATACGCTCATTGATACGCTCGGACAGAAGAGACGCGGCCTCACCTTTGGGGTGGCCAGATGCAGCTGTCACATGGCTGAACTTGATAACCGTTTCGCCCGGATCACACTGGGCAAGAGCCGGCGTGGAAAAGGCAAAAGCCGCAATTGCGGACAGAAGAATGCGTTTCATTTGAAATCCTCCCTTGGAACGCATGTGTGAGGCTTGCCGCCTCATGTTCACGGATATGTCAGCAAACAGCGTGCCAAACTGAAAAACGGGAGAAATACAACAAAAATACCAGCTCAACCCACCTGAAATGGGTAGATTTCTACACACTACTCATGGCGGATGTTACGAATCCTGCCCATCCGCTTCAATCAGGTCCTGACGATCAATGCGATATTTCTGCATCTTGTCATAAAGCCCTTTCCGCGACAGCCCGAGCGTCTCATAGGTGGCCTTGAGGCTGCCACCCTGCCGTCGGATTTCATCAACAAGTACCTGCTTCTCAAAGCGGGCCACCTGCTCGGACAGGGTTCCACCACTGGCCTCCCGTCCTGAGGCCTCTGGGGCCTCACCGGATAACCCCTGCTCGTCCGGCATCAGGCCCAGAACAAACCTGTCAGCCACATTGCGCAGCTCACGGACATTGCCGGGCCAGTCCTGAGCCAGCAGCCGGCGCTGCAGGTCAGCCGACGGTTCGGGGTAATCCTGCCGATAGCGGGCTCGGGCCAACCGCGCCAGATGATGAAACAGCAGCAACACATCTTCCCGTCTTTGTCGCAAGGGCGGGATGGTCAGAGTCACCACATTCAGACGATAAACCAGATCCTCACGGAATTTCCCCTGGCGGCTCAGGCCTTCCAGATCCGCCTTGGTGGCTGCAACGAACCGCGCCCCCAAAGGCAGAGCCGTGTTGGAGCCCAGCCGTTCAATACTGCGGGTTTCAATAACTCTCAGCAGTTTGGCCTGAAGATCGAGCGGCATGGATTCAATCTCATCAAGAAAGACCGTGCCATTTCCAGCGTGTTCCAGCTTCCCGATACGGCGTTCATGCGCACCGGTAAAGGTGCCCTTTTCGTGGCCGAACAGTTCTGATTCAAAGATATCTGCAGGCATGGCAGCACAGTTGATGGCCACAAAGGGCTCTTTCTTTCTGGGACCATGATCATGCAGGGCGCGGGCCACCACTTCCTTGCCTGACCCGGTTTCTCCCATCAGCAGGATATCGATGTCAGTGCCTGCCAGCATGGAAACCTGATTGCGCAGATGCACGATACCCGGCGAACGCCCGACTATGGTTTCCTCAAGCCCCTGTCGACCATCCACATAGTCGCGCAGAACCCGGTTTTCGAGAACCAGACGCCGTTTTTCGAGCGCCCGCTTGACCACCGCCACCAGATCGCTGACCGGGAACGGTTTCTCGATGAAATCATAAGCCCCGCTGCGCATGGCTTCGACGGCAACGGGCACATCACCATGACCGGTGATCAGAATAACGGGCAGCGCCGCATCCAGATCAAGAATTGCCTTCAGGACACCCAGACCATCCATGCCCGGCATGCGGATATCGCAGACAACGATGCCTTCGAAATCGCGCCCCACACATTCCAGCACATCTGATCCACCGGAAAAGCCCTGAACGCCGAACCCGGCCAGCTCCAGCCCCTGCATCAGGGCATGACGCAGATCATCGTCGTCATCGACCAGATAAACCTGTACTGGCTCGTTCATTCTGCGTCCTTCTCACTCATGACGCGCGGCAAGCGGATTTCAAACATGGTCCCCTCATCAGAGGTGGACGCAATTGACAGCCTGCCGCCAAAGTCCCGGATGATGTTATAGGCAATCGGCAGGCCAAGCCCAAGGCCTGAGCCGACCGATTTGCTGGTCACAAAAGGATCAAAAATGCTGTCGCCAAGATCCGGATCGATACCCGGACCGTTGTCTGTCACACAGATCAGACCCATGTTTCCCTCTGATCTGGCGCTGATCCGAACCACCTTGTTTTCTTCGTTCTCAAAGACATCAAGGGCGTTTGACGCGAGATTGACCAGCACCTGACCGAGACGAACCGCCCCTGCGAGAACTTCGAGCCCGTCTTCCAGATCCAGTTCGAGACGCACACCCTCCTTGTCCGCGCGAGGCTTGAGCAGCAGAAGCATCTCATCAACGACCGTTGAGACAGGGACGGGCTTGCTCGACAGGTCAGGCTTGCGGGCAAATGTCTTCAGCGACTTGCCAAGCTTCCCCATGCGATCTGTTACCGACAGAACCCGGACAAGGGTTTCGTCCGCCTTGTCCACCTTGCCCATATCCAGAAGCATACGGGTATTGTCAGTATAGGATCGCAGAGCCGCCAGAGGCTGGTTGAACTCATGGGCGATCATGGCCGACATCTGACCGAGAGCTGCCAGCTTTGCTGACTGGACCAGCTCGGCCTGTGTCTTCCGCAATTCTTCCTCGGCAGCCTCCCTGTCACGCACCTCATGCGCCAGTTGCCGGTTGGCGGATGTCAGATCCCGTGTTCGGTCCCGAACCTTTCGCTCAAGACGCAGTGCATCAGCCAAACCCTTGCGAGCATTGACATTCCGGCGGATAAACCGCTCGGTCAGGACCCACGCCCCAAGAACCAGGAACAGTGCAACAAGAGCCGATATCGTGACAATGCTGGTCGACAGAGCCCGCGCCTGGGACACATCCACAAACATGTGGAGGCGCCAGCCGAGCAATGGCAAGTCCTGGGAAAGATTGCGATAGGCCTTGTCCAGCGCAGGCAATTGCGCCGTATCAAGATCCGGATGGTAGGGAGCCCTGCCTGTCACTTCCTGGAAATTCCGCAAGCGCCATTCTGCCTGATTGGTCAGGAAAATGCGCCCGAGCCCGTCAATGGCCAGAATAGGATCCCGGGAAAGTGCCCAGGCCTGTTCTATATCTTCAAGAGGCACACGCACACGCAGAACACCAATAACCGCACCGCGCGCCCGTACAGGAGCCGCAAAAACATAGGCCCGCTGACCATCAGGTTCTGTAACAAAGTCCCGCCCCAAACGGCCCTGCAATGCATCACGGAACGCGTCACCACGAACGCCCTGCACACTGCGTTCAAGACGATCATCTCTCACTCCGGCCAGCAGCAGCCCCTTGGCATTCAGCACTTCAAGCCGGGTTACGCCGGACAGGTTCTGTGCCGATGACAAAAGGCGAATCGCCTCCTGATGAGACGGATTGTCCGGCTCATCCAGCAGACGTTCCACATCCGGCATCCGGGCCAGAACCGGTGTCAGAACCCTGTATTTATCCAGAGTGCTCTGCAGGTTTGTGGCATGAGACCTGAGTGTCTCCCTGCCGCGTGTCAGCTCGTCATCCAGATAAACCTGGCGGGAAATCTGTCCGGCACCAATCACCAGAACGAAACAGACTGCGGTCAGAACCAGCAGCCCCAGATAGGCCTGCCGCTTGTCCACTTTCCGCATCTTGGGCCGTATACTCATCAATCGTGCACCCTTGGCATGAGCCGGTCTGTTCGGATCCAGGGAGCAAGATCGCAGGAAATACGGGATAGTTTCAAGAGCTTACGACGCCAGAAGCATACCATTTATGCGGTCTGCAGCATCCGACGGTCTATGGCGATGGCCTTGATCAGAACCGAGACCTCAACACCCTCGGTGATTTCCAGATCATCAATGGACCGCCGGGTCAGCCTGACGCGCAGCTTCTGGCCATCCACATTCACCACCACTTCGGCATAGGCACCCTGCTCCTGCGAAATGGCCTCGACACGGCCCTGCAATCTGTTCCTGATCGACAACCTTGTATCCGGACCAAGATTGCGGGCAATTGAGATATCCCGCGCCCGAAGCCTCAGTCGGATGGGTACATCACGGGTGCCGACAGTTCCCGGAATTTCAAGATGCTGGGACCCGACCCGGATACGTGTCAGGTCATAGGGCGCATCATAGTCAACCACACGCCCGCTGATCAGCGAGCTGGCCTCGTGTCGTCCGGTGGCCGGCCCCAGATCAAGCCGTGTCATGACATCCGTCACAGGCCCCATGGCTTTCAACTTGCCATCTGAAATGATCACCATGGTTTCGGCAAACCGCGACACTTCCCCAAGGGAATGGCTCACATAGATAATCGGCAGGTGCGTTTCCCGATGCAGGCGGTCGAGATAGGGGAGGATTTCACCCTTCAAAGCCTGATCAAGGGATGCCAGCGGTTCATCCATCAGCAAGAGCTTCGGATCAGACAACAAGGCCCGGCCAATGGCAACGCGCTGTTTTTCACCACCGGACAATGTCTGGGGATGACGGTCCAGATGCGGCCCGAGCTCAAGCAGTTCAACCACTTCCTCGAACAGGCCTCTGGCTGCACGGCGTCCGGCAAGCCTGGCATAGGTCAGATTGCGCCTGACCGAGAGATGCGGGAACAGCCGACTGTCCTGGAACACGTAGCCAACCCGGCGCTTGCGGGCCGGGACATCAATCCCTTTCTCGCTGTCAAACAACACTTCATCGCGGACAACAATCCGTCCGTTGCGGGGGCGGCGCAGGCCTGCAATCATATTGACAATTGTCGACTTGCCCGAGCCGGACGGCCCGAACAGAGCCGTAACATCACTGGTGGACTGAAACGCCAGGTCGATATGAAACGCCCCGGAATCGCCTTCAAGCATCACGTCCAGCATCAGCGTCTCCCTCCGCTCAACCGCGCCTGCATGCGGCGGACAACAACTTCTGAGGCGATAACCGCAGAGAAAGCCAGGACCGCCGCCAGACCCGCCAGCATCAGAGCTGCTCTGTCTCCATCAGGGGACTGGGTCAGCGAGTAGATTGCCAGAGCCAGTGTTCGTGTTTCTCCAGGGATATTCGAAACGAAGGTGATGGTTGCGCCAAACTCGCCAAGCGCCTTGGCAAAGCCGAGGATAGCCGCCGCCAGAATGCCTGGCAGAGCCAGAGGCAGGGTGACTGTGAAGAACACCATGACACGATTGGCACCGAGCGTTTCCGCGGCGGATTCAAGCCCCATGTCGACGCTTTCAATGGCAACGCGAATGGGCCTGACCATCAGTGGAAAGGCCATGATGGCCGCAGCAAGGGCTGCGCCCGTCCAGCGGAAAGCCAGACCGACACCAAAAACATCATTGAGAAACCGACCCAACGGTCCAGCCGGGCCAAACAGAAGCAGAAGACCATATCCTGTCACCACCGGCGGCATCACCAGCGGCAGATGCACAAGACCGTTCAACAGCATATGGCCGGGGAACCGATATCGGGCCAGCACATAGGACACGGCAATCGCAAGCGGCAGGCCGAACAGAATAGCCGTACCTGCTACCTGTACCGTAAGCCACAAGGCCGCAGCAGCCTCCGGATCACCCCACCCCATTTATCTTGCCTCACTCACCTTTACGCTCTCACCGGTCAGCCAGCGGTTCAAATCCGAAAGCCCGCAGTCTTTCTACCCCTTCCTGACCGGACAGGAAGGCAAGAAAGCGCCTCGCTCCGGGATTATCGCCTTCCCCCAGAACAGCCGCCACATAAAGAATGGGGGCATCGGGATCAGTATCAAACAGACCGGCAATCTCTACATCGGGCGCGATCATTGCATCAGTCTGATAGACAATACCTTGATTTACATCACCGCGCGCCACAAGAGACAGGGCAACCCGCGTATTGTCCACCCGGATCAGCCGCTTTGACAGGTCATCCCAGAGCTGGAGCTCTTTCAGAGCGCGGCGGGCGTAGATTCCAACCGGGACATGATCCGGATCACCAACGGCGATGCGTGCTCCGAAGGGGAAGGATTGCGTAACGCCCCCGGTTCCCGGATCTCTGTCTGATTGCGCAGACTGAACCACCACCAGACGATTGGACGCAAAGGGCTGGATATCCTCTGTTGTCAAACGCCCCCGTGTAACCAGCCAGTCCACCCAGTCAGGATTTGCCGAGAGGAAGAGGTCCGCCGGTGCTCCAGCGGCAACCTGTCGGGCAAGGGCGGAACTGCCCGCAGCCGAAACAACCACTTTTATCCCGGTTTTCTTTTGGTAATCCTCCGCCACCGCCTCGACAACGTCCTTAAGGCTGGCGGCAGCGAAGACCAGAAGCCGGTTCTCATCACCGGCCTGCAAAGACCCTGTACCGGTCACAGCAATCAGGACGGACAGCAGCCCGGACCATACCAACTGACGGAAAGACGCAAACATGAACAATCCCGGCTCGCTCTGACGTTGACTGGCCCTGACCATACCCGGCGATGATCCGGTTTGGAACGTTTTTCCAAACCGTCGCTTTGCGCCCTTGGTATTATGCGACCGGTTCAGCGGCGACGGCGATTGCCGCATGAATATGCTCTGTCAATGCCGGTTCCAGCCCGAATCGTGCCGCAAGCATCTGCAGATAGGCCTGTTCTGCTGGATGATCCGGTTCAATGGCCAGCACAGATGCCGTATAGATTTCCACGGCCTCTTCCTGATTGGTCGCGCTTTCGACAATTCTCGTAATGTCCAACGGTGCGCCGAGTTCATCCATCAGAAACGCCTTTTCGTCGCCACTGAGATCCAGAAGACCGATCTTCTCAAAAATCCGGCGATGCTCCTCCGCATCAATGGACCCGTCCGCCTTGGCCGCAGCAATCATGGCTGTGACAAGCTTGACGCCAAGGGATGCGCCATCGGCGTCCACTGTCTGCGGATCAAAGGGCGACCCTTGTGGCGGAGGCAGAAGTTCCCCCTCCATCGGTGCTGCCACGGGTGTCGTATGTCCCGCCTGAGGCACAGATGATGAGGGCGCCTGACCGGATGCAGCAGGGCTACCGGACTGCCAGTCGCGATAGGCTTTGTAGGCCAGGCCCGCCACCAGTGCCATACCGCCATACTGAACGGCTTTTTTCCCGAGCTTGCGTCCTTTTTTCGACCCGAGCATGTAGCCCGCTAGACCACCGGCCAGCGCACCGCCTGCAAGGCCGCCACCATGCTGGCTCAGATAATCCTTGCCTTTGCCGACAAGCCCGTCTGTGCCTTGTCCGTTACCGCCCAGAAAACCATCCAGCAGCTTTTTTGCGTCGATCATGTCTATCCTCGTGTGAAAGCGTCACCCGATGAAGACATATGGACGATCAGTGTGGTTTCAAGATGACCGGGGCTCTATGTGGGCTGGCTCTATGTGGGCTGGCGGGCAGACAGGGCTTCATTCTCGGCAGAAATGCGGATCATCAGGATCAGGGCATTCAGAACGGTGAACACCAGAGCCAGAGTGATCGAGCCAAAGGCAAGCGGAAGAATGGCAATTTCACCCGCAACGACCCAATAATTCGGATGCTTCACAAAACGGTAGGGACCTCTGGTTACCAGAGGCGCATCCGGCAGGGTGATTATGCGGGTTGTCCAGTACGGTCCAAGCGAGGCAATGACCCAGACGCGACCCAGTTGAAGCAGACCGAACACAACCAGCAGCGCCAGATCGGGCACCGTATCCGGCGGAATGAAGACCAGCAGGCTGACCAGCCAGGCAGAATGCATCAACACCATGACCGGATAATGGGCCGCACCAATTTCAACTGCTCCCCGTTCGAGCAGACGTTTTGTATTGCGATTGGCCAGAACCAGTTCGCCCAGACGCTGAATGGCCACAAGACCAACAATGACAATCAACCAGGTCATCGCTTATGCCTCCCGTTCCAGATGGGCGATAGCAAGCGAGAAACCCGGCCCCATACTGACCATCAGGGTTCGTTCTGCGGCTTCCGCATCCAGAATATCACGCAGGACAAACAGCACTGTTGCGGCCGACATATTGCCATAACGGTTCAGGACCGAACGCGCCCTGTTCAGAGCACCCTGCGGCAGGGACAGCGCATCATCGATAGCCTGCAGCACCTTCGCGCCGCCGGGATGAATGGCGAAACTGTCAAAATGATCAAGGTCCAGCGCATTATCGCGGAGATACGTGGTGATCGGACGCTCCAGGTGGGCACGGGCGAAATCCGGCAGGCTGCGCTTCAGTCTGATGCCAAACCCGGTTTCATCAATATCCCAGCCCATAATATCCTGGGTATCCGCCCAGCGGTGTTCGCGAACACCCTTGATCGCAGGCCCGTCCGCCTCGGTTGAGATCAGGCATCCGGCCGCACCATCACCAAAAAGGGCCGTGGCGATCAGATTGCTCTTGGTCAGGTCATCCTTGTTAAACGTCAATCCACAGAGTTCCAGCACAAGAAACAGGAAGGTCTTGCCCGGATAGGCCTTGGCCAGCTCTGCGGTACGCGCCATACCCAGCACACCGCCAGCACAGCCATAGCCGAAAATCGGCAGTCGGATGATATCGGATCGCAGGCCCATGCGCTCGGCAAGCTGAACGTCAAGACTGGGTGTCGCAATACCGGTGGTCGAAACGATGATAAGGCCATCAACGTCATTTGCAGTCATCCGGCTTCCATCAAGCAGATGGGTTGCCAGGTTTTCCAGAAGATCTATTCCGGCGCTGATATAGGTGTCGTTCTTCTCACCGAATGTATGAGGCTCCGCATACCAGTCGAGCGGAACGGCAGAATAGCGTGTCTGGATTTCCGCATTGTCGAAGACCGGCATCAGGCGATCCAGATGGGGCAGGCTTTCGCCATACAGCGCCCGGATACGTTCCGCCACATCTCCCTGATGAAGGCAATGGGGTGGGACTGCGGTTTCGACAGACTGAACTCTGGCAAACATGACAACACTCGCTGTGAACACATGGAAACTTGCATGGTCAACAGGGCAACGGAAGGGTCTATTCAAACACATGGTTTCAACAGGATGTGAGAAGCCTGCTGATCAGGGAAGCGCAGAATGGGCGTGAGCAATGAGTCTTGACCCTAAGATCAATGGAAATCGCGGGATTTTGGTATGATCCGCACCGCCCGAGGATGCCGGGGAGCCGGTGTTTTCCCACGCCACGCATAGGGATCAGGCCCGGGCTTCACCACTTCATCCGCATGTGCCAGAGGCAGGGCTGGCGCGCCCTCTCCATCTGCCAGCTCAAGCAGGCGCGCGGTCCAGTCTGCTGCATGTTCAATCATCAGATGAGCAATCTCGTCGTGCTTCTGCAGCCGGCCCGTCACATAGATAAGCTTGCTGGCCATGATCACATTACGGAACCGCTCAAGGGTCTGTGGCCAGGCCACACAGTTGACAGTCCCCGTTTCATCCTCAAGTGTCAGAAACACAACACCCTTGGCACTGCCGGGGCGTTGACGCACCAGAACCACCCCCGCATAGGCCATCCGGTTTCCGTTACGCATAAGCGGCACATCCGAGGCCTTCCGGAAGCGTTTCCGGTCAAGCTCTTCCCGGAAAAAGGACAGGGGATGCGCTTTCAGGGACAGGCGGGTGGTCTGATAATCTGTCACCACATGCTCGGACAGGGGCATGTCTGGCAGACTGACCGGGGCCTCTGCTCCCGTATCCCGGGCTTCCGCATGGGCAAAAAGCGGCAGAGGCCTGGTATTCCGCTCAGCTTTCACCTGCCAGAGCGCCTGTCTGCGATCAAGGCCCATGGATCGGAAGGCATCTGCTGACGCAAGCCGCTCCAGCGCGGAAACCGGAAGGCCTGATCGATCCTTCAGGTCTTTCAGGTCCTCATAATCCCGGTGTCGGAAAGCCAGCACTGTTGCCGCGTGTTCCGCCTGAAAACCATCCACCAACCGCAATCCAAGGCGCACGGCCCAACCGCCTCTACCGTCTGCTTCCAGAATTGTATCCCAGTCAGACCGGTTCACATCTGCAGGTCTCACCTCAACGCCATGATCGCGGGCATCCCGTACCAGCTGGGCAGGAGCATAGAATCCCATGGGCTGAGCATTCAGAATACCCACACAGAAAACATCCGGATAATGGCACTTGATCCAGGACGACACATACACAAGGATCGAGAAGCTGGCTGAATGGCTTTCAGGAAAGCCATATTCCCCGAACCCCTGAATCTGGTTGAAGCACCGCTCGGCAAAGTCCCGCTCATAACCACGCTCAACCATGCGGCTGATCAGCTTATGCTCAAGCGTATGGATTGTGCCGCGCCTGCGGAATGTTGCCATTGCATGCCGCAACTGATTGGCTTCATCCGGCGTGAATTTCGCTGCATCAATGGCAATCTTCATCGCCTGTTCCTGGAACAGGGGCACACCAAGAGTCTTTTTCAGGATCCGTTCAAGTTCATCCCGAGGGCCATGGTCCGGGTGCGGCGCGGGATAGTCAACCGGTTCCAGTCCGTCCCTCCTGCGCAGATAGGGATGGACCATATCTCCCTGGATCGGGCCTGGTCGGACAATCGCCACTTCAATCACCAGGTCGTAGAATTCTCTGGGCTTCAGGCGCGGCAGCATGTTCATCTGCGCCCGGCTTTCCACCTGAAACACGCCAATGGAATCAGCCCGGCAGAGCATCTCGTAGACTGCAGGATCCGTCGGCTTGAGGCTGGCCAGCGTTTCCTCTCGTCCATAATGGCTTTGCAGAAGCTCAAACGACCGGCGGATGCAGGACAGCATGCCAAGGGACAGGACGTCCACCTTCATCAGCCCGAGAGCTTCCAGATCATCCTTGTCCCATTCCACAAAGGTGCGATCCTCCATGGCCGCGTTACCGATTGGGACCGTTTCAGACAGAGGCCCCTCGGTCAGGACAAAGCCCCCCACATGCTGGGACAGATGACGGGGAAAACCGATCAGATCTTCTGTCAGTTCAATGACCCGTTTGAGATAGGCATCATCAGGATCGAGCCCCGCTTCCCGGATCCGCCTGTCTGCCATAGCATCACTTGAGCGCCCCCAGACCGTCCCGGCCAGAGCGCCGGTGACGTCTTCCGACAGGCCCATCACCTTGCCCACCTCCCGGATGGCACTGCGGGAGCGGTAGGAGATGACCGTGGCCGCAATGCCTGCCCTGTCACGGCCATAACGCTCATAAATATACTGGATGACCTCTTCCCGGCGCTCATGCTCAAAATCCACATCGATATCGGGCGGCTCCCGCCTTTCACGACTGACAAACCGCTCAAACAGCAGGTCAATATCATCCGGATCAACAGAGGTGATGCCAAGGCAGTAGCACACTGCCGAATTGGCTGCAGACCCACGCCCCTGACAGAGAATGCCGCGATCGTCTCTGGCAAACCGCACAATGTCATGAACCGTCAGGAAATATTGCGCGATCTCAAGCTCTTCGACCAACGACAGCTCATGCCGCAGCGCTGCGACCACCCTGTCCGGCACCCGATCAGGATAGCGCCAGTCCGCTCCTTTCCAGGCAAGCTGTTCCAGATAGGACTGGGCCGTCATGCCCGGAGGTATCGGTTCCGTCGGATATTCATAACGCAGCTCATCAAGGGAAAAGGAACAGGCTGAAACCAGTTCCATGGTTTCTGCCACAGCCTGTTCATATCCCCTGAACAGACGCAGCATCTCATGGGACGGCTTCAGATGCCGCTCTGCATTCTGATGAAGCAGGAACCCGGCTTCCGTAATCTTCACCCCATGTCGGATGCAGGTGACCACATCCTGCAGATCCCGGCGCTCAGACCGATGATAATGCACATCATTGGTCGCCATCAGCCTGAGACCACAGAACTGTGCCAGCTCATCCAGTTGCTCAAGCCGCGCCCTGTCCTCTCCCCGATAGGCATGGGAGGCCACAAGGCGGGGACGGGTCTTCAGCCGCGATACGATTTGCATCAGTTCATCGGCAAATCCACAGGACAGGGTTTCAGGCGGCAGGATGGCCAGCTCCCAATCGTCTTCGTAAGCCTCCACATCTTGAAAGGTCAGCAGGCACTCCCCCTTGGCGGCCTGTCGCTTGCCATGGGTCAGCATGCGGGACAGGGCACCATAGCCCTTGCGGGAGCGGGGATAGACAAGCAGTGACGGAGCATCCTGCACGTCCAGTCTGCAGCCGACCACAAGAGGGAGACCCACAGATTTTGCCGCCACATGAGCCCTCACCACACCGGCAAGGCTGTTCCTGTCGGTGACCGCAAGAGCAGACAGGCCAAGCTCAGCAGCCCGTTCCACATATTCATGGGGGTGGGACGCACCTCTCAGAAAAGAGAAGTTCGTTGTGACCTGCAATTCCGCATATGAGATCACAGGAAAAATCCATGCATATACCAGACAGGGCGACGTCCCTCTGACTGATAGGTTCCGGCCCGGAAAATCCAGTAGCGCTGACCGGCCTCATCCTCGACCTTGTAATAGTCCCGAACGCGCGGGTTTTCCTTGTCCGTGCTGCGCCACCATTCCGGTTCAATCCGCTCTGGTCCGCTGGCTTTGACAACCCGAAAGGCCCGCTTCCGCCATTGAAATCGCGCAGGTGGCCCATCCGGAAGGTCTGCAATGACATCCACCACTTCCGGTCGCGACAAAAGTCTGATCGGGCGGTCTGCTCCGGCAGGCAGATCAATGGCCGGAGCAGCAAAGCCATCAAGCCCCGGCGAAACCGCATGGGCCCGTTCCGGGACATGACTCTGATTGAGAGCAAGTACGGACACGGCATCAGCACCAAGCCGGTTGCTGAACAGATCAACAACCCGCATCACGGCCCGGTCATCCTGTATCCGAGCTCCAGCTGCCATATCCGGCAAAGATGTCTGCTCACGATGCAGCAATTCTGTTTCAACGGCTTCAAGTGTCAGGGCGTCAAAGCCGAACCCGGCATCCAGCCCGTCCGTCCGGTCCTTTAGCAGTCGCAGAAAATGTTCTGTCTCATCACTGGCCCGGGCTGTTCTGATCACGATGGTGACAACGCCGCCTTCGGAGCGGAACAACAGCCCTGCAAGATGCCGTGCGCCCCGCCCCTTCTGCTGCAACAGCCTGCACAGATCTTCCAGCGCATCCGCCATCTGCTCCAGCAGGGCCTCTTCATGAACCAGCGGCTCGGCAAACGAGCGAATGATCTGATAGCGCATTCGGGGACGCATAGGCGACAAAGGTTCGTCTCGCAGCCCCCGGATCTGGTCAAGACGCCTGAGGACCGCCGCTGACAGAATATCTGTTTCAAAGCGGCGGGCCAGACTGTCCCGCGGAACCGTCATGATCTGCCCAATGGTTTTCAAACCCAGTCGACGGAGCATAAGCCCTGTTTCAAGGTCAAGACGCAAGGCATCCACCGGCAGGGGAGCAAGACGTTCCATGAGGGAGCCGTGGGGGACAATCAGATCTCCCTCACCATAACGCGCAAGCGCATATGCCCCACCGGGGGTTTCCGCAATCGCAACGCGATGCCTGAGCCCGAATCCTTCCAGCGCCCCGGACAGGTGCTGCAGAAGCGCTTCCTCTCCACCGAACAAATGGGCACTGCCGGTTATATCCAGCCAGAACCCGTCCGCACCATCCGGCGTAACCCAGGGACAGAACTGCTCGGCCCAGACACAAAGCGATTTGAGGCCTTTCCGATCACCCTCCGGGTCAGCATCCGCGGTCTGCAGGGCCGGTATCATGGACCGGGCATCCGCAAGGGTCATGCCTGCGGTGAGGCCTGTCCGCCGGGCAGGTCTGTTTATGGCAAAGAGTCTGGCTGCCCCGTTGAGGGTCTCTGTCAGGGCAAAAGGCTTGTCAAAATCCCATGCAGAAGAGTTACATTTGGCGGAATTACATGCGACGGGCCGGCCTTCGGACTTTATCCGCGAAGGGTACGATCTGGCCTGATGCTGTTTTTGCAGGCGACGCATGGCTCTGTCGATGGGCCATTGCTGCAGCCATATGGAAGCGATCCGTCTCATTGTCCCATCCAAGTTTCCAGCGCCCCGGACGCCCTCGCCGGATTTTCTCAAGGCCAACCTGCCACACAGGCTGGCCGGGACGTCTTGTGTCATAGCGCGCAGGCAGGCTCTGCTGAGGCTCAATCCGCCACCGCGCACTGGCAGCACTGGCACCAGCCGATGGTCCTGTCCGCATGAGAAAACAGGGCGTGCGCCCGTTCTGACCGGCCAGTTGCAGGCGCTGTGTTTCCCGAAAACCCACATCGTCAGCCTCACCAATGACCGCCGAAAATGCCCTGGCCCTCAATCCTTCCTCAAGGGCCCAAAGAACTTGCTGATCCTTTCTGACCAGCACATGGACAATCCTGTGTACAGGCAAACCAAGCCGCATGAGTCCTGGCGCATAAAGCCCGCCAAACTCCCGGAAGTGCCGATGCGTCATCACCCACAGGATGGCCTCATCCCGCTGCCCGTTTTCAGCCTGCTTCCGCAAGATCCGAGTTAAAAGGGCGAGACCAAATCCGCGTAGAGACGCCCCGGACGTGTAATCAGCGTCAAGCTCATAAAGCCCCTGTTCAGACATCCCGCCGCGCAGGGCCTCATCAACTTCGGGCGCACCGAGAGACAGAGATTTGTCTGCCCCGTCTGTACAGGCCAGCTGCCCTGACTCCATGGTTTCAACTTGTCTGATGCGCTGCCGCAGACACGCAAGAGCCTCTTGGCGAGACTGAAAACTCCCCGCCATATCACACCTTTCCATACTCTCTTAAACCTTTATCAGGACTCACTATTCTGTCCTGACATCCCTAATTGTTCTTGTTTTGTTCTAAAGAGTCAAGTCACCATTTCTATCTGCAAAAGACATCACGCTGGGGAGACAGGTTCTTCACCGAAAGGCCCCTTGACCCGCAGAATGAGCGATGGTCCATTTAAGGCTCTGATTTTCCAGCCTGCCAAGCTCCGAGAGTTGCCATGACATCCTTCACTTTCAATACGGCCAAAAGCATTGTGTGCGAACCCGGCGTCATTGCACGATTGGGCGAGCTTGCCCTGCCGCTTGTTGGGAATCATGTGCTTCTGGTCACAGATCCCGGTCTCATTCAGGCCGGTTTGCTGGAACCGGTCGAACAGGCCCTGAAAAAGGCTGGAATCGCTGTCACGCTCTTCAGGGATACCGTTGCGGACCCGCCTGAACACCTGGTTCTTGCGGCAACCGACCTGGCAAAAGAGACCAATGTCACAGGCGTGATCGGCTTCGGCGGAGGGTCCTCACTCGATATTGCCAAACTAGCAGCCCTTCTTGTCACCGGTACCGACAGACTGGACGATATTTACGGCATTGGTCAGGTCAGGGGTCGCCGCCTGCCGCTGATCCAGATACCTACCACGGCCGGAACCGGATCCGAGGTGACACCAATCTCCATCATCACCATTGGCGATGGGATCAAGAAAGGTGTTGTTGACCCGGAACTCCTGCCTGATCTGGCACTGCTTGATGCAGACCTGACCCTAGGCCTGCCTGCTCATGTAACAGCCGCAACCGGCATTGATGCCATGGTTCACGCCATTGAGGCCTATACATCGAAAAACCCGAACAACAACCCTCTCTCCCGGGCACTGGCAAAAGAAGCCCTTCGCCTGCTCGGGGCCAATATCGAAACAGCGGTTTTCAACGGCCAGGACAGACAGGCCCGCTCCGACATGCTGCTGGGCTCTTTGATGGCCGGGCAGGCCTTTGCCAATTCACCTGTGGCAGCTGTTCACGCTCTGGCCTACCCCATTGGCGGCTTCTTCCATGTTCCCCACGGGCTTTCCAATGCGCTGGTTCTGCCCCATGTGCTCAGATTCAATGCAAAAGTCTGCGCCCAGAGTTATGTGGAACTGGCACCCTGGGCCTTTCCATCCATGGATATGAGCGGCAGCGTTGCAAGTCTTGCCGACCGCTTCATCAGCACACTTGCCAGGCTATCGGAGAAACTGGGACTCGAAACCAATCTGCGCCAGGTCGGCATTGCAGAGCCTGATCTGGAAAAGCTGGCAAAAGAAGCCATGGGGCAGACCCGACTCCTCGTCAACAATCCACGCGACATTCAGGAAGTTGATGCTCTGACCATTTATCGCAGCGCCTGGTAGGTATTCATCATGACAGATCGACTGTATCCGGATACCCGTGATGATTATCGCTACTTTCTGACCATTCAAACACGCTGGATGGACAATGATGCCTACGGACACGTGAACAATGTCACCTATCTCAGCTATTTTGACACTGTTGTGAATCAGTATTTAATTGATCAGAATACTCTCAATATTGAAGAAAGTTCTGTTATTGGTCTCGTTGTCGAAACACGATGCAGCTACTTTGACTCCATATCTTTCCCTGACATCGTTCATGCTGGTTTGCGTATTGCTCGTATAGGAACAACATCTGCTACTTATAATATTGGAATATTTAAAAATGATAATTATAAAACTGCAGCGCGTGGTCACTTCATTCATACCTATGTTGACAAGACCACCAATACCCCTCAACAACTACCGCCATTATATCAGAAAGCTCTAAACAAGCTGCGCGTTTAACAATTAAGCGTAAAAATTAAACCAGATTTCTGTTATATTTTTAATTGAATCTTTCTTCTTCAGAACATTTAGCTGTTCACAACAGCCAAATTTTGGGTATTTAATTACCTCTGGAGCATATAATAAGCGCTGTTCGCATAATCCGGAGCCAGATCTTGAAGCCAGCCGCACGGGATAGCCAGCAAAAACTGATCAGCATGATTATGTCCGGGGATCTTAAACCAGGCGACAGACTGCCGGATGAGCAGAACCTCATGCAGATGCTGAGCTGCGACCGCAAGGCGATCCAGAAAACGCTTTCCGATCTTGCAGCCCGCGGTCTGATAATCAGACGGCAGAGGGCTGGCAGCTTTGTGGCCATGCCGGATAATCATACAATCCGTCTGACCACACCGGACAAGCTTGGCTCACCGGATTTCTCACAGGTCCTTTGCCAGCCAACCTCAATCTCTCCGACGGGTCATGACAGCCTGAGATCTGCTCTCGGAACCGCTGCCAGCGATCGGAACTTTACGGCCTATGCCAGTGTGCTGCATCTGGACGGGACAGCGACGTCTCTGGAGGAAGTGCTCATCAGTCCGGACCTGAATATCCTGATTTCCGGCAACCCCCATTCGGAGACTATCGGCAACCGGATTCACCGTCTGCTGCCCTGGGCTGCCATTGATTATTCCATCAGAGCCATAGCGGCAGATGCGGATATTGCTGAAAGGCTGCACATCAAGCAGGACGCATCCTGCCTCACCGTGATGCGGCTGATTAAAACGCCGGACAGAACACTGGCAGCCATCCGGCAGACTTTTGTGCCGGACAGCTCTGAGTGCAAAGCCACATTCGATCCACTGAGCTAAAGTACGTCCTTATCCGAACGCACCGAAGTGGTGAGTGATGCCGGTGCCGATTTCCCGGATCATTTCAAAACTCCGCTCAAGCGGATTGATCAGCTCTGTGTGAATGCGTGAGTAATTCTCAACGCCACGGGGCTCATAGCTTGCGTCTTCCTGATATCCGACAACCTCTTCCCCATCCCGGCCATGCGGGAATGTTTCACAAAGAATCTGGACAGCCTCATCCACGTCAAGGGACAGAATCCGGTCCAGAAGCTGGTCGTAGGAAAAGTCGTTCCTTGTAGAGAATTTCGGCACTTTGGCTGCAAGCAGGAATACGTGCATGATCAGTGCCAGCCGGATCGCATGCAGCAGGTCAAGCTCAAGGCGGTAGGCGTTGGGTTCCTTGCCACCATCAAGACCAACATTGTTCAGGATGCCGTGCAGGTCGATTGCATCAAGCCGCAGATGGTGCACCAGCCCGTTGATGGAAGACGAGCGCTCGTCATCCAGAAGATATTCCGCCAGAGCACGGAATGACGCATTGTGCTCGACTTCCTGTCCGGCATAGGCACGTGAGGCCCAGAAACCGGCGTCAAACAGCGCCGCATAGGCACCCATTGCGTTCAGGCTGCTCAACCGCTTGGCCTTGGCAACCATTTCCAGAAGAGACCGCAAGCGCGGTGATGTCTGGCTCAGCTCCAGGAACCGGTCATTGTCATGGCCGAAGGCCGCACCGACACCGGCAACCACATTCGCCACATAGCCGAACTGCTGCAGCAGAGCGTTATTGGGAATAGCCCGCATATGAGCCGGATCACCACGATCACCGGTATGGGCATAATCCCGCTGTCGCTTCACATTGCGCGAACCGGTCCTGTACAGCAGATTGGCACCGAATGCCCCGAGCACCGTACGATACCCGCCATGGGCAAACAGATCCTGCTGATAGCGACGCAGACGGGATGAGAAATCAAGTACGATATCCCGATCCTCATAGAAAGGATCCGGTGCGTCCGAGACATCCTGCCCGGCTTCATACAGGCTGATCATGGAGGCCATGGCCAGCATTTTCCGGCTGAGGAACAGGAAGCCATCGCCCCCCTGGAAGCTGGTTTCATGCTTGACGGGGACACCGGCACGCTTGAAGGCTCTCCGGACTTCCGCAGACATCAGATAATGCGACCGGGACTTGAGGTCACCGGGATGTGCACCACGACCCAGAGATTCACCGTGGGTACTGAAGATCACGGCTTCCACGCCCTGAACACCGGATTTGCCAAGTGCGTTTGCAAGCCGCAGATGAATCCGTTCAATAGCCAGGGTTGCGGTAATCTGGCCGACGAAACGGCCCGCATCGGAGAACCCGGTCTGAATGCACATGCGTCCGCGCGCTTCGATATAATCTCGATACACATCCTGGGCCAGAAGCTGCTCCAGGAAACGCCCACCAGCATCCAGCCCGTCCGGGGTTTCGAACAGCGGCGAGATGTCAATGTGATCGGCCACACCGAACAGACGTCCGAAATAAAGGGCAATCAGCACGGTGACTGGGCTTTCGCACTCGGCAATCAGGAAACGGATCGGCGTGTCAGCATCCACATGTTTCACCAGCTGCGCAATCAGGGCGAACTGCCGGATAGCCGTCGCTGTTTCAGCCTGTACAGAGCCGAAATTGACGCTTTCGACCTCTGTCTTGCGGATCAGTTCGATCACACGGGCTGGCACCGCATAATCATCCAGATTGCGTGCCCAGTCTTCATCCACAAAGGCGCGGAAAGCGTTGTGCAGCTGGATGGCATTGATCCGCACATGAATATGTGAAGCCCCGAGGCCATATGTGTCGATCAGACCACGCACGGTCAGCAGAGCGCGAAGCCCCTCTCCTGTCGGCAAGGTATTAGCCAGAATATCAAGATCAGCTTCCAGATCGCTCTTGGAAACAAGCTTGCGGGGGTCATTGCGTGTCAGGTCATTCGCAATACGGGCCAGATTGCTCATGTCGCCAGCGACACCGTCCACTGCAGCAATCTGATCCGCGACACAATCGATGGCATCATCAACGCGGCGCAGACAGTTCCTGAGAGCAGCACCGGACTGATGATCATCCCCCACACCATTACGCAGGTCCGCCAGACGCTGCCGCAGGTCCAGCAGGCCAACGCGCTTTTCTTTCAGCCGCAGATGAAAAGACCCGAGCCAGTGGATGTCCGTCCGGCCATCCAGATCATAGCCGATCCATGACGCATCTGTTGACAGGACCGGTCGCAGCCCGCGCCACTGATCCGGATACAGTTCTTCAGCAACAGCAAAAATAATCCCGATCAGTTCGGACTGAGCCGCGCGCAGATGGCGCAGGGTTGCCTGGCCTTCACGATGCTCATAATCCAGAGTAATCGGCGCGTCCGGCTTGTGGCGCAGATCCATCTCATTGAGATCTTCGCCATATCCGCAAGCCTGATCCATCATCCGGCCACGCATTGCCTCAGACGAACCGAATGTCGGATGCGCCGTCAGAACAATACCCATGGAAGCCCGTGACCAGTGGGCTGCAAAGTCGTCAAAGGACCGCTCCGTCCCGTCAGCATCCCGGGCGCTGGCCCGGACAAGGTCGGCAAACCGTCCAAGCAATGTGTCCCGATCCTCAAGACCGGACCGGTCACGGATATTCTCGGACCGCCGCTGAGCAGCACGATTCATCAGGCTTGCAGCCAGCTGGTCCAGCTCCTCAATGCTGACCCGATGCGCTTCCAGATCCCGTGACAGCTCGAAACCCAGCCTGGAAATCGGATTGATCGAAGGGGCATCCGCAAGCTTGTTGCGCAAGTCGACCAGACGCGTCCGCAGCGTCTCTTCATTGATGGGGTAAGTCGACATCGGTTCAACCGCTTTCACAACAGCCATACCGTTCCCTCTCTTCCTTTGCGCATCCGCTCAAACGGATAAGTTACTTCAAGATCCGGAGATCAGCAGAACCTGAATATCGGCCACATTGGTCCCGGTTCCGCCGGTCATAACCAGATCACCAGACAATGTGTGGGCCTTATTCGAATCATTATTGTCCAGAAGCGCCAATACGTTGCCATCTGCCCGAACAATCCGGTCAAGTGAGCCAGGATCAACCAGCGCGCCTGCCGCTTCCGTCGGACCGTCCCGGCCATCGGTCCCGGCACTCAGGAAAACCCAATTGCCGTCAAGACCCCGATCCTGCGCCTTGCAGGCCAGCCGCAGAGCCATCTCCTGATTGCGTCCACCCAGGCCATCCCCTTTCAGAACGACCGTGGTCTCGCCACCACTGACAATAGCGACCGGGCGATCAGCCACATCCGCTCCGGACAATGCACCGGTGTATCGCTCGGCCGCATCATCCACATCACCATCCAGCCAGTCATCAAGAAGCTGCACCTGATAGGCTTCAGATGCTGCATCCATGGCCGCTTTGACACTGATAGCATTGCCCCCGATGAGAATATTGGTGACCGGAGCCATATCCCCTTCTGAAACCGCGCCCTGCTCTTCACGTTTGACCAGATGGTTTCTGATCGCATCCGGGGCGGTGTCAAAGAGATTGTAGGTTTCGAGAATGGTTCGCGCACGCTCAACCGGCAGGGTTGATTCAACCGTCGGACCGCTGGCAATTGATTCAAGATCGTCGCCAGGCACATCAGACAGGATCAGTGAGAGAACGCGTGCCGGAGCTGCGGCCTTGAGGAACCCGCCACCCTTCAGACGTGACAGGGCCTTCCGGACCGCATTGATTTCGGTAATGTCAGCGCCGGACGCCAGAAGCCCCTTGGTCAGCTCGATCTTGTCATCAAGGGAAACCCCTTCAGGGGGGCATGGCATAAGGGCTGATCCGCCGCCGCTCATCAGAACAAGAACAAGGTCCTGTTCGCCAGCGCCCTTCAGGCAATCGAGAACGCGCAGAGCGCCCTGATGGCCATTTTCATCCGGCACCGGATGTCCGGCACCAATCACCTCGCAGCCATCAAGGGTGCGTACGTTTTCATAATTGGTAATAACCAGAGCCGTGCGGTTTTCAGCGCGGACATGGGCCAGCGCCTCCTCCACCATCGGGCAGGCAGCCTTTCCAATCCCGATGACGTAGAGATGGCCTGCCGGATCAAGGTCCTGATCGGTTGCCGCCAGTGCCTTACGCACAGCACCAGCCGGATCAGCAGCCTCAACAGCAGCCTGAAAGAAGCGGATTGCATCCGCACGCATCTCTTCTCTGGTCTTCAGGGTCATTTACGCGCCTCGTCGTAGCCCGGGTCCTGCGCCGCAGGATTATTATCTTTCAAGGCAAACGGTTTATGTTCGCCGCCTGTTCGGCGGCGTTATCGCATTCACGCTTCCCCGGCGCAAGACAGAGCATCAGCGATAAGTCTGTCGGGGGTCAGATCAGACCGACCCCCGGATTTTAGAGCCCGTCCACTCTCTGTTGGTTCACTTGACCGGCTTTTCTTATTTGCTGACAAGGCGAGCAGTCTGCGGTGATCTGGTTGATCATAAAGATTGCTCAACGCTGCTCAGCAGGCAAGGAAAACCGGCCTTCGGTGGGGCGATATGGCCCATCGTCGTCGTCAAAGACCTTGCACGATCCACCAGATCGAGCTGCGTTCTTTTCCTAGCCGAATGAACCATATCGCCTCCATCAAATGATCCAACAAAGAGGGGACGTGCTCTAGTGTCAGGCCGCCTTCTGCAGACCTGCCAGAACGTCAGCAACAACCGGGCCGAATTCTGCCGGGCTTGGCACGACGGTAACACCAGCTTCCTTCAGGATCTCAACCTTTTCCTGCGCGGATTCACCAAAGGCTGAAATGATGGCACCAGCATGGCCCATGCGACGGCCTTTCGGAGCTGACAGACCAGCAATATAGGCGATTACCGGCTTGCTCATGTGATCACGGGCATAGGCTGCGGCTTCCGCTTCCTGCGGGCCACCGATCTCACCGATCATCACAACGGCATCCGTGTCCGGATCCTGTTCGAACAGCTCAAGCATATCCTTAAATGATGAGCCGTTGATCGGATCACCACCAATGCCAACACTGGTGGATACGCCAATGCCAAGTGCCTTCATCTGGGATGCCGCTTCATAGCCGAGCGTCCCGGAACGTCCGACAATACCCACACGACCCGGCATGTAGATATGGCCCGGCATAATACCCATCATGCCTTCGCCTGGCGTGATCATGCCCGCACAGTTGGGGCCGATAAGCTGCATGCGCTCTTCACGACGATAGCGGCGCATGTAGCGCTTGACACGGATCATGTCCTGAGCCGGGATACCATCCGTGATACAGACACAGGTCTTGATGCCTGCGTCAGCAGCTTCCATGATGGAGTCAGCAGCAAAGGGAGGCGGTACGAAGACGATAGACGCGGTAGCACCGGTTTCCTGAACAGCACCCTTCATGGTGTTGAAGACCGGACGGTCAAGATGGATCGTGCCACCTTTACCCGGCGTAACACCTCCCACCACATTGGTGCCGTATTCAATCATTTCTTCAGCGTGAAAGCTGCCGATGCGGCCCGTATAGCCCTGAACGATAACTTTGGTTTCGCGATTAAGCAGAATACTCATCAGTCTCTCCTCACGCAGCCGTTTTGGTAACAGACTGCCAGGCGGCAACCGCCTTGTCAGCGGCTTCTGCCAGCGTGTCCGCTGTGATGACATTGTGGCCGCTCTCATCAAGAATACGACGGCCTTCTTCCACATTGGTTCCGGCAAGACGCACGATCAGGGGCACTTCAACACCCACTTCCTCGATGGCCTTGACCACACCTTCAGCAACCCAGTCGCACCGGTTAATACCGGCGAAGATATTCACCAGGATGGCTTCCACATTCTTGTCAGCAAGAACCGCGCGGAAAGACTTCGCCACACGCTCCGGTGAGGCACCGCCGCCGATGTCCAGGAAGTTTGCCGGCTCACCGCCGGACAGCTTGATCATATCCATGGTTGCCATAGCAAGACCGGCACCATTGATGATGCAGCCGATATTGCCGTCCAGTCCCACATAGGACAGGCCACGGTCACTGGCATAGGTCTCACGCTGGTCTTCCTGAGACTTGTCACGCAGTTCCGCAATCTGCGGGCGACGGAACAGAGCGTTCTCGTCAAAGGACATTTTGGCATCAAGCGCCACAATGGCATTGTCACCGGTGACCACGAGCGGGTTGATTTCCACCATGGTGGCATCAAGATCGCGGAAAGCGCGATAACAGCCCATGACGGTTTCAACAGCCTGACGGATCATGCTGGAACCAAGGCCGAGGCCAAAGGCGATCTCACGGGCCTGAAAAGCCTGCATGCCGACAGCCGGGTCAACTTCCACACGGATGATTGTGTCCGGCTGCGCTTCAGAAATTTCTTCGATTTCCATGCCGCCAGCTGCAGAAGCCACAACCATGATCCGCTCTGACTTGCGGTCCATGACAAAGCCCAGATAGATTTCCTGAGCGATGTCAGTCGCTTCTTCAATATACAGGCGAGACACCAGCTTGCCACGCTCACCGGTCTGATGGGTTACCAGGCGCTTGCCGAGCAGCTCGTCTGCCGCATCCCAGATTTCGGTCTCGGTGGAGCATACCTTGATGCCGCCAGCCTTACCGCGGGCTCCTGAGTGAATCTGCGCCTTGACGACCCATTTGGAACCGCCGATTTCATGGGCCCTGTAGGTTGCCTGTTCTGGGCTGTAGGCCAGACCGCCGCGAGGGATCGGAACACCGAAACCGGACAGCAATTCCTTGGCCTGATACTCGTGAATATCCATCTCTGTCTCCTGAAGGGGATAATCCGGGTCGTAACCGACCCGGGATCGCCTTATTCAGCAGCTGCGGCTGCACGTGCGGCTTCCGCCGCCTTGATTGCGTCATTGACCACCAGCACGTTGCGCGCCATGCGCTCAGATGCTGCATCGATCATCTTGCCGTCGAGAGCAGCGGCACCTTTGCCCTGCTCTTCAGCTTCGCGGAGAGCAACAATAATGCGCTCGGCGCGATCCACTTCAGCGGCAGGCGGTGAGAAGATCTCGTTGGCCAGCTCGATCTGAGACGGGTGGATAGCCCACTTGCCCTCAATACCCAGAGCAGCGGCACGGCGGGCACCGGCACGGTAGCCATCCGGATCAGAGAAATCACCGAACGGCCCGTCAATGGCGCGGAGGCCATAGGCACGGCAGGCAACAGTCATGCGGCTGAGAGCAAAGTGCCACTGGTCGCCCGGATAATCCGGGTTCAGGCCACCGATGTTCACCGTACGTGCACGGCAGAATGCAGCATAGTCAGCAACGCCGAAATGCATGGCTTCCAGACGGCTGCCATAGCGGGCGATCTCTTCCACATTGGCCATGCCAAGCGCGGTTTCAATCAGGGCTTCGAGGCCGACACGGGTTTCATAACCCTTGGCCATCTCGATCTGGTTGACCATGGCCTCAACCATGTACAGATCGGCAGAAACACCAACTTTCGGGACCAGAATGGTGTCGAGCTTGTCACCGGCCTGTTCCATCACATCGACCACGTCGCGATACATGTAATGGGTGTCGAGACCGTTGATGCGCACGGATACGGTCTTGCCCAGACCACGCCAGTCAATATCGTTCAGCGCTTCAATGATGTTCTTGCGGGCCTGCTCCTTATCGGGTGGAGCAACAGCATCTTCAATATCAAGGAAGACGTAGTCGGCAGCGCTTTCGGCGGCCTTTTCGATCATGGTGGGGTTGGACCCCGGAACGGCCAGCTCGCTGCGCTGCAGGCGGGCTTTCCGCAGATGGTGAATGGTATGACTCATAAACCTGTCTCCTCCTGGGTCGCCAAGTGGCGACCCGCACTCAAAATCCAGAACAGATTAAAAACCCGATCGCCTATCAGGCTGCTTCGGCCAGTTTCATCGGCTGGGATGTTTCACGGAAATACTCAACAGCAGCACCGACACCGGAGCCCGGCACGATTTCAATACCGCAATCCCGGAGTGCCATCTCAGCGCCACCCAGAGCACCAAGAACCATGACCTCATTGAGCGCACCCAGGTGACCGATGCGGAAGACTTTTCCGGCAACTTTGCTGAGGCCAACACCAAGAGAGACATTGTACTTGTAGTAAGCGGTTTTCACCACTTCGGCGCTGTCAAACCCTTCTGGCACCATGATGGCGCTGACGGTATCAGATTCCCATTCCTTGCCAGCCGCACACAGTTCAAGGCCCCACGCCGCAACGGCACGACGAACGGCTTCAGCCATACGATGATGACGGGCAAAAACAACATCCAGGCCTTCTTCCAGCAGCATATCGAGAGCCACGCGCAGACCGCGCAGAAGCTGGGTCGCCGGGGTATACGGGAAGTAACCCTGATCATTGGTCTTGATCATGTCTTCAAAGCTGAAATAGCAGCGCCGGAAGGTGGAGGACTGATGCGCGTCGAGCGCCTTCTGACTGACAGCAAGGAAGCCCAGACCCGCCGGAAGCATGAAACCCTTCTGGGAACCGCTCACGGCACAATCCACACCCCACTCTTCCATACGGAAATCAATGCTGCCGATCGCGCTGACGCCGTCAACAAACAGCAGCGCATCATGATAGGCGTCATCCAGCGCCTTACGCACAGCAGCAATATCGCTGGTTACACCGGTCGCTGTTTCGTTGTGACAGCAGAACACAGCCTTAATAGTGCCATCTGTGTCAGCTTCAAGGCGCTTTGCATATTCCTCGACCGGAACACCCTGGCCCCATTCAACGTCAATCACGTCCACTTCGAGGCCCATACGCTCTGCCATATCAACCCAGAGATGGGAGAACTGGCCGAAACGGGACATCAGAACACGGTCGCCCGGATTGAGTGTGTTGGTGATCGCCGCTTCCCAGGCACCGGTGCCGGAAGACGGATAGATGAAAACACGGCCGGTTTCTGTCTTGAAAACCTTCTTCAGGTCTTCAAACAGCGGCTTGGTGAATTTCGGGAATTCGGGAGACCGCATGTCTTCCATAGGAAGGTTCATCGCCTGACGAACTTTTTCAGGAATGTTGGTCGGTCCTGGAATGAACAAATGAGTATAGCCAGACATGTCATCCTCCGCGCTTAGCCTGTGGCGGGATCACATACCGCCTTAACCATTTCGCAAGAGAATGAAGAAAAATCCGGCTCTCAACAACACCCGGTCGGAGAGGAAATACAGACCAATCGGATAGGGGAATTTACCCAGTGGTGCGCGCCGCGACTACCCGACAGGGTGGGTCAATCTACCCCTGTGGCTGTGCTTCACAGAACTCATATTTGCCAATGTCGATGTCACCCCACCAACCCCAAAGCGCAATCAGAGGATCAGCCCCTGTGGTTGTGTCATGTGACGTCCGGGACGGCACATGCACCACATCGCCAGCTGAGAAGTCCTGACCAGGCAGGGGCATGACTGATACCTTGGCTCCACCACCAATAAAATAGTAGAATTTATCGGCTTCATGCCGATGCAACGGGTAATGGATATCAGCGTCAATCACAAAGACACCGAACCGACAATGATCCGCTCGCCAGCGGCCATGCGGGCCAATAATCTCCGTATAGGCATGATGTCCGGCAAGGCCGCCCGGCACGTCCTCGCCCGGCGCCTCATGCCAGGGCAGAAGCTCGGCAACCGACCTCAGACCCTGAAGGATGGCGCGCGTCGCATCGGGAAGCACCACATCATCAATCACATCACAGCTCTTCAGCCAGTTGGGCTCACTGCCCTCAGACGCATCCTCCAGCGGAACAGCACTCAGCCTGATTGCATAGTCACGCAAAAGCTGATGATCGCTTTTCTCGAAATGCTCAATAACCTGCTGAACAAACAGCGCAACGTGATCGATTTCCATCACATAAACTCCAGGGCCAATGAGTCTCCTCTATCAGGCTGCCCGAATTTTCGCTAGGAAACTGTCAACTTCAGACTTCAGACTCTGTGAATTCGTATCAAATTCGCTCGCCTTGGCAGAAACATCATCAGACTCACGTCCCGTTTCGATGGACGATTCAGAGACCCTCGCGATACTGCCCGTAACAATTTCGGTGCTGCGCGCCGCTTCCTGAACGGAGCTAGCGATCTCGTTGGTTGCAGCGCTTTGCTGCTCGATTGTACTGGCAATCGCAGCCGATGTTTCATCAAGAGAGCCAATGACAGTCGCAACAGAATCAATTGACCCCATGGCAGTCCGTGCTGCCACCTGCATTTCCTCAATCTGGCGCGAAATCTCTTCTGTCGCCTTACCGGTCTGAGTGGCCAGTGACTTTACTTCATTTGCGACAACAGCAAAGCCTTTGCCAGCCTCGCCCGCCCGGGCAGCCTCGATTGTCGCGTTCAATGCCAGCAGATTGGTCTGTTCGGCAATTGCGGAAATCATATCAACCACAGCCCCGACGCTTTCTGCTATCCCGGCAAGCGCCTTCATCTGCTCGCCAGTTACAGCAAACTCGCTAACAGCCTTGCTTGAAGCGCTGGCAAAGTCTGAAACGCGGCCGTTTATTTCAGCAATCGTCACCGTCATTTCCTCAACAGCGGATGCAACAGCCTGAACATTTTGCGAGGCCGCTTCCGCAGCACTGGTAACCTCGACAGCCCGTGAACTTGTATCACTTGACCGATCATTCATGCTTCTGGCAGTTCTGCTCAGCTCCGTCGACGCATTGCTTATCAAGGTCACGATACCGCCGATCTTCTGATCAAACTCGCCAGCCAACCCGTGCATGGCCGCCTTTTTCTCAGCCTCTGCCTGATCTTTCAACGCAGACTGCTCTTCGCCTAATCTGTCCATCTCGATCTTGTTGGCTCGGAAGACTTCCAGTGCGGACGCCATCTCGCCAACTTCATCCTTGCGGCCCAGCTCTTTGATCTCGAAATCCACGTCGTTTCTGCTGAGGCGCCCCATTGCCCCTGTCAACCGGGAAATCGGCTTGATAATACCAGCGCGCAGAACAAGAAATGCGGCGAGAACGATCAGAATTGACGCAGCGGCAATCAGGCCCTGCGTGAAAACAGCATCGTCAAAATGCTTGATGTTTTCAATTTCAAGCGCTCCAGCCCCATCAATATTGGTCTGCAGCATCTGCCCATTGAGATCACTCAGGCTGTTGAACAAGTCATTGAAGCTCGAACGGCTGATCTCATCAGCGACATCATCATTGTTGTTACGGCTCAGGGACACGATCTTCGTGTTGAGAGCCAGAAGCTCCCTGAACTTGTCAGTAACATTGTTGAACTTCTCGGTCTCTTCACCTGGATCCAAAGTCACCCTGAATTGTTCGAGAGCTTTCTTTGCCTTATCAGTCTCTTTTGCCATCTGCTGCTCAAGGCTGTTCATGACAGCCTCGTTCGGCGCAATAATGTGTGATTTCTGCAGAATATAAAGCCGGTCTATCGCTATGCTGACCGAGGACAGGTTCACAATGCTGATGAGATAATTGTTGTATATCTCCTCTCCCCCCGCCTGCACATCACTCAGACTCCGGTAGGACGTAAAGCTGGACAGGGCCACCAATCCGGCGAATACAGAGAAGATTGCAATGAAAACAGTCGACAAGCGCAACGACTGGAGAGAGCTAAGAAGCGGCATGATCACTCACATATTACCGTGATGAGCAGAGCAAGAAGTTTCTGCTCAGAGGGGAAATTGAATATTCAACCAACTGATTAACTCAGCCAATATTAATTTTCCCTTCTCAGAAGCACTGTTTCCAACACCTCTGGACCATAAACAATCGCGACTATCTGGACCGCTTGTCCGAGGCAACGAACAGGGCAACGGCCATGGCCCGGTTCTTGACATCCAGCTTGTCGTACAGATTCTTCAGATGGTATTTGACTGTGTTCTGGGAGATGCCAATCCGGCTGGCGATCTGGACATTTGTCCAGCCATCCGCCAGCGCTGCCAGCAACTCACGTTCACGCTCTGTCAGGCGGGTCAGGGGATCATCCGCAACCGAGCCCATATCCACATAGGGGAAACTCATACGGCCCCGCGCCACAGAACTGATCGCATCCAGCACATCTGCCGGATCTTCCCCCTTTGAGCAGAAACCAAAGGCTCCCAGTTTAATCGCCTGACGCAGAATATCGGGGCTGCTTTCACCGGAATAGATCATCAGGCGCGCAGAAACACTCTGCGCTTTGCATTTCACCAGAATATCACCGCCCGTCATATCAGACAGGGACCAGCCGATTACACCAACATCGAAAGTGAGATCTGCAACCTGATCGAGAAAGGCCTGTCCGGTTGGCAAAGCTGCAACCACATCAAAACGGCCATCACGTTCGATAAACGCCTGCAACCCGGACAGAACCAGAGGATTCTTGTCCACGATCACAACACACGGACGGGATTGGTCCGTCATTCACATGCCTCCACACAGCCCTGCTCTCTCCATCAAGAGCATACACGGCTTGCTACTCCGCTGCCATCATGCCGAGCCTGCTCTGGTCGTGCTATCCCGATAACGCAGATTTAGACGATAAAATCGTCGTAATTTCGGATTGTCATCCATAGGTTCAAAACTGAAGAAATGTAACTCCGAGACACAGATGACGACCAGCTTGAAAATCGACTACATCGAATTCTACAGCAGTGAACTAGAAGCAACGCAGGACTTTTTCGCCAAAGCCTGCGGTTGGGAATTTATCGAGTACGGCCCTGATTATCGGGACATTCAAGGCGCCGGTACAGGCGGCGGGATCGAACGGAGCAGCAATAAGGCACCCTTGATCGTCCTTAAAACCGATGACCTTCAAGCTGCTTACGCCCAACTCTGTGCAGCGGGCGCTCACATAACCAAAGAGATATTCAGTTTCCCAGGCGGGCAACGTTTCGAGTTCCGTGAACCAGGCGGCACGAATATGGCGGTTTGGAGTGAAGGATAAGGGCGGAGTTGCTCTTGTCACTTGATGTCAGCCATCCCCTTCCAGCCATTCACGGATGACTTCATCGGTGTGCTCCCCCAGTGTCGGAGGCGCGCGCCGATAACTTACCGGGGTCTTTGACAGCTTGAGCGGATTGCCGATCAGATCCACACTGCCTGCTTCGGCCAACGGATGCGGCACCGAGATCTTCATATCGCGGGCCTCGACCTGATCGGACGCGAACACATCAGACAGAGTATTGATCGGACCGCCGGGAACGCCCCGTTCTTCAAGACCTGCAAGCAGAGCATCGCGGGTCATGGATTTGAGGCAGTCGGCAATAATCGGAATCAGCGCCTCGCGATTTTCAAGCCGTTTGGCATTGGTGGCATAATCCGGATTGGTTGCCAGATCCGGTCGTTCGATCAGCTCGCAGAAGCGGACATATTGCGCGTCATTTCCTACGGCCACAATCACGTGCCCGTCCGCGACCTCGAACACCTGATAGGGCACGATGTTGGGGTGCTGGTTGCCCCGCCGGATCGGATCGCGTCCGGAGGTCAGAGTGTTGGTTCCCTCATTGATCAGCCAGGCAATCTGCGCATCCACAAGGGCCAGATCGATATGCTGTCCCTCCCCGGTCCTGTCCCGATGTCTCAGCGCCGCAAGAATGGCCGTCGAAGCGTACATGCCGCACATGACATCAGCGATACCGACAGCCACCTTCATTGGCGCACCGTCCGGCTCTCCGGTCAGGCTCATGATACCGCCATATCCCTGCGCCATAACGTCATAACCGGCCTTGTGCGCATTCGGACCAGTCTGTCCGAATCCCGAGATTGAGCAATAGACAAGCCCCGGGAACTCATCCTTCAGATCAGCATAGGAGAGGCCGTATTTTGCGAGCCCGCCCACTTTGAAATTCTCGATCAGCACGTCAGCCTTGGCGGCCAGGGCGCGAATCATCCGGGCGCCATCCTCGGATGCCATATCCACGGCAACCGACCGTTTGTTGCGATTGGCGCAGAGATAATAGGCGCTTTCCCGCGTCGGCTCTCCGTCCTTTCCAGTAACAAATGGCGGGCCCCAGCTCCGGGTATCATCCCCTGAGCCGGGTCTTTCGATCTTGATCACATCGGCCCCGAGATCCCCGAGAAGCTGTGTGCATGTGGGGCCAGCAAGAATCCGTGACAGATCCAGAACGCGAACACCCTCAAGCGGACCAACCATATATGCCTCCATTGCTGCCCTTTACCAAAGCAAGCTGTTCCTCGCCGAACAACGCCCGGCTCTGGTCTTATCATTCAACCCCATCACGGGGTATCAACATGTTCCTGAACCTTGCCGTAAACGGACGCTGCAGCACTTTCCAGCGCCTCAACCAGGACAGAAACCAGAGAGGCGCGCGGATTGTCAGCCCGTTCGATCAGCCCGACTGTTCGATAGACCGGTGGCCTGCCGAATGGCATGACCTTTACCCCATCCGGAAACGGGTTATTGATCGGACGGATGGGAACAACGGATACTCCGAGGCCATTGGCCACCAGCTGGGAAATACCGTCGAGCGTGTCCACATCCATGGCAGCCCGCAGCTTTAAGGCCCGACTGGTCAGTTCCTGCTCGATCAACTGTCCGGCCCAGGTATGCCTGTTAAACCGGATATAGGGGGCTGCAGAGAGCGCATCCACATCGCTGTCTGCGGTCACGTGGGATGGAGAGATCACCACCAGCGGCTCCCGCACGATGGTGTGCCATTTGATATCCGGTGAGGATACAGATGCCTTGGTGACGACGGCGCAGTCCAGTTCCTGCTTCAGCACCATCTCCTCCAGCCTGTCAGACAGGGCGGATACCAGGCGAATGGAGAGGTGCGGTTGCTCCTGCCTCAATCTGTTCAGCGCAACGGGCAAGGCGCCGCTGACCGTTGTGGGAACCGCGCCCAGATTAAGGCTGGTCACCCGTGGCATGGGCCTGAACGAGCCGATCAGATCCTGCCAGGTATCCAGAATGGTGCGCGCCTTGGCAACAAAGGCATGCCCTTCCGAATTCAGCACAGGCGGGCGACAGGATCGGTCGAACAGCGCCACACCAAGCCGGTCTTCCAGAGCCTTGATGCGCAGGCTGACCGCAGATTGCGACAGGCCAACAGCCTCACTGGCTTCCACAAAAGATCCATGATCCGCAATCGCAACAATGGTTTGAATGGTCTTGAGATCCATAGGACACTTATTCTCCCGGCAAACTGATCAAGACTTACACAGCGCCCATCTCTTTAGTCCAGAGAAATTATCTACACTCTATCTTTAATTATCAAAAAGATAAAATGACAAAGCTCTGGACCTTTCCCCACATCGCGACTAACGTTCTGCCATGGAGCCCAAAGACAACAAATCAAGCAGCTCACCTTCCGCTCCACACACCAAGGCTACGCGGGACGACTGGATCAGAATTGCACTGGACACATTGATCAGTGACGGTGTGGAGAAAGTGCGTGTGCTGTCCCTGGCCCAGCGCCTGGATGTCTCGCGATCCAGTTTCTACTGGTATTTCAACAGCCGGTCCGATCTGCTTGATACACTGCTCGATGTCTGGCGCACATCAAACACCCAGGCAATCGTGAAACAATCCCGCCTGCCATCCGAAACCGTCACCGAAGGGATCCTGAATCTGTTCGCCTGTTGGGTTGACCCGGACCTGTTCAATCCGCGCCTTGATTTCGCAATCCGGGAGTGGGCCCGGCGATCAGGCACTGTCAGACATGTTGTGGATCAGGCCGACAATGAGCGTGTCGAGGCGATTAAGGAGATCTTCCTCCGCCATGAATACGAAGCAACCGAGGCCTTTATCCGGGCCCGTGTTCTCTATTTCATGCAGATCGGGTATTACGCACTCGACATCAGGGAGACCCCTGAAACCCGCATGCACTACACCCCGGCCTATCTGAAATCATTTACTGGTATTGAGGCCCTGCCGGGAGAAATTCCCGCCTTTGCGAAACGCTATATCCAGCGCAGAGACTGATTACCCTGTCCGCATCACATCGCCTGGCCGCTGATTGAAATAGGCACGGAAGGCTTGTGAGAAATTGGAATGGGACTTGTAGCCGCTGGCCAGCGCTATCTCGGTGAGAGACATCCGGCCTTCCTGGATCAGCTGGCGGGCATGTTCAAGGCGCATGCGGGAATAGATCTGTGCCGGGCTGACCCGCAACCAGCGATCAAACTGACGCTCAAGCTGACGGGTGCTGACATTCAGCTCCTCTGCAATTTCGCTGACTTTCCACGGTTCTTCAATATTGTGCTTCATCAGCGTCACTGCATCGCGCACCACCATTCTGGATCGGGCGGACCGGGACGGGTTATCTTCCGGCTGCACTGCGGTCTGTGGCCGCTTCAGTCCCACATCACTGTGCAGGCGATGATAGATCTGTCTCGCCACATCATCACCGGCCATGGTTCTGACGATTTCAGTAAAGGCCGTAAATGTGTCCGGCAGGCTGTCACAGGCAAAAATCGGTCGATCGAGCGGAAAACGGCGGGTTGTTTCGGCAGCCAGTGCCAGATCAGAAATCGCCTGGTCATAGACAGTGTTACGCCACAAAGCCATGATGGAACGATCAATACCGGACCGTGCCAGCAACCCGGCACCCCCATCCACTTCACCGACAAATGAGCCGTGGCGATTTGCCGACCTCAGGAACCCGATCAGCTGAGCCTCATAATCCTCGTTCACATGTTCTGCGCCGCTCATCACCACAAGAACGCGGGGCGTTGATTGCCGCAGCTTCTCCATAGGGCCGTCAACACGAATGGAAATACCCGTATCCGATGCAACATCTTCCCCATCCGGGGAGAGAAACTCCCAACAGAATAAATGGGTGGATACGGTGGCATTGGCCCATTTGAGCACATCAAGGGACGCGCTGAGCGACAGCGAAGAAAACCCGGGAGTGAGAACAAATGTAAAAGGATAATAAGCCATAGGCGATGATATGAGGCACCTCAGTCTCGGCAGATGAAACCTGCTTCTCCGCAATCATACGACCCTGCCAACTGAACCGCAGGATTCGATCTGTATACCATAGCAGCGGTTTTTAATGAGAGCCATGCGATAAACCGCTGCGGACTATCGTGAATTTTGATCCGTCACAGTTCCCGATCAGATTACACACCCAGATAGCGATCTCGAATATCCGGGGTCAATGCATCCGGCGAACCGCTCCATACACTTGAGCCCTTCTCCAGAACGACGCAGTGATCAGCAATTGGCAGAAGTTCCTTCAACGTCTTGTCGACTATCAGGATGGATTGCCCGCTGTCCTTGAGTGCACGCAGCGCTGACCAGATTTCCCGCCGAATGACCGGAGCAAGACCTTCTGTTGCCTCATCCAGAATGAGCAACTTCGGATTGGTCATCAAAGCACGGCCAATCGCCAGCATCTGCTGCTCACCGCCTGACAGGGTGCGGGCGATCTGGGCCCGGCGTTCAAGAAGCCGCGGAAACAGCATACCGACCCGGTCCAGATCCCAGGGACCTGAGCGAGCGGTGGCCCGCAGGTTCTCTTCAACGGTCAGGGTGGGAAAACATCGACGCCCCTCGGGCACCAGCCCAAGACCGAGACGCGCGGCCCGGTGGGCAGGAAGACCCTCAAGAGCATGACTGTCAAAGCGAATGGAGCCTGCCTGATGCGGGGTCAGGCAGCAGATCGAGCGAATGGTCGTGGTCTTGCCCATACCATTGCGTCCAAGAAGAGCCGTTACTGAGCCGGCCCTGACCGACAAATCCACTCCGAACAGCGCCTGTGACGGCCCATAGAAGGTTTCAACAGCGGAGAGCTCAAGCATCATGATCCTCCCCGAGATAGGCCTCTCTGACATCGGGATGGGCGCGGATTTCGTCGACTGTCCCAGTGCAGATAATGCGCCCATAGACCAGAACGGATATGCGATCCGCCAGGGCAAACACCGCATCCATATCGTGCTCAATCAGAAGGATCGGACATGTGGCCTTGAGGCTGGCCAGAAACTGCGTCATGCGCTGGCTGCCCTCCGCGCCAAGACCAGCCATGGGTTCATCCAGAAGCAGGATCTTCGGCTTCAGAGCCAGGGCACAAGCCAGCTCCAGCTGACGACGCTCTCCGTGCGACAGTTCAGATGCCGGAACATCCATCCGCTCTGCCAGCCCGACCTGGGTCAGAATATCCGTCGCCTCGGCTCTCAGCGCACCATCCTGTGCCTGATTGCGCCAGAATCGGAACGTCTTTCTCTGCCGCGCCTGTATGGACAACATCACGTTGCGTCGGGCTGTCCAGTCAAGCGCAAGGGATGAGACCTGAAAACTCCGACCAAGCCCGAGCAGGGCCCGTTTCGAAACCGACAGACCAGACAGATCCTGACCCATCAGACGCACTGAGCCCGCATCCGGCTCCAGCCATCCGGCGATCTGGCCGACAAGGGTCGATTTTCCCGCTCCATTGGGGCCTATCAGAGCATGGATCTCGCCCGGCTTCACATCAAGGCTCACATCATCGGTCACCGCCAATGCTCCGAAGGCCTTGCACACATGTACCAGTTCCAGGACGGGCTCAGTCATGACGCGCCCTCCCGGCAATCAGTCCCACCAGACCGCCACGGGCAAACAGGACAACACCCAGCAGCAACAACCCGAGGAACAATTGCCAGCGATCTGTCAGTCCACCGATAAAGAATTCCGCCAGAACGAACAAAGCAGCACCGGCAACCGGCCCGAACAGACGCCCGACGCCACCGAGAATCACGAAGATCATGATTTCGCCCGAGCGATGCCAGGACAGCATGGAGGGGCCGACAAAGCCGTTCAGATCAGCATAGAGCGCGCCGGCCATTCCGGTCAGGACAGCGGAGATGACAAACCCGGTCAGTTTCACCGGGAAAGGCGCGATCCCTGCCGTTGCCAGCCTCGTTTCGTTCATCCGCGCCATGCTGAGCGCGGCACCGAAGCGCGAAACTGCGATACGCCAGTAGACAAGAAGCCCCAGAGCCAGCGCGCCGTAACACAGCAGGAAGAATGTCAGCGTGTCATATGTATCAAGACCGGGAAATGTATTGCGGACATAGATCGGCAGACCGTCCTCGCCGCCATAGGCCGGGATCGAAATCGCCATGAAGTAAACCATCTGGGCAAAAGCCAGGGTGATCATGATGAAATAGACCCCAGTGGTCCGGAGGCTGAAGGCACCGATAACAAGGGCGGCAAGAGCCGAGATAGCCAGGGCAACAAGCCAGATAACCGGCATGGATGTGGTGCCGGATATCTCAACAGGCCAGGTGAGAACAGGTGTGTAATTCAACGCGTGAAAGGCGGCGATACCGGCCACATAACCGCCAAGGCCAAAGAAAGCTGCATGGCCGAAACTGACCAGACCGCCAAGGCCAATCGCCAGATTAAGCCCCACACCCGCCAGAGCCAGAATGGCAACACGGGAGGCCAGATTCGCATAGAAAGGCTCGTCAAGCTGAACAGCAATCACCGGAACAGCCAGAAGGCTGACCATCAGCACCGCATTGAGCCAGGTTTCTCTTGTCATTCTGTCAGCCATGGTGCGGGAAAAGCCCCTGTGGTCGCCAGATCAGAACCAGTGCCATGACCAGATAAATAGACATGGACGCGAGCGACGACCCGACCGCTGTCGCCTGGGAAGCAGGAAGAATAAGCTTGAAGAGACCGGGTAGAAAGACCCGCCCGAGCGTATCAACCAGCCCAACCAGAACAGAGCCAACCAGAGCTCCTTTGATGGATCCGATACCGCCAATGACAATGACCACAAACGCGAGGATCAGAACAGGTTCACCCATCCCGATCTGCACGGATTGCAGCGCTCCCACCAGTGCCCCTGCAATACCGGCAAGTGCAGCCCCAAGAGCAAACACCACCGTGTAGAGCAGAGAAATGTCCACGCCGAGTGCCGCGATCATCTCCCGGTCGCTCTCTCCGGCCCGGATACGCATGCCAAGCCGGGTTTTCGCGATGAGCAGATACAGTCCGAGCGCCAGAGCAAGCCCGATCACGATGATAGCCAGCCGATAGACCGGATAGCCCCCACCGCCCGGCAGTGGCACCGCACCTGACAGGAGTGCCGGGATATCCAGCCAGAGAGGCTGATCACCAAAGACCCAACGGGTGCCTTCTGTCAGAATGAGGATAAGTGCGAAGGTTGCCAGAACCTGATCGAGATGATCACGATCATAGAGACGGCGAATGACAACCATCTCCACAACAGCGCCAACCCCCGCAGCAGCCAGCCCGCCAACAAAAAGACCCAGCCAGAACGAGCCAGACCAGCTGGCCGTCACCGCACAGACAAAGGCACCGATCATATAAAGAGAGCCATGGGCCAGGTTGATAAGCCCCATGACGCCGAATACCAGTGTCAGCCCGGCAGCCATCAGAAACAGCATGACGCCAAGCTGGACGCCATTCAGCATTTGCTCAATCAGAAGGGCAACGGTCATAGCCTGATCCGTTCAGGGAAGGAAAAGAGGGGCAGAGTCTCCACCCCTCACGTTATTCATTCAACAAGCCAGAGCATTTGTGTGAAAATGGAATCATCCCAAATGCTCTATCTCTTTGTTTCCAAGCATATTCTTATCCGAAAAACGCTCACGCTTTTCGGATATATGCTCTAGAAGTGGCAATCACCGGCAAAGGCATCCTGATGATTTTCGATTGCAACGCCAACAAGCTTGTTGGTCGGCTTGCCATCACCTGAAACCACTTCACGAACGTGGATGTTCTGGATCGGATGGTGATTGCTGCCGAACTTGAAATCACCACGCACAGATGAAAACTCCGCAGCTTCCAGAGCCTTGCGGAATGCATCTGCATCATCCGGGCTGGCCTTGCTGAGGGCTGAAAGGATCAGGTTGGCAGTATCAAAGCCCTGACTCGCATAGAGTGTCGGGGTCCGGCCATAAGCCGCACGGAAGCTTTCGACAAAGGCCTTGTTGGCAGCATTGTCCAGATCGTGCGCCCATTGTGAGGTGTTCTTGACGCCAATTGCGGCATCGCCGACAGCACCCAGAATAACCTCGTCAAAGCTGAAGGCTGGTCCATATACCGGCAGATCAACACCAGAACCCGCATATTGCTTCATAAAGGCAATGCCCATACCGCCCGGCAGGAAGAAGAACACGGAATCCGCACCCGATGCACGAAGCTGCCCGATCTCGGCCGCATAATCCTTCTGCCCGAGCTGGGTATAGATCTCTCCTGCAACATCCTCGCCATACATGGCCTTGAAACCGGTCAGCGCATCTGTACCGGCAGGATAGTTCGGCGCCAGAATAAACGGCTTCTTGAGGCCGGCCGACTTCATGTAGGCCCCCATGGCTTCATGCAGATTGTTGTTCTGCCAGGCCACATTGAAATAGTTCGGATGGCAGCCGCGCCCGGCCAGCTGAGACGGCCCCGCATTTGGCGAGAGATAGAAAACATTCTGGCGCACGACACCAGGCACCACCGCAAGCGCCAGGTTGGACCAGATGATGCCGGTCATGATGTCGACCTTGTCCTTCTGCACCATTTCGTCAGCAAGAGATTTGGCCACATCCGGCTTCCGTGCGTCATCCTTGATGATCACATCCACATCACTGCGACCCGACTGCTTAACCGCCAGCATGAAACCGTCACGCACATCAATACCCAGATGCGATCCGCCACCGGACAATGTTGTAATCATGCCGATTTTTACTTCAGCCATGGCCGATGACATCATCAGCCCAAGGGCTGCCACCCCAGCCGTCAACACACGTTTCATCAATTACCTCCCACCTTTATCTGCACATTCTCCAAAGGGCAGAAGCCACGACGGGAAGCGCTTGATTGGTTTGTTATACCAAAGGAATTTGATATTACTCCGATCACATTCAACAATAAAAACACGAGAAAGCAAGGCCGCTTTCCGGATGTTGTGAAAAGGACGGAGGATGTTCATGCGCTATGGCCCGATAACGGACTGGGATGACGCCTATGCAAATGGCATCCATATCCCGGATGCAGACAGCTTTCCGCTATCCTGGACAGAGCAGGCTCAGGCCTTCCGCGACCGGCTTGCAGATGTATCACGCGCCAAGCTGGATCAGACATACGGGACAGATCCGCGGAAGGTCTACGACCTCTTCCTGCCTGAAGGCCAATCCAAAGGCCTGTTTGTTTTCGTTCATGGCGGTTACTGGAAAGCGTTTGACAACAAGAGCTGGTCTCATCTTGCCAGCGGTCTTCTGCAGCAAGGCTGGACCTGCGCAGTCCCGACTTACCCGCTCTGCCCGCATGTGGGAATAGCCCATATCACCCGTTCCATTGCCAAAGCCATTCACCTGCTGGCAGACCGGATTGACGGTCCGCTTCTCCTGGCGGGTCATTCCGCTGGCGGCCACCTTGTGACCCGGATGATGTGTCGGGAAGGACCACTTGCACCCAATATCCAGAACCGGATCAGAGCCATCCTGTCCATCAGTGGCGTCCACGATCTGCGCCCGCTGCTCAGAACGCAGATGAACACCATTTTCAACCTGAGCCTAGAAACTGCGGCAGAGGAAAGCCCGGCCCTTCTGCACCCGATAGATTCAGCCCGACTGCTCTGTCTGGTTGGTGCGGACGAACGACCGGAATTTGTTCGGCAGAATGACTTGCTCGCCAATATATGGGCTGGCCTTGGCGTGGAAACCACAAGCATGCACGCCTCAGGCGTGCACCATTTCAATGTGATTGATGCCCTGACCGACCCTCAGAGCGCGCCGATTCAGTGGCTTCTTCAGGCAGCAGATGCCACAGGCACCCCATCCTGACAAAGAGACAGGAATGTCTGTAAATCCACATTGCCGCCAGACAGAACAATAACAACGGTCTGACCGGAAAACTGTTCCCGGTTCTTCATCAGCGCTGCCAGGCTAACGGTCGCCCCTGGTTCAGCAACAAGCTTCAACCGCTCGAAGAGAAGACGCATGGCAGCGACCACATCATGATCCGACACCGAAAAACCGCCGGACAGGGTACTCCTGTTTATCGGAAAGGTCAGTTGGCCGGGTGCCGGTGTCACAATCGCATCACAGATGGACATGGGCCCTGGTTCATTGGAGAGGATCGTGTCTGCTGCAAGGGAGCGGCATGTGTCATCAAATCGCTCAGGTTCTGCACAGTAAAGCCGTGTCTCCGGGCTCCGGGCTTTCATGGCCGTGGACAGTCCGGCCATCAGTCCACCACCGCCAGCCGGACAGATCAGCGCGTCAGCCGTAACATTAAGGGCGGCAGTCTGTTCGGCAACTTCGAGCCCCACAGTGCCCTGGCCCGAGATGATGTCAAAATCATCATAAGGCTTGACCAGCGTGGCACCTGTTTCTTCTGAGACGCAAGCTCCGATCTCCTCACGGCTTTCACCGAAGCGGTCATAGAGAATCACCTCAGCCCCATAAGCCCTGGTGTTGTCGATCTTCATCTGCGGCGCATCACTCGGCATGATAATCGTGGCCCTGACGCCAAAAGCCCTGGCCGCATAGGCCACACCTTGCGCATGATTGCCCGAAGAAAACGCCACAACACCGTTCTGCCGGACATCCGGGTGAAGGCGTGACAGCTTGGTATAGGCACCCCGCAGCTTGAAGGAGCCCGTCACCTGCAGGCATTCCGGCTTGAACAGAACCCGCGCGCCAAGCTCTTCATTCAAAAGAGGCGCTTCCAGGAGCGGCGTCCGCTGGGCGACCCCTGCCAACCGCTCTGCGGCATCTTCGATCATGTTAAGACTGAGTGACATGTGCTTGCTCCGGAACCGGTCTTGAAACAGGTTGATTGTGCAGACCCTACAAAAACTTGCCCCGATGCAACAGCGCGGACGAAGAAAAAAGTGGCTGTTACCCCTCAGGATAACAGCCACCCTCTATTTAAGATCATTGTATCAGGAAGGGACGCTCAGAAAGCGCCTCACTGTCTGAGAGATACAATCTATGCAGACCACCACCGCTCAATAATCCGACGCCCGTCAAGGGATGCCTGCGAGGAGAGTGTGCCATGCGCGACTTTCTCAGTGCGGGCCATAACATTGTTGGCGAAGAATGGCACAACAGTGCCGCCCTCATCACGCAGAATGACCTGCATTTCACGATACAGCTCTCGCCGTTTGGTCTCATCCAGCTCGGACCGGGCTTCAATCAGCAGGCTGTTGAAACGCGTATGATCCCAATTGGTGTCATTCCAGGATGAAGATGGCTCATAACCGGTGGAGAACATGGTATCTTCGGTGGCGTATCCACCCCAGTAACAGGCACAGAACGGCTTCTTGAGCCAGACATTTGACCAATATCCGTCGTTGGGCTCCCGAACAACATTGATATTGATACCGGCCTTTGCAGCATGCTCCTTGTAGAGAACAGCAGCATCGACCGCTCCACCAAAGGCAGCGTCAGCAGCACTCAGGTCAACAGACAGTTCAGACAGGCCGGCTTTCTTCAGATGATATTTGGCCTTTTCCGGGTCATATCCGTTGCGCTCAAGATCCGCCGCATAATAGCGATAGGATGGACCAATCGGGTTGTCGTTGCCAATAGAGCCATGACCATGCAGGACTTTCTGAAGAATTTCCTCCCGATCAATGGCGAACTTAAGCGCCTGGCGTACATTGAGGTCATCGAACGGCGCGCTCTTGGTCAGCATCGGAAAAGTGTAATGCAGAGGGCCTGAAGTTTCCTCGATATGGATGTTTTTACGTCGACCAAGCAAGTGTGCCGTTTTCAGATCCACCTGGTCGATAACATCAACTTCACCGCTGATCAGGGCGTTGGTTCGGGCTGCCTTGTCGAGAATGGTCAGCATTTCAGCTGAATCAAAATGCGCCCTGTCGTTGCGCCAGTAGTTCGGGTTTCGCTCAAGAATGGCCTTCACGCCCGGCTCATAGGACACGAGCTTATAGCCGCCTGTACCTGCACCTTCCTGCCAGTTGATTGAGCCATCTGAGTTGGACGGCACAATCATAAAACCGGGCGTATCGAGGTTGAACGGGAAATCTGCGTTTCCGCCCTCAAGCTCAAACACAATCGTATGCTCATCATCCTTGCGAATGGCGGTGATTGGCTTGGCAAGCGGCTTCACGGAAGACTTGGTATCATCGGTCCGGTGATAGTTGATCGAGGCAATCACATCATCCGCGGTGAGGCTCTTGCCATTGTGAAATTCAACGCCGCGCCGAAGTTTGAAAGTCCAGACTTTTGCATCTGGCGATGCTTCCCAGCTCTCTGCCAGAGCACCGACCAGATTGCCCTCAGCATCAATCTCAGTCAGAGTATTGCCCATGGCACGGGTCAATGTCGTCTGGAAGCCATTTTCAAGGCGCGCCGGATCAATTGAATCTGTTGTCGATCCGTGTGGAATAGCAAGCTTGAGCGTTCCGCCCTTTTTCGGGCCACCTGCAGCCAGAGCTTCTCCGGCAAATGTCATCGCAGCCGCAGCTCCCAGGCCGAGAGCGCTTGTGCGCCCCATAAACTCGCGTCGGCTTATCGTACCTTTCGCAAGTCTTTTCCTGAGCCATTCTATCTGCTTCATGTCGTCCTGTATCATGGTCTTCTCCCAAAGAGATTATTATGCATGTTGAACGGAACTGACCGCGGCGGCATGCACCGGCGGTTTCTTATGGATCCACGGTTTGGCGGCCTCCAACTGACCAGCCAGACTGAGCAACTCCCGGTCTCGCCCGATGGCAGCGCTGAACTGAACGCCCATGGGGAGACCCTCGAATGTGGAATGAAGGGGCAGGCTTATGGCCGGCTGCCCGGACAAACTGAACAGGGCCGAATATGCATAGAGCTCCATCTCTCGATACCAGAATTCGGTCGAATCGTCTGTATAGCAATGACCACTGTAGATTCCTGATCTCGGGGGCAACTCGGTCACAGCAGGCGTCACTAGGATATCAAAACCCTCCATGAACCTTCCCATCAGTCGTGACAATGCGGAAAGCTCTGTCAGCCTCTTCTTGAAGTCCAGCGCTGTCTGGCTTCGGCCATGACGAATGGTTGCCAGTGTCTGTGGCTCCAGAGTTCTGGAGCTGATCGGCAAACCTGTCATCGCACTGAT